>NZ_OY782038.1:0-1200000 GCF_963677575.1 uncultured Draconibacterium sp.
GCGCAAAGATTTCTTCCGGGAGAATTTGGGGTAGAATTTTGTCAACAGTTATATTATTAATTGATTTTAGATAGGGAAATTCAGCATCCCGAAACTCATAACCTTTCGTAGTTTTATTGTAGTTGATAACCACAACTTTATCGTTAAATGGAGCAAAAGTGAAAGGAAAATAAAGTGTTTCCGATAGATCATAGCCTCTTATGTATGAATGTCGGTCGCCAATTTTTCCAATAACCCTGGATAAAAACAATCCAAAGTCGGACTTAGTGGTTTTCGTTCCGTCTATTTGATTTATATATTCGTTAAACTCTGTTTGATAATTAAATCCGTTTAATCCCTGATACGATGATTGTTTTTGAAGAATCTTATCAAGATATTTAAGGTCACTTTTAATTTGTTTTTTAGTTAGATACTCAGTTTTGTGTTGTGCATTACTGAAAAACGAGAAGAGTGTAAGTAGGGTAACTAAATAAAATTTCATTTATGAGTGTTTTAATTTTTAACTGACGCTAAAACTAATTAAATATATTTTACTCTTTTTATAAAGTTGGTATAAATACTGAAAAAGGTTGCAAAAAAAAAAGATGATTTTCATTTAAATGTTTTGGAAGCGCTCTATATCAGAAATTTTATCTAGCTGAAAATCGCAAATTATTAATGGTTGTTATGTTCTATTTCTTTTAATATTACAACAAATCCAACATTGTATTCGTCTTGTTTATAGATGATTAGTTTTCTATAATTCACATCAGTTCTTAATTTGGCGCTGTCTGATCTCTTGTCATAAATTTTTACGCGGCCAGTTTCTGAATTAATTTTTGCATCGGCTTGAGAAATAGTAATCAGAGGAGAATAAATTGCTATCAGTTTTGATTTATCCTGAATGTATACAGTCGCATTTTTCAAAATACGTTTTCCGTTTTGAATTGATTCAGATTCAAAATTAAATTCATTTTCTGTTTTAAGGTTCGGAATAATCGTTTCAGAATTATCTGTAATGGATTCACTTCCGGGAAAGTTAAACAAATCAATCGTGTAATCGATTAATTCTGGTCCCCCGTATTTTCCATGTCCCGGAACTACAATTTTTGCTGAACCGTATTCTTGTTTAATGTATTTTGCGGTTTCTGACCATTTATCAAGATTTGCATCGCCAATATTTCCAACCCATCCGTTATAATTTCTAATTTCATTTCCTCCGAATAGAATCTTTTCACTTGGTATCCAGACGACGATTCCATCAGGGGTGTGTGCCTCTCCAAGAAAATGACAAACGATCTTTTCATCTCCGATTTTTATTTCTTTTTTAGGATTAAATCCAATTTTAGGAATAGGTAATCCTTTGTCTTTAGCTATTTGCCGAGTCAATTCGTAAGCATAGCTTTTGATGCCATTTTTTTGAACGACATCTAAGCCTTGTATGGCATCTGGATGCCATCTGTCAATGACATAGGCAACAATTTTAGCCTGTTGCTCATTTCGCACCCAATCGATTAAGTTTTGAGTTTCAAGATCAGAATCGGGTGTTGAAACAATAACAGCTTTCCCATTATTAATAAAAACTAATCCGTTGTTTCCATTTTGAGTATGCTCATAACAATGCTCTGACAATTTATATAAAACAAGATTTTCGGAAACATGAATTTCTTGTCCAAAGATCATATTGACAGAAATTAATGAGAATAGCCCTGCAATAATACATTTGAGTTTAAAATTCATTGATATCGATTTTTTAATAGCTAACGTATGCTAAATGAAGTTGCGGAGTCGTTTCACCCTATAAGGGGGCGAAAACGACAGACAGAGGCGTTTGGACGAGGTGAACTGTCCATGATTTATATCCCAGAGGGTTGCTTCCAGTAGTTATTTTTTTAATTCTTTTACAACCTTTGTTTCATATTCAGAATTGAAATTAACGTTCATTTTGTCCTCATATATCTTTATCAATGATTTTAATTTGTTCTTTTCACCTGATTCTTTATATACATTTGCTAAATATAAAAATGCATTAGAATAGCCATACATAACGATTCCTGAAATACGTGGTATATTATTTCCTTTAATGGTTTTATAATTTCCTAAATTTTCAGGTATAATTAGAGCTTCAAGTTTAGACTCATCAACTGCATAATTGCTATCATCTGTATTAATAGGTAATAATTTAGATACTAGTCCGTAATGTTGAAAATAATTATCTAATCCACCATAAAATACTGGCGATGCAAAATTGGAAAAACAGATAGGTCGTTTGTGTAAATTATCCTCAACTATTTGTAAAAGAATAGCTCTTTGCGGGCTAATATATGTGCGTGCTTTGGCTTTCTCGCCCTTTATTTTCGAGTGCATACGCTCCGAAAACAAATCAGGTAATACTTCCCATTGTAATTGGTAATTATCGGACAAACTGTATTGCTTTTTATCTATTGCAGAAACCTGGATAGAAACAGTTGTCGTATCCCATTTAAATGGATGTATATCCATAACTTGTTGTTCAGTAAGGTTGATTTCAACTTTTTCAATCACATTATTCAATCCATTCTTTAGAAACTTCACATACCACGGACGGTCGAGATATCCCAATGAAATTAATGTGATATCAGTTCGGAAGTTTTCACACAGTTGTAGGTAAGAACATATGTCAAAATCAGCATTTCCGCCGGTAAATAGAATGGCGTTTGTATCACAACTCATTAAAAAGTTTTTTCCAAATTCTTTCAGCCATTCAGGGTAAGCTCCTTTTTTAAAAGCACGTTGATAGAAATATTTAATTTTATCTGCATCATAGTTTTGCATGGCTAGAAAAGCATTTCCACTGCATTGAGCACCATAAAAATATTTTGCATCGCCATAATTAGGATTAAGTTCGAGTGCCTTGTCCAGATACTCGAATATTTGGTCTGAGTAAGAATTATCGTAACCTTTCAAGGGGCGACTGTCATATGCTTTGTAATGATTAAACCATCCGAGATAATAATAGATTTCAGCATCATCCGGTGATTTAACTAATGCTTTTTCCAACAAACCAATCGCTTCGTTATAATGCTCATTTTTAAACTCTTTCAATGCTTGTTCCTTCAGTGACATTTCTTGTGCTAAGACAATTGTCATAGAAAATAATAAAATTAAGATTGTGATGCTAGGTTTCTTCATCGCTGTTATTCTTTTATAATTGATATGTGCTATCAATAATTGTATTCATGAAATTGAAAGTCTGTTACTCTTTTTTTATACTCATCATTTTTATTGATATATGAGTTGAGTATGGCTTACAACGCAGTCAAGTTTTGGCTTTATAGAATTCAAATTCAGTCCCTTTGTTTTTTATTTATTTCAACGAATTGAATAAGTAATAATACTGCCACTTCAACATTTCCCAAAAATCATCTGTAGAACTATTAATACTTTCGTAGGCAGTACCATAAAACAGGTTCTTAAAAGACCGGGCAACTTTCTCTTTTTCTAAATCGGATCTTATTTCCTTTCTTTCAATAGCTTTAATAATTTGCTTTAGCCATATTTTATTTTCCGTTTTATTCCACTCTAAAGCTATTTGCTTAAAGTCTTTGTAATAATGGAATGCTTCCATATGCAGATTTACCAGTCCGAAAGCCATGTTGGGTATTTCCAATGCCTGAAATTGTTTTTGTAATTGCGACAGTTGAACTAAATAAGTATCAATAAAATCAGGAAAAGAGTGGATTTCCTTTTCGTAAATAGAAGTGACAGAAAGAGAGTTTATTAAAATTTTATCGATAACTTCAACAAACATTTTCTCCTTAGTCGGGAAATGATATAATAATGCCCCTCTGCTTAACCCGGTTTCATTCTCAATTCTTTTTAATGAAACATTGTTGTATGAATTTGCTGCAAATAATTTAAAGGCAGCATCAATTATCGTTCGTCTTGTATTATCGGCTTTATCTCCCATTTTAAGAATTAAATATGCCCACAATTATAGAGCATTTAATTTGATATTTTGTAATAAAGTTAATAAAAAAGTCTATGTGGACTGTTTTTATAATTACTTTTGGAAAAGTTTAGCTTTTGTTCAGAATGCAATGTTCTGAAAAAAGAGGAGAGGGAGCTTTGAAAACAATTGTATAGAGTAATGAGAAAAGTAGAAAACATGAAAAAAATATATTTATTCAACTTGCTGGTTGTTTTGGCTTTAGTACTTGTTTCGTGCCAAAAAGACAATAATGAAGATATTCCTGACGAAAATGAAACAAAGACAACTATTTGGCTTATTACTGAAGTTTCAACGAATGTGGAAATGGAAGGAGAAAGCGGAACAAATCAGGAGATTATCGAACGGATTGAAAATGAAATTGAGGGAAAAATGAATTCTCTGGGTAATAAATTAACTTTTCACCAGAATGCTGAAGATTTATCTACCGGAGAACTTATTCGGACTTATAGCGACGGAACAGCCATTAAATCAACATATCGGTTTGAAGCACTGGAAGACAATTTGCATTATCTTATTATAAATGACGGTGAAGAGGAAGAAAAATACCAGATAACCGAAAGATACCTTGTAAAAGATTTTTCCAAAGAATATAAGTCAACTGATCTTAAAATAACTTCAGCCTTAGGCTTCGCCAGCTTTATAAGACCTTTATAATATTATTGTTAGGTTTACTATTATTCGATGAAACAAACCGAATTTGCAAACCATATTAAAGCCACATTTGCAGAAGATAAAAGCATAGTTGGTATTGCCGTTGGAGGTTCGTGGATAAGCAACGAAATAGACGAATTTTCAGACCTCGATCTTATTATTGTTACCCGTGAGAAAATTACGGACGACAAAACAAGGATGCTGCAATTTGCCAAACGGGCCGGGAACCTGTTGTCGGGCTTTACCGGAGAACACGTTGGTGAACCGCGGCTTTTAATTTGCCTGTATGATGATCCGTTATTACATGTTGATTATAAGTTTGTAACGATTGATGAGTTTAAAAAGCGTATTGAAACTCCGGTAATTTTATTAGACAAAACCGGGGAATTAAAAAGAGCATTGGAGAATTCAGATGCTAAATTTCCTTATCCGGATTATCAATGGATAGAAGACCGGTTTTGGATTTGGTTGCATTATGTGCTGTTAAAAATCGGGCGTGGAGAGAATCTCGAAGCATTTGATTTCTTCAGCTATTTACGAATGACGGTTTTAAGCCCTTTGTTACACATTAAAAACCACAATTTGCCGCGTGGCGTAAGAAAAGTTGAAACCGATCTGGATGAAAAGGATTTAAAAGATTTATTATCAACCATTCCAGAATACAATACCCAATCGTTGCTGAATTCCCTGAGAAATACGATAAAGCTATATCAAAATCTCAGGGCAACACTTTTTACAGAAAAAATCAATCTTCAAAAGAAAACAGAAGAAAGGGTTATGCAATATTTTTATAAAATTGAAGGAAAATGATACAACAAAGCATATTGCTGAATCTATTGAATATTTAAAAACTGATGTTACAATTTTAAAGAAAAGAGGTATTTCTGAATAAGATAAAAAAAACTATGATAAAAATATATCTGAAAACACTGATAGTACTATTGGTTCTAAGTTCTTGTAAAACAGAAATCACAAGAACCAACCAGGAAACTGTTCTCGATAATATTTCGCATATTGAAGACAGTATTTATCATGAAATCGACAGTCTTCCAATGCTTTGCGATGTGTTGGGAATGGAAAAACAATTGGTAGACATTGGCGATTGTAAGCTGTATTGTGAAACTGAAGGCAAAGGTATCCCGATGGTAGTAATCAATGGCGGTCCCGGCGGAACACACCATTATTTTCATCCCTGGTTTTCGGAGGCAGCAAAATATTGCCGGGTAATTTATTACGACCAGCGCGGTTGTGGACAGTCTGATTTTAATCCCGGAAAAGATGGCTATTCGTTTGAACAAGCTGTTGACGACTTAGACAAGCTAAGGCAAAAACTAGGTATTGAGAAATGGATTGTTTGTGGCTATTCTTATGGTGGGGCAGTTGCCCAATTTTACACGGCTACTCATCCTGAAAACACACTTGGGATGGTACTGATTGGAGCAAAGCCAATGGTTAAGGATAATGCTTTAAGCGGATCGAGGCAAAACGATTATATCAGCAGTGAGGAAAAACAAAAAATCAGGGAAATCTATAAATTATACCACGATCATCAGATTAATTTACAACAGCTTTTGTACAATAAGGGCATTAACGGCGATTGGAAAAGGCAGAATTATTACAAACCAACCAACGATGAGTTTATTCGCCAGGCATATTACGAATGGGTAAACGACAACGGTTTTAACAGTTCGGTATCGGCAACAGTTGCCCGCTACAGTTTTGAACATCTTTTCGATAATTGTCCGATTCCAACATTGCTTTGCGAAGGAGAATACGACTTAACCTGGAATGCAGAAAAAAAGGAAATTATCAGGAAAAACCATCCTAATGCCGAATTCGTACTTTTTGAGAAGTCGGGGCACAATATTTATTACGACGAACCGGATTTGTTTTTCTCAACGCTTAAAAACTTTGTTAAACATTTGCAACCTGCTACAGCTAATGAAATTGGAGAATGGAAAAAGCAGGTTGATAAGATTTTAGGAGCACAACAACGGTTATTTCAACAGGAAGCAGCTTTTTTTGAGTTAATAGAAAAGGACGGAATAGAAAAGGCAATTGAATATTACAAAACGTTCAAAACTAAAAATAAAGGCGAAAAACTATTCACCGAAAACGGAATGAATTCTTTTGGATATTTCTCGTATTTAAAAAAGAACGATTACGAAACGGCTATAAAACTGTTCGAGATGAATGTTGCGGAATATCCCGATTCGTGGAATGTTTATGACAGTTTAGGCGAAGCATATCTGGTGGCTGGCAACAAAAAGAAAGCTAAAGAGAATTATAAAAAGTCGGTCGGGTTAAATCCTGATAATACAAATGGCAAGAACGTTTTGAAAGAATTGGAATAGTTATGAGAAAATTAATCGTTCTATTAACATTGGTGGTTGCTTTAGGAATAAAAGGCCAGGCACAGAATGCAGATTATGAAACAATTGAAATTTCGGGAAAAGTAACCGATTTTAACGGCAATCCGATAGACAGTGCCATTATTGAATTGATGCATCCAAATTTTACAGCAGCTTATTCAACCTATTCCGATAGTAATGGAGATTATAAATTAACCGGGGTGAAAAAGGGAACATATATGGCAATGTATGTTATTCGTCCCGAAGAATATCCACGAAAAAATGCTGTTCCGCCTGAAGATATGCGGCTTGAATTTTGGGCATGGAATGTTATTGCAGATCGTGATTTAACGATAAATCCGCATTATGGGCGGCTTGAATTATACGGTTTAAATGCTTACATGATAATGGGAGGTGGTACCGGGATGTGGTTATATGTTCGTCCAATGAGTTTAGCAAAATTACTAAAGTACGATACCGGAGTTTATACCAATAAGTCGAAAATAGATGAATTGGTAGATGTTAATGTGTATCCTGAATATTTTAAGGCACAGGTTTTTGTCGATGATAAGCCAGTAATAGTAAAATCGATACAAAAAGTAGAAGAATTAGTAGCAACAGAAAAAAAAGCAGCAATGATAGGTTACCTAATTAATATCGATTACAACATCACTCAAAAACCTGTAAAACCTTTAAAAATAAGGGTTGTAGGCGAGAATACAGAATATAATGAGAAAGGTGAAAATATTTGTTTCTTCGAAATTGCGGATTATCAATAAACAATCAACAAATGAAAACAGAAATTTTATTTGGGTTAATACTACTTATTAGCTTAAATGTTTTCGGAAAACCGACGGCTATCATAAGCGGAGAAATATTGAATTTTACAGGAGATAAGGTAAGCCTGCTTGTTTCTACTGGTTTTATTTCCAATGATTTGGAGCAGGAATCTGCGGTAGATAAGAATGGTGATTTTAAATTCGAGATAGATGTTGAAGGGGAGAAACCGATAATCCTTAAAACCGGAAAAAACAATATTGAATTGCTACTAACAGAAGGCGATTCAATTACCTGTTCTTTTGATTATAACAATGTTATTGAATCCATGCAATTCAGCGGAAACAGGGCAAGTCATTACAATTATTTTCTTGATTATTACCGGAAATTTAATTTGCCGCATGCCATGTTTACAAAGCCCGATTTTAGCGATATTTTTAACATGGCACCAAACGAGTTTAAGTCGTACCGGTCATCAAAAGTTCAGTCAGACCTTAATTTTCTTGAAGAATTTGTTTCTAAACATCAGGTTACAAATGAGTTTAAACTGTATTGCGAAACAGAGATAAAGTATTCATACTACTACGCATTGGCCGCTTATGAAAGTTTAAGAGGATATTTTAAGAATGTTACAGACACTTTGCTTGAAGGATTCTACGATGAACTGTCGGGCGACCTTTTTAATAATGACAAATACCTTATTTCGAGGAATTACGGCAATGCGATGACAACTTACGTTAGTAAAATAAAGAGTGGAACATATGATGAGCCGGTTTCATTTCATAACAGAGCTTTTGTTGTTATAGATAACGAACTGAAGAACAAATCGCATGACTTTTGCATGGCAAAAATGATCACCGATTTATTCATGAGCGATGCTCCCGGAGATTTTAAAGATTCGGTGGCCTCTAATTTTATTAACAAAAGCAACTACCCGGATTATACAGCGTCGGTTACTTCGCTCTATGCAAAATCACTGGACGGGCGGGAAAAAAAATTACCTGCGGATGTTCTTGACTGTGAAATAGAGATGCTTGACGGTCGGAGCATGACAATAGGCAAACTCTTGAAAGCGTGTAAAAACAAGGTTGTTTATATTGATGTATGGGCAAGTTTTTGTGGGCCATGTAAAATAGAAATGCCTTATTCTGAAAAATTAAAGCATGCGCTATCTGATAAAGATGTGGTGTTCATTTATCTTTCAATCGATAAAAATACTGAAGCCTGGAAGGGCGCAATGAATGACTGGGGAGGTAAAGGGCAAAACTACCTTTTAAAAGGTGGATTAAATACCGCATTTGCCAAACATTTTAATATTTATGGAGTGCCTCATTATATTTTAATCGATAAGCAGGGAAATGTTATATTCCCCTCGGCTGCACGTCCAGGTTCAGCGAGTATTAAAAATTCGATATTAACGCTCTGTAAACAATAAAGTCAGAAAATGAGAAAACAATTAAAATTACTGGTGGTGCTAACTGTGGCTATAGTTGCTGCTTGTACCACACGAGAAAAGACACCGGCCCCAACCTTTGAGAAAGGAGTTGCCGTTATTCAGGGAAGGGTGCTAAATCCGTCAGAAGAATCAAAGACGATTCGCTTTGCAGCCCAGGGAATAATTGAGTCCGTTGAGAATACCGCAGTTATTGACTCAAATGGATATTTTAGCACAAAAATTTCGCTTTATAACCCCCAGAATATTAGTGGTTTTATAAACGATAAAACTATTGCTTTATTTGTCAGGCCGGGAGACAGCTTGTCCATCAATATCGATGAAAAAGCTTTTGCGGATGGTGATTATCCCGAATATGAAATAAGCGGTTCTGAACCGGATGCCGGGAATTCATTGCTCATGCAAAAGTACATGCGTTTTATTGGCAGTCGGGATTTTAACCCAAACACCGATACATCAATAGAAGAATATAAAGCCATTTTACAAACGGAGATAAACCGGCAAGATTCACTGTTTCAGTATTTTTGTAATGAAAATGAAGTTACTTCAGAGTTTAAAAACTGGGCGCAAAATGATATCGTTTATAATGTAGCCAATTATTTGTTGAACTATCATTTTGCAAATCCGGCCAGCAAAGGGAACTTGTTCGATAAAACAATGTTTCCAGTTGATAATAATGCGGCAATTTATTCCGATTTATATTCGCTGCATTTACGCCACTATGCTTTAAACCTTGGCATTTGGAACGATACAACCTGTATAAATTTATTGAGCAGGGGAGATAACCTCAACGCTTTTCAAACTTGCTTAAATACAATTGTTAACAGCGAAGCTCCTGGTTTATACAGGGATATTATGTGCTATAAAATGTTTAGTTCTCTCTTTGGAGAATCATTTAGTGATTTTTCTAAATTATTTGAGAATGTCGATGCGTATATTGATGACGCTTCATTAAAAGAAATCTTAAATGACGAGCGGATTGAATATGAAAACGAAAAGAATGTAAATATTGCATTTTTAGATCCTGATTCAAACGAAGAAAGAGTAATAAATGGCGATTTCTGGAAAGAAATAAAGGAAAAATATAATGGAAAGGTTGTATACGTCGACATTTGGGCAACCTGGTGTGCTCCATGCCTAACAGAATTTCAGTATACTATTGATTTGCATAAGAAGCTGGAAAATAAGGATATTGCATTTGTTAACTTATGTCTTTCATCTAAAAAAGACAATTGGAAAGCCGCATTGGAAAATAGTAAAATTGATGGCACTAATTATTTCTTTAATGAGGAGCAATCTCAATTACTAAGGGGTAAGTTGAAATTTGAAGGTTTCCCGACTTATTTGATTATTGACAAGCAAGGGAACATTGTAAATGCGAATGCCCCACGACCATCTTCCGGGAAAAAAATCATGACATTATTAGCAGAAATGGCAAGTTAGTAGGATGGTAACTGTATATATCCATAAACCGGTGATTAGCCTAAAGGGTGCCGCAGTAAAAGGGTTTATGCGGCTGGTTGGTTTTAAAAGAAATTTTACCAATAGGATAAAACATAACGATTTTAAAACCGAACCAGCTTCATTTCCCAAAAGTTTTATGGACAAGTTTATTGTAAAAATAGTGGAGGTTCATTCGCGAAAAGTTTGGGAAATATCACCCAAAAGCAATGCTTCCGGATTATATGTGTTTTACCTGCACGGAGGGGGATATGTACATAATATTTCGAAACAACACTGGCAGTTTATAACCAAACTCATTCATCATACAGGCGTAACGGTTGTTGTCCCGGATTATCCGTTGGCTCCTGAAAATACTGCAAAAACAAGCTTTTTAATGGTTGAAGAAGCCTATCAAAATCTTCTTGAAAAGACTTTGGCTGATAAAATCATTTTGATGGGAGACAGTGCCGGAGGTGGATTTTCAATTGCTTTGGCACAAAAGTTCAAACGTGATAATATGCCACTTCCTCAGCAAATTATTTTACTTTCACCTTTTCTTGATGCCACAATGGTGAATCCCGAAATAAAAGCGAATGAGAAAAAAGATCCCTGGTTAAGCGTTGAAGGTACTCAAATGGCAGGAAAATATTGGGCAGGCGATTTAGATGTGAAAAATCCCTTGATTAGTCCGATTTACGGATCAATGGAAGGATTGCCACAAATTTCGGTTTTTGTTGGTGGCTGCGATATTTTACTTGCCGATAATCGAAAGCTAAAAAAGCTAATGGAAGAAAAACAATTGCCGTTTAATTATTTTGAATACCCTACAATGTTTCACGTATGGGTATTGGTTACAATGCTCAAAGAAGCAAAAGCAGCATTAAATCAAATCGCTAATTTAATATCCGAAAAGAAGTAGTAATGACAAAAGATAAAACATTCCAAACACCGGCAGGACAAATAATAGCAAGAGAAAATTCAATGGTCATTCGGGCTACAGGAATTCCATATGCTACAGCCCGGCGTTTTGAGAAACCGGAAGGAATAGAAAAATATGTTGAGCCGGTTAATGCAACACAATCGGCTCCTGCCTGCCTTCAGAATGAGGATAAAGCTTTTAGTAATTTTGTTGGTGAGAATATCTTGAAGGATCTAAAGCAGTCGGAGGATTGCCTGAACCTTTCTGTAACCCGTCCGAATAACGAGCAAGAAAATCTTCCGGTCATGGTTTGGATTCATGGCGGAAGTTACATCGCAGGTGTCGGAGATGCTTTTGTATTTGATCCTGAACCGATGGCTGCAGAGCAAAATGTGATTGTTGTGGCAGTGACTTACCGCCTGGGATTATTTGGTTTTCTGGGCAATTACAACAACGTCCCGCCCAACCTCGGCTATCTGGATTTAGTGGAAGCTTTGCGCTGGATTAACAAAAATATCGAATCATTTGGAGGTAATCCTCAAAATGTAACCTTGTTTGGGCAATCGGCAGGAGGTGATGCGGTGGCTCAAATGATGTTGATTGAAGAAACAAAAGGTTTATTTCAGAATGTAATTATTCAAAGCGCTCCTTTCGGCTTGTTGTTCGATAAGGCAAAGATGATAGACGATATGATTGCGGTAGCAAAATCGTTGTTTGAAAATGCTTCAGAAGAAGAAATATTAAGCAAACAATTGGAGGTTCTTGCAGCTGCAAAAAGTTATGGTTTAAAATCCGGAATGCCATTTGGTGTCCAATATGGAGCTTATCCATTCCCCAAAGAAGTTGATGTTTACAAGGTTTGGAAAGAACGGGCAAAAGGCACTAACATCTTAGCGGGACACACCAAAAGCGAAACGGCACTGTATATTCCAATGATTCCCCAGGTAAAAAAACCAACTCAAATTCCGCTTCTTGGGAAAGTGATTAAGCAGCTGTTTGTCGGATTAACTACCAATCTCGTTTACAAAAAGGGCTGTAATAAATTTGCTCAAAATTGTGCAACAGCTACGAATAATGTATATCAATATGAAATCTCATGGGGATCAAAAATAAATGGATTCGGGGCGGCTCATACCATAGATATTCCCCTGCTTTTTGGAAAAAGTACCATGTGGGAAAACAGAAAAGTAGTTGAAGGAATAACAGTCGAAGAGATTGATAAAAAAGGCAAAGAAGTCCGTCAACTTTGGGCTGATTTTGCCAAGAATGGAAATTTGGATAATGAAGGTGAAATTGAGGGAGTATTAAAATATCGAAAAATAAAATGCAATGAGTAAGAAGCTGTCTAAAAACGGTTCAACATTATTCTTATAGCAGATAAATACACCATGGCAACAGATGTTTGGTTTAGCCTCTCATAATTTTTGGAATTTCTACGGTTTGTGTCAATCCATGAAAATGTTCTTTCAACTATCCACCTCTTGGGTAAAACTTTGAATTTGTTTTGCTCATTGCGTTTAACAATTTCAAAGTCGATATTAAATGCGGCTTTTACCTTTTCAATAAGTTTCCCTGTGTAGCCCCCGTCTGCAAATATTTTTATCACTTTAATCCAATTTGATTTCATTTCACTTATAACGCTGTGCGCACCTGAGCGGTCTTGTGTGGAAGCACTTTGTATGACAACTGCCAATATCATCCCCAATGTGTCTGTAATGATATGACGTTTTATCCCTTTTATCTTTTTGCCTGCATCAAACCCTTTGTCCTCTGAACTTACCAGCGTATTTTTTACTGATTGGGCATCGATAATCCCTACGCTTGGTTCTTCATCTTTTCCCGAACGCTTCCTTACTTTCATTACCAGCATCTCATGTATTGACTCCCATATTAAATTCTTTTTCCATGTTGAAAAATAGTAATATACAACTTTCCATTGCGGAAAATCAGAAGGAAGCATCCTCCATTGGCAACCAGTTTTAACCAGATACATAATGCCATTTACTATTTCTCGTAAATCATATTTCCTTCTACGTTTTATATCAAAAAATTTTGATATCATTGTCCACTGGCCATCGCTTAAATTACTTGGATATATCGTCATTTTTTTAAGATTTTGGTGAACCTTAATAATCTGAACTTATCCGTGAATAATGCGATGGCTTTTAATTTTGTTACTTACATAAGAAAGTTAATTTCTTATTTTTAGACAGCTTCTAAGAAGTGAAAAATAGAATTGAAAAGTCTCACATCTAACGTATGGACGCAGATATAAACACAATCTATTCATCTGAATTTTATCGAATTGTCGATTTTAGATGTAAGTGCAAACAAGTGTGTACATCAAGGGCCGAATATTCGAAATCGTTCAACATTAGTTTTATACGCAAAGGAAACTTTATTTATAAGGTTTTCAGAAACGACTTTGATGTTTATACCGGCTTTGCAATAATCGACAAGCCAAACAGTGAGCACGCCGTAGAACATTGCCATCATATTCCCGACGAATGCACCATTATCGATTTTTCAGATGAGTTTTACGGATTGCTTAGAGATAACCACAAAATTGAGTACAAATCTTTTTTTTCAAATCAGGATGTTCAATCGTTACTAGTTAAAACTGATAACAATACCGAATTTCTGCATTTTCTTCTTCTTGAACAAATAAGGAAACCGCACCCAAATAAAATCTATATTGATTGCCTTGTGATGAACATATTGCATTGGTTTCTGGACAGGATAGACAACAATGAAAGCCCCAATAATATATCCGCGAAACTGAAAAGAAGGCATTTGCAAACCGTTGAAAATGCTAAAGATTATATGTTCAGTAACTTCTATGAGAATATAAGTTTAACTGATATATCCAATCATTGCAATATAAGTTTGTTCCATTTTAGCCGGATTTTTAAAGAAATTACCCGGAATTCTCCCTATCGTTTTCTTCGCGATACCAGGCTTAACAACGCCAAACAGCTGATTGAAAATGCAGATTTGCCAATGCAGGAAGTTTGCTTCCGGTCAGGATTCCAGAATATCGAAAATTTCAATACCGCATTTAAAGACCGGTATCAATACGCGCCTTCCTATTTCAAAAAGAGCAAGAATTCATAAGTTGTT
Organism: uncultured Draconibacterium sp.; assembly: GCF_963677575.1. NCBI lineage: Bacteria > Pseudomonadati > Bacteroidota > Bacteroidia > Marinilabiliales > Prolixibacteraceae > Draconibacterium > uncultured Draconibacterium sp. The sequence goes on from NZ_OY782038.1 coordinate 14,685, forward strand.
TAATTGGTTAGTAATCATCTTTGTATAATCAAAGAATGAAATTATTGAATCAAAAAAATTAGTGAGATGAATAGATTTGCAGAAGCATTAATAGCAGAGACAAAAAATGTAATTATTCCCGAAGAAGATGATTTTTTTGCCCCATTACTTGGCGAATGGGACTTTAAGTGGCACGACAATATCGGCACTCAATACGAATCTTGTTTCGAAGGTAAATGGACATTTGCAAGAGTTTTGGAAGGATGTGGTGTCCAGGACACCTTTGTTACTTCAAAAATAAACCCGAATACCAGAGAACAGGAAAATGAATACGGTACTACTTTAAGAATTTATAACCCACAGAATAAAAACTGGGATATTTTTTACGGCTGTACCGGAGAAGCTGTACTTTTAACAGGGCATAAAGAAAAGAATGAAATTGTGCTTACCTGTGTTTATCCGCTTGGCTTTTCAATGAAATGGATTTTTTACGACATCCGGGAAAATTCATTTAAATGGAAAAATATTGTTTCTACCGACAATGGAAAAAGCTGGAAAACCAAAGCCAGGGCAGAAGAGGTGAGCAGGGTTTTGAAATAAACAATGATACAATGAACACAAAAGAGTACATTAAAGAGCTGAGTATTGTGATTGTAGGTATTCTGATTGCTCTTTGGATTAATAATATTTGGACAAGGCACGAACAGCACACTACACAAAAACAAGTATTAACGGTTATCCAAAACGAGCTGAACGATAATAAACAACAAACCAAACGAGCTCTCGATAATCTAAATAAGTTGCTTGGCAATTTTGAGAAAATCCAGAAATTGGCCAGTACTTCGGGCTCTTATGATGTATCTATTAAATATACCGGTTCAAACCTGAAAAGTATCGGATACGAAACTGCCAAATACACCGGGATATTGAAAGATATTAATCATCAATTAATGTCTGAAATAGTTGAATACTATGAAATTAAGAAAGAGGTAAAAGATTTGGAAGCATCATTGAGAGACGAAATATTTATATTTTTCAAAAACACGACTCAAAAAAATATTGATTATCTGATTCTTAAAATCTCTAATTTAATTGAGAATACAAAAAATCTTGATGCAATACAAAGCCAATTATCCGAAGAGTTAACGAAATATTTTGATGAGAAATAGTAGCTAACTTTCTGATAATATTGATAATAACACCTATTTATAATCTGATAAAATGGCATACCAATTAAAAAATGTGGTTCCTTGGGGACGAAATCTGGATGAATATATTAGTATGTTCAATCTTACAAGTTTAGACAGAACCGAAAAAATTATCAGTTTTGGTGACGGTCCTGCCAGCTTTAATAGCGAAATGACAAAAAGGAACGGAAAAGTTATTTCCATCGATCCTTTGTACCAATTTTCTTCGCAGGAAATAAAACAAAGAATTGATGAAATAAAAGGCATCGTAATTGAACAAACCAAAAATAACACTGGGAATTTTGTTTGGAGAATGATCAAAAATGTAAAAGAATTGGAACAAATCCGCTTGTCAGCAATGGCTAAATTTCTTCAGGATTTTGAAAACGGAAAGAAGGAAAAACGTTATATCAACCACGAGCTACCCAACAAAACAGAATTTGATGATTTAGCTTTTGACCTAGGGTTGAGTTCTCATTTTTTACTTTTGTATTCACAATTAGGACTCGACTTTCATATTGCCTCAATAGCCGAAATGTTACGAATTTCAAAAGAGATTCGGATTTTTCCGATATTAAATCTAGATGCAAAAAAATCGGAGTTGTTGGCAGATATAATTGAATATTTTGGCTCTGATTTCGTAGTGAATATTCAAAAAGTAAATTATGAATTCCAGAAGAACGGGAATGAAATGTTAAAAATAAAACGAAGATAACGATGATAACAAAATGCACTGAAAAAGACTTCAACACGATACTTGAAATAATCAACGACTCTTCAACAGCTTATAAAGGCATTATTCCGGAAGACCGTTGGAAAGAACCTTATATGCCAAAAGAAGAACTGGAAACTCAGATTAACGAAGGGGTTGAATTCTGGAAATACGAAGAAAACAACGAAGTACTGGGAGTGATGGGCATTCAGTTTAAACAAGATGTTACTCTAATACGGCACGCTTATATCAGAACCATTGCCCGGCAAAAAGGTATTGGCGGAAAATTGTTAAAACATTTAAGGGACATAACTCAAACACCGGTACTTATTGGCACCTGGGCTGATGCTTCCTGGGCCATTCGTTTTTATAAAAAGAACGGTTTCCGACAAGTGAACGAGGAAGAGAAAAATAAACTGCTAAAAACATATTGGTCAATTCCCGAACGACAAGTGGAAACATCGATTGTTTTGGCTGACGAAAAATGGAAAGGGTTGTGATGGTTAGTAAGCTTGCAGTTAATCCGAAACTTTATCCTGATTTGATTATAAATTATGATACCCTGGTCTATTTTGAATAAAATGTGTTACCCAGAAGATTTTTTTCAAAAAATTGTCCAAAATAAACTACATTGAATGTCTTTAGAATGAATTTAAATAAAATAGCGATGAAAAAGTTTTTATTACTGTTACACGAAGACATTGAAAAAATGAGCAGTTTATCTCCTCTGGAAATGGAGGAACTGGGAAACGCACATTTCGCATGGGCGAATAAATTGGCCGAATCCGGACATTTAATTTCTGGCGACGGATTGCATGAAGATGGGGTGTTGATTGCAGGAAAGGATTCTGTTGTAAAAGATGGACCATATTTAGAATCGAAGGAAGTGATTGGAGGATACTATTTGTTACAAGCCACCAATTTGAATACTATTGTTGAAATTGCAAAAGAATGTCCATGCCATCTTTGGGGCGGGACTACAGAGATTCGTCGGGTAATGGATATGGAAGAATATGGGCAATAAACCGCATAACATTTTTGAATCCAGTTATCGGTTGTTTTATGGAAAGCTGTTCTCCGCACTTGCCAGTCAGTTTGGCCTAGGCTATGTTAACCAGATTGAGGATGCCATTCAAAACGCATTTTTAAAATCGTTAAAAATTTGGAAGCCCAACCAAATGCCTGATAACAAAGAGAATTGGCTTTATATTGTTGCCCGCAACGATGTAATCAATCAGATACAAAAAGCAACTAAGGTTACTTCTGAATCAATTATTGCGACAGTCGATGAAAATGAGACAGTAGAAAGCGATTTACGGCTTCAAACTATTTTGCTTTTTTCGTCTTCTACCAGAATTTCAACCCAAACAAAGGTTGTTTTTATCCTAAAGAATATTTTTGGATTGAGTGTTCGTGAAATTGCTGTCAGCACTCTGCTTAGCCAGGATGCGATATACAAAAGCATAAAAAGGGCAAAGAAGAATTTGCAACTTGAATTTGCGAACCAACCAATTGTTGAGTTTCCGGGTAAAGCAACTCAAAAAGAGGTTTCAATTGTTGAAGAAATTCTATATGCTGTTTTTAATATCGGATTCGACTCCTTCGATGAAAAAATTCAATCAATTGTGAATGATGATTTGTGTTTAGAAGCTTTATCGCTTGTCCGTTTATTATTCGAAAAATACAAATACAACTCAACCCGAAACTTACTGGCGCTTTTCTGTTTTCATATTGCCAGAATACCTGCAAAAGTTAATAACGGTAAACTTGTTTCATTTTTTAGACAGGACAAAACTCAATGGGATAAAAAATTAATCAATTTGGCATTTTATTATCTACAGAAACCCGGTCAAATGAATAAGTTTTACATTGAAGCGTTGATTGTCAGTAAGTACATGACTGCCAACTTGTACGATGTAGAGCATTGGAATGATGTTGTAAAATTGTATAGATTGTTGGCTAATATAGATAATTCGCCAATTGTTAAATTAAACCTTTGTTACGCATTGCATAAGGCGAAACAAGAGGGTGAGGCTTTGGAATTATTGGATAAAATAGAAAAGGAGTTTCCCGACAAACACGTCTACTTTTCGTTGGTGAAAGCAGATATATTAAGAAAGATGGATTCAAAACAATCCGAAAAAATCATGGAAACTGTTCTTAATCAAATAGACCAAACCATTCGGAAAGAATATTTGTTGGAAAAAGGTATTATAAATTTTTAAGTTATGAAACGAACATGAAATTTTTCATTCAAAAATTAGAAAAACAAGAATGAATAAATTTTATGTGAGAGCGACGGATGGAGCGGTTCCATCTGTCAAATTTGAATTTTAAAATTATCAGAAAATTGAAATTTATACAGATGAAAACATCAATATTAATTGTAGCAGTTATCCAGTTCTTTATACTTACCTCGTGCAATACGAAAGGCAAACCAAGTGCTGATGAAAGTATTAATGAAAATGTTGTAAACTTCGACTGGCTTTTAGGAAGTTGGGAACGAAAAGGTGAAGAACAGGGAAAAGAAACGTTTGAAAATTGGAAGAAAATAAGTGAGTCTGAATATTCGGGCATCGGATTTACAATACAGGACGGAGACACGGTAAAACAAGAGAAAATTAAGTTGATAAAACAGAATGGTAAGTGGGATTTAATCGTAAAGGTTCCTGATGAAGCTGAGTCTGTTTTGTTTAAAATGACAACTTTTGATGCCGGCTCATTTACCTGTGAAAATGATTCGCTTGATTTCCCAAAACTAATAAAATACTGGAAGTATAATGGGAATCTAAAAGCAGTAGTGTCGGGAGATGATATGGAAATTTCGTTCGAATTTGAAAAAATGAAATAACCCAAAAAGTCAATATCAACAATTGATAAATATTGTATCGAAATGTAGGTTACTTTAAATCAGTGAGACTATGATTTTGTTTTCAAAATCATTTAGCCGAACTGATCCCGAGCGATAGACGAGGGATCTCATGGGTTTTATTCCCCGCACCTTGGTGCGTAAAATAATGATTCTCCGATGTGATACCTCGTCAGCTTGCTACGAGGAGCTTCATTAACTTCAAATTATTATTCACAAAAACATCCTTCAATCTGCAAAATATATCTAAGCTCCTGCCAAATGTTTCCGTAGTTCATTTCGCTTGAAAATACTTTTGTAATACAATTAAAAATATAAAAGAGCATTACAAATGAGTAAACGAATTTTAATCACCGGCGCATCATCCGGTTTTGGAAAAGGAACGGCAATTGGTTTAGCTAAAAAAGGGCATAAAGTAATTGCCGGGGTGCATGTAGAGCCGCTTAAAACCATTCTGTTGGAAGAAGCAAGAAAAGAAGACGTTAAGCTGGAAGCTATTGTATTGGACGTAACAAAAGAAAGCGACCGCCAGTTTGCTTTTAACAACTACGAGATTGATGTGTTAATGAGCAATGCCGGCATCATGGAAACAGGGCCTGTTGCCGAAATACCAATGGAAAATGTTCGCAGAAATTACGAAGTAAATGTTTTTGCGTCGCTGGCAATGGCGCAGGGTTTTATCCCGCAAATGGTAAAACGCGGAAGCGGAAAAGTGGTTTTTACTTCATCAATGGGGGGCTTAATTACTGTGCCGTTTGCTGCTATTTACACTTCAACGAAACACGCCCTGGAAGGTATTGCTGAAGGTTTGAAAGAGGAATTAACAGGAACTGGCGTTGAAATTTGCACGGTAAACCCAGGAGTTTTCGGAACCGGATTTAATGACCGTGGAGCAGAGACCATGTTGAAATGGTGGAATCCTGAAAAGTCTTTGTCAAAACCAGAAATCATTCAGGCATTTGCCGACCCTTCGTCTTTGGAGCATCAGCTAGATCCGCAAATGATGATTGATGCCATGATAAAGGTTGCAGAAGAAGAAAATTCCCTGTTTAGAAACGTGATTCCGGAAGCCATTATTCCCTGGATTAAAGCAACACAGTCACAGGCATGGATAGCCAGCAAAAACAGTATGTTAACGGTCGATCCAAATTCACTCTAAAAACAAAAACAATGTACAGTTTAAAAGATGACACAAAAATACAGGTTTCAACTTCTGTTATTATTGACGCTTCGCCCGAAAAAGTTTGGAGCGTACTTGCCGATATCGAAAACTGGAAAAAATGGACACCATTTGTAGCCTCTTTCGTGGGTGATTTCAGCAAAGACGGTCGGATAAACGTGGTATTTAACACGCCTGACGGACAAGTGTCTTTTGAAAGAACTTTGGTTATCTTTGAAGAAAACAGGGTATTTTGCTGGGAGGGCGATGCAATGTGGCCGGGAGCAAAAGACCACCATGTTTTGCATCTGGAAGCCATTGAAAACGGAAAAACGCTTTTTACCCATGCCGATGGTTTTCATGGAATAGAAAGAACCGAAGAAGTAACCAAAGCCGAAAAACAAATGGAAGGCTTGTATGCTTTGATGAACCAGGAGTTGAAAAACTATGTTGAAAATACCATTTAAATAAGAACCGGTGTCAAACAATATAATCCACGTTAAAAATATTACCCAGGCTCATGAGTTACTGGGCTTACCTAAGCCAAAACATCCACAGGTAAGTGTGTTTCGTCACAAAGATTTAAGGCTGTTAAGAGATTTGAGTCAAGTCCGTTTTACAATGGATTTGTATATGATTTCGATGAAAGACCAGCTTGCCGGTGAATTCGGGTACGGCAGGCAAACTTACGACTTTCAGGAAGGAACCATGGTTTTTATTGCTCCCAACCAGGTGTTCTCCGGAAATTCGGATTTTGATGAATCGAGCGACGACTGGATGGTATTGTTTGACGCCGATTTTATTCGTACCTCGGAACTGGGCAGGAGCATAAACAATTATCATTTCTTTTCTTACGAAGCCAATGAGGCGCTTCATTTATCGGAAGACGAAAAGGCAGAGATTACCAATTTAGTGATCCGCATTGAAAAGGAATACCAGCAAAATATCGATAAGCACACGCAGGAGATTATCCTTATCAATTTGGAATCAATTCTGAAATATTGCCAACGCTTTTACGACCGGCAATTTATTACCCGGAAGAACTTTAACCAGAGTTATATAGTTGCATTCGAAAACTTTTTAAAGCAGCGTTTTGCAGGCGACACTTTGGAAAACGGGATTCCAACAGTGGCGGAATGTGGCAGGGCATTAAATATGTCGTCTCATTATTTAAGCGATTTACTAAAGTCTGAAACAGGCAAGAGTGCCAAGGAACACATCGATTTGCATTTGGTGAACAAAGCCAAAAACCTGCTGCAAACAACACAACAAAGCATTAGCGAAATTGCCTACGATTTAGGCTTTGATTATCCCAATCATTTCAGCAAGTTTTTTAAATCGAAAACAGGGTTGAGTCCAAGTGAATTTAAAAATATGAACTAAATCCGGATTATGTTTCTTTTCTTTGCATGTTATTGGTAAATAACAAGTAAGATGAATACAACATCACAGGACTGGTTTAATCATATTGCACAAAACCTGACATCTAACGCATTAATTCAATACGTTTTAAGAATCAATGATAGAATTGATTTTCAAACCCTTTTAAGATCAGTATTGCTTTCCATTCAGTCAGAACCTGTTTTGGGCTGTCTTTTTGTTGAAAAAGAAAAAATACCTGTTTGGGAACCAGTGTCAATAAAAACAGATGATGTTTGTTGCCTGGTAGAAACTCAGAATATTGAGGCAGAAATTAATGCTGTTTTAGGATCAGAAGTTGATGCATCAAAACAATTGCCAGTAAAAGTTTACTTGTTGGATGATGCAAAATCGAACGTCATTGTAATTAAAATAAGCCATTCAGCGTGTGATGGTTCCGGTTCAAAATATTTCGTAAAACTATTGGCCGGTATTTATACCCGGTTAGAAAAAGATGATTCATTTGGCCCTCCGAAAAATACGCAGGTTCGGGACACTAGGAATTTCTACAAGGCTTGTGGAATTGAAGATATATCGAGCTATTTCAAGCCTGAAAAAGCAGAACTACCATCTAGTTGGGGATTTCCTGTGAGAGAAGATATGCTAAAAAAGCAAACATTTTCTTATCGACAACTGCGCTATGGGAATAATGATTTTCAACAACTAAAACAATTGGCAAAAAAGCAGAGTGTTACTTTGAATACCTTATTGATGGCGGCATATTTTTATGCTTTAGTAAAAGTGTTAAAGCCCGTTGAAAGCACAAAGGAACTTCAGTTTATGATTGATCTGCGAAAGTATTTGCCGGAAGGCGAGGAGCAAAACATCTGTAACCTGTCTGCTATTCAAAATGTAGAGTTGCCCACAAAAACCAACGACTTTACAGGACTCATAAAACAAACCAATGCGGCAATAAAAAATGTTCTTACCACAGATAATTTTATTCATGGAACCATTGCGGGAGATTTAGCCGAAGAAGCAGGATATTATGCAATAAAAGACTTTATAAAATCAGACTGGGAAAATATTCGAAAAACAGGAAATTGTACGCCTATGATTTCCAATCTCGGAATGTTAAGTGCTGAAATTATTCGTTTTGGAAAAGCCAAAATTGAAGATATGTACCTGGTTTCTCCTGCATTTTTTGCCCCGGCATTTATGCTAGGTATCAGTACGTATAATAATGTACTGACAATGAGTGCTAGTTACTACAGCCCCGGCATAAATAGTAATGTTGTGGAAGAATTATTGAGGCAGGTTCAAACTACTCTTGACGCGACCTGGGTATAAAACCTGTAATTTTTCTGATGTATTTGATTATTTGATCAATCTGCTCTAGCGGTGAATCAGATATAAAGAAGTGCTTTAAACTGCAGTTTTGTACCCGTAAATTCACATTCATACAAATCAACATCAAAAATCTAAACAAGCGGGCAGTAATAAAAAATAAAGTATAATTTTGAAGTAATTTTCTTCGGGGCAGGGCGCAATTCCCTACCGGCGGTAAAAGTCCGCGACTCCTTATAAAGGATTGATTTGGTGAAACTCCAAAACCGACAGTTAAAGTCTGGATGAGAGAAGAAAAATATCTGCTAATTATTCATTTAGTTGAGATAATCAATTGTATCAATAATTATGTTGATGTGCTTTGCTCCGTAGATTTAATAGTATAAATTTAAATAAGGAGTAGAGATGAATAATTTACTGGAATCATTTGGAAAAGACGGCAAAAAAAGAGTTGAAAATGCTGTTGAAAAGTTACAGCAAGGTTTTGGAATTTTGCTTGTGGATGATGAAAATAGGGAAAATGAAGGTGACTTAATTTTTTCTGCCGCAAAAATTACTGAAAAGGATATGGCATTGATGATTCGGGAATGTAGCGGAATTGTATGCCTTTGTTTATCTGCCGAGAAATGCAAAAGTTTGGGATTAACCCAAATGGTAGATAAAAATACGAGTAAAAATCAAACCGCATTTACCATATCAATTGAAGCAAAAGACGGCGTAACCACAGGAGTTTCAGCAAAAGACAGAGTAACAACAATAAAAAAGGCCATTTCTGATAAAGCTAAGCCTGAGGACTTATCACATCCTGGACACGTATTTCCGTTATTGGCACAAAAAGATGGGGTTTTTAAACGACGGGGGCATACAGAAGGAAGTGTTGATTTAATGAAAATAGCCGGATTAGGTGAATTTGCCATTTTGTGCGAATTAACAAATGAAGATGGAACGATGTCACGGCTTCCTGAAATTTCTGATTTTGCAAAAAAACACAATATGACAGTCGTTTCAATTGAAGATATTTGCCAATACCGGGAAATAACAGAAAAGAAAGAGATATTCGAAGCAATTGATTGATAAATCATTATATACAATGCTCTTTAGAAATAGTAGACGTTGTAAAGTATAAATTTTAGTTAGTTCTTCTAAATTATTTTGCATGCAGAATAATTTAGAAGAACTAATCCCGAACATAAGCCTTGGGAGGGATCTCGGTTTTATGCACTTTATCTTGATACGTATAGAATGATTCTTTTTAACGATATATTCACTGTTTCAATAAGTTATTGTCATTTTATAGTGTCTCAAATTTTTCGCCACTTCTTGTTTCATCACTATAAAGTTCGGGGGGAAGAATATTGGGATAAGCATGCCATTGACGAACAGATATCGTTCCTCTGCCTCCGGTTAGTTCCTTTCTTGTTCCGTCGTTATAGGTAAAACGACCTTCCACTTTATCAAAAGTTAATGTAGCCACAGGATTATCGGGCACTTTATATGTCACTCCCCAGGTAGTGGCATTGCAGACATGCGCTGTTACTTCATAAATGCCGTCTTCAACTTCCATTTTAATGTTATATTTTGTCGGAATAAAGCCATCAAGTTCACGTAAAAACACCCAATCTTCGTGCTCAATAGTCATTTCCCCTTCAGGATAATGGCGCTGCGTTTGTAAATCATAAACAGAAAAATCTTTCATCCCAAGCCGCATATCATACAGCGAAGAATGAATTTCGTTGAAAGCAACCCAGCCCCAATCTTCCCATCCGCCTAATTCTGCGGCAGAAGAATCAACCGCAACATAACGTTCCCTGATACCCAGACCTTTCACGTGAATCTCTTTCTTCTCAATATATAGTGTACCTTCTACGTCCCCTGCCCAATTATATCCGTAGGTAATGGAGTGTTGTGTTAAATGCGAAGGTTTCTCCCGTCCGTACCATAACGGATAACCGTGAGGTTTGTGGTATAAATCGGCTTTGTATGTTCCGTCAAGAGAATCAATCATTAAATGCCAGGAATTATCGTCGTAACACTCCACTTTATATTCGTCGCCACACGTAACAATTACTTTGTGCTCTTCCTTTTGGATTTTTAATGTTCCTTGTGGCTTTCTTAGTAAGCGTTCAAACTGCATTCCCGGATACTTCCCAATTTTATAAATTGAGTTGGGAAGTTGTTTTGCACTCCCTTTTCCTTTAGCGCAGTTTATTGATATTACATCAAGCTTTTCTACGGCAAGAGAAAGAATTGAGCCACCAACTGAATAAAGATTTCCATCATCGCCTGTTACTGAAAATTGAAACAACCAGTCTAAGAAACCGGAACGGACATTTTCTTCTACGCCGTTTCTTGCTTCGTCGGCAAGAGTAACTTTAGGATTTTCTATTTTCATCGCTTTTATTTTTATATAAATACATACAACAAAAGTACAACAGTTGTGACATGAGAAAAGTGCCATTGTTCTCAATTGTTGGACTATTAGACTTATTATTATTGAAATTACGTATTTTGAGTGGTGTTTATTGGACTATTGTGTGTATTTTTGAAAAACAACTTTTTAAGTATGGAAAAAAAATCATTTCTATTCGATTGGCGTAACGCAATAAAGAATGTCAATAACGGAAGTATTGGCAACGATATTATTTTGTTGGATCAACCAGTAATAACACCGGATCTAAAACATCCTTTCAGGGTAGATGTTACATCTGTCGTTATATGTTTAAAAGGGAGTACTAAGGGCACAATCAACTTAAGGAAGAATGAAATAAAAGGACCAGGCCTTATTGTACTTTTACGGGATAGTGTTTTACAATTAGAGGAAGTTAGTGATGATTTCACAGCACTATTTATTGTAATGTCTCCAAATTTTCTGAACAGCCTGAATATCGATGAAAAAATACCGGCATTCCTTTCGATAAAAAAGACCCCCTATATTGCACTTCAAAAAGAAGAGCTGGATTCGCTAATTGACTATTACAAAATGATGCAAAGGATTATAACCTATAAGGATAATCCATATCAGCTGAATATTGCCAGACATCTTACAATTGCTTTCTTTTATGGTGTAGGATATGGTTTTCATTTGAGAGAGCAAGCGAACGTAAATAACAACAAATCAAGACATGACAAACTTTTTGATGATTTTTTATACCTGGTACAAAAGCACTTTAAGGATGAAAGAAGTTTAGACTTTTACGCCAATGAATTGTGTTTAAGTTCAAAGCACTTATCAAAAGTAATTAAGGAAACCAGTGGAAAATCGCCGGTAGAATGGATAAAAGAATTTGTTGTTCAGAATGCACAGGCACTTTTAAAATCAAGTGATTTAACCGTTCAGCAAATAAGTGATGAGCTCAACTTTCCCTCACAATCGTTCTTTGGAAAATATTTCAAAAATGCTGTAGGGATATCTCCCAAAAACTACCGGGAAAGTAAAGATTAGTGGAGAAAGGCCGAAATAAGACTTGTATAATCAATGCTTAGAATCTTACTCCCAATAACAAATTGAATGTCCCCATTGAATTGGCAGATACATAATCGCCTGAGTTATCCCAATTAATATTGTACTGACAATTAACGCCAAAGAAATATTTGGGCAAACTATATATTACTGCAATTTTGCTTTTATTACGTGTTGTAAAATATTTCTTATGCGAATTGTCGTCCTTTTTAACTTTTGTACCAAGTGATGGGATTACAGTTAGGTTTGCCAGCCAATTTTTAGAAAACACAAAATTATAGCCGTATCCAACGCTTACACAATAGGTGTAATAATTATTTTTAATGGGGCCGATTTCACTTAATGCCGATAAGTCTTCATCATTCTTAAATTCAGAAAAGTCATAGGAAATATTATTATTGGAAAAAGAAATTCCGGCAATAAACGACCCTGCATTTTTATTTTGCCAATAGTAATGACCATCGGCGTATGCGGCAGAATTTGAGTACCGTTTATTATTAAAATAGTAATAGAAATCTGCACCAAAAATTTTTGATTGTAATCCATAAAACGGAATATCCAATACTTTATTTATGTCATTGGAGCCATACTCTGTAATTGTAGTTTCGCCCTCATTTTTTAAATAAAAACATTCCAGACTAACAATGTTGCTAACCAAATCAAGGTTTAATCCTTTTCTTTTAGCTTTTTCTCCCGACATTAAATTATTCATGTTTACGTAATAGGCTACCTGTAAAAATTTATAGCCCATAAACAGTCCTAAATCGTAATATAAATCCGACTTAAAGTTTACATCAATGTTATTAGGATTTAACTTGTAGACATCTAACCAATTATGGTTTTTAATACCTACAACAAACTTCGCATCTGTTTTTTTTATGAACGTAGAATCGTAAGTGTTAAAAATGCCCGACAATACTTTCTTCTTTTGCGTAAGCTTACTTGTTTCCTGGGAAAAGACACGATGAGGCATAAAAGATGTTAAACCTATTAGGATAAACATATATCCAAAAAATTTTGCCTGCCTCATTACGCCGAAGATGTGTTATTATGCTCAAGATTATTAACAGTCAAAAATGTAAATTATTTTAGAAATAGCAAGGATGTATTTTATTAACTTAATTTTACATACGAACGAAAAAACATAAAAGAACAGCCTCTTTCCCAAAGCCCAAATGGGTGTTTTACCTTGAGTCGACTATGAATAAATTAGTTGATTGGCCCCCGTTGATAAACGGGGGCAGACAGAAGACTTGCGAAAAACGGACTAGCGAGTACATTGCAACGTCCAAAAGCTTTAAAAGATATAAAAGAGGCTTAATTGAGCTACCCCCTGTTTATAATCTGTATTGTCAAAATCAGAAAAACTGAATTCTGACACTTTGGTCAATCCAACATAGTAACGAGCGCCTATTCCAAACCCCTCAAAACCATCACCTCTGTTAAAATGATAACCAATCCCTCCAACAACTCCAACATCAATTTTCTCAGCAAAGTCATCATTAAAACCATCATAATCATCAATTAGTAGATTGAACTGTGGTCCCGCCTCTAAATACAAGCCTATTTTTGAATGATACTGTAACACAATTGGCACATTCAAATAAGAAAGTTCTATATCTTCTTTAAACAAATCATTTTTTACTGTTGTGCCTTGTGTTGAAAACAAAATATCTTCCTGGATAGCGAATCTGTCTGAAATGTCAAACGCAACAATCGCCCCACCATGAAAGCCAATCAAGCCTTCAGTTTTAAATTCGGCATCAATAAAATCACTGTAATCTGTCCCAGCTTTTAACCCAAAATGAAGTTTGTCAAAGAAACCTTGTCCAAATGTTTGAATAGAGACAAAAACCAGCGCCATTAAAATAACTTTTTTCATATTAAAATCTATTTATAAATAATGGTGCAAACCTAACTTTGTTTTTTGTCTGCTAAAAGGTCGTAAAGGGCACAGAATTGGTCTAAAAGTCGTTTTTTAATTAAGCAAACTTTCAGGGTATGTTGGTTAATTCTTCGCAAATGATTTTATAAGTCTGCAAACGAAGGAGGCAAACTATTTTGCCCCCAGTTCGATGGTTTACTGCCCATTTCAAGAATAAGTTCCCCGCCCTGCATAAGCTCGCTATGACGCAGCCACGACTGCTCCAGTTTTTTCCCCCGAAATGTTACCGACTGGATATACTTATTCTGGTCAGATAAATTTTGGGCTTTAATAACCAAAGTATTTTTATTCCCGACTTTAATTGTCGTTTCCTCAAAAACAGGGGAGCTTAGCAGGTAAATGTCCTGCCCCGGAACCGGGTATAAACCCGTGGATGCGAATACATACCATACCGACATTGTACCGGCATCGTCGTTTCCGGGCAGTCCGCCACGCGAGTTCTGAAATTCTTCATCCATAAGTTTCCGAAGGCAATTAGATGTTTTATCGGGCCTGCCAACATAATGATACAACCAAGGTGCGTGAATATCGGGCTGGTTACTGGCTTCGTAATACCTGCTGAACAAAGTATCCAGAAAAGCTTCAAAATTCTTTTCTCCACCATGCAAAGCGATTAAATGCTCCATGTTATGTGGAACATACGTGCTGTAATGCCAGGGCGAACCTTCGTAATAAAAACCTTCCCAATACCAGGGCCGGTAAGCCGGATCGAAGTTTGCCGCCCAGTTTCCTTCCCGGTCTTTACCCCAAAAGAATTTTGTGTTGGGATTGAAAACATTAAAAACGTTCATCGATTTATTCATGTATTTCCGGTAGTCGTCATCTTTTCCGAGGGCTTTGGCAACCTGAGCAATACAAAAATCGTTATGCGCATATTCTTCAGTCCGGGAAACAGGGCACCACGGCCAGTTGGGTTTATTTACCGAATCGGTTGCAGGCACATAACCAATGCTGTTGTAATCCTTTAGAAAACGCCCGTATTTTCGCGGGTTGTCCGAATCAATATCCGAGTTTTTTTTCATAGCCTCGTAAGCCAACTCGTAATCAAAACCGGGGATCTTTTTCTGAATGGCCTCGGAGATTACTACATCGGCATTCGAGCCTCCCTGAACCATCCCGTAATCGCCGGCAATCCACGAATCGGGCAACCATCCTTTGTGCTGATAAATATCAAGGAGGCAGCGGATCATTGCCGATTGCCGCTCGGGAGCAATCAGCATGTAAAGCGGGTTAACCGTCCGGTAGGTATCCCAAATGCAATAATAATCCCAGTAGTGTGGTTCATCCGATTCCCATACGGGATTATCGCCGGTGAGGTCGCGGGGCATAACAGCAGAATGATACAACCCGGAGTATAACAAAGTTCGCTGGTCTGCAGTTCCGCCTTTTACTATTATACGGTTAAGATAGTCGTCCCAGATTGTCTGGCTTTGCTGGTGGGATGTTTCCATATCCCAGCTTTTGGCCTCGCTAAAATATTCCATCGCTTTCTCATAACCGGTATAAGCAATGGCTATTTTCATTTTTACCGGCTTATTTTTTGTTACACCGAATGAAAAGAATGCACCATAGCGAGCTGAATCCTGTTCCGTGTTTAGTTCCTTCATCTGCTCTGTTTCTCCCGGAAAAACGCCGCTGTTGTCCCAAATTCCGGATGCTTTAAAATCAGAATCAAATTCAGCAACAAAATAAATTTTATAAGGATTATTTCCTCCCCAGCCGCCTTTAAAACCGGCACATCCTTTTACCTTGTTTCTATCAATAATTTTGGTTTCAACAAAAGTGCAACGGCTGTTTGGACTGTAGCTTTCATTAGTCTTCCGGGTTGCAGATACATCAAGTAAAATGCTTGCTTCCGTTCCTTCTTTAAAAGTATATTGATGTAAACCTGTATGAGGATTTAGCATAACAACTTCAGCGTCCACATTTTCTTTATCGAGGCTTGCGGAGTAGAAGCCCGGCAACGCGGTTTCGTTTGAAACAAATGAAAAAGCATTTTCCGGTTCCGGCTTTCCTGCTTGTGGATAAACCAGGAAATTACCATACCGTCCAATCCCGCCTGTTCCGCTGGTGTGCGTATGTGAGAATCCAATAATTGGCGCCCCGGTTTTATAGCCCGATGTGGCCTGCCCGTATTTTGAATCGGGACTGATACTCATCACACTAAAAGGCAGGCACGCTCCCGGGAAAGTGTTCCCGCCGTCATCAACACCAATAAAAGGATTGGCCAATTGGCTTCCCGAAAACTCTGGCGGAGTGTTTTTTACACAAGCCCCCAAAATAAGGGACAACGCTAAAATGTATATTGCTTTAATTTTCATTTTTTTTAGATCTGTATGTTAATTATTTAAGTGAAATCGATTCAGGCCTGCTGTCGTTAGTGGTTCCCCACTTTTTGTTTGGAGCAGGTCCCATTTTATAGCTGATTTTTGCCCCGCTTTTTATTTCGTCAAAAGGAATATAGGTTTTGTTCCATTCCTTTCCGTTTAGCTGCATCGATTGTATGTAGATATTCTTTTCGGAATAATTATCTGCTTTCATTTCGATTACAGAACCATTTGAAAGACGAACAGTTGCCGCAGGTGCACAGGGGCTTCCAATTACGTACTCTTCGTTTACCGGGCAAACCGGGTAAAATCCCAATGTATTAAAAATATACCAGGCTGACATTTGTCCGCAATCATCATTTCCACACAAGGAATTAGGCTTTGCGCCGTATTGCGTTTTCATAATATAATGAACAAGTTCCTGTGTTTTCCACGGCTGCCCGGCATAATTGTACAAATAGGCAATATGGTGACTGGGCTCGTTTCCATGCCAGTACTGTCCAATACCACCATCGAAATGAAGGACGCCTGTTTCGCCATCCACCGGGTTCGGATTAAAGAGTGAATCGAGCTTGTTGGTAAATTGTTTATCTCCTCCCATCAGGTTTATAAGGCCTTGAACATCTTGCGGAACATACCAAGTATATTGCCAGCTCGACGCTTCAGTAAAATCACCTGATTTTTCGTATTTCACCGGGTTAAACGGTTCGCGCCAGTTTCCTTCAGAATCTTTTCCACGCATGAATTTTGTCTCCGGGTCAAACACATTTTTATACGACATGGCCCGTTTCATAAAATAATTGTAATCGTCGGTTTTACCCAGTTTCCCTGCCATATGTGCGATGCAATAGTCGTCGTAAGCATATTCCAGCGTTTTCGAAACCGACTCGTCTTCCATATCAAAAGGGACATAACCCCGCTCCGCATAGTCCAGCACGTGTTCATATGCCGGGCTCATTGCCGTGGTTTTTATGGCCTGATAAGCTGTTTCTGCATCAAAATTGCCAATACCTTTCAGGTAAGCGTCTGCAATTACCGAAACTGCGTGATAACCAATCATACACCAGTTTTCGTTATTATAAAAAGTCCATATAGGCAACAGATTATCCGAACTCTGGTTGAAATGGGCAAGCATCGACTGCACCATATCAGTGTTCCGTTCTGCCTGAATTAAATTGAACAAAGGGTGAACAGCCCGGTAAGTATCCCACAAAGAAAAAATGGTGTAATTTGTAAATCCGTCAGACCGGTGAATGTTTTGGTCGAATCCCCGGTACTCACCATTCACATCTTCGTAAATATTAGGCGAAAGAAAAGCATGGTATAAGGAGGTATAAAAGGTTTCTTTTAATTTCTGCTCACCCTCAATTTTAATTTTATGGAGTTCCCGGTTCCACGCATTACGAGCCTGAAGAGCTACTTCCTCAAAATCCCATCCTGGAATTTCAGCATCCAGATTTTCAAGCGCATTGGCAGCACTTACAGCCGAAAGCCCGATTTTTACGATTACAGCTTCGTCTTTTTGAACTTTGTAGCGTGTAAAAAACTGCAAATCCTCACCGGATGTTTGTGTTTCACTTCTGAAATATTTACTGTCATCCAGCACTTTTTTTCCGTCGTTTACAAGCCCTACAGTGTTAAATGGTTTAGAGAAACGGGCAGCAAAATAAAGGTGCCGCTCGGGTGCCCAGCCTGAAGTGAGATGATATCCGGTAATCAGCTGATTGTTTTCAATACGTAAATTTGCCCAAATGACTTTGCTCTTTAAAACATGCGAAAGATCAATAAGGATATTGGCAGAATCCGTTTCCGGGAAAGTAAACCGGGCTATTCCCGCCCTTTCAGTTGCCGTGAGTTCGGCTTTCACGTTGTAATCTGAGAGAAGAACAGAATAATATCCCGGTGAGGCTTTTTCTGTTTCGTGCGAAAAACGCGACATATAGCCAGTGTCAGGTTCATGTTTGTCTCCCGGTTCGAATTGCAGCTTCCCAACAGTGGGTATAATTAAAAAGTCACCCAGATCGGGAACGCCTGTACCGTTAAAATGAGTCATGCTAAAACCATACAAAGTGCTGTCGATGTATTCGTAGCCCGAAGGTCCCCTCCATGATTCTTTCTCGGTATCGGGACTAAACTGTACCAGCCCAAACGGAGTTACAGCTCCGGGATAAGTGTTGCCGTCGCCCCAGGTTCCCACAAAAGGATTAACGTACTGGGCCAGGTCTTCTGCAGGGATTTCTGTTTTTTGCGGCGCTTGGCAACTGCCCAGAAAAACAAACAGAATAGTACTGATAATAAGTCTAAAAATATTCTGCTTTTTTTTTGTTTTGGTCGCTTCTGTTAATCGTTTGGTATTAAGGTAATGCATGGTAGTAGAAATCATAAAATCAATTACTTGCTTATTTTTTTGGGTGAAATTGTCAGGTCATCATACCAGATGTAACTGGTTTTTAGCGGAGCCCAATCGGGACCACTTCCGCCATGAAAAGTGGAGAAATAAAACCTGTCAACTCCTTCGCCATTGCTTGTAAAACGAAAACCTTTTTCCAATAACACCGGCTCTCCGTTAACCCAAACTTCCACTTCTCCGTCGTGTGCGTCGGCTGAAGAATTTATCTTCACTCTTTCAGAAAGTTGATACCATTTGCCCGGCTCAAAAACAACCTGTTCACCTGACGGATAAACCAGGGGAAAATCGTCTCCCCACTTGCCTTTTTTATCCATGTGATATAAATAGAGCACTGCTTTTCCGTTTGGGCGCCACATAAAACGGGCAGTAAAACCGTTCGTCCCGTCGCATATCTGCCCTCCACTGCACAGTTTCCCGGCTGCAAGTCCGGGCAGTTTTCCTCCCAAACGAAAACTAAAATCCGGGCTAAACATTAGTTTATAAGACATGTAATACTCTTTTTTGTCGGGCAGAACCAGTGAAACCTGCGCCCCATTTCCTGCCGGACCGGAAAATCCAACCGGGTAAGTTACCCGCAACGATTTTTTGCCTGATGCAGCCTGTGAAGTATCGGCGATCGCGCGTGTTGCCATGCCGTTATCCCAGTTGTCGGTGGTAAAGCCCGCTTTTTCCCATTCGCTTATAACAAAAGCCTGACCGGCTTGAGCAGTTTCAAAACCTGTGAAAAATTTTACCTGAGAAAAAAGGGCGGTGGGGAATAAAAGAAAGAATAGTAGAAGCCCCCTCCATCTTCCAAAAAAGGGGAGGGGAGCAGCTTTTAACCTTAAATCCAAAATTTTCATTTCAATGCTTCTTTAATTGCTTTTTCAATGATGGGTTGCATTACATCGTAACCTGCAGCTGTTGGGTGAACGCCATCATTGGTCAATTCCCCTTGCATCCCGTTTTTATCATCTGCCATGGCCGAAAAGAAATCAACGTAGCTTATCTTATTCTTTTTTGCGTAAGCCTTTATCATCTTATTTAATTCGGGGATCTTTACGTTGGGCTCTTTCCCCGGCCTCCACGAATAATCGAAGGCTGGCAACACCGAACAAAGCAACACTTCTATTCCGTTGCTTTGGGCAATTTCCGTCATTGATTTAAGGTTGTCCATAATCATCTCCAGCGTTGAAGGCCCTGTGTTTCCGGCAATGTCGTTTGTACCGGCAAGAATAACCACAGCAGCCGGTTTTAAATCCACTACATCTGCACGAAAACGTAGCAGCATTTGTGGTGTTGTTTGTCCGCTGATGCCACGGTTTACAAAATGCCCGGAAAAATAGTCGGGATAGGTTTTTATCCAGTTTTCGGTGATGGAATTTCCCATAAAAACTACCCGTTCTTTGTCGGCTGGTTTGGTTTTTAATGCTTCGTTTGCATCACTAAAACGACCCAGATTTGGCCAGTCTTGAGCATTTGCAACTGTTGCAAATACCATAATCATACTGAAAAACAATACTTTGATATTCATAATTTCTTTTATTATTTAGTTAAACAATTAATTATTATCTTTTTGATAGAGAGCAGCATACAATTGCGCCATCATACCCATTCCCATTTGGGCAATTACACGGTAATCACTTCGTTGAAGCATTTCTCCGCCCCGGTTATCCTGTGCAACTCCTTTTAAAAAACCGTCGGGAGTAATGTAGTTTTGAAGACTTTTGTAGCAGTCCTCAACATTTTCCTGATACGTAACCGGCAATATTCCCAGGTTTATACCGGACATTACAGCCGCAGCAATTCCGGCCGAACCGGATGCATCGGGGAGACTGTTTGCCGGATCATCCATAAAACAACTCCAAAGTCCGTCGGGGCGTTGCATAGACAAGGCAATATCAACCGCATCCTTAAATTTATTAGCGATTTCGATATCTATATTTTCAATGCCCAGTTCTTCTATTGTGCGTACATAACCGAGCAAAAACCAGGCTGCCCCCCGTGCCCAGTTTTTGTATGTGTATCTGCCGTTGGTGTAATACCGCAGGTAAAAATCGCCATCGTTTATAAGTACAAAACGGTGTTTTAACTGCGCCTGTGCCTCTTCAATCAGCGTTTTGTTTTGCCGGGTTTTGCCCATAACTGCCATAGGGTAGGAGATGGTGTAGCAACCTTCTGCCGATACCATATTCCCATCGATAATCATCCCGTTCTCTTTTTTTAGTTCCTGCCAACCGTCAATAACCGTATCCAGAATGGGATGCTCCGGTTGCAAGCGGGACAGTGTGGCAAAGGGAATGGTTGATTCAATTCCGTCAACACGATTGTCGTTGGGTTTACTTCCGGCATTTTCATAGACAAGGTTCCCTGAATCATCAAAAAATAAATTAAGATGCTGCTGAATTACCTGTAATGCTTTTTCATTTTTGGTTTGCGTGTAGAGTTGCCATAGGCCGTCGAGAACTGTTCCTTCGCGCCAGCCAAATGCCTGTACTGAATTCTCGGAAAGGAAACAATCGAGAAAATCATTCATAGCGCCGGTTGCTTTTTCGGCTGACAAAATATGAGGAACCAAACCGGGGCTTTCGGCAGATGTTTCTTCAAAAAACCAGAAAGGAGATTTGCTTTCGAGAACCAGACTTATTCCATTTTTGGTGATTTGTGAAAGGTACTGCTGAGGAATCTCAATTTCATAAGGAACCAGCACCGACGAATATTTTATATCGAAAGTTCCTAAATTGATTTCTGTTCCGGGGATTGAAGCATGTATACGTTTCCTGTCCCAAATTTCCTGCGCTACGGTTAACCTCAGCCAATTGTGTTGTCCTTTAAACTCTTCATTGAAAGTCAGTAGAACAGTATCGCCGGGAAACATGCCTGCAGCCTTCCAGTTAAAAGCAACCCGGTTTTCTTCGGGTATTGCCCGAAGTTCTTTTTGATGAACCGTGCCCAGAACGATCTGGGAAGCTGCTTTTTCGCCTTTCTGACAGGAATAAAAAAAGCACAAAAGAATAACTAACAGGCTGGTTATATTTCCTGAAATCTTCATAATGTCGGATCTTGGAGATTGTGTTTAGCAGATTTAAACCGCTAAGCGTATAATTCTCTAATGTTGATGAAATGAAACTGTTACAAATTTTAGTACTTCGGGCAGTGCAGTCCGCCAGTATGTCCAGGTGTGGCCGCCGTCGCGCACACGGTATTCGTGCGGAATATCGTTTTTACGCATGGCAATGTGTACCATCGAGTTTCCCTCGAAAAGAAAGTCGTCGTCGCCACAATCGATGTACCAGCGAACAGCTTTTTTCTGGTCCTCCGGCATATCATTCACTAAAAAATATACGCTGCTGAGTTTTAATTTTTCGAGTCTTTCTGCTTCTGTTAAATTTTCCCATTCCGAACCTTTGGGCGCCCAATAAACGCCGGGATTATCCATGCTTACCGGGCCGCAACTTGCACTTAGCGGACATGCAGCAGCAAACAGCTCGGGGTGGTGCAGTCCATAAAAAAATGTACCACCACCGCCCATCGACAAACCTGCAACGGCGCGGTAACGTTTCTCACCTTTAATGCGGTATGTTTTTTCGATAAAAGGGATGAACTCCTGGAAAAAGAAGTCCTCGTAATTCCAGTTTTTTTCGGGACGGTTAAGGTAGCCCTTATTTTCACCGCTGGCATCTGGCATTACAATTATCATTGGCGTTGAAGCGCCATCGTTAATTGCTTTATCGGCAATATGCTCTACTTCGCCAAACTGCACCCAGCCGGTGTGGTCGTCGCCGGCACCGTGCAGCAAGTACAAAACAGGGTATCTTCGTTCTGATGTTTCGTAACCAGCAGGCAGGTAAATGGCATATTGGCGGTCCATTTTTAAAATTTCGCTGTGCATAGACAGGTCGTCGTACACTTTCCCGTTTTGCGCCATTATCAGCATGGGGAAATAAAGTAATAGCATTAAAATTGTCTGTTTCATTTTTTGTTGATTAATAGGTTATCAAAATATTTTATAATAGCATTCCCCAGTTTTGGGAGAAATAAGCTTGTATCAATTCTTTTTCCAGCTCTTTGTTTTTATTATGACTGGCATATTCCAGTAGGTCGTTAAACAGGTAGAATTGCAGCCAGTAACCAAAATCGTATTTCTGGTTTAAGCTTTTGGGATGCAGAAAAAAAGCATACCATTTATAATTTACATTGTATTTTTTTGCCACCTCAACTACCTTCTCGGCCTGAGCCCACATTTGTTGTGTGCACTGGTTAAACAGGGAACATACTTCATCGTATGACATTTGTGCCGTGTTTAAAACGGGAGAAGAACCGATGCTGATATCATAATCAGAAAGGTTGTAAACAGTTTCAAAAATGGTATCGCCGTCCATGTCGTAACTCAGTCGGTCGAAAAAGCCGTCGTTGCTGGTATCTTCATATTTTATTGTTGGAAATTTTTGCGGTTCGGTTTGATCCCGTTTATATTTTTCGGCATACAAACCGCCCCAGCCCTGATAGCTTTGTGCGCCAAAATCCGCGCGCCAGTATCCTAATTCGGCTCCATAAAGGTGAATCCGGTTATCGAAACCAATATAAAGTTTTCCTTTCCCCGAGTTGTCGAAATCCCATTCTCCACGGTCGCCTGTGGCATCGGCCTGTGGATTATTATCGATTCCTCCTTTGTTCATACCAATTATAAACGGGTCTTTTGGATCGTAAAACTCCACACGTTCCCAACGTTCGCAATCGTCATCTTCGTCGAAAACCAGTTGGCACTGCGACCACTTGTTGCAGTTGAAAGCCAGGTTCCATGCCAAATCGTGATCAGCATAAACCAGTCTGTCGAGTTGCCGCCACCGGCTATCATAAAACAGACTGTCGGCTTCAGGAAGGCCACGCATATTATTAAATGTATGCACCTGGTTTTCGTACGAAAAACCTTCGCCGGTAAAACCAATTGTCATGTCGAAATCAAACTCGTTCGATGGCGAGTTATCGTTATCGAGGTCGAAGCTAAAATGTGCCCAACTTATTTTTTTTGTTGGGTAAGTATCAATTTCTTCTCCTGTAGAGAATTTGCATTCATCCAAAAACCGGACGCTCATCTCGGAAAGACCGTCGTCATCCGTATCGTAGAACAGAAAAGGGTTTTCCCAGCTGTATTCAAGATTGCTAAAACGGTAGCTCGGAACATGGGCTTTCAGAAAAAGTGTTTGCCCGTGGTAATCTTCGTAGAAATTGGAAGCACCGTTATGTTCCCAGCATTTTTGTACCAGTTTTTTCCAATCCACAAAATGAAATGTTTCGTCCTGTTCGGTATCTATTATCCACATGTAATTACTGCTCCAGTCCCAGTAATTTGTGATTTGCGGATTACTGTTTTCCACAATCACCTGCATGTCGGCAATGCCGTCGGCATTATTATCTATCCAGTCGATGCTTAAGTCGCCGGGGCCAGCAAAAATTCCATCGCGGTTCCGGTCTATAATCAGGCAGTCATTGTCCAGATCACCTTCCCAGTCAGAAGCGTTCATATCATCGTCGTCATCAATCCAAATTGCAGGTATTGAATCAAATAAAGTTGAATAGAGTAAATCGGGATCGCCGTCGTTATCCAAATCTTTCAATACAGGTTTTGAGTTAAAAACGGGGCTAAATGAAGGAATAAGCGATTTTGATAAATTGCTTTGTCCGCGCACCATTGAAAATAAGAAAAAAGAGATGGCTATAAATAATATGAGTTTCTTCATCTGTAAAGATTTTCTTTATTGGTTTTCCTTCGTTTATTATTTATACACGCTGAATGCTTGTATCCCTTGCAGGAAAATGTTTTTAGTATTAGAAAAATGTCTTATCATTCTAATATTCAATCGCATACTTTTTAGATTAGTGCTTCTTTTCCTGAATAAAAGGACGGATTACATCAGCCCAAATTTTATATCCCTTTTCGGAGGGATGGCAAAAATCTGCGGCAATATCTTTTGAAAGCGTACCATCTGGTGAAAGCATTTCTGTACCAATATCTAACAGTGTTATTTTCTGTTTCTCGGCATATATTTTTAACAAACGGTTGGTTTCGTTTATTAATTGGCGCCTCGGATGATCGGGATTTTGTTCGCGTGGCATAATTGCCATTAAAACTATTTTTGCATCAGGTACTTTAAGCCGTACTTGCTTATAAATTTCTCCAATACCCTCTACAATTTCAGAGGCGGTGTTCATCCGTGCATTCTTGGTTTCACTGGTATTGTTGGTTCCTATATGTATAATAATCAAACGGGGATGCAGATTGTCGAGTTCGCCGTGTTCAAGTCGCCAAAGTACATTTTGTGTACGATCCCAGCCAAAACCCAGGTTCAAAACTCTGTGGTTCCCAAAAAGCGAATTCCACGATTCAGGGCCGTTGGGTGTCCGCGGACTTCCATCGGCATATTCCAATTTTGGGAGCCCATCCCACAAATGCGTAATGGAATTACCAATCAGCACAATTTCTGGATTAATTGAATCTTTAATCCTTAAAACTTCTGCATGGCGCGCCCACCAGTCGTAAGTATTTTCTTCGAGTTTAGGAACCGGAATAATAGCTGTGTTTTCGCTATTGACTACAACCGCTGGTTTCTCCTGAGAATAAGCAGAAATTCCGGTTATTAGAAATATGGCTATAAGTAATTTCCTCATTTTGTTGTAGTTATTTTAGTGAAGGACTTCTTCAAAACGAATAAAAAGAACATCGCCGGAGGCAATAGTAAAAGTAAGTTGCCCGTCACTTATCCGGTATTCCTTATTGTTCCAGATGTCTTTTATAGTAAAGTCGTTAGTATATTCTTTTTCCAGTTCGCTGTTATAAGAAGAAACCAATTTAAGTTCTTTTTTTGAAATTGTTACAGAAATGTTTTTTTGTGTCCGGTTAAAATAGCCTGCCCAACCTTTTATCTGTTTTTCAGGAAGATATGTGAGCCAAAGTTCCATGCCGTTTTCTTCTTTAACAAGAATCGAAGAATTTCCGTTTTGATTGCATTCAAGCATATCTTTATTGGTAATTAAAGCCAGGGAATAATCATCGATTGTTGGTAAGTCTCCGCTAATCATAACAGGCGATGCAGCCAGTGCGCGTTGCGTAATAAAAGTCCGCATTTGCTCTTGCGTAAATTCAGAAGTACGCATAAATCCCCGACCTGATAAGCGGATGCCATATTTTTCCAGGTGCATTAGTTGCAGTTTCCCGAATGGCACCATATCCAAATCGGGCCAAAAACCGGGAGTTGCCATTCCCTGCCAGATTTTCCAGGCATCAAAAGACCTGTCGATGGAAGATTGATTGTCCCAAATATCGCCGGTAATCCGTAGCATTTGCGCCTGTTTATAATATGGCAAATCTTTCAAATTTGTGTTATCGCCCGGAGACAGGCTGTAAACTATTTCCCTGCCGCAATTTTTAATGGCTTTCCCAATTGCAACAACCTCTTTGGGAAAAGGGACAACATCATCAACTTTAATAAAATCGACCCCCCAATCGGCCAGTTTTTTGTAAAGTCCGTTGTAATATTCCTGTGCCCCGGGTTTATTCATATCAACACCATAAAATTGGGAGTTCCAGCTGCAAATACTTGTTGTGTCGGCAATATCTTTTGCACGAAATTCGGTACCATACACAGGTAAATTCTTTTTTACCGCCTGTCGGGGAATTCCCCGCATCATATGAAGCCCGAATTTTATTCCCAGTTCGTGAGCCTTGTTAATAAGAGGTTTTAGTCCGTTTGGAAAATAGAAACTGCCCGGTTCAACCCGGCCAAATGAATCGATATTAATTACTGTTGCTTCCCGCTCAGCAGGATAAATGGTTCCGGGGACCAATTTATATTCGCCGTACCACATTCCATCAATAACAAAATATTCATAACCAAAAGGTTTTAGCTTTTGGGCAAATGCTTCCAGGTTTTCGAATGCTGCTTTTTCGTGCAAATAAACGCCGTATGAATCATAGCTATTCCATCCTAAAGGAGGTTTGTTGGCCAATCCTTTGGCATTTTGAGTAAAAGCGAGTAGTGGGGTAGCCCACAAAATGAGAAACAAAATGTTTTTCATCAAAAAATCAAACTAATAATATTGGTAATGGTGTTTCTACTGAAAAAAATTAGAAGAGAGTATGTAAAATACCCTCTTCATAATTTAATCTATGGTCTATTAGGAATCTTGGTTCTAATAAGTAGCTCCTTCATTGGCATTTGTTGGCCATCCCGGATTCTGATAGATCGGAGAGGTAGTAACATCATTGCCTGCTGAAGTAATCAGAAAATGTTGGATGGCAATCGGATTTAAATAATGTGCCATTGCCCAACGGTAGCCGTCGTATGCCAGTTCATTACCGATAATTTCATACGGACGCAGATATATGCTTCTGTCAGGAGAAGACACATTTGCATTTGCAGAATTGTAAATCAACTCTCCGTCGCCATACCAGTCTTGCATTGGTCCCCAAAGTTTAAATCCTTCAATATGGTAAGGAGTAGAAATTAACTGATCCATAGCTCTCCATCGACGTAAGTCCATCATCCTCAGTCCTTCGGCCATTAGTTCGCAACGACGTTCACGACGAATATTATAGAGTGTAGGATCAACCAGCGAACCGGCGGAATAAGCACCCCAATCGCCTTTGGCCTCTTCCGACATGTTTGTGGCCGCAATTGTTTTTTCAAAATCCGGGTCAACATCTGCACGTTCGCGTATTGCTTCCCAATATGCTTTGGCTGTACCGTCTAAACTTCCGTTTAGTTCATAGCAAGCTTCAATGTAGTTCAAGTAGGCTTCGGTAGCCCTGTATATAATTGAGCCGGTATAACCAGATCCATTGCCACACTGGGCTGCATCATAATTAATCCCTTTCCTTATTGCATAACCGGTCGAATAGCTTTTTTCAGTATCGCCACTGGTTACATCAGGCACCATTTCTGTGGGTTGAATTATTACACTAAGATCTGTGGGGTATAAAATATTTGTCTGTCCTGGTTCTTTTAGGAACAGCCACAAACGACCGTCACGATTTTGTCTGACTGTTGAAATAGAATCATCACCGGCATAACCTGATGAAGCGTCATAAATAGGAAGACCGTTTGCCATTAAATATCCATCAACCATTCCCTTGGTTAGCCCAATACCCTGGCCCCCATATTGTTCGTAAACGGGCACATTGTGGACTATTCCCAAGCCCCGGTCATAACCTCGCCACAGCAATACCTCGTTGTAACCTGACATATCCACATCGCCAAACATATCGAAATAAGGATTTGAAGCATCGCTTAATGATTGCTGGAGTACCCCATTGTTTGGTGTTAATGAATAATTATCGGCTACTGTTTTTGCTGCTTCCATACTTTGTTGAAACAACCACTGAATCTCACTGTCGATACTTCCTGCAGGATATTGATAGCCGTCGTTGTATGATTTATCAGCTCCCGGCCAGTCAGGGCCATTGGGAACAAATGCAGTATTCTGAAAATATTTCAGCCATGTTGCCTCGTACAGTGCTACTCTTGATTTAACCAATTGAGCAGAGGCCTGAGATAAACGATTGCCACTTCCGTCAGGAGAATTTGGCTGCATAAGCATGATCGCCGAATCAAGATCGGAAATAATGAACCGTACAACATCGGGGTGGGGAACACGTTTACTCGCTTCGGTAAGGGCTTCGGCATTATCCGGAAGAATTGTTTTTACTATCGGGAAGTCTCCAACTGCCTGCACTTTGGTGAAATATTCCCATGCACGCAAGAAATACATCTCTCCTATATAGTGTTTGACATTCTCTTCGTTACCTGACAACTCCCCGGCTTTCCAGCGGGGAACAACAGTATTCAAAAAGTAGTTGCAACTGTATATGTTTTCAAAGTCCCAGTCACCACCAGATTGATCAACTTTCCATTGACCGGGAACAAATTTCGTGTCGTAATATTTGGCTGCCATATTATCAGTATGTGCATCTTCTCCAAAAGTTCCAAATGTATAAACACTTCCGCTTTTTGTATGCGATGGCAACATGTTGGGATACAAGTTTATTGCGTAGGCATCTAACTGCGATTCTTCCCATAAATATTGTTCCGGAGAGATAGAAGATTCCGGCTCATGATCAAGAAAATCATTACACGCTGACATTAATAATGTCAACAGAATGAACAAATTGATTATATATATATTCTTTTTCATAATTCTCAATTTTTAAAAGTTAACATTTACACCAGCAGAAAAGACCTTTGATAAAGGATAAGTGTTACCACCCCATCCCACGGCATTGCTTCCTGTGCCTGCGCCAACAGTTTCAGGATCAAACATTTTTGTCATTTTTGTACCTGTCCACAGATTTTCTCCGGATACAAATATTCGCAACTGTTTCATTTTAATTTTTTCACTCAAGGCTTGTGGAACAGTGTAACCAATCTGTAAATTTTTAAGTCTTATATAGGAAGCGTCCTGCAAATAGCGCGATTGTACTTGTTGATTTTTAGAGCTAAAAATAGGTCTTGGATAATATGAATCTAGATTTTCTCCCATTGCTGCATATGTATAAGAATCCTCATTTCGGAAGAAATCCTTATGATCTTCAAATCCGGCAGACCACCATAGCCCCCGACTGGATGCACCCCAGAAGTAATAACTATTTTGGAAGTAATCCCGTTTCATTACTCCCTGAAATAATGCCCTGACATCGAACCCTTTCCAATTTGCCGATAGATCTAAAGCAAATTGGTACCTTGGAGTGTTATTTCCTATTATCTTCAGATCTCCATGATCGTCCAGTGTATAAGAGCCATTATCTATTTTTTTATCTCCGTTTAAATCTTTGTACATAATATCGCCGGCTGCCCAATTACTCCCAATTGCATTCTGTCCACCTTCTGTCAGAGCACCAAGATGGGCATCCATTTCTTC
This sequence comes from uncultured Draconibacterium sp., assembly GCF_963677575.1. Lineage (NCBI taxonomy): Bacteria > Pseudomonadati > Bacteroidota > Bacteroidia > Marinilabiliales > Prolixibacteraceae > Draconibacterium > uncultured Draconibacterium sp. The sequence goes on from NZ_OY782038.1 coordinate 44,332, forward strand.
CTGTGATTTTGCTATTCCTACCGTTTCATATCCCCATATCTCACCCATTTTCATTCCAGATCGGTAAGTATCTAAATTATTTGTTTCATTCGGATAACGTGTAATTTCAGTTTGCGAATCAGAGAGCATGAAATTGACAGAATAACCAAGCCCGTTTTCCAAGTGGTCTTTCCACGATAGGGACAATTCAAAACCATAAGTTTTTAAATCGGTATTGTTGGCTTTAGGAACATCTGTACCTAATATAACAGGTAACTCGGGAGCGGGGCCTACCATATCAAGTGTTTTTCGGGTGAAATAGTCAAACGAAGCGTTCAATTTATTTTTGAACATCCCAATATCAGTACCAATATTCCACGAATTAATTTTCTCCCATGTCATACTCTGGCTAATTAAACCTGGAGCCTGGGCAGTGTTTGGTTTGGCCCCATTAACTAACCACCCTCCGTTAGCGGTTCCTGTAGTCATTGTTAAATAAGTGGGATAAATGCTCGACGTATTTTGGTTACCCAGTTCGCCATACGAAACTCTTAGTTTCAGATTAGAAATTTTATCCTGTATTGGTTCCCAGAATTCTTCTCTTGCAATGTTCCATCCTGTAGAAACTGAAGGGAACCATTGCCAGCGCATATCTTCCCGGTAACGTGATGTTCCGTCGTAGCGGAGGTTTACTTCCAGTAAATATTTTTCTTTGTAATTATAATTTACCCTACCAAAGAAACCTGAAGTAGACCAACTGTCCGTGTAACCGGTAACAACAGGAGAAACTGTGTTCCCGTTAAGATCGGTTCCCGAAGTAAGATTTATTACCGGCAAGGATGCTACGATAATACCGTTGCGCTTTGCCGATAAGTTCCGGTACCCGCTGTCTTCTGCCTGAAAACCAACAAGCCCTTTTAAATAATGACCGTTATCAAAATGTTTTTCGTATTCAGTAAAAATATTGGTTGTTAAGAAATTTTGACGCATGGCATACTCGTACACCTGGGTTGTACTATTCACATAATATGGTTGTTCTGCTACATTATGGGCATAAGTTTTCTGTGTGTCGTAATGTCTGAATTCGTTTCGGGTGCGATAGTTAAAATCAATATGGGTTTTCCAGTCTTTTACAGGCTCCAGATTAAATTTTATTTGCTGGTACAACCAGTCTCGCTGAACACCGTCTTTTCCTCCATCCTGTAGATTTATAACCTGGGTATTCATTAAATAGCCATTGGGATCGTATAATGAAATGGTTGGCCAACTACCCCTGGCTAAATCCATATAAAAAGTGTTTGTCATGTATGCAGGTCTCTCATAATCTTCACGAATAAATCGATTAGCTACATCAATGGAAAACCAATCATTTAATTGTCCCCGTATTTTTACTGTTGTAGAATACCTGTTAAAATCGTCCTCTCCAAAGTTCATCAATCCTCCCTGATCGAGATAGTTGCCGGAAAAATAAAACTGTAATTTTTCATTTCCTCCACTTGAGCTTATATTATGTTCCTGAGAGAATGCATATTTTTTATAATAAGTATCGTACCAATCAATATTGTCGTTACCAACTCGCCAGCCATTTCCCCATATTGCTGTGTTTCGCGGATCAGGAATTGTTACGTAATCAATAACCCCATCCTGATAATCTTTTATCCGTTGTAATCTTTCTTCGCTGAAATAACCTGCTTGTCCGGCATTTATATAAGCTTCATTATAATAAATTCCAAAAGTATAAGAGTCCATCATATCCGGCATATTAATTGGATAATTCCACCGGAGACTATTGTTATAATTTACTACAACTTGTCCTTTTTTTCCTTGTTTCGTTGTGATCAGAATAACTCCAAACGGAGCACGTGAACCGTAAATTGAAGAAGCTGCAGCATCTTTCAACACCGATACATTCTCAATATCCTGCGGATTAAGCGCATTAATATCACCTTCCATTCCATCAATCAGTATCAGGGGACTACCTGTTGATCCTTCTCCAATTGTTGCAATACCTCTGATGTTTATTTCCGGATCAGAGTCTAAACTTCCTCCCTGGCTTTGAGAAATATTTAGGCCGGGAACTAAACCTTGTAATATTTGTGAAGCATTTTGAACAGGACGTTCGGCCAATTCTTCAGATGAAATGGCTCCCACAGCACCGGTAAGGTTAACCTTTTTTTGAGTACCGTAACCAACTACAACAACTTCTTCTACGCCAATGGCATCTTCTTGCATTACAACATTTAATGAAGTTGTGCCTTCAACTGAGATCTCCTGTGATTTCATTCCAACAAAAGAAAAAACCAGAGTTGCATTTTCCGGAATATTGTTGAGAAGAAATTCTCCATCAATATCGCTAACGGTTCCGTTGGTTGTCCCTTTTAATGCAATGGTTACTCCCGGCAAAGGCAATCCGCTCGAATCAGTGACTTTTCCTGAAACTGATTTTTGTTGCTGTGCCTCACTTTGCGAATGGCTGTAATTTGTATTTGGTCTTAAAAGAATGGCATTGTCGTCCATTACCTGGTAAATAATCCCCTGATTCTGAAAAATTTCATCCAGAATCTCTTCAACGGTTGAGTTATTTGTACTAAGCGAAACCTGACGTTCTACATCTACCTGTTCGCGAATGTAAAAGAAGCGGAAATCGCTCGATTCTTCAATTTCTTTTAGTACATCTGCAATTTGTTTATTTTCTGCCCTAAAATTAAATTTTGTGGCTTGCGAGTACACTGTTGCAGAAACTTGCATTAGACTTAGTAGTAAGAATAAAGTTGTTAGTTTCATTGTTAGTAATACCTTTTGCACTCTCCTGTCATGCAGGAAAGCATTTCTAAATTTTTTTTTCATAAATTTGAATGTTTTGATTAATGTTTTTGGTATCCGACCAATTTTTTTTCAAGACGATTTAAGCCGACAGGTGTTCCCGCACCTACGGCTTATTTTTGTTCATAAAGTTCAGTTCATATCATATTCTCCTTTGTTTTATTTTGAATTAGTTATTTCAATTTTTTGTCCAACAACTTTGTAATCAATAGGTAGTGTGTTTTTTATAATTTCGAGGAATTCAATAATAGACTCATTTTTAATGGTGCCGTCGAAGTGTAGTTTAAGGATTTCCTTATTTTTTACTTCAATATCAACTCCATATTTTCTTTCTAAAAGAACAACGAGCTCTTTCAAATCCATATTAACAAAAACGAGTTTGTTGTCTTTCCACGATGAAAACCACTCGGGATTTACATTTTTAATGGAAATTTCTTTTGAGTCCTTGTTAAGGATAACTTGTTCGCCGGGCTTTACTACAATATCTTCTGCCAAACGAAAATCACCAGCCGATTGAATTAAAATTTGCCCTTCTTCCAATGTTGTGGTCAACTCGCTGTCTGATTTATACGCCTTAATATTAAATTGTGTTCCGGTTACTTTCACATCATAAACCGGGGTATGTACAATAAATGGTTTTTTCTTATTTTTTGCCACATCGAACCAGGCTTCTCCTTCCAGGTAAACTTCTCGGTTTTTCTTATTTCCCTCCATTTGATAACGGACTCGTGAATCTGCATTTAAGAAAACAATGGTACTGTCGGGCATTATCAGTTGAGAAACAGAACCTTTGGGCGAATGAGCAGCGTAATATACAGGCTCAGTATTAGTTTGTAGTAACGAAGTAACATAGGCACCTGCCAGTAAACCAATAATTACAGCAGCGGCTATTCTTGTCCAATAAATCAAATACCGTTTTTTGTTGTACCGTTGTTTTTGTTCCAGTTCAATTTTTCTCCAAAGTTTGTTAAAAAGAGATTTCATGTTAGGAAGCTCAGAAGAGGAACTTTTTTCATCCAGTAAATTTTCCAACAGTACTTCTTTCACTTCAAATTCATTCTCAGGTTTATGAAAGAGTGACAGCATCTCCTGCCTGTAGCTTTCTGTTTTCCTTCCTCTGGCAATTGTATTCTTTATTTGTTCCTTCATTTCAAACTTAATACGGATTAATCCTACAATTTACTCATTCTATAAATCTATTTTGAATGAATTTGGACAAAAAGTTGCCTGATTTATTTCAGGCAACTAATGCTAACTAAACATAGACTATTCTTATAAATGAACCTATCGCTTTCTGATGGTTATACGAGTTACTTGTTTTATTTACTCAGTGAGAAATGAAAATTAGGAGGATTTGATGTAATTTCAACAATATTGTTGCCTGATATCGAAGTGTCCTATCCATAAAAAATATAGAAAAAGAGTAAAGTAAGGATTGATTGATCCTTGTAGTGTTCTTTTAAAAATGAAATGGCACGGTATAAATGATTTTCAACTGTCCGTTTCGATAGGTCTAACTTTTTTGCAATTTCATCATTTGTAAACCCTTCCAATTTGCTTAGCCTGAAAATCTTTTGTTGTTGTTCAGGTAATTTCGCAACTAAATTATCCAGGTTTTGGAGCATTTCTTCAAAAATTACTTCGTGCCATGTATAATTGCTGTCCTTCGTATAATTTAACCGGGCATAATCTTCGAAAGCATGTTCTATATTTTTCCGTCGAACAAAATCGTAAATGGTATTTACTGCAATCTTAAAAATGAATGCTTTAATATTTTGAGAAGAATCCAAAACATTCCTCTTTTCCCATATTTTTAAAAAAACATCTTGAACCAATTCTTCTGCATCGTTTTTGTTTTTCAAATAATTTAGCGAAAAAGAATATATACGGGGAGCATACTTTTCAAAGAGTATCTGATAGGCGTCTTTATCTTCATGTGCAATCAGATGGGATAATTCCTGATCAGATAGATTTTGATGTTGGTTCAATGTTTAATTAATTTAGTTCATGCCAAATATATATTAAAAATTATGAACGTCAATGAAATGAATCCGGATACAGTTAAAAGCAATTATTGAAAAATGAATAAAATTCATGATGGAATTATTTAGAAGAATAGCTGAATAGTGTGATTTCTATAAGGCTTTTTGGGGTAATTATAAAAAAAAAACTGCCAATAATATGACAGGTCCTAAAAAATGATCAACTAACTATCCTATAGATAAATTTTTTTTGTTCATTTGAACTACTATATGTAACTGAATAATATCTTCTTCGGGGATGCGATAACTCCTCTCTTGCTGATGAGAATATCCAGTAATTCTATATTCATTCTTAATATCCCCCTTTTATATTTAATGTATTTCTTTTTTCAGTATAAGACCGGATTACATTGGCTCAAGTCCGGTATCTTTTTTTGTGAAATGGTAAAAGATTGAGGGAAAAATGAGATAATGAAGATTATTACCTTTTTTTATGCGCGAACGCAAACAATAAAAGTTGCGTTCGCGCAAATCATCTATGTTTCAAAAGTCAGAGACCTAATTTTTAATAAATCTAATACCCTAAACTTTGTTCCAATAAAGGATTGGATTTTAGCTCACTCTCCGGAGCAGGCATATAATAATCATGATCATCGTAATGGACAACTCCAGCCTTGGTAGTTGGGTACTTCGACAATTCTTCTTCAACAATGCCCCACCGGCAGATATCGAACCATCTGTGTCCTTCAAAAAACAATTCTTTATAACGTTCTTCCTGTATTGTTTGCATATCAACCGTCGACAAATCTTCTCCTTTTGTTGCAGGAGAATTGTAATCAGTTTCATCCCAGGCTCTACGACGAACTTTATTTGTATATTCTGTTGCTATACCAGTATTTCCAAGGTTAAAATTTGCTTCTGCATACATCAAATAAATGTCAGCAAGCCTGAGCATACAATAATTTTTCGTGCTATACTGGGGCGTGGAGACATCGAAAAAATCAATGTGCTTTCTCGGGTAATAGCGAAAATCCGACGCATTAGTATCTGCCTGAATCCAAACAGGAGGAGATATTGTTGTACTCCAATTCTCCCAGGTATAATCGTATAACGACAGCTCATAAATACGTGGGTCATCACCAAAGCGAACTGCGGTTCGTTGGTCTATAAAGAAATTCTTCCAACCTCCGGGGACATTGGAAAACATTCTGTTTATCTGGTGATATGGAGGATAGGCATCGGTCGGGCCATCGTAATCATAGTATTGCAATGAAAAAATACTTTCTGCGTTGTTATCGGTATGTTGAATATAGTCGGAAAAATTTACCGAACGATCAAGAGCAAAGCGTGAATCGGAGATCACTTTTGCCAATTCTTTCTCAGCATTAGAGTAGTTATTCATGTATAAATATACTTTTCCAAGTAAAGCATATACTGCCGGTTTTTGTGCCCATCCTGTATTTAGAGTATAATCATCATCAGCAGAACCGGGTGTACGTACAATTGTATTTGCAGGTATCTGATTATCGCCAATCAATTCAGCAGCGTTTTTCAAGTCAGTAATAATAAAATTATAGCATTCTTCGACAGTTGACCGGGCAGAATATGGATCGTCGGCAGTTATCAGTCTGTTGGCCAATACTATTCCTTTTGCATCTTTGTTGTTTGGATAAGTTCCTCCAAAGTTTGGCCCGTTTTCACCAAATAATCGAAGAAGATCAAAATGAACCAGTGCTCGTAGAAAGAGAGCCTCTCCTTTATAATTATTAATTTTTGTCATGTCAGATTCTGACAGCTCTTCAGAATCAATATGATTACTGATTAAATCAAGAGTTAGATTTACTGATGACAATGCTTTATAGTAAGTGGGACGGTAATCTACACCCAGATATTTGTTTGCAGAAGTAACATCGTTCCGGGAGAACTCGTTCCTTGCTTCTGTACTAATATAATCAAGATCAAGCTCATGAGACAGAGAGCCTAATGCAATATGTATTTCTCTTGAATATACAGCAGCATATTTGCGATACGCATCCCCAAGGAAAGAGGCAATTTGATCGGGATTGTATGCTATGATATCCCCAATATTATCATCGGAAACAGCTCCGGGAAGCGGATGATCAAGGAAATCATCACAGGCTGTTACCCCCCAGAAAAAGCATATTATATAGATTATATATTTCATTTTCGTTTTCATAATTCAAAGTTTTAAAAGTTAAAATACCAACTGAACTCCCAATACAACAGACTTAAACTGAGGATACTGGTTAACACTATAAACACCCCTGGTATAATTATCTTCACCAGACATGAACTCCGGATCAAACCCCTTGAACTTTGTAAATGTGAGGGCGTTTTCAACTCCTGTGTAAATCTTTAATTTTTCCAATTTGATAACAGAACGTAGTTTTGGCGCTAAGTCGTAGCCCAGTTGTAAATTTTTAAGCCGCAGGTAAGAGGCATCTTCCACCATATATGAATTAGATAAATTATAGTTATGCGCAGAGTTTCCCAGGCGGGGAACCGATGTTGATGTATTTGATGATGACCATGCATTTTTTACAGCACTGGTTGAATTATAGTCTCCATACATATTTTCCATATATTGCTTTGTATCATTGTATACATCGATATCATACACGCCCTGCCAATTCATAATCAGTTCAAATCCTTTATATTCTAAGTTAATATTAGAACCGTAGATAATTTTGGGCCAGGGATTGCCTATTGAAGTCTGATCCTCACTTGAAATTGTTCCATCATTATTAATGTCTTTAAATTTTATATCCCCAGGCGATACTGCTCCATCATAAGAGCTAAATCCATTTTCAATTGCTACATTATTCAAAGATTCAATTTCCTCGGAACTTTGATATAATCCATCAGCAACATATCCAAAAAGAGCAGAGACAGGTCCATTGTTGTAGGTTCTGTTATGGCTACCTCCATCCAAGTAGGAGGCATTTCCTACGTCCAGCACTTTATTTTTGTTATAAGCCATTGTACCGCTCAGTGCATATTTCAAGTCGCCTAAATGATGGGCATATCCTAAGGAAATTTCAATTCCCCTATTCCGAATAATTCCCCTGTTTACATAGTAATAATCAAATCCGGTTGTTGATGGCAGAGACATTTTCAGCAAAGCATCTCTTGTTTTTTTATTATAAAAATCAATTGTTGCGGTTAACGCATTTGAAAAGAGTCCAAGGTCAATACCAGCATTTACCGAAAAGGTTTTTTCCCAGGTAATATTTTCATTGACCACCTTCTGGGCAATCCATGTTCCGTTAGTCTGTTGTGTATATTCCTGTCTCCACAAATTAGAAGGAACATTAGAATTTCCGAGTTCTCCTACCCCCATCCTGAGTTTTAGGTTATTTATCTTTTCCAAAGAGAAGAATGATTCGTTGGCAAGGTTCCATCCTAGCGATACCGATGGAAAAAAAGCATTTCGATTGCCCGGTGCAAATTTATCAGTAGCGTCGTTCCTGAAATTGGCCGTCATCAAATATTTATTATCGTATGAATAGCTCAAACGGCCAAACTGGGAATAGCGGCTTCCTTCGTCCCAGCTATTAGTTCCATCCCGATACATTGTTAAAGCATTTGTCCGCAAATCCTGTGAGGGAATTCCATAAGTCGCATTTCCACTGGAAGCAACATAGTCTTTTTCATATACCTCTGTTCCCACCATAATGCCGAATTCGCTCTTCTTTATTTTTTTTGTATAAGAAGCATATGAATTCAATAAATAAGAACGGGTTAATCCCTGTTCGTAGGCAAATTGTTTTGATGTGCCGTTATCCTTTGAAATATAGTCTGTTGAATTTATAGATACTCCACCAAAACAATTATATCTGAATTTCGAGTTCCAGATGTTGGTTGAGGTTCCTGATACATTGGTAACCCAGGTTAATCCTTTAATCGGAGTAAGGGTAATCTGAAGGTTTCCCCACGACTGACTTGTTTTTTCCCAAAAATCCTTGGTCATAGCATCTTCCATTGGGTTAGATCCCTGCCAGTCGATGGTTTGTGCAAATTCATCACTAAAATAGCCATAACCAGTACCCATCGGATTAGTACTGTCATATACTTTCATGGCAGGATTTCCTCTAAAAATACCTTGCCAAATTCTGTAGTCATTATAAAAAGGAACATCTTTAGAATGCATATGATGGAATGTTTCCCGAAGTTTTAACCAGGAAGCCGGTTGTTGTTCGAATTGAAACCTGACAGAAGATTTCTGAAAACTTGTATTTACCAAGGTTCCTTCATCACTTTCGTGTAAAGCAGAAATATAAAATGTTGAATTGTTTTTTCCTCCAGATACCGACAGGCTGTGCACCTGCTCTGTTCCTGTTCTGAACATGGCATCTACCCAATCGGTATTGGGAAGTGTACTAACTTCCTGTTCACTTAAAAAATAGAACGATTTAATACTCGATTTCATATCGTCATCCGTAAGAGTAGGGTTATTAGATTTCCAACGGGCTTTGTATAAATCGATATATTCCTGTGTTCCCAACATATCGGGAAGACCAAGAGCTTGGTTTATCCTTGTATAGCCATGGTAGTTTACCCTTATTTTATCTTTTCGGGCCTTCCGGGTTGTAACCAGAACTACCCCGTTGGCTGCCTGCACTCCGTAAATTGCAGCAGAAGCAGCATCTTTTAGTATTTGTATTGATTCAACATCCTGAAAATTCTCAAGTGGAGCTTCTTGTATACCGTCAACAATCCAGAGAGGAGAAGCATCACTCATAGTACCAACCCCCCGTAAAAAAAGACTTGTCTCTTCTCCGGGTTTCCCGCTTTTTTTTACTGCGAATACAGGAGCTTTTCCCTGCAGTGCCTGGGCTACATCATTACCTGCCATTGTATGCAAGTCTTCAAAATCTAAAGAGTTTATAGCGCCTGAAATATTATCTTTCCTTTGCACACCATAGCCAATAGCGACCACTTCTTCAATGCCAACAAAATCTTCTTTCATAATAATGTTTAATGGAGCCGTGCCTTCTACTGAAATCTCTTGTGTTTTCATTCCAACAAAAGAAAAAACAAGTGTTGCATTTTCCGGAATATTGTTGAGAACAAATGTACCATCAACATTACTGATCGTCCCGTTAGTTGTTCCTTTTAATGCAATAGTTACTCCAGGTAAAGGAGCACCACTCGAATCGAGAACTTTCCCGGAGACTGTTTTTTGATTCTGGATACTTTTTATCACTCTTTCAGAATTGGCAGGAGAAAGTATAATCTGGCGTCCCATTACTTCGTATTTGATTTCAGCCTCTTCAGATATTTTATTCAGAATTTCCATAATTTTCTGGTTTCTGAAGTTGCCGGATACTTTTTTTTCTACATCAATTTTTCCGGTGTAGAAAAAACGAAATTCACTTTGTTCTTCAATTTTAACCAGAAAATCTTCCAGCGAGATTTGTTCGGCTTTTAATGTTAATTTGGTGGTTTGTGAATATGACTCAGAAGCAAAAGCTCCTATAAAAGTTGTTAGTAAGAATAAGGTTGTTAGCTTCATAACTTTAAGCATTTTCAACACACACGGACTTAATCCATGGATAGTTAAAATTTTTTCCATAATTTTGAATTAGTTTGAATAAGTAACTAGATTATTTATTGACTACATGGAGAAGCAGGAAGGTCGAGTTCTTGCTTCTTTCTTTTTTTAACCTGGTAGTTGGCAGGGCAAATTTTCTTAAGTCATAGGCATTTTAGTTTTAATTATATTATTGGTCTGTTAAATTCTTACATATTATTTCGATTTGATTGTAAATATGCGGGTTTTATTATCGAAATGATAGGTTACAGGTGCAGCTTTGCTAATCATTTCCATTACTTCGCTTATGCTTTCCATTTCAATTGTGCCGGTGTACCATAATTCATCAAGCTTCGGGTCGTTGTATTCAATTTTTACATTGTACCACCGCTCCAATTTTTTTGTGAAACTCGGGAAGGGCTCACGGTTAAACAACAGTTTACCTTCTTTCCACGACGTAAAATGCTTTGTCTCAACCGGTTTTATAATATAACCATTCTCTGTTTTTTCAATCTGTTCGCCGGGTTTTAGGGTAACTTCATTTTCTGAATTTTTAACACTAAAGGCAACAATTCCTTCTACCAGTGTAGTTTCAAAATTGCTGTCATCGGTATAAGCCTTAACATTAAATGAAGTTCCCTTTACTTCCACATTCCCATATTCGGTATTAACGATAAATGGCTTTGAACCTTTTACTACCTCAAAAAAAGCTTCACCAACTAGGTTTACAGATCGTGTTTTACCAAATCTTAGAGAATATGAAAATGTTGACCCGGAATTTAACCAAACTATTGAACTATCGGGTAAAATATATTTTGTTTTTGCCCCGTATGGCGTTGTTATTGTTTGTAATTGGGTTGCAAAATTGTCATTTATCTTCTGGGAAAAGAAAATATTACTCACCAGTAGCGCAGCAATAAGAATGGCTGCAACACGAAGCCCCCAGGTATATAATCTTATTTTTCTGGAAGAAGCCAACTGTCTTTCTTTTGAGATTGCTTCCTTAATCCGGGTAAAAAGTTCAGGATTCTTTCGTAATTCAATATCCGTATTCTCCAATTCTTTTTTCCAAAAAGCTTTCATCAGTCCTTTAATAATCCGGTCATTTTTTTTATCCTTGATAAAATCAACAGTTTTTGGATACTCATCGGGACGAAGAACCGAGTGATAATATTTTTTGAATAAATTATTCATATTCTGCTTATCTAATTAGATATACACAGCAAAATGAATTACCCCCAGCGGAAATATATTTTTTTTAGAAGAAAAGATATAAGTATAGCAATGACATGATTCCCAGTTCTCCAAGTTTATGTTTTAAGTGTTTTACCGACAGGGTTATATGGTATTCAACTGTTTTGGGTTTAATGCCAAGCTTTTCTGCAATTTCTTTGTGCGACAATCCTTCTGAACGGCTTAGCAGGAAAATTTCCTTCTGTCGCTCGGGCAATTCAGCAATAAGTTCATCAACCCGTTCTTTCAATTCGTTGAATTCTATTGTTTGAGACAAGGAATATTCTTTTGCCAAGGAAAGTTTTTTAAGCTCTTCTTTCGCATTTTTATTATTCAGTTGTCTTCTTAGTTCGTTTAAAAGGAGATTACGTGTAATAGTAAAAATAAGTGCATTGAAGGTATTCGGGGTTTTAATTTTTTTTCGGTTTTGCCAGATTTTTACAAACACTTCCTGGAGGATATCATCAATCCCGGTCTCTATTTTTAATATTGATTTTGAGAAGTTGTATAACCTTGGATAATAGTAATTAAATAATTTCTCAAGTGACGTTTCATTATCCTTTGCCAGTTCATCAATTACCTTATTCAGGTTTAGTTTATTTGTCATTTTAGCTAGGTAATAAAATACAAACATATAATATATTTAAGAAATAAAGAAGTGCTTTTTTTTAGCTTATTGGTTTTTGGAAGTTATAGTTGGTTTATCATTCTATTTTTTTTATGAAAAGAGATCTGCAAAAGGATCTGCTTAAAGCTAGATATATTTTACCCGTTGTAAATTTTAAACAATATTGACTTTAAGGTTATTAATATTCCTGTTGAAAATAACCTTGTTGATATATTGTATTACGGTTAAAGCTGTAATTTTTGCAAGAATCCTGGTTTTAAAAACCATTGAAAACGTGGTGTACGAACATGCAAAAAATATCGATCGGACAAAACTGTTAAGACTGGCTGAATGCGATTTTATTGATAAGAACGAGAATGTATTAATATCGGGCAGCACCGGTGCCGGCAAAAGCTATATTGCCACAGCCTTAGGGTATCAGGCCTGCATCGAGGGATACAGGGTCTTGTACTTTAATGCAACCAAGTTGTTTTCTAAATTAAAAATGGCAAAGGCCGATGGCTCTTATCTTAAAGAACTTGCAAAAATGGCCAGGCATCAGTTAATAATACTCGATGACTTTGGCCTGCAACCCTTAGATAGCCAAAACCGAATAGCTCTGTTGGAGTTAATTGAAGACAGGCACAATAGAGGCTCAATGATTGTTACATCACAACTGCCCGTTAGTAAGTGGTATGAAATAATGGGGGAGAAAACGATTGCCGATGCCATACTTGACCGTTTAATACATCAATCCTACAGGATTGAGCTGATGGGTGAATCAATGAGAAAAAAACGAAACATTTATAATGAATAAAAAACAGTAAATTTGTTGTAATCTGACAGAAGAAAAACGTTCTCTCTTTTGTGGAAAATGGTCGGTGGTCAATTTACTCCGGCGTCGATGGTCAATTTAAATTGGCCTTGGGTGGTCAATTTGACTGGCGTTTCCAATATCGGCAAATGCTTTTTCACCGGTCCAGGGATTAAAATGAGGATACATTCCATCACTCAGGTAGTAAGAATCTTTACCCGGTCTGAAATTATCCAAAGCTTCGGTTTCACCATTTCCTTTATAAGTAATAGGGCCATAATTTAAAAAGGAAGCTTTTCGATTGTATCTCTTTCTGTCATTATTTTGTTGATAATACCATTACCCTGAAAGATACCAACCCCCGAATTTCAAATAAATAGGTATTTATTTGAAATGCTCTTCTCATTCAACGAGCCCGTTGGTTAAAACCTCGTTTTGTCCAATCATTTTCAGGAAGATGATTGGAATTTTTTTCGTTTTAATTAATTCATTGTTATTGTGTATAGAACACTATTCTAATGTTACATCTTCAAATACTGGATGATTCGCGTACAATAATATCTGTTTTCAGAACAATTGTTTCTGATTCAATACCTTTATTTTTTTCTTCAATTTGACGAATCAATAATTTTGCAGCTGTTTGCCCCATCAGGAAAGCATGATCGTCAACAGTTGTTAATGTAGGCTCAATAATTCGGGAAATAGGGTAGTTACTAAAACCTACAATCGCAATATCTTTTGGTACACGGTATCCAGCTTTTGTAAATGCCTGTATCGCGCTGATTGCAGTATAGTCGTTTGCACAGAAAATGCCATCCGGTACTGTTTGGTTTGATAGTAATTTTTTTGCACATCTAACACCTTCTTCATAACTAAGTTCTGTTGTAAACTCAATCATGTTTTTATGAACAGGTAGATTGTAATTGGCAAGAGCAGCTTTATATCCTTTGAGCCTGTCATTAAAAATAGGGGTATTCTGATGTCCTGCAATGTGAGCAATCTTTTTACATCCATTCAATATTAGATGTTCTGTTGCTTTATATGCCGCTTCAAAATCGTTAATTACAACTTTGCTGGCTTCAAAATCATTAGATACCCGATCGTAAAATACCATGGGAACATTCTGCTCTCTGAACTTATTAAAATGATCACAATTTATTGTTTCAAGACTTAAACAGATGATGATTCCATCCACCAGATTTTTTTGTAGCAGTTTGGTGACTGAAATTTCACGTTCAAGAGAATTTTGCGATTGATAAATGGTAACGGCATACCCACTTTTATAGGCAACCTCTTCCATCCCGCTAATAGCCAGAGAATGGAAATGAATATCAATTCGGGGGACAATTACACCAATATTATATGTTTTATTTTTCCGAAGATTTGATGCAACAGAGTTTGGAAAATAACCAAGTTCCTTTGCAAGCTTTTTTACTTTGTTGGTTGTTGTTTTTCCAATACTTGGGTGGTCGTGCAGAGCTCGTGATATGGTTGATACAGAAAGATTCATCTTTTCTGCCAGATCCTTAATCGTAATTCGTGATGCTTTCATTTTTTACGCAAACCTTTGTTTATGATTTCTTATAAATTTGTTGTTTTCAAATTTTTTGAATAATCGATTAGTAATTAGATATATAGATGTTGTAAATATAATGTTTTATTTAGAATAACAAAATAATATATTCTTTTATGTTATAAAATTTTACGCAAACGTTTGTTTAAAATATTTTTAGACGTATCTTTGTCAATGATAAAGGGGTGGATTGTATAGTAATATTCTGGAAATGTAAAATGTTGTGAGGAATTAATTTCATTAAATAAAAGCCCGGAAAGAGCATGTGTGGTATTGTCTCTCGCCCGGGCCATATGTAAATACTTAATCTCAAATTTATGAAAAAAATCAACGAATCAGATGTGTCTGGGCTAAAAAAGTATTTTTTAGTTGTTGGATCAATTTTTTTGTTGTTGATGTTGTCGGTCGGTAGTGTTATGGCCGGAGATCAACAATTAAAGATTTCAGGAACGGTTTCCGATGCCAAAACAGGAGAACCGCTTCCGGGGGTGAACATTGTAGTCAAAGGTACTACAATAGGGGGATCTTCCGATTTTGATGGTAAATATACTATCGAAGTGCGAAGTTCTTCCGATATTCTGTTATTTTCTTTCCTTGGGTATAAATCAGAGGAAGTTGCAATTGGCAACAGAACCATAATCGATTTTAAGCTAACGGAATCGATTCAGGAGTTGGATGAAGTTGTTGCTATTGGTTATGGAGTTCAAAAGAAAAGAGATCTTACGGGGGCAATAACTTCTGTAAACAGTAAATCTATTGAAGACACCCCGATAAAAGATGTTGTGTCTGTTCTTCAGGGCAGGGCTTCCGGTGTGCATGTAGTATCAAACTCAGGAGCTCCGGGCGACGGAATTACCATTTCCGTTAGAGGGCAATCTACGCTAAGTTCAGGAAACACTCCTCTTTATGTTATTGATGGTGTGCCGGTTGAATCGAACGAGCTAAATACTATGAACGGGCTTCCCGGTTATGGTGACGAGCATGGATTAAATCCACTGGGCGACATTAACCCACAAGACATAGAATCTATTGAAGTTTTAAAAGATGCTGCTTCTACAGCGATCTATGGTTCAAGGGCTGCCAATGGGGTTGTTTTAATTACCACAAAACGTGGAAAAGAAGGAAAGGCCCAAATAAATGTGAATGCTTTTACGGGATTTAGTCAACTTACGCACAAACTTAGTGTATTAAATACCGCTCAATGGAGGGAGATAGTAATAGAAGGATATAGAAATTATGATTACTGGGCTGGGAGTCAAACACCTAGCGAACCAAGTTGGACCGTAATTGATTCATTAAATCCAACGATGAACGGTGATGTTGACTGGCAAAATGTTATGTACCGCACAGCAAAACAATACCAATTTGATTTTTCTGTTACAGGAGGGAGCGAATTGTTTAAATATGCCTTTAGTACCTCGTATTTAGATCAGGAAGGTATAATATTAGCCTCAAAATATAAAAGGATTACATCGAGATTAAATACAGATTATCAGGCTTCTAAAAGACTAAAAATTGGTCAAAGTATTTCATTTGCACATTCTGCAAACGATAAAATTAATGCAGGTGGTACAGGGAATAATAGTGTAGTCTCACATATTCTGGTAAGACCTCCGGTATATTCACTGACATATCCCGATGGCTCGCCAATTGATTATTTTTTCGGAAAAAGAAATATAGTGGCTCTTGCCGAGGAATGTACGCATTTAAACACAACTAATAGATTAATTGGAAACCAATACTTGGAGTATCAAATTATTGAAGGTTTAAAATTCAGAACAAATGTAAGTGTTGATTTTATTTCGATGAAAGAAGATGAGTTTTATTCGTCTGCTGTTTATAACGGAACAGATACAAGAGGATATGTTAGAGCAATTGACAATATTACCTGGGCTAACGAAAACTTCTTTACTTACAAAAAAACATTTAATGATGCTCATAACCTGTCGGCTCTTTTAGGATATAGTCAACAGGAATGGAAAAAAGAAGTAACCGGAATGCAGGGAGACGATTTTATTGGCGATTATATAACCACAATGAATGCTGCCGGAACTATCTCGGGAAAAGAAGTAAATAGAACTGATGAGCATGCATTGGTTTCATTTTTCGGAAGGGTTGGTTACGATTATAAGAGTAAGTATTTTTTTGAAGCAACTATGAGAGCCGATGGTTCTTCGCGTTTTGGTAAAAACAAACGCTTTGGTTATTTCCCCTCTGTTTCTGCTGCCTGGCGTTTTACCGACGAACCTTTTTTTGAGGGTGTTAAAGGTGTTTTGAACGATGGTAAATTCAGAGTAAGTTGGGGACAAACAGGTAACGAGGCCATAGGAAATTATGTTGCACAAGGTGAATTCAGTGTCGGTTATAATTATCTGGGAAATACGGGCGCGGCACCAACGGTTATGCCTAACGAAGACCTAACCTGGGAAACAACCTCACAGTTTGATATCGGAACAGATCTATCGTTCTTTGACAACAGGATGACGCTTGCAGCAGACTATTACAAAAAAACAACAACCGACATGCTTTATGCTGTTCCAATTCCGGAAACTACAGGTTTTGACTATATAACCCAAAACATTGGGAAAATTGAGAACCAGGGAATGGAATTTTCATTAACCACCCATAACTTTGTGCGTAAGTTTAAATGGACAACCAATCTTAATTTGTCATTTAACAGAAATAAAGTGGTTGATTTACCCGATGAATTGTTGACTAATGGTTTTATACAGAATGGAAGTTACCATATTTTAAAAGAGGGTGAATCAATTGGTATTTTTTATGGATATAAAGCCTTAGGTGTTTACTCGCGCGATGAAGACAATGTGAATCAGGTAAGAAAGGACTCTGAAACAGGCCATTTATTCCAAGGGGGCGATATGATATGGGACGATGTAAATGGCGATAATGTAATTAATGATGAAGATAAGCAGGTTATAGGAAATGCACAACCCGATTTTATTGGAGGTATTATCAATGATTTTTCATACAAAAATTTCAGTCTGAATGTATTTTTCCAGTTTTCGTACGGAAATGACATATATAGTGATTTAAGTAGTATGAGAAACACTGTTTATTCTTATAATAACGTTTCTACTGATGCATTGAACCGATGGAGAGAACAGGGAGATGTTACCGATTATCCAAAGCACACACGAAACGATCCAATGCGGAATTCGTACAATAGCCGTATATCAAGCCGATGGGTTGAAGATGGTTCTTATGTTAAATTAAAAAGCGTAAGTTTAGCTTACAATCTTCCATCAGACATTGTTAACAAGCTTAACTTAGGTGGCATAAGGGCATATATTACCGGAGAAAATCTGCTAACCTGGACACACTATTCTTGTTACGACCCCGATGTTAGTTCATACAGTGGTCTTCAGATTGGTGTTGATAAAGGTTCATTTCCTCAGAGCCGTACATTTATTTTTGGGTTAAATCTTAAATTCTAAATACAATAAAGATGAAATATATAAAATTTATAATAGCATCAATTTTATTGATACAGGGAACATCCTGTGTTGATGAAATATTAGATAAGGAGCCTGTAAGCGATTATTCTGCCAGCGGTTTTTATAAAACAGAGACTGATTGCGAGGCAGGTGTTTATGGTATTTACGATGCTGCTCAGTCGGTTTTTAGGGTTAATGCCATCTATTGGGGCGAGGGAAGAGCAGATAATGTCTATACTGAACAAACAGGTGAGCATTTATCTTTAATGGACAATAACCTTAGTGCATCATCATTAACTAATTCTTCTAATTGGAGTAGTTTGTACAAAATGGTAAGCAGGGCCAATTATGCAATAAAATATATCCCGGATGTATATGATAGTGATGATGATGATGGCAATCAATTAATTGCACAAGCACGGGCACTTAGGGCATTGGCTTATTTTTACCTGGTAAAAGTTTGGGGCGATGTGCCACTTATTACCGAGCCTTATACTTCTACAGATCAGGATATCTTTACAACAAGAACAGATCAGGAAGAAGTGCTTGATCAGGTTGAAGAAGATTTAATTTATGCTACCCAAAACTGTAAAGAATTTTTTAATAGTGATAACGACCGTATTATGTTCAACCAAGGTACGGCAAATGCACTGCTTACCAAAGTTTATATGTGGAGGCATGAGTATGAAAAAGCGCTTGAAACTTCGCAGTTGGTGCTTGACAATAGCCTTTATTCGTTAGAACCCAACATGGACGGTTGGAGCAGTATTTTTACAAGCGGTGATTCTGATGAAAGCATTTTTGAAGTAGCTTACGAAGAGACAGATCAGTCGAATTGGCTTAGGACTTTTTATGCTACAGGTAGTTACGCGATATATGTACCTTCTGATGAATTTAAAGCATCATACGAAACCGGAGATTTGCGTATAGATTATGTTTATGATGCAACTGCGGATGAGCCTAAGATGATTTGGAAATATTTTGGAAAGAACTTTGATGATGAGTCTACTGATGCTTCAGACCAGAATATTGTATTAATTCGTTTGGCTGATATTATGCTTTTAAGGGCAGAAGCACTGGCTCAGGTAGGTGGTGCTGCAAATATCTCGGAAGCATTGGATTTACTAAATCAAATCAGAGCTAGAGCCGGTTTGACGGAATTTGCGACCGAAGATGATGCTGAAGCAATGTATGGCGATCTTGAATCGGCAATTTTGCATGAACGTTCTATTGAATTATGCTACGAAGGACACCGTTGGTTCGACCTTGTTCGTACAGGGAAAGCCATATCAACAATGAATCCAATTAACGGATTGAGCAGTGAAGGTAATTTGTTATGGCCAATCAGTAGTGATATCCTAAACGGTAATCCGAACATAGAGCAAAATGAATATTATCAATAAATTTCTAAAAATATTGAAAGATGAATAAGTTTCGTGAAAAATATATAGTGAGATGGAATCTCATCAAAGTTTTCTTCTTTTCTTTTGCCTTAATCGCATTGATAACTCAATGTGAGATACAGGAAAACTTTGATTATGAATACCACAATACTTCCGGAGAATTGGACATGACGGCTTGGGAATTTATCCAAAGTCGGGATGAGCATTCACTGTTGGAAGACGCAATTACTGCTGCCGGTTTTGAAAGTTATTATTCAGGCTCAACTGAATCTTCTTTTATTCTGCCCACCGATGATGCATTTAACAGTTATTTATCAGACAATGGTTATAGCAGTATTAGCGAAGTGCCGCTTCCTATTTTAAAAAATGTTTTGTTATATCATATTGTTACCGAGAAAGCATTATTTACCGATGAAGATTTTTCTGTTAGCAACAACCCGGTTGCCTTTTCTACCCAAAACGGACAGATAATGTACTTGTCGCGTGATAATAATTACCGCGGTGTTATAAATTATGACACAAATAAAAGTTGGACAATAAAAACATCAAACCTTGAGCCGACTAATGGAGCAATACATATTGTATATGATATTGTTTACTACTCGGCAGTTACGGGAGATACTGATGTCCCTACCGATATGTTTGAGTACGATTCCATTTTTGCCACACAGGATGTTTATGTAAGAGCTGGTACATATGTGGATGATAACTTTGGAACAGCAGCTGATCTTGTATTAAGAGTTGATACTGATGATGGCACCAGTGTTAATGACAGGAAAATCTTCTTGATGTTCGATTTGAGTGAAGCAACAAAAAGCGGAACACTTAGAGAAGCATATCTAAGTCTTGGCGCGTGGTATTCAGCAGGAAAAGAGAAAAATATTAATTTGCATAATGTTCAGGATATTACGTGGTCAGAAAATACCATAACATGGAATAATATGCCAACGCCCGATACAGATATTATTTCAGCTACTCCTTCAATCCCACTTGATGGTACACCCACTTTATTTAAATTGGATTGTACTGATTACTATCAGTCAAAATCAGAATCGCCTGGAAAAGTAACAATTCTGGTTGATGCTGATGATGAAAGTAATGATGGTATCATTTTTATATCGAAAGAAAGTACAGATTATTCTTACGCTCCCTGTCTTATTGCTGTTTATTCTGATGCTTCAAGTACATTGGAAATGGGTACAAATACCGGATTATCGGTGACTAGTCAGGGAGTTGTTGTACTAACTACCAACAATCTTTGTATGGAAGGAGCTGCTACTGCTGATATTGTTTATACGCTTGAATCAGTTCCAACAGATGGGTGGCTGATTATGGGGTCGCAAATATTGTCTGCCGGCGATAAATTTGGTCAGCTTGATATTGATGCAGGTAATATAGTTTACATAAACGAAGGTAACGCATCGAGTGATAGTTTTACCGTTTCGGTAAATGATAAAGATGGCGGTAGCATTGACCCATTTGATGTTGCTATTACCATTGAATAGATTAATATTTTTAAACTACAAAGAGCTATTTAGCTCTTGTAGTTTAATTTAAACTTGATGTAACATGACAAAATACATGCTACTTATAATTCTATTGGCCATTGTCTCGTGTAACAATAAAACAAATAATGATTTATCAGTCCAACAAGGTGCAAGAATTATTTCTTTTGCCGGATATGATTGGGTAGTTGAAGATTCTAATGATAACACTGTGGGGCCGGGGCCAAACTACTTTTCAAGTTCTGAAGAAAATGTTTGGGTTGATAATAAGGGCCGGCTACATTTAAAAATAGTAGAACGCAACGGTGAATGGCACTGTTCAAAAGTTACTTTATTGAATGCACATGGCTACCACAAATATGTTTTCTATGTTGATAGTTGTGTGGATCAGCTCGATAGAAATGTAGTAGCAGGATTATTTGCGTACGAGAATGATGAGCAGGAAATTGATGTCGAAATCTCCCGGTGGGGAAGAGAGAATAATGATAACTGTCAGTTTGCCATTCAACCCTCGGCAAATGAGGGTAATAAGGTAAGGTTCAGCCTACCGTTGAATAACGATTGCTCCACCCATTTTTTTAATTGGCAAAACAACTCAATAGAATTTGGCTCATACCTGGGAGAAAGTTTAACTCCTTCAGAAGAAGATGTTGTGAAAACCTGGATTTATACAGGAAAAGATATTCCGGCATCTTCAAGCCTGAGAATAAAAATTAACCTTTGGTTATTCAGGGGGAAATCTCCAGCCGACAATCAAAATAATGAGCTGGTAGTGAAGAATTTTAAAATTTTATAATTCAGCCAGGTAAAAGATTATTTCGCTGGTAAGGTCTTAATTTATTTTTTAAAGTATACAGACAATCAATGAAAGTAAAATATTTCAAAAATATGGACGTGAATGTTTTTCCAACGCGTGAGATTACGGGGGAAACAGCAGGTAAAGATGTGGAAAAACAAATAATTAAGTTACTAAATGAGAAAGATACAATACGAATGATATTTGCTGCTGCTCCTTCTCAAAATGAGTTGCTGGATTACCTGGTAAGTTCTGATAGAATAGAATGGAACCGGATTACAGCTTTTCATATGGACGAATATATTGGTTTAAACCGAACAGAATCACGTTCTTTTTCAACTTTTTTGAATAAGCGCCTGTTTGAAAAAGTTAATTTTAAAGAAGTGCACCTGATTAACGGGAAAGCTACTGTTAAAGAAGAGATTAAGCGGTATTCCGATTTAATTTCAGAAGCGCTGATCGATATTGTTTGCCTGGGAATTGGCGAAAATGGACACATTGCATTTAATGATCCACCAGTGGCTGATTTTGAAGATAAGGAAGTATTAAAACTGGTGGAACTTGATGAGTCTTGCCGAATTCAGCAAGTGAATGAAGAGTGTTTTGATACACTTGATGATGTTCCGCGTGAGGCCTTTACACTAACTATTCCTGTATTAAAGCAGGCAAAATATTTATTTTGTGTAGTGCCCGGTGAAAATAAACAGGAGGCGGTATATAATACGTTGAAAGGACCGGTAACCACAAAATGTCCGGCATCCATTCTTCAAAACCATTCAAATTGCAGGTTTTATTTTGATGAAGATGCAATGAAACAAGTATTATCAGATTTCGCATAGTCATATGGAGTTAGACAGGAGAAGGTTTTTGAAAAGGTTGGCTTCAGGAAGTGCCGGGGTAGTAATTACCGGCACTTCACTGGCCGAAAACATGATTGGGCTACCGTTGCATTACAATTTTAGTAGGGCAAACGATTCTGACAAGGGGCTATTTCCATTTTTTAGGTACATGCAGGATATTAGTCTCGGAAATTTTTTCGCAAAAGATCAGGGTGGGAAATTTATTCAAATGCAGCTGATAAATTCAGAAGATGATTCTGTTATTGTTGAAAGCATAAGAAACGGATTAATCCAGGGGGTTCTAGGTGAGCCTATAAGTTGGGCAAAGCTTGAAAAAACAGAACTTGAAAAAAGTGTCTGGCTGAATCGTTTCTATTACTTGCCTCCGTTTGCTAGGATCTATTACCTGACCAAAGACCAAAGTTACCTGGAAGATATGATGACGATTGTTCGCCTCTGGATTAAAGATAATCCACGTGAGACAGAACATCCAACCTCAAAATACAATTGGTACGACATGCAGGTGGCCTGGCGTGCCATCCATTTTTCGTGGTGTTATTTTCTGGGTGAAGATGGCCTTTCGGAAGAGGATAAAATGTTGCTATTGCATAGCCTTGAAGAACATGCCGAAGTCTTGGCCGAAGGTTTTGGAAAAGCAACGTTGAACGAATTTAATCATCAGGCACATGGTGCGCTGGCAATGCTTTATCTGGGAGTTTTATTCCCCGGTTTTCACAATGCAAAAGAATTAACAGAAGGGGGAATCCATATTCTCGAACACCATATAATACATGCATTTTATAATGATGGGGGAAATGTGGAGCAAATGTTTGGCTATTATCCTTTTGAAGCCTGTATTTTCAGGGATGCTTATTTGCTTTGCACCCAAAACGGCATTACTCCGCCAGCTAATATTGTTCCGCTGCTGGAGAAAATGGAGCATTATCTTTCTGTCGTCGCCCAGCCGGATGATACTATGCCCCCGGTAAACGATTCGTATCCAATGCCTACAGAGGTTACTGTAAAAACGATCAGCGAAATACTAAATACAGAAAAAACAAGTCCAACTTCCTTTTATTTTCCCGATACACAAATTGGGGTCATGCGAAGTGGCACATCTGAAAAAGATGGTTGGTATATATTGGCAAATCCGGCAAAACTAATTGGGTCTCATGCTCATGCCGGGCGTTTGGGCTTTGTTGCCTGGTTTGGGCAGCAACCACTTTTTATTGAAAGTGGCTGTAATAGTTACGATGATTCGTTGTTGGTGAAATGGTATCGTACCTCTCGTGCACACAACACGGTTATTATTGATGGGCAGGAAGATGAAGCTACTTCAAGCGATATCCAATGGGCCGCAAAACGACAAACAGAAAATCATATAACAGACTGGATAGAAAAGGAAAATTATCGCATGGTCAGGATGTTTTCGCCATCAACCGAGGAATCGAACAATGCTGTAAACTGGACTCGAAACCTGACACTAATCCGGGATGACTACATGTTGATATATGATTATTTTAATGCGAAAGAATCACACGATTATGAAATTTTACTTCATCTGCCTCCTGTCGAAGTTGCAGCAGATAAGAAAAATAAGGCTTTTGTGATTAAATCCGAATCATTAGTGGGAGTAATGCCTTTTGATGCCGAAAGTTATTCTGAAATGCAAATTGCTGAAGGATATATTAGTGTAGAGGCCCGCGATGTGTTGGCACCGTTAATTATGTACAAAACCAGCGGGCAAGAAAAACATTCCGTTCTGTTGGCAACTCCAGTTAAAGAATCGGTTACTGAATTTAAGTTAAAACAAGAAATCAGGGACGACGGTATTGTTTTAACAATAAGGCATGTTTCAGGCAAAGAAGATATTATATTGTTTCGCAAACCGGATGTGGAAGTTATGACATATGGAAAAATCAAAATAAAAGACTGGATGACTATCCTTTAAAATGTACAAAAATAAACCTATAAGAATATGAACATTATAAAAATAAAATTTTCTTCGGTTGCGGCCTTGTTAGGGCTGATGATGATCCTTGTTTTTCTTTTCAACGGAACAGTTTCTGCGATAAATGCTGAATCTCAAAAAAGTAAGAAGGAAATAAAGCTGGCTGAATCATTCCCGATTCGGGGTTTTCATATCGATTTGCGGGTTCAGGTAATGACCATGCCGGCTTTGAAAATTTTTGCGAAAGAATTGGCTGATTTTGGCATCAATACCCTTGTAATGGAGTGGGAAGCTTCCTATCCATACGAAAAACATGCAACCATTTCGAATAAATATGCTTACTCGCGCGAAGAGGTCAGGGATTTTATAGCTTACTGCGAAAATATTGGGATCGATGTTATTCCACTGCAACAATGTTTTGGGCATGTAGAATACATCTTACGTCATGCCAGGTACAATGCTCTTAAAGAATCAAGACAAGATATTTCGCAGGTTTGCCCGTTAAAAGTTGAAGAAAACAAAAAGTTATTTACCGATCTTTTTGCAGACATGATTTCGTTACATGATTCAAAATACCTGCATATTGGAATTGACGAAACGCGTTTGCTTGGACACTGCCCGGAGTGCTCGGCCAAAATAGCAGAAGAAGGAACAGCCAGGTTGTTTGGCGATTATGTGAACGAGATGTGTAAGATTGTGATAGGAATGGGAAAAATTCCTGTTCTATGGGCTGATATTGTTCTTAAGTATCCGGAAGCCGTTGAAATGCTCCCTAAAGAAGTTATTTATATCGACTGGAATTATGGTTGGAAGATTGATTATTTCGGAGATATAGAAAAAGTGCTTGATAAAGGTTTAAATTTTTGGGGAGCTCCGGCTATCAGAAGCCATCCCGATAACTGGTATACCATTGATTGGGAAAAGCATTTTAATAACCAGCGCGATTTTATTCCTTATGCACGTAAGGCCGGGTATCAGGGAATGGTTATGACTTCCTGGTCCACTTCAGGTGTATATGGATTCAACTGGGATACAAATTACGAGGTTTTGGATATGTATGCTATGCGCAATGTTTATCCGCTATCAGGTTTTAGAATATTAATTGCTGCATATGCCCAATCGTTGAAACAGGTTGAACCGCTCGATCCTGAATCATTCGTCATTCAGTATGCTCAAAGCCAATTTAGTTTAACAGAACAGGAAGGAGAGAGCCTTTGGCAGGTTTTAACAACATCGCCCGATGTAATTAACCTGAATAATCCGTCGGGGATGGTAGAATTAGAAAAGGTTTGTGTGGATGTAAATAATGCTAAAAAGCTGATGGATTCATTAACTCCGAAAGCAAATCAGAAAGAATTTGAACATTTAAGATTGATGCTTGATTTAAGGGCTTTCTATCTTGATTTTAAAAAAGCGGAAGCACTTTTTAATTCTGACGGCTATAATCTTGAGCGGGCAAATACTTTGTTGCCTGAATTGAAACGGTTACTGGTAGAATCAGAACATTTGAATGAGCGTTTTTCCATATTAAACGCAGGCTACATTCATCCTGAAGAGATTGTAGAACAAAATCAGTTGAGGACACTGAAACTAAAAAATCTTTACAAGGTTGTTGCCCGACAGCAATAACAACTAACAAAACTTTCAATGGATAAAAAAGTTATTCTTCTTCTGTATATATTTTTATCGGTTTGCTCTGGCCTTATTGCCCAGGACAATAAAGCATATTTCCCTAAAAAAACAGAGTACCCCGGGGTAATGCCGGTAGCCGATAATTTTTGGATATTTATAATGGCCGGACAATCGAATATGGCCGGGCGGGGAATAGTGGAGCCGGAAGATACAATTTCAAATCCACGGATATTAACGATTAATTTGAATAATGAGTGGGTAGTTGCAAAGGAACCATTACATCTTTATCAACCCAAATTAACGGGTTTGGACGGCGGAGTTTCATTTGCACGGGAATTATTGAAATACGTGCCCGACTCTGTAACAATAGGCCTGGTGCCCTGTGCCGTTGGGGGAAGCCCAATTCAGGCATGGGCCGGCGATTCAGTATTTAATGATGTTCAGTTACTTAGTAATTTTAAGGAAAAAGCTGGAATGGCCATGAGATACGGTGAGGTAAAAGGTGTTTTATGGCACCAGGGAGAAAGTGATGCTTTTCCGGGAAAGATTCAGGTGTATAAACTGAAGCTGGAATATGTATTAACCATCATGCGCGAGTTCCTGGGAGATAATTCTTTACCAATTATCATTGGAGAATTGGGGGCTTTTACCAATCCAAAAGAACGACAGGATAACTGGAATAAAATAAATGAGATTATCAGGCAGGTTTCAGAAAACATGAATGATTGTTACATCGTTCCAACACACGATTTAACTTGTAATCCAGATTCTGTTCATTTTAACAATGTTTCTCAGCGCATGTTGGGCAAACGATATGCAGAAAAATTTATCTCTGTTCAGAAAGATTGGCAACAGAAGTAGAATTAATTTTAAGTATAAACAGTCTCTAAATAAAAAAGATATATAATGCAACTAACTGACTGGATTGTATTGGCCCTGTATTTTTTTGTACTCGTTGCCATTGGCCTCAATGCCTACCGCAAAGTGAAAAACTCGGCTGATTTTTTTACTGCAGGAGGTAAACTTCCCTGGTGGTTGTCGGGGGTTTCTCATCACGTATCGGGATATAGCGGAGCGGTGTTTGTTGCCTATGCCGGAATTGCCTATACGCATGGATTTACTTTATATATTTGGTGGGCATGTGGTGTTGGTTTGGCTACTTTGCTGGCCGCATTGTGGATTGCCCCGCGTTGGGCTAACCTGAGAATTAAAACGGGTATTCAGTCACCAACAGAATATCTCATTACACGATATAATCTAACTACTCAGCAAATTATTGCCTGGAGTGGAGCCATTATTAAAATTTTTGATGTTGGCGGAAAACTGGCGGCCATTGCTGTTCTTCTGAATGTTTTTACTGGGGCATCCATTACAACGGGCATTTTACTTGCCGGAACTGTTTCGTTGTTGTACATCACCATTGGCGGACTTTGGGCGGATGTCTGGAACGATTTTGCCCAGTTTATAATTCAATTAATAGCCGGGCTAACCATGTTTGTTATGATATTAATGAAATTGGGCGATGGATTTTCGGGGGTATTAACGTTGTGGCACAAACTACCGGAAGCTAATTCTGGCTTTTTTAATACGCCCTATACACCGGCTTTTGCCCTGGGGATGCTTGTTGTCGATTTTTTTAGTTACAGCGGGGGAACCTGGAATTTGTCAACACGTTTTATTTCATCTTCATCAGGTGCTGAGGCCCGGAAAGCAGGAGTATTCTCTTCGATACTTTATTTTATCTGGCCGTTAATTCTTTTGTTTCCCATGTTTGCTGCCCCGGTTTTCTTTCCCGATCTTGAAGATCCAACTTTATCATATGGAATGATGGCCATAAAATTTTTGCCAGCCGGTTTGCTCGGACTGGTTCTTGCATCGATGTTTGCAAATACTTTATCAATGACTTCGTCCGATTCAAACACAGTTTCTGCTGTGATTACCAGGGATATTTTGCCAAATGTTTTTCATAAAATCAAAATATTCTCTCCAAAACAATCGCTCTTGCTGGCACGAGTTACAACTTTCTCGTTTACCCTGCTTACTATTATTATCGCATTAAATTCAAGCCATTTTGGAGGAGTTTTTGGTTTAATTGTTTCCTGGTTTGCTGCATTGCTCGGGCCAATTGCAATTCCAATGATTCTTGGTTTGCTGCCTTTTTTTAAAAGAAGCGGGAGTACTTCTGCAATACTATCAATTGTGGGAGGATTATTGGTATTTGTTGTTACGAAAGCAGTTGGTTTTAGTCTGACTGTTGAAGTGTCGGCTCCATTGCTAACGTCCTTAATCTTATTTGTTCTGTCTGGCTTTTTGATGAAGGATACATCAGATAAGAGTAATCGTTTATTGAACGCATTAAATGCTAAAGAAAAGTAAAAACTATGAGACTGTTTAATTTTTATTTTTTAGAGATATTATGAAGTATTTTTTACTAATTCAAGGCGGAATTGACGCGAATAGCCGTAGCTATTTAAGGAAATTTCAACGCAGAAGTAGTGAAAAAGACGAATAATAGAATAAATGGATAAATTTTAAACAGTCTCTATATATCTGCGCTATGTTTATAGAAGGATTAGATTATCAAAGTGGGCAAGCTATTCGGGTGGAATTTCGAAATGGAAAGATCAATTCTGTAGATCAGCTTGAAGGTTCAGAAAAGCCTCTTCCTCTGATCGCTCCGGGCTTGGTTGATTTGCAGGTTAACGGTTATGGGGGAATTGACTTTAACAAAATTCCGTTTCAGGTTGACGATGTATTTCATGTTGTTCAAAAATTGGCGACACAGGGAGTTATCTCATTTTTTCCAACGCTGATTACAAATAAGAATTCATCCATCCGTGAGGCATTACAAACTATTGTTTCGGCTTGTAAAATAGATCCGTTAATTGAAACGGCTATTGGCGGAATTCATCTGGAAGGGCCTTTTCTTTCGAAAGAAAACGGAGCACGTGGAGCACATAGTTTAGAATTTATTCAGCAACCAAACTGGGACCTTTTCCAGGAGTGGCAGGAAATTGCGGAAGGAAAGATCAGAATAATAACACTGTCGCCGGAATGGGAAGGAGCTGCCGCATTCATAAAAAAATGTACTGACAGCGGGGTAGTGGTGGCTATTGGACATACTGCTGCATCTCCCGAACAAATTGCCGAAGCAGTGCAGGCAGGTGCCCGTATGTCTACTCATCTTGGAAATGGAGCACATTTAATGTTGTCACGGCACCCTAATTATATTTGGGAGCAACTGGCACAAGACCGGCTTTGGGCAACTGTAATTGCAGATGGTTTTCATTTGCCCGATTCATTTTTAAAAGTCGTTTTTCGGGTAAAGCCGGAAACATCTGTTTTAATAAGCGACTGTACGCAATTTGCAGGTTTATCTCCCGGAGCATATAAAAGCCATATTGGCGGGGAAGTACTGCTTAATTCTGAAGGACGCCTTTGCATGGCTGATAATATGGAGTTACTGGCAGGTTCGGCACAGTCGTTACTCTGGTGTGTTAATCAGATGGTAAAAGAAGGGTTACTGTCTTTTGAGCAAGCCTGGAATAGTGCATCCGCGAAACCGGTTGAACTGATGGGGGAAGTACATAATTTTCTTAAAGTTGGAGAACCTGCCAACATGGTATTGATTGAACGGGAAGCAGATGAAATTAAGGTTATAAAGACAATCGTCGGTGGTGAAATCATTTATTCCTATTGAAACGGTGGCAAAAATTATAGTTTTTAAATGTATTCAGGTTAAATGTTTCAGGCCATGCAAGTGAAAAAGAAATCCATAAATTCAGATCGTTTATTATCATTGGATGCACTTCGCGGATTTGATATGTTTTGGATTATTGGTGGCCAAAAAATTATTTATGGGTTGGCAGTATTAACCGGCTGGCCTCTTTTGCTTTCTCTTAATTCACAAATGCGGCATGTTAGTTGGGAAGGGTTTGCTTTTTACGACCTTATATTTCCATTGTTTCTTTTTCTTTCCGGGGTATCCATGCCATATTCGTTTGGGAAAAGGTTGCTTCGTGGAGATTCAAAAGCAAGTATTTACCGGCATGCCTTTAAACGTATGTTTTTACTGATTGTTTTGGGAATGCTTTATAACCGCATTCAGAATTTGGATGCAGAACATTTAAGATTTGCAAGCGTTCTTGGACGCATTGGAATAGCCTGGTTTTTTGCAGCTGTTATTTTTCTGAACACAAAAGTTCGAATGCAGGTTATTTGGTTCTGGGCTTTGTTGATTATATATTACCTGCTTATGCAATTTATTCCCGTGCCTGGATTTGGCGCCGGTGTATTTTCGCTCGAAGGGAACCTGGCTGGTTATATCGATCGTTTGTTTTTGCCGGGGCAGCTACATCTTAAAGAGCTTGAACCAGAAGGGATTTTAAGTACAATCCCGGCAGTGAGCACCGCTTTAATGGGAGTTTTAACCGGAACACTTCTCCAAACAAATCATGTAAGTAAAATAAAAAAGGGATTGATTTTAATTGGAAGCGGATTGATTTGTTTGGTGCTGGGTGAACTGTGGGGAGTATTTTTCCCGATAATAAAGAATATCTGGACCAGCTCTTTTGTACTTTATGCCGGCGGGTGGAGTCTTTTATTGTTCGGGATATTCTATTTTATCATCGACGTGTGGGGTTTAAAAAGGTGGTCGTATTTCTTTGTTGTAATTGGTCTGAATCCTATCACTATTTATTTGGTTCAACATAAAATTATTGATTTTAATAACACGCGTGACTTCTTTTTTGGAGGGGTTGTGGCCCATATGCCGGAAGCGCTGGCACCACTCATCAGCGGAATCGGTTATGTTGCATGCGTGTGGGCCTTTTTGTATTTGCTATATCGTTATAAAATATTTATGAAGGTCTGAAAAAATTCTTGTAAGAATTCAGAGACCATTTAAAATCTCAAAAAAACATTTAATTCGTTATGAAAAAAATTAGACTTATACTTATCGTTATTCTTCATGTTATCTTTTTTAATAGTGTCTTGGCACAGATACAGGTAATTCCTCGTCCTCAGCAAATTGTGATTGAAAATGAGGATTTTATATTGTCGTCAAAAACAGTTATTGTTGCTGATCAGTCAACACAAAAAGAAGCTGAATACCTGAATGCCATTTTCCGGGATGCCTTTGGCCAAAAAACAGCTATTAATACAAAAGGAGAGGGTATCCATCTGAAGCTTCATCCCCAACTCAGGGCAAAACTCGGGGATGAAGGTTATTTGTTAAAGGTGAACCAGAAAGAGATTGTAATTGAAGGAGCTACAAATGCCGGAGTATTTTATGGCATTCAGACATTACGCCAATTACTTCCGGCTGACTTTGAGTTTAATCCTGACAGCCACAAAACTGCCTTAGTGAAAGGCGTTGCAATTGAAGATCAGCCGCGTTTTCAATGGCGTGCTTTTATGTTAGACGAATCACGACATTTTAAAGGCATCGAGGTGGTGAAAGAATTGCTGGACCAAATGGCACAATTGAAAATGAATGTTTTTCACTGGCACCTGACAGACGATCAGGGTTGGCGAATCGAAATTAAAAAATACCCGAGGCTGACTTCAGTAGGCGGATTCAGAGACAATACGCAAACGGTGAGGCACGAAGATGTTTTTAGTGGTGAGCCGCACGGCGGATTTTATACCCAGAAACAAATCAGGGAGATTATTGAATATGCTTCGGATAGACATATTGAAATAGTTCCTGAAATAGAGATGCCCGGACATGCCATGGCAGCTATTGCAGCTTATCCCTGGCTGGGAGTGTTGGGAACGACCAAAGAGGTGTCGGTAAAGTTTGGAAAGATGGACAATTCATTCGATATCTCCAACCCAAAAGTCATTCAATTCCTGGAAGATGTTTTAACCGAAGTATTTGAATTGTTTCCGGGTAAGGTAATACATGTGGGCGGCGATGAGGTGAGATTTGATACATGGAAAAGTTCGCCCGAAATACAAGCTTATATGAAGAAGAATAATCTTGGTTCTCCGGCCGATCTACAAATATTCTTTACGAACAAAATTTCACAGTTTATTGATAGCACCGGTCATCGAATGATGGGGTGGAATGAAATACTGGGAGACAATGTTCATGGGCAGGAAGCCGTAGCTGATATTGAAGTAAAAGAAACCCTTGCCAAATCGGCGGTTATACATTTCTGGAAAGGTAATCTTGAATTGATAAATAAAGCTGTTTCAGGTGGTTATGATGTTGTAAACTCGTACCATGCCAAAACATATCTCGATTACAGTTACCAGACAATCCCATTGTCGGAAGCTTATGCATTTGATCCAATCCCGGAAGGTTTGAATCCAAAATATAACTCAAAAATTCTCGGATTGGGATGTCAAATGTGGAGCGAGTGGATTCCGACAAAAGAGAAAATGGAAAGGCAAATATTTCCTCGATTGGCGGCTTATGCAGAGGTAGGATGGACCGATAATAACAGGAAAGATTACGAAGTATTTACGAGGTCTTTAACCCAACTGGAAAAGCGATGGATTCTTTCCGGAATTAATTTTTATAAGCATTTGTAAGCTTCTCCATTTAAAGACTACTTCAAAATAAATTATTTTTTTATCTCATGATTCTAAATTATTTTACACTTGAAAATTGGTCAAAGTGTTCAACAATTTTTGAAAGGTTCATATCCCAAATATTCTCTTAGCTATTAACACAATAGGTAAGTGTAAATTCTTTATTAAAAGCTAATTGATCTTCAAAATTTTATATTCTAGTTAAGTTGATCGAACTACTTGATATTGCAATCTTATAGTTGTATTTAAAATATTATCGAATAAAAGTAAGGTATTCGGTACCAAACCTGTATAATGAATGATTGCCACATAAAGTTGTAATCAATTTTGAGGTTTTAATCTGAATAATTCCCCGAGGCTTTGCCACGGGGTTCCGCTTTTTCTCCCCTGCAGAGGGGAGATGTCAGTCTTTATGACTGACAGAGGGGTGAAATAAAGAAAATTCGATTTTCAGCGATTTAGCTGAAATGAAGTTGGCGTAATACCCCGTGGCTCTGCCACGGGGATAGTCAACTTCAAGAATTTTCTTTATTATAGGTACCAGTATTACTGCCGGCAAATTGTTTTTTGATGTTGAGGGATATTATAAAAGTGTGAAAGGTCTGCAGGAATATTTATTCAAAGCACCTGACAGAACGCCGGGAGAAACACCTTCAGTAGAACCGGGCGAAGAGCCCTTGAGTCTTTTTATTGCCGGAGATGGTAAAGCTTTTGGGATTGATTTTCTGGCCAAGTACCAGGCTTCAAATTTTAGTAGCTGGGTGGCTTATTCATTGAGTAAATCGGTACGTAATTTCGATGAGATAAATGCTGGCGCCGACATTCCTGCGTTATTCGACTAAACGCACGAATTAAGATGGGCCAACATGTTGTCGTACAAACGGTGGAATTTTTCGGGCGTAATGCAATACACCACAGGTCATCCGTACGTTGAGTCGACCGAGAAAGACGATGATTTTAATGTAACGCGCGAGTACAAACGTTTACCCGATTATTTCAGGGTTGATCTGTCGGCCAACTACAACTTCAGTATAAAGAAGGTGAATATCAAACCGGGATTGTCATTACTAAATGCTTTTAATACCGAAAATTACCTGGGCGTATTTGTTCGTGAGTTCAATTTTCAGGGAGATGATTTCATTGAAAAAACACCCATAAAAGCCCAGGATATTACACTTAATTTTTTTGTTAATTTCAGTTTTTAAACAGAGATTTTGTATTTGCAGTAGGGTATTTCAGCTTTAGGTTGTAATATAGGTATAAGCATTTAAAAACTTCATAGAAAGGTTTAGTTAAACAGAAAAGTAGAAACATAAGATCGTAAGTACTCTACTTTGCAAAAGTACATTTCTTCTTATTGAGGAGGATTTGTGCTTTTGCTGTTTTTGGTAACAACGTTGATCGCTGAAACGGAGAAAATTAAATTTTTCGAAAAAAGGGTAGGGTAAAAAATTTCTTACCTGTATTATAATTGTTTTCAGGCAGAGGCCGAAGACTAGAAACAGTTTGGTTCACAATCCGCCTGTTGAGGCGGATTGTTTTTTAGCCTACCGGAATTATCCTGGATATGTTTTTGGCCTGAATAATACCGATGACGAAAAATCGTGGGCTATTGTTATAGCTACTCTTTATTGCTTAATTTTTCAGTATCGGCATTATACCAATTTGAAAATAATTGCAAAATAGTCTAATCATTTTCATAATTGGTATAACATAACGATTAACACCTGTTAAAACATCTTAAGTTTTTTTGGGGTGTGGTATATAGGAAAATGCCTGTATTAGTTCATAAATTGCGTTGCCAAACTTTCAATTTCGCAATGCCAAACAAAAAACTGAAAACCACTGGAGAAATGAATTGTATAATACTTGAAAAACCTCATGCGCAAAGTTCATTACGGGAAATGGTAAATATGGTGCCTTATTTTCACCTGGTTTCTTACTGCTCGTCTGTGTTTGATGCCTACGAAATTCTGCGAAGAGAAAAAATTGATATTGTATTTGTTGATACCGTTTTATCAAAAGTTTCGGGTATTGATTTTATAAAAAGCCTCGATCAGAAACCACTTTTTGTGTTTGTATCAGACAAGCCTGAACTGGCCGTTGAAGGTTATAATTTGAACGCACTTGATTTTCTTTTAAAACCATTGAGCTTCGATCGCTTTCTGAAAACGGCAAATAAAGCTTACGAGTGTTGCACTTCGGAAACAAAACGTTCGGAGTTTGTTCCGGAACCGGAACATCAGGATGCAGGCCATAAAACCATCCTGGTTAAAACCGATTATAAAACCATTCTGATAAAGTTGGATAATATTCTGTACATCGAGGGATTAAAAGACTACATTAAAATTTATACTTCAGGAAATAGCAAACCGGTTATTACGCTTAATTCGTTAAAAAGGCTGCAGCAAAACCTGCCTTCCGATAAATTCTCAAGGGTACACAAATCTTACATTGTTGGTCTCGAACATATCAATGCGATCAACAAAACCCAGGTAATAATAGAAGATAAGTTTATTCCGATCGGGGAAAGTTATCGTTCTGTTTTTAGCCAGCGAATGGAAGAATTGCGTATCTGATTTAGCTTCACTATAAAAGATCAGCTTTTCAACATTTTTTCCAATTCTCCCAGGTCTGTTGGTATTTTAACCGAATTTAGAATTGCTGCCGCAGGCCTTCATCTTTGCCTTGAAGCAAAGACGAAGCAGAAAGTTCAAGGCTGCTTTTGATCTTTACCCTCCGTTTTCATAAAACCTAAAT
Organism: uncultured Draconibacterium sp.; assembly: GCF_963677575.1. Taxonomy (NCBI): domain Bacteria; kingdom Pseudomonadati; phylum Bacteroidota; class Bacteroidia; order Marinilabiliales; family Prolixibacteraceae; genus Draconibacterium; species uncultured Draconibacterium sp. The sequence continues at coordinate 79,778 of NZ_OY782038.1, forward strand.
TCGGACGGGTGATCTCCTCGTTCACTCGGAGCTTCCCGCTCTCATTAAGGTTTCATATCAACTCCTGACAAAGACCCAAAGAGGCCGGTCCACTAATGAAAAGTTGACATAATTGAAATGTTACGTCGAAGCTTCGGCCTCGGCCGATGAGCCGGAAAACAAGTGGTGTCGGCGTTAAAAAATTACTGTTGTTTGAGGAGGTACGACGAGTTTCAGGAATTTTAGCCGGCATCGCGTAGTTTTTCCGAGGGAAGCGGGCGCAGCCTTGAGTTTTTTGTTTACTTATTGTCTCAAGACAAAAAGTAAAATCCACCTGATAAGGCAAGAAGGTGATATAATATTGATCGTATCCCGATAAAACAAACCTCATCATTCAATTAATCAATCACCCGTTTCATAAACGCGATCTCATTCAGGCTAAAACCAATATTGAAAAGCAGGTACTTTTCTTTTGTAAGGTGGCCTGCATTACTTCCATAAGTTCCTCTGGTTATCGAAAAATCCATATTCGAAATTGCTCCATACAGTGGAATTCCGACTCCTAGAGTAAAAGCGTTGCTTCCCAACGTCGTATTCCCAAATTTCAGGTACGACGATTCGTGACTGTATCCCATTCGGTAAGTCCAGTTTTTAAACCCAGGATTGATTGCGCGAGGTTCCCAGGGATTGGTTTCAATACCGAGTGAGAAACGGTGCGAATCGTTAAATTCTTCGGCTTGTATCGGGTATTCAACATTGCTCCACTGCTGAAAAGTGTAATCGAAAGCCACTTTTAAACGATCGCGTGTGAGCCCAATTCCTGCACCAAAAATTTGTGGGATAACCAGGTACTCAGTATTGTACTGTTGTGCCTGAATAATAGAATAGTCGCTGTCGTACGCCGTTACAATATGTTTGGAACTTAAACTTTGCTCGGGGGCATAGGTTAGTCCGAGTGAGTAGTTGGTATTTGCAGTGTTAAATTGATATTGCAGACCAAAATCGAAGTAAAAACTGCGTAGAAAATCTTTTCGTTCAATCATCATCTCGGGCACAAGTGTTGAGCCTGTTATATTTTCTTCCTGAATAAGTGGGCCGAACAGGTAAGAAGTATTTATACCGAGCGATAACTTTTTAAGCAGCTTTATGGCGTTGGCAAAGTAAAAGCGGGTAATTCCGCCACTTCCTACATAGTTGGAGGTATATTGCTCGTTGGTGCCTTCAATGTAGTTCAATCGGTTTATCGAGTAGCCAACCGTACTAAACGGCTTCATTCCAAACGATCCGGCCATCCAGCGTGTGTATTTAAAACCCAACGCAAAATATGCGAGGTTTGCCTCAAAACCCGAAAGCGATTGGTTGGAGTTACTGATGTTGTAGGCTTTCCCCTGAAGCCCGAACTCAAAGATCAGTTTCAGGCTGTCCATTCCTGCATAAGAAGCCGGATTGAGCGCATTCAGGTTATTGTCCGATTCGAGAGCGATACCGGTTCCGCCCATGCCCAGGTTGGCTCCAAAACCTCCGCTGCGAATTTCTCCCGGTCCGAAAATAGAGTAGGGCGATACTGTATTTTGTGCATTTCCTAAAAATGGTAAAATCAAAAGAAGTATAGAAAGTAAGCTAATGTAAACAATAGAAATTAATCTGTTCATTTTATTCAATTTAAGCCTGTTGGCTATTCGTAAAAAACATAGTACAGGTTTAAGGTCGGACGGTAATTGGAAAGTGAGCGGGCATCAAAAACAATGTTGTCGAGTGTGCCGCCATATTCGGTTTCGGGTAACATCACCAGCAATCCGTCTTCCGGATCAACGTAACCATCGCTCAACTCGGTGTAAATAAAGTCGGTAATGTTGAACACGTATTGCGTATATTCATCGTAAAATTCATCGTAGTACAAAGTGGCCGGTATTGAATAGCCATCTTCATCAGTTAGCTCCTCAACAACGTTGTTTTTTTTGTCGGAGGTATATAAGATAATTTCTTCGGGTAGTTCCCCTTCATTTTTATAAGTGCCGGAAAGCGGTTTTAGCACCAGTTCTGCTTTGTACAATATGTTTTTATATTCTACCTCCAGAATTTTACTGATTCCCGGAAAATCAATACGTGTGGTATAACCCAAACTCGCTTGAAGGTAAGAGCGTTTGTTTAATAAGCTTGAAGCTACTTCCTCAGTTTGAGTTCTAGCTTGTTCCAGCCCTGTACCACTAACATCGTTGCTAACATTGTTAAAATGATTGTGCGATGTGCTTTTATATACAAATGTGTAAGACTTATTTACTTTGGTTTCTTCAATAATGTGAGTATAAACTCTTATCTGAAAAGACGAGTCGGCATCAAAGCTTAATATCGAGTTGTTCTCATCTCCCGGAACCAGTGCCACTCCCTGGAAATAATCGAGGAATTCACTTGTCGACTCCAGCTCATCATCTTCGTCGCGAAGGTAGGACAGGAATTCGAGCCCAAGTTCATCGTTCAGACGAATGGCAAGCGTATCGTGGAAATTGGGTTTCGGAACGATGGTTTTCGAGCCTAATGGAATCTCGTCGTATTTAAAATTGGAGGTGTTATAGAGGTAAGGTTCTGCATCGTAATCATCGCTTGGCTCAATATCTTCTCGTACACGATGTACATTAAATGTTTGTGGTAAAAGCGTGTCGCCATAAGCCATTCCGCTGTAATTCATACAAATTACTATCGAGTCAAAAATCTCATCTTCATCGATATCTGCCGATGACATACCAATTTGTGCGTAGGCAGTGGCGCTAATACTTCCTAAATCGGCATCGGTGTAACTGCCGCATAATAAATAGTCACTCTCGGAAGTGGGGATCGAATCAATTTTTACGGTTGATAAAAGGACTTGTATGGTATCGATAAGTGCAACATTCGTTTGGTTGTTTATATAATTGTCGCCAAGCGAGACCATTAACGATTCATCATCGTGGCACGACAATAAAAATAACCAGCCAACAAGGACTATAATTGCTTTTTTCTTCATTGTATATTTTCTGTTTTCGGCCTCAAATGAAGAAAAGAAATGCCGCACAAGAAAAGAATATATACCAATCAGGCATTGTTCCAGACCATTCGGTGGAATCTATTTCTTTTAGAACTTTTTAACGATAAAATGCGGGAGAATTATGAATAATTCGGCGATTAACGATAAAAAACAGCAGTTAATCTATACTTTTTCCGCCATAGTCCAAATTCCTTTTTTATGACTGTAAACAGACTTAGGTTTGTCTAACAGAATTGAACAATTAAAATAATTTTTTAGTCATGATGAAGACAGGAAAAAACATTCTTTTATATGCTTTATTTATAGTACTGGCAACGCTGGTTTCGTGCACCGACGACGATGTTGATGAGATTACCGACGGCGATTGGTGGGAGATGTCGGATTTTGATGGTGTACCCCGTAGCGATGCTGTTTGTTTCGAGATAAATGATTTTGCCTATATAGGTTTGGGATACGATGGCGATGATCGCCTGAACGATTTTTGGAAGTACGATCCGGATAATAATTTCTGGACAAAGGTTGCTTCATTTCCCGGAGCTGCCAGAAACGGGGCTGTAGCTTTTAGTATCGACGGAAAAGGATATGTTGGTACCGGTTATAGTGGTGAAGATGAATTAAACGACTTTTGGGAATACGATCCATCCACTGACACATGGACACAGAAAGCTGATTTTATGGGAAGTGCACGTTATGGTGCTGTTGGTTTTGCTGTTAGCGGCAAAGGATATATCGGCAGTGGTTACGACGGAAATTACCTGAAAGATTTTTACGCCTATTCGCCTGAAAGCGATACCTGGGAGCAGATCATTAGTATTGGCGGATCAAAAAGAAGAGATGCCTCGTGTTTTGTAATTGGCAGTAAAGCTTATGTGTTGTCGGGTTTGGATAATGGTGTTTATGAAGATGATCTTTGGGAGTACGATCCATCAACCGGATACTGGACCGAAAAACGTGCCATATCAGACGATGATGACGACTTAAGCTACGACGATGAGTATCTTTCAATTGCACGAATTAACGGAGTTGGATTTTCAGTTAACGGATTAGGATACCTTGCAACCGGCAGTACCGGATCGATGATAAGCAACATTTGGGAATACGATCCGCAGCTGGATTTGTGGTCTGAAAAAACATCGTTTGAAGGAACAACAAGAACTGAAGCCGTAGGATTTGCAATAGGTTCGAAAGGCTACATAACCACCGGCCGAAGTTCAACCTACTACTTTGATGATATCTGGACTTTTGATCCGGATAAAGAGTATGATGAGGATAATTAATAATGTCTGAAAAGGACAGTTAGTTATATTTCTTGTGAACGAAAAGCGTCTATTTGTAGACGCTTTTTTGTTTGTGTCCTGGGTGATTTTATTGCAGTCTTTAGTTAAACTTGTAAGAACTACTTTAACAGATGTCAAAGTGAGCAAGAGAATAATAGTTCACATAGGGAACTATTTGAAGCAACTTAATAACTGGGCAAAAGTTACAAACTACTATTTTTATATCTTTATATTGTTAAATGCTATAATTTTATCAATCACTAAATAATAGACAATCAAATTAATAAAAATGGAAGAAAGTTACGAGGTTTTAGTCGCAGATGATAGCATGCTGAATACTAAAGTTTATATGTTTAATTTAAAAAGAGAACTTGTAGGTTGGAAAATACATATTGCTAATAGTCCTGAAGAAGCAATAGCTATATTCTCAACCAACAATATCTCGGTGGTTATTCTTGATATGTTTTTTGGAATTGGGAAATTAACTGGTATAGAGATTTACAAAGAATTTATTAAAATTAAAAAGAACTTTAAATGCATTGCAGTGTCAGAGCTTTCTTCTGCTTATGGTTTTAACAGTGGCCGAGTTGGTATTGATGAATTTTTATCAAAACCTGTCAAAAGTGAGGATCTTGTAAGTGCAATTAAGTTTCAAATAAAATCATTGAGAAATGAATTAAAAGGAACTGCATTGGAAACGCCAGTCAAATTGACCACCCCAGGCCAATTTAAATTGACCACCTGCGCCGGAGCAAATTGACCACCGACCATTTTCACCAAAAAAGAGAACGTTTTTCTTCTGTCAGATTACAACAAATTTACTGTTTTTTATTCACTATAAATGTTTCGTTTTTTTCTCATCGATTCCCCCATCAGCTCAATCCTGTGCGATTGATGGATCAAACGGTCGAGTATGGCATCGGCAATCGTTTTCTCCCCGATTATTTCATACCACTTACTAACGGGCAGCTGTGATGTTACAAGCATAGATCCTTTATTGTGCCTGTCTTCAATTAACTCTAACAGAGCTATCCGGTTTTGGCTATCTAAAGGTTGCAGGCCAAAGTCATCGAGTATTATTAACTGATGCCTGGCCATTTTTGCAAGTTCTTTAAGATAAGATCCATCGGCTTTTGCCATTTTTAGTTTAGAAAACAGCTTGGTTGTATTAAAATACAAAACCCTGTATCCCTCGATACAGGCCTGATACCCTAAGGCTGTTGCAATGTAGCTTTTGCCGGCACCGGTGCTGCCCGATATTAATACATTCTCGTTCTTATTAATAAAATCGCATTCAGCCAGTCTTAACAGTTTTGTCCGATCGATATTTCTTGTATGTTCGTACACCACGTTTTCAATGGTTGCCTTATAGTGGAACCTCGCATTTTTTATCAATCGCTCTATCTTTCGGTTGTTGCGATCGTCCCACTCGGCATCTGTTATCATCGATACAAACTGGTCGATGGTGTAATCATCGGTTTTACCTGTTTCGACAGCTGTTTTAAAAGCCCCATGCATACCATGGAGCTTCATCTGTTTCATTCGTGTTAATGTTACTTCGTTCATTGTTTTTTTATTTTATCAGTTGTAATATTTTCCTCCCCTTATGTTGTTATGAAAAGGAAGTTCCGGTTCGTCCGGTTTTTCATCGTCAAGTTTATCCAACCCTTTTTCCAGTATCTTTTGTATGATTTTGTAGTTGTAAACCTGATGTTCCAATGCACGTTTACACGCATTGGAAAGCCTTTCTTCTCCCACCTTTTTGGCAAAAGCCAATACACCCATACAGCTTTTATAGGATTGTTCAGGGTGTTGTTTTCTTTCCAGCACATTGATTATAAATTCCTTTACACTCTCGTCAATTGAAGCTGCCCAGTTGAAAAAACGCTGCGGTGTCCAGTCGGTAACAAACTGGTGTGTTGTTGCCAGGTGGTCTTTGTTTGTGGTGTAGAAGTATTTACGTCCATCTCTTTTGTGCAAAGCTATGCGGTTGTATTTATGGTATATTTCAACGGTTTTTGATGTAAACACCAGCTTAACTTTCTTCTTTAAATACTGACACGGAACGCTGTAATAATGCTTGTCTTTGCTTAACAGCACGTGCCCGTTCATGGCTACGGTGGCTATTGCTATTTCTTTAATCTCGTATTTTTCTACAGGCAATGCGGTAAGCTTGCCTTTTTCGTCTTCAACGAATAATTGATACCGGGACGTTGGCCTGCCGGTTAACTTTTTGTTGTTATGCTTGTCCAGTTCATCCCAAATTGCACTATTAAGCTCTTCTAAACTGTAAAAGTCTTTGCCGCGCAAGGCCGGATATATTCGTTGGTACAGTATCTTAACTGCCCCTTCTGCCAGTGACTTGTCCCGGGGACGGTAAGCTCGTGCCGGAAGAACTGTTGTGCCGTAATGTTCGGCAAAGTCCATAAACGTTTCGTTAATGGTAGGTTCAAACCGGCTGCTTTTGGTTACGGCAGACTTTAGGTTATCAGGGACAATAGCTGCAGGAACTCCTCCATAAAAATGCAGTGCATTTTCAACCGAAGCAACAAAGTCTTCTTTTTGTTGGCTCGGTGAGGCTTCAGCATAGGTGTATTGACTGGCCCCCAGTATGGCAACAAAAAACTGTACCTCTTCAATCTCGCCTGTTTCTTTATTGATAATTTTAAGGGTTTTGCCAGCGTAGTCGATAAACATCTTATCACCTGCTTTATGCTCCATATGCATTACCGGGTTAACCTTTTTACTCCAACGCAGGTAGTGGGCTTTAAACTGGCTTAATTTTAGTCCATCGGGATGTTTTTCATAATATTCTTCCCACATCAGCTGCTTGGTAACGCCGGTCTTTTTTAGTTCACGCTCCATGTAGGGAAAGAAGTTATAAACCTTTTTTAGCTTGGGGGAAAGAACATCTTCGGTATCCCTGCTAAAGATTTTTTCCAGCTCGGAATCACTCTTTTTATCAATATCATCAATAGTAAGGTTTAACACCTTGTATAGAGCGATATACTTCTTGACGGTGTTACGTGACAGGCCCAGGTACCTGCTGATAAATTGCTTTGCTTTTCCCTGCTGGTGCAACTGAATGACTTTTCTTACTTTACTCATGTCGATTAATTTATTAGCCATGTTTTCATATTAATTTGTTTAAATCAGTATGAAATTATGGCTTCGACAGAAGTAAAATCAATCTCTTTTGATGGGTGGTCACTATAGTCCGGCGCAGGTGGTTACTTTGCTCCGGCGCGGGGTGGTCAGTTTAAACTGGCGAGGGTGGTCATTTTATTCCGGCCTTGGGTGGTCAGTTTGACCGTTTTTTCCATTGATACCTCGGTAGCTTGCTGCGAGGTAGTTCATTTCAATTTTCACTCCACGTTGCCGCACCTGCGGCTTTACCCCATCATTTTACCGCATACTACTTTTGCCGCTTCACGCTGTTTGGTTTCGAACAGAGGAGGGGAGGTATTGCCTGGTTTTTGGGGATAGCCTGGCGGTACGTGGAGATTTATACCAATTTAAAAACAACAAATTATGTCGATATTATATTCAAAAATTCAACGGGTGAACCCACGCAACCCACAAGCCGACCGGAAATGGTACCTGGTGCCCAACCGCGTGGAACAAAAAACAGAAAAGGAGATTGCCGAAGCCTTGAGTAAAAACACCACCTTAAGCCGTGGTGAAGCGGTCCTGGTAGTGGATGAGCTGCAAGCGGTGATCCAGAATGCCCTGCTCGATGGTTACTCGGTGCAAATGGGCGACTGGGGTTCGTTTCAGCTAACGTTCAACTGTACCGGCACGGATACTGAAGCGGAATGTACGGCCGATAAAATTACATCGGTCAACATCCGTTTCCGCCCCGGCAAACAGATGAAAGAGGCCCTGGCTAAAGCAACCTTTGTAGCCCGTTAGTGGCTGCTTAATCCTTTTTGATCACAACCTCCCGACAGTTTGTTGGGAGGTTGTTTTTGCTGCCTGAAATTCATCAAAGACTTTTCCGAAAATCATCTTTATGTTTTCCGAAAATCTTCTTGATCTTTTGAGAAAATCTTCTTCATGAAGTTGAGAAATCTTCTTCATGATTTGGTGGAAAGTTCTTTATGAATTTATTCCGGTTGGATTTGTGCCCGGAAATGGTGAGTTAACAGGAGAAAGAAACGGTTGTGGAAAGTTTGATTTTTCTTCTTTTAGTTATATGTTCTTTAGAATGGATTTGTAAGTATTTGGGTGGTCATCGCGGTTCTGAAACAGGCTTGTACAGGCAGCTATATTAAATGTAAAAAAACTTCATGATTCCCGGGAATCACCAACAGAAATAAAAGAGAAACAATATTCGACGAACTCTCCCTCACTCCCTCTCTTCGCAAAGCTACCCTTTATACACATCTTTTAAGAACTTCATTGCTACAAGGTAGCCTTCATATTTGTTGTAAAAGACATCAAGTCCGTTCTTAACCGATATGTACCCTGGTGGGCCATGGGATTTATAACCGCTCCAGCCACTAAGCCGTGCTATTGCCCAGGCACACCATGCCAAGCTTTGGCAGGGATATGGGTTTTGTTGTTTCTTCGTTTTCCCTTCTATCTCATTTTTTAATAATAACCCTATAAACTTTATTTGTTGTTGGCTAAAGACCAGTTCAGCTTTTATTGCTTCTTTATTGTTGAGCGATAACTTAAGTACCATTATCGTTAATGCCACCTGGAGTGCCATGACAACCTGTTTTTTCAATGCTGCACCAGTTTCAAGTTGCGAGGCTTCAAGTTCAAAGCCCTTGCTTTTCATTATCCTGAAAAGTTCTTCAATAAACCACCTGTTGCCGTACCATTCAAGGCATTTCATTGCCTGGCTTGCCCCGGTTATTGGGTGTGTAGTCAATAACCTCCAAACTATCGGGGGTTCTCCCCCGGGAATTGTTCCCGGTTGTTCCCGGGCTTCAATAGCCCATAATTCAACATATTCAGGAAGGTTCTTGTCGCGTAACCTTTCAGGCCTTTTTATTTTAACCTTTACATATTTTAATGCCATCTTTGTTGTACGGGCTTTTCGCTTTTTATTCCCTTTTATCTCTAAACCATAAACAGCTTTTTGTTCTTGCCCTGATAGCTTTTTATAAAGTCTCCCGTCCCCTTCTGCCAATTTCCTGTCTATTCTTGAACGCACCAGTAAATGGGTTCGTTCATCCGACACAAGGGCAAACTCGCTAAAAATATCGGATTCCCTGTCCCCAATGATGGTCAACAGTGGTGCTTTGTCTAAAACAGATTGTGTTTTTCGGGCACTTTCAACCCAACGGTACGATTCCTTTTCTGCGATATCCTGTTTCCAGTAACTTCGCTCAAATTTATCCTGTTTGTCCCAGTTACGGTTCCACAATTCTATGCTTGACAGGCCAATAGGCATTTTGTCTCCTTCGTTTACCACCAACATGGGATGGCAAAAGAAGCCCGCGTTGTCGTTCTTTGTTACCGGGCCGATATCTTTGTCTTTTTTCCCAATCCGTTGCAGATGGTTGGTAAAATTAAACTCTGTTGTGTCCTGTATGCAAAGAAGGTGTGCACCGCCTTGCTTGGCCTTGCAACTGGAAATTACACTTTCCGTTAGTTCGATATGGCTGAAACTATTATTCCCAAACATACGATATGCCCCAATTTTTTCTGTATTTGTTCTACTAAATTTGTTTACTACTGCTTTGCCGAAGTTAAGCATATCTCCCATAATTTTTTCTGCACGTTTTTCTATTCGGACATCAGGTAAAAAACCGCTAAAAAAACCCTTAAACTCCTTGACTATCACAGCTTTAAGATACGAAAAATCAACCAGAATGCCAATATTATGCTGTTGTTAATCAGACTGTTAGTTGTGTTTTTATCAACAATTTTATGTTAGCCCAACAATAAATCAAAGAACGAATATTTGTGTATAAAGGGTAGCTTCGCAAAGAGAGGGACGATTGTGTCGAAGGCACAATCAGGGTGAGTCAATAAGTTTTGAAGCATATTCTGCTAATAATTTTTACTTGACTTTCAGAAAATAAAAGAGCCATTCAACAATGGCTCTTTCAAATGTTAACCCCCAAACACACAGATGATCAGAACGATCACCTTTTATAACATTATAAGGAAAATAACATTGCCGGGTGATGTTATTTACCAGTTGTACTTCGTAGTGGAATCATCTTTTTTATCTGATATTTCAATAGGAACGTAAAATCCAAAATCAAGACTTATATTTTTTAAAAACAGAAGTTGATGTGTGTCCCCCAAATCCGAATGTATTGTTGATCGCAACTACGACTTCTTTCTCAATAGCATTGTTTGGAGTAAGATTTAGTTTTTGGTTTATTTCGGCATCAATTTCATTAAGGTTTATTGTTGGAGGTATCAAACCCTGTTCAATTGCCTTAATACAGGCTATTGATTCAATTGCTCCTGCAGCCCCCAGTAAATGTCCGGTCATTGACTTTGTAGAACTAATTTGTATTTGCCTCAGCGAATTCTTGAATACATTTTCAATTGCAATACATTCACTTATATCGCCAACCGGAGTTGATGTGGCATGAGCATTGATGTAAGAAACATCTTCTTTCGTAATTCTTGCATCATTTAATGCATCAGTCATTGCTATTTTAGCACCAAGTCCGTCCGGATGCGTTGCAGCTACATGATAGGCATCGGAAGCGACTCCATACCCGGCTAATTCGCAGTATATTTTGGCACCTCTTTTTTTTGCATGTTCAAGTTCTTCAATCATAAGAACTCCTGCACCTTCCCCTGCCACAAAACCATCACGTGTTTTATCAAATGGTCGGGATGCTGTCGATGGAGAATTATTTAATGTGGATAAAGCTTTCATGGAGTTGAATCCACCAATAGCTGCTTGTGATATAGTGGCCTCTGAACCACCAGCAAAAATTATCGTTGCGCGGCCCAGTCGAATAAGGTCTAATGCATTTGCTAATGCATGGTTAGATGAAGCACATGCTGATGTAACAGAATAACTTACACCATGCAATCCATATTTGATAGAAATTTGCCCTGTCGCAATATTTGAAATCATTTTTGTGATGAAAAAAGGACTAAATCTCGGGGAATTTATGTTTTCACTGAAATTCATAATTTCCTCTTCAAAAGTATGCATACCCCCAATCCCGGTAGCTAAAATAACACCTGCTTTGTTTAAATCACATTTGTCCAGGTTTAAACCGGAGTCTTTAAGGCACTCTTCTGTTGCGGCCAAAGCATATAGGGTATACAAATCCATTTTTCTAACTTCTGGTTTTGTTGCATATAACAAAGGATCGAAGTCTTTTACCTCGCAGGCAAACTTTGTTTTATGATTACTTGCGTCAAATTTTGTTATTGGGGCAGTTCCACTTTTACCTTCCCTTAGGTTTTTCCAAAAATCATTGACATTGTTGCCCAGTGGTGTTATTGCACCCAATCCTGTTATTACTGCTCTTTTCATAAATATTTTGATATTATTTAATTTTGAATATACTTACTAATAAGTAAGTTTGTGGGATAAATTTTTTTATACTTTTAAATCTTCTTCAATTGAAAGACATATATTTTTATAATCAATGGTGTTAACTACTTTTGAAAGCTGCAAACTGGCAACTAAACTTGAAAAAATAATCGCTGCTCTGTTTTCAGGTAATTCACTAAATACAAATAATCCCTTTTGTTTTCCGCTATTTAGAATATTTGTTAGCCATTGAAGTATTAAATCAATCATTTTTCTAAGTTCTTTTTGTGTAACTTCATTGAGTGTATCAAAGGCAGGACTTAATGCACCTACTAAACAAACTTTTTGTTCCCGATGACTTTTTATATATATTTTAATAAAAGTATTTAGCTGTTGAATTTCATCAAATCCCCTGCTGTGCATATTATCCACCATTTCCTCGAAACGTTGAATATTAGTCTTTATAATGCTTGTGCCTAAATTTGCTTTTGTTGGAAAATAGTAATGAATTGCTGCATTTTTTATACCTAATTCAGATGAAATATCCTGGTAACTAAATGCATTATAACCTCTAGTTCGTATGAGATTTTCACCTAATTCAATAACTCTTTCTCTGGTAGCAGACATAATAATTTGATTTTTAACAGTACAAAAATACTTACTAATAAGTAAGTATCAAAATTTATTTGACTTTTTATATTTGATATATTAATTATTGAAACAAAATATATGAATAACAAAACTACTGGGCACAATATTTTGTATAAGTAATGACAGGTGATGTGCTAATTCTCAAGGTTTGACAGGAAAGCAGCCGCAATCTGCCAATACGCATAGAATTACTGTTAGTAATGACTAAAAACATCTTTACCCCAAAGTGCTGCCAATTTGTAATTGATCCTTTTTAGTCTAGCCCGTACAATCCTTTATTGAATCATATTTTAAATTAAATATGTTGGGATTTGTAAACATTGTAAGTGATGTTATTGGCTATTTCCTGGAGCAAACAGAATTCAATCTGTTTATACGAAAGATTTCCGGAATTACACCATGTGGGGTGTGTAGTAGCCTGTTTGAAGAATAATTGAATGATATATCATTCATATAAATAGGTTTATTTTTATGTTTATGCTATTATTTATCTGGATTTAGTTTTATTCTCCAAAAAACTTCTTAACCCAATCATCAGGAAAGCCAGGGTTCCAAATAATAAGGTTAACCAGGGAGTGTATACCACACTTTTTGTAGTTATAAGCCACCCGCCAACTGTCGTTCCAAGGGAAATACCTAAATTGCCGAATGATGTTGCAAGGCTGTTTGCAAATTCCAGCGATTTCGGTACAGATGAAATCATGTAGGTAGAGGCATTTAGAAAACTTGGTGAATACAAAAATCCCCACAGGCCTATCACAACAACTGTTGCTATAAAATTTTCACCAGATAAATGCAATAATATGGGGATTAGAATTGTGCCGGAAAGGAAGCCGGCAGTTGTTTTCGCTACACTTTTATTCAGCATCTTTCCTGCTGCCCAGTTAGCCACAACCCCGATTATTCCAAAAACAAACATCATATAGCTAACCATTGTATTGCTCATATCTTTGGCTTTGTTCAGGTAGTCAGCAAAATAACTATATGTGGAAAACCAACCAGCTATCATAAAAAAGTTCATCGCTGTACTGACAATAAAAGTAGGCTGCTTCAATATTTTTAGCTGGCTGGCATATGATTTTCGCTCTTCCACAGGCAGATTGGGCAAAACAAAATAGATACCTGTTAACGCTATAATACTGATAACCGATTGAACGATAAACGAATCTTCCCACGAAAAAATACTTGCTACATAAGTTGCAAAAGGAACGGTGGTTACCATTGCAATAGCGACTCCGCTAAAAACAATACTCATCAATTCATTTTCGTTATTTTTATTACCTTGAGAAACTGCGACAGACAGAGCTGTTGCAATATAAACAGGTTGTAAAAATGCAGGTAAAACACGAACCACCATAAGTAGCCAGAACGGAGGCGAAAATGATGAGACCACACCCGTGATAACAAAAAACAATATTGAGAGTAACATTACTTTTTTTCTGTCGAAGCCCGAAGCAAGCAAGGTCATAAAAGGACCTGTTATAGCTATGACAAGAGCAAAAGCACTCAATAAAACGCCAGCCTGGTCAACATTTATCTGGTAGTATTCTGCTATTTGTGGTAAAATTCCAATAACTCCAAACTCTGTGGTTATAACGCCAATAAATCCAAGGCATCCTATGTATGCGTATTTCTTCATTTGTTGATGATTGTTATGTATTTGACGACGAAATTAAAATGAATACTATAGATTTGTATGGTATACAGCTATTTGTATGGTACTAACAATTTTGTAAGTAATGGGAAGAAGAAAAGAAAACTCAACCAATATGTTGAATGAAAAAAGCATCATGGAATGCGATTTGACTTATGCTGTTTGCAAAGTCGGTGGTAGATGGAAATTGCTAATTATGTGCAAGTTGGAAGAAGGTAAAATTACGTTTTAGTGAAATTCGAAAATTGATACCCAACATCACCGAACGAATGTTGACTCTGCAACTCAGGGAACTGGAAAAAGACGGCTTGGTAAAACGTACTGTTTATGCAGAAGTTCCTCCAAGAGTTGATTATGAATTAACTCCGATTGCCATAGAATTAATTCCCATCTGGTCGAAACTAAGTGATTGGGGAGCAAAACATAAAGCTCTTATAAGTTGAACGAATATTGATACTCTGTGTTTTCATACCAAACTGTTGTTTGTCTGGCAAAAACAAATGATTGAAAATCTCAAAAAACATATCGGTAATTTTATAGCTGTTGAAAATACCCAACTTGCTAATATTGATAAGTATTTTCAAATCAGGGAACTAAAAAAGAAAGAGCTGATTTTAAAAGAAGGAGAAATCTGTTACGAATTATTTTTCGTCAATAAAGGATGTCTGCAAATATTCTATATGAAAGAAAACGGAACAGAGCAAACCATCGATTTTGCATTGGAAAATTGGTGGACAACAGACTTTAATGCTTTTGCCAATAAAACACCATCAAAATTTTCTATTCGAACGATAGAGCCTTCTGAAATATTAATTTTAAATAAGTCTGCACAAAATGAACTTTTAAAACTTATTCCTGAACTGGAACGCTATTTTCATTTGGTATTTCAAAGAGCGTATGCAGCTTCTCAGTATCGCATAAAGTTGCTTTATGAGCTTTCCCGCGAAGAATTATATCTGCACTTCCGCGATAATTTTCCTGATTTTATTCAGCGGGTTCCTCAATATCTGGTTGCTTCATTTTTAGGTTTTACACCTGAATATCTAAGTGAAATCCGTAAGAAATATACTTCTTAAACCAGCTTAAGTTTTTTGAGTTTTTGGCTATATAGTTTTGCACGAAGTAATCATTTAAATCATTCAAAGATGAAAAGTGCAAACATCCTGTTATTATTCCTAATTTTTATATCAGCCTGCAAACAAAAAGAGAGTTTTATTATTGAAGGCACCGTTCCTGCTGAATGGGAAACACAAAACGTACAATTAAAATTCCTTGATGAAGACCTGAACGACAGCATAATTATTGCTCATTCGCCAGTTAAAAGCAATCAATTCAAAATGAAAGGTTCAATAGCGCATCCCAACTATGTTGTTTTACAGTTTAGCAGCAATAAATCTGTCTATTTTTTTCTGGAAAATACCACTACAACAATTAAGTTTTCGCCCCAAGCTGGCGCTCCAATTATAAGCGGGTCTGCATTAAATATCCAACTGGAAGTATTTTACTCGCAATTTGCTCCGTTCCGGCAAGAGTTACAAAAGATACGCGATGAGATTGTAGAAGCACGAAATCTACAAAAAGACAGCCCTGATTTTCTGACCCGTAAAAGAAGTCAAATGGATACTATTATTCAAAAGATGGTGAAATGCCAAAAAACATTTATTGCAGAACATCCAAATTCTCTGGCAACGGCTTATATTTTAAGGATGTCGAAAACCGATTTGGAAATGCCTTTTGTGCAATCAGTGTACAGCAATTTTGATGACGAAATCAAAAGTTCTTCAATCGGAAAATCGCTAAAAAAACAAATTACAGCTCAAGAAAAAACAGCTCTGGGGAATTCATTTATCGACATACAACTGGTAGATGTAAAGGGCAAAGAAATTACAATTTCGGAGTTGGCAGAAAACCAGGAATATTTGCTTCTTGATTTTTGGGCTTCGTGGTGTGGACCCTGCAGGCACGAGAATGATAATATACTCAAAATCCATAATCAATATCATTCAAAAGGATTGCAAATAGTTGGCATTTCTCTGGATGTAAAAAAAGAAGCCTGGCAAAAAGCTATCCAAGAAGACCACATTACCTGGACACAACTTTCTGACTTAAAAGGCTGGAACTCTCCCTTAGTTGCAAAATATGGTATTGAAGGAATTCCGTACACCGTGTTAGTAAACAAAGAAGGTAAGATTGTTGCCAAAGGATTAAGGGGAGAGAATTTGAGCGTTAAATTGAAAGAAGTATTCAATAATTAAAAATACCGTTGTAAGAGAAATCCTCAACAATAATACCTGATAAAACGATGATTATTCGAAATGCAAAACTCTCCGATATAACAGAGTTAACCCGGCTTATGATGAAATTCAGGGCTTTTTACCAGCAGAAATCAAATCATGAAGAGCTACAGACCTTTATTAAAAGCAGAATAACTAATGACGATAGTGTAATTTTTGTTGTTGAAGGAAATAATGAACTAATCGGATACGCACAATTGTATCCGTCATTTTCAACAATAAAATTGAGTGACATATGGATATTAAACGACCTTTTTGTTCTGGAATCTTTTCGGGACAAAGGTGTCGCATCGCAGTTAATAGACACTGTTTTAGGATTTTCAGAAAAAGGACAAAGAAAACAAGTGTGGCTTTTAACCGAAAATGACAATAAACGTGCGCGGCAACTATATAAAAGAAAAGGATTTATTAATACAAAATTTGAACATTATGTCTGTAACATCAAAACACCAACAACGAATTGATATAAAAACATTGGAACCGGAGTGCTGGAATTTGGTAATGGCTATCGAAAATTATTTGGCTAAAACCAGCTTAGATAAGAAACTAAAAGAGCTCATCAAAATCAGAGCTTCCCAAATCAATAAATGTGCTTTCTGCATTGATTTACATACAAAAGATGCCATAAAAATTGGAGAATCAGAACGGAGAATATTTGCTTTGCCGGCGTGGAAAGAAAGCCCTTTGTTTTCGGACGAAGAACGGGTAGTTTTAAAATTAACAGAAGAGGTTACCGAAATAACCAAAGAAGGAGTTTCGGACAAAACCTATGAAACCGTCCGCGAATATTTTAGCGAAAATGAAGTGGCACAAATTATCATTGCCATTAATCATATGAACTTTTTAAACCGGGTGGCGGTTTCCTCTAAAATGGTACATCCAAACTGAATTTTACTAAATAAATTAGAACCTATCAAGTATACGAATTTGTAAAATCAAGTATGAGACACAATCATCCTCTATATTTACTTGCCAGCGAAACAGTTGTACATCTCAAAAAATATATGCCGGAATTTCATTTATCCGGGCAAAAGTCTTCTGCTGCAAGGTTTATTAACGAAATTGAAAAAGTTTGCCAGCAAACAATGCAAGAACAATGGCCGGGAGAATCTATGGTTCGAGCTTTGCGTTTTGCGCCACACGTATTTGACAAACAATGTGAGGCAGGAGTAAAACCATTGTATGAAGCCGCATGCGCCTCGTTTGCGTGGGTTCTTTGGGCAGAGTTTTATGAGGAAGACGATTGGAGCCGTTCCTTTTTACCCAATTTTGCCAACGGAGAAGGAATTGGGCCGGATGGCCGTTTATTCAATAGTAAAACAATTCTTGGACTTTTTTTGCTTGGCCCGAATACGCATTATCCGGCACATGCTCATCCGGCCGAAGAATTTTACTTAATATTATCGGGAACTGCAAAATGGCAGATTGGAGCAAATACTTTGTTCGAAACAAAAAAGCCCGGTGATGTTATGATTCATTTGAGTAATGAAAGTCATTCCATTCAAACATTTGAAGAACCATTATTTTGCATTTACGGATGGAGAGGGAACATTAACGCTAAAACATGGTACCGAAATAACATGGCCGATAACACAGAGAAAATCAAGTATCCTACAATTGAAAAGTAGAAGAGTTTGAAGTGAAAGTTAATGATGAAAATTAGCATATTTCGGATTTTATACACCAAAACCATTTCCGAGATTTGTTTTTGAAAAGTAAATCGAAAAATGGACAAAACAAAAGGTCTCCAATATAAAAGGATAGAAAAAGCAATAGACTTCATCAGACAGAATTTCAGGCAGCAGCCCAGCCTTGAAGAAATTGCCCAAACTGTTCATCTAAGCTCTTCCCGTTTTCAACGCTTGTTTACTGAATGGGCAGGAACCAGCCCCAAAAAATTTCTACAGTACATCAGCATAGAACACGCTAAGATGCTCCTGAAAGATGATAACGCTACACTTTTTGATACAGCCTTTGATACAGGACTTTCCAGTACAAGCCGTTTGCATGATTTGTTTATCAACATAGAAGGGATGACCCCTGCCGAGTACAAAAATGGAGGAAAAAATCTTGTAATTGATTACAGTTTCTTAGGTAGTCCGTTTGGAAACATACTTATTGCTTCAACGGAAAAAGGAATTTGCCATTTGGATTTTGAAGATGACTATACCTCTGCTTTGGAGCAATTGAAAGGTAAATTTCCGAATGCAATATTTCAGGAACAAATGACTTCTAACCAACAAAATGTGTTATACATTTTTCAAAGCGACTGGAGTAAATTGCAGGAGATAAAGTTACATTTAAAAGGGACAGATTTTCAATTAAAAATTTGGGAAAGTTTGTTAAAAATCCCATTTGGAAAACTTTCAACCTATGGAAGTATTGCAGAACAGATAGGAAGCCCAAATGCTTCGAGAGCTGTAGGAACGGCTATTGGGAATAATCCGATAGCTTATCTTATTCCCTGCCATCGGGTAATCCAGTCTACCGGTAAATTTAATGGATATAAGTGGGGTACAACCCGAAAAACTGCGATAATAGGCTGGGAACAGTCCAAAATCACCCCATAAATAATGATACAGATACGAAAAGCCACCATTGAAGATGCCCGGTATATTGCTTTGTTGGGCAGAGTTACTTTTGCAGAAACATTTGCAGAATATTTCAGGGATGAACAGGATTTGTTTGATTATCATGAACAGACTTTTAGCGTGAGTAAGATTACAACAAGTCTGGAGAAAGAAAATAATTGTTACTGGATTGCTTTTTGGAACGAACTTCCAGTTGGATATGCCAAACTAAAAGTTTTTTCAGCGACCGAATTTATTGAAACAGAAGAGGTAGCGCAACTACAAAAAATCTATGTGTTAAAAGAATTTTTGAATAAAAATGTTGGGAAATTGCTGATGAGCGAGTTGATGATGTCTTTCAACGCATCCGATAAAAGCCACATATGGTTATCCGTGTTAAAGACCAATGAAAGAGCAATAAAATTCTATAACAAAAACAAATTTGAACAGGTTGGGGAACACCTGTTTCAGATAGGAAAGGAAGTTTTCGATTTTTATGTTTTATATTATGAGAAAGCATCTGCGAATTCATTTAGATTTTAATAAACGGAAAAGAGAAAGAACAATGGAAGATTTTAAAAATTAAGAGTTTGAAAGATAGAACAATAGAAATATGAAAAAAATAATTGTAACAGGTTCGTCCGGCCAATTAGGAAAAGAGATAGTAAAGCAGTTAAAGCAACATTATTATAAGGTATTAGGAATTGATATAATCGCAAGTGAAACAACAGATAAGATCGTCGATATCAGAAATCGGCAGGCTGTAGAAGAGGTAACAATAGGATACGATGCCATTATTCACACAGCAGCATTGCATGGAAAACACACCAACCTAAATTATCCCGCGAAAAGTTTATCGAAACCAATATTAAAGGAACTTTCAATCTACTATCAGCATGTGTCAACAATAACATTAAGAAATTTTTGTATACCAGTACAACATCAATTTACGGAACGGCCATGGTAGATGGTAATCGGGCTGTTTGGGTAGATGAATCTCTGACTCCCGAACCAAGAGATATTTATGATATTACAAAGCTTACATGTGAATTACTTTGCAAAGACTATTTCGAAAAAGAAGGGGTTGAAGCTACGGTATTACGGGTATCAAGGTTTTTACCTGAAGATGATAACACAAAAGCAAATCATAGAATCTATCGTGGCTTAGATGAAGAAGATGGTGCTGTAGCACATTTGCTGGTTCTGGAAAAGAAATTTAATTCGTTTGAGATCTATAATATTTCGAACGATAGTCCATTCCAGAAGAATGATTTAACTGAATTATACAATAATCCGAAGCAGGTAATATGTAAATATTACCCCGAAGCGGAACAATATTATCAAAATAATAATTGGCATTTTTTAAAGAGCATAGACCGGGTTTACTCTATAGAAAAAGCAAAAAAAGACTTAGGGTATAAACCGGCAAAGAACTTCGATACTTTTTTGAAAATAACCTAGGCTGAAGTTTTGGATAAGGCCTATGAAACGGTTCTCACATATTTTAGTAAAAATGAAATGATCCCAATTATCAGTGCTATTAGTCATATGAACTTTTAAAGCGGTGTGGCAGTTTCTTCTAAAATGATTCATATAGACAGAGTACTGTCAGATTTATATTGTTATGCTGAAATGGATTTATCGCCTAATTAATCATGAATTACAGCTTCAACAAACCTCTTATGGTAAGCCGAGCGCCAGGGAATTTTGAGGAGCAAGTTTATAAAAGAGTGTAGAATGAATGTATCTCAATTTCCGGAACAAAGAGTTATTGATTGCCTTAGAAACGTAAGGAATGATAAAAAGAATGAATTAGAATGGCCAAATGTTTTAGTAACTTCATCGGAGAAGAAATACGAAAAATCTGTTCCGGAAAGTTCATTCAGTATTTTTACAAATAAAAAAGGAACTGTTAATCTGCGCACTAAAAACAGGGAGTTGAGGGTTTGTGAGCAAACCTTCTATGTTTGTAATCCTTTTGAATCATTTAGTTATGGAATAGATTCGGTGGAAGAAGTTGAGACTTTTAACATACACCTAAATTATCAATTTTATACAAAAGCTTTGTATGCGTTCTTAAATTCAAATGAGAAATTATTAGACAAGCCTTTTGATCATTACTCAGAATACCGATTTATAAATCAGCTACATTTCAGAACATCATCTATCAACTACCTGTTTAATTCTTATAAGCAAAACGAAGAAGAAACATTTTTTACAGAGATTCTTATGAAATGCCTGCTTTTAGATTATAAAGAAAGAAGCAGGATACTAAAAATTCCTGTCAGAAAAGAGTCGACAAAAAAAGAACTGGCTAGAAGAATGACCATAGTAAAAGATTATATTTATAGTAATTACAACGATCCTGAACTATCGGTAAAAAAGTTGTCGTCTTTAGTATCAATGTCACATTTTCATTTTTTACGAACATTTAAAAAGGTTTATGGTATTTCGCCATATCAATACATTAAAGGAGTCAGAATAGAAAAAGCTAAATATTTAATTTGTAAGACCAACCTGACTATCAGTGAAATTTCCGATTTGACAGGTTTTCATGAATCGAATTCTATATACCCAATTTTAAAGAAAAATTTATCAGAAACACCTCAAAAGTACAGAGAGGAAATTAGCAATTTTCAATAGATTATTGGTTTTCATTTGAATTTACCTTCGTGAAAAACGAAATTATTATGGAAGTTCAATTAATTAGAAATGCAACAGTAAAAATTAAGTACGGTGGAAAAATTTGGTTAGTAGATCCTTTTTTTGGTGATGTTCACAGTTTGCCTTCTTTTGCAGGAAAATCGGCAAATCCTACAACTCCATTACCCTTTTCAACAGAAGAAATTTTGAAAGATGTGGATTATATAGTTCTAACCCATTTGCATCCTGATCATTTTGATGTAAAAGCACAAGAAACCATTTCTAAAGAAGTGCCTTTTATTGTTCAGCCTGCCGATACAGAACAAATCGAGAAGTTCGGATTTAAAACCGTATTCCCTGTCAACAGAGAAAGTTTTTTTGATGATGTTAAAGTTACAACAGTTAGTGCGCAGCACGGCGAAGGTGACATATTAAAAGTAATGGGAACTGTTACAGGATATGTTTTGCAAAGGGCCGGTGAACCATCTTTATATATTACGGGTGATACCATATGGTATGATGGAATAAAAGAAACGCTGGACAAATATAAACCTGGCGTTGTTATTTGTAATGCAGGAGGAAATGTGTTCATCCCGGAACATAATCCTTTCGAAGAACTTGTTTCGCTAAAGCGTGTTCATAAAGTAATTATGGATGAAAAACAGCTGTATAAATTACTTGTTTATAAAAAAGATACATGGGTTGTTGCGGTTCATATTGGAGCATTGGATCATGAGACTGTTACTCGCGAACATTTAGCAAAATACCTCAATGCAAAACGTATAGATATGAAAAGGGTTTTTATACCAGAAGAAGGTGATAATATTATAATTGATCATGAAAAAAAATAAAATATACATCGTTGGTTCAGGTGCGATAGGAAAAGCGCTGGCTGTTTTTCTGCAACATGAAAACAAAGAAGTTGTACTTGTTCGTGGAAGTGTTGATAATATGCCAGACGAAAAAGTTCTGATAACAGTGACGAATAAAGAAGACAAAAAATTTCAGCAGGAAATAATAACAACCACTTTTAGTAATATAACTGCTATTAATGGCATTGTATTAATTACTGCTAAAGCTTTTGCTAATGCTGAACTTGCCAAGAAATTGAAAGCGAAAGCAGGCAATTTTTCAATTGTTTTACTTCAGAACGGGCTTAATATTGAAAAGCCATTTAACGATTTTGAGCATGTTTTTCGCTGCGTTTTATTTGCAACCAGCCAGCTAATGGGAAAGAATAATGTTTCTTTTAAGATGGTCACCGATTCTCCGGTTGGAAACCTGAAAGGTGGGAATTTTAAATTGGATGCGGTAATTAATCAGATAAACACTTTGTATTTTGGCTTTAAAAGTGAGTCAGACATCCAGAAAGTGGTTTGGGAAAAGGTGATTATAAACTGTGCATTCAATTCTATTTGTCCGTTACTTGAAACAGATAACGGAATTTTCCACCGTAACCCCGAAGCAAATGAGTTGGCAAAAACGATTATTAGCGAATGTATTAAGGTGGCAAATAAAAGAGGAGTCAAGCTTGAGCAAAAGGAAATAGAAGAGAAACTGATTCTGATAAGCCAGCGGGCCGACGGACAACTTATTTCAACTTACGAGGATATTCGAAATGAAAGGAGAACCGAAATAGACAGTTTAAATCTTGAAATCGCAAGATTGGCGGAAAAGATGGGAATACGAGAGCAGGTAAACAACACAAGGTTGTTAGGAGAAATGATTCAACTGAAATCAACGATTGGAATAACAAATGGTAATCAGGCAGAATAAATCAACATTTATGGAAGATTGGATTCTGGAAAACAGTTTCGATTTTGAAGGACGGGAAGTTCGCTGGGGAGTTCAGGGACGGGGGAAAGCAATTGTTATGGTTCATGGAACTCCTTGGTCTTCATTTAATTTGAGGCATTTAATTAAAGGGTTATCCGATAAATATAAGGTCTATTATTTTGATTTGTTGGGTTACGGACAGTCTGATAAATCAGATAATGATGTTTCACTTGCTGTACAAAACAAGGTTTTAGCTGCCCTTATCGATTTCTGGAAACTTGATAATCCTATAGCAATCGGTCATGATTTTGGTGGAACAACCGTGTTAAGAACGCATTTACTAAATAAAAAATCGTATGAAAAACTGATTGTGATTGACCCGGTGGCAATTTCTCCTTGGGGATCTCCGTTTTTCAATCATGTAAATAAGCATGAGGAGGCTTTTTCAGGAATGCCGGATTTTATTCACGAAGTAATTGTTGAAACATACATTAAAACCGCAGCATACAATAAATTAGCCCCGGAAACCATCGAAGGAATTATCAAACCCTGGAAAGGGATAAAAGGCAAAGCGGCATTTTACAGACAAATTGCGCAGGCCAGTTCAAAATATACCGATGAAGTACAAGACAAATACAGCTCAATAAAAGCACCTACATTAATTTTATGGGGTGAGGAGGACAATTGGATACCTTTGGAAAAAGGAATTAAACTGAATAAAATGATAGCAGGTAGCCAATTAAAGACAATCTCAAATAGTGGGCATCTGGTTATTGAAGAAAAGCATCAGGAATTAGTTACAGAAATAAAGCGTTTCATAAAGTAGGGTATTAGCATTCTTTTTAATAATATGACTCAGAAAACAAGAAATAAAATTGAAGCCGTCATTTTCGACATGGATGGAGTAATTATTGATTCCGAAGAAATCTGGAAAAGAGCCGAGAATGAAATTTTTTCATCTGTTGGAGTAAAATTAACGGATGAACTTTGTAAAATGACGGAAACGATGACTACAAGAGAAGTAACTAATTTTTGGTTCGGGAAATACCCGTGGAAAAATAAGTCGCTGGAAGAGATTGAAAATGGCGTAATCGAACGTGTAGCACATTTAATTAAGGATGCAGGAAAGGGAATTGACGGTATTGAAGAGTTTCTGCGAAAAATGAAAGACAAAGGATACAAAATCGGATTAGCAACAAATTCTCCATCATGTTTAATTTCAGTTGTACTCGAAAAACTGGCAATTGATCAATACTTTGATGCAACATCATCAGCCGAACATGAGTTGGAAGGTAAACCAAGTCCGTATGTTTACCTTAGCACTGCTGAGAAGCTAAACATAGAACCGGAGAACTGTATCGCTATTGAAGATTCATATTCGGGGATATTGGCTGCCAAAAAAGCTGGAATGAAAACAGTCATCATCGATAGAAATAAACAGAATAATAAGAAGGTAGAGATTGCTGATTTTACTGTTAACGATTATAATACATTAAATTTTTCATAGTATGATGGGTCTACATAGTAATTCATAAAAAATATAAAAACCAGATCAGTCGGTCGTAAAAAGATAAAGTAATGAAACGACCATGAATTTTAACATTTAAAAATGTACCCATGAATATGGCGGTTCTGCTGAAAATCGGGCCAGTCTACAGCATTCTTGCCCCGAAACTGCAATAAGCACAATAACATCCTCCAAAATATTTATTGAACGCGAATGCCATACAGCAATGACATACCTTAAACTCAAAATGTCAATATTAACAAAACACTATAAGGTTGGTCAAAATAAATAGTCAAGCCTTAAAAACACAATAAGGTGTTGATAACCAATCCATAACGATTCTCATTTAGTTTCAGGAAATGCAAGCAAATAGGTATTTTAGAGAAAAAGCTTGCAGATATGGTTGGAAAACAAGACAAGGTGCCGCAGTTGAGTATTTTTGACACACCCCTTGAAAGATTCATTAACTTAGAACATGAACTGTGTATTTTATTGGAAAAAACGGTCAAACTGACCACCCAAGGCCGGAATAAAATGACCACCCTCGCCAGTTTAAACTGACCACCCCGCGCCGGAGCAAAGTAACCACCTGCGCCGGACTATAGTGACCACCCATCAAAAGAGATTGATTTTACTTCTGTCGAAGCCATAATTTCATACTGATTTAAACAAATTAATATGAAAACATGGCTAATAAATTAATCGACATGAGTAAAGTAAGAAAAGTCATTCAGTTGCACCAGCAGGGAAAAGCAAAGCAATTTATCAGCAGGTACCTGGGCCTGTCACGTAACACCGTCAAGAAGTATATCGCTCTATACAAGGTGTTAAACCTTACTATTGATGATATTGATAAAAAGAGTGATTCCGAGCTGGAAAAAATCTTTAGCAGGGATACCGAAGATGTTCTTTCCCCCAAGCTAAAAAAGGTTTATAACTTCTTTCCCTACATGGAGCGTGAACTAAAAAAGACCGGCGTTACCAAGCAGCTGATGTGGGAAGAATATTATGAAAAACATCCCGATGGACTAAAATTAAGCCAGTTTAAAGCCCACTACCTGCGTTGGAGTAAAAAGGTTAACCCGGTAATGCATATGGAGCATAAAGCAGGTGATAAGATGTTTATCGACTACGCTGGCAAAACCCTTAAAATTATCAATAAAGAAACAGGCGAGATTGAAGAGGTACAGTTTTTTGTTGCCATACTGGGGGCCAGTCAATACACCTATGCTGAAGCCTCACCGAGCCAACAAAAAGAAGACTTTGTTGCTTCGGTTGAAAATGCACTGCATTTTTATGGAGGAGTTCCTGCAGCTATTGTCCCTGATAACCTAAAGTCTGCCGTAACCAAAAGCAGCCGGTTTGAACCTACCATTAACGAAACGTTTATGGACTTTGCCGAACATTACGGCACAACAGTTCTTCCGGCACGAGCTTACCGTCCCCGGGACAAGTCACTGGCAGAAGGGGCAGTTAAGATACTGTACCAACGAATATATCCGGCCTTGCGCGGCAAAGACTTTTACAGTTTAGAAGAGCTTAATAGTGCAATTTGGGATGAACTGGACAAGCATAACAACAAAAAGTTAACCGGCAGGCCAACGTCCCGGTATCAATTATTCGTTGAAGACGAAAAAGGCAAGCTTACCGCATTGCCTGTAGAAAAATACGAGATTAAAGAAATAGCAATAGCCACCGTAGCCATGAACGGGCACGTGCTGTTAAGCAAAGACAAGCATTATTACAGCGTTCCGTGTCAGTATTTAAAGAAGAAAGTTAAGCTGGTGTTTACATCAAAAACCGTTGAAATATACCATAAATACAACCGCATAGCTTTGCACAAAAGAGATGGACGTAAATACTTCTACACCACAAACAAAGACCACCTGGCAACAACACACCAGTTTGTTACCGACTGGACACCGCAGCGTTTTTTCAACTGGGCAGCTTCAATTGACGAGAGTGTAAAGGAATTTATAATCAATGTGCTGGAAAGAAAACAACACCCTGAACAATCCTATAAAAGCTGTATGGGTGTATTGGCTTTTGCCAAAAAGGTGGGAGAAGAAAGGCTTTCCAATGCGTGTAAACGTGCATTGGAACATCAGGTTTACAACTACAAAATCATACAAAAGATACTGGAAAAAGGGTTGGATAAACTTGACGATGAAAAACCGGACGAACCGGAACTTCCTTTTCATAACAACATAAGGGGAGGAAAATATTACAACTGATAAAATAAAAAAACAATGAACGAAGTAACATTAACACGAATGAAACAGATGAAGCTCCATGGTATGCATGGGGCTTTTAAAACAGCTGTCGAAACAGGTAAAACCGATGATTACACCATCGACCAGTTTGTATCGATGATAACAGATGCCGAGTGGGACGATCGCAACAACCGAAAGATAGAGCGATTGATAAAAAATGCGAGGTTCCACTATAAGGCAACCATTGAAAACGTGGTGTACGAACATACAAGAAATATCGATCGGACAAAACTGTTAAGACTGGCTGAATGCGATTTTATTAATAAGAACGAGAATGTATTAATATCGGGCAGCACCGGTGCCGGCAAAAGCTACATTGCAACAGCCTTAGGGTATCAGGCCTGTATCGAGGGATACAGGGTTTTGTATTTTAATACAACCAAGCTGTTTTCTAAACTAAAAATGGCAAAAGCCGATGGATCTTATCTTAAAGAACTTGCAAAAATGGCCAGGCATCAGTTAATAATACTCGATGACTTTGGCCTGCAACCTTTAGATAGCCAAAACCGGATAGCTCTGTTAGAGTTAATTGAAGACAGGCACAATAAAGGATCTATGCTTGTAACATCACAGCTGCCCGTTAGTAAGTGGTATGAAATAATCGGGGAGAAAACGATTGCCGATGCCATACTCGACCGTTTGATCCATCAATCGCACAGGATTGAGCTGATGGGGGAATCGATGAGAAAAAAACGAAACATTTATAGTGAATAAAAAACAGTAAATTTGTTGTAATCTGACAGAAGAAAAACGTTCTCTTTTTTGGTGAAAATGGTCGGTGGTCAATTTGCTCCGGCGCAGGTGGTCAATTTGACTG
This sequence comes from uncultured Draconibacterium sp., assembly GCF_963677575.1. Lineage (NCBI taxonomy): Bacteria > Pseudomonadati > Bacteroidota > Bacteroidia > Marinilabiliales > Prolixibacteraceae > Draconibacterium > uncultured Draconibacterium sp. The sequence continues at coordinate 107,709 of NZ_OY782038.1, forward strand.
GCGTTTCCACCATGGTAATTCAGCTTTCGGGCTTTCCCCGGTTTTACGCTGATACGCGCATCGGGATCGCTGGGACTGTAATGTGTTTTGTTGCTGGTGTATTTGGCTCCCTTGTTCCTCGATCCGGGGCGTGCATCCTGGTCTTTTGACCATTTCTTTGTCCGAGACTTTATGCCCTGAAGCTCTCGCTTGTCTGCTGTTATGGTTTGTTGCTGGTGACTGGCTTTGTTGTTTTTTGCTTTTCGATGGGGATAGTTTTCTTTATCCTTTGTATTTAAATGCCGCACCCTGCGGAGATAATCATCCAATTCTTCTTCCGGGACTTTCAATTCAAGGCTGTCCATGCTTGCATTGGCTTTTATCGGCGCAGAATCCATTGCCTGCGTATGACCGGAAACCATCCCTTTTTCTATGCACATCCGTAAAACCTGTTCAAATACTTTTTCGAATAATGCTTCCGGAAACAACTGGCGGGTCCGGCTTAAGGTACTGTGCCACGGCAATTCTTCATCGATGTCGAACCCTAAAAAATAGAGGATGTCTAAACGCATGGAACAATGATCAATTATATGCCGGTCGCTGATGATATTTTCAAGATACCCTACCAAACAAAGCTTATAAAACACGATCGGGTCGATACTTTTTTGACCACATGAACCATAATAAGCTTTGGTCTGGGAATACAGAAATGATAAATCCAGAACTTCTTTTAACCTGCGATAGAAATTTTCTTTGGGAACGCGGTGAGATAACTGGAAGTTGGAAAACAGTTTCTCGTGATAAACTTTCTTCCCCTGCATTTTTATTTACAAGTTAATGAAAGATAGCTTCTTACTCTCCGAGATTATGCTAAATTTGTTAACAAAACATGGTGAGTTGTGCAACAGACACATTTTGCAAATTGCATTGCGGGGTTCTGTAAATATTTCAAGCAAAAGCAAGTCAAAACAGAATACGGCAAATGATATGTAATGGGTTTTAAATGAGTTACTTATTTCTTCTTTGAATTTTGTGAACAAACAGATTTCAGCAGAATATTGCAGCTTTTCTGTTACCAAACCGTTAACCGGTCAGTCACCAAAACAACAATTGGTAACGAAAAGCTGTAAGCAGAAATCCAAACGTTTTTTTATTCACTGATTCACTGTGTTTTGCATAGCAAAGAGCGCTTGTATAACGGGTAATTTTACCCAGTAAAATTATAAGCGTATGAAAGTAGAAAAATTCAAGGTAGTGCTCTACCTGAAAAAGAGCAGTCCCGATAAATCGACCAAAGCAAGAGACAAAATTTGAATCGAAACTGGTGGAGATATTCAAACCGAAATAGTTAGTCGTTAAAATCAGCAAAATGATTTATTAATGCTGTCGAAATCAATAACATTGTCGAAATAATACTTTAAGTTATGACGATGGGTCACAAAAACAATGGTTATTTGTTTTTTCAATTTGACTAGGTGTTCCATGATTTGTTTTTCTGTTTTCGGGTCTAATGCTGATGTTGCCTCATCGAGCAACAATAATTTGGGTTCACGGATAAGCACACGTGCCAATGCCAGCCGTTGCCTTTCGCCACCCGAAAAATGATAGGCATAATTTGCAATGGAGGTATTAAGCCCTGAACTTTGTTGTCGTACCAATCCGTCGGCATTCACTTGTTTTAGGATGTCGTAAATCTGGCTATTAGTCAGGCATTTGCTAGAATCCCATATAAGGTTGTCGCGGATTGTCCCGTCAACGAAAAACGAATCTTGCGGCAGGTAGCCCAATGAATTTCTCCATTGAGGCAATAAACCTTCGGTAAGGTTTTTCCCGTCAATGGTAATAATACCGGTGGCTGTGTTTTGCAGCCCGGCAATAATGTCGATCAAGGTGGTTTTCCCGCAACCTGATTTTCCGATGATACCGGTAATCTCATTCGCCTTGATTCTTGCCGAGAAATCAGTAAAAATAGTTTTTCCCTGAACGTATCCGAAATTCAACCGGTTAATGGTTATTTCGTTTTCAATTGTAATTGCTCCATTCCTTTTCTTGCAGAATTCCCCTTCTTCCATTTCTTTGTCCATGTTCAGTATCAGCTTTACCGATTCTACATTCGACACGAGCATATTCAGGTCGTTATTTAGTCCCGAAAACTGCGGAAATATCCGTGCAAATAGGAGGATAAGCACAAATAAAAAGGTCATAGGAAGCAGGAATACACGAAAAGCAAAAAAAACAACGGCAATCAGTACAGCTATCCCTGCAATTGAAAACAAGAACTGGGGTATTGCCCTGTTTTTTAACTGACTATATTGATAATCAAGCATTTGCATATTCGCTTCTTCAAATTTCTTAAAATAAAACTTTTCCGAGTTGTGCACTTTCGCCATTTTTACAGTCAGCCAAAAATCATCGATTTGTTTTAGCATTTTCCTGAAAGCCTGTATGTTCCCTGCTCCCAACATGATTGCTTTTTTCAGATATTTTTGGAGCAGTACAAAAACGAGCAGACCTGTAATCACAACAAAAAATGTGAATTTCATTGATATGGCAGCTGCCAAGAACACGTGGGTAAGGATAAAAATTGTTTTCGATGTCAGTCCCAGATAGAAGTAATAATAAGTCGTCATTTTAGGGATTTCGGTGGTAAGCACCTGAATATGGCTGTGTTTGCTTTTCCCGTTCAGGAAAGACCAATCGCTGGTAATCAATTTTTTAAACAGCTGTTTCCTTATATGGAATGAAAACTCCTGCTGGTAAGCGGCCTGGATGGTGGATTGAAAGTATGTTAAAACTGCAATTGCAATTAATGAAAAAGCAAAAACCGAAAGGACGATGGAAAGGTTCACTTCGATCTCTAATTTGCTGAAAATTACATCGGCAAAATCAGCCCATTTGTTGCCTGTGTCTGTTGCTGTTTCAGGGGACAATAATCCAAGCAGAGGTATTAGCAAAACAATCGAAATTCCCTGCGAAAAGCCCAACAACAGCGAAATCAGGAAAAGCAACACCAATTGGATAGGCTTGTAGTTAAAAAACAAGCCGAAACTCCGTACGATAAACCGGTTGTCAGCCATTGAGGATCCTCCTCTTTAAAAAACTGTACGGGCGGTACAACACATACGAAATTTTGTTTGAAAAATTCTTGGATCTCACATCAACAGACCTTACGAAAATGCCCGGAAAGAATGTGCATTTGTAAGATAATGTTGAGAAAATGAACCATTGATACGCCTTATCTTTTATTATTTCAACATTTGATGTGTAATCAATAAATTCCTGTTCACTGTTTATGCTTTTATCGGCATATTTTATCATTATTCTGTTAGCATGTTTTTTACAGGGGACAGGCAAATGGTTGTTAAAATATTTTTCCAGCAAATAATTGGTTTGACCAACTATCCGTCCTGCTTTCATCAATCGGATTAACCGTTCCAGCAGTTCAATATCTAATTTCTGCTTTGTGTACTCATTAATGTCTATTAACCATTTTAGCCGTTTCCAACCATGCCGTGCCCCGTGTATCAGCAAATACAAAAGTTCAAACTCTTTGTTCAATACCGTGAAATCACGACCGGAAAAGGGAATTGTGGTAATATTCTCATTCATAATTTTTCTGACTTTTTGCATCGGTATTGCAAGCTGGCTGGAAAGCACCCAGTGTATCTCTACACAAAAAAGGGTTTTGCGGTTGAAAAACTCCAGATGATGAATGCTCTGAAGGAAAAGTTCCTGCCTGTGCCTTTCTTTTGGCCAAATAAAATCGTGGGCAAAATCAAAACCTTCCGCTTGCATTGTTTTTACTGCTGCATCAAGATGTTTTTTGTCGATAAGCAAATCAACATCATGGGATAGCCGTATTGTAGGGTCACCGTATAAACGGAGCGAAAGCAAAGGTCCTTTTATGCAGACGAAAGGAATGTTCTGTTGCCTTAGTTTATCGGTAATGAGTAAAAATTGACGGACATGTTCCATCCGTTTCATTTTTTCCTGAACAAACTCATTGCTGCGCTTTTCGCCGAGCCAACGGTCGATTTGTGCATGGCTTAAGCGGTGCCGTTTGTGGAGGTAGTCCCTGTTGTGCAAAAGATCAGTCATCTGTCAAAAATTTAATTGTCGTCCAGTTTCCCATCAAAAATATGTGGGTTTCTGCTGTATTTCTCCATAATGGTTTGATTTATGAGTTTTGTCATGTTATTTTTGTCAACAGCCATTTCCATGCCGGCAAAATATTTATTTTTTTGTTGTCCACCAACACGTCCTCTTCGGAAGCATCTGTCACGATAAAACCTTCGGAAAGGCCATAAGTTTCCATAGCATCGAGCAACCCACGGATTTCACGCTCTCGGACAGCCGGCGTCTCCATTAGAAAACAAACCTGGATTGCCTGAGTTACACAAAACCCATCACGGACAACGAAATCACATTCTGCTTTCCCCGAATTATGATAAAAAAGTTCTCCACCACGTCGGCGCAACTCCACATAAACCAAATTTTCGAGCAAACATCCTTCTTCTCCTGAAAAAAGAAACCCAAGGCGGTGGATCATGGCGTTATCTATGGCATACACTTTTTTGGGGTTGCGTAGTTGTGTTTTGACAGAATTATCCAGTTTGTTTAAAGTGAACAACAAATAAGTATTTCCAACATATTCCAAATAATTTTTAACTGTCGTGGAATTTTTCACGCCTACTACTTTTGCTAAGGAAGTATATGTGACCGGTTTGCCAATATTGCTGACCGCAAAATAGACCAATTCCTTTATTTCACGCTCGTTGACAAGTTGATTGCGTACCATTACATCCTTGTACAAAATATTATCGTACAAAGTTTTCAGGATCATATCGTCGTAAGATTTCAGGTACATGGGAAAGCCCCCAACTGCAAGGTATTTGTCGAAAGCGGCCTGTACCTCCCCGCGTTTCACCGTCCCGGAGATATTGCCGGTCAGTTTTTCTTTTCCGCAAAACCGCAAATATTCGGTGAAAGAGAAAGGATAAAGTTCAATTGCCACATAACAACCCGTGAGGAGCGTTCCCAACTCTTTGCTCAGCATACGCGCATTTGACCCGGTTATAAAAATCTTTTTTCCAAGGTTGTATAACCGCCTGACAAACTGCTCCCATCCTTCGATATTCTGTATTTCATCAAAATAAAAATAATCCTCTTCTCCGTAGAGTTCCACAAAAACTTCATATAACTGTTGGAAATGCCCTACATTGAACGCAGCAAGACGATCGTCGTCGAAATTGAAAAAATAATCTTTTTGAGGCATCTTTTCACGGATTTGCTGTAACAAAACAGATTTCCCGCAACGACGCACCCCTGAAATAATGACAACTTCTTCATTTTGCAAATATCTTTCGGGAAAATTGCGGGCAATAATTTTTTTCCCTCTTAGAAATTTCTTCTGATCTGTAACAATATCTTTCAACAGTTGTTTCATCACGGACAATATTTATGAAGGCAAAGATAATATTATTCCTATTACAAATAGGATAAAAAGCAATTTATCCACATTGACAATAGGAATATTCAATGTTTTACGCCATCGTATAATTTCCCAGATCAATGTTCATAGGCTCGTTGCCGTAATCGTATTCCCCGCCCCCTTGTATCTGTCCTTTCGAAAGGTACGTTCACATAAGTTCATTATGGGCAACAGGTACTCAATCCTAGCATCCGTCAATTTTAAGCGCTTTCTGATTTGCTATTTTTGAAAGGAAACTTATTGTCTCAAAAGTACATGTTTTTTCTTCAATGCTAAACCTGGACATGAGGCTTCGAACAATATCTTCTATTTTTACGGGGGTTTCTACCAATTCCCATATTATTCGTGCTGTTTTATTTAAGCTAAGGTATGTGCCGTTTGCCATATCCATTATAACCAAGTCTTCGCCCAACTGGCTAACAAGCAACTGGTCGTCTTTTCGTTGAACAATACTTTCAGTGGTAAGATTTTCCATGCGTCCGATTTTTATAAATTATATACAAAAATACATTTATTACGAACATACGGAAGCAGCAGGCAAAATAAAAAAGTCTATATTTGGAACAAAATCAATCTTATGTACAAATATTGGGGATTTGGGCTAAAAATAGCTTCCTACATTGAATTTCCGGAACTGTTAAAAGCTGATTTTGATATACCAGATGTTGAGTTTGTTGCAGGCAAAGTCCCGGCAGAAATTAATGGGGAGGCTTTTTCTTTCCGGTGGTTTTCATATCATATCAATAGGCGCGAGTTGCTTTTTACTTCCAATGAAGTGGCAAAATATTACGCTTTCGACGGTTCAAAAGTAATCATTGAGCCATTTGTGCCCGTTACCGATAAAAGGGCAGTGAGGCTGTATTTGCTTGCAACGGTAATGGCGGGCATATTGTTGCAGCGGAACAGGTTGCCGCTCCATGCCTCGGCAGTCAGGCAAAACAACGGTCTTATTTTGATAACCGGCGATTCACATGCAGGGAAATCAACCTCGTTGGCGGGTTTGCTAAAAAAAGGTTATACTGTTTTCAGCGACGATGTGGTTGTGTTGCAGGAAGAACAGGGAATGACATACGCAAAAGCATCCTACCCTATGATAAAACTGTGGGACGACACGCTGACAAAAATGGGGCACCCTATGTTTGAAGACCGTTCTTTCCGAATACAGAAAGATATCGATAAATATGGCCTCTTTTTTCATGACCGTTTTGATATGAATTCCTATTCTATAGATAAAGTATTTGTATTAAAAGTTGACAACAACAGGGAAAGTTTAATCTCACGTAAAATAGCCGGAGGAGAGGCTTTTCATACTTTACTTCGACAAATATATCGTCCTATGCTGATAAGTGGCACCGAGCAAAAGCTTTTATCTTTTAAGTTGGTGACAGATGTTGTAAAAAGCGGAAATGTTATCGAAATTACAAGACCGGCAGATTGCGATACAAATAAATTAGTTGATTTTGTAGAATCGTTATTGTAATAACCAAAATGAAGTTAAGCGAAATACCAAAATATTCAATCAGTGAATACAGTTTATTTGCCGAAGCGTGGTTATTGTTAGCAGCATCTCGCAGCCTGATCTTTTTTCGACCTTTCCGAAAACTTTTACCATTGCTTGGAGTGTCTGTAAATCAGCAATTTGCAGAGAAGGCAGCGACTGAACATGTAGCAGTACATGTGTTTTTAAAGCAAATTCAATATTCGATATTGCGAGCTTCCCGAAGAAGCCCATGGCGTACTATGTGTTTTGAGCAAGCCTTAACAGCACGAATAATGCTAAGCCGACGAAAAATAAAAAGTGTTATTTTCTTTGGTGTTAACATTGATAACGAAAATTCAAATAAAAAAATGACTGCTCACGCCTGGCTAATATGCTCGGGCTTTACGGTAACAGGAGGAAAAAACAACGAAATATATACAGTGGTTGGGCGGTTTCTGGTTTAAGTTATCTTTAATATCTTTGATAGATTGGTTATATTTATACATTCCAAATTTAGTTTTTATACGTCTCAAAAATCGAAATTATGAAAACTAAACCACTATGCACTGAAAGTACATAGGTTTAAGATTGAATGAAACGAGCATCTCAAATTTTTGCCACACAACTTGTCCCGGATAACCGGGAGGAGAATGATGAAAAGCGAGTTACATGAGTTACCTTAATCAATAAACAATTTTAAACGAATGAAATTCAAAATGAACAAAGCATAGGATATGAGTAGAAAATAATGAGTAGTGAGAGGAGATAATAGACACGAATAAGCTTCTCAATACTCAAATCTCTGTACTCAAATCAAAATCCAATAAAATAAAAGGTTATAGAAACTAAAGTAGCTGCAATGAATTGAAAATCGCTGAAAGCAAATTGCAGGGTTTTAACCATTAACTAGAAAAGAAAAAGACTAATTCGAAAAGAGCATCGGAAACGAAAAATGGGAAACACCACGATTAGAGGCAATTAATGTTAATACGACAGAGAATGGTTCGATTGTCGGTTACGATGGTTCGGGGTTCTTTAGTTAGAAGGACAGAAAGAAAATTGTTTATCAGACATTTTCTCCCATCCAATAAGCAGAGATGGGGCGTAAAAGATGACAGCACATGCTTAGCTAATTAATATGTACTGATTTTATATTTACAGGAGGAAAAATAGCACGCATTTTCCGCATTTGAACATTTTATTATTTCACAACTACTATATTATGTTTGTTATTTCTAATAAAAAAACTAATATTGTAAGCACTATTAACAATAATATTTTTAATCCAAATAGAAAAATAATGGAACATAATTTAAAAAGCTCAAGCAACATAGATTTTGCTTGTAACGAAAAATGGGAAACTCCCGAATTGGATGTTATTAACTTTGAAGAAACTCAGGCAGGATTTTCGGGTAATTACGATGGAATGCAAGGAAGTAGCTAATAATAACATAAAAAACATTAAAAAAGCAAAATTACTTCGGTAGTTTAATAAGAAGTTATTAAAGCAAGGTAATTACATTTTATAGAATGATAATACTTTGCTTTTTTCGTTAATGCTTCAAATCAGATATTAATTTCGTAAAAAAAATAATTCAAGTTTTCAGGCAACTAAATTTATAATATCAATCGTTAAATTCAAACAAGAATTAGCATTATGCTTCTATCCTAAAACAAGAATGGGGTAAGTTAAATTGAAAATTTTTATATTGTCTTTATATTATATCAATGATTTTTAATTCCATTGATTTTGCAATCTTCCTTCCAATCGTATTTATACTGTATTGGTTTGTTTTAAATAAAACTATAAGACTTCAAAATTTATTAATTGTTTTTGCCAGTTATACTTTTTATGGTTGGTGGGATTGGCGTTTCTTATTTTTGATGTTTTTCAGTACGGTTGTTGATTATTCAGTCGGGCTTCGTCTTGCAAAACAGCAAGATCCTTTGATACGAAAAGCCTTGCTATATGCCAGTATCTTTGTAAACTTAGGCTTACTGGGGTTTTTTAAGTATTATAATTTTTTTACCGAGAATTTTTGTGCGGCATTTACTTTTCTGGGAGTATCTGTAAAGGCTAATACACTTGATGTTATATTACCTCTAGGCATCAGCTTTTATACATTTCAAACAATGAGTTATAGTATTGATGCATATAAAAGAAAGCTTACTCCAACCAATGATTTTATCGCATTTGCGGGATTCGTAAGTTTTTTTCCGCAGTTAGTTGCCGGACCTATAGAAAGAGCAAGCAACTTACTTCCTCAATTTTTAACAAACCGTACTTTCAATTATGCCAAAGCAGCAGATGGAATGCGGCAAATATTATGGGGATTGTTTAAGAAAATTGTAATTGCAGACAATTGTGCTACTTATGTTGATATGTTTTATGCTACTCCTGAATCCCAAAGTGGAAGTAATCTGTTATTAGGAGCCATTTTGTTTGCTTTACAGGTTTATTGTGACTTTTCAGGCTATTCGGATATTGCCATTGGAACTGCCCGGCTCTTTGGATTCAATTTAGCACGTAATTTTGCCTTCCCATTTTTTTCGAGAAATATGGCCGAATTTTACCGACGATGGCATATTTCTCTTTTTGCATGGCTAAAAGATTACCTCTACATTCCATTGGGAGGAAACAGGCATGGCTTATTAAAAAAAATAAGAAATACCTTTATCGTATTTATAGCTTGTGGTTTATGGCACGGAGCAGGATGGACATTTCTACTATGGGGGGTGGTTACTGCAATTTATTTTATCCCTTTATCAATTCAAAAAAAGCATAAAAGATATACTGATGTTATTGCTAAAGACAGAATGCTTCCTTCGATTAAGGAGTTGGCATCAATGGTTACTACATTTCTCTTATTTACTTTTTCATGTATCTTTTTTAGGGCTACAGATATCCAGAATGCATTCTTATACATAAAAGGAATTTTTTCAATTTCTTTATTCCAAATACCAAGTTTCGATGGTGGAGAAAAATTCAGCGAAATGTGTGTAATTATTGTAGGATTTATGATAATTGAATGGTTGGGAAGAAGAAATGAATATGCAATAGAACATTTATGGCTGAAATGGCCTTTGGCATTAAGATGGTCAGTATACACTTTTCTTATTATTATAAGTATGGTATTTGCAGGTGATGGACAGCAATTTGTTTATTTTCAGTTTTAATACTCTATTAATTCAAAACCAGTAAATAATTTAATGCAGACATTATTTTCAAAATATTTTTTGATGAAGAAATTTGTAATCAAAACTGTTTTATCGATTCTCTTTTTTGTCATAATTTTCGGAATATTAAATCAGATAGGAAAAATATATATACCGAAGGAAGACAGGTTCCTATGGAAATATAACGAGCTGTTTAATCCTAATGTAAATGCAGATTTAGTAATATTCGGAACATCCAAATCAGCTCGTGCTATTAACCCTGCAATTTTGGAAACAGATAGTCTTTCAGCTTATAATCTAGCTTTTGATTCCTCAACGCCCGAATTCTATTATTATTTCTATAATAACTTATTTAAACATTACTACCCAAAGCCTAATCTTATACTCATGGATGTTACATGGATATCGTTTATGTGTTTTGATAGTGAGCAACTACGAGCTCAAAGAAATTTACAGCGTCAAATAGAACATGATGCACGTTATTTTCCTGTTAAAGACTATTGGGATCTGTTTTTTTATACAAACAAAAAACATTTAGCGGTTTATAATCGCTATCCTCTGTTTAATCGGACCGTAGGAAGCGAGGGAGAAATGAATATAACCTACAACGGATTTACTCCTGTAGCAATAATAAAAAACAGAGGGGTAACAAAGAGCATTCGCTCTTATATTGCTAATATTAATCCTCAAAGACAAATTCATTATTTAAAGCTACTTTTGAACGATTTTAAAAGAGATAGTGTAAATGTGCAGTTAATTATGATGCCAGAAGCGCTGGACGAAGACCTGGAAAATAGCCCTCTTATACAGGGAAGTATTCATCTCTTAAAAGATGTTGCAAAGAACGCTGGTTTTAACGTAATTGATTATCGACATTATTTGAAATCCAACTCATTATTTTATGACTGGTCGCATGCAAATATTTATGGAGCTCCAATCATTTCGAAAAAAATACGGCAGGATTTAGAGATAAATACTTCATTATATGACAATTTCAATGAGTAGATGCCTACGGCAGCAAATGACTGCCGTAGGCATGGTATTCTTTGTTTACCTTGATTCCGCAAGTCATCGGATGCCTTTTTGATTCAGAGTAAATTAATGAAAAATCCTTGCTGCTTTGTTTTTGTAGTCATCCGATGACTATCAAATAATTAATAGAAAAGCTCGCGGATTTTGGGGTAAATACATTTTTTGTGTTTTTCATAAAAAGCTTTACCCTGAAGCTTTTTAAAACCAGAATAATGAAGGACGAAAAAATCAAAATGTAAATGCGGAAAATAATGCCGCAAACGAAAAATGGGAAACGCCACAATTAGAAGTTATTAATGTTAATAGAACAGAGACCAACAGCAGTACGGGAGGTTTTGATGGCCCCTATCATAGCTAGGAAGATATTATTTGCTTTTTTACCGTCGCTTCACACTTAAATTCACGAAAGGACTCCAACACTCAACGCCGGATTTCTACTTCAGGGGCTAGTCGGGGGTAAGTGAAATTTCAATGAAACAGACAAAAAAATGACCGCTCATGCCTGGCTAAGATGTTCAGGTTATACGGTTACAGGAGGAACACACAACGAGATGTTTACCGTAGTTGGACGATTTGTAGTTTAATTATTTATTTTTTCTTGTTTTTTTTAATAATTACTATATTTACGCTAGTCTAAAAAAATGGCTCTCGTCAATTTAAAAAAATCAAAACCATGAAAAACGAAAAAATCAACACTAAAATTCAAGAAGTAAATGCGGAACAGAATACCGCAAACGAAAAATGGGAAACGCCGGAAGTATCTGTGATATTAGTAAATGAAACGTTAGCTGATATTAATGGATCAACTTTTGATGGCCTGGGGTTTAGTTAAGGAAAAACTGAAATCGCTCATTTTCAGGTGTTCTTCCACATCAAAAATGCAGCCACGGGGCGTAAAAAATGAAAAACATCATTAAGCGGATAGTTGATACTGTCTGCTTTTAGTTTTGTCCATTCTTTTTCAATGCGCTCCAAATCCGCAATTTTGCCAAATCCTGTCTCTTTCATTTCTTTTAGCATAGCTTCCATTTCGTTGGGATAAGCTGCCAGCCTGCCTGTGATATCCGAACTTTGTTTGCCTTTGCGAAGGTTCAGGCGTACCTCATCGGGCAGGATGCCTTTCGTCATGGTGCGTAATACCCCTTGGCTCTGCCACGGGGATAGTCAACTTCAAGAATTTTCTTTATTTATTTATTTTTTCTTGTTTTTTTTAATAATTACTATATTTACGCTAATCTAAAAAAATGGCTCTCGTCAATTTAAAAAAATCAAAACCATGAAAAACGAAAAAATCAACACTAAAATTCAAGAAGTAAATGCGGAACAGAATACCGCAAACGAAAAATGGGAAACACCGGAAATAGACGTAATTACAGTAGGAGAAACCCAAGCTTTCATTGGAGGTCTTAGCGATGGTCCGGGCAATAGTTAGGAAGAATCTATATTATTTGCTTTTTTGACTAATAGACATTTTGCAAGCAGTTACAGGCCATTAATAATAATGCGTTTAATATATTTTGGGGCATCCACTTTTCTTTATAACCCTTTTCATTCTTTTATAAGTAACAGTAGAGGAAGTTCGAACAAATTAGAGAAGATGGTTGCTGTAGGTATGTTATTTCTTTTTAAATATGCTTTGGACGTTTTTATAAAAGCTTTACCTTGTAGCTTTTTAAAACCAGAATAATGAAAAAAAAAAAATGAACACTAAAATTCAAAATGTAAATGCGGAAAAGAATACCGCAAATGAAAAATGGGTAACGCCGGAAATAGATGTAATTTCAGTGGATGAAACAGAAATGCATCAAGATTATGGAAACGATGGAATGTCATTTAGTTAAAGACAATTAGCTATTGGTGGAAATTTGATTTCCACATCCAGTAAGCCGCTACGGGGCGTAAAAAATGAAAAACATCATCAAGCGGATAGTTGGTGCTATCTGCTTTTAGTTTTGTCCATTCTTTTTCAATGCGTTTTAAATCGGCAATTTTGCCAAATCCTGCATTCTGCATTTCTTTTAACATCGCCTCCATTTCTTCGGGATAAGCTGCCAGCCTGCCTGTGATATCCGAACTTTGTTTGCCTTTGCGAAGGTTCAGGCGTACCTCATCGGGCAGGATGCCTTTCGTCATGGTGCGTAATACCTGCTTGTTCATTTTTCCGAGAAAAACTTCGTTTGGAATTTCCATTGCGCTTTTTATAACCCGTATGTCATTGGTTGGGTCGCGCAGTTCCAGTCCGGTTGAATAGCCGGCATAGGCGCCAAAAGGCAAGCGCATCACATTAACATCGAAAATCAGAAAAGCATTTTGCTTCGCCTCTTTAAAATAGCGCATGAAGGAGGTGTCAAATCCTGATTCTTTAATTTGCCGGGCAAGGTGTAATGATTGCTCGAAAGCCGGTGTGCTATAAGCGATTTTTCGCCAGGGCTCACAACCGCACACAACTCTTTTATAGATAGACGCAACAGGTGTGTCTCCATATAACATAGGTTTCAACACTTTCTTTTTTACCGTACGCAACAAACCATAACGCTTTAGTACTTCCTGTACCGGAATCGCATCTTCCATGCCAGTCCACGAAATGGTAGAATTTCCGAATTCGCCCATCAATACGGTTCCGTATCCGTCGCAAACAGCTTTTTTATAAATATCAACCATCCAATAGGCATTGCCTGCCCCGTGAAAAGGTTCGCCAAACATACGAATGGCTTCTTTTATTCCTTCTATGGGTGAAATGGTTTCCGATTGCGTATATACCGCATCAATATTGGGATACATTTGGGCAATGAACTCAATAAACGGGCGCTCGTTGCCAAAATTATGTTCCGTTAGTGTTGCCGACGGCTGAAACCGGGGAACATGACTATAGGTACGAAGTTGCTTATTTTGCCCTGCCAGTTGCCGGGCTGCCAGCGCACATACGGTACTCGAATCCATCCCGCCGCTGAGGGTAGCTGCTACTGGTTTGTATGAACGCAGGCGTGCGGATACGGCTTTATTCATACTGTCCAACAGGGCTTCGCAATAAGCTTCCAGTGTTAAGCCGGGTTTTTCCGAAATATCTTTATAGTCCCAATAGCGGTTGCTGCTTTCGTTTTCGCGTGTAATGGTAAGAGTATGGGATGGCAATACCCGCTTGATGCCTTTATAGTAGGTTTTATCGAAATCGCCTGGCCAAACTACCAGAAGTCGGGCCATAACTAATTCGTCAATTTCCGGAGAGATAAATGGAAGCGGAAAAATCCCTTTACTGGAAGATGAAAAGGCAATTACCTTATCATCGATGTAATAATCGATAGCTGTATAATCCCACTGGTCGCGGGCAATAAACAACTTTTGGCTATCGGTATGAAAAGCGGCCAACGACCATTTTCCCAACAGGCGATCGATACATTGTTCCCCGTATTTTAAATAAGTTTGCAGTATTAAATCACCATCGGGGATCATATTTTGCTCATTTGCCGGGATTGCCAGTAATTTAAAAAGTTCGTCGCGGTTATCAATACGTCCTTCTGCCATAAACAGCAGATGAGCTGCTTCCAGATAGCGAGGCATATTTTCATGAATTGCTTCAGGGGTATTGTAAGTAAGTAGATGACCAAAACCACAATTCTCCTGAATTTTAAAATTGTATCTCTCGTGCGGAAAATGTTGTATTCCGCTGTACATTAATTCCAATTCATTGGAAACCGGTTTTCCGTCTCTGTGAAATATGCCGAATAGTGTGCTCATTATTAAAAAAATTAAAACAGAAAACCGTTGTTCTTCTGAGAATCTGATATACCAATTAAAAAATCTTTATTTCCCAAAACACCGTTGAAGCGGTTCTGTGTCAACTCGCAAAAAAGCCGCCATCTACACCACCAGGCGTGGACTGAGCTTCCGTTTCTTCAACTAAAATAACATTCACTTCCGGGGTTTCCCAGGTTTCATTCAATTTGTTTTCTTCTTGTTCTTTCATAATTGTAACGATTAAAATTGATTTAACAGGTTTTTTACATAAAGTGCTAAGATAAGCATTTTTTTAAGATGAAATTTGAATTTTTCGAATCCATTGAGCCATTTTCCCGGTTACTGTTTCTATATTATTTTTGGACATATGTCCAGCCCCGCAATTGCCCTGTAAGGCAAAAACATATTTTTCGTGCGGAAAATGTTGTATTCCGCTGTACATAAATTCCAATTCATTGGAAACGGGTTTGCCATCTCTGTAAAATATGCCGAATAGTGTGCTCATTATTAAAAAAATTAAAACAGAAAACCGTTGTTCTTCTGAGAATCTGATATACCAATTAAAAAATCTTTATTTCCCAAAACACCGTTGAAGCGGTTCTATGTCAACTCTGATAAGGACCATCGATACCTCCAAGAGGTAGGTTAGTTTCCGTTTCTTCAACTAAAATAACATTCACTTCCGGGGTTTCCCAGGTTTCATCCAATTTGTTTTCTTCTTGTTCTTTCATAATTGTAACGATTAAAATTGATTTAACAGGTTTTTTACATAAAGTGCTAAGATAAGCATTTTTTTAAGATGAAATTTGAATTTTTCGAATCCATTGAGCCATTTTCCCGGTTACTGTTTCTATATTATTTTTGGACATATGTCCAGCCCCGCAATTGCCCGTAAGGCAAAAACATATTTTTCGTGCGGAAAATGTTGTATTCCGCTGTATATTAATTCCAACTCATTGGAAACCGGTTTTCTATCCCGGTAAAACAAGCCAAATAGTACACTATATCCTGTCATTCTGAGCGTAATAAAATGAAGCGAAAGAATCTTTTTCATAATTGCTTTTTAGTCGGACAGTAGTGATATTTAATCTGAATAATTCCCCGAGGCTTTGCCACGGGGTTCCGCTTTTTCTCCCCTGCAGAGGGGAGATGTCAGTCTTTATGACTGACAGAGGGGTGAAATAAAGAAAATTCGATTTTCAGCGATTTAGCTGAAATGAAGTTGGCGTAATACCCCTTGGCTCTGCCACGGGGATAGTCAACTTCAAGAATTTTCTTTATTAAAAGAGGTGCTTTCAATAATGGATTTTTCATTGCCGACTTATTTAAGTGTAAAAAACACCAGATGAGTAATTGATATCACCAGTAATAAAGATGTTAAGGTGTTAGAAATTAACGCTATAAAAAGATGAAGTACAGAATCATGGTATTGATCTCCAGACAATGACCGATAGTAAAAAAGTGTCAGTTTTTCAGCACAATTGAACAAGGCCCGTTAAAAAAAACAACTTGACTTCAATAAGAGATATTCTTACCTTTAATTAATATTTAACCAAAAAACTAGACAAATGAAAAAGAATTTATCCGTAGTAATGCTACTAATTGCCATGGTATTTGGTTTCCAATTTTGCAGTGAACCATCAGGCAATAAAGAGGAATTGAGAACAAAAATTACTGTTGCCAATGATGAGATATTTAATAAAAGGAATTATGACTACGCTGACAAGATCTTTACTGATGATTTTGCAGGCGAAGGACCTCAGTTTATTAAAAATTTTGCCGCTGAAATGACAACTGCATTTCCTGACTATGAAAGTAAAATTGAACAGGTTGTCGTTGAAGGCAATCAGGCTGGATGGTTTAGAACAATTACAGGTACTCATAAGAACGAATATCTGGGCTACCCGGCTTCAGGGGAAAAGATTTCGTGGACAGAAATTTTATTCACACAGTTCAATGATGAAGGAATGATAATGAATGACTGGTATGCCACTAATCTGGAAGACAAACTACAGGAGACAAATAGTATCGAAGGCGTTTATCAGTACCTGCCACCCCTTAAAGGAACCGGCATAATAGAAAATGGAACTTTTATGTTCCTGGTTGGTCCGGCAGATGATTCAAATTCAATGACCGGTCAGTCGGGTACTTTTGTAATCTCCAATGGCATACTCCAATTCACTATTGTTCATAGCACTGATCCATTACAAATCGGGTGGGAGTTTTGGTCAAAGCCTAAATCCTGGGATGGAGATACGCTAACCTATGAAACAATGAATACTGATGGAGAACTAACAGGTGAGGGAAGAGCCTTGAGAATTGCCAAATAAACAACTTGCGCTTAAAGAAAAAGAGTGTTCTGTAGTGTCTCTGCTTACGCCTCCCGAAACTTTGGGATGCGACCGGTGTGAAATTCGGTAGCATTGAAAGATACAGATTTCAGCCTTACGTTAAGATATGGATTGCAAATCTGCACTAGCGGGGGGCTGAAACAGGCTTGTACAGGCAGCTGTCTAAGTGTAAAAAAATAAAAGAGCCATTCAACAATGGCTCTTTCTAATGTTAACCCCCAAACACACGGATGATCAGAATGATCACCCGATGTAAATATAATTCTTTTAGATTGTAACAAGCTGTAAAGACAATCTAAAATATCTATCAATTGGTATTTTCGATTTGAATCTCTGCTTTTCAGCTATTTTTCACCGATTACGCACAACAGCGTGGCTATCAATTAACAAGTGTTGTTTTAATTCTTTATTATGCTAACTTTAAACTCCGAATAAAAAACGTAGCCGTTGAATACGTACCCTGAAATAACAAGTGTATAACAATGCATAGAAATCTTATGTTAAGGTTATTAAGAATATCCACCTATATCATACTCCTGATTGTGTCGATTAGTTGTGAGTACGATCTTACAAAAGAAAACTTCGTTGATATTGATCCTCCACCACAAATGCAATACTTCGAACTTGAAGGGCTGCCGGAAAGCGATACCATTTTTATTTTTGAGAGTACGGTATTATCCTATAATCTGGATGACAACAGTCATAATGTATTAATAGGAACAATCACTTATCAGGGAAAAACATGGGAGCTATCTTCCAATACCGGTTCGGTCACCATTAATCCTGAGGCATTTGAAGCGGGGATCGATACCCTTAAGCTAACTATTTATCTGAATAGTGGTACAGGAAGCATTGCAGATTTGTCGGGCATGGAAGGGTATTATTTGGAGAAAGAATGGATTGTTGTAGCGGATGCAAGACCAGCTCCAAAAATAATTCCTACCAAAAGAATTAACGAGGATGGATTGCTGGTAATTGAATGGCCGGAAATTCAACAATATAACTTTGTTGCCTACGAAATTAGGTGTAATTCAAGTAACCGATCCATCAATAAAACAATTACCAATCCTAAACAAAACTACTTTGTCGATAGCCTATATGTAGGTGGAGACTATTGGATTGATGTCAGCTGTCGTTTGCAAAATGATCATGCATGGGGAGAGTCATTGAGTTTCTACGAAGAGCCTCCTCAGCTAATGGTTGAAGAAATTGGATTTGATAGTATTCGAATTAGCTGGCCTAAATCGGCATATAAGGCAAAATATCGCTTATCATGGCGAAACAGTAGTGCTCCACGGTATTTTAACTCGGAAGAAGATACAATCTGTGTAATACCTCAAATAGGATTTGGTAATTGGACGACTTTTCAATTGTGTACAAAATCGCAGTACGAACCTGGATGGCCCGACCTGTCATATGCTTGCGATATTACAAGTTATAAAGAATACTATCTTGGAGATAGACTAATTGGCGCAAACTGGCCTGAATTCGCTTATAACTTTAAGGATAAGGTGGTTTATTCAAACGAATACAATCACATGAAATGTTTTGATATAAATAATCATACAATCCTAAACACGGTAGATGTGGATTACTTAAGCTACGGAGGCATATATTCATGTCCCACTAACTCTTCGAAAGTGGGGGCAGTAACACAAGATGACATGTATGTATTCGACAATCAGAACCTTCAAAATCCAACGGTGATCAATTATAAAACCTGGGGCGCATATTCTGTCGATCATTTTTTGTTAACTGACAACGACAAGATTGCAATTGCGTTCAACGATATGTACAAGTTGTTTGATATCAATACCAAACAGATCTTATTCACCCTTGATATTACTGATTACCCGGTTTATAGTAAATGGGCTTGCATTACCACCTCGCAGGATGCAAAGCATATGTGTATTGCCACCAATAACGGTATAAAAGTATATGACATAGAGACCGGTGAACCAAATGAAATATATTTAGATAATCGCAACTATAGATCGGCCTATTTCGACCCACTACATCCCGATCGACTTTATCTGACTTTGAACGAAGAGGCGGGTATTGAAATAAGAGATCCTTCCAGTTTTGAACTAATAGATAAGATTGATGCTCAGGCTGAAATGGTTATCCGTAATATTGATCCGGAAACAGATAATCTGTTGGTAACTGATTATGAAAAGCTTTTTGTGATAGCTATTGGTTCACATGAAACATTACTGTCAGTACCCTGCGATGAAGCGAAAAGCTGGTTGTACAACAATCAACTTTTTACCAATACTGGTTATTCTCTGGCAATAGCGGATCAGCTTAATTAAAACGCTCAGAATTAAGATAATTGTTTCTATTTTAAGATAAATATGATTAGAAATTTAAGGCAACCTGGATTAACAAAAACTGTATTTTTTTCACTAATTCTGTTATTTTTTGTCGTTGATGTAAAAAGTCAGGATATTAATGTAGAGGTAAATGCGGGATACGGATTTTACCAGCTAAATGATGTCAAAACATTACAGCAATCAATGCTCGAGTCAGCTCAGATTCCAAATCTGAAATCGGTTGAAAAGTTTCCGAATGGATATTATCCTTCAATTTCAGTTAATTATTTGTTAGGTCCGAAAAATAGCATTGGCATTAGCTTCTTACGCTATACAACCGGAGGTCGGAACCATTTGGCTGACTATTCGGGAGAATATAAAATTGATATGATTTTGGACGGCTATGGAATGGGAGCTAAATACCAACGTAACGTGTACTTGCAAAACAAATTTGCATTTATTTTACAAATTGAAACGGGTGTCATTTTCTCTGAATTGGATGTGGATGAAAAATTAACTGTTTACGAGGAGGTAATATCGAGTGACCATATCTTCCTTAAAAGCACAGGAATCTATGTAGAGCCCATGGTAAAATTTTCGTACAATTTTATCGATGACTTTAAACTACAATTTAGTAGTGGATACGATCTTAATTTTATGGGAAAAATGAAAGTCGATGGTGAAAAAACTAATCTTGTTTCAAATTGGTCAGGATTGCGTTTAATGCTTGGTGTTAGTTACACCTTTAAAGCGCATAAAAATGGATAATAACTCTCATAACCTCCTTTTTTAATTGTTAATAAATGATTCCGGTTGATGCTTAAAATTTTTGAACATTAAGGAAGGTGTTGAAAGACAGGTAGTTGTGTGGTTTTTGAGGGGCCATGAATTTGTAAAATTTGCGATGGTCCCTCTGTGGTCCCTCCAAATAAGGCTATATATGGCCTTTATTGGTATTTCACTAAAAAAGAGAAGCGCTTAAAATCAGCTTTTTACAGAAATATATAATTTTTGTTCTCGGGAAAGTCTCTCTAATATCAAAAAACGAATGAGTACAATTTTTCCGACATCGAAAAGATTTCTTTGAACCCGAAAAAAATATACTCTATTTCTTTTTTATACGCTTGCTTATTCAACCTGAAACAAAAAAACATCCGGGAAATGGTATCGTTGAAACTGTTGGAAAAATCAGTCAACCCAATTGGTATTTCCTGCAAAGCTAGAAGAAAAGTTTTTTCAGAGAATGAACTATCTTTAGCTGAGTTGAGTAAAAAATAAACATACAGGCCTTCCAGTTATTTGACTTAATAAACCGGCATCGTATTGAAGAAATTAGGGCAAGAATTGAAGATCCGGAGTCAAATTCTTATTCCTTACCCGAAATTGTAGTGGATTGTGGATTCAATTCAAAGTCGTTGTTTAATACCGTCTTTAAAAAATTTTCGGGCGTAACATTCAGCGATTGCAGGAAACAAAAATTGGAAGAACATGTTTAGAACATGTATATTTTTATTTTGTAACATATGACAAATCACCCTCGATGGAAAGAACAATAGCTGTACTTCCGTTTGTAAACATGAGCGGAAACGAAGAAATGGAATTTTTCAGCGACGGAATAACCGAAGAGATCATTAATGCGCTGGCCGGCATTGATAAACTGAAAGTTACTTCGAGAACATCTTCTTTTTATTTTAAAAATAAACATGTTCCCATCAGTCAAATTGCAAAAGAGTTGAATGTTGCCACTGTTCTGGAAGGGAGCGTTCGGCTGGCTGAAGAGACAGTTCGAATTACGGCGCAGTTGATTCATGCAGAAGAAGATTTTCATTTTTGGTCGGAGACTTGGGACCGGAAGCTCGAAAATATTTTTGAAATTCAGGATGAAATTAGTTTGTCGATTGCCGATAAATTACGCGAACAGTACGGCCACTTTGAGATTCAGGATCATTTGGTTGAAAAGAAAACTGACAATTTAGATGCCTATGAGTATTTTCTGAAAGCCCGTTTTTATTTTAATAAATGGAATCCGGTGGATGCGAAAAAAGCGATTGCGTTGTATGAAAAAGCTATTTCGCTTGATCCGAAGCACACCGATTCGTATGTGGGACTGGCCGATGCTTACAGTTTTTTTGCGGTTACCGAGTTAATGCCTAAGGAAGAAGCCTGGCAAAATTCACGGGAATACATGGCTAAGGCATTTGCGCTGAATCCTCAAAATGCCGGTGTACATTATCTGCTGGCAAATTATTCCTTTTTTTACGAAGCTAATTTCAACCAGGCATTGCAATACGGATTAAAATCAGTTGAACTCAAATCAAATTATCCCGAGGCGCAACAATTTGTTTCTTTGTTGTATTTAATATCCGGTGAAACAGTAAAAGCCAAAGAGTATTTGAAAGTGGCACATCGCATCGATCCCTTGTCACAGGAAACCTTATTTTACCGTGCCTATTATCAGTACCGAACTGACAATTTCTCGGAAGCTTTATCTTTATTCGATGAAATTCTAAAAAAGAATCCACAAAATATCCCGGCATACACGGTACGTAGTTATTGCCTTTTAAAATTAGGGCAATACAACGAAGCAATTGCTTATCTTGAAAAGATGCCAGATGAAATTGTTGTGCACAATGAGCGTTTAGGAACATTGTGTCTGGCGTACCTTCTTAAAAGGGATGCTGCTAAATCCAAAGAATATTTCAATCAATTATACATAGCAGCTCAAAATCCCAAATCATTTCAGGCGCATTCATATTTGTACCTGGCATACGCAATAATGAATGAAACCGACAAAGCTTTTGATTGCCTGGAAAAAACAATCAAACTAAAATCGTCGGTGCTTTTATTAAATTATTCCGATCCGCTTGGTAATTCTCTACAAAATGATCCCCGGTACGATGAATATAAAAACAGGCTTTATAAATACGGGCAGATTGACGAAAACAATGCAAAGGAAAAAGCACCACTACTGGATGCCGAAACAGTAGAAATTTACAGTAAAAAGTTGACACAGTTTATAACGGAAGAACAGCCATTTTTAATTCCAAATCTGTCGTTACGTTTGTTGGCTAACCAGGTGGAGATTCATCCAAACAAACTTTCTTGGTTGTTAAACGAACGAATGGGCAAAAACTTTAATGAGTTTATTAATTTTTACCGAATCGAATATTTTAAACAGCTGGCGCTCGATCCCAAAAACAGTCACATTTCATTAATTGGCTTGGCTTATGAAAGCGGATTTAATTCGAAAACCGTGTTTAATACCTATTTTAAAAAAGAGACGGGAATGACTCCAAAGGAGTTTCTTAAACAAAATGCATGAAAAATAAGAGCTAAATAATCTTCTGGGAAAATTGTCCATCCACCTGCGAAGTTTGTCCATTTTACAGCGGAAGAATCCCCTGCATCTTTGTACTGTCAATAATGACACAGAACATTAGAACAGTTAAAAAATGGAAAACTTAGTAAAAACAGAATTTAATGTCCCAACACGAGAAGAAGTATCTGCAGCAAACCAGGAGATTTTTGATGGTTTAAACAAAGCTTTAGGTTTTGTTCCAAACTTGTACGCAACAATTGCTTATTCAGACAATGGATTAAAACGATTATTGGATTATCAAAACGCAAAAACATCATTGTCGAACAAAGAGAAAGAAGCTGTTAACCTCGTTGTTAGCCAGGTAAACGGATGTGTATATTGCCTGAGTGCACATACGGTATTAGGTAAAATGAATGGCTTCACCGAAGAGCAGCTATTTGATATCCGCCGTGCTAAAAGTGAAAATGCAAAAATTAATGCCCTGGTAAAATTGGCCGCAGATTTAACTGAAAACAGAGGGAAAGCAAATACTGCTAATGTAGAAAACTTTTTCGCAAACGGTTATACAAAAGAAAACCTGGTGGATCTGATTCTTCAAATTAGCGATAAAACAGCCATGAATTACTTACATAATCTTACCAAAGTTCCGGTAGATTTCCCCATTGCATCAGTTCTTTAATTTTCAACTCAGGAAAGGAGAAATAGTAGTAATCTGTTTTCTCCTTTCTTAAAACTAGAACAAAATGAATAACGAAGAAAAAAGATATCCACTGCCACCGTTTACAATGGAAACTGCAATTGAGAAAGTACAAAAAGCAGAAGATGCCTGGAATACCAAAGATCCGGTAAAAGTTGCACAAGCATATACCATCGATTCAGAGTGGAGAAACCGGACTCAGTTTATAAATGGGCGGGAAGAAATAGTAGAATTTTTAACCGTGAAATGGGAAAAAGAAAAAAATTATAAACTAAAGAAAGAGCTTTGGGGTTTTAGAGAAAACAGAATTGCAGTAAAATTTGAATATGAATTTCAGGATCCGAACGGCCAATGGTACAGAGCCTATGGAAACGAGCTTTGGGAGTTCGACGAAAAAGGATTGATGCAAAAACGTTTCGCAAGTATTAACGATTTAAAGATTGAAGAAAAAGATAGAAGGTTAACCTAATTTCAGGCTTATGATACAGAACGATAACTTCACACTTATAGATTCGCAAACCGGTCACCAGGCTTTTAAGCTATTTCGTTTTGAAAAGAATAATCCGTTTGATGATATTCAACGATTGAATTACTATTCAATGATTTGGTTAGAAAGTGGAATAGGTAGTGTAAAAGCTGACTTCTCGGAATATTATTTCCGGGAGAATGTTCTGCTTTCTTTTTCACCCTATCAACCATTTAAGCTTACTATTGAAGGAGAAATTAAGGGCTGGGTTATCAATTTTCATCCTGACTTTTTTTGTATTCATAAGCACCATAAAGAAGTTGCATGCCACGGTGTGTTATTCAATAATATTTACAATCCGCCATTCGTGTGCATTGATGAAAAAGCGTCAACAAATTTTGAAATGGTGATTGAACAGTTTAAAACTGAAATGCAAAATCCGGCCCTCGCGCAATATGAATTGCTGATTTCTTACCTGAAGATATTTCTGATTACAGCATCGAGACTGAAAACGGAGCAGCAGTCAGAGGCAAAAGAAGTTACAAAGAAAGAGGAAGAACCATTTATTTTGCAGAACCTGAAAAACGCTATTGAAATGCACTACAAGACAAAACATAGTGCCAGCGATTATGCCGATCTTTTAGCGATAACTCCGAAAGCATTAACCCGGCTTACTAAAACTCATTTCAATAAAACCCTAAGTAACTTAATTGCAGAACGTATAATTATCGAAGCCAAGAGAGAATTGTACCTCACAAATAAAACTGTTAAGGAGATTGCTTATGATTTAGGTTATAACGATGAATATTATTTTAGCCGGTTTTTCAAAAAAAATGCAGATGTGTCTCCGCAATTTTATCGCGAAACGGTTGGTGCTGACAAAGCTTCGGCCGTGTAAGGTCAACAAAAACGAAAAAAACTATTTTGCCTTTGGTCCTGAATTATAATACAGAACATTTATTGACTTAACTGTTTATACATTTGGTACAGAATTAATTTTGAACTTAAGTATGAACAGTTATGAAAAAAGCTATAAAAATAATACTCTTTACTCTGCTTGTGATAATCCTGGCAGCATTGGTGATATTATCGGTAAAATATTCTCCAACCTATGTTTATCGTTTAATTACACAGAATGTTGCCGATGTTTATGACTATCAGAAGTATGAGAACCGTGTAATTAAAGGATCGGAAGACACTTTTCAATTTGCGAGAAAACCAGATGAGGTGTATGTGGAATCCTTGTTTCAGGACAGAGTTATGAGTTCGGGCTTTAAAACTTTTGATGAATGGGCCAAAAAATCGCAAACCACAGCTTTAATTTTTATCCGGCAGGACACTATTTTGTATGAGAAATATTTCAATGGTTTTTCGCGCGATTCCTACTTCCATTCGCAATCGATGGCAAAATCATTTATCTCTTTTTTGATTGGTGCCGCCATCGACGACGGTTTAATTTCGGATGTGAACGATCCGATGACAAAATATATTCCCGAATTAAAAGAACGTAATCCTGATTTTGAAAAAATAACCATCCAGAACCTGCTGGAAATGCGCTCGGGACTCAAATATTTTACCGGTTATTTTCCTGGCACATACATTCATTTGCCCTGGCACGACGAAGCAGTGGGATATTATCATCCAAACGTAAGGAAACTCCTACTGAAAAAAGTTGACATTGCAAGAGAACCGGGCAAGACATTTGAATACAACAACTACAACACCAGCTATTTGGGATTGGTTATTGAACGAGTAACAAATAAAACGGTATCGGAATATCTTGAGGAAAAATTGTGGTCGCAAATTATGACTCAGGATGCACTTTTTTCAATTGATAGTAAAAAGTCGGGATTTGAATACATGCCCAGCCGACTGATAGCACGAGCCATTGATTATGCCCGGTTTGGCCGACTGTTTTTACACGAAGGTAATTGGAATGGCAATCAGATCATCTCAAAAGATTGGGTGCTGAAATCTACCCGTGAAGACAAATCTATCCCACGAGATATTTATCCCGACTGGCTTGGTGGCGATAACTGCAATCACACCTACTATTCTTATCAGTGGTGGGGAAATACAAATTGCGATTCAACTTTTGAGTTTTTTGCCAACGGAAACCTCGGGCAACAAATTTATGTTATCCCCGACAAAGAAATAATTATCGTTCATTGCGGCAACTCGCTTGAATATTACAGCGAAGGTGATTTAATGCGTGCAGCAGACAATATAAAGTTTAACGACTTCAATATGTTAATTCTGCAAAAAGGAGTAGACGAAGCCATTAAACAGTTCTATGAAAAGAAAATACAGGACCCCGGTTATAAGCCTTTCGATGAGCAGTTTCTTATAAACAAAGGGTATTCATTTTTAGACGCCGGAAAAACAGATGAAGCAAAAAAAATATTCGCCCTCAATATTGAGTCTTTCCCGAATTCCTGGACAGTATACAATAACATGGCGGAAGCCTATCAAAAAAGTGGAGAACCGGATTCAGCCAGGCTCTTTTACAATAAATCGTTAAAAATAAGGCCGGAAAATAATTGGGCAACAGAGAAATTAAAAATGCTGGAATGATAATGGTACTTATGATTTGGAAAATGTCGTAAGCTCATTAAAATCGGTTATTCAACGACTTTATTCTACTTTAAAGTAAAAGCTCTCTATTCTTGTCAAAAAGAATTTAGAAACAATTAGTCATGAAAAATTTTGTAACGTTATTATTTATGCTTGCTTTTTGGCAGGTTAGTTTTGGACAAGAAAACATTAACAAAGGAGACAGTTTAAAAAATCAGGGATTGCTTATGCCGGCATTAATGGAGTATGCCACCGCAATGGCACAAAACCCGACAAAGGAAATTTCTTACAAGTTAGCATCAACAACTGCACTTTTGTGGACCTCTCAAATGCAGGATACATCATTCTATTTCCTGAATTTTGCGCTTCAGAATGATTCAAGTTTGGATGTATTGTACGATCCGGATTTTTATAGTCTTATTGACGATCCGCGATGGAAGGACATTGAAGATATGCAGATTGGAAAATATGAAGCTAAAAATGGAAACATAAAGAATGAGTCTTTTGCACGAGAGCTTTTCCGAATGATAATAAAAGACCAGGGATTTATGTATGCCGGAAATATTGAGCGAAAAAAATACATGCAAAACGGCGGTTATTTTAGTACTCCGGCAATTTTTCCGGTACTGGCCATGGAAGAAAAAAATCTGAAGGAAAATGAGCGACGATTGTTGGAACTTCTGGATGAAAATGGTTGGCCAACAGCTTCTTTGGTAACCGAATATGCAGCAGCAGGAGCGGCATTGGTTATTAATCACAGTACCCACGAAATCCGAAAAAAGTATTTCCCAATGCTTGAAGAAGCCTTTAAAAAAGGTGAAGCTCAGCCCTTGCGATATGCAAAAATGCGCGATCGGTTATTGGTGGAAGAAGGGAAAGAACAACTGTTCGGCACCCAGTTAAAATTTGAGGAAAATAAGCGTGTGCCACAACCAATAGAAGACCCGCAAAATGTGGATAAACGAAGAGCAGAAATTGGACTTGATCCGTTGCATGTGTACCTTAAGGAAAGATTTGATATCGACTGGAACGTGGAACAAAAACAATAGGAAAGATTCTGAAAACCTGAAATTCTGGATTCTACATTAAAACACATTCTTTAAAAGTTGGCTTTTGTCGGTGTCGGCCAATTGCCGGATTACTGCACCAAAAGATGTGAAATAGTGAACTCATTTACAGGTAATATTAATATCATAATGTCGTCTTCTGTGGAAAGGATTTAATAAAATGAATTTCAAAACAATCAAAATCTCACTTTTAGCAATTTTTCTAATTTGTTGCCAACTTAGTATTAAAGCGCAATTAGCCGAAAAAATAGAATTAACCAAAGACAGTCAGCTTTTAGGATTAGGTACGTACTATACCGTAAGATCTGAAATATTACAGGAAGACAGACCTATTATTATTTCATTACCAAAAGGGTATAAAGAGGGGGAAGCCAACTACCCGGTTCTTTATCTTTTGGATGGATTGCAAAATATAAAACATGTAGTTGGGACAGTAGAATTACTTACAGAATCAGGAATCGTTCCCCCGGTGATTATTGTGGGTATAGAAAGTTTAGACCGTTCAAGAGATTTTACTCCCTCAACTGCCGGAGAAAATGTTTATGGCGGAACCGGTGATTCAGGTATTCCGCAAAGTGGTGGAGCACCCAGATTTCTTCAGTTTTTACAGAATGAATTGATCCCCTACGTGGAGTATAATTACAGAACTCACCCTTATCGCATTTTAGAAGGACATAGCTTCGGTGGACTGTTTAGTGTATTTACATTAATGGAAAAACCGGAACTATTTGATGCCTTTATTATTCAATCGCCGGCTTTATGGTGGAATAGCGAAGAAATGTCAAAAAAAGCTCCCACATTTTTCAAATCACACCTCACCCTGGACAAATCAATCTATTTTGGAATTGGGGGAGGCGACGGTTGGGGAATGCGAAAGGAATTAACTCATTACACCGAAGTTATCAAGAATAATGAATCCGGAAATCTGCATTGGATGCACGAAGAAGTTGGAGATGAAGGGCATGATGATGCCCGGTTAATCCTGAATTATAATGGTTTAAAATTTATATTTTCCGATTTAAAGTCTACCCGGGAATTCGAAGAGAATTATAGTGATGAATCTTTTTTAAAAGGCGAACAGCAGCTAATGAATAAATATGGTGAAAAGGCGAGAAGGCCTGTGGGAGATTATTTTGAGTTAGCACTGAAGCTGAAAAATGATAATAACCTGTTGGGAGCAATAACGGTTTTTAAAAGAGCCTCGGTAGCATACCCCAAATATGTTGGTATTTTAACTAATCTGGCTCAATTATACGAAGCAAATAAGCAAACAGAGAAGGCAATTGACACCTACGTTTTGGGAATCGAAATGTCGAAGAAATACAAATTAGGATACGAAGATGGCTTTGAGAAAAAAATAGAGGAGCTGAAAAAAACAAACGATAGGTTGTATAAAACACATTGATACGATAACTTATACTATTAGTTAAATTAATGAGACTATGATTTTGTTTTCAAAATCATTTAGCCGAACTGACCCCGAGCGATAGACGAGGGATCTCATAGGTTTTATTCCCCGCACCTTGCGAATAAAATAATGATTTTTCGATGTGATACCTCGTCAGCCTGATGCGAGGAGCTTCATTAACAATGTATGTTATAATACCGAAAAATTTGTATTCCATGCTTTGATATCCCATTTCAGACAAAATGGCTGAATAAATTTATTGCATGAATTTTGACTAAAATGGCCATTACTGAATTCCTCAAAACAAGATTTGATATCGACTGGCAGGTAAGTCAGAAAGATTAAGTTGATACTGTTCACGAAAAAATAATTTATAAATGAAACATACATTACTCAACCCAGCAAAAAAATACCCAATGGTTCTGCCTGATGGCACTGAGATTAAAACTGTGGTGCACTTGAACCAGGTTATCGATCACCCCCGAATTGAAATTGGTGATTTTAGCTATTTCGGTCATTTCGAAGTGTTGGAAGATTATGCTTCATTTTTGGCTCCATATCTATTTGCTCCCAGTCCGGAAAAGTTAGTTATAGGGAAATTCTGTCAAATTGCGCATGGAGTGCGGATAATAACAAGCTCGGCAAATCACAATATGAACGGGTTTTCAACATTCCCGTTTAATAATTTTATGATGACACCGCAAACTACGCCGGAAGAAATTGAAGCCATGTTTAAGTTTCCCGGGAAGAAAGGAGACACCATCATCGGGAACGATGTGTGGATTGGGATGGAGGCCATTATTATGCCGGGTGTAACTATCGGTGACGGTGCAATTATCGGGTCACGTTCGGTTGTCGTGAACGATGTAGAGCCCTATACAATAGTTGGAGGAAATCCGGCAAAAGCTATAAAGAAACGATTCTCGGAAAAGGAAATTAAAGCGCTAATTGAAATAAAATGGTGGAATTGGGAAGTGGAAAAAATAGAACTAAATCTGGATGCAATTTTAAACTTAAACATTGATAAATTGAAGCAGGTGAGATAATTAGTTGTTATTTATTTTCTAGTTAATGGTTAAAACCCTGCAATTTGCTTTCAGCGATTTTCAATTCATTGCAGCTACTTTAGTTTCTATAAACTTTTATTTTATTGGATTTTGATTTGAGTACATAGATTTGAGTATTGAGAAGCTTATTTGTGTCTATTTTCTTCTCTCACTACTCATTACTTTCTACTCGTATCCTATGTTTTGTTCATTTGAATTTCATTCGTTTAAAATTGTTTATTGATTAAGGTAACTCATGTAACTCGCTTTTCATCATTCTCCTCCCGGTTATCCGGGACAAGTTGTGTGGCAAAAATTTGAGATGCTCGTTTCATTCAATCTTAAACCTATGTACTTTCAGTGCATAGTGGTTTAGTTAACTGAACAGGTAAGAATTGACCTTTCCATATAAGAAGAGACTGATTTGAACCTCCCTCCGCGGAGGTTTTTTATTACTAATTAGTGCTTGCCTGAAAACTCAGCTATTTCTTTGTCTTTGATAAGAAAGCGTCAAAGGCGAGGCTTTCGAAGGTTTGGAAATCAGGGAGTTTACTTTCGTAATCGACCGTTTTCAAACCGAGAGTAACGCAGCATTTGGCGTTTTCTTACAAAACTAATTAGCCCTCAATTATAATTCCGAACTCATGTAATGTTTTCCCGAACGACTTGCAACACAGTCTGCTCTACTTTTGCTTCATAATTTCGATGAAAATCAAATAAACGTATTTCAAATAAAAAATAGATGTCATGAAGAAAACAATGAAAGCAATAGTTGCAACGACATACGGAGGTCCCGAAGTGCTACAAATCGGATACGTACCAAAACCTATTATTAAAGAGAATGAAGTACTGGTGAAAGTGGTTGCAAGTTCAGCAACTACTGCTGATGGAATGATGCGATCGGGGAAGCCCTATTTCGGTCGACTAATGACCGGATTACAGAAACCTAAACACCAAATCCCTGGAACAGGTTTTGCCGGCTATGTTGTTGAAACAGGATTAAATGTCAACAAATTTGTACCGGGAACGCGGGTATTTGGAGAAACGACTTTAGGAATGAGCACCAATGCCGAGTATGTTGCGGTTCCTGAAAACGGAGTAATTCTGCCAATGCCGGATAATATGAATTATGCTGAAGCTGCTATGTATGGCGACGGACATGTAACCTCGCTAAATTTTCTGAAAGAGATTGCACTACTGAAAGCAAACCAAAAAGTATTAATTAACGGAGCTTCCGGAAGCCTGGGAACTGCAGCAGTTCAAATTGCAAAATTTATGGGAGCCGAGGTAACCGGTGTTTGCAGTACGCGAAACGTAGGGCTGGTAAAATCGTTGGGAGCTGACCATGTGATTGATTACACCAAAGAAGACTTCACTGCCGGTAAGATACATTACGACTTTGTTTTTGATACGGTAGGGAAAAGCTCATACACAAAAGCTAAAAATATTCTTACCGAATCGGGGCAGTACTTGTCGCCGGTATTAAAATTTTCGTTGCTGATGCAAATGTTTTGGACATCGGCTTTCGCGAAAAAGAAAGCTAAATTTTCGGCAACAGGTTTGCGCACAGAAGCAGAACTACACGACCTTTTTACAAGGCTTGTACACATTTTTAAGGCCGGACGTTTAAAGACAGTTATCGACCGGCAGTATCCTATCGAAAAAGTTGCTGAAGCACACCGTTACATTGCTTCGGGGCATAAAAAAGGAAATGTGGTTATTATTGTTGATCCCTCAAATTTATAAATCCTAAAACGAATAATTTAATCAATAAATGAATTAATATACAGTAAGCTTTTGTCAGGCAAAAAATGTTGAAACTCCTTTCGGCCGGAGTATTAAAGATGGCTTAACCGTCTCATAGTCTCAATTAATAGCATCATAATCTTTCAATAAAAGGCCTGCTCTTTTTCCCTTTTTAGCACTATTTAATCGACGAAAGCAATGGTTGAGTGTTGTATGTTGTTGTAATTCAGTGTTTTGTTTTGTAAATTGTAAGTGCTTTTTGATAATAGTTTATCTACTCCTAATTATTTCTGTGATTTATCAACCGGATTTTATTAACTAAAACCATTACATCATGACAGAAAAAAGTAAACCACAGGAATCGGATTGTAAAACCGGATTAAAACCTCTTGAAGTCATCTTAGGATTAGCAATCGTTATTATATGGCTAATAATTTTTATAAGCGGAATACTTATAAATTCAGAGCCATACCGGAATGTAATTACAGGTCAGGTACAAGATTTATCATTAATTGGTAATGAGCCAGGTTTGTTTAAAGCCTGGTTTGTTGTTATTTTTTCATATACACCCTCAAACCTGTTGATGTTGTGCGTATTTGCAGGAATGATTGGTGCGGTTTCGCGTATTGCGAAGTTACACGTTACCAAAAATGGAGAAGTGGAAATACCAAGCGATAAAACCAGCCCGATTATGTCTGGCGTATTTAGAGGCATGTTTATTTACTTATTGATGCTTTCCGGAGTATTGGTATTAGACGAAGCAGCATTAACTGCTCCAACACAAGATCAGTATGCTCGGTTAGCGGGTATTGTTTCTCTTTTTTGTTTTCTGATAAGCTATGATCCAAGCCGGTTCAGAACACTATTGGATCGGGGATTTAAAAAGATGCAGAATGATGATAACAACGGAAAAAATAATGAGATAGGTGATTAGGTCAAGGTTTGTCATTGTTGATACTCTCAGGAATCGCTCTTTTCTTCAACGAATACCGGATAACCAAATACCCACTAACACCTGCAACCAATGAGCCAATCAATATGCCCAATTTTGCGGAGTCTTGCAGATGAGCAGACTCATAAGACAGATTGGAGATAAAAATTGACATGGTAAAACCAAATCCGCCCAAACATGATAATCCGAAAATCTGCCGGAAATCGACATTTTTAGGGAGTGCGGCTATTTTTAGTTTTACCGCCAGCCAGGTAAATAAACTGATCCCGATTATTTTACCACAAACCAGACTTACGGCAATGCTTATGGATAAAGGAGTAAAAGCACCTTCATCGCCAATAAAATTTATACCTGAATTGGCGAAAGCAAAAAGCGGAATAATTAGAAAGGAGACCATTGTGCTTAATTTGTTTTGCAGGTGTTGCAAAGGCGACTGAATTTCGGAAGTGATGTTGTCTAAAATGTTAATGGCCGTTTTATGGTTTTTAAATTCCACCATTTTTTCCCCTATTAATTGCGATAACTCATTAAGAGCCTTTTTCCCTTTTACAATTACATCAACCAGTCTTTTTTTTCGATGCGATGGAATAGTGAGTGCAAACAGAACGCCGGCAATGGTGGGGTGTATGCCTGATTCTAAAAACAGGAGCCAGATAACAAATCCGACAGGAATATAGATATGCCGGGAATAAAAATCTTTTACAGATAAGAGGGATAAACCAAGCAACAATACGGTAGCTATGGCTACCAGGTGCCAGTAAATTAGCGAGCTGTAAAATATTGCTATTACCATAACCGCACCTAAATCATCGATAATGGCGAATGCCGCAAGAAAAATGGTAAGGCCAAAAGGTACCTTTTTCCCTAGTATCCCTAATACACCCAACGAGAAGGCAATGTCGGTAGCCATGGTTATTCCCCAGCCATGCGTACCTTCTTTTCCATGGTTTAGTAAAAAAAATAGCGCAATGGGGAAGATCATTCCGCCAATGGCCGCCAAAATGGGTAAGATGGCTTTTCGTGCCGAGCTAAGTTCGCCGATCAGGAATTCGCGTTTTATCTCCAACCCGATAACAAAGAAGAAAACGGTCATTAAGCCATCGTTAATCCAGTGGAGTACCGATTTTGATAAGTGGAATTCGCGGAAACCGATTAAAAATTCAAGGTTTAAAAATTGTTGGTAATAGGTGTGTAGGTTGGTGTTAGAGACAATGAGCGCCGATATGGCAGCCAAAAGCATACAAATGCTGCTTAGTGATTTAATTTTTATAAACCGGCGTAACGGATCAAATTTTATTTCCATAATTCATTCGGTTTTCAGTCTCCAATGTTGCTTTAATAAATATATGAGCTTCGTTTAAATCTGATTCCATTGTTCCTAAAAGAGAAACTTCATAAAGCGAGAATAGCGGAAATTCCTGTGGTCAACAAAATCAGTTAATTTTTTAAGATCATACATTAATGTTTTTTCGAAATTTCTAGTTTCTCTTGTATTTACGAGTATGCGCTTATTAGAGTTTCTAATTTGTTGGAGCGGTAAGTCTTACCGGGTTTGCAAGCCTATTAATCTTTCATAAACATAAAACCATTTATTGAAAATATTACTACATTCACATCCGAAGAAATCAATTCAAACCGATCAAAAAAAAACAACCAAAATGGAAATAGTTAAGTGTACACATTGTAACGAAGACAATAAAACCAACGCCAAATACTGTCGCTATTGTGGCTACGAACTCCCAAAAGCAGAGCCCAAAGAAACCACAGAACAACCGCTTGCCAAACATCCAAAAAGTTCACCAAAAAAGAAGTTGATTGTAACGCTTGTTAGTGCAGTGGCCTTTGCAGTTGCCTTTTTTGTGGCGCAACAGCTGGTACAGCATATTTTTTCTTTCGATAGGGTATTAATGAAAACCGCCAGCGAATTAAACGAAGCCTGTCCTCTAATGGTTGATGCCGAAACCCGCCTCGACAATACTGTGGCAATGGCCAATAATACTTTTCAGTACAACTATTCGCTAATGACCCTGGTAAAAGATTCGATCGATATCAGCAGTTTTGAAGCGTATCTGATTCCGCAAATAACCAACAATATTAAAACCAATCCTGATATGGAATTATTCCGTGTTAACCAGGTAACCATGAACTACAAATATGTGGATAAGAATGGAGTATTTGTTACCAAAATTTCTGTTGGGCCTGAGCAATATAACGAGTAAAACCTGCGTTTATCATAAAATTGATTTGTGATTAAATATTACTTTTTAAGGCTCTGCTATGAAACAAACACTTATATTTCTTTGCATTCTGCTTGTTGGGGCGGTTCACGTAAAAGCTCAATTTATTGACCGTTATAGCGTTTCTGTTGGAACTACCTACGCAACACAAGAATGGGACTATGTAAACTGGCCTGATTGGGAAAATAATAAAAGCTATCGTTTGGGATTTACTGCATTTCTTTCGGCAGAGAAAGATTTAAATAATCTTTTTGTTCTACGAACAGATATTGGATACATACAAAAGGGATTCTTGAATGATCAGGAATTATTTGTCGTAGATGGAACCAGTGCCGGAACAATTGATAAGGATGTGATTTTTCATAACCTGGCACTCGGCTTAACGTTTAAGATCGCACCCTTTTCTACGGGTTTTTCTCCATACGCATTGGTTGGCGCTAGAGGGGAATATTTGCTGGATTATAAAGATTCATATTTTACGGAGGAAGGTTCAGGATTGGAATTCCCCATGTTCGGGAATCGTATTGATGAATTTAATAAGTTGGGTTTAAATGGTGTGGTAGGATTGGGGATAGAATTGGGTAACTTGTTTTATTTCGAGATAGAGTACAATGACAATTTATCGCGCAAAACTGATGACACCGCAATTGAAGTAAGTGATATTTGTTGGGTAGCAAAACTTGGGTATTATTTCAAAACAAATTGAACATCAACTTGCCTGTAAATTAACCAATTTCATTACAAAACGATGGCGCAAATCCTTTGAAAGTGTTGTTAACCGCGGGAATCCCAATGTGAAATTAATCTAAAATCAATCCAGATAAGCTTGCATTTATCAAAAATCAATTTATATTTGCGTTAAACAAATTCGGCAAGAATGAACATTGACCAAAGAAATACTACTTCTTCTATCGCAGCAATCCGTTGCGGAGCAATGTTTATGTCGTCTATGTTTATGTCTATGCGATAGCCTTCATTCGATGGTTAATCGTTGTTTGAAGGCATCCCGTACAAGCGTTTATTACACAAACAAAATTTCAAAAAAAAATATTTTTATGTCGGATAATGTTATTCGATTTGGTGGAAGCCATATTGGCAACCAAATAGCATTACAAAATTTAAAAGCCTTTTTAGCAGGCAGCAACAGTCGCAATTATGTGGTGGTTTCGGCCATTCCTCAATTGCTCGAGCTTATTCAGTATAATCTGCAACAGGTATTTTTGCAAGAACTGGATGAAGAGGAAATCCTGAACGAGATTTATGGTTTTTATATCGGTACAGTTGATGAGCAGCTGTCAGAAGAGTATTCAAAATTGGCCAAGCAGTTGGTTGGATTACTAAAAGGAATCGGGCTTATCGGCGATTATTCGCGGGCTTTAAAAGACCAGGTGTTGAGTTTTGCCGAAAAACTGTCGGTTGAGATTCTGTCGTCGCTTTGGAGTGAGGCAAGTATTATTCTTTCCGAAGATATTGACTTGCAGGTGTCGTCAGATTTTGGAAATGCAACTTTCCTTTCGGTCGATACAGATAAACTCAATAAGCTGGAGGCTGGTGTTTACCTGATTCCCGGTACTTATGGGATTGATGAGAACAATAAACTGGCACGAACCGGTAAAACAGCAGCTGATTATACGGCAGCTTTTCTTACCAAAGAACTCGGTATCGAATCACTAAAACTCTGGGGGCTTGATAACGATTTTCAGCGGGCGAAACCAGCTATCATTGAAAATCCCGAAATCATAAAGAGATTGACGTATTCTGAGGCCAGTGAGCTGGCGTATTTCGAGCACTATTCGTTTCACCCGCGAACCGTGGAACCGTTGGAATATGCGCATATCCCAATTCAGGTGTTGAGCCCGGAAACGGCTGATGGCGAAGTTGAAACCATTATTAATACCGAGACTTACATTGAGGAGCAGATTGTAAAAAGCGTAGCCTGCACCGACGATATTTCGCTGTTAAAGCTCGACGGACCGGGCGTTGGTTTAAAACCGGGTATCCTTGCAAAAGTTACCAACCAGTTGAACGATGCGGGATTGAATATTAAGTCGGTGATTACTTCGCAAACGTCCATCAATTTTATCCTTAACAAAGAAAATGGAGCAAAAGCATTAAAACTTGTGCACAAATTGGGCTTTTCGGCTGTTACTGATATCAAAGTGGTGAACGATGTGGCACTGATTGGTATCGTCGGGCATGGAATGCAACAGGCTTATGGCGTGTCGGCAAAGATATTTGCTGCGGTGGCTAACAACAAAATTAATGTAATACTAAGCGGCTCCGGAGCATCCGACCTGGTAAGTTATTTGGTGGTGCAGGAATCCGACAAAGAAAAAAGTGTAAGAGAAATTTATAACGCTTTTTTCTAATAAAATAAATGAGGGCATTCTTCTGAATTATTTCAGAATTTGGCTGGAATGCCCCCCTAAATCCCCCAAAGGGGGACTGTTCCTCCTCTTTGGGGAGGATAGGAGGGGGCGAAATAATTGGTGAAAAACACCACTTGAAAAGTTTCTAACTCAAAAAATTATAACAACATGACTACACAAAAATTAAATTTCGAAACACTGCAGCTACATGCAGGACAACAACCCGATGCAACGACTAACTCACGCGCAGTGCCAATTTATCAAACATCGTCGTACGTGTTTAACGATGCCGATCATGCGGCTAATTTGTTTGCCTTAAAAGAGTTTGGCAACATTTACACACGTATCATGAATCCGACTTCGGATGTGTTTGAGCAGCGTATTGCAGCGCTCGAAGGAGGTGCGGCAGCACTTTCTGTGGCTTCGGGACACGCAGCACAGTTTATTGCATTAAATAATATCCTGGATATTGGCGACAATATTGTTTCATCGCCTTATTTGTACGGAGGAACCTACAACCAGTTTAAAGTTACATTTAAACGACTGGGAATTGAAGCTCGCTTAACAGAAGATCTCGAAGCGGCATCTTTCGAGAAACTGATTGATGAGAATACAAAGGTCATCTACCTTGAAACTATCGGAAATCCCGGATTTGTAATTCCTGATTTTGATGCTATTGCGGCGGTAGCTAAAAAATACGATATTCCATTAATGGTTGACAATACTTTTGCCGGCGGTGGTTATTTGTTCCGCCCGATCGAGCACGGTGCCGACATTGTTGTGGAATCGGCAACCAAATGGATTGGCGGCCACGGAACCAGCATCGGCGGTGTAATTATTGATGCCGGAACTTACAACTGGGGCAACGGTAAATTCCCCGGTTTCACTGAACCTTCAGAAGGTTACCACGGATTGAAATACTGGGATGTATTTAATTTCGACGGACCATTTGGAAACATTGCATTTATTATAAAAGCGCGTGTTGAGGGACTACGTGATTTTGGATCGGCAATCAGTCCGTTTAACTCGTTCCTGCTGCTTCAGGGGCTGGAAACGCTGTCGCTAAGAATGGATCGTCACGTGGAAAACACGCTGGCTGTGGCCAAGTGGCTTGAAACACATCCGAAAGTAGAAAGCGTAAATTACCCGGGACTGGAAAGCAGCCCGTCGTATGCCAACGCGCAGAAATACTTGCCCAAAGGTGCAGGTGGCGTATTGTCGTTCAATGTAAAAGGCGATAAAAATACAGCGAATAATGTGGTAAATAACCTGGAGTTGGTAAGTCATCTGGCTAACGTTGGCGATGCAAAAACATTAATTATTCAGCCGGCAGCAACAACACACCAGCAATTGTCGGAAGAAGCACAGGCAGCAGCGGGTGTAACGCCTACGCAACTTCGTGTGAGTGTTGGTTTGGAACACATCGACGATATTATTGCCGACTTTGAGCAAGCTTTAGCTAAAGTTTAAAACAGAATAATTCACCTGCTGGCTTCGGGTTAGCAGGTGAATAAATATTTTCCAACTTCATACTATTGGTTAATTTTGCACGAACTGAAAAAATGGAGCGACGAGATTTGAAAATTGCTCTTCTCGTCACGAAAAAACGACTATAAAATGCCATTAAATATAAACGACAAATTACCGGCAATTGAAATCCTTCGCGAGGAGAATATTTTTGTAATGGATTCATCGCGCGCATCGCACCAGGATATTCGACCACTAAAAATTGTGATCTTAAATCTGATGCCGCTAAAAATATCAACCGAAACGGATCTGCTTCGCTTGTTGTCCAACTCGCCTTTACAGATTGAGGTCGACTTTCTGAAAATAAAAGGACATACGCCAAAGAACACGCCATCGGAGCACATGAGTGAGTTTTACGATACTTTTGATGAATTGAAAAATGAAAAGTACGATGGAATGATCATTACCGGTGCGCCGGTTGAGCAGCTTGATTTCGAGGAAGTAACTTATTGGGATGAAATGAAAGAGATCCTCAACTGGGCGGAGCATCATGTAACTTCATCATTGTTTATTTGTTGGGCGGCACAGGCTGCTTTGTTCCACTATTACAATGTGCCAAAATATCCGCTCGACAAGAAAATGTTTGGCGTTTTCGAGCATCGTTTGTCAGACAATACGCTGCCAATATTCAGAGGTTTTGACGATGCCTTTTTTATTCCACATTCCCGTCATACCGAAATTCGTAAAGAGGATATCGAGAAAGTGAGTGATTTGCAGATTATTTCCTGTTCGGATGATGCCGGGGTATCAATTGTAAAAGCAAAAAACGGCCGACAGCTTTTTATTACCGGGCATTCTGAATATTCGCGTCACACGCTGGATGGAGAGTACAAGCGCGATCTGGCAAAAAATTTACCCATCGAAATTCCTAAAAATTACTACCTGGATAACGATCCGTCGAAGAATCCGATTATACGCTGGAAATCAACGGCAAATCTATTGTTCTCCAACTGGCTGAATTATTACGTTTACCAGGAAACACCATACGATCTGGAGCAGATAAGTTAAGAACTGATCATAATTGCATTTTCCGTTTCTCTTTTTATCTTGTAACTTTGAAATGCAAACTTTAAAACAGAGATAAAATGAAGAATATAGCTGTAGTATTAGCCGGAAATGGTGTTTATGACGGTGCCGAAATTCACGAGGCCACATTAACTTTATTGGCCATCGCTCAGCAAGGCGCAGCTTACCAGTGTTTTGCTCCTGATGTGGATCAGGCGCATGTGGTAAATCATATTTCAGGCGAAGAAATGCCGGAAACCAGAAATGTAATGGTAGAATCGGCCCGCATAGCACGCGGCAATATAAAAGCATTATCGGAATACAAAGCTGCGGATTACGATGCCATTATTTTCCCCGGAGGTTTTGGTGCTGCCAAAAACCTTTGCACTTTTGCTTTTGATGGCCCTGATTGTAAAGTAAATTCGGATGTTGAGAAAGCAATAAAAGCTACTGTTGAGGCTGAAAAACCTGTAGGCGCATTGTGTATTTCGCCGGCAATAATTGCCAAAGTTTTAGGCGATGTAAAACTTACCATCGGTCAGGACAAAGGAACTGCCGATGCGCTGGAATTGTTGGGTGCCACGCACGTTACTACTACCCATGGCGAAATTGTGGTTGATGAGAAATACAAAGTAATTACAACACCTTGTTATATGCTTGATGCTACCATCACACAAATTGCTGATGGCGCTTCAAATGTGGTTGCAAAAATGCTGGAGATGGCGTAATTGAAAAGAGTTTAGCTAACAAAATTGATTTATGAGTTCAATTCCCTATATCGA
Organism: uncultured Draconibacterium sp.; assembly: GCF_963677575.1. Lineage (NCBI taxonomy): Bacteria > Pseudomonadati > Bacteroidota > Bacteroidia > Marinilabiliales > Prolixibacteraceae > Draconibacterium > uncultured Draconibacterium sp. The sequence goes on from NZ_OY782038.1 coordinate 148,461, forward strand.
TATTCACACACATCCGTTTCATAAAGAAACAGAAACGATAACGGTACAAAATATATTTCCGGGCGATGGATTTGCGGCTTTTAACGGTCGTAATTTTTATTCGGTCGGGCTTCATCCGTGGCACATTGGCGGTAAACAGGAAAACAACGAAGCGCTACAAATGGTGGAGGAGGCTCTTGAATTCGACCATGTAATTTTTGTGGGAGAAGCAGGCCTCGACAAAATTAATGGCGGCGATTTTATCGAACAACTTCGGGTTTTTGAGGCGCAGGCTGTTATTGCCGAAGAATATGAATATCCGTTGATTATTCATTGTGTAAAAGCAATGAATGAAGTTATTGAACTTCGGAAGAAACTGAATCCGGCCATGCCATGGATTTTGCACGGATATAACGGAAGTCTTGAAATTACAAAACAGTTGGTGGATAAAGGATTTCTGTTTTCGTTTGGAAAAAATCTATTTCGCGAGAATTCAAAAGCGGTAAAGTCATTTAAATATCTGCCTCTGAATAAAATATTCTTCGAAACAGACGAGCTGGATTTAAACGTTGACACTATATACGAGCAGGCAGCAGCTTTAAAAGAAGTGCCGGTTGAAGTGCTTAAAGAAGTGGTTTGGAACAATTTCAATCAGATAGAAAATTCGCTGATGCCCGGAAGAATTTAAACACAATTTTGTTTCTTTGCCCCACAAAATTTAGCTTTAAAGAGTTATGCATTGGTTGGAACGAACTGAGTTATTGTTAGGAGAAGAAAAACTGGCCAAACTAAAGAATGCAAATGTATTGGTCGTTGGTTTAGGAGGGGTTGGAGCTTATGCGGCAGAACAGTTATGTCGTGCCGGAATTGGTAAAATGACCATTGTTGATGGCGATGTGGTGGAAGAAAGTAACCGTAACCGCCAGTTACCGGCGCTGATAAGTACCAAAGGCTTGGCAAAAGCCGAAATTCTGGCAAAACGTTTTATGGATATAAATCCGGAGCTGGAATTGACGATTGTAAATGAGTTCATTCGAGACCAGCAAGCCATCGAACTCTTAAAAAGCCAGCCTTTCGATTACGTAGTTGATGCCATCGATACACTTTCGCCTAAAGTATTTCTGGTTTATAATGCACTGCAGTTAAAACTCCGTGTAATTAGTTCCATGGGAGCCGGCGGAAAAATGGATCCGTCGAAAATTGAGCTTACCGACATTAAAAAATCGCACAATTGCAAACTGGCAAAAATGATGCGAAAACGTTTATCGCGATTAGGTGTAAAAAAGGGAGTTAAGGTGGTTTTCTCACCCGAGGATATCGATGAAAAGGCCGTTCGTATTGAGGAAGGTCAGAATAAAAAATCAACCGTAGGAACGATTTCGTATATGCCGCCGCTATTTGGAGGCTTTATTGCCAGCGCGGTAATTCGCGATTTGATTGTTGAATAAACGTATGTTTAAGAAATATGTTAATTTTAGTTTGTTAGTTCGAATAAAGGATTACCTTTGGGCTGTTAATTTTTAGAAAAGTCTGGCAATTAGCATTTTGGTCTTTTTTTATTGATATTTAATAAACCGGACAGTTTATCTCTCTTGTGTTTTCCCGACGTTATTTCAATCGTTAATAAAGCTTCTTTTATACTGTATTAAAGTAACACCAGGACGTGATGCATTTTGATTGGTTCTTCTGGTGATCAGTAAGATGGATATATTAACTTTAAATTATAGTATAAAATGAACATTTACATTGGAAATTTGCCCTTCAATTTGGGCGAAGAAGATTTGAGAGAAATTTTTGAAGAGTATGGTGAAGTTGCTTCAGCTAAAATTATCATGGATAAATTTACTGGTAGAAGCAAAGGTTTCGGTTTCGTTGAAATGGAAGACGATTCAGAAGCTAACAAAGCTATCGAAGAACTGAATAACGCTGAGGTTGCAGGTCGTAACATAAAAGTTAACGAATCAAAACCTCGTGAAAATAACAACCGTGGCGGTGGTTACAACCGTGGTGGCGGTGGTGGTTACGGACGTCGTGATCGTTACTAGAATCAGAAAAGAATTTTTTGATAATATAGAAAAGGGGTTCATTAATTTGAATCCCTTTTTGTTTATAAATGGTTTTGAACAATCGGTATAAGTCGATCATCTCTTAATTCTAATCTGAAAAATTCATTAAATTTTTCACACAAAGTGTTGACGGTTGAAAATCAGTATAGTATGTGCCTTGAACAAAATAATCTGATGATTTTCAATGTCAAGGTTAGTCCTGGCAAATAATTGTGTATCAATTATTTAGTCAGAACTGTAGGTGATTAATTCATTTTTATGAATTAACTCGGATAATTCATTTGATTTTAGCAATAGTCATGTTTCTCCGGGTTAATCCCGACTTAGTTGAGTCCATTTTTGAGTGTCAAAAATGGGTATGAAACTTCGTCGCTTTAAACTGTTTTGCTATTTGTGATGAATAATGCGGATTAATCAGGCTAAATTATTCTGAAAGTTTCTTAATCAATTTTCCTGTAGGAGATTGGGAATTGCCGAATGAAATTGGCGCAATCTTTGATTTTATGCTTACTATTTGGGCAATACCAAATGGTAAAAACTGCTCGATATAGTGAAGTATATGACTTATATGCTGCGACTTTGTTCTGTAGGAGTTTTATATGGTCTTAACGGGCAGATAATTCTTAATTCCCACCTGAACATTTATTATAAAGGTTTGTTGTAAAGGATGTTAATGAAATATGCAGAGATCAATATATTTCAATATTTAAGCTTCGTAACATCGTTTAAAATCTATAAATAAATGGCAGTATTTAATCTAAACATCAACGGAAAACAGCAAGAGGTGGATGTTGATCCGTCAACTCCAATGCTTTGGGTACTCAGAGATCATCTTGATTTAGTAGGAACAAAATTCGGCTGTGGAATTGCACAGTGCGGAGCATGTACCATTCTTGTAGATGGGATTGCAACGCGTTCGTGTATCACTTTTGTCGATTCGGTAGGCGACAAGGAAATCACAACAATAGAAGGTCTTTCTGAAAACGGAGACCATCCGCTTCAAAAAGCCTGGATAGAAGAAGATGTGCCGCAATGTGGCTACTGCCAGAGCGGGCAAATAATGAATGCCGCAGGATTATTAAATGCAAATCCATCACCCAGCGACGAAGAAATTGAAACGGCTATGCATGGTAACATTTGCCGGTGCGGAACATATACAAGAATTAAAAAGGCGATTAAGACAGCTTCAAATTCTTAATCTGCACAATACAAATTCCACTCTTTTTTGCATTCAATAACATTAAAATCTTTTCACATGACAACTGTTAAAACAAAACTTGATAGACGTTCTTTCATACGAAGCTCTGCTCTGGCAGGTGGCGGGTTGCTGCTAACTTTTAGTTGGCTGGCTCCGGCTTGCACCACCGATTCCCCAAAAGAATTGACCATGCCCGATAATTGGTATGAGTTAAACGGTTTTTTGAAAATCGGTAATAACGGAGCGGTTACAATTATGTCGCCCAACCCGGAAATTGGACAGAATGTAAAGACATCGATGCCGATGATTGTGGCCGATGAACTGGATGTTGACTGGAAGTTTGTACTGGTAGAACAGGCACCGCTAAATACCGATATTTTTACCCGACAGTTGGCTGGCGGTAGTCAGTCTATCCGGCAAGGGTGGAACGGACTTCGAATGGCTGGTGCAACGGCCAGAAGGATGTTACGCGAGGCTGCCGCCCACGAATGGAAAGTTCCGGTTGATGAAATCACAACAGAAGCCGGCGTTTTATATCATAAGAGCAGTGGAAAAGAAGCAGGTTATGGAGAAATGGCTGCGGCTGCGGCAGAACTGACAGTTCCGGAAGAAGTAGAGTTAAAAGATATAAAGGATTTTACCATTATTGGTACCTCCCGAAAAAATGTGGATGGCCAAAAAATAGTTACCGGGAAACCTTTGTTTGGTCTCGATTATAAAGCAGAGGGAATGTTGATTGCCATGATCGAACATCCACCGGCTTTTGGAATGAAACTGAAATCGTTTGACGCGACCGAGGCGAAAGCCATGCCCGGAATCAAAGATGTTTTTGCCATTAAAACGTATAACGACGACTACCAAATGCAATGGTCGGATATTACTGCTTTTACCGAATTGGTGGCAGTAGTTGGTAATTCTACCTGGGAAGTGATGAATGCCAAACTGATGTTAAATGTGGAGTGGGAACCAATTTCTGAAAACAATTCTCAGGGTGTACCTGCGGGTTTTGAAAGCACGGCTGATCATTACAAAAAAATGGAGGAAGCAGCTGCCAAACCGGGACGAGAGCAACGCCGAGACGGAAATCCCGAGGAAGCATTTAAAGATGCAGCAAAAGTTATTGAACGGACTTATACAGCTCCTTTCCAGGCTCATAGCCCCATGGAGCCCATGAACTTTTTTGCCGATGTAAAAGATGATTTTGCATTGCTCGCAGGCCCGATTCAAACACCGGAATTTATGGAAAAATCGGTTGCTGCCCGGCTTGGTTTGTCACTCGAAAAAGTAGATGTACAAATGACCCGCATGGGAGGAGGTTTCGGACGACGTCTGTATGGCCACTTTATGGTGGAAGCAGCTGTTATTTCGCAAAAGGTGAAAGCTCCGGTAAGATTGATCTATTCGCGCGAAGACGATATGTCTTACGGAATTTATCGTCCGGCTTATCATGCCTTATACCGTGCAGCACTGGATGCCGACAACAACCTGATTGGTTTCCATGTGCGAATGGGAGGAATACCGAGTAGTCCGTTACATGCCAACCGTTTTCCGGCAGGATCTGTGGACAACTACCTTGCCGAAAGCTTCACGGTGGATTCCAACATCAGCACCGGAGCATTTCGCGCTCCCGGCTCCAATTTTAATGCGGTAGCCGAGCAGTCGTTCCTCGATGAGGTGGCAGAAGCTGCCGGCAAAGATCCTATACAGTTTCGCCTCGATTTATTGAAACGGGCACAGGAAAATCCTGTAGGTGGTAACAACGATTACGATGCAGTCCGATATGCCGGTGTTTTGGAACAAGTTCGCGAAAAATCGGGCTGGGATACCAACTCCGAAGGTAAAAACCGTGGTGTGGCCGCCTATTTCTGTCACAATTCGTATGTGGCAAATGTGGTTGATATCGCCAACAAAGATGGTAAGTCTGTTATTGAGAAAGTGTATGCTTCTGTTGATTGCGGAATTGTGGTAAACCCCGATGCGGCGGTTAACATGACAGAAGGAAGTATTGTGGATGGAATCGGACATGCCATGTACAGCGGATTGACTTTTAGTGAAGGACAACCGGAACAAAATAATTTTGATATGTACCGATTGATCAGGCATGGCGAGGCACCCAAAGAAATAGAAGTACATTTTGTTGAAAACAATATCGACCCGACCGGATTAGGTGAACCACCTTATCCTCCGGTTATGGGAGCGCTGGCAAACGCTTTATACAAAGCCAACGGAGAACGGTATTACCACCAGCCATTTGTGAAAAATAGTATTGGATAGCAGATAAAAAGGCTCAATATGAATCAGAACACAGATAAGGCGGATTTGACAGATAGTCACGGATAAATCAGCGAAAATCAACTAAGTCAGTGTTATCTGCGTTCCATTTCTTACCAATTTAAATCAAAATGATAAAATCGTTTTTCCGAATATTTCATTTCGATACTTTTGAGTTATTGAGGTTTGTTATAAAAACTGAATGCAAATAACGCAGGTTAAACAGAAAAATCAGTGAGAATCAGTTCAATCAATGTTATCTGCGTTCTATCTACAAAGGTTAAAACTGAAACAGATTAAACCGGTTATCGCGGATATTAAAAACCAATAATTTTCCGCTGATTACCTCGCCATAACCTGTGATGATCTTAATGATTTCATTCGCCTGCAGTGTTCCGGTTATTCCTGGTAAAACACCTAAAAGGCCAATGTCATTTTCTTTGTAAATTCCGTCTTTTGGAGTTGTTGGGAACAGGTCGGCATAAACAGGTCCGTTCTGATAATTAAAAACACTTATTTGCCCCTCGTAATTTAACACAGATGCAAAAGCAAGCGGCTTGTTCATACTTGCTGATTTTGAACCGATCAGCTGGCGGGTTTTGTAATTATCAGTGCAGTCGGCAATTACATCGTACTGTTGAAAAAGCTCTTCTACATTGGTTTCATCCAGTTTTGTATCAAATGGCAGAACCTCAATTTCAGGGTACAATCCTTTTAGTTTCTGGGCGGCGATCTCCACCTTTTTTTGCCCAACTTCTGCTGATGTATAAAGTATTTGTCGTTGCAAATTGGAAGTGCTCACCACATCATCGTCTACAATACCGATAGTGCCAATTCCTGCAGCTGCCAGGTAAACCAACAAAGGACTTCCAAGTCCACCTGCGCCAATTACCAGCACACGTGCATTTTTTAGTTTTTCCTGACCGGTTTGTCCAATCTCCGACAACGAAAAATGGCGTGTAAACCGCGACAGGTCTTCGCTACTCAGCTTTTTCATAGTGATGATTATGATGGTGGTGATCGTCAGTTACACAATCGCAGTTTTGTCCCCATTCGCTCGTTCCGTCAGCAAAAAACTCGTGCTTCCAGATGGGCACTTCATTTTTCACGCGGTCGATGATGTAACGGTTGGCGTCGTATGCTTCTTTACGATGGCCGGAACCCGTGATCACCACAACCGCACAGCCACTGATCTCAACATGACCAATACGATGAACACAGGCTGCCTGGTTAAGATTAAAGCGAGATTTGGCTTCTTCTAATATCTTGTCGATCATTTTATCGGCCATAGGCTCGTACGCTTCGTATTCCAGGTGCGTTACTGTGCGGCCTTTATTGTTATCGCGAACTTCACCACTGAACAGCACCACCGCGCCACTTTGCGGATGCCTGAAATCATCAAAAAGTTCGCTGTAATTAATCGCTGTATTTTGTATGTGCTTCATAGTGTTTGATTTATCCTCCACTTGACGGTGGAATTAAAAACAATGTGGTTTGGTCTTTTATCGTCTCGTTCAGCTGAACGAATTCCTCGTTCACGGCAATCCGGCAGCTGGTTAGTACTTCTTTTGCTTCCGGATTTAATTCTCCCAGTTTTTCAAGCAAGTTGGCATAACTTTCTTCCGGAGCCACTTCAACGTTGATTTCGTCGCCAAAGAACTTCTTCAGTCCTGCAAAACATACAATCTTTCTATTCATTTTAGCCTCCTATATTTCTCATTGATAATTCACTACCGTGGAATTTTACCGCTTGTTTCAACAACAATAATCCTTTAAGTTTTTCAGTAAGCAATTGGTCGTTATCGATATACGGCATTAGTTTTTCACCATGTGCATTGCTCAGGCAACCAAAAAAGTAGCCGTTGCTGTCTAATCGTAAACGGTTGCAGTCGTGACAAAAGGGTGTCGATTCATTGGCAATAATTCCAAAAACTCCACCTTTCGAAGTGCGCCAGTAATGCGCTGTTGATGAATCTTCTCGCTTAATTTCTTCAATCTCGTATTTCTCCTGAATCGTTGAAAGAATTTCCTTTTCCGGAAAGAAAAGTCCGTTCTCCGAATGGTATAAATGCCCCATTTTCATCAACTCCAGGTAGCGGATCTTTACGCCCAGTTCTGTGGCATAATCCAGCAGTGGAACAATCTGCGAATCATTTTTTCCCCGCATGATAACCGCATTAAGTTTCACATTCAAGCCTGCTTTTATAGCTGCTTCAATTCCCTGGAAAACCCGTGAAGTATCCGAACGGCGTATTAGCTGCCCAAAGATTTTGTTATCGATGGCATCCACCGAAATGTTGATTGAATTTACGCCAGCATTCACCAGTTTTACGGCATTTTCTTTTAGAAAAAACGCGTTGGTGGTTAGGCGAATATCGTTAATGCCAAGGTTTTTAATGTTTTCAATAAGTGGGTAAAGATTGGAGTAAAGCAAAGGTTCGCCGCCGGTTAACCGAACGCTTTTTAAGCCTGTTAATCGGTGTACTGCCTCAATCAATTGTGTAAATTCTTTCACTGAAATTGGTTTATCAGCGCCGCTTTGATCGGGTTGAAGGTTTGTATTTTCATCAAACTCATTATCAACACAATAAACGCACGAAAAATTACACGAGTTCAGGAGACTTATTCTTAGCTTTTCAAATCTTCTGCCCAGCTTATCTTCAATTTTCAACATGTCTATTTAACTTGAAAATCGCTGATTTGTTCAGTTATTTCAGACTATTAAGTATTTTTGCTTGAAGCTATTTGTACAGAACCGAAATTTATTCACCGGGGAATGAATTTGATTGAACAGTATTAATCATTTTCTTGTTATAGTGTTGGTTTATAAATATTTGATGTATTTTTATTTAGGTGAATTAAAATTTACCAAACGAAACTAACCTTTAATTTTTTAGAAATGACGCACGAACTGAAACTACTGTTTGATACGTTAAAATCGTGGCAAGTATTTGATAAAAAAGCTGTATTTGTCTCGGTAGTCGATTTGGAGGGATCGTCGTACCGCCGGCCCGGAGTTCGGATGCTTATTCGCGAGGATGGGGAGTACGCCGGGGCAGTTAGTGGCGGCTGTGTTGAAAGTGAGATCGAACGGCAGGCGCAAAGTGTTTTTCGGACCAACAAGCCAAAAGTTATTACTTACGATGGTCGGTATAGGGTTGGCTGTGAGGGTGTTATTCATGTTTTGATAGAACCGGCTTTTCTGTCGGACGAATTGTTGAAGGCTTTTGAAAATCAGTTGGAAAGCAGGAAGCCTTTTCAGATGGATTCGTTCTTCGATACAGAAGTGGGAGAGTACGATGATGTAGGTTCGGTGCTCCGTATAAACGGCATTGATTATTCACTAAATCCCGATTTCAAAGCTGAGCAGACCGATCAGCAAAAGTGTTTTTCACAAACTTTTGAGCCTTTATTCCAGCTGTTTATTTTTGGTGCTGAACACGATGCTGTTCAGCTAAGTCAGGCCGGTAAATTACTGGGGTGGGAGGTAACGGTGGTGGCGTCTCCCGAAGAGTCGAAATCGTGCGACTATTTTCCGGGGGCAGCATCGTTGATCACTCCGTCGTTTGATGCTATTGATACTTCAGCCATTGACGAACAAACTGCAGTGGTTTTAATGACACACAGCTTTAGTAAAGATGTTCAGTATTTAATGGCTTTAAATGACATTAACCCGGCGTACATTGGTTTGTTGGGTTCGGGAAACCGCAGAGAGCGTGTAATTTCGATGTTGCTGGAACAGGTTCCCGATCTTTCGCTTGAATTTGTTGAGCAGATTCACGGTCCGGCAGGAATAAACATTGGGGCTGAAAATGCTGCTGAGATTTCGATCTCTATTCTGGCAGAAATTTTAAGTGTGGTACGTAAACAGAAACCCGTGGCTTTGCGCGAAAAAGTGGGTGCAATTCATGAATAATATTCCAATACTATTACTGGCAGCCGGTGCTTCCTCAAGAATGGGGCAGCCAAAACCATTATTGCGCTGGAGGGAGCAATTTCTGGTTGAACACCAGATAAAAACTTTGTCAGCTACTGGGAATCCGGTGATAGTGGTTTTAGGAAATCAGTCAGAAAATATCATCCCAATTCTTCAAAACTTACCGGTAAAATTTACGATAAACGAAAGCTGGAAACAAGGCATGGGAACTTCCGTTGCTGCGGGTGTTGAGTATGTAAAACAACAGTTTCCTGTCAGTAAAGGCGTGTTGATTTCTTTGGTTGACCAACCACTGATTACAACTCAACATTTAAACGATCTGCTTTCGAATTTCGAACCGGATACACAACAAATTATCGTTTCTGAGGCTGATTCAGGCTGGGAGGGAGTTCCGGTATTATTCGATCGTTTTTACTTCGATGAACTCTCTAAATTGAGTGGAAAACAAGGTGCAAAAGCAATCTTCGGGAATTATACGCAAAATATAAAAGCTATACACTGCGGTGATATTCTGCAAGATATAGATACACCAGAGCAGTATCAAAAGCTCAAGAATAACTAATCAGTAAAACAAACGGATTGGTGACTGCCAATTTATATATTCTATTTGATACTAATCGTTTCCTGTAAACGAATATTATCCGAGGCAGCTCCAATCATCAGTTTAAAATCTCCAGACTCAACAACGCGTTCGTAATTCGTGTCAATTATACTGAGCTGGTCTTTGGCAATTGTAAACGTTACCTGTTTTTGTTCGCCTTTCTTCAGGAAGATTGGTTTAAAATCGATCAGTTGTTTAATCGGGCGAACTGTTGATGCATATTCGTCGCGCAGGTACAACTGAACAATTTCAGTTCCATCAAAGTCGCCGGTGTTTTTCAAATCGAACGAAACGTTGAAAGTGTTCTCATTACTTTCTTCTACGCTCATGTTTTCGTAACCAAACGATGTATAACTTTTTCCTGTTCCAAAAGCATACAGCGGAGCAGAACTTCCTTCCACATAGTTATGTGCTTTCGGATTCTTTTTGTTGTAATAATTGGGCAACTGACCAACACTGGCAGCTACAGTTACGGGAAGTCGTCCGCTCGGATTGTAGTCGCCAAACAGTACATCGGCAATGCCGTTTCCACCTTGTTCGCCCGGATACCAGGCTGTTAACAGTGCATCAGCATTTTTGGCTGCCCAGTTCATATTCAGCGGACGCCCTTCAATATAGATAACCACCATAGGTTTGCCCGTTTTTTTTATGGCTTTAAGCAATTTCATTTGGTCGCCCATCAAAGTAAGCGTCGACCGGTCGTTTCCTTCACCACTTTCCATATCGTTAAGAACTTCGCTGTTGGCAATGGCGGCCCCGGTTTCCTGGTAATCGGTACTGAAATCGCGGGCGCTTGAACCGCCAACCACAACCACAACCACATCTGCATTTTCAGTTGCTTTTACAGCTGCAGGAATATCAGATTGGGTGGTATCGCGAATAGCGCAGCCTTTTTCGTATACAACGTTTTCAGCTCCAAGCTTCTTTACTATTCCTTTGAAAACTGTTACTACTGATTGGGCAGGTTGAGGAGCAGTGTAGTCGCCCAGTTGGTTGTACATCATGTTGGCATTGGGGCCAACAACGGCCACTTTTATGTTGTTTTTGGCAAGCGGTAAAATCTTTTCTTTATTTTCAAGCAGAACCGTTGACTGCTGTGCCATTTTACGTGCAAGTTCAATATTGGCCTTGCTGTGTACAACTTCTGCAGCTTCATTAGAATTTACAAAAGGATTATCGAATAATCCCATTTCGAACTTTAAACGAATTACGTTACAAACAGCAGAATCAACAATGCTTTCATTCAGAATTCCTTGCTCAACCGCTTTTTTTAGTCTTACGTAGGCTTGTCCGCCAAGATCGACATTAGTCCTTGCCTCAATGGCTTTTATGGCAGCTTCTTCAGCCGTTTTTACGATGTAGTGCGAACCAGCAATTCCTTCAATACTAAACAGGTCGGAAACCGTGAAACCTCTGAATTTCCAGTCGTCGCGTAAAATGTCAGTCAGGTATTCATTATTCATAGTCGATGGAATACCATCAATTGAGTTATATGAAGTCATTACCGACAAAGCTCCGGCATCAATAGCCGCTTTAAATGGCGGGAAATAGTTTTCCAGCAAATCGCGGCGACTGACAATCGATGCATTTCCGTTAATACCCGATTCCGGTACACCGTAAGCGATAAAATGCTTTAGCGTTGAAATTACACTGTAATCTTGCGAAAGATCACCGCCACCAAGTCCTTTTACCATCGCACTTCCCATTTGTGCGATCAGTATAGGATCTTCGCCAAAAGTTTCTTCTACGCGCGACCAACGCGGATCGCGTGCCAGGTCGAGAATAGGACCATAGGCAATGTGTGCGCCCTGTGCACGTATTTCAGCACCAATGGCCTGGCCCATCTCCTCCATAAGTTCGGTGTTGAAAGTGGCAGCCTGCCCTAAGCTGGTTGGGAAAACGGTTGTCCCGATCGCCATATGTCCGTGAGCAGCTTCTTCGGCTAAAAATACCGGAATGCCCAGTCGGGAATTGTCGATAAGGTATTGTTGCAGAGCATTTGCTGCCTCGGCAGCCTGCGCTGGAGAAAGACCTGTTTTGAGCGTTTTCTTAGTCCAGGGATCGGCACGAAAAGTGGCCCAGTACATTCCGGGTTGTTTTTCCTTTTGTACGTTCTTGAATGTTTCTGAAACACGAACTTCGCTGCCGTTCTTTTCATACATTTCCCAACCCATGGGGCAAAGCAACTGCCCCAGCTTTTCATCAAGCGTCATGCGGTTCAGCAAATCCTGAGTTCGTTCTTCAACTGAATATTGATTGTTTTTGTAGATAGGTTTTGCCGGTTGAGCACTTGCAATACAACCCATTAACAGCAAACAAAATAGAATTCTGAACCTCATAGCTTTAATTTTTCATATTTGAATTTCGATGCAAAAATACAGGTTAGGGTTAAATTTTAAACACGTTTGAGCAGAACATTGTATAATTAATTTATTATTGACAATGTTGGATTTTTTTATCAATCGTTGGCGAGATTTACAATATGGCAAGCAACAACTCCGGCTGTTTCCGTACGCAAACGAGCATTCCCCAACGAAATGGCTTCAAATCCATTCTCCAAAGCCAGGTCAACTTCTTCAGGACTAAAATCGCCCTCAGGACCAATCAGAATGAGCACGTTATCTCCTGGTTTTACAACGTTTTTTAGATGAGGTTTTTCGCCTTCGTTACAATGGGCAATAAATTTTTTAGCTTCAGTGGCTTGTGATAAGAGGTCGGAAAATTTAGTCAGTTCATTTAGTTTGGGCAGATAAGCTTTAACCGATTGTTTCATGGCCGAAACCAGAATTTTTTCCAAACGTTCGGGTTTAATCACTTTTCGTTCCGAATGTTCCGAAAGGAGGGGAGTGACCTCGTCTATTCCAATCTCGGTGCATTTTTCCAGGAACCACTCTGTGCGGTCGATGTTTTTTGTTGGTGCAATGGCAATGTGTAAATGAAAGTCTTTTTTGCCGAATTCAGTTTGCGAATCAATAATGCTAAGCTTACATTTTTTAGGATTTGCATCAGTGATTCGGGCTTTGAAGAATCCACCTTTACCATCAACGAGCTCAATCTCGTCATCTTCTTTTAAGCGAAGAACACGAACGGCATGTTTAGATTCGGTTTCATCTAAAATAACTTCGGCACCTGAAAGATTTGGAACATAAAATAACTGCATGAACTAAATTATTTATCAGGTGCCAAAGTTAGTAAAAATGTTCTTTTCATATATTTGTTTGCAGGTTGGTTGCTGCCGGTTTGCCTGCAAATTAAGTGAATGTAGTTATTTGTATCGGAATGATTAAACAAGTTTATTTTTGTTTTATGGCCGTTGGTTTTGTCTTAATATTTCAAGTGCCTTTTCAAGCACCTCATCCTTGCTTTGTTTTATCCCGTTAATTGTTTGCTTAACTTCGATGTCCGGTATTAGTCCGGTCCTGTAAAAATTATCATCGTTACCGAACTTAACAATCTGTCCTGTAAATGAAGTTTCTCCGCCACCAGGCAGGTCTATTTTTGTCATCTCTCCATCGGTTCCCTGGGTTTGTTCACCAACAAAACGAACATTGGGAAGTGATTTTATTGCAATGGCAATATCCTCGGGGCGACTAATCATCGTTTTATCAATCAATACAATAATTGGCTTTTTGTATGAAAATGAAGAGATGGGTTTAATTGTGGTAATATCGGTTTGAAATACTTTAGCTTGTGTGGCAGAAACTACGGGTACAATGCTTATTCTTGTTGCAACTTCTTTTTGAGTAAGCATTTGTAAAAAGCGTTGATAATCTGCTGTTGGATAGGAACTACGCAGATCGATGATTAATGATTTGGTATCTTTCATTTTAATTAATTCGTTTTCTAACGCTGAAGAATTAGAGAGAGCTGCCAGGTTGAGATAGCCGATCCCGCTTTCAAAGATTGCACTCGTTTGTCGATTGTCCCCAAATCCGATAAATTGGAAAATGTACATTGATCTTGGAATTTTAACGGTTTTTATTTTGCCATTACTTTTAATTCCAAATTTTACTTTACTATCCAAAGGCCCGGTAAAATATCCGGGATTAATTACCGTGGATAAAAGTCCCTGTCGATTACTATGCGAAATTTTTATAGATTCGTTTTCCAATAAATTCTTAATTGATAAATCATTAATTGACGTTATTTCATCACCAACATTAATATCGGATGTTACAGAAGTGTCAATCGCAGTTATTATTACCTTATCTTCAATCCAATCAAATTGAACCGGGACAACAAAAATTTCAGAAAAATTAAGAATTGACGGGTGGAATGTAGAAACATGAGAATCATTAAGCGTTGCCATCATTTCCTGGATAAGTGTATAGTAATCTTTATCGGATGAAGTATTTTGCGAGAGCTGAAGATATTTTTCCAATGAAACGTCCCAATCAGCAGTCATTTGAGCTGTATACGGATAAAAATAATTTACTATTGTCCAGGTTTTAACCACTCCCAGTATTTTTTCCTCCAACGATAATGAATCATTAGGAGATTGGTATTTTTTAGGTGTAATGGAGAAAGAAAAATTGCATTCAGTAATGCTGTCCTGGTGTACACTATTAACAAATTCTATTATTTGATCCTGATTTAATGAAATTTCATTTATTCCCGTTTTTAATTCGCGAACACCTTTATTTATGTGGATGGCTGTGTTTAAAATAAATTCAAAGTCGTTAAAAGTATACCGTCTTAAATTCGTATTAGCCGGAAATATTTTTCCCGCATTTTCATTAATAATGAATGTATTTAGTCGATTGGTTTGGAGTGATATAAGTTGAGAACTGTAATATGAGAGAAAACTATTATTGGTTATAAAGTAAATTGGTCGCTTAATTGGCGTGAAATCATCAAAATTATAATTTTGAAGATAGGGTGAAAGTTCTTGCGAATAATACTTTAAAGGCATGAGCTTTCCGTTGTTTGAAATTTGTTTGTCTTCGGTAGTAACTTTCCAGCGTTGTTCATAAAACCACCAGTCATTGTATTCATCCCATCCAAAATGTTCTCGCGTTATTGATGAGCAGAGAGGGATTTCATCATCGACCAGCATTGACATAAAGTAATCGAATAAAGTGTTAGAATGTCGGTCTAATTTAAGTTTTTCATTTATCCTTACATCAACGACCAATGCTTTACCGGAAGACCGGTCTGAAATTATTGAATCTATATACATTAAACTACTCAGGTTTGAAAGTTGTTTTTCTGTTATTCGCAGGTAGTCAAACGAATTTGTAGAATTTAGATTCGATATGCCTGAAGTATCATAATTGTACTTTTGTATTATAGTAAACGGATCTTCCAGTGTTGCTAACAGATCAGAATTGACTATTGCAATAAACTCATCTTTTGTTAAATCTCCTTTTACCTTTGGCAGAAACTCAACGAAGTGTTTTTCCCATTCGGTGTTTTTATCTGATCTGACTATTGCCGGATGGAATAAATATACTTCTCCCCAAATTTTTGAAAGTTCCTTTAGTTTGTTTAAATCATAGTTTTGGGCAATTCCGATTATTGAAATGAATAAAAGAAGTGATGTTATTATTGTCTTTTTCATAGGCTGAAGGTATATTGAAATCGTATTGAAGGAAATGCTTTGTTCAGCATTTTGATGTTACAAAGTCGGTAACAAACCACAGGATTAGAGAAATTAGAAAGATCAATATCCCGTAGAAGGTTGTAATCATAGATACTTTCAATCCTCCCATTAGAAGTGCCGAAGAAACTCCACCCATTTCTTCTATTGCATTAAATATCTGGTATAATCCAATTAGCTGACCAACAATACCAAAAACGAGTGCAAATGTTCCAATGGTTTTTATGTGTTTCAACCGTTCTTTTGTTTTATTATAGTCAAAGTCTTTTTTTAATAAAACCGGTAAAGACTGGTAAACAGCCCATACCACCATGATGATAAAAATTACTGTGAGTATTCCCATATATAATGGTCCTCCCTCATAAAAGTATTTTTCCATAACTCAAAATTAATATTTTGGTTCTCAAATGTAGCTGGAAAACAGGGTGAAATGCAAGGTTGAATCCTGTTCTAAACGTGTTGTTAGCCGACAGAAGTTTCCTTATTTGGATTTTTTAGCGAAATTCGGAGCCATTCGGTATAATTACCTGAAAGAAAAAGTATATGAAACTAAAAATTTCCAATCCCTATTATCATATTCTGTTTTGGCTGGTAGTGGCAACTGGGTTGATACTGGTTTTTGGACGGCCGTGGGGAAATGCATCGCACGCGTTTTATTTTATTGTTATGTTACTCCCGGTGGTTATGGGAACCTTTTATTTCTTCAATTATTACCTGGTTCCCCAATTCTTATTGAAGAAAAAATACTTCTGGTTTGGACTTTATGCTTTTTACACCTTGGTGATATCATTGTATCTCCAAATGCTGGTAGTTATTTTTTCATATGCATTTCTGGCAAAATTCAGGTTGGAAAAAATGGGGCAAGATTCAGTCGACGATATATTCTCACTGGCATTTGTAATGTACATGGTGGTTTTTGTTGGATCTTTTCTGGTGATGTTACAACAATTATTAGAGCGTCAAAAAGAAATTGATTTGTTGGAAAAGGAAAAGGTGCACATTCCGATGTTGGAACTCACCTCAAACAGGCAAACGGTTAAAATTCCTTACGATGATATTATTTACATTGAAAGTCTTTCGGATTATATAAAAGTACATTCACGGCACAGAAATGCTGTAGTGAGCAAAGAAAAAATAAGCGTTATGGCTGAAGAACTTCCAGAGCAGTTTGTACGTATCCATCGTTCGTTTATTGTAAACACGCAAAAAATAACCGGTCACAATGCAAACGAAGTTGAACTGGATGGAATTCAGTTGAATATTGGGAGAAGCTATAAAAAGATTGTGTTGCCTTTGCTAAAATCTATTTGATAAAGTCAATCCGAGGACTTTTATTCAGGTTCTTCGCTAAATTTAAACGTTTTATACAGATATCCCATTGCAGGGAAAATGATCAACACCCCAACAACCAATGCAAGCAATAAGAATAACTGTACTTGCTGTGGCGCTTTAGCTGCCTGAATGGTAATATCGTGGCCGCTGTTTGTTTTTACCAGCACCGGAAACTGAATGGCAAACCATCCGGTAACGATTAGCGTAGTTTGAAGTCCGGCAGTTAATCGTAACCAGTTTCCTTTGTTTTTATTCAGAAAATACCAGAAAGCCGGTAATGCCAGTGTTGCTATAACAATACAGGTTACACTTATTGGGGAATTAATAAAGTCTCTCAACAGCGGATGACCGGCAACTTTAGCCGTTGCAAACACAATCGCTCCCATAATAACCAACGAGATCAGCAGGCGTTTTGTCATACGGGTAAAATAGATGGTGTAGTCTTTGTCCTCGATTTCACTCACCGTAAAAATGCCCGCCAAAAAGGCAAACAACAATACCATAAACAAGCCCATGCTTACCGAAAACCAGTTCAGCCACGGGTGGATGTAAACCGTATAAAAACCAAGCTGATAATCCATTGATATTTCGCCAAGTATCAGTCCTCCAACAGTTACCCCTAAAAAGAACGTGGTGAAAAGACTGGAGTAGCGGAATATTGCCGAATAGATGGCTTTCGGGCGTTTTTCGTCAATATCGTAATGGCGGAATGTAAATGCTGATCCACGGGCAATAATGCCAAGCAGTACAAGTAAAACAGGGATGTGCAGTGCGGTAAGAATCGTTGAATAAACCGATGGGAATCCGACAAACAGAATAACAATCACCAAAATAAGCCACACATGGTTGGCTTCCCAAACCGGTGCAATAGCACGCGATACAATTTTTGATGCTTTTCCTCTCGACAAAAGTTCGAGGATGCCGCCGCCAAAATCGGCGCCTCCAAGCAAAACATATAGCATTAAACAAATAACCAGTATAATCAGATTCGCTTCAGCCATTTTGTAGATATTTTGATTGTAATAGTTGAATTTGGCGGCTTAACAGCCAGGTAACCACAAAAGTTAGTATAACATAAACCGCGGTAATGGTGTAAAAAGTGTACTGGATGCCGGGCATTGGCGTTAACGAATCTTTTGTTTTCATTATGCCATAAATAATCCAGGGCTGGCGACCAACTTCGGTAACAACCCAGCCGGCTTCAACAGCAATAAATCCCAACGGAGTAGCAATGGTCAACATGCGCAGCCACCATTTTTTCTTAAACCAGTGTTTCCATTTGTAGGTTCCGGCAAAGAACAGGGCTGCTATCAGCATCAGAAACATTCCAATTCCAACCATCAACTGGAACGAATAGTGGGTGATGGGTACAGGAGGCCATTCTTCTTCCGGAAATTCTTCCAGTCCTTTTACTTCAGCGTTAAAATCGCCATGCGCCAGGAAACTCAGGAAGCCCGGCAGTTTAATTGCGTATTTTACATCGCGATTTTCTACGTCAGGAATTCCGCCGATAATTAGAGACGCTTTTTCCTCGGTTTTAAAATGCGACTCGAATGCAGCCAGTTTTGCCGGCTGTAGTTTGGCAACGTTTTTAGCAGCCAGGTCACCACTTATGGGTTGAATAAAAGCAGCTACCGATGCAAAAGCCAACGCAATGGTTATCGCTTTACCATGAATTTCAAGTTTGTTTTTCATGTATAAAACTGCATGAACTCCGGCAACTGCAAATCCGGTTGCCGAAAAAGCTGCAATCGTCATATGGTGAGCTTGCGAAAACCATGCTTTGTTGAACATCGCTTTTACCGGATCAATGTTAAAAGCTTGTCCGTCTATCCAGTCGAAACCCGACGGGGCATTCATCCATGCATTAGCCGAAACCACAAAGATACCCGAGAGAACACCGGCTATTCCCACTACCATACCTGTATAGAGGTGAACCCATTTGTTCAGGCGTTTCCAGCCGTAAAGAAATAATCCGAGGGCAATGGCTTCCACAAAGAAAGCAGTTCCTTCCCACGAAAAGGGCATCCCGAAAATTGGCCCGGCGTGTTTCATAAATGTGGGCCATAACATGCCCAGTTCAAACGATAGAACGGTACCGGAAACGGCGCCAACTGCAAAAAATATTGCTACACCTTTTGCCCATGCTTTTGCCAGATCAAGGTAAACCGGATTTTTTGTTCGCAGCCATTTTAGTTCGGCAACAAACATAAACCAGGGCATTACCATGCCAATGCATGCAAATACGATGTGAAATCCTAAGGAAACGGCCATTTGCATCCTCGCGGCCATAAATTCATCCATGTTCTCCTACTTTTCTGTTTTCATTGTTTGCTATTCCTAACAACAATTAGCTCATGTAGTTTGAGGTTTTTTTAGAATTTTTTCATTCTATATAAGCACCCCTTCTCAATAGGTTGATTGATTGGAATATAGACTCGGTAAACCATGTGGATGATATGCTAATTTAGAAGATGTAATTAAGTAATAACAGGAAATCTCAGCGATTTAAGTAAACTAAAGTTTAAAAAAGTGATAACAGAAACTGCTATTTAAACATACGTGGAACAAGATGAAATGCCAGTTTTCCGCTTCGTGCTTCTACATATTCCCAACTTTCAACATCGAAATTTATTCCAACGGTTGAGCTAGTAGGCATGTCGCTGTAAAATTCTTCGAGCAAATTACACACGTAGTAATAAAAGCCTGGATTATGCCCGAAAAAGAATGCAGTGTTGGTGCTGGGCGGCAGTTTATGTATCAGCTCCAGAAATTCGTCGGTGCTAAGTCCGTCGTAAATGTCTTCAATAGTAATAATGTCCTGGCGTTTGAAGTCGAGGTTTTCGGCAAATATCATTGCCGTTTTAAACGCGCGTTTGGCAGGACTGGAAATAATGGTGTCAGGAACAACCCCTTGTTTCTTCAGATCCTGACTTACCAGTTTAGCATCTTTTTTACCACGTTCACGCAGGTCGCGTGTAAAATCATCTTCGTACCCGTAAGGTACGGCTTTGCCATGTCGTACGATTACTACTTGTTTCATATATCTAGTTTAAAGACCGGCACCAAAACTACACGGTAACGGTCTGGTTAGCCTCTCTTATACCGGTTCGTAAACGTCGATGGTAACTTCTGCCAATTCAACAATTTTAGGAACGATACCGGTAAAATGTGGGGTACTGTTATGAAGATCAATCGCAGCCTGATCTTTCCATTTTTCAATCAGGCAAAACGTTAACGGATCGTCCACTTTTTTATGCAAAACATATTCAATGTTTCCAGCCTCGGCGCGCGATGCTTCTCTTAATTCTTCAACAAGTTTCTTAAATGTTGATTCCTGTCCTTTGTGGATTATAAACTTGGCTACAATTGTAATCATTGTGTTAGTTATATACGGTTTTATTTAAATGAATCTTCCCGGCCAAAACGGAATTATGAAAAGGTAAATTCGGTTTTTATTAAGCTGTAGAAGTTGTCTAAAACAAATTTAACTTAATTTGTAGCAATAAGACAAATTTTAATGAGACGAATTGGACTGTTATCGGACACACATGGGTTTATTCACGAACGTATTTTTACTTTTTTCGATAAGGTGGATGAAATATGGCATGCGGGTGATTTTGGAAATATAGAAACTGCAGATCGTTTGGCTGACTTTAAACCTCTGCGAGGTGTCTATGGAAATATTGACGGGCAGGATGTTCGTGTGGTTCATCCAATGCACCAGCGTTTTATGTGCGAGGAGGTGGATGTTTGGATGACGCATATTGGCGGTTATCCGGGGCGTTACGAGCGCTATGTAAAACCCGATATTTATACCAATTCTCCCGATCTTTTTATCAGTGGGCATTCACACATTTTAAAAGTCATCTTCGATAAAAAGCTAAATTTCCTGCATATGAATCCCGGTGCTGCCGGATATAAAGGCTTTCATAAAGTTTGTACAGCACTGCGTTTTGTTATTGACGGAAAAAATATTCGTGACCTGGAAATTTGGGAGATAAAACGAAATTATTCTGTTGATTAGATTTTTTTAAACGACACAAATTTCTGTTTTGGAATTTTTACCTTTTGGGCCAGAATAAGCGAGAGTAAGGCTATAACAGATCCGGAAATAAAAGGAATACGCCAGTTGTACATCCATAATGCACCGCCAATTACCGGGATAACAATGGCCGAAATATGATTAATGGTAAAACTAACAGCCATTGAAGGTGCAATATCTTCCGGGTCGGCTGTTTTCTGAAAATAGGTATTAATGGCCATTGCCGCACTATAAAATACATTATTAAAAATATATAAAGCAAACAATAGTATTTTGCTGTCGACAAAAGCATACGACAGAAATATAATTGTTAAAGAAAGATATTCGCACGATAAAATAAACCGTTCGCCTATTTTATTAATCATTCTTCCGATAAAGGGAGCCATAAAATAATTAACCACGTTATTTATAACAAAGAGTATTGCAATGGTCTGAAGGCTAAAATGATACTTTTCAACCATCATAAAAACAACGAAAACAACAAATATTTGTCTTCGGGCACCACTCAAAAAGTGCAGTAAATAAAATAAACTGTATTTTCGTTTCAGAATCATCTTTTTTTGCTGAACAGGCAGGTCTTTGTTAATCGGATTTAACCTAAAACTGTATAATGCAGCTAACATTACAGCAATTCCGAAAAATATAAACAAGTACGAAAAATCGAAATAACCGGAAACCGACCAAATAATTATTCCTACAATAATGTTGGTAAGGGCAACATAACTATTTACGCTTCCCATAATTAACGGGGCTTCGTTATGTGCAAAATACTGTAAAGTAAGGCTCTGGTTTACCGTTTGGAAATAATGAAAACCAAGCGACATGATTAATGTACAAACAACTAATCCGCTGAAACTTGGAAATAGCCCGGTTGCTGTTACTCCTGCACCTAATAGTAATACGGATACTGCTGCTAATCTGTGTTCTTTAATTATCAGCAAAACATAAATTACCAGCAATGATAAGAATCCGGGAACTTCGCGAACCGATTGAATAACCCCATTCTGGAATCCATTAATGCCGATGTCGTCAACTGCAAAGTTATTAAACATTGTTCGCCATCCTTGAAAACCGGCTGCCATGGCAATACTTAACAAAAGTAAATAATGATATAGCTTGTTATCTCTAAATTGTCGTAACATATTGTTTACATAAAATGAGCCGCAATTTACAAACATTTGCAGATTTGAAATTGATTTAGAGGCCAGCTAACTAAAAGGATAATGTTGAGGTTATTTTTTGTGCCAGTTTATAAAAATATCCGATTTGCGTAAGATGACGTAGATAAAGAGTGGATTCTTTCGATACTGAAAACAGAAGAGGTGAATATTGATTTATGAATGATGATTAACGATTGCAGATTTTAGAATGAGAAAGGAACACGCAAAATTCAATTGGCAAAGCACAAGCCCTGTGGCTTTGTAAAATGAAAGGTAGCAATGGATAAACTTTTATTGAGGTTTAAAAATTAAATAATTCCTTCCACAGCCGTTCAAATTCGTTAATGTATTGTTTTACAATTTCGTATTTGGTGGTTGCTACCATGTTTTCCTGGTTGTGTTTTGAGGCCGTGTAAGTCCAGTTAAAACTGCCGGTTATGGCAATCTGGCCATCGATAATTCCGAATTTATTGTGCATGTGGTAATGTGAATGATCCGTTTTTACCGGAATACCGGCTTTGGCAAGTTGAGTGATTTCAGAACCATTGTCTTCCACTTTTTCGTCGTCGGTAATTATCCGCACTTTGACGCCCCGTTTGTGGCAAGACTTAATTTTTTTAGCCAGTTCGTAATCAGTAATTGTAAAAATACAAAGGTCTACAGTTTCGGTAGCGTGATCGAGGAGTTGTTTGATTTCGTTTTTAATTTGATTTCCCGGACTAAAAAATACCCGGTTAAAGTGAAAGGCGTGTTGGTTAATCAGGGTGATGCAGGTTTCCAGCCATGAAATTACGTGCTTATGACCAGACGCTTCCAGCTGTTTACCCTTTTCAATTAATAAGGTCTTTAGTTCCTCTCTTTCTAAACGATTAAGTCTTTTGAGTCTGCCGGTAATTGAATTTGGCACTTCTTTTTCATCTAACGAATCGCAGCGTTTTATAAAGTAATTAAAAAGGTCTTGCATAGATTTAAGTTAAAAGTAGAAAGTAAAAAAGCAAAAGTTGAACGATACAATTTTGCAGTTTAGCAATTTCCCAATTTTTATCAATCAGGTTTAATAAACGAATGAGCTACCCAGTTATTCTTTTCCACAAAACCGGCATCACTCATTCCCAACATCCCGGCTTTATTTTTTATGTCAGGAATATCTTCTGTGTAAAAGCCACTCATTATCAGCGTGCCTCCAGCTTTTAATACTGAATGATAAGCTTCCATGTCGTTCAGTAAAACGTTTTTATGGATGTTGGCAAAAATCAGATCGTATTTTTCATTAGCAAGCAGGCTGGCATCTCCCAGTTTTACATTAATGTTTGTGATTTTATTTAAGGCCGCATTTTCCTGCGTTCCCTCATACGACCATTTATCGATGTCGATGGCAGTAATTTGTTTTGCACCTTTCATCGATGCCAGAATACTGAGAATTCCTGTTCCACAGCCCATGTCAAGAATGGTTTTGCCAGTGAGGTCATTTTGCAGAATCGACTCGATAATGGTAGCTGTTGTTTCGTGATTGCCTGTGCCAAATGCCATATTCGGCTCAATAATAATTTCGTATTTTGCCTCGGGATATTCCATATGAAACGGCGCCCTGATCATACATTCTCCGCCAATAACCAGAGGTTTGAAATAGTTTTTTTCCCACTCTTCGTTCCAATTCTGATCGGCGATAAATTCTGATTCTACATTAAATGAAAAATCGCCGGAAAAACTTTCCAGAACTTCATTCAAGATTTCTTCAGAATAAGAAGTAGCGGGAATAAAAGCCTCAAATCCGGTTTCGGTTTCAACAAAACTATCGAAACCAATCTCGGCCATTTGAGCATTTAAAACATCGCGTAACCACTCTTGGAATGGTGTAATTTGTATACTTATTTTTTGGTAATCCATTTACTTGTTATTTGCGGCGAAGGTATAAAAAAAGGACCACTGATTCCTGTGTCTCGAGGTTAGCTTCTTCTTTAATCGATTAATTTATTCGGGAAGATATTTACTGCGATAAAACCAAATATTCCTGTAATTCCAATAATCAGCAGATCAATAATTTCGGTTCTGAATTTTTTCTTTCGTTGCCGGACAATGAAACACTGTGCAATAATTAGCAACAGGCTAATAAATAGCCATTTAAATGACTTGCTTATTTTTAAAAAGAAATTTACGTAGCTTGAGTTGTTATCGGTCATTTTTAGTTCGGCCGGAAACAGAAACTGTGCAATTTTACCCTCGGTTTGTTCTTCGAAAGTTGTGCGGGTTTCTGTATATTCGTCAACCTTGTTATGATCGCGGTCTAAAGCCTGCGTTCTGACAAAGCCGTCGCCAATTGTTATTACATTGAAATTAAAATAATCACCGTAGATTCTGATCTCGTATTCATCGGGATTAATATCGTCCACATCAAATTTTTCCAGCATATAATCGTAAGGAGTCAGCACGTACAGCTCGTTATTTTCGGTAATTAGATAAGCGTAATAAAGTTTATCGCTAAAATCAACACACTGAATAGTTTTGAATTTCATTCCCTCTGGAAGATCAACTTTTCGTACAAAAGGTACGCCTTTGGTCATTTTTAGATGAAAGAGCTGGTCGGCCGAATCGATAACCAAATATCCTTCGTCGCACGATTTTCGGGTGGTTGGAATGCCGTTGATCGATTTTGCAGGGAACTTAAATCCCCGGTTATAAAGTACTGCCGAAAACATCCGGCTTTTTTCTTCCGAAATATTGTTGGTTTTGGCATCGATAAATTCCATGCGCCAGGTAATGCGGAAAAAGTCGTCGGGCATTTCAAGGTTTGCGCGGCCCGATTGCGATTCGAACAAAGGATATAATTTGGGTTTTGGAGCATGAATTTCATCGGGTGTAATCCGAAAGTTTGAGCGAAATATTCCGGTGTGCTGGATATTGATTTTCTGTCCGTTAATTGAATCGGGTATCGTTCCATCCATAACCAGTTGCCGTGTGTACATCAAGGGTAGTTTCTTTTCATATGCTTCGCGCGTTAGTTTTGTCCCTTTCGAATTCGTCCATTTAACATCGGCATCCGATCGAAATATCATAAAATCATGATCGATACAGCTGTATTGAATAAATGGTGCTCTTGTGGGTTTTTCGAACGCCACCCGGTAGAATTGTGGCAACAAAATCAATAAACCAATAATGGCTACAAAAATTAAAATATATCTGCTGAATTTTACCATATTACATTTCTCCTTTTCTAAATCGGTATCCCGAAAACAACAATGCAACGGATAAAAGAATTGTAAGCACAATTAACAGCGGAAGGGCAGGAGAGTAGGCTCCGGCTGCAGATGTTTGAAGGTAGATGGGCACAAAAGTAGCAGCTACTAAAAGGTATAAAAAACGATATTTCCACACCGGTTCCAACACGATTAATGCGGTTAAAAAGTAAACTGTAAATCCGCATAAAAACCAGGGCGTAACTGAAATTAATGCCGACTGAATAATCTCGACAGGAAAATAAGCCATGCTCAACCCGGTAAAAAGCAGCACAATAACCGCAGCGATTGCCAATAAGCAAAAAGCCCCGAATAGCATCATTACCAACAATGCCATATTTTCGTTAACCGGCAGATGAAATGTAAGCTTAATTCGTTTGTTTACGGTTTCCGGGAAGTACTGGGCTAAGCCAATTGCCAAAGCTCCTACAAGGGGGGCAAACTTGAATAAACCGTATTCGAAGAATCGATTTCCCTGAAAAAGGATGCTATACCAATAGTTTTCCGCTTGGCTGAATTCAAAATCGTGCTGAACTTTTAGAAATATATTTCCAACAACCAAAATGCCAAGTGCGGCGTAAATAATTGCAAACCACCTGATTTTTAGCCATTCTTTGTATAGTATTGATTTCCACATTTTGCTAGTATTTTCCGGTTAGTCCAATAAATGCATCTTCCAGGCCCATCTTTATCTGTTGAAAGTTTTTGTGTGCGATTCCATTGTTTTTAAGGAAGTTCAGAATCGTATTTTCCGACTCGTAAGTGTACAGTTCCAGCTTGTTATTCACCTTTTCGCTGTTGATGACAAAATCCTCGCTTGAAATATCGATAGCAGGATTTTCAAGTTCCAGGTAAAACTGCTTAAATTCCCGCATAAACGATTTTACATCGCGTTGGGCCAGCACACGGTTAAAATCCATAATCAGCAGATCATCGATCAAACGTTCCATATCCTGAATAATGTGCGAAGTGGTGAAAATGGTTTTGTTCTTTTCTTTGGCATATTCGCGCAGGTAGTCGATAAACAAACGGCGATAGCCGGGATCGAGTCCCATTGAAAAATCGTCGAGAATTAGCAGATCCGGATCTTGTGCCAAAATAAGCCCCAGTGCCACCTGCGAACGCTGCCCGCACGACATTGTGGAGATTTTTTGTTTTGGCGAAACCTGAAGTTTCGACAGAAGTTCCCAGTAGGGCTCATTATTCCATTTCGGGTAGAATTTTGAGTAAAATTTCTCGATTTGATGAATATTCATGAACGCATACTGAACGTGCCCTTCGATTAGAAAACCAATTCGCGCTTTGTTTTGCGGAGTTAAGTTTTGCGAATTCTCGCCATAAATCAGGCACTCTCCATTTTGCGGTTGCAGAAAACCATTCAAAATATTAATGGTAGTGGTTTTGCCTGTACCATTTTTGCCTAACAGCCCCAGAATACTTCCTTCCTTTACGTTAAAACTCAGGTTCTCGTAAACCAGCTTTTTGCCGTAGTAATGGGTGAGGTTTTTACATTCAATTGCATTCATCTGATTACGTTTATTTGTTTTAGAACATAAAGCCAAGTTTTGCAGTTAAGATTCCCATGTTTTCATTTGAATCGATTACTTCCCGGAATTCGTATCTGACTTTTAGAAATAGTTTGTCAATATTTTCGGATTTTGGCAATTTGTATGCACAATTTATTCGGGGAGAAACATTAATATAATCGGTTGTTTCGTATTCAAAATCATGCATATAAAGTTGTTTGTTTTGCCGGCGGGTAATTGTTTCGTCGTTTGAAAGATTTAGCTTCTGATTTATATTGTAATGATAATTGAGTATAATCCCTGGTGCAAAACAGAATTTCCTAAGGTAAAAGTCTTTTTCAAAATTTACCCCCAATTCAAGGTTCGAATAGTCGGCATTAAACACCTCCGGAATGTAATAATACTTTTCCGTTTTTAACTTGTAATGAGCGTGAACACTGCTCTCCCAGTTAATTTGTTCGTGGTTGCAAAGCTTTAAATAGTTAAATTCTATAGCGGCATGAAATTCCTTTCTATTCAGTTTTAGATTTTTAGATAATGTAATGTATTCTGTTTTATTGTCATCATTTAAAATGGCATCTTGTATGTATTCTATTCCGTCTCCATCGAAATATGAGGTGCGAAAGGTAATCTTATGAATAGCAGTTTGAGTATGTTTGGTAAACTGCTGATTTAGCTCAACTATAAAAGTTTTCCAATCGCCGGCATCATCTTTCTTTACTGTGCTTGTTCCGTCTTCTGTTATTTCCTTACAGTAAGTTCCTCTTATTTCTGTTAACGATCCAAATCCGATAAGCTTTGTATCGAACTGTACTCCGGCCGATAAACTATTTTGATTAAAAAAGCGCGATTTTGATTGTCCCGTTTCCGATGAATAAAATCCCATTCCTTTAAACATAAAATAGGTTGGATCAGGATCATCTGTCACCACCTGTTGGTATTCAATATCTTCTTTCCTGTTTCTGTAACACAGGTCTAACCCTAAGTTGTTATTCGTAAGATAGATAATAATTGACGGTCGAAGTGAAAAGTCGGTAATCACAGTTCGTGGTCGCGGGTCTTTTTGTTTTGCACTTTTACCAATATGGTAATCTGCCAAAAGTCCAAAAGATAGTTGATTCGTTAGTCTTTTTGCAATACCCCCTGAGAGGGTAAAACTTTCTTTATGAATATTGGCTCCGGGAATGGAATCTCCAATAACATATGGATTCCCCCGGTATGGATCAAAAAGCCCGGTGTATAAATTTCCCGTTTCATCACTATTCTGGTAGGCAAAATTTCCGTAGTAATGCGTATTATTTAAGTTCAGATAACTTTCAGCAAAGAGTGAGTAGTTTTCTAAATGTGAAGCCTCCCGCACTTTTTTGTAATCTCCATCAGTCAATTTGTATTCCCCAAAAACTTCCCCGATGTTTTCGTTAGCGTTAAAAGTTAATCCGGCAATATTGCCGCTGTTAAGCCATTGGTTTTTTAGTTGAAACAGTTTGAATGCATGGAAAGAAGAGATACTATCCTTTGTCGCATTATTTGCTAAAATCCTTTCTGAAGTAAAAAAGGATAAGATCATAATAAGTACGATTTGAAGTTTAGTCATCTCAAACGAAACATTAAAAGTTCCAACTGTATGTTAGCGCAAATGGTTACCAGTTTTTCTGGTTTATTCTTCTACACTTGTTGGATTTACACCGGGAGTTGGAGCTAAATCGTGTAGAAAATCTTCCGAAGAATTGTTGGTGTCCTTATAAATTACCCGGTTCCCGATAATCATTTTTGCTTTTCGCCGAACGGATAAGGATGATTTTGTACCCGCTTCAATGTACGTATATCCAGCATCTAATTCGGCAGGAAGACGTTTGTAAATCTCGTCCGCATCAAACCGGGCGCATTCTACAGCATCAATAACGAATTCTTTGTCAATCATAAAGTATTCAGTAGAAGAAGAACTTCCTGGTTTTGTCATAAAATTATTAGCATCCGAAACGTAACTTTCCCAGCTATCATAAGGAAATCGAAATAGTACTATTGCAGGACCAAAGACTGAAGCTGCCCAATCAGTCATTTTTGTATTTGTAGTATACACTAAGGTTAGATTAGGGACAGCAGATGCATTTACGTCTCCACCGGAAGACTCTACGTATGCTTCCCAGTCTGCATTGCCAAGGTTAACAGGAGAATTGGGATTCCCGATTTCATCGGTTTGATGATCAATACCGTCCCTGGCAATAATAAAACTTTCTCCTGGCATAATGGGATGATCCGTACCATCTCCCGGGATAGTCCAGGTTTGATAATTTAAGGGTAAGCGATCCAGTAATTCGCCGTTTTCGTCAGCCCAACTGGTTTGTTTTGACGTTGAATTAGGTTCTAGAATTGCCATACATAATCCATCAGCAAAAAGTGTATCACCAGAGTTATTATAAATTTCAAAGAACTGATCGGAAGTATAACTTTTTTCTTCAGGTGTCAGTGAACCTACATAATAAAGTTCTTTAAAAATAAAACCTCCGGTATTATCTGCTAAAATAAGATTCATTGTAACCTCCGATTCGGAGATTAGAGAGTAGTTGGATACAATTCCGTTAAAAAAGTATTCCTCTCCATAGTTGTCGTTAACAACGAAACTTGTTGTGAAATTGTAATTTCCTTCTACCAATTCAAAAATGGCATTTCCATCAGAAGTGGCTGTAACGGTTGTGGTTCTTGTATTATTGGTGTTGGTTGCTGTAACAGCAACATCTAGGGGGAAATCTGTAACGGTAAATCCATCAGGATAATTGACTTTTACCATAATTAAATAGCTGGGTGTAACATTCTCTTTACAGTTTATTAGAAATAAACCCATTAGTAAGCATAAGGATATAAGTGCAAATTTTCTCATGATATGATCTATAAATCGGTTTTTAATATTTACAAACTAAATGTTAGGTCTGCTCCGAAGTAGGCAATTTGATTTAACCTGGTGTAATTACCACTTCGTTTGACTTTATATAGTGGTCGGTGATTAAATACATTATGTGCAAAAAACGACAACTTCGCAAATTTTCCAAATTCCTTGGTTAATTTTAAATTGAGTTGCCAGTTTATCGGATACGACTCCTTGTCGTAAAAATCATCATCCTGTTTTTCTACCATTGTTGAGTAAGGAGCTTCATATGAGTAGTTATCCTGCCATTCGTGATATTGCATATCCATATCGTAAAAACCTACTGGATCTACATAAATGATTTCTCCGGCAGGAAATTGGCCGTATAGTTTTTCGTAATTATCGCCTCTGGTATAAGCGACAGGTGTTCCAGATTCATTCTCCCAAAAGCTCATTGACTTATTCATCCATATTGTTTGGAGGTTGAGCGAAAAGATCATTTTCAATTCAGGAATATGGGTGATTGTTCGAAAATTCGAATTTAAACGTTGCGAAATGGTACCGGAGTTGCCCGGTAATACCGATAGATATGGGAAATAATCTCCCTGGTATGACGATGTTATGTTTTTCACAACAGGAACTGCATGTCTGGATCTTTTTATGTGGAAATATGCGCCGTCAACCATGAGTTCCGTTTTAACTGGATTTATGCGACCAAAGTTAATAACATATTCAACTCCTTTCTTGTATACGCTGTAGTTATTTATGGGAGACTTATATCTTTCAAATTCAGTTTCCTGCTCGTAGCCCAAGGTGCTGATTGCTCCATTTTCCTCGTATGTAATATCTCCATTTTCAAAAATTGGATAGAATCCCTTTCCCAGTTCATTCCATTTACGGTAATTCATTACAAAGTATTGTTCTTCCCAACCAAAGCCATTTCTGATTTTTTCGCGAAATCCGGTGAGGTTAAAATGTATACCAATAATATTGAAATCAGTTCCCAATTCATATTTATTATTTGTCATTGGTTTTAAATCCGGATTGCTGGTGTTTTCAATAATTTCGGTTGTGGAAACAATTAATTCCGGCGAATAATTAAAACTCAATTTATCAATGTAAGCGGCATCCGGATACATGTGTAACATGGTAGGGGTTTTTGATGTTTTTCCTAAGCCTCCTCTGAGGGTAAGGTTGCGAGTTATATGGTACGCGAGATTGATTCTGGGTTCAATCGATTTAAAGCCATTAGTAGAAAAGATTCCATTTGGAAGGAAGTTGTTGTAACGTATTCCTATTTGTGTTTCAAGGTTGTTATTGCCAATCGGTAAGCTTATTCTGTCTTCTGCAAAAAGAGCCAGTTTTTTGCTTGCCGGAATATCTTTAAATGCTCGCGGGCGGGTTTTGATGGCTTCTCTTGGTGGTCGGTTTAGGTCGTATTGTCTACCTTCTCCATTGTTCCCGGATTCTCGCCAATCAAAACCATATATAACAGAGTTACTCATATTTCCCAAGTTAAACCTTGAATCGAGTTTTACCGTTACAAAAAAATTGTAAGGTTTACCATCAACGGTGATCTCTGAGTAATACTCTGAAGGTAAAATATTGATTTCATACTCGCCTGCAATGTAAGTTGTTGGGATAGGAGTTGCCTGAGTTGAATTTAGTGCATAGTTGTAAAAGTCCTGTCGTTTAAAGCTTCCCGAGAAATTATAAGTAATGTTGCCAATCCACCATTTTTGAAGTGACCATTTCCCGTATAATTTCAAATCTAAACCGGATTCTTTTTCTCGTTGGCGTTCCAATTGTCTTTGATCCGGATCTTTCTTCTCATCGTCAATTGTATGAAAATAGTTTCCTTTAAAATTTATACTTAAAGGATTATGCTTCTTAAACAAGGTATTTGAGTAGCCAAACTGTCCGTTTAGTCTTTTATAATTTCTTGCAGGCCTCCGTAAATCGTCATATGAATGGGTAAAATCGAGTTCAAAATTTACAGTACCTTTATTTTCACCTTTTAGCAAAATTCCTTTTGAAATTGATGCCTGCTTAATTTTAGTATCTGCTTTCAATTTCCCTTTTAAAGGCGATTTCCCGGATTTTGTTTTTATCAACACTGCTCCGCTTGTTAAATCTCCATATTGCACCGATGGTATACCGCGAATAACCTCAACCGATTCGATATAATCGGTAGATATTTGACGAAGATCGACGCCGCCTCCAGCTGTTGAAAATTCACTTGATTGGCCCTGTTGGGTTGTATTTAACGATTGCATATTGGCATCATTGTCCATTGGTGTCCCGTCTATAATTATCGCGGTTCCCAGAGCGTCATTGGCATTTGCTTGCCTGGTTTTGTCCTCACCCATGTAGGTGTTTATATCCCTGATTGTTATTTGATTGGCCTTTGATAAGTCGGGATTTAACGAGATCTGTCCCGGCACCAATTGCATAACATCTGTAAGACTTGTGGGCTGTGAATGTTCGATAGCGGCATTCTCAATGGTTGAAGATGAACTTAGATTGGTATTTTCACGTGCAACAACAGTTATTTCATCCAGACCAAGGGAACTTGCCTGCATGGATATATTATAGTCTGGCACATTTTGTTTAATTTCAACAACGCTTTCATATTTTTCAAAGCTTAAACACGATGCTTGTACCGTATATTTCCCTTCAGGAATATTGTCAAAATTAAATTCTCCATTTAAATCAGATGTTGTCCAACGATTGAGCTCTGTTATTTGGATGGCTACTAAGCCTAAGTGTTCTTTGGTTTCAATATTTTCAACTACTCCGGAGAAATTATAATTATTCTGGGCAAGCAGGTATAAAGGTAGCATTGTAATTATCAGGGAAATTGTATGCTTTAAAAACTGGTTCATAGTTGCTATTGGAAAACGACCCTTTATATTATACTTCTAATCTCTCTTAGTTATCATATTATTAGTCGAATGTACTGTTTTTGTCTGCATTTCAATAGCGATTTCAACTTTCCGCCATTAAATTTTAAATATAATCAATATTCTGTTTGCCGATTAGTCTTTGTACGGATAATGAATATCAGAGTATTAAGTGTTGTCGATAAATGAAAGGAGTTGTTCGATTTAGATGTGTTGGTTGAAATATTCAGGGATAGATCGAATAGGGAAGTCTGATTATTCCGCCGCATAAATCCCCATCTTCTTAAGTACTCGTACAGCGTCATCAAATGTAAGGTAAAGGTCACCTTCTTTTTCGTCCCAAACCTGGCCTTTGTTTATTCCTTTCAGGTTGCGATCAGGTCCTTCATAAAGAATTACCGTTTCAAGGGCTTTCATTTTTACTGTGTTTTCATCTATTTGAACCACTTTGGCTTTAACAGGTTTTCCTGTTATCGGGTTCCGTTCTTTTGTTACCTGAATTACCAAGCCGTAGCAGATCTTTCCTTCTTTCACCCAACCCGGAATTTTTACCCGTAAGGCATCGCTCATTTCAACTTTTTTCTCTTTGTAGGTGTATGAGGCTATTTCATCCGAATTTTCATCCGAATGACAACTGATAATGCATAATGAGGTGAACAAGATGACTAATAATACCAGTTTCTTCATGCAATAAAAAAGTTTGACCTAAATGAATAAGGTTGCTTTAAATAGTCTTTGCAAGAAAACTATGTTTCATCAAAGCGGGGGTAAATGTAATAAATCTCAATGTAAAATGACTCGCTAGTGTTAAGTCAAGTCCAAAATGTCGGCTAAGTTGCAGTTATTTTTTGAATTTTAGGAGATCAGAAGAAGTAAGTATAGCCGTAGCTACGTGAGTATTTTTATGATGAGTAAAAACGAAAAAGAACATTACTTGGGGCTATAGAGCAGGCTTGACTTGACACTAACAACTTATTGTTAATGAAAAAGCCATTTCCTGACAATGCAGAAAATGGCTTTTATATATTTTAAAACTTGATTGTTTCCTAGAAACCGTTGATGATTCCGATAAAGTCTTCAGCTTTTAAAGCCGCACCACCAATCAAACCACCGTCAACGTCTTTGTTAGCGAACAGCTCTTTTGCGTTACTTGGTTTACAACTACCACCGTAAAGAATTGAAGTTCCTTCAGCAACTTCTTCCCCAAATTTGGCTGTAATTGCAGCGCGGATATTAGCGTGCATATCTTGTGCTTGCTCAGAGCTGGCAGTTACACCTGTTCCGATTGCCCAGATTGGTTCGTAAGCAATAACGATTTTTTTGAAATCGTCGGCTGACAGTTGGAAAACTGTTTCTTCCAGTTGATTTACAACATACTCGTTGTGTGTAGCGGCTTCGCGAATATCTAAAGCTTCACCACAGCAGTAGATCGGAGTTAATCCGTTTTCTAAAGCAAGAGCAACTTTTTTGTTCAGGATTTCACTTGTCTCACCGTAGTATTCACGACGCTCAGAGTGACCTAAAATTACGTACTCAGCACCTGTCGATTTTACCATCTCAGCAGAAACCTCACCAGTGTACGCTCCTTTTGCTTCGGCAGCACAGTTTTGTGCAGCAACACCAATCCTGTCGGTATTTACTGTGTCAACTACTTTTGTAATGTGTGTAAATGGTGCTCCCAATACAACAACTACATCGTCAGCACCTTCGCTTGCTACAATCGCATCAACAGCTTTTGCCAACTCAACACCTTCTTGCAAATTGGTGTTACATTTCCAGTTTCCTGCAACTATCTTTTGTCTCATATTATTGAATTTTAAAGTATTAGATTAGAATCGATTTTTAACGCCCACGAAATTAGCAGTTTCGTTGGTATCTTCCTAATTGACTTAATTTTATGCCAGACAATTAACTATTTGTTCATTTCTTTTTGGGCCGGCAATTTTTGCACTTACTAATTACCTGTTACTGCCCTGGCGTTCAATCATCCAGCCGGGATATTCAGGTGTTAATTTACTAACCTCGTCTAATGCTTTAAGTTCATCTTCATCCAGGCTAACGTTTACTGAATTTAAATTATCAGCCAGCTGCTCCTGTTTGTTTGCCCCGATTATAACCGATGTTACGGCGGGTTGATGGAGCAACCACGACAATGCAATTTGTGCAACGCTCACTTCTTTCTTTTCCGCAAAGTTTTTCATTACATCTACAATATCGAAGGCTTTTTCTTTATTTACCGGAGGAAAGTCAAAATTAATTCTTCGGCCTTCTTTGGTTTCTGCATCACGGCTGTATTTTCCGCTTAGTAATCCTCCAGCCAGCGGACTCCATACCATTAGCCCGATTTTTTGATCGAGGAGTAACGGAATAAGTTCACGTTCCAAATCGCGGCCCGCTATCGTGTAATAGGCCTGAAGAGAAACAAATTTACTCAGGTATTTCTGTGCCGAAATGCCAAGAGCTTTCATCAATTGCCAGGCTGCCAGATTACTGCACCCGATGTAACGCACTTTCCCACTTTTAACAAGTAAATCCAAAGCTTCAAGTGTTTCTTCCAGTGGTGTAAGTCGGTCAAAACCATGAATTTGGTATAAGTCAATGTAATCCATTTTTAGCCGTGTCAGACTTTCGTTTGCCTGTTGAATAATGTGCTTTTTGCTAAGCCCCACTTCATTGGGGCCTTCACCCATTTGTCCGCGTACTTTTGTGGCAATTACCAGGTCATCGCGTTTTAAGCCTAAATCGCGAATGGCCTGACCGGTCATCTGTTCGCTCAAACCCTCACTGTAAACATTGGCTGTATCGATAAAATTTATACCGCCATCAATTGACTGTTTTACCAGACTGTTCACCTGATGCTGGGGAAGTGTGCCAATGGCTGTCCACATGCCGCGGCCGCCAAATGTCATTGTTCCCAAACATAGTTCCGATACTTTTAATCCTGTGTTCCCTAATACGTTGTATTTCATTGTTGTTTAATTTTAAGAGATTGTTTAGATTTTATTTTGGGCTTCTGTAGTTGTTAATGTTTTTCGAAGGGCAAATTCATTTAAATCTCCAAATAATTCTAATCTGATTGATTGATCTATCCCTCCAACATTAAAAGGTTCAAATCCGGTATCCTGTATCAATTGTTTTATATCAGCGTCAATATCCGTATTATCTGTTGCATAAAATAATACTGCCTGTTCTGTCTCCTGAAAGGCTTGATTTATTAATGTGTCTACCCCCAGGGTACACCATGCTTTAACCAGTTTGGCTCCGTTGGGTAGTGCTTGTGAAATAACCTGACCTGCCGATTCTTGTTCTCCAATAAGTTTTGTGAAATTACCTTTTTCATCAATTGAAACCGGATTTGACGGATCAATGATAATTTTGTTCTGTAATTCAGCAGCGTATTCTTTTAAAAATTCCTGAAGATTATGGAACATGATTGGCAGAATAATAATTTCTGCTTCTTTAATTGCTTCTGTTATTTCAGATGCAGTTGCAAGGCTGCCGAGTTGTTTTGCCAATGACTCTACTTTTTCAAAGGTTCTGTTGGCAAGAATAACTGAACGATTGCCTTTTACGAGATTTGAGGCAATAACTTTGCCAATATTACCTAAACCAATAATTGCTACTTGTTTTGTTGTCGACATTGTTTTTAATGCTTAAATGATTCTAATTTTTTGTTGTCTTGAGTGTTGATGTTATTTCTTTTCCAATCGGCCATCGGAATATTTTGCGAATCTTCCGGTGTTTCTGCTATGTACCTGATCGGGTTTGTCCCATGGCCATCCGCCAAATTCTGTTTTCTGGTATTCATGGAATATTTCCTTTAATTCGGCTTCCGAGTTGGCAATAAAAGGACCATAATTAACCACAGGTTCGTTTATTGGTTCTCCTTCCAATACTAATATTTCGCTTTGTAAAGGACCGTTTTCAATGGTTATTTCTTCGTCTCCTTTCAGTTTTACCCGGGTTTGCGATTCTATTTTTTGTCCGTCGATATTAATATTGCCCTCTTCGCTGTAGAAATAAATATTTCTATTCAACGTATTGGAAACAGCCGGAAGCTTTATTTGTGAAAAAGGATCCATTTTTAACAGCAAAATAGATACGTGGTTCTCTTGATCGCTTGCCCAGGAGTCAGGATTAGGTTTTAAACTTTTATGCCCATTAAACTCTCCTGCAATAATCCTTACGTTGACATTTTTGTTATTGTCATCTTTGAAATCGATAACAGGAATCTCTTCATTCCAAAACATTTTGTAATAGGGATTTGCCTTTTTATTTTTTGCCGGAAGATTAAGCCAGATCTGGAATAATTTTAAAGGATTAGGCGCTACTGTGTTTAGTAATGGAAACATTTCGGAGTGCATACATCCTTTTCCGGTGGTAAGCCATTGGACATCGCCATTGGCGTATCTTCCTGTTGATTTTGATGAATCGAAATGATCGACTGTGCCTTTAAGTACAATCGTTACCGTTTCGAATCCTACATGCGGATGGGCAGGAAAACCAGGCACAATTTTTCCGTGGTACATGCTAAATCCGTTGGTGTTGGAAAAATCGCTACCTAATTTTCTGTTATGCAACGATACGGCAGGCCCCAAATCTTCATTCCCTTTTGGAAATTGATCGTTATGGTGAGCACAAAAAATAAATGGACTATCGGTTTGCCATGGTGAAGTTAAATTTTGTGTTTTTAAAATTGTTTCCATCTTTTTTAATTGTCTGTTTTTACTGTTAATAGAAGAAAGCTTGCATTATCACGCTATTGTGCATATAAGGCAATAGTTGTTATGCCTATTTTCTTATTCAGCTGTTCTTTTAAACCATGCAGTATAGGCATCAACTGCCTGCTGAAGAAAGCTTCTCACCTGTTCGTTAACAATGTTCCCATTTTCATCCAGTGCTTCGCCAATATTGGCTAAGTAAACTTCCGGCTGTTGCATGGTAGGCATATTTAAAAAGGCCAGGCTTTGCCTTAAATGATGATTAGCCCCAAAACCGGATATTGTACCAATTGAGAGGCTAAAAACTGCTGCCGGCTTGTTGTTCCAAACACTTTGCCCGTAAGGCCTTGAACCAACGTCGATTGCGTTTTTTAACGCAGATGGAACAGAACGGTTGTATTCAGGTGTAATAAAAATAATACCATCAACACCATTTGCTGCGCTCCTAAAAGAGTGGTAAGATTCAATCACTTCGTCATCAAAATCCTGGTTGTATACCGGGAGGTCATCAATTGAAATAATTGAGAACTCAAATCCTTCTGGTGCCATACTTAGTATATTCTTTGCAATCTTTTTCGAGTATGATTCTTTGCGTAAACTACCTGCAATAATTCCTATTTTCTTACTCATAATTTTTGTTTTTTATAAATCAGTCTTATGCTATTTTATAAATCAGTCTTTAAACAACTTCATTAAATGTTTGGCACAAGAAAGTTAGTTAGTGCATCCAATAATATATCTGGTTTTTCTTCTGCCGGAAAATGTCCGCAATCCGGTATAATTACTGACTTAACGTTGTTGGCAATTGTTTGCCACTCCAGTTCAATCATTTTCCCACTTGCCAAAGCTCCTGCAAAGGTAAACACCGGCATGGTCAACATTGTTCCCATCATTTTACGAACCTGCGGAATTGTTTCATCAATTGCCCGGTAATAATCGAAACTTGCTTTCAGTGTTCCGGGTTTTCTGCGTAGCAGTTCAATATAAAAATCTCGTGCATATTTAGGAATTGCATCCGGCGATCCGCTTTTTGTTGTAAACTGGTATCCAAAATAAAGCTCTTCCCGGCCTTCTACCAATCGTTCGTTAATGTCGAGTGCACGATTAAAGTTAAAGTGCCAAAGAAAATCACTAGTTAACCTGTCGTCTGAAATCAGTGGAGGAGATGGCGAAACCCCGGGGATCACTCCTTCGCCAATTGCAAGTTGTTTAACCCGCTCCGGTTGGGTTGCCGCCATTGCATAACCAACCATAACGCCTATGTCGTGCCCAACGTAACTGAATTTATCATGTTCAAGCACATCCATTAGCCTAAACATATCATTGGCCAATGAATTTACATCGAAACCACTATCCGGCCGGCCAGATAAGCCAAAACCACGGGGATCAACAGCGATAACAGTAAAATACTCGCTAAGTGGTAGCATCAACTCGCGCCAGGCATACCAGTTTTCGGGCCAGCCGGCATGTAACAGCAATGGTTCTCCTTTACCTCCAATAACTGCATGGATTCCTATTTCTCCGGTATCAATGCGGTAACTTTTAAAAGTTTTGCTAAAATTTTCGGGAAGTCGGGGGACATTACTAACCGAACCAAAATCGTGAATTGTTGAAATTTCTGTTTTCTCCATTTTTGTATCATTGAAATTTGTACGAAAATATCTAAATACATACTTTTGTGCAAGTACTAACTAAAAAGTTAGGTACCTACCAATTAGTTAGAAATGCTGAAAACAAATGGATAATAGTGTGAAAAAAATTGATCCGTCGAATGAGAAATGTCCGGTTAAGGCAGCACTGGCATTGTTGGGAGGTAAGTGGTCATTAATAATCCTGTACCAGATAAATAATAGGGTTATAAGATATGGAGAGTTGAAAAGGTCGATTCCGGGTATTTCCGAAAAAATGCTTATTCAGAGTTTAAACCATCTGGTTAAAAGTAATTTGGTGCAAAAGAAATCTTATGCAGAAATTCCTCCAAGAGTGGAATACCGATTAACAGAAATTGGTTTTAAAACATTGCCAATTATTGATAAGTTAGCTGAATTTGGTCAGGAAAGTCTTGTTTGACTCCAGACTGTTTACTGACTTGTAAACTCTTTCTCCATTTTGTAAGGTGAAGGAATATCGTTATAATGCCATTTATCCAGAATAGTACCATTTTTCATTACGATCAATCCCGGGTTCGAGCGAATCATTGTTTTTAAGGTAATCTCGTCGCAGTTAAAGAATTCGTACGGAGCCTCGTTTTGCTCTGCAAATTGCATTGTTTCGTCCTGCAAAGTAGAGGTGAGGCAAACAAACGAATACCCTTTATCCATGGCCCAATATGCTAATGTATTTATTTCTTCCTGCGATTTTGTGCTGGTTTTAAACAGGTCGTAAGCCACCAACATAAACACATAATTCTCGTCGTAAATAAAAAAGTCTTTTATATCATCTCCTTCAGGCGATTCAATGGTAAAATCATGAATGGGTGGTTCGTAACCTTCCTGCACCAAATTCGATTCCATGTCGAAGTATTCCCAGTTAGTGGTATCTTGCCACGGATAATTATCTTCAGTGAATTCTTTTACCTCTTCGGTATTTTTATTCTTGTAATAAAATATATTCTCATAGATTTCCTGTGGCGCATCATCGGGAATACTCATTGCTCCCGGAATATTTGTACCTACTTTATATGGTCTGAAATCGAAAATCGGTAAGTGGTTGTACGAGTAGTAAACAATGCCAAAATATACGATAAAAACACCGATACTAAGTATTGCCGGAACAATGCTTCTTACTTTGTTGGCAAACCAGTTTCTATTGACAACAACAATTATTGCCAGCGTGATGAATACAAGGTTTTTATAAAAAGTTTCCCAGTTCGAAATCACCAATGCATCACCAAAGCAGCCACAGTCGGTAACCGGATTTTTTAGTGCTATCCAAAGTGTTAATGGAGTAAAAAAAACCATAAACAATAAGCCTAGCCACGAAAACAAACGCATGCGCCAGTTAAAGAAAAAGGCCACACCAATGGCAAACTCGGCAAAAGCCAGCAAAACTCCCAGTGGAAAGGCTGCCCAAAGCAACCAGTCGATCCCCATGGCATTAAAGTAGTCGGTAAATTTGTAGGCCGATCCCCACGGATCGATTCCTTTTACAAATCCGGAAAAAATAAAAACAATACCAAAAAGAATTCGTGCGAGTTGCTTAACAATATTCATAGGGTGAGTTTATTCTTTGTTTTCAAATTCAATTTTAATCATGGCAAAAACGGAATAGTTGATCATATCCATGTAGTTGGCATCAATACCTTCTGAGATTAGTGTTTTGCCCTGATTATCTTCTATTTGTTTTGTACGTTGTATTTTCATTAAAATCAGATCGGTGTAAGAACTGATACGCATATTTCGCCATGCCTCGCCATAATCGTGGTTCTTGTCCATCATCAGCGTTTTGGCTTCGTCAAAATATTTGTCGTAAAGCTCCTGAATTTTTTCGTTAGGTACTTCCTGATCCGACGGGCCCAGTTCCAGTTGGATTAGTCCCATAATGCAGTAGTTGATAATACCAATAAATTCGGGTTTTACACCTTCGTCAACTTTTGTAACACCTTTTTCTTCAATGCTTCGTATGCGCTGTGCTTTAATATAAATCTGGTCGGTAAGTGAGGTAGGACGCAATATTCGCCATGCGGTGCCGTAATCGGTCATTTTCTTCGAAAATATATTACGGCAAATTGAAATTACCTGGTCGTATTGCTGGTTCGTTTTGTTCATTATCTTGTGTCTTTTTTCTTCTTGTTGAGCCAATTGTACTCAATTCGCTAAGTTCTGTATATTTTTGTATGCTAAAATTGACGGATAAAAGTATTAAAAAATGACAAATTTGGCCTGTTTTATTCTACATTTGTAGTTAACGACAATTAATAGATAGTTAATGATTTGTTAAACATAAAAGCCCAGTTCTTATGTTGATTACGCAGTCTGCGGGTAAGTTCCTTAAACGAAACAGTACACTACATCTTGGCGAAAAAGAAGTTGATTTATCGATTCCGGTGGTTGCCGGAATTGTGAATATTACACCCGATTCGTTTTTCGATGGTGGTAAAATGGAAGACGAAGCCACCATGTTAAAAGCCGTTGAGAAAATGGTTGCAGATGGCGCCGGAATTATTGATGTGGGAGCCGTTTCCACACGTCCGGGGTCGAAAACTGTTTCGACCAAAGAAGAACTTACACGTCTTTTACCTGCGGTACAGGCAATTAACAAAGCTTTTCCCGATGTTGTACTTTCGGTCGATACGTTTCGTTCGTGGGTTGCAGTTCGCGTAATTGATGAGGTAGGGCCAATAATCATTAACGATATCTCAGGTGGATCACTTGATAGCAATATGTTTGAAACCGTTGCTAAGTTACAGGTTCCATACATTTTGTCGCACATAAAAGGTACGCCGCTAAATATGCAGGAAGATCCGCAATACGACGACTTGACTCGGGAGGTAGCGCAGTATTTTGCAGAGCGCGTAAAAAAGCTAAATAAACTGGGCGTAAAAGAAGTAATTCTAGATCCCGGCTTTGGTTTTGGAAAAACACTCGACCACAATTATGAGTTATTAAATAAACTCGATGCGTTTAAAGTGTATCAACTTCCGGTAATGGTGGGTTTGAGTCGTAAATCGATGATTTGGAAGGCACTTGACGCCAAACCCGAAACGGCACTAAACGGTACAACAGTGGCCAACACCCTGGCATTAATGGGTGGGGCCGACATCTTACGTGTACACGACGTAAAAGAAGCGGTTGAGGCCGTAAAAATATTTTGTGAAATTAAAGCAACAATCATTTAATGCTGGCATTTATAACCATACGATTTCTTGATATTCTAGATATTCTGTTGGTGGCATTTTTGCTGTACCAACTTTACCGCCTTATAAAAGGAACGGTTGCTTTTAATATTGTTATCGGACTCTTTTCGCTTTACCTCGTTTGGTTGACGGTGAAAGCGCTGAACATGGAGTTGCTTGGGTCGATTATGGGATATTTTATTGGAGTAGGTGCCATTGCACTCATTATCGTTTTTCATCCCGAAATCAGGAAGTTTCTGTTGTTTATCGGTACGAATTATAACGTGAATAAAATATTAATGCTCGATAAATTGTTCTCGCAGGGAAAAGCAAAAAGTATTAATGAGGTTCAGATCGATAATATTGTTGATGCCTGTGTTGCCATGGGAAAGACAAAGACAGGAGCGCTGATTGTAATTGCGCGCGAAACTGATTTGAACGAACAGATTCATACCGGCGAAAAGATCAATTCAAAAATATCATCGGCACTTATTCGCACCATATTTTTTAAAAACTCGCCTCTTCACGATGGCGCTATCATTATTAAAGGAAACCGAATTGTGGCTGCCGGATGTATTTTGCCTTTAACACAGAAAGAACTGGATAAAGCTTTGGGACTTAGGCACCGTGCGGCTGTTGGGATGACAGAAAATACCGATGCACTGTGTATTGTTGTTTCGGAAGAAAGGGGATCGGTTTCGGTAGCGCAGAAAGGTGAAATAAAACGTCGTTTGTCGAAAGAAACGCTTGTGCAAATTCTGGAAGAAAACATCATTGAAGATGACGAAACTGATGGGCATTCAAAGTAATTTCAGGTAACAGGCAAATCATTCCGTAAATATTTTTAGCATTATTTTTTTGAACCTCTGCTACCGTTAAATCGTTCAGCAAGGTGTTTATTTGTAATTTCAGTAATTAAATTATTTCGAAAAAATATATGAATCGCATTTGTAATTTATTCAATATAAAATACC
This sequence comes from uncultured Draconibacterium sp., assembly GCF_963677575.1. Lineage (NCBI taxonomy): Bacteria > Pseudomonadati > Bacteroidota > Bacteroidia > Marinilabiliales > Prolixibacteraceae > Draconibacterium > uncultured Draconibacterium sp. Next base: position 191,703 of record NZ_OY782038.1, read on the forward strand.
CCGTTATTCAAGGGGGAATGGTTTGGTGTTCGGGGTGGAAACTGGCTTCAGCAGTAAGTAATAGCGGAGGATTGGGACTGATTGGCGCGGGATCAATGCATCCGGAAACACTGGAAGAACACATTGTAAAAATGAAGGCCGCAACCGACAACCCGTTTGGTGTGAACGTGCCTTTAATGTACCCCGAAACCGAGCGGATTATGGATATTATTGCAGCCCACGAAGTTCCTGTGGTTTTCACATCGGCTGGTAGTCCAAAAAAATGGACCGGCTGGTTAAAAGACAAAGGAATTACTGTGGCACATGTGGTGTCGAGCTCGTTTTTTGCCGGTAAATGCGAGGCGGCCGGAGTTGACGCGATAGTTGCCGAAGGTTTTGAAGCCGGAGGACATAACGGTCGCGAAGAAACCACTACCATGACATTGATTCCATCGGTGCGAAAAACCACCAAATTGCCACTGTTGGCAGCCGGTGGAATCGGATCGGGCGAAGCCATGTTGGCGGCAATGGTCTTGGGTGCCGATGGTGTACAAATCGGATCGGCATTTGCCGTTGCCGAAGAATCGTCTGCACATCCTGATTTTAAAAAATTGGTGATAGAACTGGTCGAGGGCGGAACAAAACTGGCGCTCAAAAAACTTGCTCCAACACGCTTAGTAAAGAACAGCTTTTTTAACCAGGTTGACGAAGCCGAAAAAGCCGGTCAAACAGCAGAAGCAATGGCTGAATTACTTGGTAGAGGCAGGGCAAAAAAAGGAATATTTGAAGGCGACCTTGACGAGGGGGAACTGGAAATTGGACAGGTTTCTGCTCAGTTAAATCAAATCAGGCCTGTAGTAGAAATCATGAATGATATTATTGCAGCCTACGAAGTAGGTCGTAAGGAAGTGGGACAGGGGCGGTTTGTGTTTTAGCCGATAATTAGTGAGACTTTGAGCACTGAGACGATGAGATATGAGACTGTGTGAACTGTGACTTTTTCTCTCTGTGTAACTCCGTAAACATCTCTGTTAAACTCGTTAGTCTTTTCCGGATTTGCCAGATTGAGATTCATTCTTTAAGAATTGAGGTAATATCAAGAATTTTAGTCCAAATGTAGTTCAACTTTTGATTCATACTCCGCATAAAAGCCTAATATCAGATTCACAAAGTGTTGTGAAAATAATTTTGGGAATTATGACGATTGTTCTTTAAATTTTAAAGGCATTCTGTGCCGAAATCCTTTCACTTAGCGCATAATTTGTATATTTGGTCTGCTTAAAAGAAATTAATGAAACGGATAGCAATTCAAGGAATAGCCGGCTCTTTTCACGAGGATGCGGCCCGACGATATTTTGATGAAGATATTGAGGTGGTTGAGTGTAAAACATTTACTACCGTGTGCGATATGATTGATAACGATGAGGTGGATTTTGCCGTTATGGCCATTGAAAACTCCATTGCCGGTAGTTTATTGAATAATTACCAGTTGATTCGCGATTATCATTTGCGCATTATTGGCGAGATTTATATTCATATTCAAATGAATTTACTGGTGAACGATGGTGTGAAATCGGAGGATATTAAAGATATTCACTCGCATCCGATTGCTTTGCGCCAGTGTATGGAATATATCGAGCACAATTATCCGAATGCACAGTTACACGAAAAGCTGGATACGGCAGCATCGTCAAAATTGGTGTCGGATAATAACTTAAAAGATGCTGCATCGATTGCAAATTTGCGGTCGGCCGAATTATATGGATTGAATGTTCTGGATACCGGAATTGAAACCAACAAAAAGAACTACACCCGTTTTTGGATTTTGTCGAAACATGGCAACCCAACTGAGGGAAGTAATAAAGCATCGGTGTGTTTTGAAGTTGGACACTTTCACGGATCGCTGGCAGCGGTGTTAAATACATTTGCCAAAAATGAGATTAACCTCACGAAAATTCAGTCGGTGCCAAAAATTGGTAAACCCAACGAATATACGTTCCATGTTGATATTGAATGGGAGAAACCCGAAAACTACGATAAAGCGATACATCAGGTGCTGAAATGTGCATCGAGCTTGTCGATTTTAGGCGAATATCAAAAAGGAAATCTACATAACGAATAAAACTAAAACTACAAGATATGAGTAAAATAGCAATTTTTTACGGTCCTGAAGGTGGATCAGTAAACCGCGTAGCTGACAAAATGAAAGAATTAATCGGTGAGGATAAAGTGGAGATGGTTGCAGTTAAAAATGCTTCTACTGCCGATTTGGAAAAATACGATAAGATAATTTTTGGATTGTCAACTGTTGGAAAAGATACCTGGGATTCGGAATATTCGACAAACGACTGGGGTAAATTCCTCCCGGAAATTTCGAAAGTAGATTACAGCGATAAAACTGTTGCTGTTTTTGGTCTTGGCGATCATGTAACCTATGCACATGCATTTGTCGATCACATTGGTTTACTCGGTAAAGAGTTGATGAAAAACGGTGCCGTTTTGGTTGGCCCGGTTGATACCGAAAGTTATGAATACGAAGAATCAGACGCAGTGGTTGATGGAAAATTTATTGGTTTGCCGCTCGATGAAGATTTTGAGCCGGAAATGACCGACGAACGTGTTGCTGCATGGATTGAACAAATTAAACCCGATTTTGGATTTTAAGGAATCATTGTAAACGTTAAAATCGCAAGTAGGAGTAGATATTCTGTTCCTATTTGTTGTTTTAGAAATGACATTTTACTTTGAGTTAAGTTGAACTTATTAGTATGAATAATTCACCTCTCGACAAAAAACTTGTTGAAGAAAAGATAGCGCAATTGCGCATCCCAGATATTGGTAAAGCATCCATTCGCGAAGTTGTGGCGTTGGTAAACCTGGTTGAAGAAGCCAGCGATTTTAAATACGTTCGCATGGAAATGGGTGTTCCCGGGTTACCACCGGCAAAAGTTGGTGTTGAAGCCGAAAAGGACGCTCTCGATCGTGGTGTGTCGGCCATTTACCCAATGGTTGACGGAATAAAACCGCTGAAGGAAGAATCATCGAAATTCATCAAAAACTTTTTGAATGTTGATGTGGCGCCGGCAGGATGTATTCCAACTACGGGATCGATGCAGGGAACTTATGCCGCATTTATGGCTGCCGGAAACTGCGATAAAAAGAAAGACACCGTTTTGTTTATCGATCCTGGATTTCCGGTGCAGAAACAGCAATTAATGGTGTTGGGACAGGAATACGAGACTTTTGATGTCTTTAATTATCGTGGTGAAAAGTTGAAGGAAAAATTGGAATCGTACCTTGAAAAAGGCAACATCAATTCCATTGTTTATTCCAATCCGAATAATCCTGCCTGGATATGTTTTAACGATGAAGAATTAAAAGTTATTGGCGAGTTGGCCAATAAATACGATGTTATCGTAATGGAAGACCTGGCGTATTTTGGCATGGATTTTCGCACCGATTTCTCAAAACCGGGCGTAGCGCCTTATCCTCCGTCAGTAGCTCATTACACTGATAATTATGTGCTGTTTATCAGCAGCTCGAAAATATTCTCGTATGCCGGTCAACGCATTGGTATAATGGCTATTTCGGATAAATTGTTTAGCCGCGATTATCCCGATTTGCAGGAACGTTTTAAAGGAACAACCTTTGGTGCTACTATCACTTTGCGTTTGTTGTATTCGCTTTCGTCGGGTACTAGTCATTCGGCACAATGGGCACTTGCTGCTATGTTTAAAGCTGCAAACGAAGGTGAGTTCGATTTTGTAGAAGGCGTAAAAGCTTATGGCGAACGTGCCAAAGAAATGAAACGCCTTTTCCTGGGAAACGGTTTTAAGGTGGTTTACGAAAACGATTTGGGCGTACCGATTGCCGATGGTTTCTATTTCACGATCGGTTATCCGGGAATGACAGGAAATGAGTTGGTTGCCAACTTGCTGTTCTACGGAATTAGTGCCATCGCGCTCGATAATACCGGTAGTGATGAAGAAGGCATTCGCGCTTGTGTTTCGTTTGTGCTGCCACACCAGCTTGGCGACCTTGAAGAGCGCCTGAAATTGTTTAACGAGAATTTTTCAAAATAAACCTTTTGTCATTTCGAACGGGAGCAGCGAGAGAGAAATCTGTTTGAAATAGATTTCTTTCCGTTTCTCCTCGAAATGAGAGAAGAAGATGACAAAGGAATGGATAGACAAAAGATAATCTCGCGATTTGAGCATACCCTGAGTTTGATTGATACTTTCAATTTAAAGAATGAACCGGTGGTACTTAAAAAGGGCGAATTGTTTATTGATTACGGCGAGAAGAACAAGAAGCTGGGTATATTGCTTGATGGTCTTCTTTATGCTTCCTATCTGTCTGACAGCGGTACTGAGTGGGTATCGCGTTTTTTCTTTCCACCCAACAACTTTATTGTAAGTAACCACCGCGGATTTATGCTGGGTAAAGACTCAACCGAAGCGATCCGTGCGTACGAAGACTCGAGATTGATCTTTATTGAAAAGGAAGAGTTTAAAACTTTACTCGATGAGAATCATAAGTTTGAACGTACTGTGCGTATTCTTGCCGAAGAAAGCTACATTCAGGCAATGGACCGTATTCACTCGTTTCAATCGCTGAACGCAGAGCAACGTATTCGCAAGTTTTTTGTAGAATATCCTGAGCTGGCTCAGAAGTTGCAGCGCCAGCACATTGCTTCTTATCTCGGTATTCACCGAAACATCTTAACCCGTATTTTATATAAACTGTAGGTTTATTTTTTGCCAGTTGTGTTCATAACCGGAAAAGGTTTGGTAGCCTCGCCGGTATAGAGTGTAACATGCGGGAAAGGAATCTCAATTCCTTCAGCATCAAAACGGGCTTTTATTTCCTGGAAAATGGAGTTTTTCACTTTCAGGTAGTTTGGTTTTTCGAACCAAACACCCAGCAGAATATCGATACCGCTGGCTCCAAAATCTTTAAATACGATGAGTGGTTCAGGTTCGTCTAAACTCAATGGATTTGCTTTTGCCACTTCTTCCAGCAGTATTTTTACTCGTCCCAGATCTTCTTTATAGGCAACGCTAACGTTAAAATCGAGGCGCCGGATAGGGAAGCGCGTAACATTTATCAACTCGGTAGAAATTATGGTCTGATTTGGAATTCGCAAAAGCTGGTTATCAAAAGTTCGTATTTTAATGGATAGCAGATCGATGCTAAAAACAATTCCTGCTTTATCGCCAACTTTAATTACATCACCAATCTCGAACGACTTTTCTCCAACAAGGAAAAATCCGCTTACGATATTACCAATGCTGGTTTGCGAGGCAACACCTATAACAAGCCCGATAACACCCGCAGCACCAAAGAAAGGAGCCGGGTTAATTTTTAATTGGGCAATAACAATGAATGCCAGTAACAGAAAACCGGAGTAATAAACGAGGCGTTGAATGATCATTTTTCGTTGTTGCGACAGCGATTTTGGTAGTAGCTTTTTCACAACAAATGCCAGCGCATAAATAATTGCAACACCAACCACCAAAATGATCAGTGCCCACATCAATCTTTGCAGATTTTCAGCATTAAAATATTTCGAAAAGTCAAATTCCATTATTCAGAACGATAAATGTTTTTAATAAAAAGGAAATTAATTTTTAACAAGCTTTTACCTTCCGGATTTCGTGGTTTGGCAACAATATCGTGGTTTTCACCGTGAAAAGCTTTTGCGAATCCATAGTTTACCGAGCTCAAATGATCTTTGCCTTTGTATTCCAGTTTCACCTGGCTGGTAACAAGATGATTGCTAAACTTTACCAAATTCATCTGATCAACACGAATAATCAATCGCTCGATATCGAGAGCAGCATTGTCGTTATTAAAAACGGTTATGGGACAAATGGCAAATAGCTCATCTTCTTCAATTGATTTAAAATCGAGAAAGTGATCGGATTCAAGAGCAAAAGCAGCCTCGCCGTTTACCGGTTCTCCAAACCAGGTGTTCGAAATTTGTTGCAAGGGAAATTCTGCCAATAGGTTTTCATCCTGCTTTTTACTGGCGTATACCTGAAGAATCAGCGGAATCTTTACAAAAAAAGTTAATCGTTGTTTGGGTGAAATTATTATCCGACTGTTCTTAAAAATCATTGGTTTTACAGGCAGGGCAGGAGCCAAAATCAGTCGGTTCGATTTCCCGGAGTGGTAATAAGTTCCGTCAATAATTTCGTTGGAATCGATTTCCTGTCCGTTTATATTGTCAAACGATTTTAGGTACCATCCTTCTTCATTGCGCTTAATTCCCAGCGTAAAGATGCTGTAGTTGATTAAGTCGCTTTCGCCCGGATTGAGTTGCTTTTTTCCGTATATAGATACTTTCTCCATAGTCAGATTTTGATAAATAAAATTACCAATTTTTTGGTCTGAAAAATCATATGTTGAAAAAATCCGGCATTGCCGGACTGATTTCTATAGATTTTATTTTGTTTTAATATAACCTGAAAAACTATCGATTGTTTGAGAGTGCTGAGCGAATTAACCCAAATGATCCGGTTTAAACAATTCTTCTGCCAAAAGGAGTTAGTGCCAGCGATGCCATTTTAAAGTGTTGTTTTGCCCAAGGAATACCAATAATAGTAATTCCTAAAAGCAGACCGAACAGCACGTGGGTCAGCATGATCCAGATTCCGCCAATGAATAACCAGATAATATTCATGATCGTTGACAAACAGCCCGGCGCATAGTCCATATACTCAATTTTTTGCCCAAAGGGCCACAATGCGAGTATGCCCAATTTAAACGATTGAATACCAAACGGGATTCCAACAATTGTTACGCAAAGTGCGATGCCTGCAAGCATGTATTCTAAAAAGATGGCAAAACCACCAAATATTAACCAAATTAAGTTTCCTAAAATTTTCATCTGTTATAATTGTTAATTCATTTTCGTGAAAAAAAGCAAGCCCAGCAACAGAAATAAGAATAATGCAAGTAGAAGTATCACAATCTTTGGCTTTGCATTTTGTTCTGACAGTGTTTGTCGTTTAATCTTCTTATTGGTTTTGGCCAATTCTTTCTTTTTAAAACTCTCGCCAAGTGCTACGCCAATCGATATTCCAATGCCGGCTCCCAGCGCAATTCCAAGTCCTATATTGTCGAGCGCAACACCCAGTGCAATTCCCGGCCCCATTCCAATGGCGTAACCTACGGCAATTCCGCGGCCCATAGCTTTCGAAGCCAACTGGTTATTTGCGCTATTCATTCCTGCTTTATTTTGTTTGATAAGGATAATTACCAACACAGATAAAAGTAAAATGCCAACGGCCAGTCCTGCAAAGAGTAATGTTGAGTTCATCGTTTTCTTTTATTTGTGCTTCAAATCAAAACTAAATTACTTATTTCCGCGATTTTCCAGCTTGCGAAAAAGGTAAATCGCCGATAATTACAGACGAGCGTTAAATATTAGGGATTGAACAGGAATTATTGTTTCTGCAGTTGGTAAATACTTTTTAATTTTAGGCTTTTGAATAGAAAGCAGAATTATGATCACGCAGAAAGAAATAACACTTCCCACATTTAGGCGCGGCTACCATTTAATTACCCGTTTAATTGAAGAGCAATTGCCGGATTTGCCCGAGAAAGGATTGTTGCATATTTTGGTAAAACATACGTCGGCCGGTATTACACTGAATGAAAATGCCGACCCGACAGTGCGCAGCGATTTTGAGAATTTTATGAATAAAATGATTCCTGAGAATGACCCGGTTTATGTACATACTTACGAGGGAGCTGATGATATGCCGGCACATTTAAAATCGTCGGTGATTGGTGCTGAAGTTACGATACCGATTACCCGCCATCGGTTAAACTTAGGTACCTGGCAAGGGATTTATTTTGGCGAATTTCGCGATTATGGAGGATCACGACGTATAGTGCTGACTGTATATAGTTGATAATATTTTCGATTATAAATGATGGTGTTTTTACGCACTTTTATTATAAATTTACTCTAGAATAAAATTTATGATTCATGAAAATTTCTGTTGACAACTATTCTGAAGAAGAATTACAGGAAGAGGGAGTTTTTGAATGGCCTGTTCGTAAACTCGGTGAAGAGAAAATGGATTGGTATTACGAGGAAACAGAGTTGTGTTATATTGTAGAAGGGGAGGCAGATATAACAACTGAGTTTGAGCTAATAACTGTGCGCGCCGGGGATTTTGTCACCTTCCCGAAAGGGCTTGAGTGTGTTTGGGATGTAGAGTCCGAGATAGAAATGCACTATTCCTGTGAATAATCATATTTGCTTTTTAAATATTTTATAAAGTTTGCATCCGGACTAACTATTGATTTAAATCTTATGCGAAAGATCTTATTATTGCTAGTGGGGATCATCGCGTCACTTGGTGCAAACTCTCAGGAAATTAGTAAAGAAACTCAGAAAAGGATGCAGTGGTTTGGCGATGCTAAACTTGGCATTTTTATTCACTGGGGAATTTATTCGGTAAATGGAATTGATGAAAGCTGGTCGTTTTTTAACGACTACATTTCGTACGACGATTACATGAAACAATTGGCCGGATTCACTGCCGACAAATATAATCCGGGAGAGTGGGCTGAACTGATTGCCGAGAGTGGTGCCAAATACGCTGTTATTACCACTAAACATCACGATGGAGTGGCACTTTGGGATACCAAATGCAACGATTTAAATGTGGTGGACAAAACGACTGCCGGAAGAGATTTGGTGGCTCCTTTTGTAAAAGAACTTCGCAAAAACGATTTGAAAGTTGGCTTATATTATTCGTTGCTCGACTGGTCGCACCCTGATTATCCGAATAAAACACGAAAAGTAAAACGTTACGAAAATGACTCGCTTCGTTGGTCAAATTTTGTCGACTTTAACTTTTGTCAGTTAGAAGAGTTGTCGAAACAATTTAAGCCCGATTTGTACTGGTTTGACGGCGATTGGGAGCAATCGGCAGAAAAATGGAAAGCAAAAGAATTGAGCGAGTCACTTCGTAAATGGAATAAAGATGTAATTCTGAACAGCCGGATTCAGGGCTATGGCGATTATGCTACGCCTGAGCAGGGATTGCCGATAACACGCCCCGATGCGCCGTATTGGGAGTTGTGTATGACCATGAACGACAGTTGGGGATATCAGCACAACGACCACAATTATAAAACACCGAACCAGGTTATTCGTATTTTAGTGGATTGTATAAATAAAGGTGGTAATTTGTTGTTGGATATTGGCCCAAAAGCTGATGGGACAATACCGGATGAGCAGGTTGATATTTTAAAAGAACTGGGGCGCTGGACCAATAAACATGCCGAAGCGATTTACGGAACGCAGGCTGGAATCCCATACGAACATTATTACGGACCAACTGCGCTGAAAAAAACCGGGGACATTCTTTATTTATTTGTGCCGCACAAACCAAATGGTTCGCTGGTACTGAAAGGAATTAAAAATAAGATTAACCGGATGTGGGTAGTTGGCAACGGTACCAAATTAAACTGGGATGTAAAAATGAAACAATACTGGAGTTCTGTTCCGGGTATCGTTTATATTGATGTTCCGGACAAAGTACTCGATGAGCAGGTTACGGTAATTGCCGTTCTTCTCGACGGAAAAGTAGATCTTTACCGCGAGCAGGGACAAGTGATTGAGAGTAACTAAAAACGCTTTAACTTATTGTAAGTATATCGCCGTCTTTCTGCACGTTATACTTCTTCAAACTGGCAGTTGCCGGCCCGTTTATTACAGCTCCGGCTGTTGTATAACGCGATGAATGACAAGGGCAGAGCACATCGCCATCAGTATGAACATAGGCCACAGTACACCCTTGGTGTGTACATATTTTTGAAAGCGCCAAATAAGTATTTTCGCTGGTTCGGAAGATCATAATATTTCCTGCGTATGCATAGCCGCCAATGGTCCCCAGATCTTCGTATGTTGAGCTGGTAAGATCGATAGTTACATCGGTATTCGGTTCATTTGGATTGTTCGGATCGTTTGGCACGAAATCGTCATCGCTACTGGAGCAAGCACTTAATATTACAGGAACAGTTAAAAGAATGCTGCCACTGTAAGCAAACTTTTTGATGAATTCTTTTCTTTCCATAAAATCGTTTTATTGGATGTTTGAAAATATAAACACCAAAAAGTATTTTAATGTTCGAAAAGAAGTATTCAGAATTTAATGTAGCTCACATACTTTCTCCAATTCACCGGAATGCAAATACCACAAAAAGCCACTCACTTTTGAAAAGCCGGTGTTTTGTAAAACTTTGGCATACTCTTTTACCTGATACAAATACTTGTCTTGCCGTTCGCCGGTTTTGTAGTCAACTACAATGGCTTCGTCGCCCGTAAACATTATTCGGTCGGGGCGCAGCAGTTTGTCAGAAGTCAGCAGGTCGCGTTCATTCAGCACTTCGTAGCTGCCATCAAACCATTTTTTAACTTCCGGTAGTTGCAGGTTGTTTTGCAGGCTTGTTTGAATTTCATCGAACTCCGCTTTTGACACTTTGCCATCGTGTAGTGCCTGTAAACAAGCATCGTTGGCATCGTCGGCCAAAACAATCTCGGATAGAATGTCGTGAATGATTTTACCAGTATTTTTTACGGAGTGTTGCTGTTCGTTCTCAATTAAAAAGTCATCACCATTTAATCGCAAACTAATCTTATCCGAGATATCGTTAAAGTTGTATTGCTTGATTAGAATGGCCTTCTGATCGTCGTCATCCTTCTGTTGCAGATCAATTTTGCCAAATTCGAAACGATTTTGTTCTTCGTTAAAACAATCGGCAAATTCCTCTTGTCTACTCTGGTTGGCCAGCGCCTTATGTAACAAATAATGAATTGGTTTGCCCGAGCCTGAATTATTCCGGCTCTCTTTTGGCATGGGGCAGTTGGCAATTAGCACCGACGCGGCACGCGTAAAAGCCACATAAACCAAGTTGAGCGTGTCGATGTAATAATTCATTTTTTCCTCGAAATACATGGGCGCAAACTCCGATGTTTCCATGTGTTTGCCGGCCTGGATTGGTAGTAACGGGAATTTGTTGAATGGCTCGGATTGCGGCTTGCACCAAAGCAATGGTGCAGTCGTTCCGCTCCAGCTGGTTTTCCAGTCGAGGTAGGGGAGCAGAACAGCTTTAAACTCCAGCCCTTTTGATTTGTGAACTGTCATTAAACGGATGGAACTTACTTCTTCGTTTACATTTACCGATGTTTTGCCGCCTTTTTCGTTCCACCAATACAACAGGTTCGACAGGTCGTTCGACAATGATATTTTTAGCTCACCCGCTTTGTCTATCAGTGTTTGCAGAAATGGCAATTCCGATTCAAAATTGAACAAGCCAAAAAGCGAACAAATATGCGTGATCGTTTCATCCAGTGATGTCAGTAACACCTTACGTTTTACCTGTTCGAGTTTACCTGCCAGTTCCGCTGCAAATTCTTCGTCAAAGCCGGGTTGCAGATGCCAGTTGCTGTAATCGTTAAAATCGAGCAGACTTTGTCCGTTGTTTGATTGAACGGGAATGCCCATGGATTTTAAACCGGGCTTAAGCCAGCTTTGCCACAGGTGCAGCAAGGTAGCTTGCGTGATTTTATTCTCCGGATCGATCAGCAGTTTAATGGTACTTATTACCACCAAAACCGCTTTAGAGGCATGCAAAAACAACGATTCGTTTGACAGTACCGAAAGGTTATATTTTTTATTCTCGTCGAGTTTAGCAGCCGCTAAAAAAGCTTCGATAATAGGACCGCCTTCTTTGTTTTTCCGAATTAAAATGGCAATGTCTTTGGCTTTAATTCCTTGGTCCTGCAGGTATTTTACCTGCTCAACCAACTGCTTGGTAGCAGTTTCTTCAAAATCATCTTCAGGAAGAAAATTGATTTGTGTTAAACCGGTTGCTTCGCCTTTTGTTTTGCCGGCTTCCTGTTGGTACGACGAATAAATATGATCGAACTTTTGAATGTAGGCCTCCCGGTTTTCAAGCGAACCGATCAGGTAATCTTCAAAAGCTGTTTTTAACTCACCAAAAATGGCATTGTTAAAAGCGATAATATTTTTATCGCTTCGCCAGTTTTTTTCAAGCGTAAAATCCTGTTTTTGTTCCGGCGAAAACTGTGCATCCAGTTGTTCTGCCAAAATACTCCAGTCGCTGTTACGCCATCGGTAGATGGATTGCTTTACATCGCCCACAATGAGGTTGGCATTTCCTTCTGCAAGCGAGTTTTCAAGCAACGGCTTAAAGTTTTTCCATTGCAGTCCCGAGGTGTCCTGAAACTCATCGAGCATAAAATGCTTGTAGTAGTTGCCAATTTTTTCGTACACAAAAGGCGAATCACTTTGCCCGATAATTTTGCTCAGCAAAAGGTTGGAGTCGGAAAGTTGCAAGGCTCCTTTTTCCTGCTGAATTTTCTGAATTTCTTCTTTCAGGTCGCTGAGAATTCCCAACATACGCAATTGCCGGAGTGCTGCCTCAGCAGTGTTGTAGCGCACGGTGTTTTTAGTATAGAATTCAACCAGATCGATCAGTCCCGGCTGTAGTTTACTATCCACCAGACTGTGAATTTCTGCTGCTTGTTTGTGTTTTTCCGAAAACCATTTTTCAGCATCTTCGCAAGCTGTTAAAACGCGGGTCCCGGGTTCTTTAATTTCTCCATTGGCAAGCGATTGAATATAACCGGCAACTCCCGATTTTTTATATGAAAAATCATCAACCGAAAAACCATTGTTAAAGATGTCGTTAAATAAGGCTTGCGCTTTATCCTTTATTCCTTTTTCAAATTCTCGGATGATCTGGCGCAGCTCTTTACCAAATTCATTTAGGTTTTCGCGGTTATAAACCGATTCGCCTTCATCGGGAAAAAACACCTGGAATGATTCTTTAAATAGCTCTTTACCCAGGTTTTGTATGTCGTCATCGATGCGTTGACTGCGATTGGCTTCAATCTTTTCTTTACTAAAATCGCGCAACCATTTTAGCAGGTCTTTGTCATCGTTAATTCGCGCCAGCAACCGATCGGCAGCTTCCTGTAAAAGAATATCATTATCAAGTTCAACTGTAAAATTGGGCGAAATTCCTAATTCACGGTTAAAGGCTTTTATCACTTTTTGCGTAAACGAATCAATCGTGTTTATCGAGAAACGATTGTAGTCGTGCAGAATATTTTTGAGCACTTCTTTAGCCCGTTGCCGTATAAATTGTTCGGTGTATTTATTCTCTTTTTGCAGCGGTTCTATATATGGCGAATCTTTCTCTATGGCCAGCAAATGCAGTTGCTCAAGAATCCTGCTTTTCATTTCGTTGGTGGCCTTGTTGGTAAAAGTTACTGCCAGAATGTGCTTGTAATTATATGGATTGCTGAGGATAATTTTCAGGTATTCAACAACCAGTTGAAAGGTTTTTCCCGATCCGGCAGAAGCTTTGTAAACTGTAAGCATGACAATGATCTGAGTTTAAAGTTCAGTTTTTAAAGATAGGATTTTGCTTGGAGGAAGCAAGACTAATATATCGGAGGTCCTACTCGGTTTTGCTGAATGCTGATGCTGGTTTCGATTTTGAATTTCTTTGAAACCTTGTATTGCATAAACATGGTTGAACCGTAGGCATCAAAATAACTCGAATTTTGACTGGGAAACGGTGCCGAATTGATTAGGTTCGCCCCGTAGCTGTAACCGCCAATAACAAATTTGTCGCCCAATTCGAAGGCGGCAGAACTTAGCATCTCAGCATTGTAATAATAGGGTGAAACAATATCCGATCCATGAAATGATAAAGTGGAATGATTTAGAGTTGGGAATGCTGCCAGCGCCAAAGTATAGCGACTTTGGTAAAACTGGTTCATGTTGAATTCCGGTAGCTGCAATTCCTCCATCAAATAACCGGGATCCATTCCGCCATTAATCAGGTTATAATATTCGATTTGACGATGTCGCAAAACTTCGCTAGAATCAACTTCTCCAAAATCCATTTGCAAACCTTGCTGGGCAAATGCCTGCAGGCCCAAAAACAGTAAGAATATAATTAAAACTGATCGCATAGCTTTCGTTATATGGTGCTATACAAAAATACCATTTATTACGAGGGGAATCAAAAATGTGGGCTTAAAAACTGTTAACTCATTAACAGTTCGTGGCGCTCTTTTATCTCGTTGTAAAGTCCGTCGCTGATTTTGTACAACGGTAAACGAAGGTTATTTTCGATGATTCCCTGAATATTCATCAACGCTTTAATTCCTCCCGGATTACCTTCGCGGAACAGCAGTTGGAACATCTCGATTAACTCGAAATGAATTTTGCGTGCACCGTCAAAATCATTGGCTAAAGTATTGTGAATCAATTGACTTGCTTTGTCAGGATAAGCGTTTGCAATTACTGAAATTACACCTTGTCCACCAATCGCAGCAATGGTAATAGCTAACAGGTCGTCGCCCGAAATAACCGTAAAATTATCGGGTGTATATTTCCCGATTTTTGTCATTTGCGAGTGTTCGCCCGAGGCTTCTTTAATAGCCACAATTTTATCCGATGCTTCAGCCAAACGCCCAACGGTAGTTGCATCAAGGTTTACACCTGTACGCGATGGTACATTGTAAAGAATGATCGGAACCGGACTGGCTTTTGCAATTTCAAGATAATGATGGTACATACCTTCCTGCGAAGGTTTATTGTAGTAAGGCGTAACTACCAGAATTCCGTCGATACCTTCAAAATTAAAGTTGTCGATTTGGTTGCACATGGTACGGGTGTCGTTACCCCCCATTCCAACAACAACAGGCAGACCATTGGCTTTTTCTTTAACCAGTTCAACCACGTGAGCTTTTTCATCGGGCGTTAAAGTGGCTGTTTCGGCAGTGGTGCCAAGCGCTACCAAATAGTCCATATCGCCTTTTACCTGGTTCTCGATTATGGTTTCAAGTGCTTTGTAATCAACCTGATCGTTATTTGTAAATGGAGTAATTAGCGCTACCCCTGCGCCTTTGAAATATCGACTCATGAATCTGTACTGTTGTTTAGCTGCGCAAGATAGAAAATTTGTTGCTCGGCTAAAAACATTGCATCCTTATTTTGGTCAATCTTAATATTCAGATCGAAGTAGGAATTATCGGACTCAGAACTGCCAATTTTGAATTTGGCCCGTGATAAAGCGGTTATGTAATCAACAGCATAATTTTTTTCGGCAGCCAGGCACAGGAGCAGGTCCAGTTCCATTTCGATGAAGTCGCTCACTTTTTCGGTTTTCGGAATTCCCCACCAGCTCAGATCGTTTACAGTTAATGAATTGGCTTCGGCTGCCGGATTTGAGTCGCTGTCGAAAATGCAGTAATCGCGAAAAATTGCCCCGTGATGGTTAAAATGATCGCGCAGGTATTGTACCGCCGGTTTTTCCGATGGCTGCCAGATCACACCTACTTTCAAATGTAAAGCCGGCTTCGGAATTATCGGTGTGTGTTGCTGTGCAGCCACCAGTTTCTTAAGTTTTCGATAAGCATATTTTTCTTTAAATCCCATGCTGCAGTGTCTTATTTTCTTTTCTTCTTTTTTGGATTGCAGGTTTTGCAAAAATCGCCCAGATTGTCGAGTTCTTCCAGCGACCATTTCATCCACTTATCAATTTCCGAATCGAGGGTTCCATTAAACGTATCGCTTTCCACCTGCGAGAGCAGCTTTGCATGCTCTGCGTAAACTTCCTGGTGCAGTTCCGAAGGACCTTTTGTTAGCATCTTTTTACGCTCTTCGAAAAACTTTTTGCGCAGGTTTCGTGCCTGAATTTCGTAGAGGTTAAAAATCAACTGCTGATAACGCAATAAACGCGCTGTTGCTTCCGCTGTTCCGTCGTCGATGTACGAGGCATCTTTTTGAAAACGACATGAAACATTTTCATTCATGTTTCGGTTCATTACCAGGTTTAAACCGCCCGTTTCGTATTCCACTGAAAAACTTCCCGAAGCCGTTTGCATTTGCCCGCTGTTGGGCGCCTCTGCCTGAAAATCGCTTTTTTGAAGTTGATAATCGGCTGACCATTCAATAATATTCTGAGCGCCTGAAACACCCGAAAACAGCAATATTATGGCTAAAAGAAGAATTGTTTTTGTCATATTAAAACCGGAGTATTTAGCTTCAAAAGTAATTTTTTTTGTTTTATAAAAGTGGATAAACTATTCGATCATTTTTAGGAATTCGTTTTCTGAAAATGTTTGAATTCCTAAATCTTCAATTTTTTTCATTTTAGAAGGACCTGGTTTTGCTCCAATAATTACAAAATCAGTTTTTCTACTAATACTCGTATTAACGTCAGCACCTAAAAGTTTTATTTTGTGAGCAGCTTCTTTTCTTGAAAATGACATAAGATCTCCGGTGAAAACC
Source organism: uncultured Draconibacterium sp. (assembly GCF_963677575.1). NCBI lineage: Bacteria > Pseudomonadati > Bacteroidota > Bacteroidia > Marinilabiliales > Prolixibacteraceae > Draconibacterium > uncultured Draconibacterium sp. The sequence goes on from NZ_OY782038.1 coordinate 208,043, forward strand.
ACTTTTTTCATATAAAATGGATTGTCTTTATTGTTTACTTCAAAATCTGGCCGAAGATCATTTTTTTCAATTTGTTTTTGAGCGTAGGGAATATTATTGGTTTCAGATTTTCTATAAGTCCCTTTATTCTCTTGAAATTTAAGAAATAGTTGAGCACAAGCTTCTGCATCCGCTAATGCATCATGATGGTTATTAAATTCAATGTTTTGTTCATCGCAACATTTATCTAGTTTGCCTCCAAACAGTTCCATAGTGCACGCATGGGTATACTCAGGGATTGGAATATTGTAAAAATCTAAAGTCGATTTAAGTTTTAATAAATCAAAATTTGCATTATGGCAGACAATGAGCTGATTTTCAAAATATTTTGAAATATCTTTCCAGATAAGATCGAATGTTGGAGCATTTTGCGTCATATAAGGTTCAATCTTATGTACTCTAATGTTGTGATATGCAAATTCATTTTGTGGCGGTTTAATCAAGGAAGAATATTTCTTTTCAATTACTCCTTGATTTACGATTACCAGTCCAACTTGGCATACACTGTTGTGTGCTGATGTTGCAGTTTCAAAATCTAATGCAGTGAAATTTAGAGGATTCATAATTCTATAGGTTGATATTAAATTCTTCTTCGAATTGATCTTTATTTTTTACTTTTACGCCTAACGTTTCTGCTTTTTTTAATTTTTCGGGTCCTGCTTTTTCTCCAGCAATTAAGTAATCAGTATTTTTTGAAATACTAGATGAAACTTTTCCTCCCAGTTCTTCGATTTTAAGTTTTAGATTTTCTCTAATCACTTTTGATCCAAAATTTCCGGTAACAACAAATGTTAATCCGGTTAGTATTTGGTTTGAACTTGATTCCTTTTCTTGAGTTTCAAATTGAAGACCTGCCTTTTTAAGTTTCTCGATAAGCTGTAAATGTTTTTCATTTAGAAAGTAATTCTTAACACTCTCGGCTATTCTTTCTCCAATATCTTCAACCTCAATCATCTCTTCAATATTTGCTTCTTTAAGTTTATCAATACTTTTGAATTCTTTAGCCAGTTTTTTTGCTACAGTCTCTCCAACGTATCGAATCCCAAGTCCAAATAGAACTCGTTCAAAAGGTACGAGTTTACTTTTTTCAATTCCTTGTATGATGTTATCGAAGGTTTTTTGTTGGATGCTATTTTTCCCTAAATGATTAAGCTTCTGATGTTGAATATTTTTATCATTTAAGAAATCACTTAATCGTGCTTTCTCAAAGAAATCCAAAAAGTTGATTTCTTCTATTTCTTTCTGTTTTAATTGACTTATAAAATGGTAGTAAATGTACTTTTCCTCTAAAAGTTCAGCTTTCTCTTTTGATATTCCTCCTATTTCATTGAGTACAACAGAAGGGAAAACTGAATTTTCATTTTCTGACATTTTAAGCACTACTCTTTTTACTCGTTCTATTTTTCTGAAATACTTTTCAATATTATCGGCTAAATCAGTTTTAATATTAAGTGAGTTTTTAATTGATTCTGAATCTAAATCAAATAACTGAGATTTAGAATAAGTTTCTAGTAACGATTGTATATGTTTCAATGCAGGTGCCCCTTTTTTACAAAATAATAATCGATCAATAGGAATACGATTTTCTCCAAGTAAAAGTCCATTCTCGGGTTCTTTTAATGACTCTAATCCAACAACTTTATTTTCGTTATTCGGTATATTATAAATGTCAGATATATCTGCAACTATGTCTTTATCAAATAGCAAACTCAGAGTTTCTTTACCAAGCCCTTCAATATCCATTGCTTTTCTACTGACAAAATGTTCCATTTTGCCTTTTATCTGCGGCGGACAACCGTCTTCGTTCGGACAGTAATGCGCGGCTTCTCCTTCTTTGCGTATCAGTTCCTCTTTACATATTGGACATTGTTTTATAAACTTAACTGCGTTAGAATCTGAGTTTCGTTTACTTTCATCTATTCCTGTAATTTTTGGAATGATCTCGCCACCTTTTTCAACAAAAACAGTGTCGCCAATATGCAGGTCGAGGTTGCTGATAATATCGGCATTATGCAACGACGCACGTTTTACAATGGTTCCGGCAATAAGCACCGGCTCGAGATTGGCAACCGGAGTAACGGCTCCTGTTCGTCCCACCTGGTACGAAACCGATTTCAGGATAGTAGAAACACTTTCGGCCTTAAATTTATACGCAATGGCCCAGCGTGGCGATTTGGCAGTAAATCCAAGGTTGTTTTGCAGTTTACGCGAGTTTACTTTTATTACAATCCCGTCGGTAGCAATAGGCAGGTTAAAACGTTCGGTGTCCCATTTCTCTATAAAAGCAAAAACTTCATCAATGTTTTTGCACAATTGCATGTGTTCCGAAATTTTAAAGCCCCATTCGCGCGCTTTTTGTAAACTTTCGTAATGGCCGTCTTCGGGTAAGTTTTCGCCAAGCACATAATATAAATAGGCATCCAGTTTTCGTGAGGCAACAATCGACGAGTTTTTCATTTTCAGGGTTCCGGCAGCTGTGTTTCTTGGGTTAGCCAGCAGTGGTTCGCCGGCTTTTTCCAATTCAGCATTCAAATTATTAAATACCTCGAAAGGCATTAAAATTTCGCCACGAATTTCAAAACTAGCCGGATAATCGTTCCCGCGTAATTTTAAAGGTACCGACTGGATGGTGCGTACGTTGTTGGTTACATCGTCGCCTTTTACTCCGTCGCCACGTGTAACAGCTCGCACCAGTTCGCCATTTTCGTAGGCCAGGCTAATTGATGAACCATCAAATTTTAATTCACAAACATATTGGAAATCATCGGTGCCAATAATTTTCTTAATGCGGCTGTCGAAATCTTTCAGCTCGTCTTGCGAGTAGGCATTCGACAACGACAACATTCCATATTTGTGTATAACCTGCTGAAAGTCGGAACTTAAATCACTACCTACACGTTGTGTCGGAGAATTCGGATCTTGTATGTTATATTGTTTTTCAAGGCGCTCCAGCTCTTTTAATTTCATATCGAAATCGAAATCGCTGATTGATGGTTGTGCTAAAACGTAATATTTGTAGTTATGTTCGGCCAGTTCGGCCTGCAAGGTTTTTATTTTTTCCCGTTCTTCTAATTCTTTTTCGCTGCTCATTCGTGCCTAATTCTAAATGTTTCAAGATGATTTTTCAAAGATAATTTGTTGCATCAAAAAACGTAAGGGTTTTACGATTTTTAATGGTACGAGACTTTGGTACCTGCGTACCAGGCTTCGGTACCCGTGTACCAGGCCTTTGTACCACGGTACCAAGCTTCTGTACCTCGGTACGAAGCCTTCGTACCAATGTGCCAGGCTTTCGTACTTCGGTAATAATCTTTCGTACGCGGGTACGAAAGGCCATTACCCTGGTAATAATACTTATTCCCTAAGTACGGAATCCCTGTACCAAAGGAATAAAGCTTCGTACCACCGATTAAACAATTTTCGGTCGAAATTCTTTATGTAATAAAAGGAGATACAATTATGGCATTTACACTCGAAACAGGAAAAAAGGCAATCGGTTTTAATCTTCCGGCAACCGACGGAAAAAGCTATTCATTGGAAAGTTTTAAAGACTCGAAATACCTGGTGGTATTTTTTACCTGTAATCACTGTCCTTATGTGATAAACAGCGACGAAGTTACCCGAAAAACGGCTGAGCGATTTAAACCGCATGGAGTAGAGTTTGTTGGGATAAACTCGAACAGCAAACACACTTACGAAGAGGACGATTTCGATCACATGGTAGAGCGCATGAAAGAATACCAATTTCCGTGGACGTATTTGTACGACGAATCGCAGGAAGTGGCGCTTGCTTACGGAGCATTAAGAACGCCACATTTTTTTGTTTTTAACGAAAACCGTGAACTCGTATACACCGGAAGGGGAGTTGATAGTCCGCGTGATACCTCAAAAATAACGGTAAACGATCTGGCGAATGCGCTTGAAGAGTTGACCAGTGGAAAAAAGATTTCAGTTCCGGTAACCAACCCGATTGGCTGTAACGTTAAATGGGAAGGTAAACACAAACACTGGATGCCGGCAGATGCCTGTGATTTGGTTTGGTGATGTGAGTTACGAGCTTTGAGTTGCGAGCCACGAGTTCATAGTAAGCAGTCGCAGTTTGCAGTCTCAGTTCTCAATATTAATTTTTACCACAGAGATTCGCTGAGAAGGCACGGAGTTTCACGGAGAAAGAAAGTCCCAGTAGCAGTTCTCAGTCTCAGTTAACAATATTACAATTTATCAGTTTTACAATTGTTTTTACCACAGAGAAACACGGAGAAGTCACGGAGTTTCACAGAGAAAGAAAGTCCCAGTCTCAGTTCCCCGTCCCATTTCTCCCAGTCTCAGTGCTCAATTTATTCAATCTTAAACTCAATCTTCATCAATCTTGTAATTCATCTTCCCAAAACGCTTGTTAATAACTCCCTTTTTCATCGCGCATCATTCCTTGTATATTTGCAGCACTTATGATTGTTTGTATTGCAGAGAAACCAAGTGTTGCCAAAGAAATTGCCCAGGTAATTGGGGCAGGATCGCGAAGAGATGGTTATTACGAGGGAAACGGTTACCAGGTAACGTGGACCTTTGGCCATTTTTGTACGCTGTGGTCACCTGAAGATTACGATACCAAATGGAAACGCTGGGATTTGCAAACACTGCCCATGTTACCCAAACGTTTTGAAACCAAAGTGATGACGGGTGATGGCGGCGTGACGAAACAATTCAATACCATTAAAAGCTTATTGGATAAGGCTGAGCAGGTGATTAACTGTGGTGATGCCGGTCAGGAAGGTGAGCTTATTCAGCGTTGGGTAATGAAAGAGGCTGGCTATAAAGGAGAGGTGAAACGTTTGTGGATTTCATCGTTGACGAACGAAGCCATAAAAACCGGTTTTCAGAAACTGGTACCAGCCGAGAAATTTGATCATTTGTATTATGCCGGTAGCTCGCGGGCAATTGGAGACTGGCTGTTGGGAATGAATGCCACTCGTTTATACACGCTGAAATATGGAGGGTACAAACAGGTTTTGTCAATCGGGCGCGTGCAAACGCCAACGCTGGCCATGTTGGTAGCGCGTCATTACGAAATCGCAAACTTCAAACCAGAGCCATACTGGGAGTTGCAAACCACTTATCGCGAAACGGTTTTTAGCAATACCGAAGGGAAGTTTTTCAAAAAGGAAGACGGTGAAAAGCTGCTGAACCAGGTTTTGGGTAAGGACCTGTACATTACTGATGTTGAAAAGAAAGACGGACAGGAATATGCTCCGAAACTTTTCGATTTGACCAGTTTACAGGTACATTGCAACACCCGTTTTGGATTAACGGCAGATGAAACCCTGAAAACCGTGCAGCGGCTGTACGAAATGAAAGTGGTCACTTATCCGCGTGTTGATACTACTTTTTTGCCTAACGATCAGTATTCAAAAATTCCCGGAATTTTAAAGGGACTAAAAAGTTATAGCGAGCTTGCACAGCCGTTACTGGCAAGGAAAATCCGAAAATCAACAAAAGTTTTTAACGATAAAAAGGTTACCGATCACCATGCTATTATTCCAACCGGCGAAGAGAAATTGCTTGGCGGAAATGAGAAAAAGGTATACGATGCCATTGCCCGACGGTTTCTTGCAGTGTTTTATCCCGATTGTAAGGTTGCCAAAACGCAGGTGAAAGCTGAAGTTGATACTGTTCAGTTTGTGGCTACCGGAAAACAAATTTTGCAACCCGGTTGGCGTGTCGTTTTTCAGGATGAGAATTCGAAAAGCGGTGACGGCGAGAGTATTTTGCCTGCATTCGAAAAAGGAGAGCATGGTCCGCACGAACCATCGTTTACCGAGAAAGAAACCAAGCCTCCGCGATACTACACTGAAGCTTCGTTGCTACGCGCCATGGAAACGGCGGGTAAAAATGTAGATGACGACGAACTTCGCGACCTGATGAAAGCCAATGGTATTGGTCGACCATCGACACGCGCGGCGATTATTGAAACATTATTTAGACGCAAATATATCGAGCGACAGAAAAAACAGATCCACCCCACAAAAATGGGGATTCAATTGATTGATACTATTCAGAATGAATTACTGAAATCAGCTGAATTAACCGGGCAATGGGAAAAACAGTTAAGAGAAATTGAACAGGGAGAATACAGCGCTTCGAAGTTCATCTACGACATGAAACGTATGGTTTACGATTTGGTCGTTGAAGTAATACGGGATCGTAGCTCGGTAAGGCTGGCAGCACCGGAGCCTGAACAAAAGGCAAAAGGCAAAAGGCAAAAGGCAACTGTTACTGGCAACGATGCGATGACTTGCCCGAAATGCTCGGAAGGAAAAGTGCTGAAAGGCAAAAATGCGTATGGTTGCAACCGATGGAAAGAAGGTTGCGATTTTCGGCTGCCTTTTATTTTTATGGGGAAAAAGCTTACCGACAAACAGGTTGAGCGTTTGCTGAAAAAAGGAGCCACGACAAAACTCAAAGGTTTTAAATTGGGAGATAAAAAGGTGGATGGAATTTTGCAGCTTACTTCGGATTGTAATGTGGAGTTTGTGGATAAATCTCCGGCAGAAAAGAAAGCGGACGACTCAACGCCAAAATGCCCCAAATGTGGAGGAACAATTATAAAAGGGAAAACGGCTTATGGTTGCAGCAACTGGAAACAGGGCTGCGATTTTAAATTCACCTTCGATGCGATTCGCGAAAAAGCTGCCGGCCGAAAACTGACGAAAGAGTTGGTGCTGGAGATTTTGCAGGGGTAAGTTCTAAATCTCCTCTTCTTTCAGTAGTTGGTCAAAATAAGCAATCGTTTTTGTTAAACCTTCTCGAAGCGGAATAGTTGGTTCCCAGCCACCCAGTTTTTCTTTGGCTAACGAAATATCCGGTTGACGTTGTGTCGGGTCGTCTTGTGGCAACGGTAAGTGTATTATTTTCGATTTCGATCCGGTAATATCAATGATTTCATTGGCCAGTTCGAGCATTGTAAATTCGCCCGGATTACCAATGTTTACAGGGCCGATAAAATCATCGTTGGTTTTCATCATCCGGGTCATTCCTTCAATCAGGTCGCTCACATACTGAAAGCTCCGGGTTTGTTGCCCGTCGCCAAAAATGGTAATGTCTTTTCCTTGAAGCGCCTGCACAATAAAGTTGGAAACAACACGCCCGTCGTCCGGCTCCATTTTGGGGCCATAAGTATTAAAAATTCGTATGATCTTTATTAAAACATCGTTCTGTACGTGGTAATTCACAAACAGCGATTCGGCACAGCGTTTCCCCTCATCGTAACACGAACGCACGCCAATAGGATTTACGTTTCCCCAATATTTTTCGTTTTGCGGATGTTCGTTCGGGAAACCATAAACTTCGCTGGTTGATGCCTGAAGGATTTTTGCTTTTATACGTTTGGCCAAACCAAGCATATTTACGGCCCCCATTACTGAGGTTTTTATGGTTTTAATCGGATTATACTGATATTGAATTGGCGACGCCGGACAAGCCAGATTGTAGATTTCATCCACCTCGATGTAAAAAGGCTGAGTAATATCGTGCCTTACCAGTTCAAAGTACGGATTTTCAAGCAAATGAATAATCTTTTGCTTTTTGCCGGTAAAATAGTTGTCGAGGCAAATTACTTCATTGCCATCGTTTAACAGCCTTTCACAAAGATGAGATCCAACAAATCCTGCTCCTCCGGTTACCAAAATTCGCTTCATACCATTTATTTTGTTTTTCTACCGATAGCAAAATATTCAAAACCAAGTTCTGCCAGTTCTTCCGGATCGTAAATGTTTCGTCCGTCGAAAATGATTTTGTTTTTCAACAGTTTCTCCATAACACGGAAATTTGGCAGCCTGAATTCCGACCACTCGGTAACTAAAATCAACGCATCAGAATCAATTAGAGCGTCGTATTCATCTTTGGCATACGAGATTTTATCACCCAAAATACGTTCTGCTTCGTGCATTGCAACCGGATCGTAACCAACAACCGTTGCACCGGCTTCCAACAACTTTTCAATGATAACCAAGGCAGGAGCTTCGCGCATATCGTCGGTTTTGGGTTTAAAAGCCAATCCCCACATCGCGAATTTTTTGCCTTTCAGGTTACCATCAAAACGTTTGTATAATTTGTTGAATAATACTTCTTTTTGGCGATAATTTACTTTCTCAACGGCTTTTAAAACATCAAGCGAATAATTAAACTCATCGGCTGTGCGGATTAAAGCCTGCACGTCCTTAGGAAAACACGAACCACCGTAACCGGTTCCCGGGTAAATAAATTTGTTTCCGATACGAGGATCAGAACCAATACCGCGACGAACATTGTCTACATCGGCACCAACAATTTCGCAAAGGTTAGCGATGTCGTTTATAAAACTAATTTTTGTTGCCAGCATCGAGTTGGCCGCATATTTAGTCATTTCCGACGACGTGATATCCATAAATAAAATCGGATGTCCGTTTAGTACGAAAGGTTTGTATAAACGCTGCATTACTTTTTGTGCCCGTTTCGACTCCGTTCCAATCACAATACGGTCGGGTTTTAGGAAATCATTCACTGCACTTCCTTCTTTCAGGAATTCAGGATTTGAAGCCACATCAAACGGAATATCTTGACCTCGTTTTTCCAATTCCTCCAAAATAGCCTGCTTTACTTTTACCGATGTACCAACCGGAACTGTACTCTTTGTTACTACAACCAGGTAGTGGTCCATATTTTTACCAATTTCGCGGGCCACACCCAAAACATATTTCAGGTCGGCACTGCCATCTTCATCCGGCGGTGTGCCAACGGCAATAAAAACGGCATCGGCATCTTTAATGCTGGCTCCAAGGTTGGTTGTAAACTCCAGGCGTCCTTTTTCAACATTCTTTTTATAAATGTCTTCCAAACCCGGCTCGTAAATGGGGATTATTCCGTTATTAAGTTTCTCAATTTTTTTCTCGTCAATGTCAACACAGGCAACATTAACACCGGTTTCTGCAATACATGTTCCTGAAACCAATCCTACATAACCTGTTCCTACTACAGAAATTTTCATAGCTGATATTTATTTTTATGAAATTGATTTAAGCGTGTCAGTAAAAATAATGAGTTCGCCATTATCGGGCATATTTTTATGCGTTAAAACTGTTTTTTATCAAACGGGAATAAAGATAATTGATTTCCATTAAAAGCATCAATGATAAAAATTAGATTGAGCGATTTCTAAAATTTCTTCAAATTTTAATCTGAATAATTCCCCGAGGCTTTGCCACGGGGTTCCGCTTTTTCTCCCCTGCAGAGCTACCCTTTATACACATCTTTTAAGAACTTCATTGCTACAAGGTAGCCTTCATATTTGTTGTAAAAGACATCAAGTCCGTTCTTAACCGATATGTACCCTGGTGGGCCATGGGATTTATAACCGCTCCAGCCACTAAGCCGTGCTATTGCCCAGGCACACCATGCCAAGCTTTGGCAGGGATATGGGTTTTGTTGTTTCTTCGTTTTCCCTTCTATCTCATTTTTTAATAATAACCCTATAAACTTTATTTGTTGTTGGCTAAAGACCAGTTCAGCTTTTATTGCTTCTTTATTGTTGAGCGATAACTTAAGTACCATTATCGTTAATGCCACCTGGAGTGCCATGACAACCTGTTTTTTCAATGCTGCACCAGTTTCAAGTTGCGAGGCTTCAAGTTCAAAGCCCTTGCTTTTCATTATCCTGAAAAGTTCTTCAATAAACCACCTGTTGCCGTACCATTCAAGGCATTTCATTGCCTGGCTTGCCCCGGTTATTGGGTGTGTAGTCAATAACCTCCAAACTATCGGGGGTTCTCCCCCGGGAATTGTTCCCGGTTGTTCCCGGGCTTCAATAGCCCATAATTCAACATATTCAGGAAGGTTCTTGTCGCGTAACCTTTCAGGCCTTTTTATTTTAACCTTTACATATTTTAATGCCATCTTTGCTGTACGGGCTTTTCGCTTTTTATTCCCTTTTATCTCTAAACCATAAACAGCTTTTTGTTCTTGCCCTGATAGCTTTTTATAAAGTTTCCCGTCCCCTTCTGCCAATTTCCTGTCTATTCTTGAACGCACCAGTAAATGGGTTCGTTCATCCGACACAAGGGCAAACTCGCTAAAAATATCGGATTCCCTGTCCCCAATGATGGTCAACAGTGGTGCTTTGTCTAAAACAGATTGTGTTTTTCGGGCACTTTCAACCCAACGGTACGATTCCTTTTCTGCGATATCCTGTTTCCAGTAACTTCGCTCAAATTTATCCTGTTTGTCCCAGTTACGGTTCCACAATTCTATGCTTGACAGGCCAATAGGCATTTTGTCTCCTTCGTTTACCACCAACATGGGATGGCAAAAGAAGCCCGCGTTGTCGTTCTTTGTTACCGGGCCGATATCTTTGTCTTTTTTCCCAATCCGTTGCAGATGGTTGGTAAAATTAAACTCTGTTGTGTCCTGTATGCAAAGAAGGTGTGCACCGCCTTGCTTGGCCTTGCAACTGGAAATTACACTTTCCGTTAGTTCGATATGGCTGAAACTATTATTCCCAAACATACGATATGCCCCAATTTTTTCTGTATTTGTTCTACTAAATTTGTTTACTACTGCTTTGCCGAAGTTAAGCATATCTCCCATAATTTTTTCTGCACGTTTTTCTATTCGGACATCAGGTAAAAAACCGCTAAAAAAACCCTTAAACTCCTTGACTATCACAGCTTTAAGATACGAAAAATCAACCAGAATGCCAATATTATGCTGTTGTTAATCAGACTGTTAGTTGTGTTTTTATCAACAATTTTATGTTAGCCCAACAATAAATCAAAGAACGAATATTTGTGTATAAAGGGTAGCCTGCAGAGGGGAGATGTCAGTCTTTATGACTGACAGAGGGGTGAAATAAAGAAAATTCGATTTTCAGCGATTTAGCTGAAATGAAGTTGGCGTAATACCCCTTGGCTCTGCCACGGGGATAGTCAACTTCAAGAATTTTCTTTATTGTATACTCACAATTTCTTTTTGAGAGAACATTAAAGGAAGTTTAGATTATAAATAGCGTGTTGTCAGAATTTGCCTAAATGAATAGGTGTTTTAAACTGAAAAATTGCACTTAATACATAGTATTTACGGGAAGTGTAAACCATACCTGTGTACCTTTGCCAGTATCGCTTTCTATTCCAATCTCCCCACCATTAATTTTTACAAATTCTTTACATAAAACAAGTCCCAATCCGTGTCCTTGTTCGTTGGCTGTTCCGTTTGATGTTGTTTTTGCATCTATTGAAAATAGCTTGTTAATTTTATCCGGTGCAATACCAATACCTGTGTCGGCAACAACAATCTTTATCATTTCTCCTGATTTTTTTGCAGAAATAGATATTTGCCCTCCTTTATTGGTAAACTTTATGGCATTCGATACCAGGTTGCGAATGATTAAAAGAATCATATTCCGGTCGCCATAAACTACCAGGTCTTCCTTCTCTGAGGCAATAATTTTTATATCTTTTGCCTGTGCAATGTTTGCGTGGTTTCTGCTTATGTCGTCGAAGAGACAAGCCAAAATTAAATTTTCGGGTAAAAATTTAATAGCCCCGGTTTGAGAGCGTGCCCATTTCAGCAGGTTCTCAAGAAGTTCCAGCGTGTTTGTAGAGGTTGTTTGAATATCATTTAACAGTTCATCTTTTTCTTCCGGTGTTAGAAATTCTCCTCCCTCCTGAATAAGCTGCACAAAATTGGTTATAATTCCAAATGCTCCTCGCAGGTCGTGAGACATTATTGAGAAAAATTTATTTTTCGAATGAACTTCTTCACTAAGCGTTTGCTGAGTTTTGCGTAGTGTTAAATGCGTTTTTACACGGGCAATTAATTCTTTTCCAATAAATGGTTTGGCTACATAGTCGACAGCTCCCAGGTTAAATCCTTCTACAATATCTTCTGTTTCGGTTTTTGCCGAAAGAAATATGATTGGAATGTCTTTTGTTGCTTCGTTACTTTTTAGCCGTCGGCATGTTTCATGACCATCCATTATAGGCATCATTACATCCAGTAGGATCAGGTCAGGTTTTACTCGTTCAACAGTATCAAGAGCCTGTTGTCCATTCATAGCAACAGCAAGTTCGCACTCAACTTTTGCTAATAGGGTACCTAATACCTGAATATTTTTGGGGACATCATCTACAATAAGGATTACAGGTTTTTTGTTTTGCATCATTGTATGTATATGGTTAGTTTTATTGAAAATTGAACTTTTGCTTTATCCTGTCAAATTCTTTTATAGTGAGAGGTAACTGTTCCATATCCAGATCCGCAATTTGCTTTTGAATTTTATTGCTCCAGTCAATCAATAGTTTGGCGCTGTATTTTTCTCCGGTCTTCAAACAATTTGCTGCAAAATTATTTATCTCTCCCAGAATAAATGTGTTTTTTACTGTTTCCCATTGTGTGTAGAGTTCGTTGTTCAGCGTGTCTAAAAACTCGCGCGAGGCGATATGTATACTTTCTTCGGTATCATCAATTTGATTTTCCTGTTCTGTGGTTGCAGATATGCCTTCTTCGGGCAATGAATGTTTTAGTACTTTGGCTAACTCAATTAAGATTTTTTTACGGGTAAAAGGCTTTTGCAGGTATCCATCGAAATTGGAATTGCGAATCTCTTCAATTTCATCTTTCAAAGCAGAAGCGGTGAATGCAATAATTGGAATGTGCTTGTATTTTGGTTCTTTCTTTAACAGTTTTGTTGCAGTAAAACCATCCATAACAGGCATTTTAATATCCATTAATATAACATCCGGGGGTATTTCTTTTACTGCATTAATGGCTTCTTCGCCATTGCGGGCGCAGTTAATTTTAAAATCAAAGTCGTATAAAAAAGTTCTTACGAGTTTTCTGTTTGTACGTATGTCGTCAACAACAAGTATTGTTGCCGGTTCAAAATTAAAGGAATCATTTGTATCTGTAAGCTGTTCTTTTGTTTCATTGACTTTACCGGCTTCAACATCTTTTAATATAACGTGGAATGTGCTTCCTTTTTGGCTTTCGCTTTCAACCCATATTGTTCCGTTCATCATGTCAACCAGACGTTTGGTTATGGTTAATCCAAGGCCCGTGCCGCCATATTTGTTGATATTCTGATTTTTTTGTTGTTCAAAAGCTCCGAATATTAATTGTTGCTGATCTTTGTCGATGCCAATTCCGGTATCCTGCACCATAAAATGCAGATTGTGTTTTTGCTGGTTATCGGTTGCAGTTTCCCGTTCTACTTTTAATTTTACAAAACCACTTTCGGTAAATTTTATGGCATTACCGACCAGGTTTATGAGGATTTGTCGTAAACGAACGTCATCAATAATAATCGCATCAGGAACAGTTTGGTTAACCTCAACAATAAACTCAATCTGTTTTTCATCTGCTTTATGTTTGAAAATCTGACCAACCTCATTAAGTAAAGTTTTAAGATTAACAGCTTGGTAGTTGATCTCTATTTTTCCGGCTTCAATTTTCGATAAATCCAGAATGTCGTTAATAATATTAAGCAGGGCAGAACCGCTTGACGAAATAGCAGAAGCATATTGTTTTAATGAATTGTCTTCGATTTTTGATTCAATAATTTCGGCAAACCCCAGAATGGCATTCATCGGAGTCCTGATTTCATGACTCATGTTGGCCAGAAACTCACTTTTTGCCCTGTTTGCCTGAATGGCTTCCTGTTTTGCTTTTTCAATGGCAATAGCTTTGTCTTCCAGTTCCCGGTTAAGCGCAACAACTCCTTTGTTGGTTTCTTCCAACTCCTGGTTCATGGTTTCAATTTCTTCGTTACGCTCTTGTAATTTGCGCAAAAGAAAAACCAGTTCGTTGTTTTGAGAATTGATTGTGTCGACCATACTTGTGTCGCCCCGTTCAATCGTTTTCTCAAAAGCTTTTTTTATTTTAATTATTCTTTTTCTGTCGATTTGTTTTGAATAGCCGGGCAGCCACTTGGCAGTGGTAATTGTTGTTCCGGTTTGCTGTCCGGTTTTAATATCAAATTCATCCATCAGACGTTGCGAGCCACTTAAACCGACTCCCATCCCTTTTCTCGATTGATAGTTCCCAGATTGTATCAGGTCAAGATCTTGAATTCCTTTTCCCTTGTCTTTGAAGATAATGACAATTCCGTGGCTTTGATTTTCACGTTCTGCAAGTATGAATTCAATGGTGCCATTTCCTGCATGTTCAATAATGTTTCGGCTTAGTTCCGAAACGGCAGTGCCAATTCGGATACATGTGGTTTTATCGAATTTAATCTCTTGAGCCAAAAGAGAGGCCAGGTTTCTTGACCGAACTACGTCAGACTCAAACTGAACCATTATTGTTCCCACATTATGTGTCGTAGCGGATGATAAGAACGGTAGCGTCGTCATTATTTCTTGCGTAATTCGTTATTAAACTTTCGGCTATACTTTGCGGATGATCTCTCCAGTTAAAATCTTCATATCGCCATCTTGATGTTATTCCATCTGATGACATGCAGATATAATCTCCGGGATTAAAACTGTATTCAAAAACTCTTGGCGTACGCATATTGTGCCCAATTATTCCTCCGTATGAAAGCAGATTCTTTTTTACATTTGAGCTTACAATAAAACCGTCAATATTTCCAATTCCGCTGAATTGTATCTTGTTGTTTTCAGTATCAATGAAAACGACAGAAGCAACCAGACCGCGGGTTCCACGTGTTCCTGCATTCATGTGCTGAAGTAACATGTCAACGGGTTGGCCGGCTTTTAAAATAATTTGCTCTTTCGCCAGTTGCGATGCAATGTGTGCCTCTTTTCCATGTCCTAAACCATCAATAACAGCAGCTATTGTTTTTGTTGGAGAAGTGTGGTTTATCACATAACAGTCGCCATTTAGTTTTTCTCCCGGCTTTCCGCGCGAAACAGCACCAATACTAATGGCCCGGTTAGTGCCAATCCATTTTTTGCCCGGTACCCATTTTAGTGTTCTAATGCAGGTGTTATAGGTTTCAAGCCCGTTAAGTGCATTGTCGTTAACAAAAGGAGTATGATCTGGATTGATTTCAAATACATCGGAAAACCGACGTATCGACCCCATGCCAATTCCTAATGAAACTTTATTCGAAAAACCATCTTTTATGGCTTTTTCAACATCAGGTATTCCCGGGCCCGAATCGCAACACCACACTTCAATAGCTTTTTGTCCATCGTTGGTTCTTAATTCACAAACCAGAATCTTGCCTTTTCTTCCACCGTGCCTTAATACGTTGGTTACAAGTTCTGTTACCATAATTGCAATTTCCCCGGTTTTTACGTCATCAAAACCAAGCTGTTTTGCCAGGCTTACCGATTTTCTGCGGCATATACCTATGTCGGTTTCATGCTCAATTTGCAAGGTTAGTATTTGTTCGCGAATTATCTCCATTTCATAACCCTTACAATAGTTCCTTTATCTTTTTCCGATTGGATATCAAAACGATCAACCAAACGTTTTGCTCCCGGTAATCCGTATCCCATACCCATACCGGAAGTATAACCATCGCTCATTGCCATTTCCAGATCTTCGATACCTGGCCCCTGGTCAACACAGGTAACAATTAGTGCATCTTTCCCTTCAATTCCTCCGCGTTCTATTAAAACCTCGCCACCACCGGCATAATTGTACATATTTCTGAATAGCTCAGAAACGGCAGTTGTTATACGTGTCTGTTCAACGATTCCCATTCGCGCTTCTTTGGCGTGGTGGCGAACCAGTTGTCTGACTTTTACAATGTCGTGTTCTGTTACAATAGGATATTTGCCGAGTTGTTCCCAATTATTATCGAAACTAATTTCGTTCACGAGCACCTCCTTTTATAAAGAATCGTAATTTGAGAGGCGCTTTTCCAGCATTTCAATACCTTTTTCCATGTTTAATGCCGTATCTACTCCGGGCATTTCTAATCCAAGTTCTACTAAGGTTATGGCAACAGCGGGCTGCATACCAACAATAACTACTGCTGCATCCATTATGGCTGCCATTGATGCCATCCCTGAAAGCATGCGCCCGATAAATGAATCGACCATTTCGAGTACCGAAATGTCAATTAGTACTCCTTTTGCCCCGGTTCTTTCAATTTCTTCGAGTATTTGTGATTGCAACTGGATAGCCAGTTTATCGTGCATATCTACCTGGATAGAAACAATTAAAAAATCACGAATTTTTATAATGGGGATTTTCTTTTCGTGTAAATCGATGTTCATAAATTATTCCGTTTCTTCGTTTTCATCCAAATGTTCCGATTTGATTTTGCCATTGGTAAGTTGATTGTTTTTTCGCATGGCATAAATCATGGCATCTTGCAGTGTTGCTTTGGTTTTAATAACCGAAAGATCGATGCCCAGGTGAACGATCGTTTGTGCAATTGCCGGGCTTATTCCCGAAATTATACAATCGGCACCCAGTAACCGGGCTGATGTTACTGTTTTTAGTAAGTGGTTGGCTACTTGAGTGTCAACCGTTGGAACGCCAGTAATATCAAGAATCGACATGGTGCATCCTGTATCAACAATCTTATGAAGTAAGTTTTCCATCATTATTTGGGTACGCTGACTATCTAATGTTCCAATAACAGGTAGTATAAGAATATTGTCCCAAACTTTGGTTACAGGGCTTGAAAGTTCCAGTAGATCGTCTTGTTGGCGAATAATTGTTTTTTGCTGTTCTTCAATTTTCGATAGCTTTTCTTCAAGCTCTTCCCGCATTTTTTTGCTTTGTTTTAACTCGTAGGTTAAATCTTCAATTAAAATATTAATTGCTTCTTCAACACCAGTTAAATCATCCTCAATGCTTGTTTTAATTCTAACATCAAGGTCGCCGGCTGCAACCGAAGACAGTATATCTTCAATGTGTTCAATTCTTTCTTTTGCTTTTTCGAATACTATTTCTTCTGACATAATTTATCGTTTACTCATTAACCATTTTATTCCTTCTTCTTCTGTCTTGAAAAAATCGCCTTGTATTTTAAGTGCGCCGGTTTTTAGCATTACTTTAGCAATCATTCGGTTCGCAGCACTTCCTCCGATAAAAGCCACGTGTGATATTTCAAACTCTTTTAATAGTTGATTTGATTGCTCACGTGTCTCACGGTTTTCAACCTTTGTGGTTTTGCTAATTTGAATACACATTTGACGGTAAGGTTTACCATCAAGCAGTTCTTTCATTTTGTTACGTATGTCTTTAATGTCAGAGGTAAGGTAATCACTGGTAAATTGTAAATGTATGACATTAGTATTTTCGTCATACCATAGCTTGTGTTCCATTTTATGCTTTTTAGGTTTGTAAACTGGGGAACGAAAATAGATATTTTATTATTAAATAAACACCTGTTGTAATTGTTTTGCAACAATTTTGCGAGCGGGAATGCTGAAAAAGAGGTATTAAAAGATGAGGAAGGGTAAGCAAAATGCCTATTTTAAAAAGGGAGTGATGAACTTTTAAAGATGAAAGATGTTAATTTACAAAAAATCAACTGACTTTTATGAAACGAGCATAAGTATGTTTCCTTGCCCCAGGTAGATGCTTATGAAAGAAGTTCCGTTTTTGCCTTTTTTAATGACTATTGTAAAACAGATGAAATACCTTATTTCTGTCATATTAGTCTGTTCAATCTTTTCTTTTCAGTTTTCTGAACTGTTGGTTTTGGTGTCATTCAAGATCAACCAGGATTATATTGCAAAAAATCTATGTGTTGAAAAGGATGTGGAAGGATCGACCTGTAAAGGATGTTGCCAGTTAAAAAATAAAATGAATGAGCAGGAAGAGCAGAAGAAGGAACTGCCTCCGCAACAAAATGAAAAGCAGAATATTGATTTTTGTGTTCAAACCGCAGAATTAACTTGTGGTTTATATCCAAATAGTGAAAACCTGAGATTCAAATTTTTATCAAAATATTCATTTTTAAAGGCTTTAAAAGTTTTTCATCCTCCGAAATGTTTTTGTTAAAACACGGCCCCAAACGATAAATTAAATAGTAATACCGATTATTAAAAACATTAAGCCATTGATTCGCTTACTTTCAATGAATTTGGTTTTATATATCGGCATTTTACCAATTTGAAAATAATGGCAGAAAAGCCTAATCATTTTCCGAATTGGTATAACAAATCATTTTTGGAATGAGAAAGACCTTTTACAATTCCGGAATTCGAATTGTGTATTCGCTGTTATTCATGTTGGTGGTACATACTTCTTATTCGCAGGAAAAAACAATACAAATTATAGACAAAAATATTGAGGTTGGGATTCCTGATGTACACTATCAGTACAATGACGAGCAGGGATTCTCGGATAAGGATGGCAATATTGTTTTGCAAATAGTAGCGGGAGCGGAGTTATTCCTGTCGCACTTACAATACGGAAAAGTTGCCTTTAGTTCTGCAGAGTTGGAGCAAATAGCAAACGAAGGAGTAATAGCTTTGGGGCAATCCTCAACCTATTTGCCGGCGACAGTGGTTTTGGTGCATCCAACAGCTGGCGACAAACGAAAAATGGAGTTTACTGTGCAGAATAAACTGGCACACGATGCCGGTAATTTGTTGGAGTCGGTTGCGTCAATTTCCACTATTCGAAAAAGTGGTGCTTATGGTTTCGATCCGGTGCTCCGTGGTTTTAAATACGACCAGATTAACCTGGTTCTGGATGGAAGTCAAACGGCTTCGGCGGCTTGTCCAAACCGAATGGATCCGGCTGCCAGCCAGATTCCCATTAACATGATTGCCGAAGCAGAAGTGTTAAAAGGACCACACAGTTTGCGTTACGGAAATGCTTTTGGAGGTACCATAAATTTTAAAAGCTCGGCACCTGATTTTAAGGAAGAAGCAACGCCTGTCGGTCGTTTAGGAACAAGTTACGAGAGTAACGGAAATATTTTCAGAACCGAAGGAGTGGCCGGAGTTTCAGGCTCGAAAGTTGATTTTAGGATGTTTGGTGCCTATTCAACCGGCGACGATTATACTGATGGCGACGGTGTGGATATTGCAGCGCGTTTTAACCGGCTGAACTGGGGTGGGAAGCTGGGTGTAAAACTCAGTCAAACTCAAAATATTGGCGTGCTGGTTTCGAATAATATTGCCAAGGATGTTGATTTCCCGGCTTTGCCAATGGATTTGCGCGAAGACAACACCTGGCTGGTAAATGCCAGTCATTCTGCAGTTTTTTACGGCAGGGCGCTTTCCTCCTGGAATACCAGTGTATACGGCACTATGGTTGATCACCTGATGGATAATTACGACAAAGTACTTGATCCGCGAATGGTAGATGCGATAACTGACGCCAAAACGCGAAATTACGGTGGAAGAACAGAATTACGTTTCGATTTTAACAAAACCTATCTGTATACCGGAGCCGATTATCGATTTGAGTCGGCAGATGGATATCGTGAGCGCACAATGCTAATGGGGCCGATGGTCGGAAAAGTGCTAACGGATAATGTGTGGCAGGACGCAGAAATAATACGCACCGGATTTTTTGGAGAATGGCACATTGCCCAGCCGGGATTTCAGTTTGTTGTTTCGGGACGTCTCGATATAAATTCGTCAAAAGCCAATAATCCCGATCCGCGATTTGAGGAAATATATTCCGATTTAAAATCTTCGCAGGTACACCCATCGATTAGTGTTGGCGGAACACGTTTGTTTAATGAAAATATTTCGCTGGGATTATGGATGGGAATGGCCACGCGCAGTCCGGGAATTGCTGAGCGGTATATCAATCAGTTTCCGATTGGGCTCGATCCGTACGAGATGCTGGGAAATCCTGATCTTGATCCGGAGATTAATAACCAGCTAGATTTGGTATTTCGCTATCAAACCGAAAAGACAAATATTAATGTAAACGTGTTTACCTCGGTTTTGCGTGACTATATTTCGTCTGAAATCCGGGAAGATCTGCAACCTGCCATGAACACTTCGCTGGGTGTACGTCAGTTTATAAATATTAAAAAGGCGCTGATGACCGGTTTTGAAGCCAATTGGATACAGCAATATAATTCGTTCCTAAGTCACGATTTCGGACTGGTTTATACGTACGGCCAAAATCAGGAACTGGATGAACCGCTGCCCGAGATTCCTCCGATGGAGTTTCATTATTACCTGATAGGGAATTTTGCAGATGGAAAATTAAAGCCGGAATTGATGTTCAGGCACGCCATGAAACAGGATCGGATTGCAACATCGTATGGCGAGAATGAAACGCCGGCTTTTAGTGTAGTTGATGCAAAATTTTCGTGGTTGATGAATGATGTTTTTACGGTCACAGGAGGCATTCAGAACTTGTTTGATGAAGCGTATTACGAACACCTGGCGCGATCGGTTAGGGGAGCAGATGCCCGACCAATTTATTCGCCCGGAAGGAGTTTTTATGTAACGCTCACTATTAGTTTCTTATAGCATATAAAAGTATTTTTGTTGAAAAGTGGTTGTCTTTTTTAGGCGATCACTTTTTTATTAAATCTGCTTGCAGAATTTGGGTACGCCGCAAATCGCCGAAACTTTAGTTACTTTTTCTGTGTTTACCTTCAAAGAAATGCTGCACTCATGAACCTATTCATACTCATTCTTCTTGTTTTTGCTTTCTCAACAGGTGTTTTTGCAAAAGTGAATAAAACCGCCAATAGAGTTGAATGAATCATCAAAGAGTTTCTTTAATTCTTTTGATTTTTCGCTGTGTTCCTTCCATAGTTTTTGGGAAACAGCCTCTATTTTATCGATATCGGCATAATTGGAAAAGGGAACAGAGTACCATAAAAATCCTTCGTTGGTATACTGTGTAATGTTGGCAAATGGATAGTTTTGCGCTTTCAAAAAGGCATTTTGACTTTTGATGGCTTGAAGATGTTTTTTGGTGAAATGTTTTTCCTTACAAAGGAAGTATTGTACAGCGAGACACAATAGTTTGAGGAAGTAAAATTTTAAGTGGAGGCTGTTCTTGGTTACTGCATACGCCAGCTGAGGTGTTTTATTTCTCCATTCCTGAGAATTTTTACCGTGTAATTTTGACCCGATTTCATGTTGTTTAGATATTCGTAAAAGCGTGTGATATTTTCGTTTGAGTTCAATGGAATATCATCGAACTGCAAAATTACATCGCCGCCGGCAAGAATTTCCATTTTCCCGACAGTCATTTTTACATAACCGCCTTTTAGTCCCATGAAGTATGCCGGTGAATTCTCAGCAACTGATTGTACCAACAGTGAGCCTTCCTGCGGAATATGAAAAAGATTGCAAAATTCAGCAGACATTGGAATAACATTGGTGCCAAACCAAATGCGACCGGTTTGTTGCAAAATCTCTTTGGTAACCGACGATGTAGCGGCAAAACCTAATCCTTCGAAACCTCCCGAAAACGACAAAATAGAACTTACAATTCCAACCACCTCGCCTTGCATATTAAACATCGGGCCACCGCTATTCCCTTTGTTAATTGATGCATCGGTTTGAAAAAATTCTTGCGAACGATTGTTGTTAATCTCGTTTTTTTCAACGTGTTTGCCACTAATAATCCCTTTTGAAACAGAGTGTTCTAATCCCAACGGATTACCGATAATAAAAATGTCGTCGCCAATGCGCATGGCATCCGACTCGCCAATTTTGGCCGGTGGAATATGAGCTGCCACTTCGTTAAGCTGAAGAAGAGCAACATCGGCCGTTTTATCGATACGACGAATACTGGCTCCGGTGCTGGTTCCATCGGCAAAAACAACCTGTATTTTCGAGGCATCAATAACTACATGCGCTGCTGTCAAAATATAAATCTTCTTTTCGCCAACCAGCACTCCCGATCCCATTCCTTGTGCATCGGTATAACTATTTGGATTACCTAATCCTGTATTTCGTTTTTGTAAAACCTGAATGGTTACAACACTTTGGTTTACTTCGGCAACAAGGTCGGCAAAAGATTGTGCTACTGATGTTAAGTAACTTAAGAGTAAAATTGTGAGTGTGAAAGTTTTTATCATGATTTACTGTTGTTAAGTATGATTCCTCAATATACAGCATTTCTGTTTTACAATAATCAAAAAACGACATTAATTCACTTTTTTCTCCTGTTATTTTCCATCCAAAAATTCAATTTCTGAACTCTTTTGATCGTGGAATGTTAACAGATGTTAAAATATATAGGGTGATTTTATATTGTGTTTCGTATCACTTAACCATAAATTTTTATGCTTTACCTTTGAATTTTGAATTAGACTGGTTTTGAATACTGCGGTTGAGTTAATAATTTTTACTTTTAACTGACCGTAAAAATAAATTATGATTTTTAATTCTTCGTTTGAAAATATCTACCTGATTTTACCCTTAATTGGCTTTGTAATAGGACTTTTTGGTACTATGCTTGGTGGCGGCGGAGGCTTTTTCTTTTTACCGGTGCTTACCTTAATTATTGGTGTGCCGGCACATACAGCCGTTGCAACTTCGCTGGCAGCTACCTTGCCAATTGGTTTGGTGGGCTCGTGCGGGCACTACCGAAAAGGGAATATCGATACCAATACCGGAGCTTTATTTGGCATTGCCGGAATTGTAGGAGCTTTATTGGGAGCCCGTATAACAAATTTAATTTCCGAGCCGCAATTGAAGCTTCTGTTCGGAGTGTATTCAATTCTGATTGCCATAAATATGCTGGTTGCAGGTGTGCGAAAATACAAGGAGGGCAGAGACGAAGAAGGTAAAGCGAAGTTGAAAGCCTTGCGAATCGGAAAAGGTTCGTTTTTTGGTTTAACAGCCGGATTGATTGCCGGAACATTTGGAACCAGCGGAACAGCACCAATTATTGCGGGCTTGTTTTCGATGCGACTACCAGTAAAATTAGTAGTTGGCACATCGTTACTGGTGGTTTTGGTTAACACCGTTTTTGCAGTTGGTGCACACTTTTTAATGGGCAGCATCGATTTAACACTTATTGTTTTTCTTACATCAGGTTCGGTAATCGGGGCGTTTTTTGGGCCGAGACTGTTCTCTAAAGCGAAGATTGGTAAATCGGAAAAAAAGGTAAAATACGTTTATGCAGGAGTGGTTGCAGCAATCGGTATTTTAATGATAGTAAACAGATAATATGATTTTAACCATATACATATTCATTTTGTCGTATTTCCTGCTTGGTGCAACTGGATTCTTTTTCATTAACCGAAAAAAGGAAAAAGCAGTTGCCCGAAAAAGCTGGACAAAATTCATTAGCTATTTTATTATTATCCACATTCTGTTTTTTAGCATCACAATAAATCCGATATTCTTCCAGGTTTTGGTTGGAATAATATTGTTAGTTGGTGCTATCGAACTTTTCAGGTTATATAAAAGGGCAGATTATAAACAATCAGGCTTTGTAATCGTTTCCCTACTTATCTATGCCGTTTTGGGGGCAGGATTGTGGTTGTTTGGGGCTATGGATAATAAACTGGTGCTTTTTGCATTTCTAATCTTATCGATCTTTGATGCGTTTAGCCAAATCTCGGGACAGTTATGGGGAAAAACGAAAATTGTGCCTGAAATTAGTCCCAATAAAACTATTGGAGGAACTGTTGGTGGTGCTTTGTTTGCTTTCGCAAGCGGCTTTTTTCTTCACGGATTATATGACAACAAATGGTATGTGGTTGCCGGGCTTACTCTCGGAATAATTGTGTTTGCCTTTTTAGGCGATATTGCAGCATCATTGTACAAAAGAAAATTTGGTGTTAAAGATTACAGCAATTTAATACCAGGACACGGAGGATTTCTTGACCGGTTTGATAGTTTAATTGCCGGAGGCGCCTGGGTAACATTTTTTTTTCTAATGGTTGGTTATTAACTTCAGCATTTCAGGGGAAGATAATAACAGTTCGATCAATTAAATAAGATGTGAAACTAATCTGGCGATATCTTTACTTGTTGAAAACAGAGAGAGAGAATTAGAGGGGGATACAGAGACGAATATATTTTTATGGGAAACACTATTACACTGTCAGTAGTATATTTTATCGCAATAATATTACTACTGGCCTTTAACGAACTTAATTACAGACGACTAAAAGTAAAGGGCGAGTTTACAAGAAAATTTGCGCACTTTACTGCCACAATTGCTGTGGTACCATTTCCGTACATCTTTTCAAGTCACTGGTACGTGTTTGTACTGGCGTTAATATTTTTTGCTGCCTTATTTATAACGCAATACAGCAAGCAACTGAATTCAATTCACGATATCGACCGGAAATCGATTGGAAGTTACCTGCTGCCGGCATCAATTTACCTAACATTTTTAATGTCGGATTTACTTGGCAGTAAATTTATTTTCATTCTGCCAATGCTGATTTTGGGAATTAGCGACCCAATGGCGGCCATTGTCGGAATAAGCTTTAAAACAAACAATCATAAAATAAAAATATTTGGCATCGATACTGGTAAGTCAATTTTCGGATCGGGTGCTTTTTTAATAACCAGCTTTGTTATCTGCCTGATAGCATTATACTTTAATCGCGGTGTTTTCGATTTGAAAACCTTTTATATTGGGCTGGCAGTTGCAATAGTTAGCACGCTGGCAGAATTATTTAGTTGGCGCGGATCCGACAATCTAACTATTCCTCTTGGAGCGGCATTTACACTTTTACTTTTAATGTGAATATGTAAAATGTAGTACCGATGTTGGTATTTCTGCTAAAAAAGGAGTAATTTGTATATAGTAAAACAGAAATTAGAGAAAACTGAAATAGCTAAGTAGGGACTTTTTATAGTCTCCGAATCAAATATTACGTCATGAGAAAAATTGTAATTAACGGAGCAAACGGTTATGTTGCTTCAAATTTTATAAACGAATTATTGTTAGAGAACTACAAGGTAGTTGCACTCGCACGCAGTAATAAAAAATTTACTGCCGAAGAGCGGGTGAAAGCTGCCTTAAAGGAGATGAAAGGTGGGGAGGATGTTGATTTTACAAATCTTGAAGTTCACGATTATTCGTTATTTGAAGCGGATTTTGCACTGCCGGAAAGTGAGTTGAAAACCATTTTTGGGGGTAATATCGATTACTTTCATTTTGCGGCAAGTTTAAAATTTGATATAAAATCTAAAGAAGAGATATTTGGAACAAATCTACAAGGAGTAACCAATTCGGTTAATACTTTTCAGAAATATTCGGCAAAAGATTCACGCTTCTATTTTGTAAGCACAGCGTATTCGTGTGGTCGTATTGAAGAGCCATTTAAAGAAAAATTCTATGATAATGCTGAAATCGATGCATTCCGGAATTACTATGAGCAATCGAAACGATATGCTGAAAATGTAATTAAAGACTACATCGATAATAAAGGATTAAACGCTTGTATTTTACGTTTATCTCAGGTGGTTGGAAATAACAAAACCGGAGTAACAAAAACGGACTACGGTATTTTCGATTTCTCGAAACGTGTACAAAATTTGGCAAAAAAATATCCTGAAAGTGTAATCCGATTAAAAGTTGATCCGAACTCAACTCAAAATCTTATTCCTATCGATACCGCAGTAACTTACCTGATGAGTGCCGTAAAAGCCGAACAGGTGCCGGTTATTCTGAATCTGATTGCTAAAAGTTCAGTGAAAAATGCCGACATTCTGGGAAGCATAAGCAGTTTAATGCCGATTAGCCTGGTTCCGGACATGACTCTGGAGAAGGAGCAAATGAATTCGCTTGAGCGGATTATGGCAATTGGAATGTCGTTTACAGGTGCTTACATCGATACCAATATTTCGTTCGATACAACAAATCTCGATTCAATTGTTGACGAAAATGTGAGCGAGGTAACCGCCAAGTCGGTGCATCGTATGCTTGCTTATTTCCTGAATGGAGAAACAGGCCAACAGGAAAACGTAATAAAAGCTGCGGTATAAATCATTGGATTTTCACAAACTAAATTTTAGGTTTACACCCACTAAGTTTAATTGAGGATTATGAAGAAAATTTTTGTACGTGGCGAGAATATTGTAAATCTGCCAAATGCGATTAGTTTATACCGTTTGTTAGCATTTCCTGTAATTTTTTATGCAGCCCTTGTTGGTAATGAATCGTTGTTTGTTTGGTTGCTTTGTATTAGTTTGGTAAGCGATGTTGCCGACGGAAATCTGGCTCGTTACCTGAAACAGCAAACACATTTTGGCGCCGCGCTCGATAACCTGGCAGACATTTGTACTTATGCAATGGCTATTTTAGGTTTGTTTGTATTTAAATGGGCCGACATTGAACCACACAGCTGGTTTTTATTCCTCTTCCTGGGATTATTTGTAGTAAGTTACATCGTGTCGTTTGCGCGCTTTGGAAAAATTCCGGGACTACACTTGTATTCTGCCGTTTCGGCTGGATATGTGCAGAGTGTATTCTTTTTTGTATTGTTTGTCTTCGGGTTCTACACTTGGTTTTTCTACCTTGCAGTAGGATGGGGGATTTTTGCCTACACCGAGAAAATATTAGTTCTCTTTAAACTCGATGATATAAAGATTGGGGTGAAGGGACTCTACTGGTTAGTGAAAGCTCAAAAGGAAGCAAAATAAATGCAAGCCACATTCTTAGGATGTGGCTTTTTTTGATAGTAATGTAATCCTAATCTTTTCTATTTTTGAATCACAATTCAACCCGATTAAAATTATGAGCAATATTGTTTATCTGAACGGAGAATTTATAGCAGCTGAAGACGCAAAGATATCACCAAACGACAGAGGATTCCTTTTTGCTGATGGTGTTTACGAAGTAGCCAAATATTACAATGGAAAAGCTTTTCGTTATCAGGATCATTTGGACAGACTGAACCGTAGTTTAAAAGAGATTGATATTAAATATGATACTGAAAATTTTGAGGCTGTTTTTATGGGGCTGATTCAGAAAAACGATATGCTTGATAAACATGCCGGAATTTACCTGCAAATTTCGCGGGGTGCCGCAAAACGTACGCATAATTTCCCGGATGAAATTGCACCAACGGTTTATGCCTATGCTTTTGGTCTGCCATCAGCCACTGAGAAACTGGACAACGGTATTAAGGTGATCACCCACGACGATATTCGCTGGCAACGTTGCGATATTAAATCGGTTTCGTTGTTACCCAATACAATGCTTTATAACGAAGCACATCAAAGCGGGGCAGGAGAATGTATTCTTATCCGCGATGGCAAGGTTACAGAAGCAACACATTCCAGCGTACTTTGTGTGAAAAATGGAGCGGTAGTTACACGACCGTTATCGAACCTGATTTTGCCGGGCATCACCAGGAAAGTGATTATGGAACTGTGTGCGACAAATAATATTCCGGTTGAAGAACGACTGTATACACCAGAAGAACTTTACGAAATGGATGAAGTTTTTATCGCAGGTACCGGAAGTGAAATTTGTCCGGTTGTACAAATCGAAGACAAATTAGTTGGTAATGGAAAACCGGGCGAAACAACCCGTTTGTTACAAAAGTTATTTTTTGAATTGACCTAACCTGAAAAATTCATTAAATTTTTCACATAGAGTGTTGACGGTTGAAAATCAGTATAGTATGTGCCTTGAGCAAAATAATCTGATGATTTTCAATGTCAAGGTTAGCCCTGACAAATAATTGTGTCTCAATTATTTCTTCAGCCCTGTGGGTGATTAATTCAATTTCATGAATTAATCAGGCTAAATTTCCGGTACAAGCTGATCCAGTTCATTCTGAATGAAAGTAAACTCTTCATCCGATATGTTTAACTCTGCAGCTTTCAGATTTTCCAATACCTGTTTTTCATTTCGGGCACCGGCAAGTACGCATGTGATTCCGGGTTGATCCATGGTCCAGTTTAAAACCAGCTGAGCCAAAGTTGCTTGTTTAGCTTCTGCAATCGGTTTTATTTTATTCAGAAATGCATTAATTCGCGACAAATTTGGCTCCTTAAAAAACGGGGTAGTCGGACGATGATCACCTTCGCTGAATTTATAATCAGCAGTAATTTTCCCGGTTAAAACGCCTCTTTGCAGCGGGCTGTAGGCGATAATTGCTTTATCGCTGACAATACAGTACGGTACCACTTCATCTTCAATTTTGCGGTTAACCATACTGTATGGAATTTGGTTCGAAGAGAGTTTGAAATACTTTTCAGCTTTTTCCATCTCGTTCATCGAATAATTGCTAACACCACCTGCACGAATTTTCCCCTGATCTTTCAGTATTTCCAAAGCCTCCATGGTTTCTTCAACAGGTGTAGAACTGTCGGGCCAGTGTTGCTGAAAAAGGTCGATGTAATCGGTGCCAAGTCGTCTTAAGCAGTCTTCGCATTCTTTAATCACACTTTCTTTGCTGCCCAGACGGTATAGACTTACCTCGTTTCCCTCGTTGTCGAAAGTCTTTTCATAATGTACATGACCTGATTTCCGGTCCCACACCAAACCAAACTTTGTTAGCAGTTCAACCTTGCTGCGCTTGCCTTTTATTGCTTTCCCTACAAATTCTTCGCTTTGTCCGAAGCCGTATACTGGTGCTGTGTCAATGGTTGTCATTCCGTTTGCAACGGCAGATTCAATGGCTTTGACGGATTCTTTTTCTTCGGCTCCTCCCCAAAACCAGCCGCCAATGGCCCAGGCTCCAAAAGTAATAGGTGTAATTTTTACGTCTGATGCGGGTAACTGTACTTTATCCATGATTTTAACTTTTCGGGTAAAATGTTCCGGGAAGTTAGGGATAAAAATTAACTTATTGAACTCCAGTCGAAGCTTGTATCCTTTGAGGATAACAGATTTTTAAGAAGCAGTTGATTTTGCTCTTTTTGCAAAAACGGATCGTCGTCGAGAATGTCGTTTGCAATGTTTCGGGCCTTTTGAAGAATCTCACCATCTTTTCCGAGGTTGGCAATTTTAAGGTCGAAACCCATACCACTTTGCTGAGTGCCTTCCAAATCGCCAGGACCACGAAGTTTCATATCTACTTCGGCAATTTCAAAACCATCGTTGGTGCGCACCATCGTTTCCAGTCGTTTGCGGCTTTCTGTGCTAATTTTATACGACGACATTAAAATACAATACGATTGTTCGGCACCACGTCCCACACGGCCACGTAACTGGTGCAATTGCGACAAGCCAAAACGTTCGGCACTTTCAATCACCATAACCGCTGCATTTGGCACATCAACACCCACTTCAATTACGGTTGTGGCAACCATAATTTGCGTCTCGCCACGTTTAAAAGCCTGCATGGCATTTTCTTTAATGTTGGGTTTCATTTTGCCGTGCACCATGCTGATTTTATAATCGGGAAAAATCTCAGAAATATGACGATAGCCTTCTTCCAGATTTTTCAGATCCATTTTTTCCGACTCCGAGATTAACGGGTAAACGATATAAACCTGTGTGCCTTTCTCTATCTGCTGTTGCAAAAAGCGGTTTAATTGTGCTCTTCGGTTCTCGAAAAAGTGCATGGTTTGTATCGGTTTCCGGCCCGGTGGCAGTTCATCAATAATTGATACCTCCAGGTCGCCATAAACAGTCATTGCCAGTGTTCGTGGTATCGGAGTGGCTGTCATTACTAAAATGTGAGGCGGTATCAGGTCGTTCTTTTTCCAAAGTTTCGCCCGCTGTGCCACGCCAAAACGATGTTGTTCGTCAACGATAACCAATCCGAGGCGTTTGAAATTCACCGTATCTTCAATAAGAGCATGCGTACCAATAATTATTTGCATACTGCCCGATTGCAGCGCTTCATGTATTTCTCTGCGCTGTTTAACTTTGGTCGATCCTGTTAATAATCCCACATTTATTCCCATGCCATCCACCAATTTCGAAATGGATTGATGGTGTTGCTGGGCCAGAATCTCGGTTGGTGCCATTAAACAACTCTGGAATTCATTGTCCATGGCCAGTAGCATGGTCATTAACGCCACAAGCGTTTTCCCGCTACCCACATCGCCCTGCAACAAACGGTTCATTTGTGAGGTGCCGTTAACATCGCGCCGTATTTCCTTGATCACCTTTTTCTGTGCGTTGGTTAGCTCAAAAGGCAGATATTTTTCGTAAAAAGTATTGAAATTATAACCAACTTTTTCAAAGTGAAATCCCTTGAATTTCTGTTTGCGGTTGTGTTTTAACGCCAGTATTTTCAGCTGAATAAAAAACAGCTCTTCAAACTTTAAGCGAAAGGTGGCGTTTTTAAGTTCAATTGGTTTTTCCGGTTTATGAATGGCCGAGAGCGCCTCCTCAAGCGGCATTAGTTTTAGTTCGCTGGTGAGGTACTCGGGCAACGTTTCTCTTATCTTCCCCTTTGCTAATCCCAGCAAGGTTAGCTGAAATTTGTTAATGGTTTTCGAGGTAAGAAACTGCTTCTTCATTTTCTCGGTGGTATTGTAATGTCCCTGAAAAAGCCCAATTGGCTTTAACTGCATTTCTTGCTCAGTTTCCATTTCGGGATGCACCACACTAATTCGCCCGCTAAACAAAGCCGGTTTGCCAAAAACAATGTAGGTTTTGTTAATACGCAGTTGCTCCTTTTGCCATTTTATCCCCCTGAACCACACCAATTCCATGGTGCCGGTGCTATCTGAAAAACGGGCTACAAGCCGCTGCTTACCTCCGGCTCCAACGGTTTCCATAGATCGCAAAACACCTTTTACCTGAATGTATGCCATCTCGGTACTAATGTCGGAGATATTATAAAATTTGGTGCGGTCGATGTATTTGTACGGATAATAATAAATCAAATCACTGAAGGTTTTTATTTTCAGCTCTTTGAATAAAATTTCCGCACGTTTTGGACCCACGCCGGGTAAAAATTTTATTTCCTGATCGAGAAATTCTGGCATGCAGCAAATATACATATTCACACAAATTGCGGCAACAGGGAATAATAACGAAATATTCAAAATAATTAACTGTTGGGTACAGTTTTTGTTACCAAGCGAGAAGTTATACCAATTGTATTTCAGTGTGAGCTTTAAGCGAAACGGTGAAATTACAATGGTTAATGACGATTGAATGGAGGAATTCTCTGAAATAAAGCTCATTTTTATTACACATCGGTATTACTTATGATAATAAATCTTAAAAAATGCTATTTCCGGGCAGAGAACGAGCGGAAAATCATATTTTTATAATCGATTCGTTCATTACATGTAATGCGACAGAAAAAATACTACAAATACATAAAACAAAGCTATGCCAGAAAAAATTATTCATCTTGAGAACATCGTGAAAACATATAAGGTTGGGACGCAGGAAGTTCGCGCCCTTCGTTCGGTTTCTATTGATATTTACAAAGGCGAATATGTAGCCATTATGGGGGCTTCGGGTTCCGGAAAATCTACCTTAATGAACATTATTGGCTGTTTAGATACGCCCACCAGCGGAACATACGTGTTGAACGGAAAAGATGTGAGCAGCCTATCGGATGATCGATTAGCCGAAATCAGAAACTCGGAGATCGGATTTGTTTTCCAGGTATTTAACCTTTTGCCACGTAACTCTGCCCTCGAAAATGTGATGTTACCATTAGTTTATGCCGGAAAGCGTAAAGCTGAACGGAAAAAAATGGCTGAAGAAACCTTGGTTGACGTTGGTTTGCAAGATCGTATGGAACACAAACCAAATGAATTGTCGGGTGGACAGCGCCAACGTGTGGCAATTGCCCGTGCGCTTGTAAATAAGCCGGCTTTGCTTTTGGCTGATGAGCCAACCGGTAACCTCGATTCAAAAATATCGGAAGAAATTATGAAGCTTTTTGCTGAAATTCACCGAAAAGGGAACACCCTGGTTATGGTAACCCACGAAGAAGATATTGCCGAGCACGCACATCGTATTATTAGATTAAAAGACGGCGAAGTTGAGTCGGATGTGATTAATGAGAATCCGATTTATTAACTTTGTTATAGATTTATAACTTATTATCCCGAATGGTAAACATCTCGGGATTTTTTATGTTTCAGAATTAAAAAATTATCATGTCAGGAGATTTTAAAATATATACAAAAACCGGCGACGATGGCACAACCGGACTTGTTGGTGGCAGCCGTGTTAAGAAATACGATCTGCGTTTGGAAAGTTACGGAACGGTTGATGAATTAAATGCGAGTATTGGTGTTATCCGATCGTTTGAGATTGATCCGGCGGTTAAAGATTTGCTGCTAAAAATTCAGAATAAACTTTTCAACATTGGTTCTCGACTGGCTTCGGATGAAAAAGGAGAGGAGTTTACCGTGCAACTTATTGTTAAAAATGAAGATATTGAAGTGCTAGAGAAAGCGATTGACAACTATCACGAAACACTTCCTGAATTGCGAAATTTTATTCTTCCCGGAGGAGAACTGTCAGCTGCTCAGTGTCATATGGCACGTACGATCTGTAGAAGGGCAGAGCGCCGAATCGTTGAATTTTCAGAACAAACTCCTGTTCAGCCCGAATTGATAAAGTATATTAACCGGCTTTCGGATTATCTGTTCGCCTTGGCCCGAAAACTGGCTCACGATAAAGGGATTGACGAAACAACCTGGCAGTATTGATATTTTTTTTTCAGGAAAGTATTTTCGTATCTATTTTTTGCTATATTCGCGCCAAAGTAAAAAATCGAGTTTAACCACATAAAACTGTAGACACATGTATTGGACTCTGGAATTAGCATCGAAGTTAGAAGATGCACCTTGGCCGGCAACAAAAGACGAATTAATTGATTATGCAATACGTTCGGGTGCTCCGCTTGAAGTAATTGAAAACTTGCAGGAGATTGAGGACGAAGGTGAGATGTACGAAAGTATTGAGGATATTTGGCCGGATTATCCGAGCA
This sequence comes from uncultured Draconibacterium sp., assembly GCF_963677575.1. Taxonomy (NCBI): domain Bacteria; kingdom Pseudomonadati; phylum Bacteroidota; class Bacteroidia; order Marinilabiliales; family Prolixibacteraceae; genus Draconibacterium; species uncultured Draconibacterium sp. The sequence goes on from NZ_OY782038.1 coordinate 240,813, forward strand.
AAGATGATTTCTTTTTTAACGAAGATGAATACTAACAATAAAACGATAGTATATAAAGCATCCGTCTAATGGCGGATGCTTTTTTTTATCCCTTTTTACTGGTTTAACGTTTGCCGGCCTTTCTTAAACCCTAATCATTTTCATAATTGGTATCAAATGTGTTTTGCCAGTTCTTTTATCGGGATTAAATCGAATTCCGAATAATCTGTTAATTTGTTTTCAGCGATGAATTCTTTATTTAACAAAAAGAGTTTGCTGTTGAATTTGTCTTGTGGGAAAGTGTTTTCTTCCGAGAATTCTTCCATGTCAAATTCCGTGAAATTCAGTTCGCAAGCCGATAATTCCCAACCATTCTCTTCGTTCATATATAACAATGGAAGACCGTGTGTTCTGCAGATTATCGGACGTTCTGTATAAATTTCGCATCGGTGGTTGTTCAGAAAAATGCAACTTGATTCATCTATGTTGGTATTAAAATTGGGTTTGTCTTCGCGTTCTTTTAATGCTTCAACAATGCTGAAAAATTCTATCGGGAAAATGCTATAATCCATGCAGCACAGATCGCAACCTGCTTTGCATTTCATGTGTTTTTGGTGTTGTTTTTCCAGTTTGTCCGACAGTGTATCAATGTCTTTGCGTAATGTTTTGTATGCTGTAAAATCCATCTGTTCTCAATTATTTGTGCCGTTGCAAAGGTAAGCAATCAAAACAAATGGCTGGAATTGTAATATTTGTCTGGTATTAAAAGAGAAGTGTCTTTTTAGAAAGTAAATCGATCAATAAGTCGTATATTTGTGCTTATTATCAGAATAGAACAGAACAGTAATTTAAAAAATGAAAAAATCAATTTTAAACCTAATTTTAATTTTTTGTGCTTTTACTGTATTTGCACAGAATGAAAATCTCGATTTTTTAGATCCATCGCTTCCGATGAACGAACGTGTTGACTTGTTGGTGTCGCAAATGACACTACAGGAAAAAGTTGATCAGCTGGAGTACACTTCAAAAGCAATTGATCGTTTACAAGTACCGGAATACAACTGGTGGAATGAATGTTTGCATGGAGTGGCGAGGGCCGGTTACGCAACGGTTTTTCCGCAATCGATAAGTATTGCTGCATCGTGGGATGCTGATTTGGTAAATCGCGTTGCAGTGGCCATTTCTGATGAAGCACGTGCAAAACATCATGAGTTTGTTCGACGCGATAAAAGGGGCATTTACCAGGGGCTCACGTTTTGGTCGCCAAACATTAATATTTTCCGCGATCCTCGTTGGGGGCGTGGTCACGAAACTTACGGTGAAGATCCATACCTAACCGGAATTTTGGGAACTCGGTTTGTTAAAGGACTTCAGGGAGATGATCCGACGTATTTAAAAGTAGTTGCTACCGCTAAACATTATGCAGTTCATTCCGGACCTGAACCATTGCGCCACGAATTTAATGCACTGGTAAGTGAACGCGATTTGCGCGAAACTTATTTGCCGGCATTTCGCATGTTGGTGAAAGACGGTGGTGCATACTCGGTAATGGGAGCCTACAATCAGTTTCGTGGATTTCCGTGTTGTGCCAGCGATGAATTATATGGCATTCTTCGCAACGACTGGGGATTTAATGGTTATATTGTTTCCGATTGTTGGGCAATCTCTGATTTTTATACCTACCAGGGATTTTCGAAAGATGCAGCAGAAGCAGCAGCGGTGGCTGTAAAAGCGGGCACCGACTTAAATTGTGGAAATTCATACCGTCATCTTACCGAGGCTGTTGAACGAGGCTTGATTACTGAAGACGAAATTGATGTTGCTGTAAAACGTATTTTTAAGGCACGTTTTAAATTGGGGATGTTCGATCCGGATGAAGAAGTGCTTTACGCACAAATTCCTTTTTCGGTAAATACATCAAAAGAAAATGATGCACTGGCATTGGAAGCGGCTCGCAAAAGCATTGTTTTGTTGAAAAATGAGAACAAAACATTACCACTTTCAAAAGACATTAAAACGCTTGCTGTTATTGGCCCTAACGCCGATAACTGGGAGTCGCTGGTTGGAAATTACAATGGAATTGCAAAAAATCCGGTTACTGTGCTTAAGGGATTGCAAAATAAATTGCCAAATACAACGATTTTGTACGCCGAAGGAAGTCATCTGGCAAAAGGGATTAGTAATCTGCATGCAATTCCCTCAGAGTTTTTACAAACTGCAGATGGCATGCAAGGTGTAAAAGGAGAATATTTTAATAATGCGAAACTTGAAGGTGAACCGGCTTTTATCAGGATTGATAAAAACATAAATTTTTACTGGGAAGCTGATGCGCCAACTCCGGATATGAACGACGATGATTTTAGTGTGCGCTGGACAGGGTACATTGTTCCACAAGTCTCAGGTGAGTACAGAATTGGCTGCTGGGGAATGCCAAAACTCGAAATTTGGGTTGAAGGAGAAAAGTTACTAAGTCATAACTCCGAACATCATGCTTTTCATCACGAGAAGGCTGTAAAAATGGAGGCCGGCAAAAAATACAAGTTTGTGTACGAGTATGCCAACGATCATGGTGATGGCGATGCTAAATTGTTGTGGGCAATTCCGAACCAAAATCTACAACAGGAAGCTGTTGAGGTGGCAAAAAAAGCCGATGCTGTAGTGTTAGTACTTGGCCTTTCGCAACGTCTTGAAGGCGAAGAGATGCAAGTAGAAGTAGATGGTTTTGCAGGGGGCGACCGCACGCATTTAAAACTACCGGCAACGCAGCGTGAACTTATGAAAGCCGTTAAAGCGACGGGCAAACCCGTAATTCTTGTTCTGCTTAACGGAAGTGCGCTGGCTGTTAACTGGGCCAACGAAAACCTGGAAGCAATACTTACTGCCGGTTATCCGGGACAGGAGGGTGGGAACGCTGTTGCCGACGTGTTGCTGGGCGATTATAATCCTGCCGGACGTTTGCCGGTTACCTATTATAAATCGGTAGATCAGTTGCCTCCATTCGAAGATTACGATATGAAAAACCGTACTTATAAGTACTTCAATGGCGAGCCACTTTATCCGTTTGGCTATGGTTTGAGTTATACTTCCTTTACTTATTCGGATGTAAAACTGGCTAAAAAGGCCAAAATTGGCGATGAAATAGAAATTAGCGTAAAAGTCACCAATAAAGGAAATATAAACGGCGAAGAGGTTGTTCAGTTGTATCTAAAAGACCTGGTCGCTTCAACACAACGTCCGAAATGCCAATTGGAGGGTTTCCAACGTATTTCCTTAAAACCGGGCGAAACAAAAACGGTAAATTTTGTTTTGGAGCCTCGTCAGTTTTCTATTATTGGAGCCGATGATAAGCGGGTTATCGAACCCGGTGATTTTACTCTGTTTGTTGGTGGAAGTCAGCCCGAAGGAAAAGCGAAAAATGGTATTTCAAAAACGATTGAACTGAAGGGAAAGAACACTTTTATTGATTAGTATACAAAAAAAAGTATTAAACTTGAAAAAGGCCTGCTAGTATTTGATTATCAGGTCTTTTTGCATGTATGTTCGCATAGTAATTTATCTCCCAATGCGGTATGAAAATTTTAGCAGGAGGACATTATGTGGTTTCTCATCAAAGAGATCAGTGAGATCGTTACCAAAATCAAATTTACCCATGTTATCATAAGAGCTACGGTTTTGCGACCATACCAGGTAGATCATCGAGCCGGGGCGATATTCCCATCGAACTACCAGGTTTGATAAAAATTCTTTTACATTAAAATCAGGATTGTCAAAACTATAATCGGTTTGGCCATTTAACGTTTCATCGATGTTGTAAACACTGTTTTGTGCATCGTAAGTAATCTGTTCGCCCGAATACAATGCATATCGGTTGTTTATTTCATCAGCCTTACTATTGGTTATATATTTAAAAGCATCGTAATCACCCGTTGCAATAAAAGGCTGTCCCCAAAATTGTACTGTCAGATCCGGTGTGATGTTATAATTTATTCGAATTGATGTGCTGAACGTTTTACGCTGAATGGATCCCATAATGTAACGTTTGTCGTTCATGTGATCCTGCTGTGTAATATATTGAAGCTGATTGTCGCTCACACCGTATTCCGGACTAATTTCAATTTGCATGGCTTTTACGGGGCGGTAACCAAATTCTACCTCAAAACTTTTACTTGAGTAGTAACCATTTTTGTTGCTCCAGTTCATTCCTCCATCTGCTCCGTAGGTAAATTTCTTCTGAGGATTGGAGAAGATTCCCGCATAAAAACTATGGTTTCCGGAGAGCTTCATCGACGGACCACCACGCAATGCTGAATGCGAAAGCTGCTCGCCGTTTATATTTATACTTGAAAAGGCATTCCAAAAGTTTTTAAACTGTGCATGTCCGTTAATATTGCCACCAGCACCTAACAGATCGCCACCAAAATCATAATTGGTCCACTGGTTAAAGTTAAGTCCCATACTTCTGAAAATTGAGAAAGGCTCGTACCAGCGATACCCAACCCAAAAGGCTTGCATAATGTCGTCAACTTCGGGTGTGTAGCCAATGTCGTTAATTTCCAATCCCGGCGATTTCCAACTAAATATTCCTGCAAACTTCAGCCTTCCGCCTGTTTTGCCTAAGGTGAATTTTCCTCCGGTACCCGAAAGTGAAGTTCTTGTTGAATCGAACGTTACATAATCGGCATCGGGCCGCTGATAGGTGTGCGAATAGGAAGTTTGAGTATTGAGAATAGCTTCTTCGCTGCCTTCCACACGACTAAAATAAACTCCGGCATCAACAAACCAGTCTTTATTGTGCCATTTGTGCACAAAATCAACTCCGCCGGTGTAGGCGCTTTTATGCAAAAAATCAAGATGCTCATCATTGATATTTCTGTTCACGGCGGTAAGTATTCCTCCGAGATATGTATTTCCCTCGTTAAAATCCTTTTGAACTCTTCCCACAAAATAGTTGGTTAAAGGTTCAACCACCTGAGTTTTGTTGCCCGATATTCCTTTAATTTCGGCTTCTTCTTCAGCAGTAACACTTTCAATTACCCCAATAGACCAGCCACTTTTTGTTTTCCCGGTTATTTTTGCAGCTCCCAGTATTCGGGTAAAATCGGGTGTATCGGCATATTCATTATCCCCTAAATCGGGAGAATAATGGGGGCGGCGCCCTATTCTACGTGAATAGAAAAGGTTATTGGCCGATTGATTACCGTCGCCAAAAGCAAGTTTGTACGACAGGATATTGTTACCCTCGATAAAAAACGGGCGTTTTTCCCTGAAAAAAGTTTCGTAGGTACTCAGGTTTACCTGCGACGGGTCGGCTTCAACCTGTCCAAAATCGGGATTGATTGTGAGGTCCATTGTAAGGTAGTTGGTCAAGCCAATTTTGGCATCTAAACCGGCATCAAAACCATTTGATTTACCCGACTCCAAAAATGGATTTTCAGGTATCTTTTCAAAACGTTCGGTACGTGCAACCATGTAAGGAGTTACGTTCAGTGAATTTTGAGGTTTTATATTCTCAATTCCCCGCATAATTCCAAATTGGGAGGTAAAACCTGCAGTTTCACGTTTCATCGGTTGCCACGAAGAAAGTTCGTCCTCTCTGAAAATATATCGAAATACATTCAGCCCCCAAATCTGTTCCTCACTCTCTTCAAACCGAAGCTGGGTGAGCGGAATCCGCATTTCTGCATTCCATCCGTTTTTGGTAACTGATGTTTTTGCATACCAGATCGGATCCCAGGTATCGTCTTCGTTATCGCCGTCGTTGGTACTTACCATATCCGACCGTACGCCGGCAGCAGAAACGATAAATGCGAAAGAAGTACGCTTGTCAAAATATGAATCTATATATAAACCGGCAAGATCACCTTCTGTTTCATCGCGTCGTGTCATACGCATTGAGATGCTGTCAGGATCATCCAAAGATCGTATCGCTACATAAAGATTATTGGCATCGTATAAAATAGCATACTCTGTTTGTTTGGTTGGAGCTTCGCCTTCGATGGGTTCGTGCTGAATGAAGTTATTCTCCCAATTTGCATTTTGCCATTCAGGTTCATCAAAAACGCCGTTAACCGTGATATTCAGGTTTTCAGCGGTTGTTGCTATATAAGTTCGTTTTTCCTGTGCAGATATGGTTTGTATAAATACAAAGAATAAGAGGACAGTCGCAATTTTCATTGAATAGTTTTCTCAATAAGACTGCCAAATAAGACATGTGTTACAGATTATTTTGACTTTTTCCGATTATCTGTTAACATGATTCGTTTGCATATTGATTTTACTTGCTCCCAAATAGAAGAACCAAGCTGCAACAGCCATTAAAACGTGACTTGCAGAGATGTGATTAAACCATTGATATATGGAAATTTTATTCATAAAAAATAAAGCAGCAACGGCAGCAAAAGCAACTCCGATAAGAATTAACTTACTGGCTTTATTACGTGTTTTTATGTATAAAAGTCCTTCCAGCGAGAGTACAACAAACATTAATCCGTAACCCGAATGAAATTCGACAAAGAAGAAATTGAGGGTAATGATGGTTAAGGTTAAAAATGTTAGGAACTCAATAATATTCAGAATACTCAATAGCTGCACAATCTTTTTCGAGAGTTGAATTCGGGTGTGTTCAATTGCTGCCCGCTCAACAAACATTATAGATAACATACTGGTTATCCAGCCGGGCAATTTCCAGTAAAAGTTAAAATGATACAGAAATGCATGACCGATCAGTCCTCCAAAAGCGGTGGCAATTCCCATTATAAGAAAGTACAGTTTGAAATAGGTAAATACTTTTTCAGATTTGTTATTGCTGTGTATTTTATATGCAAATATGAAGCACAACACCGAAACAAGGAGGTCGGTTAGTGTTACAATGGGCTCGTCAATTTTAATTCCGAAAAGGAATATCGTGTTTATTTCTTCCATTCATTTTGGTAAGGTTAATAAAATAACACATTATGTTTTAACAATAAAGGACTGCTATTATTTTTGTTCGAAATCCGTATTGATTTTTATTTATTAAGTAGTTTTATCAAAAATCCAAATAACCAACGAGAAATCCAAATTATGAAACAGGCCTGCATTTTTTTATTCTTAATCCTTTCAACTTCTTGTTTTTCATGGGCTAATCAACCTGAAAAACGTTTTAATGCAGAAATAGACTTGTTGGTAATGCAGTTCGATTGCAAAACCGATGTAGACGACATTCATTCGGCCGCTGCCTTTAAAACCTTGCTTTCATCTGCAGAATTTAGTGCAATCAATTATTTTGCAGTTGCCGGAACATACGGCATTCAGGAGGGATTATATGTGCCGCCAAACCCGCTTTTTCAGCAGGCTTTTAGTGATAAATGGACTGATGCACATGCAAATAAAACAAAAGCCACTAAGAAGATGGAAAATGTGGCACTTGAATGTTTGCAAAAAGGTGGTAATATTTGGATTGCCGAGGCCGGTCAGTCCGATTTTTCGGCAGAACTTATAAAAGCGATTCAAAAGTCTGCTACGGAGATTAATACTGCCAAACGAATTCATATTGTGCAACACAGTGATTGGAATGAGGACGTGACCTCGGCAAATAGTCTGGCTTTTGTAAAAGCGAATAGTACATATCATAAAATTCCAGATGGTAATGTTGTTGGAAACGGCACCCCGGGATTTCGGACTCCGGGTTATAGTGATTGGAAAACAAAAGTGAAAGATACTGAATTAGTAAAGATATGGAGGCTGGCTGTTGAAATTGGCTTGAAATACAACGGTAAAGAAGGCAGGTACAACAACGAAGCGGTTGCGGATGGAGGACTCGATTTCTCCGATTTGTGTGAAGTTTGCTGGATTCTGGGTATCGAAAGTATTAAAGATACCGAAGAGTTTTTCAATCGTTTCGGTCGTTAATTTTAAATACTGAATGCTATTAAAGTATAAAATATCAAGTTGTTTTGTCGTACTATTTTTGTTGACGTTTTTGTTCACGAATGCATCAGCCCAAAAGCATACTGTTTATCTGATTCCCGGTCAGGGAGCAGATGCCCGTTTGTACAAGAATCTGGAGCTCGACACGGCGTTTCAGATAAAACACATCGATTATTTTACACCCGATAAAGGGTGGGATATGGAAGCTTTTGCCCGCGAACTATCGAAACAAATCGATACTACTGAAACTTTTTCTATAATTGGTGTGTCGTTAGGCGGGATGCTGGCAACCGAAATGGCCGATTTTCTGAATCCTGAAAAAGTTATTATTATTTCGAGTGCAAAAAACCGGAAAGAATTTCCGGGACGCTACCGTTTGCAGAAAATAATACCTGTTTATCGAATCGTTCCGGGCTTTGTAATTAAAACCGGTGCCCGTATTTTGCAACCACTGGTAGAACCCGACAGAAAAAAAGACAAGGCTACTTTTAAAAGTATGTTAAAAAGAAAAGATCCCCAATTTTTAAAACGTACAACTACCATGATACTCACTTGGAAACGGGAAAGTTACAGCGATAAAATAGTACATATTCATGGCGATATCGATAAAACTCTGCCTCCGCGCTTTGTTCAATTTGATTACCTGGTGGAAGATGGTTCGCATATGATGGTGTTAACGCGTGGCGAACTCATCAGCGAAATTGTAAATAATATTATGATAGAATAAAATGTGCACCTCTCGGATTCTTCTTTGGTTTTCCTTAACTTACAAAGAGAATTAGAAATCTTTGATTATGCACAATACCTTAAAACTCCTGACCTTTGTTTTAGCAAGCTTTACTTTGTCAACACAAGCTATCGCACAAATAGAAACAACCATTTTTAAAGTAGGTAAACAAGATGATAAAAATGTTGTATCGTTTTTTACAAACCGTGTAATCGAAGTTAACGAAGACAATTCATACACATTTAAAAATAGCAGTACGCAACAAACCAATACTCTGTATTTCTGTAATTACAATTACGACAACGATTCCATAGAATTAAATCTAAGAGCCGTTAACCTTTCTGATAAATATCCGACGGAAAAGTTAAAGCATAATATTATGTACGATATATACGAGTATAATCGTATGAAAAAAGGAATCAAGAACTTTTATATAGTCGTTGGCGGATATGGAAAATCTTTTGATAAACAAGTGCATGAATACATGCATCGATTAAAGACAAATTATGGTGATTCGTTATTGAATCAGGCTTCGATAAGTGTTTTTGCCTGGGGAACGGAAGATAAAGTTTATCGGTATTACAATGCGCTTCGTGTGTCGAAACGGGGAGCAGCCGATTTCGCTATATTTCAGCACATGCTCGATGAGTTTATGGGTGATACAGAATATTGGGAAACACATCCCAAAGACATCACCATAAGCATTCTTTTTTCGTCGATGGCAAACGAAATGTTTCGGAGTTATATCCTCGAAAGAGAAAAGCAGAATATTCCACTGGTAAAAACCTATAATGGAATCATATTCGTTGGAAGTGTTGCTCCCCGCAATGTATTTGAAGAAGGCAAGGCCTTTCATAATCTTGGCGAAATGGCAGATACGGTTCGTTTGGTAGTAAATTCAAAAGATATATTGCTAAAAATGTCTAGTTTGGCTCATCTGAAGAATCGCATTGGAAATAAAGGGCCAAAAAATCCTGATGAGTTGCCTGACTTTGTTAAAGTGTCGAATATTAAGTCATTAATCACAAAAGATGATATGAAACGTATGGGGCACGACTATGTGCTTACGAATCCTGTGGTTCAGGATGCTTTGCTTGAAATGGCTGAGAAAAATATTGAAAGTAAAAAGTCTGACTAAATTACCTCAATCTTGTTTTTTGTTTGAATGCAGAAGTCGAAACGAGCTGTTTTGGAATAAATCCTTAGTTTTGGCACTCCAATTAAATTACTATGGCTAAAAAGAAATTTTTATGGGGTGCGGTAATTGTCATTTTTATGGCATCGTGTGGAGCACCAAAAGTACTTACCACGCAAAAAACTGAAGCAACGAATTTTGAAGCTGCAGGAAATTATTCTCAGGCGCTTACAGCCTGGACGAGTTATTTTGATGCAACAGCAATTGAAGAAGTGGCAGGAGCAGATTTTGCTCAGGCTGCAAAAACGGCTTTCAAAGCCGGAAATAATCCTCAGGCCATAAGTTGGTTCGATCAGGCACGCTATAAAAATTATGGCGATTCGGATATGTACCAAACACTGGCAGCCATTTACAAACAAGAAGATAATTTATCGAAAGAACTGTCGGCACTGGAATACATTATCGCAAATTACGGAACCGGTAATAATGAAGTGAACGCCCGTTTATTGGCCATTTATACCGAAATAGATTCAAATGATAAAGCTTTTGAAGTTTGGAAAACTCTGGATGCCGAATCGAAGAATGTTGAATCAAACCTGGATAATTATTTTGCTGTAAATAAAGCGCTTGAAAACGAAGCCATTTGCGATAGTCTTGCTGAGGTTTTACTCGAAAAAAATCCGGAGCATTTGGATGCTTTGGAATGGAACGCCAAAAAATATTACTGGGCCGGACAAAGCCGCTACGAGCGTGAGATGGCGAAATACAATGCGAATAAAACCCGCAAAAACTATAATACGCTTTTGAAAGAGTTAGATTTGGTAACAGCTGATTTTAAGAAGGCTTTACCTTATTTAGATAAACTTTGGAAGTTACAACCCGGAAAAGAATATGCCGGTTACCTGGCTAATATTTATGCCCGGTTTGGCGACGAAGAAAAGACGGAATACTATAAAAACTATATGAAGTAAAAAAAGGCTGCTAATCAATTAGCAGCCTTTTTTTTGAAGAATTACCATCCTCCACCAAGTGCCTTGTATAAGTTTATATTGGCTTCCAGACTTTTTTGTAAAAGTTCGGAATAATACAATTCAATATTAAAAAGTGCACGTTCTGCATCCAACACTTCCAGATAGCTGGTAACGCCACCGTCGTATCGTTGCCGCGAAAGTTCAGCCGCATTTTGCGATGCCTCCAGTTGTTGACGTGTAAATTTTAGTTCATCGGCCAATGTCGTGATGTAGATCAATGCATCTTCCGTTTCCCTAAATGCCGAAAGTACCGCTTTTTCATAGTTGTATTTCATTTGTTCGGTTACTTCCCGTTGTGCTTCAACCCGGCGTTTGTTTTTCCCGAATTGGAATATCGGTCCAAACAGATCGGCGCCGGCAGAACCAATTAAAGCGTCATCCGAATTAAAATCAGCCAGATCAGCGCTGGCAATCCCCAGTAATCCGGTTAAACTGATCGACGGGAAACGCATTGCCTGTGCCACACCGATACGGGCATTTTGTGCTTTCAACATCTGTTCTGCCTGAAGAATATCGGGGCGCCGCTCCAATAATTCTGAAGGTAGTCCAGCCGGAACGATACCGGGCAACTCTAGTTCTTCAAGTGCAGTGCCAGTAATAATTGGTGCAGGATTTTGCCCGATTAAAACACTAAGTGCATTTTCGGTAAAAGCTATCGAACGTTTGTAAACAGGAATGGCTGCGGCCGCAGTGGCTTCTTGTATTTGCGCCTGATTAAGGTCAATCTCCGGAACTATTCCTTTCTCGAAACGTTCCCTGATAATTCTGTGCGATTCTTTTCTGGATTCAAGCGTTCTACGTGCTATTTCCAGCCGGTTTTTATAATCGAGCAGTGTATGATAACTTATTGCAACCTGCGAAACCAAACTTAACTCTAATGCCTGTAATCCGTATTCCGAGGCTAGTAAATCCGCTTGTGCAGCTTCTGTTGCTCTGCGGTATTTCCCCCAAAAGTCAAGCTCCCAATTCAGGTTTGTGGTTGCTGTTAACGAGGACATTGCCGAAAGGGCAGGAGCTTGTGTATTTCCATAAGCAAACGATGCCGAATAAGAAAACTGTGGATACAGATCGGCTTTTGCCATTCCCAAGTAGGCGCGGGCTTCGTTTATGCTTGATACAGCCATTAAACGGTCGAGATTATTAGCCAGCGCCGAGTCGATAAGATTAGCCAATACCGGATCATTAAAAAGAACCTGCCAGTTTATGGTATCTGCTTCTGTTGCCTCCGTATTCTGGAAACGATAATTTTCCGGCGTTTGCATCTCAACCTGCTGAAATTTTGGTCCAACCATGCAGCTGCTCACAAACAGCAACAATGCAACACTCAATAAACCGTATATTTTATTTCGTTTCATTTTCATTCGTTTATAATTGTTATTTTTTGGTAACTTATGCAACTCGCATAATCATACTCCTGTATATAAAAAAGCTTTTTATATGCTCGTTTCATCATCTTTAAGATTAGTTGAGTTTCTTGTTCTTCGATTGCTGTGCTACCGCTTTTGCTTCTCGTTTCTTTTCGTACCCGGCAATTTTTCCAATAAACACGAATAACATGGGGTAGAAGAAAACTCCAAGTAAAGTGGCTAAACTCATTCCTCCAAGCAGTGCTAGTCCCATAACTTTACGTGCTTCTGCACCCGAACCTGATGCAACTACCAGCGGAAAAATACCTAGAATGAAAGAAAAGGCAGTCATAAGAATTGGTCGGAAACGCGAGCGGGCAGCTTCAATAGCCGCATCAAACAGGCTCTTTCCTTTATCAAATTCTTCTTTAGCAAACTCAACGATAAGAATCGCGTTTTTGGCGGCCATACCAATCAGCATTACAAAACTTACCTGTGCAAAAATGTTGTTCTCGAAAGTGGGGCTTCCCAAGCGGCCTAACCAAAGCGCGAACAAAGCACCAAAAATAGCAAATGGTGTTCCCAGTAAAATACTAAATGGTAAGGACCAACTTTCGTATTGTGCCGACAGGATAAGAAATACAAAAAGCAATGAGAAAATCATGATAACTCCCAGCGAGCCGGAAGCCTGTTTTTCCTGGTACGACATCGCATTCCACTGGTATCCCATGTCGGCCGGCAGAACTTCTGCGGCAACTTCCTCAAGCGCTTTCATTGCCTGTGCAGATGTATAACCCTGAGTCGGAGCACCTGTAACTTCCACCGCACGGTATAAATTAAAACGGTTGGTGTATTCCGGCCCGGAAATAGGCTCAACGGTGGCCAGCGTTGCCAGAGGAACCATATCTCCGTGATTGTTTTTTATAAAGAAACTGTTGATATCCTTTTCTGATACACGATATTCGTGTTCGGCCTGAATGTAGGTTTTATAAAGTCGTCCGAACCGGGTAAAGTCGTTTACATAGGCTCCTCCCATAAATGCACCTACAGTAGTATAAAGATCGTTTAAGGAAACGCCCATCTTCAACGCTTTTTCCTTATCGATATTTAAATAGCGCTGCGGAACGTTAGCCTGGAAAGTTGTAAAGGCATTCGCGATCTCTTCGCGGGCATTGGCGGCCTGCATAAACTGGGCTGCATTTTGTGCCAGGTAATCAGGCGTGTTTCCGCCCCTGTCTTGCAGCATGATGCTAAAACCTGATCCATTACCTAAACCAGGAATGGCAGGAGGACCAAAAGCGAATACCTGTGCAGCATTTATTTCTGTTGCCAACTTAATGTTGATCTCGCGTATCAGCTCATCCGCTGTTTTTTCACGCTCATCCCAATTGCGAAGGGCAACAAACATAAAGCCGGTGTTGGTTGCCATTGCGCCCGATAACATACTAAATCCCGTAGCATTGGTAACATATTCAACTTCCGGATATTCTTCCAGAATACCTTCAATTTTCTTCGCCACAACATCCGAACGTTGCAAAGATGCAGCATCGGGTAATTGCATATTAATAAAAAGGTATCCCATATCTTCTGCCGGAATAAAACCACCGGGAACCAGTTTCCCAAAAACTGCCATTCCAACAGTAATCACTAAAATGAAAACTACGCCACGTTTGAGCTTTCTGGTGAAGATATTTGTGAGCTTCATGTAACCCTCGGTCGATTTACCCATCCATTTGTTGAACTTCCCAAAAAACCAACCCAAAGGACCTTTATATGGTTTAGGTTCTTTTAATAACAGCGATGCCAGGGCAGGACTCAGCGTAAGTGCGTTAACAGAAGAAACAATTACCGAAACCACAATCGTAATCGCAAATTGCTGATACAATCGTCCGGTAATTCCTGCCATCCCTGCAACCGGAATAAAAACCGCGACCAATACAAGCGTGGTAGCCACAACCGGTGCCGACACTTTTCGCATGGCATCGAGTGTTGCTTCTTTTGTGCTCATTCCATTTGAAATATTCACCTGAACGGCTTCAACAACAACAATGGCATCGTCAACTACAATACCGATGGCAAGAACCAAACCCAGTAGCGACAATACATTAATTGTAAAACCTAAGAGTGGAAAGAAAATAAACGCTCCAACCAATGAAACGGGTATCGCTATTGTTGGAATAAGCGTTGCCCGCCAGTCTTGAATGAAAATAAAAACCACTAGAATTACCAGAATCAAAGCGATGATCAATGTTTCTACAATATCGTTGATACCTGCGGTAATTGCGGCGGTGGTGTCTAATGAAATGTCGTATTTAATTCCTTCAGGGAATGATCCTGAAAGTCTTTCAATTTCTTCACGAACCTGACTGGCCAGTTCTGTGGCATTCGAGCCCGGTGCCTGATAAAGTGCTATGATGGAACAAGCTTCACCATTCATTCGGGTAAATGCACTGTATGTTTCAACACCTAAAGTAATCTCTGCAATATCTCTTAATCGTACTTGTGATCCGTCGGATTGTGTGCGAACTACGATCTCTCCAAATTCCTCTGGCGAATTAAATCGCTCAGGCATACGAACTGTGTAGGTAAATTCCGTTCCTGGTGGCGATGGTTCTGCTCCGAATTTACCTCCCGGAACAACGGCATTTTGTTGATTGATCGCATTCAATATTTCAGGAATTGTCAACTCCATAGCTGCCAGACGGTCGGGTTTTACCCAAATACGCATGGAATAATCAGATGCACCAATTACATTTACACGTCCGATTCCTTTAATACGCGCCAGCTGGTCTTTAATATTTATCAATCCGTAGTTTCCCAGAAAATCCTGGTCGTAACGGCCGTCAGATGTGAGTGCAATCAACATTAAAACATTGGGTAGCGACTTTTCAGTGGTAACGCCAAGTTTTTTTACCGATTCCGGAAGTTTTGCCGATGCTGCGGATACCCGGTTTTGTGCCAATACCGTGTTCATATCAGGATCCGTTCCCACATCAAACGAAATCTGGATGTTCATTGTTCCGTCGTTCGCATTGGTCGATTTCATGTAAATCATGTTGTCAACACCATTAATTTGCTGCTCTAACGGAGTAGCCATCGATTCTTCTACTGTAAGCGCATTGGCTCCGGTGTACGACCCCCGAACCTGAACGATAGGCGGAGTAAGGTTCGGATATTGCTCAATTGGCAAACCACTGAGCATTACCAAACCGACGATAACAATTACAATGGCAATTACCATAGCAACTATTGGCCGGTGTACAAAGAAATTTCCTTTATTATCTGACATAGCTATGGTTTAAAGATTTGCGAACTGACTTTCAAATTCAACGGTTTCAGCCATAACCGGCATTCCATTCCGTACTTTCTGAAGACCTTCAATCAGTACTTCCTCTCCGGGTTTCAGCCCTTCTTTTATCAGCCACATATCGCCAACTTTACCACCCGAAACAATTTGTCTTGTCTCTATTTTGTTTTCATTATTTACAACAAAAACAGAATATTGTCCCTGTAGTTCTTTTACACATTTTTGTGGAATGACTATCGCATTTTGATGTCTTAGTGGAATTCGAACTTTTGCATATTGTCCCGGACGAATAATCAAATCGGGATTCGGGAAACGCGTTTGAATAAGGATGGTCCCTGTGTTACTATCAACACCGCGGTCGATAAAATTTACCGCCCCTTTATGTTTGTGTATCGAATTATCAGCTAATACTAATTCCAAAATGTCTAAATGTTGTTCGTTTTCCTGGTACAATTTTTCGGTACCGCCTAAGTAGTTTACTACTTGCAAATATTGGTTTTCCGGCAAGAAAAAATCAACGTGAATTACATCGGTTTTCGACACTGTATTTAATACTACCAGAGGTGCTTGTCCAACTAAATCACCAACTTTGGCCACCGATTTGCCAATTATACCGTTAATAGGAGAATAAACTTTTGTGTATCCCAATTGAATTTGAGCGATTTCGAGATTGGCTTCTGCTGCTTTGACCTGCGATTCTGCCGCTTCAAATTGTACCTGTGCGCCATCAAGATCGGCCTGACTAACAGCATTGCTTTCTGCCAAAGGTTTGTAGCGGTTTAAATCGCTTTGTGCTTTAGCATACAACGATTTCGCCTCTGCCAACAGACTTTGTTTTGCTGCAACTTCTGCTTCATAGGGTTGCGCATCGATAGTATAAAGTAATTGGCCTTTTTTTACCGGAAGACCTTCGTTAAAATGTATGCCTTCAAGAAATCCGGCAACACGGGCACGAATGGAAATGTCTTGGTAGCCATAAACCTGGCCTACAAAATCAACTTTTTCAACAACATCTTTTTGAACAACATCAACAACCTTAACTTGCATAGAAGGTGTCTGGCTTTGCTGTTCTTGTGCACATGATAGGAGCAAAGCTACTGCAATCACAATCAATAAAATTTTCATAGGAAATGGTTTTAAATGATACATTCTTAGGTTTTTTGGGATACATTCATTTTAAATTCCCTAGTAATATAAGACAATTTAAGTTATTATGGTTAAACATATTAAAAGAAAATATAGGCAGTTTTTGCCTAAACAGTAGAATACACTTCGTAAAACAATATTTATTATATGTCAGATACTTTGTAAATATTGATCTAGAAGTGATTTGTTTCGAGAGTCAGTAGTGGGAAAATAGAGGAGATTAAACCAACATAAAAAAAAGGTTCCCGTAATCGGAAACCTTTTTTTAAAATTATTGTAGCTCTATTTTTCCATTAAAACATCCTTGAGAAAGTTGGTCATTTTTGTGTAAAGGTGCATGCTTGTGTTGCCTCCTCTAATACCGTGATTTCTGTTGGTGTAAATGGCCATATCAAATTGTACGCCTGCCTGTACCATTTTCTCGGTCATTTCGAAGGTGTTTTGTGCGTGTACGTTGTCGTCGGCCGTTCCATGAACAATTAATAAATGTCCCTTGATATCGCCGGCATGCGATAAAGGCGAGTTCTCATCGTAACCTTCAGGATTTTCCTGAGGTGTGCGCATGTAACGCTCGGTATAAACCGAGTCGTAAAAACGCCAGCTTGTTACCGGTGCAACAGAAATACCAGCTTTAAAAAGATCGCCGCCTTTTTCCAGTGTAAGCAAGGTCATAAAACCTCCATAACTCCAACCAAAAATTGAAATATTTTCAGCATCAACATAAGGCAGGGTAGTCAGATATTTTGCTGCTTCCACCTGATCGTCAGATTCGTACTTACCTAATTGCATGTAGGTAACTTTTCTGAATTCTTCGCCACGTGCACCGGTTCCGCGCGGATCGACACAAACCACTAGAAAACCTTCCTGCGCCAAGTATTCATTCCAGCTAATGTCGCCCCACGAATCTCTAACACTTTGCGAATTAGGACCACTGTACTGTGTCATAAAAACCGGGTATTTTTTCGAAGTATCAAAACTGTTTGGTTTTAGCATCCATCCGTTTAGTTCAATTCCTTCTGACGTGGTAAACGTGAAAAACTCCTTTTGTGGGATTTGCATACTTTTAATAGTGTTTTTCAGTACTGTATTGTCTTGCAGAAAGCGAATTTGCTCACCTTTTTTATTGTCGTGTAAAGTGATGTAATTCGGCACTTTTGCACTGCTGTAGTAATTGATATAGTACTTGAAATTTGTACTAAAAACAGCGCTGTTTGTTCCTTTAAGTGCCGATAGTTTTCCTTTTTCTTTTTTATCCTGACTAACGTAATAAACCTCTCGGCGCAATGGCGATTCGGCCGCCGCCTGATAGTAGTAACGTTTTTTATCGGCATCGTAGCCATAAAAGTCGGTTACATCAAAATCGCCTTCGGTAAGCTTTGCAATTTCAAAACCTTGTTTGTCGTATAAATACAAATGAGACCAGCCATCGCGTTCGCTTTGTACAACAAAACTTCCATCATCAAGATAAGTGAATGCATCAAGGAAATTTTCAGCAATGTAACGGTCGTTTTTCTCTGTAAGGAAATTGCGTGTGTCGCCGGTAAATGGGTTAGCATATAAAATGTCAATCTGATTTTGATGACGATTTAAACGCATTACAACCAATTCGTTGTCGTCGGGCGTCCATTTTAAACGCGGAATGTAAATATCTGTTTTTTCGCCAATATCAACTTTAATGGCAATTTTAGTTTTCACTTCGTACGAATAAACTTCTATCTTCGAGTTGGCCTCACCGGCTTTAGGGTATTTAAAAGTATATTCTCCCGGATATAATTTATTGTCGCTAAATGTTGGCGCTGCTCCTGCATACATCGGCATTGAAAATTCACGAACTTCTCTTTCGTCGAAACGAATGTAGGCCAGGAATTTACTGTCGGGCGACCACCAAAAAGCCTTGTTAAAGCCAAATTCTTCTTCGTAAACCCAGTCGGGAGCACCGTTGATGATCTCGTTAAATTTACCATCGGTAGTTGCCTGGTGTGTGCTGCCAAATCGTAAGTTTTTGATGAAAATATTGTTGTCACGCACATAGGCCACGTAATTGCCGTCGGGTGAAAAAGTTGCCAGTTGTTGTGCTCCTTTGTCCGAAAGTTGTGTCAGCTCTTCGGTAACTGAGTTCCATACATAAAACTCTGCCGTATACGAGCGACGATAAATCGATTTACGTTCGGTTGTCAGCAATATTTTTGTTTCGTCATCACTGAATTCGTATGCCGAAAAAGAAGAAATAGGGGCATCTTTTACCTTCGTAATATCAAAAAGTACCTCAACTTCTTCGCCCGTTTGGTAACTGTATTTTACAATTTGGATCTGTTGCTCCATCGTAGTATAATGGCTTCCGTCGTTCATCGAACGCAGCCCATAAACCGACTGTGCCCTGAAAGTACCTTTTTGTAAAATGTCTTCTAATGTAATTTTTTGCGACTGTTGTGCCTGTGCCGTAAAAACAGTCAAAAATGTGACCAATAAAATAAGCAGTTTCTTCATGTCATTTCTTTTGTATGGTGAACAAAAATAGAAAAATGTTCATCTAATGTTCAATGACATTTAAAGAATATCAGAAATTCAATTGATGTTCTATTTCATTAAGTTATTCTTCAGAAAGTTTGTCATTTTAGTATAACGATGTATAGTAGTATTTCCACCGCTGATTCCGTGTCCCCGATTAGTATAAATAGCCATGTCAAATTGAATACCGGCCTGCACCAGTTTTTCTGTCATTTCGAAGGTGTTTTGCACATGCACATTATCATCGGCGGAACCGTGAATAATCAAAAGCCTTCCTTTTATATCTGCGGTATGGTTTAATGGTGAATTATTATCGTACCCTTCAGGATTTTCCTGTGGCGTGCGCATATAACGTTCGGTGTAAACCGTATCATAGAATCTTAAATTGCTAATTCCTGCCGATGCAATTCCCGCTTTAAAAAGGCTTCCGCCTTTTTCCAGGGTTGTTAACGCCATAAATCCTCCAAAGCTCTGGCCAAAAATGGCAATGTTGTTTTTATCTACATACGGTAAAGTTCCAAGATATTTGGCAACTTCCACCTGGTCATCCGATTCGTATTTTCCCAACTGCATGTAGGTTACTTTTCTGAAATCTTCGCCACGGGCCGCTGTTCCGCGCGGGTCGACACAAACCACCAGAAATCCTTCCTGGGTAAGATATTCGTTCCATCCCGGTCCTCCGTTCCATGAATCCTTTACCCATTGAGAATTGGGGCCGCCATACTGGTCCATAAGAACAGGGTATTTCTTTAACGGATCAAATCCTGCAGGTTTAATCATGTAGCCGTTTAACTCGTCGCCATAAACGGTTTTAAAACTAAAAAACTCTTTTTTAGGAACATTCCGCATTTTAAGGGTGTTCTTCAGTATGGCATTATCTTGTACAAGTCTTAACTCAGTTCCTTTAAAATCATGGACAGCAATACGAGGTGGCATTTCACTGTTGCTGTAATAATTTAAATAGTAATTAAATTTCTTACTAAAAACAGCATCATTAGTGCCTTCCTGTGTCGAAAGCTTGCCCTTTTCCTTTTCATCAACACTGGTATAATAAACTTCGCGTTGCAAGGGGGATTCTTTAGCTGCCTGGTAATAAAACAACTCCCTTTTTTCGTCGTAACCATAATATTGAATTACATCGAAATTCCCTTTTGTAAGCTGTCTAATTTCAGAGCCGTTTTTGTCGTATAAATATAAATGCGACCAGCCATCGCGCTCACTCATAATCACAAAACTTCCGTCCCTTAAATAAGTAAAGTCATCCATAAAGTTCACATCAATATATCTCCGGTTTTTTTCAGTAAAAAGAATCCTGGAATCGCCGGTATAGGGATTTGCATATAGTACATCTAAATTGTTTTGGTTCCGGTTTAATTTCATAATTACAAGATCATTAGCATCGGGTGTCCACTTTAAACGAGGAATATAAATGTCAGTATCTTCTCCTATATCGGCCGAAATGGTAGTTTTTGAACTAATTTCATAAACTTTTACAGAAACTGTAGAGTTCTTTTCTCCCGCTTTCGGGTATTTATATTTCATTTCCCCCGGATACAACTTATATTCTTCGTAGGTTGGATTTAATCCGGCATACATGGTAATTCCAAATTCAGGAACTTCACTTTCATCAAACCGAATAAAGGCAAGAAACTTACTGTCGGGTGACCACCAGAGTGCGTTCTTAAATCCTTTTCGCACCGAATAATTGCTAAATTCTTCCTCATATACCCAATCAGGGATACCGTTAATTATTTTGTTCTTTTCTCCATCGAAAGTAGTCTGGCTTTCGCTGCCATACTTCAGGTTTTTGATATAAATATTGTTATCCCGAACAAAAGCACAATAGTTTCCATCGGGAGAAAATGTTGCTTCCTGTTGCCTGCCATTGGCAGAAAGCTCTGTTAGTTCTTCAGTAACCGTATTCCATATGTAATTGGCTGCAGTATACGAATGCCTGTATATTTGTTTTATGTCAGTAGTCAATAATATTTTGGTTTCATCATTGCTAAATTCATAATCAATAAACGAAGAAATGCTCGCATTTCGTATTTTTGTAACGTCGAACACAACGTCGGTTTCCTCTCCGCTTTTGTAACTGTATTTAACAATTCTTGTATTGTTTTCGAGCGTTGTATAATGTTCGCCATCATTCATCGGGCGAAGTCCGGTAACCGTTTGAGCTCTAAAAATCCGTTTTACGAAAATATCTTCTAATGTAAATTTTTGCGGCTGTTGCGCCTGTACAGTATAAAGTGTTAAAAATGTGATCAGAAAAATAAACGGTTTCTTCATGTCATCTCATTTGTGTGATAAACAAAAATAGAAAAATGTTCATCTAATGTTCAATGACATTTAAAGAATATCAGAAATTAAGCAAAGGGAGTTTCGTGTGATTTACTAATCTGTAATTAGAGTAGCTAAAGAAAAGTTTTGGTAATGTACATTTGAGGCATAAAAAAGGATGCGATCGTTGTAGCTGTCAGTTACGGATGCATCCTTCTTCGCTTTAATCCAAATATATTTCTATTCCAAAAGTTCGTAATCGTGCATTTCTTTCATAAAGGAAACAAAATCGTCTTTTTGTTCCGAGTCCATCCATTTCATGGCACTTCGCGGATGTTCGTTCATAGCTCCGGTAATCAGGTAAGGAATATGATATCCCCAGTCAATTTTTTCCTGCCATGGTTTTACATGCGTTTGAATAGCTTCCAACAACGGAAGTAACCGGTATTTCGGATTTTTTAGGAATGCAATGAGAATTTCGATAGGGCAGTTTCCTGCACCACGTCCCATTCCAAGTAAAGTGGCATCGAGCATGGTAACACCATTAATAAGCGATGTTACGGTGTTCGACATCGCCAGTTGCATGTTGTTGTGTGCATGAATTCCTAGCTCTTTATCGGGCATGGCGGTAGCATATTTTTTTACCAGTTTCTGAATACTTTCGCAATACAAACTACCAAAACTGTCGACCACATAAATTATTGGTATGCGCGATTTGGCAAGATCAGCCAGCGCTTCATCCAAATCCGACTCATTTACCTTCGATACGGCCATCAGGTTAATGGTAACTTCGTAGCCTTTGTCCATGCAATGTTCGGCCAACCAAATGGCTTTATCTACCTGGTGACAGTAACAGGCAACACGCATCATGTCGATCAGGCTTTCGTTTGCCGGTGGAATATCTTCCGGTGCAATTCGGCCAATATCGGCCATTGCCGAAAGTTTCAGTTTGGTATCGTTGTTGCCAACAACACGGCGAAGATCTTTGTCGTCGCAAAATTTCCATGGTCCAACTTCTTCTCTCGAAAAAGCCGATTCGCTACTTTTATAGCCAATTTCCATGTAATCAACACCGGCCTCAACACAGCCTTGGTAAACGCCACGCACGAAGTCGTCGCTAAACTGCCACTTGTTCATCAGCCCGCCGTCGCGAACTGTACAATCCATTACTTTTATGTCTGCTTTATACATTACTTGCTGTTTTTAATTTTTAGTAAATCCATTTCATGGTTAATGTTGCTCTCCACCAAAAGCGTGTATATTTGCTCAAAAACGTCGGCATTTAATCCTTTCGATTCTGCCCAATCCCGGCGCTGTTGAATCACTGCATCTTTTCTTTCCTGTGCAATTATTGCGTTTTTATCATTTTTAAAGCGAACAACAGCTTCTACATATTTATGCCGTTCGGCAAAAAGTAAAATGATATGTTCATCAATTTTGTCAATCTCACCTCTTAGTTCTTCCAGCGATTGACAATCTTCCGGATCTTTAAACCCCATATTTCAAAAAATTATAATCTATTGATTTTTATTGCTGTCTGCCACAAAGAAATCAATAAAATGCCGACAATTCCATTAATGTATAATTAAAAGTGTTCATTTAGTATTAATTTAAATAGGATCTTAATAGAAATATTGCAAATTGAAAGCACTCGCCAGTATTGAATACCATTTAATGGTTGGTCCCAACTTTTAGTGAATCTGTCATTTAACAGCTGAGTGTTGAAAAAACGTTACAATTGCCTAACATGCAGGGGCCCGATTCTTTCTAGTATCAACGGATTGATTATCTTTGCCGCGCAAAAGTAATTTAGGTTCAGAAACGAAGATTTTTAATATGAAAACTTCTGACTGTATTTGAATTACAACAATTAAAATAACAGATAGATTTCAATAGCAATATTGAGACAAAAAAATAGTAACAGTAAAATGATAAAAATTACACTTCCTGACAATAGTGTGCGCGAGTTTGCGGAGCCTGTTAGTGGTTTAGAGATTGCCAAATCGATCTCGAACCGCCTGGCAAAGGATGTGCTGTCGATTTCGGTTGATGGCGAAGTTTGGGACTTATCGCGGAAAATAGACCACGATGCCAACATTAAACTGCACACGTGGGACGACAGAGAAGGAAAAGAAACATTCTGGCATTCATCAGCACACTTAATGGCTGAAGCCATTGAAGCTTATTATCCGGGGACCAAATTTGGTATCGGTCCAACTGTTGATACAGGATTTTATTACGATATCGACCTGCCGGAAGGAAAAGTACTTTCGGAAAAAGACCTGCAAAAAATCGAGCAAAAAATGCTTGAGCTGGCACGTCAGAAAAACGATATTGTACGCTCTGATATTTCGAAAGAAGATGCTTTGAAAATGTTCACCGAAAAAGATGACGAACTAAAGCAGGAATTGATAAGCGAATTGGAAGATGGTACAATAACCTTGTACAACCAGGGGAATTTTACTGATTTATGCCGTGGCCCACACTTGCCAAATACCAGCTATATTAAAGCCATTAAATTAACGGCTATTGCAGGTGCTTACTGGCGTGGCGACGAAAAAAATAAAATGCTTACCCGCGTTTACGGTGTTACTTTCCCGAAAGCAAAAATGCTTACGGAATACTTCGAAATGGTTGAGGAAGCTAAAAAACGCGATCACCGTAAAATTGGGAAAGAAATGCAATTGTTTTATTTCTCAGAAGCGGTAGGACAGGGACTTCCGTTGTGGTTGCCAAAAGGGGCACAATTGCGCGAACAACTGGAGAACTTCCTTAAAAAAGTTCAAAAGAAATACGGATACGAGCAGGTGATGACACCGCATATTGGCGATGTGAAGTTGTATAAAACTTCAGGTCACTTTCAAAAGTACGGACAAGACTCTTTTCAGCCGATAAGTACACCGGCAGAAGGAGAGGAGTACTTATTGAAACCGATGAACTGCCCGCACCACTGCGAGATTTATAAAGCGTGGCCGCGTTCGTACAAAGACCTTCCGGTGCGTATGGCCGAATTTGGTACTGTTTACCGTTATGAACAGAGTGGCGAGTTACACGGTTTAACACGTGTACGTAGTTTCACGCAGGACGATGCACACATTTTCTGCCGTCCCGACCAGCTGAAAGATGAGTTCAAGAAAGTAATCGACATTATATTTATCATTTTCAAAGCATTGAACTTTGAGAATTATACTGCACAGATTTCACTACGCGACCCGAATAAACCTGAAAAGTATATCGGATCGCCCGAAAACTGGGACAAAGCAGAAGAAGCAATTGTTGAAGCGTGTGAAGAAAAAGGTTTAAATACGGTTACTGAATTGGGCGAAGCTGCATTTTACGGTCCGAAGCTTGACTTTATGATTAAAGATGCATTGGGACGTAGCTGGCAGTTGGGTACTATCCAGGTTGATTATAACCTGCCCGAACGTTTCGAGCTGGAATATATTGGAGCTGACGATAACCGTCATCGCCCGGTAATGATCCACCGTGCACCGTTCGGATCGATGGAACGCTTTGTGGCTGTGTTAATTGAACATACTGCAGGTAAGTTTCCGTTATGGCTTACACCAGAGCAAGTGGTAGTATTACCTATTAGCGAAAAGTATAACGATTATGCTAAAAAAGTTTCAAATTTTCTAAATATTTCCGATATTCGCACCGTCGTTGACGATCGTAACGAAAAGATTGGTAGGAAGATACGAGACAACGAATTAAAACGAATTCCTTATCTGTTGATTGTTGGAGAAAAAGAAGCAGAGTCGGATTCAGTTGCTGTACGCCGCCAGGGCGAAGGCGACAAAGGAACAATGACAACAGCGGAGTTCGCTGAATTTATTGAAAAAGAAGTAAGAGATCAATTATCAGGATTGTATAACTAACTTAAGGAGGAACGCATTATAGCTATTAAAAGAAGAGGTCCGAGAAGAAAATTCCAGCCCCGTAGAGAGCAGGAACCGCAACACCGGATAAATCACAAGATCAGAGTGCCACAAGTACGTTTAGTGGGAGATAATATCGAAGAACAAGGTGTTTACCCCTTACGTGATGCACTAAAACTAGCAGACGAGATGGAATTGGATTTGGTAGAAATTTCGCCAAAAGCCGATCCTCCGGTTTGTAAAATTATTGATTATTCGAAGTTTCTTTATCAGCAGAAAAAGAAACAAAAGGAGATGAAAGCAAAAACCACAAAAGTTGTGGTAAAAGAAATACGTTTCGGTCCGCAAACTGATGAGCATGACTTCCAGTTTAAACTGAAACATGCCGAAAAATTCCTTCAGGACGGAGCAAAAGTTAAAGCGTTTGTATTTTTTAAAGGACGTTCGATCTTATTTAAAGACCAGGGCGAAATTCTATTGCTGAGATTGGCAACAGAATTAGAAGAATGGGGAACCGTAGAGCAACTGCCAAAACTTGAAGGAAAGCGAATGACAATGTTTATTTCACCTAAAAAGAAATAAGTTTCGGTTAACGAAACTTGTTTCGTGGTGTTAAACCATATATAATAAAGTTCTTTGATAACATTTTAATTAGTAGGAATTATGCCAAAAATGAAAACGAACTCCGGTGCTAAAAAACGTTTTAGATTAACCGGAAGTGGTAAAATTAAAAGGAAGCACGCCTACAAAAGTCATATTTTGACTAAGAAAAGTACAAAACGTAAGCGTAATTTGACTTATTGGACAACAATCGATAAGACAAACGAAAGCAACGTAAAACTTTTGTTGTGCATGAAGTAATCAGTCTTAATTGACTGTTCTTTATTAAACCTTTTAATTGAGAGAGGTAAAAAAAGTTAAAAACCAGATAATTGTGCTTTAAAGTATTCTCGATTAAATTGGGAGGCGCCGATTATCAAAAAAGTAAAAAGTATGCCAAGAAGTGTAAATCATGTAGCATCACGCGCCCGAAGAAAGAAATTACTGAAAAAAACTAGAGGTTATTTCGGTTCGCGTAGTAACGTTTGGACGGTTGCAAAGAATACCTGGGAAAAAGGTCAACAGTTTGCATACCGCGATAGAAAAGCGAAAAAAAGAACATTCCGTGCATTGTGGATTCAGCGTATTAACGCTGCAGCGCGATTGGAAGGAATGTCGTATTCACAATTCATGGGATTGTTGAAAAAGAACGACATTGAAATTAACAGGAAAGTACTGGCCGAATTGGCTATGAACCAACCTGAGGCGTTCAAAGCAATCGTAGAAAAAGTAAAATAAAGACTTTATTATTTAGGTGAAATAATTTAAGCCCTGACGGTTTCGTCGGGGCTTTTTTTGTATCTCTTTGAAAAATTGAGTATGGAAAATCCTGCCCCCAAATATATTACCTCTGTTTTACGGATGCTTGGATTAAAAAAACTCACTACTAATAAATATTTCAATATTTACCCAACAATTAATTTATAGCCAATCCCTCTAACATTTAAAATGCAAACGGCAGGATCTTTTACCAGTTTTTGGCGCAGTTTTGTGATAAACACGTGCAGGCTACGCGTTGTAAAGTAATCGTCGTCGCCCCAAAGCTCCAGCAAAATTGTTTTGGTATGCAATACATGGTTTTTATTATCGCATAACCGCTTCAATAATTCAGACTCGCGATGAGAAAGGATTGTCTTTTCTTCTGCAAAAAATAAACTTTGCGTAACCGGATCAAAAGTATAACTGCCAATTTGAAAATGGTTTGATGTTGCAATTTGTGTTTTTTGAAAAGCCCGGTTCATTAATGCTTTTATGCGAATAATAAGTTCATTCATGCCAAATGGTTTTTTCAGGTAATCGTTACCTCCAATGGTAAAACCTTCAACCACATCATCAACAGCAGAGCGGGCTGTTAAAAAAAGAACCGGAATTTGAGTGTCTGTTTCCCGAATCTGCTGAACCATTTCAAAGCCGTCCATAACAGGCATCATTACATCTGCTACAATAATATCAGGATGCAGGTTATGATATTTTTGTAATCCAGTTTCTCCGTTTCCGGCTGTTAAAACCACAAATTCGCCCTTTTCTTCGAGTGTCTCTTTAACAATCATCGATAAGGTAAGCTCATCTTCAACTAACAGTACTTTTATTTTATCCATTCTTGTGGAATTTCAAGCGTAAAAACCGATCCTCTGTCTGGCTGGCTTTTTACATGAATGCTACCTCCGTGTTTTTCAATCATTTCTTTCACATAAAACAATCCAAGTCCAAAGCCTTTTACATCATGACGGTTTCCCGTTGGGACACGGTAAAATTTATCAAAAAGACGATTTAAGTATTTTGAATCAATTCCAATACCGTTATCTTCAACCGAAACAAATACATTTCTTTCTTCGGAATAAGAAGACACCTTTAAATGCACTTCGTTTCCTGAATATTTAATACCATTTTCCATTAAATTATTAAGGATATTAGTTAAATGTAATTTGTCAGCCTTTATTTTATCTGTATTTAAATGTGTTTCAATCTTTACTTCTTTCCCGGAAACAAGAAGTAACTTTTCTGAAAGGTTGGAAATAATTTGCGGAAGGTCGATTGTTTCAATCTTCAGCTCCACATTTTTACTGTTTTTTCGCGACATTGATAAAATTTGTTCTACCAATCCTGTAAGCTGTTCCATTTGTTCTTTAGCAATATTCAGGTATTTATTCCGGCGTTCTTTGCTTGCCGGCTGATCGGCTACTAACAAAGCATCGATTGCTGCATACGACACAGCAATCGGGGTTTTAAGTTCGTGCGTCATGTTGTTGGTGAAATTGGTTTTTAATTCTTCTTCGGTTTGTAAATTTCGGATAGTTCGTAACAAATAAAAGAAAGTAATAACCAAAAAAATGAAAATTACTACCGAAGTAAGAAATAACCCCGCCATTTGTTTTAACAGGTAGCTGGTAGGATTTTTTATAAATACCCGGTAGGAGTGGGCACCTTTATAATCATAATAGAAATCGTATTGCCTGGCTTTTTTTATACTGAATGATTGATTGTTATTTCCTGAAATGCAAATAGAGTCATTGTGTGTTTGTACCACGAAAATTTGGTAAGGCTGATTAATATTTACTTCTGTTAATTGACTGTTTAAAACACTATCAAAAGCATTTATATTAATATTTATATACTTATCGTATCCATAATGCATCGTTTTTTTTATATATGCAGCCAATTTTTCAGTTGTATTTGCCTCTTCGCCAAAATCGTTAAAACCAGCCTCTTGTGTGTTTGCCTGGCTTATGGTGTCGTTATCTATTTGATCATAAGTATAATAAACATTTTGCCCAGTAGAATCATCTCTTACTCCAACATTCATTGCTAACGATTGTGCTACAGATGAATCTCTTTCTATAAAGTCGCTGCGCATTGCCAGTTCGTACTGATCGGCAATATCCATAGCATTATAAATGTCTTTATCAAACTGTTGTGAGGTTGTTTCGTACAAACCATTTAGCCAGTAAAGCTGGTACAAAAACACCCCAACCATTACAATAATGATTATGATTGCAATATTGTGTAACGAGATTTTCATTTATAAGAATTTAAATACCCTTTCCGGGCAATTTGTTTTCCTTTTTGCCAAGTAGTTCTTTTAAGCTAAAGTATATATTCCTCATTGATAACACTGGATCTGTTAAGACTATTTAAGACTAACTAAGACAGTAATAACTCTTTTTGATTAAGAGAATAAGGTTATTTGTAATGTGAATTCATAAAAACAAACAATTATAAATGAAAACAATTACCAAAAGCTTACAGAAAACCTTTTTATTTCTTTTTTTAGGAATACTTACAAATACACTTGGAGCCCAAACCTATTCAATATCGGGCAGTTTAGTTGATGAAAATGATTCGATTATTCCGGTTGCCTCGGTCATTTTAACCAATCAGGCAGACTCTTCGTTTGTTGAAGGAACAATCTCGAATATGGATGGCAATTTTGTTTTAAACGATGTTAAAGACGGAGATTATTTATTACATGTTCAGCATTTGCTTTACGATAAGAAAGATGTTGCGGTAACTCTTAACACTGATATTCAACTGGGAAACATTATTCTTGCTGAAAAGGAAAACAACCTGGATGAAATTAGTGTAAAAGCTATTCGTCCGGTGGTAAAAATGGAAAATAGCACGCTATCATACGATGTATCGGCAGTAAGTGAAAAATTTGTTCGCGATAATGCCTACGAAGTTTTGGGAGATGTGCCGGGAATAATGTTAAAAGAGGAAAGTATTCAGCTTGTTGGCGCCGGAACGTTAAATATTGCTATTAATGGAAAACCAACAACAATGAGTATGGACCAGGTGCTAAATATGCTAAAAGCAATGCCCAATACCAACGTTGAAAAAGTTGAAGTGATGTATGCCCCGCCTGCAAAATATAATGTAAAAGGAGCTTTAATCAATATTATTTTAACCAGGGCTAAAAAAAATCAACTGAATGGTTCTGTAAATGTTGGCGTCCGGCAACGTCGTAATTCCAGTGCTTTAGGTGGTGTGAATCTTCAGTATGCAAAAAATAAATGGGACATAAATTTGCTGTATTCGTATGATTATGACCAAATGACCCAAAAAGATTTTTTTGACATTAACCACACCTTTCAGGATACTTTATATTTAATTGAACAGGACATGAAGGTGCCGAATAAAACAAAAGAACACCAGGCGCAGGTAAGTACTGGTTACCAGATTGATTCGGTGCAAACATTATCGTTTAGTTACTCCGGTAATTTTTCGGATGAAAACGGAGGCCCAAATAAAACCTATACAACTTTCTCATCTGTTAAAGGTGTCTCTTCCGAATTAGATACCAGCTTTTCTGAATCAACAGAAACCTTGCATAACCTGAAACTAGATTATAATTTGGAAAACAACTTAAACATTGGCGCAGATTATACCTACTACAATAGTCCTTCCTCAACAGAATATATTAGCATTATTGATGAAGAATCAGTTGAATACAAAACAAATTCAAGCCAAACAGTAAATAGATGGATGCTTTATGCCAATCATTCTTTCAGCTTATGGAATTCTGACTTTACTTATGGAGCTAACTATTCATACAGTGGCAACACAAATCATTATAATTATTACGACATTGTAAATGGCAGTTACCAAAAAGATGCATCACAATCAACAAACAACGATTATAACGAAGCTGCTACATCTGGTTTTGTGTCTCTTGCAAAACAATTTAATCCGCATTGGTCTTTTGATTTTACATTAAAAGGAGAATTTGATCGTATGCAGAAAGAATTGGAGAATACAAAAACTGATGTTTGGAACACTTTTTACTGGTATCCGGTTTTAAATGCATCGTTTATGCCTGGTAATGAATACAAACACATTTTTCAGTTGGCAGTAAAATCTTTTGCAACCTATCCTTCGTATTGGGAAATTAGTCCGGCAACATGGTACACCAATCAATACATGATTGTTAAAGGAAATCCGGAATTAAAACCATCACAAACTTACACATCGAACCTGACATACATTTTTAAACAGAAATATGTGATGATGCTGTCGTACAAATACGTAAATGATCAGATGAGCCAAATTCCATTTGCTTCCAGTGAAAGTTTTAATACGATTACCCGCTTCGAAAATATTGATTTTGATAAGAATTTGACAGTTGCATTTGTGCTTCCCTTTAATATCGGGCAATACATTAATGTAAATCCAACAGCGATGTATTTGCATCAGCACTTAAAAAACAGCAGCCCCCAAGAACAATCCTTCGACAAAACCTCCAATTTGTTTGTTCTTCAATGTAATACAGCCGTTTCGTTATGGGAAAAACACGGGTTAAAGGCAAGCATTTCCGGCCATTATTACGGACGTGGCATCCAGGGAATTTACGACTTTGAACCTTCGTATTTAGTTGATTGCGGCATATCATGTAACATGCTAAAAAACAAAGCAATATTGTCGCTGAAAGCAAACGATATTTTCAACTCAAGTATTCCCAAATTAAATATCAACAACAACAATCAAAAAAGTTATTACGATTTAGATCAGGACACCAGAATGTTTACATTGACCTTTCGGTACAACTTTGGAAAAGCAATTAAAAACAAAAAGATAGATGTGGATAACAGTCGTTTTAAACGAATGTAGAAGAAAGTAAAGATTTATTGTAACTATGATATTCTAGTCCTGACGGTTTCGTCGGGGCTTTTTTTTGCCCTTAATTTTGGATTGGTAATAGCACTAAGTCGATTTACTGTGCCAGTTCGTATAGCAATTTCACATTTGGATCAATGGAAATATCTTTAATGCCAGAAGTCGTTTTTGCCTGAAATTGTTGTGTTCCTTTTGTTTTGTCAACCATTACTGTAACAAGATCCACAGATCCATCCTCGTAAAGAATATTCATTTCCAGCGGAAAACTAAAAAGTTGTTTTCCTCTTTGTTGAACAAAAATTTGTTGATTGTCGATTTGTTTTCCGGTGATTTCTGTTCCCCACGAAACTTTGATAACCGGATGTCCGGCACTCCACAACCACTGATTAAAAAAACGATCAAGATCTTTACCAGAAACAGATTCCATCACTGATTTAAAATTTTTTGTCAGAGCGGTTTTGTTCCTGTAATCGTGATAGTATTTCTGTAATCCTTTAAAGAAAGTATCGTCGCCTAATTTATTTCTTAGCATGTGTAAAAACCAGCCCGCTTTTTCATACGAATTGGCATTTAATAGCCTGGTATATTCCTGTACCGTTGTATCGATTACCGGGGCGTACTTTTGCTTAGAGAAAGCAATTACCCGCTCTTTATCGTGTTTTAGTCCTTCTTTAAATTGTTCGTCGCCATAAAAGTTCTGCACATAAAGGTGAGTAAGGTATGTCGCAAATCCTTCGCTTAGCCATACGTGATGCCAGTTTTGTTCGGTAACAGAATTTCCAAACCACTGGTGAGCCACTTCGTGTGCAAACAGCTGTTCCGGGATGCGATCGCTAATGGCTGAATTCTCGAAATAAAATATGCAGCTCGCATTTTCCATCCCGCCGTAACGTGTTTTCGATTGTACATGAGCCAGTTTTTCATAAGAGTAGGGGCCAATTAGTTCCGAATAGTATTTAAGTGCTTTTGTGCCGTATTGGTAATTCTCAAATCCTTTTGTTTTGTTCTCTTCAAATACCCACGAACTGACAGGAATACCCTGAAAATCTTGCTCGTTTCCAACGGCAAAATCTGCCGCGCCAATTACCATTAGTTTTGTAGACAGTGGAACATCCTCTTTCCAATGGGTGAATTCCATTGAATTTTCAAGTTGTTTTTTCTCCACAAGCGAACCATTTGAAATAACCTCGTAATGCGCCGGAGCATAAACCAGGAATTCTAAAGTTGCTTTATCAGAAGGATGATCGACACATGGAAGCCAGTTTTGTGCGCGGTTGGGCCAGTTATCGCCAAAAAATGTACGATCTCCGTAGCGATTCTCTGATATTATCAAACCATCGGCAGGAATGCCGGAATAGGCAATCGTGAAATCAATTATATTCCCAGCTTCCGCCTGTTCGTTCAAGAGAATTTCAAGTTTATTGTGTCCTTGAATATAGTTCAGTCCATAACCATCCATTTTTACTGAATGAACCAGCATTCCGTTGTCGCCGGAGTTTTCAACTAAATCGAACGTGACATCATTAGCGGCTTGCAGAAATTTTATTGTAATTGTAGTAACACCTTCAATCTGGTTTGTGGTATCATTTAAATGGATTTCAAACTTGTAGTGTTGTACATCAATTTTTTCAAAACGCGATTGATGGTTTTGGGCAGATGATAAAACGACGCTGCTTAAAAATAGCAGCAGGCAGCAAAATTTTGTGATATTCATCGTAACGTGAGTTGACACCGGAATTATTTATTGTGACTTTTTATTAATGCGTAGGTAGCAAACGAAGCCAGCCAGTGTGCACCTGCATACTCGCCGGAATCCATTTTTTCGTAACTGTAGTTAAAATGGGTATCGGCAAAATCAATTAGTTGCTGGCTATTTAAGGCGTAACCCATTTCGTACAAACACCAGGCCCGGCTGAAGTTTAATCCATCGAGATGGGCGAGTTTACCATCACTTCGGTCGGTAACTTTTGCGATTTCAAGGTATTTCTCGGGATGTTTCTCAAATTTTGGAAGAAACTTTTTGAGCCACTGTTTAAACTCTTTTTCATGCAATACTTTTAACATTATCGAAGCTTCCTGCAAACAAGGCGAAAGAAAATCGAAACCGCCCGGTTCCCAGCTTAGCGGGCAGTCACAGTCGGTTATGTAATATTCTTTTGCTTTTCTTTCAATTTGAATGGCCAGTGCCGTATCGTATTTTTTTGCCCAATCGTAGGTAAACGACATTCCAAATGCAATGTTGCTGTGTTCGCCAATTCGTATGGGGTAAATCAGTTTGGTGAGAAAATCACCAAATTTATCCGATAACAGATCGACCAGCGGCGACAGGTTTGCCTGCAATTCCAATGCTACCGGATCGTCCCATTCGCGTAACGCTTCGTCGAGTTTTAACAACCAGGCCCAGCCATAAGTACGTTCGTAAGTGGTGTTATGTTCATCGTCGAAATAGGCAACTTCCTGCAGAATATTTTCTTCGGTAATATTATTTTTTAGCTTTTTAATGATCTCATCGCGGTACTTAAAATCCGGAAATTCAGTTAATATTTTTACCAATGTCCAGTGTCCATGCACCGACGAATGCCAGTCGAAACAGCCATAAAAAGCAGGGTGCATAACACGCGGAGGCTGCAGATAACTATCGTCGCCCAAAACATGCCCGGTTTTATTCGGATATTCTTGATCGATGCATTCGTAAGCAAAATGATAAAGATATTCGGCTTTCTTTTCATCGAAGCTGAGTTTTGATGATTGCGCCGAAAGCAGACTGGTCATAAATAAAAGTATTAGGGAAAACTGTAATTTCATAATACCGAAAAGATAAACAATTTTAATCGTATGAAATTAGAAACAATTATCAATAACCATTAACAATTGCGGTATTTATCGTTTAAACCAATGTTATTATTAATCATCGGAATGATCTTATTCAATCTCGCCTGTTTAGTTTTCGCCTGTTTTGCATGTGCGATATAATCAGCAAATTCGCGTTGTTTGCCCGGCGAAAATTCCTGAAATGAAAGCTTTAGATGATTATTCTGGTTAAGTGCATCTTCTAATTCCGGTGGAATAATTAACTTTTTGTTTCTGTTGATTTTAACTCTTCTATTTTGCTTTTCATTGGAAATGGCTTCGTTTGCATAAGCAATAATCATATCTGCATCAAGCTCATCGACCGATAGAAAACGCCACTGCCGCAATGCTTTGGTTTTATCGTTTTGCGCATTAATAAGCACTTTTGCCTCGTCTTTTAACAAAGCACCCTGAAAGAACCAAATAGCTGCATATTCTTTAAAAACTCCAAGCCCGATTACATTTTTACCATTAATTGTGTAACACGGAGCTCCCCATTTTATGGTTTCCGATAGTTCTGTAGATGTGAGCAAATCGTGTAGTACCATTAAAATATCCTGCCGTGATCGGGCATTTAAAATATATTCGTCAACTGTTTTTGCACTCGGCATATCTCATTATTTTTTTCGGGTGAAAATGGCAATAATTGCTGAAGTTGCCAGTCCCATCAAAGGTGCAAAAATTATACTCTCTGCCATGTAACTTTTTAAATTGAAATATTCCGCTGCCTCTTGAGGTGTTTTCAATCCATGTTCAACGGTATAATCAATCATATTTTCAAAATAATGAGGCGTAATAACTTCAACAGTTAAGTATTGTGTGAGAGGAGTGAGTATTGTCACTCCTAAAGTGATGATCAATCCGCTTATGAATCCCTGAATCCAGGTCATTTTTCCGTTAAAATCATTCTTTCGTTTGTCGAGCAGTGCAACCACATAAACCGCAATTGCTACTATAGCGAAGAAGTTGGTAACGACGGAATGTTTTGCAATGTTCTCATCATGAAGACCGGCGATTCTTTCTCCAAACATCCAAACTAACTGAATGACTGCAAATAAAATGGCCCATTTAATCTCAATTGCAACTTTTTTCATCTTTCGTAAGTTTTGGTTTCAATTTAGAAATGAATAAAAAGGATGTTTTGTTCATTAACTACCGCGGTTTTGAACGTTTTTTTTCTTTCAGAACAGATTTAATCATTTTGCCAAACTCTTTGTCGCGCTGCCGTTTTTCGTAAACAGTACTACTGAAATGTTCTTGCTCGCGTTTTAGTTTCAGGTAGTTTTCGTAGGCATCTTCGCCTAATTCGCCACTCTCAAGAGCTGCCAGCACTGCACAACCCGTTTCGTTGGTATGGCTGCAATCGCCAAATTTACAATCGGAAGTGAGATCAGATATCGCATCAAATGTCATTTCAAGGGCATCAGCCGAGTCGGTCACTCCTAATTCGCGCATTCCCGGTGTGTCGATCACAATACTGTCGTTCTCGAGCACGAACAACTCGCGATGGCTGGTTGTATGCCGGCCTTTGTTTGTACTTTCACTTATCGACCGGGTTTCGAGCGCTTCTCTGTTGAGCAGGTGATTAATGATTGTTGACTTACCAACTCCCGAAGAGCCCAGGAAACAATAGGTTTTACTGGCTTCCAATTCACTTTGCAGAAGATCCAAGCCTTGTTTTGTCTCATTGCTCAGTGCAATTGTTTTTATATTCCTGATGCGATTTTTAACGTCATCAATTAGCTGTTTACACTCGTTTTCACTAACCAAATCAGTTTTTGAAAGAACCAGGAACGGTTGGATATTTCCGGCATAACATACGGCCAGGTATCTTTCCAAACGGTTCGGATTAAAATCGTGGCCAACCGCTTGTACAATAAACGCTACATCAACATTCGCAGCAATAAGTTGCACATCGCCGTGTTTGCCAACAGCCTGGCGTTCGAGTTTTGAAAAACGGGGCAGAACTTCAAGAATAATGGCATTCTCATCATCCATTGGCATAAAACGCACCCAGTCACCAGCAGTCGGGAAATCGGTTGCGGATTGAGCAGCAAACCGGATATTTCCGGTTATTTCCGCTTTAAAAACCGAAGTGTCGCTCTGAATGATGTAACGTTCTTTATGCACAGTTATCACTCTTGCTAGCTCAGTAATGGGAATCCCATTCTGATTTATATAATTTTCAATCGATTCAGGAAGTTGTTGTTTCATGATAAAAGACTTAACAGATAAATTTACACTTTTCGTTGTTTCCATTTGCCTTTTCGGAACAAATACAGAGCTGTTATTGCCAAAAACGATTCAGCAATTACAATCGACATGCTGGCTCCAAATAAGCCCATATTCAGCACAATTGCAAGAAAATAGGCCAGTGGTATCTCGAACAACCAAAAGCTCATAAAATTGATCTTTGAAGGCGTAATCGTATCGCCACTTCCGTTAAAACCTTGCATCAGTACCATTCCCAGTGCATAAAACAGAAAGCCAAAACTAATAATCCGCAGCGCCAGTGTGCCATTGTCGACAACAGCCGCTTCTCCGATAAACAGTTTTATCCAAAACTCAGGGAAAACAGCCAGTATTATTCCCATGAAACCCATAAATATCATGTTTACGTAACCGGTAATCCATACAGATCGTTCTGCACGTTCAGGTTGATTGGCACCAAGGTTTTGCCCAACAAGCGTTGATGCGGCATTGCTTAATCCCCACGCAGGCAACAATGCAAAAATAATTATTCGGATGGCAATAGTATATCCGGCCAACGCCTCCGGCCCCGAAACTGCAATAATACGGACCAGCAAAATCCAGCTCGATGTTGCAATTAGGTTTTGTAAAATTCCACCACCTGATATTTTAATCAGTTTCAGCATTACATTAACGCGAATTTTTAAATTGGACCAATACAGTCGGATGCGGTGATGCCCACCAAACAAAAGGTAAAACTGGTACAAAACAGCCAAGCCGCGCCCTGTTGTAGTGGCAATTGCTGCTCCTGCCAGTCCTAGTTCAGGGAAAGGACCAATGCCAAAAATAAGTAATGGATCGAGAATGATATTGATAATATTTGCCAGCCACATTACCCGCATTGAAATGGCCGCATCTCCGGAACTGCGAAATACAGCATTAATAATAAACAACAGCATGATTACCACGTTTCCGCCAAACATAACGGCAGGGAAGAGGTAACCTTCGGCAGCCATTGAATCGGTAGCTCCCATTAACTTTAAAAATTCGCCGGCATATAAAACGCCGGGAATAGCAATACAAACGGAAAATATAAAACCTACCATCATGGCCTGAAAAGCCACTACACCAGCTTGTTTATTGTTTTTCTCGCCAATTCTCCGCGAAACAAGCGCAGTGGTTGCCACGCTAAGTCCCATTCCAACGGCGTATACAATGGTCATTACTGACTCAGTGAGGCCAACAGTTGCCACTGCATCTGCACCTAATTTCGAAACAAAAAAGATGTCAACTACGGCAAATACCGATTCCATGATCATCTCCAACACCATAGGAACAGCCAAAATAAAAATGGCTTTGCCAAGACTGCTCTCGGTAAAATCGCGCTCTGTACCGCCAATTGCTTCTTTTACATCGATCCAGAGTCCTTTAAAATCAATGTCTTTTAGTTTTTGTAAAGACAAAACACTTACTCTTTTGTGTAACATTATAAAAATATGGAAATAAATGAATAAACTAATTGAATAATCTCTCTTGGCCAACCTAGAACGGTCGGCAATTGGTGACGGTAATATTTATTGAGATATTCATCTTTTAGTTCTCTTTTATTCGAGTTTGACAAAGTTATGAAAATTAATTCTTATAAAACAAATCAAATTTCAATAAACTTTTATTCGCCATCTATTTGAACACTTCAAACCTACTAACGTTTATAACGTGAAAAGTAACTACAAATGAATCCTAAACTGTATTCTATTATTCTATTTTTTGTACTTGTTTCATGCAATTACAAAGATCAATTTCCAGTAAAAAAGTCGGAGCGAATTTCTAATATTAATACATCTGTAACACAGGAAGATAGTAGCTCTTACGCGCCTTTTGAAGGGCTTTTTACTTTTGTAAACCAGTTTGATGCACAAGATTCATCCTTTGATCTAGAGGCTTTTAAAGCAAATTACAATCAGTTTTATGTGAATAATAACAAGGCCATTTATGATAGCCTGGCATTGCCTGCCTGGATTGAAATAAACGGATTGTTGCTTGAATTAACCGGTGAAGCAAAATATGCACAGGAACTGGAAAAAATTTCAGCAAACGAAAATATGACGGACTACATTAAACCTTTTGTGCTAACACAAAATGGTGATCATATATACGTCAACCTGTTCAATCCGGCTGAAATAGACTTCCAGCATTCGCTTGGTGGCGATGTTACTTTTCGTCAGGAAACCAATTATCCTGAGTCGGGCAGTGTGCGCTTACATTTCGAGATGACGGAACGGCGCTACATTGAACTGAATATACGAATTCCGGAATGGGCTGAGGGTACACACGTAACAGTAAAAGGAGTAAAGTATTTTACAAAACCCGGTAGCTACTGTTTAATCGCTAAAAAATGGAAACAGGGCGATTTGGTTCAGGTTGAGATGCCAATAGGAAACTATCCCAATCGTTAAAATCAACAGTTTGGCAAAGCATCAAAGATGGCTAGCCCGCCTTCCGATGTTTCGCGGTATTTACTTTGCAAATCTATCCCTGTTTTATACATTGTTTCCACTACTTCATCAAAACTAATGCGGTGGCGCCCATCGGTCAGCAAAGCATAATTATTGTGCGATACGGCGCGCTCGGCAGCAAAAGCATTTCGCTCGATACACGGAATTTGTACCAGCCCGGCTACCGGATCGCAGGTTAATCCCAAATGATGTTCGAGTCCCATTTCTGCTGAATATTCAATCTGAAAAATGGTTCCGCCCATCATTTGCGTTGCAGCGCCCGATGCCATTGCACAAGCTGTTCCAACTTCTCCCTGGCAACCTACTTCGGCACCTGAAATGGAAGCATTTGTTTTTACAATGTTGCCAATAAGTCCGGCAGTGGCTAGTGCCCGAAGGATGGCATTTTTATCTCTTTTGTGTATTTTTTTGAAATATTTGAGAACGGCAGGTAAAACACCACTCGCACCACATGTGGGGGCGGCTACTATTTTGCCGCCGGCAGCATTTTCTTCCATAACAGCTAATGCGTATGAAAACAATTGCGAACGGCGTTTAAATGGAGTTGCAAAAGTATCTCCTCTTGTATTAAAAACGGGTGCCTTACGGGGGAGCTTTAAACCGCCCGGCAAAACCCCTTCAGTTTTTAACCCTCGTTTAATACTTTCCAACATCACCAGCCACACTTCTTCCAGGTAATCCCATATATCAGGATCTTCAAACTCGGCAACATATTCCCAAAAATTTTTTCCGTTGTGGTTGCACCAGTCTAATATTTCCGACATGGTAGTGTGTTCATACACTTCAACGGTTTCTGATTGGGTGTGGTCGTCAACAATAGTACCACCACCAACGCTGTAACAGGTCCATTCTTTTAATAACTCGTTCTCATTGTTAAAAGCCTTAAAACAGATACTGTTGGGATGTCTCGGAAGAAAAGTCTTGGGTTTCCAGTTAATTTGTAGTGGATGGTTGCCAAAACTTTGTTTAATGGCATAATCAGTAAGGTGCCCTTTGCCTGTAGCTGCCAGGCTGCCATACAAAATTACCTCAAAACGAGCTGCGTTTTTGTTTTCTGCCAGAAACCTGTCGGCAGCTTTTTTAGGGCCCATGGTGTGGCTGCTTGATGGCCCGTGACCTATTTTGTAGATTTCTCTTATTGATTCCATTCTTCTATAATATTGTGCAAATGAAGAACAGAATTCTTTAAAACTCTATGACTTTTGCTGCATTTTTTTGTATTAACAAGCAAAATAGTGACTTTTTATTTTTTGTCCTTCACCCGCATAAAACGGAACATTTTCATAATCCAGTTGGGTAGGGGGTGATAACCACGTTTCCGAAGATCGATGTACCAGCCTATCTTTTTGATAATAGGTATTTTATGTGTTTCAACAAATTCGATCAGTGTTCCTTCCGGTGCCTGGATATACGCAAAATTTCCGGCAGCTTCTCCCATGTCGAATGATTCCGTAGCTTTTGCACTATCAACGGTAAACGGATAACCAATGGCTTTTGCTCTCTCACGGAATTGATCCATTCCGTTGATATCGAAACAAAGGTGTATGAAACCCGGATCTCCCCAGATTCGTCCTTCGTAAATAT
Organism: uncultured Draconibacterium sp.; assembly: GCF_963677575.1. Lineage (NCBI taxonomy): Bacteria > Pseudomonadati > Bacteroidota > Bacteroidia > Marinilabiliales > Prolixibacteraceae > Draconibacterium > uncultured Draconibacterium sp. The sequence continues at coordinate 281,411 of NZ_OY782038.1, forward strand.
TTTTCGGCTCGTAATCAAGGGCTTGCACTAACTCAATTACCGATTGTCCGAAGAAAGGACTAAAAGCGCCTTGTTTTACATCGGAATGACGAAGTAAAACGCGTCGGAATTTCTTGTTGCCACCGGGAATGCCTTTGTAATCTTCAAAAATGCCGGTTTCATCGTAAACAATTTCGTCGTATTGCAGAATTTCCTGGTAAACTTTCAGGCTGGTGTCTATATCTTTCACGCCGATAACCGTTCCCAGTACTCCGCCACTTAATGACTTTTCTTTTTTACGAAAAACACCTTCCTGATTTTTTATTTCCCACATGTTTCCGTAAATGTCTTTCATGAAAAAGTGATCGTTGCCTGCCGGATCTTTTGAAATGGGAGTGAGCAAGTTCAGTTTTGAAGCACTAAATTTATCGTAAACGGCTTGTACATTTTCGGTTTTAATTTTTCCGATGTTAATGCCCAAATCACCTAGTTGAATCTCAAAATTGATCGGTTTAGGTTTTTTCCCTGTATGTTGCCATATCTCAAGACCTCCGCCACCTTGCATGTTAAGCGCCAAAACAGCTCTTCTGTCGCGTGTTTTGCCAGCTGTATGTGCCAGCATCAACTCTGCTGTAGCTTCATCTTCAAACATTCGAATATCCATTGAGAAATGTTCGCGATACCATTTCCATGCTTCCTGAAGATCTTCAACACCAACTCCTAACTGCTGGATTCCGTTTATTTGTGCTTTCATTTTTGCAATACTTATAGTTTACAGTGGTTTTACGCGCGAAGCCATGTAATAATACAAACGCGGCAAAAACCGCCTGATGTGCACCATAATAACTTCTGAACCACCTACCAATATTTCTTTTCTCTCTTTTTTCAGTTTTTTGCAAATCACTTTTGCACATTTTTCGGCGGACATTCCTGTGTCCTGACCGGCATCCATTTGTGCGTGTGTTTTTCCATCTTTATTTATCGCATTCACCGAAATATTCGTTTTTATCCGTCCGGGAATAATAACCGACACTGAAATGTTGTTTCTTGCATTTTCGGCCCGTAAACTTTCAAAAAAACCGTGTAAGGCTTGTTTAGATGCCGAGTACGACGACCGGTATGGAAATCCAAATTTACCAACAATACTTGATGTTACCGCAATTTGTCCGCCGCCATTTTCAATCATTTGCGGTAAAACCTTTTTGCTTAAGGCAATCGTTCCGAAATAATTTACCTCAAAAATTTTACGATCGACACTAAGCGGAGTTTCAGCCACAAACGAACGTTGGCTTATCCCGCCAAACTGGTATAGCGCATCAATTTTTATGTTGTTTTCTTTAATGAATTGAGTCGCTTCTTCAATTGATTGTTCATTACCTAAATCGAAAGGAAGAATAACGGTTTGGCAGCCATTTGTTATGCAGATTTTTTCGGTGTCTTTTAAGGCCTCTTCTTTTCTGCCTGAAAGAATGAGTGTTACGTTGTTCGACGATAACTCAATTGCCACCGCTTTGCCAATGCCCGATGATGCTCCTGTAATCCAAATTGTCTTTCCCGAAAAATCCATTTACTACATACTTTCAGCGTGCCACGAAGATAACAGAATATTCAGCCAGACAAAATGAATAAGGTCTATTTTTACTGTATCAAAATTAAAAATAGTTAAGATTGTTAAATTCCTTTTGGCTCCGACCATTTTTCTCTTTCAGGCAAAATAAAACTAAATAAAACAGCCATAGAAAATGCCAGCAGGTAACTGGCCAGTCGTTCAGATACTCCGGTGGCATCAACCAGCCATGTTTTCCATATTACGGCAGATAGTGTTCCGGTAATTAAGCTGGCAAAAACGCCGGCTCTCGACAGTTTTTTCCAGAAAATAAGCAATACAATGGCGGGGCCAAACGAAGCACCAATACCACTCCATGCATAGGAAACCAGTCCGTAAACAGTATCTTCCATTGTGATAGCCAATATAAAACCTACCGCTCCAACGGCAAGCGTAAGTATTTTATTCAGGAACAGCATTCGCTTTTCTTCAATCTGCTTTTTGGTAACGTGCAGGTAAAAATCTTCTGTCATTGAGGATGAAACGACCATCAACTGCGATGAAGCTGTTGACATCATTGCAGAAACTGCACCCGATAAAAGAATTCCGGCAAGAATAGGATTCAAAAGTGTCATAACCATTATCGGCATTATTTTTTCGGAATCACTGGCAACTGAAGCAGCAGCAGCTCCCAAAATACCATGTTGCACTAACTGGTATCCAATTATTCCAATCAGAAAAGCTCCAACGTAAGCCAATAGTGTCCAGGTGATTGCGAGCACGCGGCTTTGCTGAGTTTCTTTTTGGCTGCGCATGGCCATCATTCGAGTTAGCAACTGTGGCTGTCCGGTATAACCAAATGCCCAACTTAGCCCATTTAAAACAAGCAGACCGCCTGTAGCCTGTTTTACCGAATCAATGTTTTGAGGTACAAGATAATTCGCTTGTGAAATGGCTTCCGCCACGTGAATATTGTTGGCTGCTGCAATTCCTAGCGCAATAATAGGCAGAACAACACATGTAACAACCATTAAAACAGCTTGAAAAGCATCGGTGGCCACAACGGTAATAAATCCACCTAACATGGTATATAAGGTAACCAGTGCTGAGCCAATTACCATTCCCCAAAAAGGATCAATTTTAAAGGTGTCGTTGAAAATTTTACCGGCACCACTGAATTGTGCTGCAATGTACAATACAAAAAAGAATATAATAATAAGGGAAGAGAGAATTCCAAAACTTCGTTGTGTACCTTTAAATTTGGCCGAAAACAAACTCGGAACCGTTAATGCTCCTGTTTTGTCTGTAAGTTTTTGCAGCGGTTCGGCCAGAAAGATCCATAAAAACAGAATACCACTAACACAACCTAAAGCCACCCACAACGACGCCATTCCTTCGGCGTAAGCATGACCGGTTAAACCTAAAAGTAACCAGGCCGATTCACCTGTAGCCCGTTCGGATAAAGCCAGTGAAAAACCAGAAATTTTTTTACCGCCAATAACAAAGTCATTGTTCGTTTTCGACCGACGTGCTGAGTACGCTACAATACCAATTAAAATAACAAGGTAGGCAACAAAAACTATTATCATTTTTTAGTAGAATTGTTATAAGGTGCCCAAAGATAAAAAGAAAAAGCACTGTAGCAATTGTTCGTAAAATTTAATGCGACAAAATCTTTTTGATTGCATATTTGAATATTGGAGGTGTTTGGAGTAGAAAAATACTCAATTATTAACTTTTTGATTTAGGCTTTGAAAACCTTCGCCAAGTATTTCTTTGGTATCCATAACCGTGATAAATGCATCGGGATCGATTTTACTTATGTATTCCTGAAGAATTGCAACTTCGCGACGGCTAACAACGGTGTAAATAATTCGTTTTTGCTCGCCGGTAAACATGCCTTCGCCGTTCAGATAAGTTCCTCCACGCTCTAAATCAACCAGTAATTTTTCTTTTATCTCTGCGTGTTTACGCGAAACAATCAGAAGTGCTTTGTTGTAATTAGCGCCTTCAAGTGCTGTGTCGATCAGTTTTCCGCAAATATAAATTACTATTAATGAGTAGAGTGGGATGGCAAAATCGCGGAACGCAAGCAAACCAAAGAATACGATAACTGAATCAACGTAAATCATCAACCTGCCAATTTGCAGGTGGGTGTATTTTCCAATGATCATGGCAATAATATCCGATCCGCCGGACGTAGCACGCGACTTAAAAATCAAACCAAGTCCAAATCCCATTAAAACGCCACCAAACAGGCACGATAAAAGGATATCATCCACCAGTGGAATATTTGCATCCGGGCGCATCATAGTAAGTAGGTCGGTAAAAACAGCAGTAAGTACCGAACCGGTAATCGTTTTAATTCCAAAACGCGGCCCCAGTATTTTAATTCCGGCAATGATCAACGGAATATCAATCATTAGCGCAAAGGTACCCACCGGAATTCCGTCGGGCCAGAAAGAAAAAACGCCTTCGGTTAGGTAGTGCACAACAATTGCAATACCGTAAACGCCACCCGGAACAATTTTATGTGGTGTAACAAAAAATACAAAAGAGGCTGCCAAAATAAATGAGCCGCCAATTAAAAGCAGATTATCCTGAATCCACTTTTTGCTAAAAATTTTGTCTTTTGTCAGAAATGCCATTTTGCTAAAATTTTTCGCAAAAGAACACAATTTTAATGGATTAAAAAACAGATAATTGTCAACTACAATTTATGTTGGACTTGAGGCTGGATTCTTGATTCTGGATACTTGATACTTGATACTTGATACTGGATAGGATATTAATCGAGTGTAAAACGGTAGGAGATTGTTCCCTGTTGGAATGCCGGAGCATTTTCGTCAACATTGAACGTGGCTTTTAGCGCAGCTTGTTTGGCTTCATCCCAGAACGCTTTATTCGCAATTGTGGTACCGCGTGCTCCAGGCTCCGCAGACGTAACATTACCTTTCTTATCGACCTTAACGGTAACAACGACAATTCCGGCATCATTACCCGGATATTTGGGTTTGGGAAGTGACATTGCAGATCTGCCTTTCAAACTAAAAGAAGGACCATCGCCTTGGTTTCCTGAACCGCTGCCTCCGTCGCCATAATTTGTTGCATTCGGATCGCCGGTTGGTACACCCTGGTTACCACTTGGGAATGTTACTCCCTGGCTTTTCCCGTCGCTGTTGCCAGTGCCTCCACTTCCGGAGCCACTGTTTGCAAAAGCACCTTGCGTACGCGAGTTAATCTCAGCAATTTTTCGTTCTTCTTCCAGCTTTCGTTGGCGCTCTGCCTCTTCACGTGCTTTACGTTCGGCTTCCTCGCGGGCAATTCTTTCTGCCTCTTCGCGTTGCTGGCGTTCTATTTCTTCTTGTTTTTTACGCTCAATCTCAGCCAAGCGTTTGCGTTCTACTTCTTCAGCGTTTTTGCGGTCTAGCTCTTCCTGTTCTCTACGTTTTTTTTCATCCAGCTCCTGCTGACGTTTGCGCTCTTTTTCTTTTTTCTTTTTCTCGGCTGCTTCAATGGCAACTGTTTTTTCGTAGTCCTGCGTCATTGCAACTTCCTCGGCAGGTTCCGGTTCTGAAGTTTTCACCGGAGGCGGAGGTGTTTGTTGAGCAGGAGGTGGCGTAGATTTTTTTTGTGCAGTTTGAGGAGGTGGAGGAGTCGTTTGTTGTTGCTTGCGTGCCGGACTTGGTTTGCGGTCGCCCAATCCATTTTCTGAATTTCCGAAATTAACCAGAATTCCTTCTTCTCCAGGCAGAGGAAGTGGCGTAAAAAAGCCAAGTAAGAGCAGTAATATCAAGACAATTGTGTGAAAAACAATCGTTCCGACAAGCCCCTTTTTCTTCTCGCTATATTCCTCTCTTTCTACCATTCTTCTTCTATTCAGGCGATGTCGCCAGTATCATTTTATACTTATTTCGGCGGGCAATGTTCATTATTTTCACCACTTCGTTAACCGGAACAGATTGATCGGCATGCAACGAGATAAAAATATCGTCGTTACCCGAGCCAAACTTATTGGTTAAAAACGGCTCAATATCGCCAAATTTTACGCTTTGAAGCTTATTGTCGTCGTTGATATAGTATTTCAAATCGGATGTAATCGATATGGTTGTGATTGGCTTGGCAGCTGTTTGATTGTTACTTTGCGGAAGTAACAATTTCAGTGCATTTGGCGCAATCAGGGTAGAGGTAACCATAAAGAAAATAAGCAACAGAAATACAATGTCGGTCATCGACGACATGCTAAATGCAGCATTTACTTTATTTCTCTTTTTTAGTGCCATTTACTACAGGTTATGCCGGTTCGTTTAACAGATCCATAAATTCAGAAGTGGTTGCTTCCATTTTAAAAACCACTTTTTCAACATTCGATACAAGAATATTGTAGGCAAAATAGGCGATAATACCCACGATCAATCCGGCAACTGTGGTTACCATTGCCTGGTAAATACCGGTTGAAAGCAGTGTTACATCAATATTGTTTCCGGCGTTCGACATATCGTAAAATGCCTGAATCATCCCCATAACCGTGCCAAGAAATCCGATCATCGGAGCTCCACCGGCTACCGATGCCAAAACCGGAAGTCCTTTTTCCAGTTTCGAAATCTCGAGGTTACCCACATTTTCTATGGCGGCATTTACGTCGGTTAATGGCCGGCCAATCCGGCTGATTCCTTTTTCCAACATGCGCGATGCCGGATTCGGGTTGCTGCGACACAATGCCACGGCAGAATCGATTTTTCCTGATGTGATATATACTTTTATTTTTTCAAGTAGGCTTGAGTCAAATCTCCCGGCTTTTTTAATTGCAAAATAGCGGTCGAAAAAGATGTAAACGGCTACTACCGATAAAAATAAAATCGGAATCATAATCCATCCACCTTTCATAGCCAGATCTATAAATTTCGTTGAAATGCCTTCCGGCTCGGTTGCCACAGCTTCCAACTCTTGTGGAAGATCAGCCTGAATCATCAATAAGTTAAACATGTTTATCCAATTATTTTTTACAATTCTTAAAATAAAAAACGAGGTATAACCTTAAATATTATACCTCGCTAAAATAAGTAATATTTTGCCCGTTTTGTTGGCTCTGTAAGTCGTATCTCAGTTAGTTATGAACAACTGTTTTTTGATAGTTTATACCGATTTGACAACAAAATGTCGCATTCGTTCACTTTGCTCCGACTGCTTCTTTGTTGTAGCATCGGCATAAACCATTGTATACTTCAAAATTTCAAACTGAATTTTAAAGTACAATTGGTATTACAGACCAAACATAACAAAGTATACGGCAGCACCTGCCAGATAGCCGATTAAAGCCAGCCAGCTAATTTTTTTCAGGTACCAGATAAAATCGATCTTTTCCAAACCCATTGCTGCAACACCGGCAGCCGAGCCAATAATTAACATACTACCACCGGTTCCGGCTGTGTAAGCTAGGAATTCCCAGAAAGCACCATCCTGAACAAAGGCGGCCTGGTAACCAACAGCTCCTGCATCGGCAATCGGATACATTCCCATTGCGCCTGCAACCAACGGAACATTATCAACAACCGACGACAGCACTCCAATTGCAAGGTCGATCAGGTAGATGTTACCCAATTTTTCATCAAGGTAAGTTGCCAGAATATTTAAATGACCTGCCGATTGTAAAGCAGCAACCGCCGAAAGTATTCCAAGGAAGAACAATACCGTTGGTACATCAACACGCTGAATTACAGCAGTAACCTTTAGTTTATCTTTAATTTCTTTTGGTTTGTCTTTGTGTACAATTTCGCCCACAACCCACAAAACACCTAACGAAAGCAACATTCCCATATATGGAGGCAGGTGGGTAACGGTTTTAAATACCGGCACGAATAACAGACCACAAACACCCAGCACCAGGAACAGAATTCGTTCTTTTTCAGTACTGTATTCTACTTCGTCTTCGTCAATTGTCGGGCGCTGAACATTGCCTTTCATTGTTACAGAAAGAATGGCCAACGGAACCACCATACAAACCAAACTTGGTAGAATTACATTCATGATAATTGTGCCAGCTGTTACTTGTCCACCAATCCACAACATAATGGTGGTAACATCACCAATTGGCGACCATGCACCACCCGCATTGGCAGCCAAAACTACCATACTTGCAAAAAACCAGCGCGTTTGTTTGTCGTCGATAAGTTTACGCAGCAACGCAACCAAAACGATTGTTGTAGTAAGGTTATCAAGTAATGCAGACATAAAGAATGTAAGTAAACTCAATATCCAAAGTAATTTTACTTTGTTGGTGGTTTTTATCTTATCGGTAATAATTTTAAAACCTTCGTGCTGATCAACAACTTCAACAATTGTCATTGCTCCAAGCAGGAAGAATAAAATCTCGCCAATTTCGCCTAAGTGATGGATGATTTCTGATTCAACTATAAACTCATGTGCAGCATGTAGTCCGTGCGAATCGGGATGTGCTGCAAGGAAAGCTTCCCAGGTTGGACTGAAGCCAAGATGTAAAATACCTTCGGCACCAAGTACGTATACTACCCAGCATAATGTACCAATAATTAAAGCCGATGCAGCTTTATCGACTTTAAGTGGATGCTCCAGCGCTATGGCAACATAGCCCAGAACAAATACAACAACCATTAATATAAACATAGTAAATAATTTTAGGTATAAGTTTTTGTATCAAAGAACTACAAAATTACCTTAAGTAAAATATCTGCAAAGGAAATCTGTCAGTTTTTTAATGATTTCTAAATATTCATATAAATCTTTTATAAGCGAAAAAAAAGTGAATTTTAGTTTTCTTTCTTTTTGAAGAGATTGGTGAATTTTGCAATTATTTCATCAATTGAATTGTATTCTTCTTTAAACGACAAACCAATTCCCTGTGTATAAGGTGCGGTATCGTAAATCAGGTTGTTGTTCGACCGGTTGTACACTTTGAAAAGAATTTTTCCGCTGCGTACCAGTTTTACACTCATTTCAAAGTCTCCAACAATCTGGCTACTATTGTTATTGGTTCCATATTGGTTGGAGTTGTTCCCGATATTTCCGTTCAGTGTTACCCGGTCGTTAAAGATTTGTGTACTCAATGCCAGCTCTATTTCGTCGTTGGTAACCTGGTTTCCGGGGCGGTAATTAATGCCAATGTCCCAGTCTTCGTCAATTTGCGATAACCAGTTGCTAAATTGGTTGGAAAGAACCTCGCTTGCCGTTGTTCCAATCATATTTGGGTTTTGGGCTTCAAAAGTACCACGCAAATATTCCGGAGTGTAAAATTTTCCGAGAACAATCAAGGATAGGATCTGCTTGTTCATTTCCTCCTCGGTTTTGAAAAACTGTTGCAACTCTTCCCGTAACGGTTCTTCAATATTCGGAAAATTGATATCGAAACCAATGGTCGGATTAACCAGTTCGTCCTGAAGATTAATTACACATTCTACTTGCACACGGTTAGTTTGCGATGTGTTTTGATAGCTGCTCAACAGGTCGTACAACGAGGCTTTTAATTTATAAATGGCCTGCAAGTCGACAACAGCATTATAAGGATCGCCCGACCAAAGTATTGAACCGCCCGGTTCGATAGAAAAGCGTTTGTTCATTACATTTTGCAGGGTGAACAGGTAATCGCCTTCCGTTGGATTGTAATTTCCTGAAAGGCTCATGTTTTCTTCATCATCCATTTCAAAAAGCAGGATTCCTTCTCCTTTTGCATGAATAACGTCGCCAATCTGCGAATTGTAAATCAGCTGAACTTCAGCGTCGGGAGTGGCTTCAACGGTAATGCTTAAATCAAAACCTCCATCATCATCGCGGTTGGAACTGTTGGTGAAAAAAGGCGATTCTTCCTTTTTTTCATCCGGTTTAACAAACTCCAAAAAGTCGTATTGTTTCAATTCACTTTGGCTTTCCATCGATATTTTAATGTCGGTGCCGGGCAGGGTAGTTCCAAAACAGGTTAGACTTACACGTGTTGCCTGCCCCTCGATCTCAATACCTCCGTTGGCCATTACCACACCATAAAACTGCTCATTGTCTTTTTGTTTGGTATCCAGCGCTTTTATTTTATTCGACTGAAAATTCAGGTTATAAGTCATATCCTGAAAGTTCCGCTGGGTAATTTCTCCATCAAAAATGGCCGAATTGTTCAGGTCGTCGTAAACGGTGATGTTATCAAAAATGATACTTCGATCCTTAAAATAAACCGTGTCGGAGAAATGATAGGGCACCTGAGTTGCATCGATGGTTAAACCGGCATCGGAGCCATAAAGTGCACCATTTAACAGAATACCGTTTACATTGCCGCCAAGATTAACTTTTCCGGATGCTACACCCTGAAACTTTGAAAAATTCTCGCGCATAAAAGCCGACAAAATCAACAGAGAAGCACTGTCTACTTCAATATCAAAATCCAAATCACCTGATGATGGTATGTAGGATCCCGCTGCATGAAAATTTGTTTTGTTATTCCGAATCACTTTCAATTCAGCGTCTATTTCAGAGTTTTCCTGGTCCCATTGGCTTGAAAGGGAAATGGTACCCATATATTTGTTTTTGTACGAAAGGCTATCAATTCTCAAATCTGATAACACAACAGGTTCGGTAAACAAGCGCGAAAAACCAAAGTACCCGTTTACTTTTCCATCCAGATCAATTGTTTTGTCGAAATACTTATCCAGGTAAGTCAGGTTAATATTTTCCATCTCGAGCCGAACCACATCTGTTTTTTTGCTTGTCATGCTGCCATCAATAGCGAAGGCCTGATCGGCATGTTGAATTTTAAATCCTTCGACCGTTATTGACGAGGAATCTATGCTTGCGTGAAATGGATTCACAGACCAAAGTGTATCGGCCACATAAATTCGCGATGGTTGCCCATAAATATCAATATGTCTATGTTTGGTGGAGTCGGAGTAAGAGAATTTTGTTTGGGTTCGAAGTGCTCCGCTGTATGTAAGTTCATCGAAGTTACTCCACGATATTACATTGTCGAGCACATTGTTGGCTATCTTAGTGTCAACCGTAAAATTATACAGTGTAATTCCGTTTTTTTGGTACAGTTCTCCAATTCTGAATTTTGAATTATAACGACCGTTTAACGAGTTGTTTCCAACATACACATCTCGCGCCCAATTGTCGTTGTATTTTATACCCGGAATACTGCCGTTTAACCGAAGGACATTCCTTTGCGCGTTTATTTTTCCGTACAATAAAAACGGACCTTCAAACTGCAAACCCGGTACAAATATATTTACCAGTGGATTAACTTCTTTTGCGTTAATGTTGTAATCAAAGTTATTTGAATTACCTGTTGACTGTTCAACAGGAATTCTCGCCGCAGGAACATAATGATTTACCAACTTAAAAAAGTCGTTCCGAATATTTTTAAAGTTGTAGGTGCCCAGAATTTCAGCATCGAGAAAATCAGATTCTATACGCAATTTATTTTTCCCATCTTCCTGGTTAGCTTTAAACTCGATCCCCTTCAGGTTTACTTCGCCATTTCGGTTGCTGTACGAACCTTCTTTCACCGAGATCATCCCGTTAATATTGTCAATCGCATCGCCGGTAAAATTGGCCTCCATTTGAAAAGCCATATTTGTTGCCGGAAAATTTTGGGTAAAATTCAGGTTGCCGGTGTAAGCGTGCCGCAGATTTAAGTTAAAGTCAAAATGCGGAATTTTGTTATTTAAGTCAAGCTCGCCAATAAATGTGAAATCAAGGTTCGGATCTTGAATTTCAAGCAAACCATCGAACATTTTTTCGCGTAAAACTCCATCAATCGACAGGTGCTGATAGTTATAGTTGTTGTATTCAATACTATCGATAGTTCCTTTAAATATACCAGAAACAGCCTCTGTGGCTTTATTAAAATTACCGTCGGCTGAGCCTTGTAAAGTAATTGCTCCCAACTGATCCTGTTTAAAAAGTTCGCCCAACTGGAAGTTTACCGTTGAGAGATTCCCGCGATAATATATTTGCCCTTCTTTTTCGGGCATTACCAAAATATCGGTGGTTAATGTACCCATTTCACTTTCCAGCGTTCCAAAGGTTACAAAATCAGATAAGAAGCCACTAAAGTTTCCTCTAAAACGCAGCTGGCCTGCCTCGTAAAAACTTTCAGGAAAGCGAATGTAAGTATTTGGGGCGCTGTTTGGCAGGCGGATACTACTTATATCTTCAAAAGTTGTATTTGAATTTTTCAGGTCGAGAAACAAATACATGTTGGCCGGATCGAGCAGGTCGTTCACATAAAAATCGAGCAGTGCATTAGTTTCGTTAGCTGTTTGCAGGTACAGATTTTTCCCTTTCAGGTCGTTCAAACTACCATAAATAATTCCTGAAAGTTTTATTTTTTCGCGCATTCCTTTTAGCGATGGAATCATTGCACCAATTTCCTGCATGCCAATTTCTGAATCGGCAATTTGAATGTCCATATCAAAACTTCGGTTCATCGAATCGTTGGCGCCATAAAACTCAAAACGCATATTGGTATTGGTAATCGAAGAGTTGTCACTTACCATATTGAAATTGTTAATAGTAAGTACTTTTCCAACATTCTTAATATCTGCAGCGGCTTGTTTTAGGTGTAAATTGGGGCCAGCATCAACACTCAAATCTTCAATACGGAAAGTAATAGAATCGCGGAACGAATGAAAATTAGAAACTTTCAGATTTAAATTTCGGGTATCTAAAATCGGATGACTTTCGTTTTCGTTTTTTACATACTTCATTTGCATATCTGTAAAATTGAACGCCCGGCACGCAAAAGTCCATGGACTCAGCGTGTCTTTTTCGGGATTAGCCCCCAATTCTTTAATCAGAAATGCGAAGTTGAATACATCTGCAGTATCTTTTGAGACGTAAATCCGGTTGTTTTGAAAATCTAGATCTCTTAAAACAATTTGCTTGCGTTTAAACTTAAGCGTATCAACTCTTACTTTTATATTTTTGCTGTAAATCAGTGTATCGCCAAGCTGATCCTCAATTAAAACATCTTTTAGTGTCAGGCGTTTGAAAAAACCGATATCAACTTTTCCAATGGTAATATTCGTTTGCAGGTCTTTCGAAAGACTTTTGGCTATTTTTCGGGTTATTTGCGTTTGTACCCAGCTGTTTTGAACAAGCACAAAAGCACCGCCAAGCAGCATTATAAATGCTGCCAGCAAAACGATGATTATTTTCCAGCCTTTTTTAATAGTTTTGCAATTTTAGAACGAACATAATCCATTTCAACTAATAACAATGAAAAGGATAGCGCGTTTTGTTAACTATTTATTTTTAATAAGTACAAAGATATAAACCCAACAGCGTTTATCTTGTTTTAATAACGTAAAAAAGGGAAGATTTATATGGCTGATAAAGGAATTATAATAATGGGTATCGAATCGTCGTGCGACGATACTTCTGCTGCCATCATTCGCGATGGCGAAATTCTGTCGAATGTAGTGGCTTCACAGAAAGTTCATGAAGAATACGGCGGGGTTGTACCCGAGCTGGCCTCGCGTGCGCATCAACAAAATATAATTCCGGTGGTTGATCTGTCCATAAAACGGGCAGGAATTAATCGCGACGAAATTTCGGCCGTGGCTTTTACGCGTGGTCCCGGTTTGCTTGGGTCGTTGCTGGTAGGTACTTCGTTTGCAAAAGGTTTTTCGCTGGCATCGAAAATACCGTTGATTGAAGTAAACCACCTGCAAGGACATGTGCTGGCACTTTTTATTAAAGAAAATGGTGTGGAATTTAATCCTCCTAAATTTCCGTTTTTATGCTTGTTGGTTTCCGGTGGTAATTCGCAAATTATTTTGGTGCGCGATTATTTAGATATGGAAGTGATCGGGCAAACTATTGACGATGCTGCGGGAGAAGCTTTCGATAAATGTGCAAAAGTAATGGGCTTGCCTTATCCGGGAGGACCGCATATTGATCGTTTGGCGAAAGAAGGCGATCCCCATCGTTTTGAGTTTTCGCGCCCGCGAATTCCGGGGCTTGATTATAGTTTTAGTGGTTTAAAAACCAACTTTCTGTATTTTCTGCGCGATAACCTGAAAGAGAATAAAAATTTTGTAGAGGAGAATCTGGCCGATCTTTGTGCTTCGTTACAACATACAATTATTGAGATTTTGCTGAGCAAATTAAAACGCGCAGCCAGGGAAACAGGTATTAATGAAATTACCGTTGCCGGTGGCGTTTCTGCAAATTCGGGACTTCGTAGTGCACTGCAGGAAAATGCGAAAAAGCACCGCTGGAACTTAATCATTCCAAAGTTTGAATACACCATGGATAATGCTGCAATGATTGCCATTACCGGGTATTACAAATATTTGAACAAGGAATTTACTGGTCAGGATGCCGTTCCCTTTGCACGAACTCAATTGTAAACTCCATTTCTAAAGAAAATACTTATTTTGAAATTTGAAAAAGAGCTGGTTCACGGAAAGCTGATAAAACGTTATAAACGATTTTTGGCTGATATTGAGTTGGATACAGGTGAAGTTGTTGTGGCGCATTGCACCAATTCAGGGTCGATGAAAAGTTGCCTTGAAAATGGGGCAGAGGTGTACTTAACTCCGGTTAACGACCTGAAGCGAAAAACAAAGTTTACCTGGGAAATGATAAAGATTAACGGCGACTGGGTAGGTATTAATACCGGAAATCCGAATAAGTTGGCGTTCGAAGCCATTTCGAATGGAGAAATTCCGGGATTAGATAAATACACAACCGTTAAGAGGGAAGTGAAATTTGGCGACTCGCGTTTTGATGTTTATGCGGAAAATCAGCAGGAGAAATGTTTTGTGGAAGTAAAAAATGTTTCGATGAAAGCGAACGAATACGCCCTATTTCCAGATGCCGTAACCGCGCGAGGTCAGAAACATTTAAAAACATTGATGGAAGTTAAGAAGCAGGGAATGCGGGCGGTTATGCTTTATATTATTCAGCGCTCCGATGTGCAGGTTTTTGCTCCTGCCAAAGAAATCGATCCTGCTTATGCCGAATTGTTAAAAGAAGCACAAACTGCTGGTGTTGAAATCTTTCCGATGCAAACCAAGGTAGCGCCAACGGAAATTACCTTAAGCAAAAAGCTACCTTTTGAGCTATAAAAAAGCCGGAACATTTTATTGCCCGGCTTCACATATCCATAATTAATATCTTACTTTTTCTCTTTTTCTTCAATCGGAACCAGATCTCCCTGATAGGAAATAAACTGACGATTGGTGCTGTTTACTCTTAAACTCACCGAGCCGGTTGCACCTATCGAAAAGGTATATTCCACATTGTCGTTCTTATTTTTTGCGCTGAACTTAATAGTATATCCACCTTTCTTGGCATCCTGAACACTATAATCGCTAATCGGTGCCTCAAAAATCATTGGCGAGTCTGTCGAACCGTACTCTGCTGAATAAGCACGACCAAAATAGGGAAGATAAGAGTTCACTTCTCCGTCTTTTAATACTACATTGTATGGTGTCGATAAAGTACGTGATCGTCCGCTTGACGGAAGCATTTGCGTTGCATTAAATTGCCAGGCGTTGGCTTCAACAAGTTTTTTTGTTTGTTCGGTAAGTATAGCTTCGCGCTGTGCTTTTTTCTCTTTTCTTGTTAGTTTTTTGTCTTGAGCTTGTACTGCTACAATTGAAAAAATCAGAAAACTTAACAATACTATTCTTTTCATAATACCAATTTTTCTTTACAAAATACAAAAAATATACCGAAAAATCAACGGATTAAAAGAAAGAAAAAAGGGATATGAAATATATCCCTTTTCGTGCAGTTTAACTATATGAAATCACTTTATATGATTTCTGAAAAATTTCAATTGAATTACTATTCTATTTGCATTGTACGCTGTATTTTCAGAAACAGTTGGCATCGAAATCAAAAGTTCTTTTCTTTGCAACGTTTCATTTAAATAGATACAATTAATCCTGTTTCTTCATTTTTTACAAAAGTACGACTTTTGCAAAAAATTTAAAAGGGTAAATCCGAATAATAAAAAATATAATTACTGATAAAAATCATGCAAAGCATAAGCATTAGCAAGGAATTAGCCAAAAAAGTACCGGGCGTTGTTTTATCGTGCATCGAATGTGATGTGCAATATCAGGAGCAGAATAGTGAACTTTGGGACGAGATTGAAGCAAAAATTGAAGAGCTAAACAAAAGTTTGCGTGTGGAAGAAATTAGCCAGATACCGGCCATTGCTGCATCGCGAACAGCTTATAAAAAATGCGGGAAAGATCCTGCTCGCTACCGCCTGTCAGCCGAAGCACTGTTGCGACGCGTTTTAAAGCGTGGCGAGATTTACCAGGTAAATAATGTCGTCGATCAGCTAAATTTAGTTTCCATCTCAAGCGGATTTTCAATTGGAGGTTACGATGCCGATAGCATTGACGGAGCTGTTACTTTTAGCATTGGCGAAAAAAACGAGCCTTACGAAGGAATTGGGAGAGGAGAGTTGAATATTGAATTTATACCGGTTTTCAGAGATGCAAAAGGCGCTTTTGGAACGCCTACCAGCGATTCGGTCCGAACCTGTGTTACCGATAAAACCAGGCGCTTTTTAATGATAATTATAGCCTACGAACCCGATGGATCAATAGAAGATGCTACAAATCTGGCGCAGCAACTTTTAAAAAAGTATGGCGGAGCCACTAACTTTGAATTAAAAACTATACAAGCAATATAATGAAGGGAATTTGTAAATTTTTGCTCAAACGAATGGGCTGGACCGTTGTTGGCGATCAGGCACCGGTTAATAAATGTATCATTATCGGTGCACCACATACAAGTGCCTGGGATTTTGTTATTTCGTATCTGTTTTACACCTCTAAAGGTGCCACTGCTAACATCCTTATCAAAAAAGAATTTTTCTTTTGGCCATTGGGGTATTTTGTACGAAAAATGGGAGGCCTTCCCATCGATCGCTCAAAAGGGGCCAACGTAATTCGCCAAACCATTCAACTCATCAACAAAAGAGAGCGAATTCATTTGGCATTAACTCCTGAGGGAACGCGAAGTTTGAATAAACGCTGGAAAGCCGGATTTCATATCATTGCTAAAGAAACCGGTATTCCGGTGTATCTCGGATATTTTGATTGGGGACGAAAAGAAATTTCGGTTGGTGAGCCGTTTGAACTGTCTGACAATGCGCAGGACGATATTAAACGCATGAAGGATTTTTATCGTGAAAAAGGCATCAAAGGGAAATTCCCGGAAATGTTTACTACTGATTATTAGAAAAGAATTAGAAATAGTAGCTTATAAAATCGTATTAAAAGCTACTATTTCCGGTTCTGTTAGTCAAAAGCAGAAATGCTGAGTTTAACCTGAATACTTTCAAAGTCACTTTCATTAAATCCGGCAAATATCCCAACATTGCCTGCAAAAAACAGGTTGTTTAAACTGTAGCCAACTTCCCAGTAGTTATTGTATTTCGGTGTGGTAAGGTAATTTAAATGAAGACTTTCGCTCCAGGTTCTTTTATTGAAAACCGACAAGTACCGTAGCAGCAAGTATTCCGATTTATATTCGGTCATAACACTCAGGTAGCTTTCGTTGGTACTAATTGCATAATCATTAACCAACTGAAAACGGTGTGTAAAAGGTCGCATCATTACCGGAATTTCGGTGGTGCGAAAATGTTTGTATTGCGAAAAATGCATTTGATCAGCCGAAAAATAGTGACCCGCATTTATTCTCCAATCAATACCGGTACTTGGCGTTATGTTGGCCTGTTGACGAACCGAGAAATCAAGCCGGCTAAAATCTGCGTTTGAACCAAAAACATCGGGAATACCTCTTTTGAAAGACAAGCTGAACTCATAAAAATCATCAATAAACAAAAATGGCGATTCTTCGAGCCACGGTTTTTGTTGGCTCTTGCGAAAATTCAACCCAAGGTCGTAGCTAAAACTTTTTTGCTCAACAAGAGCCGGATCATTGGCTGTGAGATTTCCGGGGATGTTCGGTTCAAAATCTTTATAATCCGACAGTGGAAATGAGATGTTGTTTTCAAGCGGGTAAAAATGATCGTATGCAGCGTTGGCATAGAACCTGAAATTCGTTTTAAAACGCTGTGAGAATCCGAGATGTAAGAATTCGCTTTCATACAATCGCAGGTAGTTTTCGCCAAAAAACCACGAGCTAATGGCATTTACAGCCGGAGTCATTGCCTCGAATCCACTTTTAAAATCGCTGCTTTGTTTTCCTGCAAAAACACTGAGTTGGTTTCCTTTTGCCAGGAAGTTTACAAACTGTGAGTTTACGCTGCCAAATAGCGCTTTGCGGTTAAACGCATAACCTAACTGCGGAGTAACGTAGATTCGTTTTGTGGTATCGACTAAAAACCGAATGCGAAATTCCTGACGGTATTTATAGCCGTCAACAGCATTAAAATCAAAATTTACGGGCGACAGTAAACCATCGTAACTTACGCGGATGGTTGAATCTTTCGAAATATCATATGCACCGGCAAAAAGCCGGCCCAAAAATCGTTTAGTATTTCCGTCATTTGAAACCGAATCGTTTGAAGCACCTTTTTCCTGCAGTTTCAAGGAGTCAGCCATTCGGTAACTTTCAATCTCCGCTTGCGTCAGCGGGATGCTTCGTACGGTGTCCCAGGCAATATTTGTTCTTAACGAATCATCATTTTCCGAAATTTGATAACTGCCGTATTCCTGCGAAACAATAGTTGAATCTTTGTATTGCTCTTTTAAAATCTTACGGTTCAGGCGAGCCACTTTTTTTACATCTGCATTGTTCAGCTCTTCTTTGGCATTAAGGGTATTTAGCTCACTAACCAGTTTCTGCTCTTTCTCGCCAGGTTCCCGTTCAACTTGTTCGGCAGTTGTTTGTTCTGCAATTTCGGTGCTTTCGTATTGTATGTTAGGGTAATTATTTACAATGGAATCGTACTTAACCGATGCTCCATAATAAAAGTTCCCACGAAGTCCGAGCATGCCAAAATCGCCTGTAATATTGTGCGATACAGGCAGCCAGTTTTCATTATCTAAATTCTCGAACTGTTGTTTTATACGGTAATTAAAGAACTCGAAACTAGAGCTAAAATCAAGGTTGTAAATGCACCAAAGTCGGTCGACAATATAAATGAATCCTTCAACCAGTTCGTCGCTTTTGCGTTTTGGTGTAACACGAATTTTAAACACATCATAATCACCAAGCGTAATAAAACCTTCGTAAACAAAGTTGTAGTGTTTTAGTGCCAGTACCGAGAGTGGAGAAACCACTTCGTTGGGGCGCTCATCATAAAAACTGGCTGTCATCAGGCCCATAACAGGTGGCTCATCAAAACCGATAATCGAGCTCTTTTTGCTTATCACCTGCTGGTTATACTGATCGGGATAATCGTAAGTAATCCTGTTTTGCGACTCAATTACATAGGTTACATTTTCTTTAAAGTAATCTTTGAATTTCCGGCCGTCTTCCACTTCCTGTTTTTTTATCAGATTTGGAATGTTGCTAAACGCGAAATTGGCTTTTATATAGAGATCGGCACCGTAGTGTTCTATTTTCTTGCGGTAATAAGGCGCTTTGGCAATGGCTTTACGCATAACAAAATAGGCAGGGTCTTCATCTCCGGGAAACACTTTTATCTCGGCCAGCTCAAAATTCTGACTTTGTAAGGTAATAGGCAAAAACAAGCTGTCGGTTTGCAGAGTAACCGTTTTTTCCTGTTTTTCGTAACCCATCGAACGCACTGCTAAGTGAAATGTACCGTTTGGTAGATTAAAACTAAAATCGCCGTTTGTGTTTGATGTTGTGCCTTGCCGCGTTTCGGAAATATAAATGGTGGCATAGGGCACCGGCTGTTTTTGTTCGTCCAGAATGCGTCCGGAAAGAACCTGGCTGCTGGCAAAAAAGTGGGCCGTAAGTAATAATAACGTGAAACAAACTGACAGTTTTCTGCCGTTTAATTGTTTGATTTTTTGGGTATACATGGCTTAATTCTGTTTTCAGTTGAAAGAAAAAGAAAAAAACAATCCCTTTAAAATATTTATTGTTAAAAAGTGTTTACTGCTATAAACCCAAATCGTCACTTATTGATCGCATTGCGTTAACCGCCAAATCGGCAAACTCAGGCAGCGGAATGCCAATTTTTTCGCACTCTAAAATGTTCTCACGCTTTACTGATGCCGCAAAAGCTTTTTGTTTCATTCGTTTTGTTACCGACTTTGTTTTTACACTGGCCAGCTTTTTATCCGGCTAAACCAAAGTGGTGGCTGTAATTAAACCGGTAATTGTTTCGCCGGCTGCCAGTGCGTGCTGAAATTCGGTGCTGCGGTCTTTTCCGGTTGCCACTTCGTTGTGCATTACAATTGCATCGATCATTTCGTCCGTAACTTTTCCTTTCAACAGCTTTTCGGCGTATGGCCCATGTGTGTGTGGATCGGCATTTGTAATTTCCACGTCAATATCGTGCAGCAAGCCTGCGATGCCCCATTCTTCTTCATTTTTACCCAGGTGCTTCGCAATTGCACGTAAAACTGCTTCCGACGCCAGACTATGTTTTAACATGTTTTCTGCCTGTACATTCGTTTTTAGCATTTCAAGCGCTTCGTCTCTCGTGATCATATTCAGAATATAAATGTTCGCCGCATTAAAAATAGTGATAAATTTGTCAGCGTAATTTTTTTGAAACAACTAAACTTATTATCATGATTGAAATCGAGCGGAAATTTCTTGTTGATACTGATATGTGGAGTCCGAAAGATTCCGGAAATCCGATTGTTCAGGGATATTTGTCGACCGACAAAGAAAGGGTGGTGCGTGTGCGTATTAAGGGCGAAAAAGCCTGGTTGACGATTAAAGGCAAAACGCAGGGAATTTCTCGTATTGAAATGGAATATGAAATTCAGGTAAATGAAGCGGAAGTTTTAATGAAACTGTGTCATGATTTTCCTGTTCGTAAAAAACGCTACGTGGAGGAAATTAATGGTATGACGTGGGAAATTGATGTATTTGAAGATATAAATGCCGGTCTTGTTTTGGCCGAAGTTGAACTTAGCGATGAAAATGAAAAAATTGAGCTGCCAGATTGGGTAACTCAGGAGGTGAGCGCCGATCATCGGTATTTTAATGCGTGGTTGTCGGAGCATCCGTTTACAACATGGTAAGCATTAAATTTTTGAGACTAAGGATATTAAAAGACAGGTGTTAATTGTTTAGAGATTTAAAATATAGGATAACATAACAATGGTATTATTTTTGCGTTTTATCCGAAAGCTAAAAACAGTGTATATGTTCTCAGGAAAAGGGAAGATTTTTTTATTTATTCTATTATTTACCGGCTTCTCAAAACTTTTATTCGCGCAAAATTCTGTAATTGAAGAGGAATTGTTGCGTAATAATATTCAGGTTTTAAGAAGCTATTTTATTGAAGATAACAACTGGCACGTTGTTAAAAAAGAGGTGGGGGACGATGTTGATGGATTACTGCATTTTATTGAAGATGAATCGCTCGACCAGATTATTAAAAATCTGAATGACACACTTCGGGTTAACGGGAATTACGTAATGCGTTTGCCCGAAAATGTTGAGGACAGTCTCAGTGTTCCGGGTTTTGTGCCTTATGCCGACCAGCAAATGGAGGTTCAGATTATTGAATCAGAATACAAAGCAAGTGTAAAACCTGAAGATATAACTGTGCCGCCGGCAATAATTCGCGAAGCAGAAAACGAAGTAAGGCAGGTGCCTGAAGGAAAGGGGATGCGACTTTTTGCTGATTCGGTTTATACGTTCCCCGAAGAGCTTTATATTCCGGGAGTGATTCCCGATTCGATTTTAAACTCTCCCGATATGTTTAATGAGTTGGTCCGTCGCGACAGTCTTAGGAGAGAATACATTGAAGAAAAACGGGTATTTTATAACGACTCGGTTAAGGCCGACTACATAAGCAGAATAGTTAGTGTTTACCGCGCCGAGAAATACAATGAAAACCTGCAATACCGCATTAAACGCTACAAAGACGAGGTAAAACTCAATAATTATTACGTTTTAAAAGCCTACAACGATGAAGTAGTTGCACAGGTAAACGATTCGATAAAAGCGGTTATAAATGTGCTGATGAATTATGCCGACCACATCGATACCACGCGCTTATCGTTAATAAATTTGTATGGCGAAAAGGAGGATATTTTATTACAAAATAGCGCCGAACGTTATTCACGCATTTGGTTAAAAAACGAGCAAAATGATTCGCTGGCCGTGATGGTAAAAAATACAGATAAACGTACGGTACAGATGTTGATTGACGATGGAGTTACTTTTTCACGCTTTAAAGAAAAACAAACCAAAGATTTTGATTTCGAAAGCCTGAAACCCAGCTACAATAAATTTAAAAGCGTGGGAAAAAGTTACGAACTTGAAACCCCATGGAATATTGGTGGTGATGGAAGTATCGGACTTACTCAAACCTATCTTGACAATTGGAAAAAAGGGGGTAAAAGCTCGCTGGCTACGTTAATGGTGTTAAAGGTTTTTGCAAATTATTCGCGCAAAGATGGCAAAGTAAAATGGGAAAATTCGGCAGAATTCAGAAATGGCTGGATTCGTACTGGTGGTTCAGATTCGGAGCTGCAAAAGAATGATGATAAATTTGAACTTACATCGCGTTACGGATTAAGTGCCTTTAAAAAATGGTACTACAGTGCCGAACTTAATTTTAACACACAGATATTTAGAGGATATAAATACCCGAAAGCAGAAAATCCGGATGTGCTTTCTGCATTTATGGCTCCATCGACAACCTATTTAAAAATTGGTTTGGACTACAAGCCAAGTAAAAAATTATCGTTGTTTTTATCGCCGCTAACCATGAAAAATGTATACGTACGCGACACGGCATTGGTTGATCAGACAAATTTTAGTGTCAACGAAGGACGAAAAGCCTTTTGGGAACCGGGTTTGAACACCGATCTGGGCTACAAAACGAAAATAACCGACGATATTTCGTATGAGACGAAATACAAGATGTTCATTAACTACAAAGATCCGTTTAAGAAATTCGACCTGAACTGGGAAAACAACTTTAAGATGCAATTAAACTCGTACATTGATATGCGTTTAATGTTCCACTTTATTTACGACGACGACGTTAAGTTCCCAGTTTATGATTCGGAAGGTAACAAAACCGGCGAGGAGGCCAGACTGCAGATAAAAGAGTTCTTCACCATTGGATTCTCGTATAAGATCAACAAGAAGGTAATGCGCACGCACCGAATTCGCTAACAGGGGCTGATCGTTATTTTTTGCAGAGCCAATAAATCATTTAAGAAAAGAAAAGTTACTTTTGATAAAAAGACAAGCTGATGAAAGATTTAAAACGCTACTATACCTTAAACGCCGATCCGAAAGACGTGTACAACGCTTTAACTAACGAAAAAATGATTGAAATATGGACAGGCGAAACAGCCGTTATGCCGCTGGAGCCAAACTCCGAATTTACGATGTGGGGAGGAAGTATTTCGGGCGTAAATGTGGAATTTGAGCAAGATAAAAAAATCGTTCAGAAGTGGTTTTTTGGTGAAGAGGAGGAAGATTCACTGGTGACGATAAAACTACATCCGCATAAAAAAGGAACAAGCATTGAATTGAGGCACACCAATATTCCCGATGAAGCTTTTGAAAACATTTCGGAAGGCTGGGATGAAGACTATTTTGGAGCACTGAACGAACTGTTTGTTTAATGCAGACTGCAGCTTACTGGATAGAAAAACTCCAACTCGAACGACATCCCGAAGGCGGATGGTTTAAGGAAGTTTACCGATCATCAGAAATTCTTGAAAAAAGTGCCTTGCCCGAATCTTTTGGCAGCGAAAGAAACTGTTCTACTTCTATTTACTACCTTCTTGAGAAAAACGACTTTTCTGCTTTTCATAGAATTAAATCTGACGAAATCTGGCATTTTTATACTGGCACATCAGCCGTGGAGATCCTGTATCTGATTGATGGTCATTTGAAAACCCAGAAAGTTGGAAATAACCTGGACAATGAAGAATTGTTTCAGTTTACAGTTCCTAAAAATACCTGGTTTGCAGCGCAATTAACCAACAAAACCGGTTACGCATTGGTGGGATGTACCGTATCTCCCGGATTTCATTTTGAAGATTTTGAGTTAGCTGACGAATCACTGGGCAACAATTTTACGGAATATGCACAGCAAATAAACGAGCTTATTCATTAAAATTCGAAATGAAATTGGGTGCTTCTATTTTAGCTCTTCCTGTAATAGATCTCTTACGTCAAGAAAGTTGCGTTCCAGTTTCAGCATGTTTTCAATAAAGAAATTGTAGATGTCGGGCCACTGGTTCTGACGATGAAAATCAACACCTTTCATTCGCGTAAAAATCCGGCACACTTCGGCGCCACTGTCTTCTCGTTCATGGAAAAACTCCCATTGCAAACCATCTTCAAAACCGTCTTCAATAACCGGTTTGTATCGTTCCAGAAATTCGTAGGCTTTCAGTCTTTTATTCTCACTTTTGTTACCCAATTCGAGAATCACCATTGCATCTTTGCGGCTAACATCAAAACGTAGTGCTACTCCTTTAATTTTTGTTTTATGAAGCATCCATTTCCGTTTCCTGTATTTTAACTCAGGATGCACACTGCAGCGTTTGTCAAACAGTTGCCAGAAATCAATTTTTAATTGTCGCAATTCCTCTTTTGAATACATGCGCCAAAGGTAAACTAAATTTAATCCGCATTATTCATCACAAATAGCAAAATAGTTTAAAGCGACGAAGTTTCGTACCCATTTTTGATACTCAAAAATGGACTCAACTAAGTCGGGATTAACCCGGAAAAACATGACTATTGCTAAAATCAAATGAATTATCCGGGTTAATTTTTACTTTTATCATTTGTAAAACACGCGATATATGATTCACAAAATACTACTATTGTTAAAGTTGATGTTGATTGCCGGTATTTCGATGGCTCAGTATGTAGAAGTACAGGCAAATTACAATTCTGTTGGCGATTGTATTTTTAGTGCTTCCAATAATGCCAAAGTGCCTATGTACTTGCACATTAACTTTGCCGACATTGAAAACACCACGTTTAACGAGCCGTTGCCATACATAAAAAAGGTTGCACCGGGTTTTAACAGCCTTTTTTCGCTCCAACGTGATCTTGATGCCGGTATTCCGCGCTTTAATTATGATATTGAAACCTTTCGCTCAAATCCAACTGCTGATGTCGATCTTGATTTTTCCTATTTAATTCCTTTAAAAGAAGGTGGAAGTGTGTTCGTTTTTGATGTGAAAAATATTGATGGTTTTTGGGGAAATGATACGCCGGATTCGTGGTTTGCTACAGGTTTTATGGCTAATCAAAGAGATCCAATTTTTGCCAGTCGGAACGGTATTGTTGCCGAAGTTGTTGGAGAAACAAGAACCGGTGATTCGCGCTATTGGTATCATACATGGACAAACAGTATTACATTGTTACAAGCCGACGGAACTTTAATTTGCTACCATGGTGTTAAGTTCGATCCAGAAAAACTTGTAGTTGGACAAAAAGTATTTGCCGGGCAAAAAATAGGGGAGTTAACCAATAAAAGCGGAGAATTGGTTGTGCTTATCTTTCATGATTCATTGATTAACAAAAAGCTGTCGTTTGTTATTCCGCAGTTTGTAGTAAACAAAAATGGTGATGCTGAAATTCTGAATTCTTCAAAACCATATAAAGTGTATCATCCTGAGTTGATTAAAGAATTGGAGATGACTCGACGCGAAAGAAGAAAATACCTCAATTTGCAATAATATTTTATTGTCTTTCGTTGTTGATTCACACAAAAGATCAGAAAAATTGAACATCAACGAAACAATAATTGTTTAGATAAGTTGTAATTTGCATAGTTGTTAAAGAATGTTAATACGTTTTAGAAGAAAAAGTGTTTATGACTAATAAAAATGACAAAAGTCACTTTTGAGGGATTTCTCATTCATTACTTTTGTCAAGCATATGAAAATGATAACATTTCGAATTCTAATTAGTTAAGTTAAGTCTTTCGCCTTAAACAGGATATCAAAAGTGAATTTTGCATAAATAATTGTTTTATGTAAAAATTTGTTAATTGATGTTTTTTTTATCTAATTTGTCGTTGAGTATTAAAAGTGAGTGAGTTATTTACTAATATTTTAAATTTTATTCTATGAAAAAAATTGCGCTAATGCTATTGGGCATTGCCTTGTTTGGCGTGCTCGTGGTCGAAGCACAGGTAAAAAATATCAGCGGTACGGTAACCAGTGCCGACGATGATATGGGAATACCAGGTGTTTCAGTAAGTGTTAAAGGTACTACAATTGGTACAGTTACAAATCTTGATGGGGTCTACCAGCTGGAAGTTCCATCTGATGCTACTACGTTGGTTTTCTCGTTTGTGGGTATGAAGACGCAGGAAGTTGAGATTAGTGGTTCAACCGTTGATATGGTAATGGAAGCCGATTTGGTAGGGATTGACGAAGTAATGGTTGTTGCTTATGGTACTACCAAAAGATCACAGTTTGTTGGTTCTGCCAAGGCAGTAACTGGAGAAGAATTAGCAACAAAATCTACCTCGAATATAAGTAATGCTTTGCAGGGAGCTGCAGCAGGTGTTCAGGTTGTTAATGGAAGTGGACAACCAGGTACGGAAGCTACCATCCGTATTCGTGGTGTTGGATCTATTAACGGAGGTACATCACCATTATATATTGTTGATGGAAGTCCTTACGAGTTTAACTTGAATACTATAAATCCTAGTGATATCGAGTCGATTACAGTATTGAAGGATGCCTCTTCAACTGCAATTTACGGTGCTCGTGGTGCTAACGGTGTTATTCTTATTACCACAAAAAATGGTTCTAAAGACGGTAATATCATCGTAAATGTTGATGCAAAATGGGGACATTCAAGTCGTGGTGTTCCAACTTATGATGTGATGACTGATCCGGCTATGTATTATGAGACTGCATACAAAGCATTGTATAACTCGCAGGCTTATAATGGAGTGTCTGCTGCTGATGCATATGCATATGCTGATGCTAACTTTTTAACTCAGTCAGGAGTTGGTTATCAGATATATTCTTATCCTGAAGGAGAACGTTTGATTGGTACAAATTTCAAGTTAAATCCTAATGCAACTTTAGGTTATGCTGATAATGATTTTTACTACACTCCAGATAATTGGGAAGATGAAACACTAGCAACTGGTAATCTGCGCCAGGAATATAATGTATCAGTACGTGGTGGACAAAATAAATCACAGTATTTTATTTCGGGAGGCTATCTTGATGATCCGGGTATTATAAATGGTTCTGGTTTTACTCGTTATTCACTAAGGGGAAAGATTGATTCTCAGGCAAAAGATTGGTTAGCGGTAGGACTGTCTGCGTCTTATGTAAATACAGAGTTGGAAAGCCCTAGCTCACAAGGGTCTTGGGGAAGTACAGGTAATGTTTTTTATGCCAGTAATATGATGGCTCCTATCTATCCTTTTTACGTAAGAAATACAGATGGAACTATTGCCCAGGACAGCAATGGAAACAATATTTATGACCAGGGAACTTCAACCAATTTTACCAGACCAGGTTCTGCGCCACGAGGAAACAACGCGATTAACCTGCTTTTAGATACAGATAAGGAAGTAAGGGATCTTTTTGCGGGGTCTTTCTATGCAAAATTAACTCCTTTTGAAGGATTTAATTTTACCGCCCGGATTTCTCCTGAAGCATCTAATACCCGCTCAAACTATTTATCAAATCCTTTTTATGGATCTATTTCTACAGAAGGGGAAGTTTCCGTTAGTCACCGTCGGATATTTACATTCAACCAACAATATTTGGCTAATTATAAAAAAGCCATTACAGAATCGCATAATGTTGAAGTATTGGCCGGATTTGAAAGTTTTAGTTTAAAAAACCAATACTTAAGGGGAAGTAACGATCATTTATACGATCCATTTATCGCTGAACTTGATAACGCTTTTGGAACACAACCAACAAGTGCAAATGCCAGTTCATACACGCATAATTATGCAACAGAAGGCTTTGTTGGTAGAGTACAGTATGATTTTCAGGAGCGCTTCTTCTTTAATGCCTCTATGAGATATGAAGGATCATCTCGTTTCTCTGCCGACAATCGTTGGGGACTTTTTGGTAGTGTTGGCGCAGCATGGTTGGTAACAAAAGAAGCTTTTATGCAATCAACTGCAAATTGGCTAAACGAATTAAAGTACAAAGTAAGTTACGGTACACAGGGAAATGATCAAATTGGAATATACGATTCTACTAGTGGGTCCTATTCATATTATGCTTATAGAAACCGGTATGATATTTCATACAATAGTGTTACCGGAGAATACACAAAAGTTCTTAAAGAAAGTGGAAACCCGGAATTAACATGGGAAGCACAAAAGCTGTTTAACACAGGAGTTGAATTTGGCTTGGTTAACAATGTTTTAAACGGTAGTATCGATTATTTCTATCGTGAGAATTCAGACATGCTATTTAATGAGCCTCAGCCGGTTTCATCAGGTTTGTCAACCATTCCAAAAAATATTGGATCAGTAGTAAACCAAGGGTTTGAAGTTGATTTAAATTCTGAAATATTAAAAACAAATCAACTAACCTGGAGTGTATTTGCAAACATAACTCATATTAACAGTGAGATTAAGGAATTACCTGAATATACAGAGGCAACAGGTGGAATTAAACGTTCTTCATACATTCTTAAAGAAGGCGGTTCTTTAAACCAGGCTTATTTGGTTCAATATGCAGGTGTTGACAGTGAAACTGGGTTATCGTTGTATTATGTAGATCCTGACAATAATGATTATACGACAACTACAGATTATAGCGCTGCAGAACAGGCTGATCTTGGTGATATAAGTGTAAAATGGTACGGAGGTTTTGGTACAAATTTAAATGCGTACGGTTTTGATCTTGGAGTTCAGTTTGCCTACCAATTGGGAGGAAAAGCATATGATGGCTCTTATCAGGAACTGATGCACACCGGAAAAGAAATAGGCCGCAACTGGCACACGGATATTCTGGATGCCTGGACTCCGACAAATACAAATACTAATGTACCTCGTATTTCTTCTTCTGATGATTTTGATCAAAAGAACTCGAGTCGCTTTCTTACAAGTTCAAACTACTTAAGTTTGAATAACATTACTTTAGGATATACTTTCCCTACTTCATTGACCCGTAAAATGAACATTCAAAAGCTTAGATTATATGTTTCTGGTGATAATCTTGCCTTGTTCTCGTCTCGTAAAGGATTTGATCCTCGTCAGTCGCAGAATGCTCGTGCTACAGGTGTTGCTATTTCAACTTCGTCTGGTAATTACGTTTACAGTCAGTTAAGAGTAGTTTCTGGTGGTGTATCTATTTCATTCTAGAAAAAAAATATATATCATGAAAATAAAGAATTATTTAAAAATATTTGCAACAACAGTGGTTGCAATCGCCTTGTTTTCTTCATGCGACGATGACTTTTTAGAAAGGCAGTATGAAGGAGGAACCCTGGATGATGATCAAGTACAGGAAACAGTAGAAGCCATACCCGACAGAATTAATTCATCAATAAGCGGTATGTATTCATTGTTAGGAAAACCAGATGGTTTTTTTGACTATGGTTCTGGAGATTACAGAGCAGATGATCTTGGCTATCCGGGTATTGCTTTAAGCCAAGATTTGAATAGTGGAATTATGACCAATATTGTTTCTGGGTATGACTGGTTCTCAGCGGCCTTGGAATATTCTGATCGTACTCCGACATATGCAAATCCACGGATGCGTTATGGATTGTTCTATAAAATTATCTATGCCGCTAACGATGTGTTAAGCGCAATTCCGGAAGATACCGATAACGACCAATTAATTTATGCTCGTGGGCAGGCAAAAGCAATGAAAGCATTTTGTTACCTTTCATTAGTTCCTTATTTCCAGTTTAAGTATGTAGGTAACGAGGATAAGCCTTCTGTACCTATTGTTGAAGATGGTACTGATTTTAGAAATAATCCTAGAGCTTCTTTAACTGATATGTATGCCTATATACTGCAAAATTTAACAGATGCAATTGAAGACCTGGATGGTTATGCAAGACTGAATAAAGGTGCTATCGATCAGAATGTAGCTTACGGGTTACGTGCGAGAGCCTATTTGAATATGGAGCAATGGAGTAATGCAGCTGCAGACGCTGAAAAAGCAATGACCGGTTACGATCCTTATGCTATATCTGATTTAACAGAACCAGGATTTAACGAGGCAACAGATCATAACTGGATTTGGGCTCTACTTTTACCAACTGATGTTATCAGTGATGCTAACTATGCAACCTGGCCATCACAATTAGGATCATTCTCAGGCGATGCATATGTTCCTTATGCTGGTATCTACAGATCTATTAATAATTTATTATATGACAAGATTAATGATACAGACGTACGAAAAGCCTGGTGGTTAGACGAGGACAGAACTTCTCCTTATCTTGAAGGTTTAACTTGGGGGGAGTTTGAAGGTCAGGAAATTGCAACAGGAAGTATTGCTAACGTAAAAGAACCAATGCAGGCATACGCCAATGTGAAATTTGGTCAGCGCTCGGGTATCGGTTCTGCCTACAATGATGGTGACTGGTGCATGATGCGTGCTGAAGAAATGGTTCTTATTAGAGCAGAAGCACTTGCTATGGGCGGAAACCCTGCACAAGGAAAACAGATATTGGAAGATTTTGTAAAATCATATCGTGATCCTTCATACACAACTTCAGCAACTTCAGCTGGTGAGGTTCAGGATGCTGTATGGTTACAACGCCGTATTGAATTGTGGGGCGAAGGATTTGGTATGTTTGATGCTATGCGTTTAGGCAAAAATATTATCCGTTATCATCCTGATCAACCTACAAATGTGCCGGAAGATTATCGTTTTAATTTATCGAAAGATGATCCATGGTTACTGTTACGTTTTGTTCAGGGAGAAACAAACAATAATTCAGCCGTCGAACAAAATGAAGGAGGAGCACAGCCATCTCAGGGAGATGGAGCTACCTTAATCGATGGTGTTTTATAAAAATTATAATTTAAGATAATATGAAGGCATTAAAATATTTAATATTAATTGTGGCTGTATCAATATTTGCAGCCTGCGAGGATGATATTGTAAGAGAAATTTCTCCTGAGCCGAACCCAAATAGCTCTAATGTATATTTCTCAAACGATAATGACTCAAAAGTAGTTCTGCCTCTTGAATCTACTAGTTTTACTGTAGTTATAAATAGAGAAAACAGTTCTTCAGATCAAACAGTTGCTTTACATGTAGAGAATGCGTTTGAAAATATATTCAGTATTCCGGAATCTGTAAGTTTTACTTCAGGAGAAACAGAACAGAGCATTAATGTAGAAATAAGCGATGATATTGTGTTAATGGAAAGTTACCATCTTGTTATTTATATTGATCAGGATCAAACAAAACCATACACAGTTCAAGATGTATTTCCAAGAATCGAGCTAAATGTTTCGAAAGAAGATTTTGCTGATTATGCCGATGGTGTATTTACCAGTGAGTTCTTTGGCGATTCGTGGCCGGCAACTTTACAGTATTCTCCGGCGACCGATCAATACCGTATTAAGGACTGCTGGGTTGGTGGCTATAATTATACTTTTAAAGTTTCAGAAGATGGAGTGATCTCTCAGGTTCCTGAAACATCAGAAACGGGATATGTTCATTCTTCTTATGGCATGGTTTCGGCCACAGCAACAAGTGAATCAGGTTTTGACAATGATACTGATACATACACTTTCGCA
The DNA here is from genome assembly GCF_963677575.1 of uncultured Draconibacterium sp. NCBI lineage: Bacteria > Pseudomonadati > Bacteroidota > Bacteroidia > Marinilabiliales > Prolixibacteraceae > Draconibacterium > uncultured Draconibacterium sp. The sequence goes on from NZ_OY782038.1 coordinate 312,736, forward strand.
ATTAACTGGACAGTTAGCGCAGGTTCTTTTGGTGTTTATTATGAAACATTTGAAATTACGAGCAAATATTAAGAATTGACTCGCAAAAAGAACTTAAAGTTTATTTAATAGAAAATCTCGGGGGAATTATCCTCCGGGATTTTTTTCTTTCTGATTGTTTGTATAATTCCCTAAACCACCCCTCCCAAAAGTCCTCTGAATCTTAGTGCCCTGTCATTTTAAACATAATGAAATGAAGCGAAAGCATCTTTGTCATTATTGTTTTTTAGCCGGACAGTAATGATTTTCAATACATTTCTTAAAGCTGTATAGGTCATCCGTTTCATTTATTCATGCTGAAATTGTATATCGACAAGTTTGGAATGGCACAAAAAAGGCCGTCTCAAAACGAAACGGCCTTACTTTTTACTTCTTGTTTTTATTAGTCGTAGCGATGCTCGTCAGCGTGTGGTTTATCACTATCGCACGCACATATCTTATCCAAACCTTTTTCGTATTGTTCAAGTGCTCTTAAACTCATTCCCATATTAGAGAATCCACCATCGTGGAAAAGGTTTTGCATGGTAACTTTCTTTGTCAAATCAGAGAAAAGTGTGATACAGTAATCGGCACATTCATCGCCGGTTGCATTTCCTAGTGGCGACATTCTTTCCGAGAAGTCTAACAAGCGGTCGAAACCTTTTACACCGTTTCCGGCAGTGGTAATGGTTGGCGATTGCGAAATGGTATTTACCCTCACGTTACGCTCACGTCCGTAAATATAACCGAAGCTACGTGCAATCGATTCCAGCAAGGCTTTTGCATCGGCCATGTCGTTGTAACCAAAGAACGAACGCTGTGCCGCAACATACGACAAGGCAACTACCGATCCCCACTCATTTATGGCATCCATTTTACGTGCCACCTGAAGTACTTTGTGAAAAGACACTGCAGATACATCGAGGGTTTTGTCCAGGTAGTTATAATCCAAATCACTGTAATGGCGGCCTTTTCTTACGTTAGGCGACATTCCGATAGAGTGTAAAATGAAGTCGATTTTGCCACCTAAAGCTTCCATTGATTTGCTGATCAGGTTTTCCAGATCTTCAACGTTTGTTGCATCGGCACCAATCACTTCGGCATTAATTTGCTCTCCCAGTTTATTTGTTTCGCCCATACGAATGGCAACCGGGGTATTTGATAATGTTACTGTGGCTCCTTCTTCGTGTGCTCTTACTGCCACTTTCCAGGCAATTGAATCGGGATTTAACGCCCCAAAAATAATTCCCTTTTTTCCTTTTAGTAAATTGTTACTCATAATTCGTTTTTATGAAACGTGTACACCCAAAAAACGATATACACGACAATGATTATATTCTTGCAAGTTTCATCTGTTTTTGAATTGATGAAAATACGCGTGCAAAGTTAATTCAGTTTAAATAAAACATTCACGAATGGTAATTTTTCAGTTGTTAAGTCTGCTTTTTTAACTTTTTACATCGAATTTTGTTCAAAACCATTCGAAAATATGAATGATTATACAGAAAAGCTGTGTTTAACTATTTTATTTGGTTGTTGCTTTTTTTAGCTTTGAAAGCAAATAAAACTGTAATCTATGAGAAAATTATTCATCCTGTTTATGGCAACAACTCTATTCTTTGGTTGTTCTACAAGCACTAGAAAAGAAGCAAAACAAAACACAAAAATGGAAGTGAATCCGGAAATCAAAAAGAAGGCCGATGAATTTGTATCGTTTAAATTAACCACCGACCTAAGCGTGCTAACCGAGAATGAAAAGCAAATGTTACCGATCTTGCTGGATGCCGCTAAATTAATGAACGACATTTACTGGCAGGAAGCGTACGGCGATAAAGACGAGTTATTGAGTGAGGATTGGGATGAATACACCCTGAAATTTATAAAGCTAAATTTTGGACCATGGGAACGTTTAAATGCCAATAAACCATTTTTACCGGGATATGATCAGAAACCGGCAGGTGCCAATTTCTATCCGACAGACATGACCAAAGAAGAATTTGAAGCCTGGGACGACGAAACAAAAACAAGCCTGTATACTTTGATACAACGTGACGAAGACGGTGCTTTGAAATCTATTCCGTACCACATCGCATTTGAAAAGGAGATTAAAAAGGCCGCTGATCTTTTGCTTCAGGCAGCAGAATTAGCTGAAGATACCGGGCTGAAAAAATACCTCGAAGAACGCTCAAAAGCACTTCTTACCGATGATTATTATGCAAGTGATGTTGCCTGGATGGAAATGAAAAACAACACTATCGAGTTCATTGTTGGCCCAATAGAAAATTACGAAGACCAACTCTATGGTTACAAAGCTGCGCACGAATCATTTATTCTGATAAAAGATAAAGACTGGAGTCTGCGACTGGAGAAATATGCAGCATTGTTACCTGGCTTGCAAAAAGCGTTGCCTTGCGAGCAGTCCTATAAAAACGAAACTCCGGGCGTTGATTCGGATATGAATGTTTACGATGCTATTTATTACGCCGGCGATTGTAATGCAGGAAGCAAAACTATTGCCATCAATTTACCAAACGACGAAGAAGTTCGCGAAATAAAAGGCAGCCGAAAACTACAGTTAAAAAATTCGATGCAGGCTAAATTTGATAAGATTTTGGTGCCAATTGCCGATTTACTGATTGCTGAAGATCAACGTCAGCATGTAAAATTCGATGCTTTCTTTGAGAACACCATGTTTCATGAGGTGGCTCACGGTCTTGGTTTGGGAAATACGGTTGATCAGAGTACAACTGTTCGTGAAGCATTAAAAGATGCCTATACTTCAATTGAAGAAGGGAAAGCCGATATTTTAGGTTTGTGGTGCGTTTACCAACTCAACGAAATGGGCGAATTGGGTGAAAAAGATATGATGGACAATTTCGTAACTTTTATGGCAGGTATTTTCCGTTCGGTACGTTTTGGAGCTGCCAGTGCACACGGAAAGGCAAATATGATGCGTTTTTACTATTTCCAGGAAATGGGAGCTTTTACCCGCGACGAGGCTACCGGAACGTATCGTGTAGACTACGATAAAATGAAAGCAGCCATGATGAACCTGTCAGAAACTATTCTGAAAATTCAGGGCGATGGCGACTATGAAACCGCCAAACAAATCATTGATGAAAAAGGCTTTATTCGCGAAGCACTTCAAAAAGATCTGGACAGGATAGGAGAGGCCGGAATTCCGCGTGATATTGTTTTTGAACAGGGAGCAGAAGTTTTAGGACTATAAAGATCATAAGATCAAAATAGATAAAGACTATCCGAATTGGGGTAGTCTTTTTTGTTAACGGACAAAAACATGCTAACAAAAATCATAATGTATTAATTATGAAGTTGTTTTGTTATTGATCTGTGCTGTATTTTTCGTAGCTTTCAACTTTAAATGGTAAAGTTATGTCAGATAATAAATTCGTTTCCGGTAAGTCAATAGTTATTTTATTGTGCGTTTGTGTTGCAATATTTCAATCATGTAGCAGCGAGCCTAAAGTTGAAAAAGAACTTTATATTCCACAGAACATCTATAAAGTTCCTGAAAACAATGATTTCTCAAATCCGGAGAGTGAATTTAGCAACAAGCACATGGTAGAGAGCGACAATTTTGCTCTTTTCTGGGATAAAGAATACGGCGATGACCCGATGGCCAATCCAGATTCAACGAAACGTTTTGATCCGAAATACGCCATTGAAGAATGTGAGCGTTTTTATAACTATTATGTGAATGAACTAAAGATTGTTGAGAAAGGAAATTCTGTTACGGATCAATACAAAATGTTGATCATTGTTTTTGGTGGCGACGAAGCAACTGCGTTTGGCGGAGGGGAAGAAGATAAAATCGGGATGCTTTGGACTCCTGCCGTTCGCATAAACAAAAAACCGTATGGAGCACTGGCACACGAGCTGGCACATTCTTTTCAATACGTTTCGAATGCTGATGCCGGAACCGGGCCACAAGGCGCAATTATGGAAATGGCCGCACAATATTCGTTATGGCAGGTTTACCCCGAATGGATGACATTTGAGAATTACCACCTGGTAGATTTTATGAAGCAAACCAACTATGCATTTTTACATCCTATAAACATGTATCACTCGCCTTATGTGTTGGAATATTGGTCGCAAATTCGCGGTAAGGAATTCCTTGGTGAGTTATATCGTGGAACACAGGAAAAAGACGATCCGGTAATGACCTATAAACGATTAACAGGTGTCGACCAACAAAAATTTAACGATGAAATGTTTGATGCTTCGCGCCGGTTTATCACCTGGGATCTCGACCGGGTGCAGGAAGTAGCACATCAGTATGCGAATCAGCACCAGTGCAAATTAACGGCAGTAGCTGATGGTTGGTACAAAGTAACTGCAGAAAATTGTCCGCAAAATTATGGTTACAACGGAATCCAATTAAACGTTCCGGAGGCTGGCACTGAAGTAGTTTTAGATTTTAAAGGAATTGCAGGATCAGACGGATACAATGCGGTTAAAGTGGATAAAGCAGGCTGGCGATATGGTTTTGTGGCATCGTTAAAAGATGGCAGCCGTGTTTATGGCAATATGCAAAATACAAATGAAAGCAGCACGAATTTTACCGTTCCTGAAAATACCGAATATTTGTGGTTGGTAGTTATGGGAGCGCCAACAGAGCATTGGCCAATTGTTATGAGCTGGGGAAATGATGCCGAAAAAACACCTGAAGAGAACTGGCCTTACCAAATTAAACTTGAAGGAACAACACTTGCCGCATCGGTAATTGATTAGAATTGGTTCGTTTTTATTTCACATCTTTGTAAATAAAAACCATGCAACCCATTATCGATCACATTGAGATTACAGTAAAAGACCTCGAACAAACCGTTTCCTTTTATGATCAGTTTTTGCCATTACTAGGATTTTCACTTGAAAAGAAAACGTCGGCTTATATTGCTTCGCACGACAAGCACGTGGTTGAATATTCGCATCCGAACCTTTGTATTGCACTTACTTCTCCACGAGAATCGTTAAAAGATGAAATCGTTCATCGGCGCCGTCCCGGAGCATTACATCATTTGGCATTTAAAGCAGAATCGCGCAATGATGTAGATGATGTATACTCCAAATTAGTGGAAATGAATGCTGATATTGTTAGTGCGCCACGTTTGTACCCCGAGTATCACGAGAATTATTATGCGGTTTTTCTTAAAGCTCCTGACGGGATCAAGTTTGAAGTGGTTTGTCAGAAAGCAGAATAGCATCATTTTACTTTACCACAAAGGAAGCACAAAGTTTCTCAAAGAAGAGAATCAATCTTTACTCAATCTTCATCAATCTTTGTTTTCGCCAATAACAAATCATTACCATTTCCAAATAAATACCATTTTGTACGAATTACTATTAATCAATAAGTAGTTTTGTACTAATGAAACTCAAACAGAAATACAACAACTTCCCGTTCAATCCATCAAAAGTACCGTTCTTTTATGGTTGGGTAATTTTATTTGCCGCCACCATTGGTGTGTTGTGCAGTGCGCCCGGACAAACCACTGGTGTTTCTACGTTTACTGATTATTTGATGGAAAACATTGGTATCAGCCGCGACCAGATTAGTACAGCTTATATGTTTGGGACGATTGGAAGCTCGTTTATTCTTACCTATGCGGGGACACTTTACGATAAATATGGCGCACGCTGGGTAGGAATGGCTGCAGCATTGACACTGGGCTTTGTTTTGGTTCTGTTCAGCCAGTCGGATCGCATAATAGAAACTATAGTTCCGCATAATTCCAACATATATGTGGGGGTGGCAGTTGCAACTTGTATTCTATTCTTTTTTATGCTGCGTTTCTCAGGGCAGGGTGTAATTACCATGGTGTCGCGCAATATGCTGATGAAGTGGTTTATTGCACGCAGGGGACTGGTAAACGGTATTTCATCCGTATTTGTTTCGCTCGGATTTTCGATGGCTCCACTTAGCTTCGATTTGCTGATTGAAAGAACTTCGTGGCGTTGGGCCTGGTTACTCATGGCTCTTGGAATTGGTGTTGGATTCTTCCTGTTTGTATTTATTTTCTTTCGCGATAACCCGGAAGACTGTGACCAAATTCCCGACGGCGAGAAACACGGAAACAAAGAACATGATGTAATTATAAAACCATTTAAACAGTTTACACTGAAAGAAGCCCGCAGCGGATTGACCTTTTGGTTATTTGTGTTACCGGTTGCTGTGTATGCGCTGTTTTTAACCGGTTATATATTTCACCTCGTATCAGTATTTGGCGAGGCCGGAATTGATAAAGATCATGCACTTTCGGTTTTCATTCCTATTTCACTAATTTCGGTTACGCTGGCATTTGTTGGAGGTTGGATAAGCGACAAAATAAAATTGCAATACCTGTTGTACCTGCTTTTGGCAGGAGAAGTAGTCGCCCTGTATTCGCTGGCCAACATTAACGATGGATTTTACTACTATGCCTTTATCATTGGGAGTGGAATACCAAGCGGAATGTACAACGTGCTGTTAAGTGTTACCTGGCCTCGTTTTTATGGTCGTGAGCACCTGGGAAAAATCACCGGCTTTGTAATGGCAATAATCGTTTTCTTTAGCGCCCTGGGACCAATTACCTTTAGTTTGTCACATTCATGTCTGGGCAGCTATTCGTATGCTATTTATGGCTTGCTGGCTATTATTTTAGTGCTTGCCGCTATTAGTTTTAAGGCTCATAATCCGCAGGATGAGTACGAAAAGGAATAGATTGGAAATGTAAATAGTATTAGTCATCATTTTGTTACATTAGTATTTTGTTAGCAAAAATAAAATGGATTACAGAGATGTTGTTTTTATATCGGTAGCCGAACTCCTTAGTTTTTCGAAAGCGGCAGAAAACTTACACATTAGTCAACCGGCAGTAACCCGCCATATTAAAGAGTTGGAGACAAAATACAACACCAACCTGTTTGATCGTAAAGGGAACAAAATATATTTAACGCGTGCCGGTAAAAAGGTGTACAATGCCTTTAAACAAATTGAAAAAGAATACCGTGATCTGAATTTCGAGATTAGCCAAATGAATCACAGTATTTCAGGCGAATTTATTATTGGTGCCAGCTCTACCATTTCTCAATATGTACTTCCAAAAGTTATTGCATCGTTTCATAAACGCTACCCCAAAATACACATCCATTTAATGAATGGAAATTCATTTGAAATGGAGCAACTTTTGCTGGAGAACAAGGCAGACGTAGCCCTGGTTGAGAATCATTCGTCGCAGCCGGGAATTCAATACAAAAATTTTCTCGACGATGAATTAATTGTTGTAACAGGCCGAAACAGTGTTTATGCAAAACGTAGTGTTATTAGTAAAGAAGACCTGTTGCAATTCCCGATTGTATTACGCGAACAAGGTTCGGGCACCCTGGAAGTTATTAAAGAAGCCCTGAAAAGCAAGGGATTTGATTTTGAACAGCTGAATCCCCTGATTCATTTGGGAAGTACTGAAGCAATAAAAAACTTTCTTCAGGATTTTGATGGATTGGCTATTGTTTCGGAAAAAGCGGTGCCAACAGAATTGTATATGAAAAATCTTATAAAATTAAATGTAAAAGATTTTACTATTCAGCGAAAATTTAGAATTGCATTTATGCAGGGGCACAAAAACCGACAAGTTGAGCTTTTTGAGAATTTCCTATTTGGTTATAACTTATAGTTATTCGGTATCATTTTTTAGCATTTGATTTAATTATGCACTACAGGTATTTTTGCTGAAAAAATAGCTGTATGATGAAAGATGTAAATAAGATTAACTGGTTATACAAACTTCTGTTTTTTGCTTGCTTTTTACCGTTTGTTTCGCCAGCAATTGCACTTGCTGCCGGTATTCTGTTATCACTATTGGGATTTAGTTCGCAAAATTTACACAAGCATACTTCGCGTATTCTACAAATTTCGATTATCCTGCTCGGATTTGGGATGAATCTTAGCGATGTTATAACAGCATCAAAAAGTGGTTTTATTGAAACAGCTGTTTCGGTAACCCTTGTTATGGCATTGGGTATTTTGCTGGGCAAACTATTTAAGGTAGAAAAAAACATAGCCTTGCTTATTGCTTCCGGCACGGCAATTTGTGGAGGTAGCGCCATTGCTGCCGTGTCACCAATATTGGGAAGTAAAGATTATCAAAACTCTTTTGCGTTAATCGTTGTATTTGTATTGAATGCATTGGCCTTGTTGTTGTTTCCGTTTATTGGGCACCGGCTTGGTTTAAGCCAGGAGATGTTTGGCAACTGGGCTGCAATTGCCATTCACGATACCAGCTCGGTAGTTGGTGCCGGGGCAAGTTATGGCGAAAGGGCTTTAGAAATAGCCACTACAGTAAAGCTAATACGGGCCTTGTGGATTGTACCTTTGTCAATTGTCGTTTCTTTTTTCACAAAAGAACAAAAGCAGAAATCGATAAAGTTTCCCTGGTTTATCCTGTTTTTTGTTGTAGCTATACTTTTTGCAAACCTTTTCCCCGGGTTGAAAGAAAGTTTTGTGCATTTCAGCTGGCTGGGCAAACGGGGGATGGTTATCGCGCTGTTGCTCATCGGGTCTAATATTACTGTTAAACAGATAAAACAATCGGGTGTAAAAAGTTTTGCACTTGGTATTTCGTTGTGGCTTATTACCGCTACAGGTTCGTTATTCATGTTAAAATTATAGTTATGCCAAACATTTGGGTTTTTATTACGGTTGTCATTTCAAGTCTGATAAAAGGATTTACAGGATTTGGTTTTGCTCTTTTATCGTTGCCGGTTTTACTAAACTGGTATACGCCAAAAGAAATTATCCCGGTTTTAATGATATGTAATTTAATTGCATCGTTACTAATAATATTGCAAAAAAAGAGCGATAAGCTTATCGACAAACAAGCAGGAATTTTAATTGCGGCAGGAGGTGTTTTTACACTTGTTGGTGTAAGTGCCCTGAGTTTGATTAATAACAACATGCTGGTACATATTTCGGGCGTGTTTTTTATTGTGTTAACCTTAGTGTCGATGGTAAAAAGAAAAAACAGAACTACACCAATTCCCAATGTATTTTACCCGTTAGCAGGTGCTTTTATCGGGTTTATTACCGGGTTGATTTCGATAAGCGGGCCACCTTTGGCGCTTTTTCTGAATAAGGCAAAAGTGAACAATCAGCAATTTCGCGAAATATTTGCATGGTTTAGTGTAATAACAGCCACCATTGCAATTATCGGCTATAAACATGCCGGGTTATTGAGTATGCAGACTATTAAAACGGCCTTGTTGTTTTCTCCAATTCTTTTAACCGGAACAATTTTAGGCAAACGTTTAAATACTTTGTTGTCGATGAATAAGTTTAAAACTATAAATACCATCTTAACCCTTATTGCCAGTATTTTGCTAATTGTTAACAGGTAAAAGATACCAATTGAAGCATAATTCCCTGCTTATATATTATTTCAGGTATAATCTCTTCCAAAAATAGTTGAAATATAAGATGTAAAAATAATTCTGAACAATCTCATTTTCTTTCCCGCGTTTCTACTTAAATTTGCTTTTATTGTATCAATACTTAAAAATTTTAGAAAGATATGAGAAGAATTCTTTTCGGATTATTGATTGCCGCCCTGGTATTTGTGGTGGGGTGTAAAAAGAAGAACGAAAATAAATTACCTCGTGTCGCCATTGCCGGTCTGGCAATTGAATCGAGTACCTTTTCGCCTGCACAGTCGGGCATTGAAGCGTTTCAGGCACGTCGTGGAGATGAGATATTCAGTTATTATCCGTTTATGGACGATACTGCAGCAACCCGTCAGCGTGCTGAGTGGTTCCCGACTTTGCGCGGTCATGCATTACCCGGAGGCATTGTAACCCGCGAAGCATATGAAACACTGGTAGGTGAAACGCTCGATCGGTTAAAAGAAAATATGCCTTACGACGGTTTATTTTTTGATATTCACGGAGCAATGAGCGTGGTAGGACTCGATGATCCGGAAGGTGATTTTATTGAACGAATTCGTAAAGTAGTTGGCGACGATGTGTTGATATCGACATCGATGGATTTACATGGAAATGTAAGTGAACGACTGGCGCATTACAGCGATATGATTACCTGTTACCGCATGGCACCACACGAAGATGCGATAGAATCGAAAAAACGTGCGCTAACCAATTTGCTCGATCGTTTGGAAAGCGGTTTGGGCAAACCAAAATACAAAGCATGGATTCCGGTTCCGATATTATTGCCCGGAGAAAAGACCAGTACCCGCATCGAACCAGGGAAAAGTCTTTATGCTAAAGTTACCCCGGCAGCAGCGCGCGAAGGCGTTATTGACGCTGCTATCTGGGTGGGCTACGCATGGGCCGACGAGCCGCGTAACCGTGCGGTTGTTATGGCTTACGGCGACAATAAAGAAGCGGTAACAAAATCGGCTGAAGAACTGGCACAATCCTTCTGGAATGTTCGAAATCAGTTTGAATTTGTAGCTCCGGTAGCTCCTTTGGACGAATGTCTCGACAGGGCAATTGCATTTAAGGAAAAGCCATTTATCATCAGCGATATGGGCGACAATCCTACTGCTGGTGGCGCCGGCGATGTTACCTGGACATTGAACGAAATACTGAAACGTAAAGAATTTAAGAAGAAAAACGGGCCATCGTTGATTTATGCATCTATTCCCGGACCTGACCTTGTTGCAAAAGCTGTTGAAGCCGGAATTGGCGAAACAGTTACCGGCATGGTAGGTGCTGATGTGGATGATCGTTATTGTGGGCCACTTGAATTAACAGGTAGGGTAGAAGCCATTAAAGAAGGCGATCGTTATGCCGAAACCGAAGTGGTTATAAATGTGGGAAGTGTTGACGTGATCGTTACTAAAAAAAGGAAACCTTATCATCACGAAACCGATTTTACTGATTTGAGTCTGTATCCTCGCGAATCGGATATTGTAGTGGTTAAGATCGGTTATCTGGTACCGGAGCTTTACAATATGCGCGCCGGTTGGTTAATGGCACTTACTCCCGGAGGTGTTGATCAGGACTTGAAACGACTGGGTTATAAACATATTCATCGCCCGATGTTCCCGCTGGATAAGGACATGGCCGATCCCGATCTTTCAGCACGATTGATTCCTCTGGCTGACGAATAAAAAATTAATTAAGGCGTTTGTATTTCTGGTGCAAACGCCTTAGTTTTTAAAACAAATTGTTAATCGTTATTCAGCTAACGATTTTTTCTTTAGTTTTAAGAACCAATAATAATCTAAACCAATAAGCATGAGAAAAGTAGTATTTCCCCTTGTTATCTTGTTATTTATTTCCCTTGTAGGTTGCCAGAATAAAGTTCCGGTGCGAGAGTGGCAAAGCATTTTTGATGGCGAAACACTGGATGGCTGGAAAAAAGCCGGCGAAAATCCTGAAAGCATTAGCGTTGAAGATGGAATGATAAAATGTGCCGGAGAACGATCGCACTTGTTCTACAAAGGTGATTTTAAAAACTTTGAATTTGAAGCCGAAATAAAAGCGCAGGAACATTCTAATTCGGGTGTGTTTATTCATACCGAATACAAGAACGAAGGATGGCCGGCAAAAGGCTACGAAATTCAGGTGAATAATTCCTATCGAGGCTCTGCAGAATATCCCGAGCGACGAAAAACCGGAAGCATCTACAATGTGCGTAATGTTTATTATCCGCTGGCAGGTGATAACGAATGGTTTACTTTGCGTATTAAGGTGGTGGAAAATGTAGTGGAAGTTTTTGTGGACGATGTGAAAGTGAATGAGTACATCGAGCCTGAAAATCCGTGGCGATGGGATGGCGGCGAAAACACCAAATTAAGCCATGGTACATTTGCGCTTCAGGCGCATGATCCGGGTAGCACAACTTATTACCGTAATATCCGTGTAAAAGCCCTTCCTGAAGCGGAACCAACAGCACTTAAAGTAGACAAAGAGTGGGATACAAAAGTTACCAAACTAATGTATGCAGGTTTCCCGTTGGTGGATTATCACGTGCACTTAAAGGGCGGGTTAACACTCGACGATCTGGTTGAGAATTCGCAGCGTTTGGGAATAAACTACGGAGTTGCACCGAACTGTGGTCTGTATTTCCCGGTGACCGACGATGAATCATTGTATACTTACATGGACGAGGTAAAAGGCAGCCCAACGTATAAAGGTATGCAGGCAGAAGGCCGCGAGTGGATCACATTGTTCTCACCGGAAGCTGTGGCAAAATTCGATTATGTGTTTACCGATGCCATGACCTTTACCGATAAAAAAGGACGCCGAAACCGTATTTGGATTCCGGAAGAAGTTTGGGTAGACGATAAACAGCAGTTTATGGACGATCTGGTAGAAAAAGTCGAAGCCATATTTTCGCAGGAACCAGTTGATATTTATGTGAATCCAACGGTTTTGCCGGATGAATTAATGCCCGAATATGAGCAACTTTGGACCAAAGAACGCATGGAACGTGTGGTAAAAGTTCTGGCCGATAACGGAATTGCTCTTGAAATAAATGCTCGTTATAAAACACCGCATGCCGAGATGATAAGAATGGCCAAAAAGGCAGGAATAAAATTCTCATTCGGTACCAATAATGTAACCAAAAATCTTGGCGAACTGGAATACTGTCTTCAAATGTTAGAGGAGTGCAAATTAACGCCAAACGATATGTTTGAGCCCAAACCAGATGCAGAAAAACCAGTAAACGTTAAAGGCTTACCCGATAAAATCACAGGATAAATCAAAAAAAGAAAAACGGGGAAGATCAAAATGGTCTTACCCGTTTTTTATGGGAAATATCGAATATATTAATAAAACTCAGTTCTGGGTGTGTATTTTTTCAGAATACCTTTCTTTTCAATGGTAAACTCAATCAGGTCAACTGCCTGTTCGTTGGTAAATGATCCACGATTTATGGTAAGATCAAAAAAATCCTCATGAAGACTGCTCTCTTTTAACGCTTTACGAAAAGCTGCCCGCTCTTTTTCAACCTTTTCAATAAAAGTGATTGCTTCGTTTCGGTTGAGTTTATTATTCGTCATAATGGTGTTGATACGATACCCTAGTGGAGCTGTTAATCTAATGTGCAACGCATTTTTTATGTCGCTGGCAATTATGTGGCTGGCACGCCCAACAATAATGCAATGGCCATCAACAGCAAGCGTTCGAACCACTTCTTTCACTGTTTTTATAATCCGCTCTTCACTTTTGTAACGCTTATCCCGAAAAGCTTTTAAAATCTCTTCAAATACATAGCGGTCGGTCTTTTTAAAAGTTTGCCGCACCAGTTCCGGGTCAAGATCGAGCTCTTTTGCACTTTCATGAAATATTTCTTTACTCAATACACTCCATGCTCCCATGGCCAGATTCTTATTTAGTCGATCAGCAACTAACCGTGCCAGAATAAGTCCATTACAGCCTACTTCGCGCGAGATGGTTATTACCGGTCCGGCTTGACTCATTTTGCCCAATTCGTGAGGTCTTTCCTCTTTCATGCGACTGTTAAGATAGTTCATCAATGAATTTCCCATAATTTTAAGCTTTAGTGTATCTTAGATTACGCTAATTATGGTAAACATGTTATGTTTTTATTGGTGAATTTAGTACACGACCAAACCGAAGTTTACAACTTTCTCAATTTGAATTCGAATTATCACCTGTTTTAACTATCAGATAATATGATATTTACCGAAGAACACTTCCTGTTGTGACAAGAGTCAGCTCTATTCCGAACACGAAAAACTATCTTTAACTTCTATTAAATTTTTATTCGTTCTAAATAATTTTAGAAATAGTATCTTCGTGAAATTTTTATAAAACTGCACAATATGTTTGACAAAAATACTTATACAAATCGTAGAAATAAATTGAAATCCAAAGGCTTAAAAGGAATTGGATTAATACTGGGGAATGGTGAATCACCAATGAACTGTTTGGATAATACCTATCATTTTCGCCAGGATAGTTGCTTCCTGTATTTCTTTGGTCTTGATTTTCCGGGGCTGGCCGGAGTAATTGACTTTGAAAGTGGTGATGAATACATTTTTGGTGATGATGTTGAAATTGATGACATTATTTGGATGGGGCCACAAGTTCCCTTAAAAGATAATGCCGCAAAAGTGGGAATTACTAAAACTGCGCCATTTGCAAAGCTTTTTGATGTGGTTAAAAAAGCGATGGATTCGAACCGGAAAGTTCATTTCCTTCCGGCTTACCGTGGCGAGAATAAGATTCTACTGAAAAAATTAACTGGTATTTCTTCCTTGTCAGTTCAAAATCATGCGTCGCTAGAGCTTATAAAAGTTATTATTTCAATTCGGGAAATTAAGGAAACTCAGGAAGTAGAAGAAATTAAAAAAGCCTGTGTAACTGGTTACCAAATGCACGTAGCAGCCATGCGCATGGCACAACCCGGAATCTGGGAGCAAAAAATTGCCGGAACGATGGAAGGTATTTCATTTGCCGGTGGCGGAATGGCTTCATTTCCTATCATTCTTTCGCAAAATGGCGAAACATTGCACAACCACGATCATTCGCAAATACTGGAAAAAGGTCGTTTGATGTTATGCGATGCCGGTGCTGAATCATTGCTTCATTATGCATCCGATTTTACACGTACTACTCCGGTAGGTGGCGAATTCACCAGCAAACAACGCGAGATTTATGAGATTGTTCTGGCTGCCAATAATAAGGGCACAGAACTCACCAAACCTGGTGTTACTTATTTATCAGTTCATTTAGCTGCAGCCGAAGTAATTGCTGCCGGATTAAAAGATCTGAGACTAATAAAAGGCGACGTAAAAGAAGCAGTTGCTGCCGGGGCACATGCCCTGTTTTTTCCACACGGTTTGGGGCACATGATGGGATTGGATGTTCACGATATGGAAGATCTGGGACAAATTTATGTGGGCTACGATGATGAGACAAGACCGTCTGATCAGTTTGGAGCAGCAGCTTTGCGTTTAGGAAAACGATTAAAACCTGGATATGTAATCACCAACGAACCGGGTTGCTATTTTATTCCTGCTCTTATTGATAAATGGCAGGCCGAAGGCATAAACAAAGACTTTATAAACTTTGATAAAGTAAATGAATACCGCGATTTTGGCGGAATCCGATTAGAGGATGATATTTTGGTTACTGAAACGGGTAGCCAAATAATAGGAGAGCGGGTTCCGATTGAACCTGATGAAGTTGAAAAGATCGTTCAAGGATAAATCAGAAAAGAGGCATTCATATTTATGGATGCCTCTTTTTTAATATTCGGTGGTAAAAATAATCCATCTCCGATAATAGCTCGTCGCGAACGGCACAGCACCGTTCCTGAATTTCATCCGGTGATTTTGCGCCTTTATACGGACTTTTAAATCCCAAATGCAGTTTTCTTTTAAAATTTACTTTCGGGATTTTCAACTCTTCGGTTGTTCCTTCGCCCACCGTAATCAGGTAATCAAATTCCATATCGGCATATTCTGAATAACTGTGAGGCACGCTTTGTTCAAGATTTATACCTGCTTCTCTCATCACTTCCATGGCAATTGAGCTTACATGATCCACAGGATCTAATCCGGCAGAATAAATTCGGATATCATCATCGTTGTAGTTTCTGAGTATGGCTTCGGCCATTTGGCTTCTGCACGAGTTTCTGTTGCTTAAGAATAAAATACTTATCCCATTTTTTTAGATTTTAGTTGGTATCTGTTTTTATTTGAAAGTTGTAATTTACTATAATTCTTACACAATAAAAATGTCTTATGTCTTAATATATAAGCTTTTAACGATGTTTAGAAACATGATTTCAGAACATATTCTTAACCAGATTAAGTGAATCAGTGATCTGAAATGGGTTACATCAATAAGTGGATAGTTAATGTGACTAAATCCTGCTAAAAAAGACTCGTACAGAAGATATTAGCTCAATAACGGTGCAAAAAAGTAACGGCTAACCAATTGAAAACCAATTGCTATAAAAGTCACAAAATATTATTTTCTATGATTAATTGAGTATTAATGGGGATTTCCCTATTTTCGTAGGTGAATGATATCATGAAAATCGTTGCGATACTATGTAAAAATAATGTAAATGGAACCTAAAGATCTAAAAAACTCGGAAGAGTTAAAGCGTACGGAGAATACTGACCTTGAGAATTCTGAAGTTAAACCGACTTCGGAAGAAGCTGCAAAATCGGAAGAACCGAATACTGTTGAGAATGGAAAAAGTGTTGAACCTACTGAGGAAAAAACACCCGAACAGCCGCCGGTTGAACCTGTTGAAGAAACTGCGAAAGAAGAGCCAAAAGCTGAAGTAGCAGAAGAACCAGAAAGTGAATCGGAACCCGAATCAAAATCAGAAGAAGAAAGTACAACTGATTCGGCTGAAGTTTCGGAAGCTGATGCCGAAGAAAAAGAGGAAGAAGAGACACAAGCGGAACCGGAAGATACAACAGCAGAACAAGAGCAGGAAACAACGGAAAGTAAAGCAGAAGCTGAGCCTGTTAAAGAAGAGAAACCGGAAAAACGAGAGCCGGTAGATTATTCTAAGCATACTCAGGTTGAACTTGTTAATGCACTTCGCGACGTACTTGAAGGGAACAGTGATATCAACATAAAAGAAGAAATTGACACCATTAAAGCGGTGTTTTATAAGAATCTGAACGAAAGCATAGAGGAAGATAAAAAGAAATTTATTGCTGATGGCGGTGCTGAAGAGGAATTCAAACCCGAAGAAGATCCTTATGAAAAAGACATTAAAGATCTGCTGAAGAAATACCGTCATATTCGTATCGAGCACAATAAACAGCTGGAGGTAGAAAAAGAGGAAAATCTACAAAAAAAATATGATGTGATCGAAAAGATTAAAGGCTTGATCAATAACGAAGAATCGATCAATAAAACCTTTAACGAATTCCGTGATCTTCAACGAGAATGGCGTGAAATTGGCTTGGTTCCTCAATCAAAAATGAAGAATCTGTGGGATACTTATCATTTCCATGTTGAGAATTTCTACGATTATATCAAGATTAACCGCGAACTGCGCGATTTGGATCTGAAAAAGAATCTGGAAGCAAAAATAAAACTTTGCGAAAGGGCAGAGGAGTTATTGGTTGAAGAGCCATCGATTCTGAAAGCATTTAACACCCTGCAGAAATACCACGAACAGTGGCGCGAAATCGGACCTGTTCCGCGCGAGCAAAAAGACGATATTTGGGAACGTTTTAAAGCGGCAACAACCAAAATAAATAAAAAGCACCAGGAGTTTTTCGAGAACCGAAAAGTGGAGCAAAAGAAAAATCTGGAAGCCAAAACAGCATTGTGCGAAAAAGCAGAAGAGATCATTCAGGATGAGATTTCTAACCATAAAGAATGGGACGAAAGATCGAAACAACTTATTGAATTACAGAAAGTTTGGCGTACAATTGGCTTTGCACCAAGAAAAGATAACAACAAGATTTACGAGCGTTTCCGTACAGCCTGCGATGCATTTTTTAATGCCAAGCGTGCATTTTACGCTAAAAACAAAGAAGAGCAACAGAATAACCTGCAGTTAAAAACGGATCTGTGTGTTCAGGCAGAATCGTTGAAAGACAGCGAAGACTGGAAAAAAACAACGCAGGATTTTATAAATATCCAGAAAAAATGGAAAGAAATTGGTCCGGTGCCACGTAAACATTCCGATGTTTTGTGGAAGCGTTTCAGAGCTGCTTGCGACTTCTTCTTCGATAAAAAATCGGAGTATTTCTCGGATGTGGATACTGAGCAGGTTGATAATCTGAAATTAAAAGAAGACCTGATTAAAGAGGTTATTAACTTTAAACCGGTTAAAGATATCGACGAGAATCTGGAATCGTTAAAAGCTTTCCAACGCAGATGGACTGAAATTGGCCATGTTCCTTTTAAAAAGAAAGACGAGGTTAAAGTACAGTTCAGAGATGCAATCAACAAACTGTTTGACGATCTAAATCTGGATGAAGAAAAACGAAATCTGCTGAAATTCAGAAATAAAATGTCGTCGTTCTCTGAATCATCGCGTGGTCAAAATAAGATGCGCATGGAACGTGATAAGTACATGAATAAGATGAAACAGCTGGAAAACGACTTGGTATTGCTGGATAATAACATTGGATTCTTTGCCAAATCAAAAAATGCTGAATCGCTAATTGAGGATGTGAAAAAGAAAATTGAAGTGACCAAGCAAAAGATTGAATTGCTAAAAGACAAGATCCGGGTTATTGATGAAATGGATAATGACTAAAGAACAATTTATACTGCAAATTAGAAAAGCCGGTTATGCCGGCTTTTTTTATGTGCCCAAACATCAAATTATTTGAGCCTCTGAGAATCGCGTAAAAATAAATTTGTGTGCAGTTATTCGGAATAGCATAATTTAAAAAGCGTTGGCTGGTGCGATTATTCAATTATAGGAAAAACTTTTATATTTGTCCTATAATTGATACTATTTTTATAGCTAATCGCCTATCTACAAGACTATTAAGCTATTTTTAATAACACTCCGGCTGTTTTTCAATGAACAGTACTAATAACGATATTTTTTTTCTAATATACAAGTTTAAGCCGTTTTTACAAACTTTTAAGCCATTCACCTACATATATGACAAAAGAAAAGGGAACGTTCGAAAACGCCCCCTAATCAACTAATCACTAAATATTAATAAACGACAAATACATATCAATTTATTTTCCTCATAAAAACAGGAATTAACGTTTTTCTGTCTAATTCAGATACTTTTTTTGGCTCATTCAATTGGCCATTCTCATCGATTGTTAATGTTACAATTTCACCATCATTATCCACACCTGAAACAGAACCAGACGTTAAAATCTGATATTCTTGACCATTAGCCACACATACACCAGCTTCCGCAGCAGCTTCCAAAGCAACCCAATCAGCATCTACAGGAACATAAGGAATAACCGTACCATCGCGATACATTGTTTCTTGAATCTGAAAAACCATATATTTTTCATTAAAACAGACTGAAACATATTCACGCCCATCATTACCAACATAACTACCTATTGTACCATCAGCAACACCCGGAGCATCCCTAAATATTAACACGCTCGAAGGACTATTTTTAAATGCAGAACCGGACCCGGCAATTACGTCACCAACAGTATTCAATCCAAAAGCCCAATAACACTTAATAGCATCAATACTGGTTGATGTCCAAAAATTAGCATTCGACAAATAATTAGAATAATCACCATTGTATTTACTACGAGTACCAGCACCAACAACACCAACACCGTAACTATCTAGCGCACCAACATTAGGTTCCTCCCATTCACCAACATCCACACTTTTAAAAGCACCACCAGTTACACCAATACCAGCTAAATAAGTCCTCATAGTATCGACCTGTGTTCTTGTAGGAATATACCAATCATCAGAACTGGTAATCTTACTTGCATGCATTGCAGCCCACCAGTTATACAACACCCAACCACCATTATCTAAATTTTGATAACTAGTATTTTCTTCAGTCTGAGTATCTGTAGCAAGTTGTTCACCCAATTCATTATCATTTATTTGAATTTCACAACTGGTAATCAAAACATATTTGTCGACACCAATTTCGATAACTACATTGTTATCAATTAACATCTTCACATATTCAACAGGATAGAGAAAAACATCAATTAATCCCGTGGCCGCATCCTTTGAAACAAATACAGTTCCAGTAGCCTCAAATTCACACACTTCTCTTATATATTGTTCAACTGTCATAGACGCAGGAATACCACCAGACAACAAATAGATATTTGTAGTATAACCGTTCCATGTGTATTCATCCAACAATGTTACAGTGTGATTTTCAATCAACTGAGCAGCTTTGTTTATTTCTGATAAAACAGTTGAAACCTGATCTATTGAACTTGTACAACTCGACAAGTCGAATTTTTTAGGATATATTACTTCCATTTCTTTTTCAATTTTCGTTAATACATTTCAGCACGTAAGCCAACCACATAGGTTATAGTTTCGACTTTTGTTACTTCTATTTTTTCACATATAAAATCGTTTATAAGCACCTGATCTGTTACCTCTGTTGTAAAATAATTCACGTCGCTTAATTCGATTTTTGTTTGAGAATCAACACCTGAAGAAGATAGACTTTGCACGTAATACAAAACACCTTCTTCTTTTGGCAGTACCTCCAATTGTTGAACTACTTTCTTGATCGGCTCTATTCGTGCCCGACCTGTAGCCATATGTTTATTAGCAATTTTTTGGAATTGCTCTATTGTCATCTCATTAGAGTTGACATTTTTTCTTAACTCTCTATTCATTATTTTTCAAATGTTTATATAGTTTTTCTGCACCATACCAGAGCACCCGGACAACCAAAACAGCAGCTAAATTTTTAAGCTCTGTTATAGCTTCCAAAATTGCCTGATTGTTTATGATACCTAAAACTATTATGTTTGTAAATAATTCACTAAATAATTTAATCATGGGTCCACAAGAATTAGTAATTATAGTCCTAGCACTTCTTATACTTATAATCGGAATACTTTGGGGTGTAATCAGACTAAAAAACAAAGAACTTAACCAGAAGAAATAATTAAAATGTTATTTCAAGATTAGTTTTAGACCAGATTTCACGCATTCTGGTCTTTTCTTTTGCATTCAATTCTTTCGAAAACCATCCAAACAAATCCAACGGAGAACCAAACCAAAAACGACCACCGTATTCATAACGTTGTAATCCAAATTCGATATAAACCTCCTCTAATTCACGCTTACTCATTGGTTCGAGCAAATTCCATAATTCTTTTTCATCCGTACCAAAATATTGCATAGCAATTTTTAATCTTTTTGCATTAGATTTTAAAGAATCAACACTAAAACCAAACCATACAAACAACTGTTTTGCCGGCCATACAAACACAATAAACAGAATGGCTGTTATCAGCCAAAACATTTTATACTTAAATAATCGACCAAGCTTCTTCATAAAGTTCATCTGTTAAATTCATACCTGTTTCTACTTTCACCATGGCCTCAACAATTCCAAACATTTCCTCTTTTTGAAATTCTATGATATCATGTTCACCATATCCAGACTTTTCAGAAACTATTTTTACATAGTTTGAAGTATTATTCTCAGTAGGAGGAGCCCAACGCATAATCAATTTGGCAATAGTATCATAGCCATTATTGATTTGTGTCCGAATGTTTACCAATCCAGCACGCAGACCATAGGCCATTGATTCAAACTCCTCAAATTCTGTATCGGTTACTTCCGATTTTTCGCCTTGCCACTTTATAGACGTACGTCTTAAGTTAAGAGGATTATTGTTTCTCAAACCTCTCGGCTTATCACTACCCAAACTAGGGGAGTTATCACTTTTAAAGATTTTATCTCTCATAATAATTATCACTGTTAGCAAAATAGCGATGATACCAATCACCGCTATTTTTAATTTATTACTCTTTTTCACTTAATTGGATATTTGATTTTTCAAGACTTGTTTTAAAGGCATCCAACCCGGCTTCAATAGCCTGAACCCAAGCAATAACACCTTTTAACTTGCCTATCCATTTAAACACTATTGTTAAACCTTTCATTTCCCAAGACTATTTACGTTTTATATATGTTCCAAAATAATCCTTTGACGGATTCGCAACCATTGCCAAATCAGGAATAGTAAGCTTTTTCGAGTTGACGTTATAGAACCCGGTAAAAGTTTCTTTTTTAGTTGGAAAACGTACTGAAACAACCCACTTGTCAGAATTAGGACTTTTGGTTTTAGCCTTATCACAAGGAACTGCAACACCGGAAATAAATCCACGTGTTTTAGACACGTTCCAAAATGTGATGCACGGACGGCCTTTTTTATCCTGACCTAAACGGCATCCAGATTTCTTTTTCGGTTGACGGTTATCATTACGATAACCACGGCTATAACCACGATTGCCACGTGATTCATAGTATTCACCTGTTCTTCTGTTATATGGCATAGCTTAAACCCTCCATTTTTTACGTTTACCAAATCCGAAATAATACACACAGATCGCTACAACGATACCGACACCAATCAACACAGGTTTTTTGTGTTCAATTGTCCAATTCTTTGCACTATTCCACCAACCGATAACGCGATCTTTAAATGAAATACTTACACTCGGAGTTGAACTTGAAGGAGTTGAAACACCACCAGTAAAACCACTTACACCTACTGATTTGTTAGACATTCCGGCAGCAGCATTTTTTAATGCAGTTACAACAGTGTTGATGTTATTACCTGAGGTTGGAACACCCAACTTTTGCAATGTTTCCTGTACTTTGTTGGTTTTCACAACACCATCGGAAACAACTTTTGCAGTCATTTCGCCAACTTTCTTTTCTCCAATCAAACCGATAGTACTGTTAACCGCAGCAGCAGCAACAGGACCACCAACAGACCCGGCAGCAATACTCAGAACAGGTTTAACAACCTTACCAACTGTTTTTGCGGCAAATCTTCCGGCATTTTTTATGCCTTTGAATACTTTTTTAAATAATCCCATAATTACCCCCCCTTCTATGCCTGATCAATGAAAATCAACTGATAAGCCGTATCAGCATCTTTATAAATTTTGATTGTTTTCACACCAATCACAGATACAACAGCCATATCGCGGAAACCAAAATATGTTTTTGAGGCAGCAGCATCTTCGTAATCACAACAAACCTCATTTTCTTTTCGCATTTTGGCTTTCAATTCTTCAACTGTATAAGTAGAACTCAAACCAGAATGATCAACCAATTCAACTTTATCCAATCCGGTGAAAGGAAGTGCTAAAAGTTCTTTACCCTCGTTTTCGTACTCTTTGGTTTCAATATCGCGGTTTATCTGGATAGGATGATACACCATAACGCGTTCAACAATTTCACCGTCTTCCATACCGTAAATACCGTAATTACTGCCGGCAACCAATGAACTCAATTCAACTTCCAGATAACGGCTTGAGGTAAGACTTGCACAACCATCCATACCAATGGCGATAAGACCACTCGACAATACGTCACTATCAACAAAAAGACCTTCACCCTGAGCAGCAATTTCAAATAGTTCCTTAATCTCTGTTCTCGGGCAAACAGTTTCATTTCCACCACGATTACCGTCAACACGGTAGATTTCAATTTTTTCGTCAGCAATATGACCATCTTTTGTAATCAATAAATCAGAGATTGGCTTGTACGCTTTTACACGTTTTTCTGTAACCCCTGTAATAGCTTCAATTTTCATTTGTTTTAATTTTTAATTTTTACTTTGAAATGAATATCAGGAGCAAAAAAAAAGCAGTCACAATGACCACTTTTTCTTTTTTATACAAACCTTTCTAACTTTTCATATTTTTTCCTCCTTTCTTATATTACTTGATAAACTTTTATTATTTCGCGGACTTCTGACACTTTCAAACCCTCATATTTAGCGAGATGAGCAGCTAAAACACGTTTTTTATTTTTTGGAAGTTTTAAGTACTCTTTTATTTCTTTTACACGCTGGGCAGCAGTCGGAAGAGAACAACCGTAAAATATGGCGATTTGAGAAAGTGTTAATTCCATTACTTAATTAGTTTTTATTATCAAATTTTAAAAAAGTTGTTTAGGGACGGAACGGTTTTCAACTCGTTCCTACTTGCCGGATTTTCAAACAACTATCTGGTTTTTATCACTTAATTTTTAGCTTTTTTCAGCTATCGTAAACAGCCTATGTTTACGCGCTCACCGCGCATCTACCGCGCTTCGCTTGCTTATCAGTTTTATCAATGGTAATCGGTTAGATTTTTGGTTTTTGGAAGATCCTCGAAGAAATCAAATTTACTCTGTATTATTTCTTCACTTGGTTTTTGTCCTGATGTTTTATTCTCCGGTTTTTCTTTTTCAAATTCAGAGTTTTGAAAACCATTAAAAACATCCTTTGAATAATCAAAAAAAACACGAGGAATGGAAGTATAACCACGTTTATAAAGAATATCCACAGGAACGGCCAAACTAAGTGTATAGTCTGTTTCATATAAAAATTTTTCATGTTTTACATCCGAAATCATATCCACAAATTCAGGAAATTCGGGTTCAAACGCTTCTATTATTAAGTTTTTCATTTTTGATACAGACCCCGAAGAATACCACAAACGACCCTCAACAGATAACCGTTTTTTCATTTCTGCTTTTTGAGCTGCGTTCATTTCCTTTTCATTTTCCTTATGTTCCTTTGACATATATTTTCCGATATATGCGCCAATATTTTTCACCTTTTTCAAACTTTCAATATCAATTGAATTGGGATTTCGCCACTTTTCATTACAACCACGATCATAAGCTTTTAAATATTTTGCGATTTCCCTTGAATCCGGTTTTTTACTATGCTTCTTAGTGTATTGCTGTATTCGAAGAGCAGTATATTCCGCACCGCTCATTTTTTTCATTCGTTTAGAATATTCGTAAACGTAACCTAACTTGTTTATGATTCGGTTCCATTTATCCCTCATTTCTATGACCGGTAGAAAGGTATCCGTCAAAATATGAAAATGTATATTTCCATTTTCCTGCTTTTCAGCTTTCCATATATATTTTTTCACATTATAATCCGCACGTAACTCAGTCAACATCTGGTTTAAACATTCTTTTTTGATCTGTTTATCAGAGTGAACTTGTTTCGATGGGAGAGTGAGTGTAAAGAATCCAACCTTTTTACGTCCTTTTCCCTGAATTATAATATTCTTATCGACTGAATACAGGAACCAGTAAACCGCGTTTCTAATCGATTTTTGACCTTTTTTACTCAAAAAGCCCTTTTCTAAATTCATTTCAGGCGGTTTTATGCCTTTTAATTTTTGCGGAGAATTACCATTAGCATCTACAGACAACCGATATGCAGTTAAACCAACCGGAGACACCGATAAAGCAGGATAAGACGTTAATCCATTATCTAAGCTTCTAAATTCAAAATCAATCATATATCACACCTTTTTTGAGTTCTGGGAATGTTGACAAGCCAACTGAAAAGGACGGGATTTTTCCCGCCCTTTTTTAGCAAACCTCAACCTAACAGGAGCATCAAACAGAGCCCCAAATACGTTACAACAACCAAAAATTGCAACGTCCCTGAAATAATATTTTCTTGTTTTTTATTCATTCAAACACACTTAAATCGACATTATCCAAACCCAAATTATCAACCAAATTGTTATTTCCTTTACTTCGGTCTGGGTTCAGTTTATCGAAATACTCATATGCCAACTTAATTTCTCTCAATGTCCAATCATCAGATTTGTTTTTATACTGATATGAACGCTTCGACATTCCCATATTTCGCGCAAGTACAA
Organism: uncultured Draconibacterium sp.; assembly: GCF_963677575.1. Classification (NCBI taxonomy): domain Bacteria; kingdom Pseudomonadati; phylum Bacteroidota; class Bacteroidia; order Marinilabiliales; family Prolixibacteraceae; genus Draconibacterium; species uncultured Draconibacterium sp. The sequence goes on from NZ_OY782038.1 coordinate 338,078, forward strand.
CCATAGACACATTATATTCACGTCTACGATTGTCAATAAGCATCCCCAAACGTTCCACTTGCCATATTTGATCCAATTCTTTACTCATATTTTCCTACTGGGGAAAGAATGTGAAAGATTTCGCACCCACTAAGGGGATGCAAAATCTTGCACATCCAGATTAAACTATTTTTTGTTTTTTATTCATTTGGACAAATACCGGCGAGTGTCCTAGTCCTGAACTTGGACACACCTGCAGTAGTGTCCAATTCACGATAGAATTTAGTTTTACAAGACAAAGTAAAAGACTGATCACAAGCATAGACAGGCAAATTATTATGAGCCATTCCAACTTGTACCAACCAATTTTTATATGTTTTTTTACCACATACAATACATTTTGCTCTTAATCCAGTTGCTCCCATATCAAGCTATTTTTTGTTTCAAAACTTCAATCTGATCTTCATCGCACTGAAATTCCTTTTCAACCAAATCAAACAGACAGTTTTCACAAACAAGAACTTCCTCCACTTCATTTCCGACTAAATGCTCATAATGAAACATATCGTTTTCATCATGTTCCGATTGACACAAATCACATTTTTTTGTTTTCATAATTCGTTGAGTTTATTTTTTTGTATTTGAAGTAATTCCCTGATCATTCGAATTTTATTCAAGACAAAGCGATCAGAAAACACTATGAATTCAGCCTCATAACCGGATAACATTTCACTGTATAATGACAAAAGCCTATACAAGTCTGTATAAGCTTCATAAAATCCACGGCGAGGAATTACACCAAAAATCCGTGTTACTATTATTGAATTATCGTTAAGCTTTTGAACATATACCAATCGATTGACATTGTGAACATTCGATCTAATATATATTTCGGAATAAAATTCTGTGAAATTCGGATAAAGAATAAGGAGTATTTTAAAAACTCCGTTAAGTTCATTTGAAGCAGTAAGAAACCAACGTTCAAAGGATTTTCTTGTTTTAAATCGCTTTTCATTGCCATTCGGTAACAATAAATAATAACCATTGGCATCTTTTTTAGGCGTGTATTCAAATTTTAACTTCATATTGAAAAAATTTGCGAATATACAGCCGAAAATCAAAAAAGCTATCTATTTAAGTATCAATTTCTTAGCTATTTATATTTGTCCTATAATTGATATTATGTTATTTATATAGATGTAAAAAAAGGAGAGAATTTCCCTCCTTTCTTAATCTATCTTATTGTCCTAAGATTTCAAGAATCTCGTTGTACTTGTCCATATTTTTCATACGGTAGTACAAGTTTTTAAGTGATTCCAATGTCATTTCGTCTTCAGGATTGATTTCACGACATTTTTCCATGTATGGAAGTGCTTTCTCAAACCATACGTCAGCTTTCTTTAATTCAGCTTCGTACTTTTCGTTTTCGTTAGCTGGAACTGCGTTAGCAACTTCAATTTGTTTTACACCTTTGTTGTAGTAAAGTGCTCCTAAGTTGTAATATGCATTAAAGAATGTTGGATCAATTTCAGAAGCTTTTTCATACGCTGCTACTGCATTTTCTTCTTCACCAAATTTTTCGTACAAAGCACCTTTGGCAAAATAATAAGTAACGTTGTTTGGATCTTGCTCAATGGCCATATCCAGATATTTCAATGCCTCTTCGTTTTTACCAATTTTCATGTACAGGTCAATCATACTTGTCAATACGTTATTGTCATCCGGATATTTCTCGAATCCTTCCTGAACAGCTTTTAACGCATTTACAGTGTCTTGCATCTGAATGTACGAATCAGAAATTAAAGCGTAAGTTCTTGCACCGTTGTAACCGTATTTAGCAGCTTCGCCGTAGTACTGAACAGCTTTATTGTAATTCTGAGCATTGTAAGCAGCCAAACCTGAGTTGAATAAAATCACAGTATCTACCGCATCAGGACTATCCTCTTTTACAACCGGAATATCTTGAATCTCAAGAATTTGCTCGAAAGATTTTAAAGCCAATTCGTAATCGTTGTTGTTAAATGCTTCAACAGCCTGGTTTGTTAAGTCGTTGGTTAACAGCGTTAACTTAATTTTTACACTTTTCGAGAACTTGTCTTTATCATCCAGTTCAAGTGCTTTTTTGTACGATTCTAACGCCATTGTTAGCGGATCATCACTTAAAGCTTTTACACTTTCGTCCTGACTAGCAAAAATAGCCTGATAAATTTCACCTCTAACTTCCCATGTTTTTGGCCATGGAAGTGTTTTTTCTGACTTATCGTTTGCCGGATCAGTTGCTTCAGTGATCGCTTCCAACGCTTTATCTAATTTTCCTGTGTCTTTAAGGTTTTGAGCACTAGTTACTTTTCCTTTCTGCGCAAATACTGCGGAAACAGAAAAAACCAAGGCTAGAAGAATGATAGTTTTTTTCATTTTTATACTTATTTAAAATTTTAAAATTTCGTTTTATTAGTCCCTTTTACAGGCCACAAAAATATATCTTTTCAAATTTTATCAAAATAACAGTACGAATAATCAATAATTTATTCTTGTTCTAAGTTATTTTCTTCATTATCAATATCTTCAGTATTCTCGTCAGTTACATCTTCCGAAGCTACTTCTTCAACAGCTATTCGGGCAACCGACGCAATTCTGTCGTCTTCTCTAAGGTTAATCACTCGTACTCCCTGTGTTGCTCTTCCGAGTACCGAAATGGTATTAACGGCTAAACGAATTGTAATTCCTTTTTGAGTAATAATCATCAGATCATTATCATCAGAAACACTTTTAATAGCAACCAACTCCCCTGTTTTTTCGGTAATATTCAGTGTTTTTACACCTTTTCCGCCTCGGTTGGTAATACGGTAATCATCAATTTTAGAGCGTTTTCCATATCCTTTTTCGGCAACTACCAGAATATCTTCATTCTCATCCATCACACAAACCATACCAATTACTTCATCATTTTGGTGACCAAGTGTGATACCGCGCACTCCGGAAGCAGTTCGGCCGATTGCACGAACTATACTTTCGTTGAATCGAATTGCCTTACCCGAACGCACAGCCAGCATAACTTCGCTATTACCATTTGTCAATCGAGCTTCCAGTAATTGGTCGCCTTCTTTAATGGTAATTGCATTAACACCATTTTGTCGCGGACGCGAATAAGCTTCTAACGTTGTTTTCTTGATAATACCTTTTTTGGTAGCAAGAATAATGTAGTTGTTATTGATGAATTCCTGATCGGCCAGAGTTTTCACTTTAATAAATGCCAACACCTGATCGTCTGGCTCAATATTTAACATGTTTTGAATTGCACGGCCTTTTGAAGCCCTTGTTCCTTCAGGAATTTCATACACTTTTAACCAAAAACATTTTCCTTTTTCGGTAAATAGTAAAAGGGTATTGTGCATCGAGGCAATGATAATGTGCTCCAGGAAGTCTTCATCGCGGGTAGTACTTCCTTTCGAACCGATACCTCCCCTGCCCTGAGTTCTGAACTCAGTAAGCGGCGTACGCTTTATATAACCTAAATGCGAAATAGTAATTACCATTTCTTCATCGGCATAAAAATCTTCAGGATTAAATTCTTCGGCATTTGGAACAATCTCGGTACGACGTTCATCACCGTATTTATCTTTTACTTCCTGCAATTCGTCTTTTATGATTTCCATACGCAGGTTAACGTCGGCAAGAATGGCTTTGTAATGTTCGATCTGCGCCATAATTTCTTCGTATTCTTTACGAAGTTTGTCTTGCTCAAGACCGGTTAACTGACGTAAGCGCATTTCAACAATTGCACGCGATTGAACTTCACTTAATTCAAATCGTTCAATCAGTTTGTTTCGTGCTTCTTCCGGAGTTGAAGAGCCACGGATAATAGCAATTACTTCGTCGATATTATCGCTGGCAATAATAAGTCCTTCGAGAATATGAGCACGTTTTTCAGCTTGTTCCAGTTCATATTGTGTACGGCGTGTTACCACCTCGTGACGGTGATCAACAAAATGTTTGATCAGGTCTTTGAGGTTAAGAATTTTTGGTCGACCATGAACCAGTGCAATACTGTTAACACTAAACGAAGTTTGCAGCTGAGTATATTTGTATAGTTTATTTAGAACTACGTTGCTCATTGCATCGCGTTTCAAATCATAAACCACACGCATACCTTCGCGGTCCGATTCATCGTTCACATTCGAAATTCCTTCAATTTTCTTTTCGTTAACCAGGTCGGCAGTTTTCTGAATCATTTCTGCGCGGTTAACCATGTACGGAATTTCGGTCACAACGATCTTCTCGCGGCCACCTTCATTTTCAATGTGAGCTTTACCCCTGATTACAATACGCCCCCTTCCGGTTTCATATGCATCTTTTACACCCTGGTAACCATAAATGATACCACCTGTTGGAAAATCGGGAGCTTTAACGATATCGATAAGCTCTTCCATTTCAATATCATTGTTATTAACGTATGCAATGGTAGCATCGATAACATCACTTAGATTGTGTGGAGCCATATTGGTGGCCATACCAACAGCAATACCCGACGCTCCGTTAACCAGTAACTGAGGTATTTTTGTTGGTAATACTGTAGGTTCACCCAACGATTCATCGAAGTTTGGTTGAAAATCAACTGTGTTTTTATCTAAATCAGCTAAAGTTTCTTCCGAAATTTTCGACATACGAGCCTCAGTATAACGCATTGCTGCCGGACTGTCACCATCAACAGAACCAAAGTTACCCTGGCCATCTACCATCGGGTAACGCAACGACCAATGTTGCGCCATACGTACCATGGTAAAATAAACTGAAGAGTCGCCATGTGGGTGATACTTACCAAGTACCTCTCCAACAATCCTGGCTGACTTTTTATATGGCCGATTGGATAAAATTCCAAGCTCGTGCATACCAAATAAAACCCGGCGGTGTACCGGTTTAAAACCATCGCGTACATCTGGTAGTGCACGCGAAACAATTACCGACATTGAATAATCAATATAGGCAGATTTCATCTGCTCCTCAATGTTTATTCTGATAATCTTTTCACCTTCTGTCATTATATCTCCTTTCAAAATAAATTATCACTATTAAAAGACCCACAAAAATAGTAAAATCATTCGTGTAACACGCATATCTAGTAGTGTTTTACATACCTTTGATAAGAAGATATTAACAATTTAACTGTCATAAATTCATGATGTTTTTGTTACATTTGATAACTTCTGCCATTTCGATACTTCCCAGCTTCAAATTTTATTTAATTTAGTCTTTCAACCTTTTAGGAATAGTATTTGTTAAACCGAGATAAAAAGGAAACTATATATGGATTCACAATTTTCACCAAGAATTAAAGATATTATCGGATATAGCCGGGAGGAGGCAATTCGTTTGGGGAATGATTATATAGGCCAGGAGCATCTTTTTTTGGGAATTTTGAGAGAAGGCGAAGGTACTGCTACAGATATTCTCGAAAACCTGGGTGTTGACCTGGTTGAAGTAAAACAACTGATCGAAAGCAAGGTACGTACAGATAAAGATATTAATCAGAAAGCTGATTTAATTATGCTTAAGTCAACGGAAAAGACTTTGAAGTTGATTTATCTGGAAGCACGATCGTTTAAAAGTGCAACAGCCAACAGCGGTCATCTCTTGCTAGCTATATTAAAAGACAACGACAGTTTGATAACTCAACTGCTCGTTGAATTGGGTATTAATTATTACATGGTTAAGTCACAATTGCAAGACTACCAACAGCCTGAAGCGAAATCGGACTTTCCTGAAAGCGACGATGATGAGCCGGGCGAAGGTTTTGGAAAAGGCCCGTCAGGCGGACAAAGTTCGAAAAAAGCTGCCGGAGCAAAATCGGATACACCTGTACTCGATAATTTTGGTATTGATATTACCAAACTGGCAGAAGAAAACAGTCTTGACCCAATTGTTGGTCGCGAGAAAGAAATTGAGCGACTGGCGCAAATCCTGAGTCGACGTAAAAAGAACAACCCAATTTTGATTGGAGAACCTGGTGTTGGTAAATCGGCCATTGCTGAAGGATTGGCACTGCGAATTGTAGGTAAAAAAGTATCGAGAATATTATTCGATAAACGCGTTGTAAGCCTTGATATTGCGTCAATTGTGGCGGGTACAAAATATCGCGGACAATTTGAGGAGCGAATGAAAGCGATTTTGAATGAGCTATCGAAAGTAAACAATGTAATTTTGTTTATCGACGAGATTCATACCATTGTAGGTGCCGGTGGAGCAACCGGATCGCTGGATGCGGCGAACATGTTAAAACCTGCTCTGGCACGTGGCGACATTCAATGTATTGGAGCCACAACGCTTGATGAATACCGTCAGCAAATCGAAAAAGACGGTGCTTTGGAACGTCGTTTCCAGAAAGTAATGGTCGATCCTACTTCGATAGACGAGACCATTGTAATTCTGAATAACATTAAAGAACGTTACGAAGATCACCACAATGTAACTTTTACTCCGGAAGCGATTGAAAGCTGCGTGAAATTAACTGCACGCTACATTACCGATCGTTATTTGCCTGACAAAGCCATTGATGCACTTGACGAAGCAGGTTCGCGTGTTCATATTTCAAATATCAATGTTCCGGATAACATAGTTAAGCTGGAAGAAAAGATAGAGAAAACCAAAGAGGATAAAATTACTGCTGTTAAAAGTCAGAATTTTGAACTTGCAGCCAATTATCGCGATAAAGAAAAAAACCTGCTTACGCTTTTGGAAGATGCAAAAGAACAGTGGGAAAAAGATTTGTTAAATCACCGCGAAACTGTTGATGAGCACAAAGTTGCCGAGGTTGTTGCCATGATGTCGGGAATTCCGGTACAGCGTATTGCGCAAGCCGAAGGAAAACGCCTGATGAACATGGGCAAAGACCTGAAAGGTAAAGTTGTTGGGCAAGACGAAGCTATTGCTAAAATTGTTAAGGCAATTCAACGTAACCGCGCAGGATTGAAAGATCCAAACCGCCCTATCGGATCATTTATCTTCCTGGGACCAACAGGTGTTGGAAAAACCCAGTTAGCAAAAGTTTTAACTACTTACTTGTTCGATAATCTGGACTCGCTGATACGTATTGACATGAGTGAGTACATGGAGAAATTTGCGGTATCGAGATTGGTTGGAGCGCCTCCGGGATATGTTGGTTACGAAGAAGGTGGCCAGTTGACTGAAAAAGTGAGACGTAAACCCTACTCTGTTGTATTGCTCGACGAAATTGAGAAAGCACATCCTGATGTGTTCAATATTTTGCTTCAGTTGATGGACGAAGGACGTTTAACCGATAGTCTGGGACGTAATGTAGATTTCCGAAATACGATTATTATCATGACTTCGAACATCGGATCGCGTCAATTAAAAGACTTCGGACGTGGCGTCGGTTTCTCAACGGCAAAAACACCTGAAGAGGAAAATGAGCATACAAAATACATCATTCAGAAAGCTCTGAAAAAGGCATTTGCTCCGGAGTTTCTGAATCGTATCGATGATGTTGTAATGTTTAATCAACTGGAGAAAAAACACATTCACAGCATTATCGACATAGAAATTGAAGGTTTGTACAAACGTGTGGAATCATTGAATTATAAACTGAAAATATCGCCCGCAGCAAAAGACTTTATTGCCGAGAAAGGATATGATCCTCAGTTTGGCGCCCGACCATTAAAACGAGCCATTCAGAAATATCTGGAAGATGAAATGGCCGAAATAATTATCAAGGCATCGATTACCGAAGGAGATACCATTTCGGTTGGTTTTGACAAGAAAAATGAGAAACTTCAGATGCGCATTTTGTCGAATAAAAAAGCGCTGAAAGAATAAGAAACGAAATACTGAGCTATTGAAAAAGGAGGTGAAAACCTCCTTTTTTTATGCTTTGTAGCTAAAGATCAGCATAGTAATGTCGTCGGTTTGCTGAGCATGTCCCCTGAAAATATGGAAACTCTTCTCCAAACGTTCAACCATTCCTTTTGGGTTTTGTCCAGTCAGCGATTTCAGATTCTCAACGAGCTGCTGATTACCATACTGAACATGATTTTCATTTAGCATTTCGGTAACACCATCGGTGTATAAAACCAGCGTATCTTTCTTATTTAACTGGATTTTAGCTGAGCTATAAGACTTGTCGGGATAAAGCCCCAAAGGTAGTCCGTGCGACTGTGCCAGTTCTGTCACAATTCCATCTTTATTTAAAATATATCCCGGAGTATGAGCAGCATTACAATATTCAAAAATACCGGTTTTCACATTCAGAACACCTAAAAACAGCGTCAAAAAGAACTGATGGTGGTTGCTTGTACACAACTCTTTATTTATTTTTTCAACAATTAAATTAGCTTTTGGCTCCAACGCATTTGTTTTAATTGTTGTTTGTGCAACACTCATAAAAAATGCCGCCGGCACACCTTTTCCCGAAACATCTCCCATGGTTAAAACCAGGTGCTCATCATCAATAAAAAAATAATCAAACAAGTCGCCACTTACGCCTCTGGCCGGTTGATATGTGGAATAAAGATCGATATCGGTGCGGTCGGGAAAAGCCGGATAGATGGATTTTATAAAACTTTGCTGAATTTCGGAAGCCTGATTCATATCTTCCTGGCGTCTTAATTTTTTCTTTTGTTCGTCGGATTGAGTTTGTAAATATTTTTCGTACCATGATTTCATATAATTCAAACTCTCAGCAACCTGAACAATTTCATTCTCGGGAATATCTTTATATGGCCCGGTTAAATTACTGAAACGTTTTAATTGCTTGGTAACCAAACTCAGCGGTTTTATCTGGCGGTTTATAATGTACGTAACAGTTAAATAAATAATTAGAATTCCTAATACGGAGAAAAACAACATTTGGAGTACCGGTAAATACAAGGGTTCGAATAACTCTTTATAAGGTAAAACCGATGCTAAAACCCAGCCATTTTGTTGGATAGGTACATAATAAACAAGGGCTTTTTCGAAATTAAATAATTCGGGATAAGCAATTAATGTGCCCGGTTTTGTGTCTGCCAGTACATGATCGGTAGTGGTAATAACATTTTCTTTAAGAACCTTCTCATGAATATCGTAAATACTTCGGTTTAGTATCCATTCGTTAACGGGGTGTGTAATGTAAACTCCATTATTCGACATAAGAAAAGCAAAACCGCCTTTTCCTATTTTTAAACTATTCACCTGCTTATTCAGCTCATTTAACGACAATTCGCAAATTACTTCTCCAACACGTTTTTCTTGCCCCGATGGAGATTCGATCATAATAGGTGAACAGTAAGCGGCAACAACAATATTATTCCGTTCGCATAAATAAGGCTCCGACCAACCTACACCTTGCTGTTTGATTAGGTTTTCGAATTGAACTTGCTCATTTGCACACGCCGAAATATTACCGCTACCCCGCTGTATTAAAGTGGAATCTCCGTCTCTGTAAGTAAAATAACTCCGATACGGCAAGTTGGTAACTGTTGAATCAATTTTTACATAAATAGCATTGATAAAGGAATATTTATTTACCAGGCTTTGAATAAATAGATTGGCATGATCTTGCTGACCGTAAAAAATAACCTGGTCGGCAATATTTCCGGCAACTTCAGAAGTAGTTACAATGTAACGCTGCACCTGGCTTGTTACGTGAGTACTCTGCGACATCGCCTTGTTCTTTACACTCTCTTTTATAAGTGTTTGATTGAAAAGAAAAAATATACCAATAAAAGCAATAAATACCCCTATTACTGCCAGGGATATATAAACACTCAATCGATATGCAATTGATTTATTTAACATTATTCTTTTATTGTTCGCGATTAAAACAATTTACGGATTATTTTTTAGATGTCAGGCATTATGATCAAAATTTAACCATTTCCGCGTACCCTCAAAACTACAGGTAAACGAAGCCAATAATGCTGCTTCTTTTATAGCTCTTTCGAAATCAGTACTTTCAAGAAAATAGTAACAAAAGGCACCATGAAGAAAATCTCCGGCACCAAGCGTATCTTTAACCAGCACTTCCGGTATGGCAAGACTCCCCTTCTTATCTTCTGAGTAATATTGGATTTCATCCTCTCCATTTGAAATAGCCACTGACTTTACGTTTTTAGCTGTCATAAAATCAAATAGTTCTTCTTGATTCACACAATTCGGTGGCATAAAATCAGCAGAGCATATGGCAATATCAATATAATCTAAAAGCTCGTCAAACTGCGGTTTCCAGCTTCCACAGTCAGAAACAACAGGTATTCTGCGTTCCTTACAAATCTTCACACATTCAAGACTAAATTCAGGGTAAAAACCATCGATTAGCAGAATTTGTGGTTCTACCAGATCGATCAGTTTTTGCGGCGAAATCGTACTTTCTACTTCTGTCGGATTATGCGATATAATCGTGCGATCGCCATTTTTTGACGTTAACACGGTGGCTAAAATTGTTTCGAACTCCTGTCCATAAGCCAGATCAAAATGATCTACTCCAACACTGTTCAAATCCTGATCAATAAATGAGGAAAAAGCATTGAGACCAGCCGGACTTGCAAGTGTTGCTGTTTTATTCAGATAAGCGAATGCTACAGCAGCATTGGTTGCCGGGCCGCCAACTAAAATATCCGGAATGTCGGTTTTAATTTTGGTATTGGCAACCGGAATCTCATCTATAAAATATTGAATATCTATTGTAGTGAGTCCTACAAATAAGGCCCTGTGTTTCATTAACACAAAGAAATAAAAAAAGCTGCCTTTTCAGACAGCTTTCCTTTATCTTATTAACTTTTTTTAAGTATTCATTGCGCCGCAAACAGTAATAACCTGCCCGCTTACATACGACGACAGATCAGAAGCAAGGAATGTTGCAACACCTGCAACCTCTTCAGGTGTTCCACCTCTTTTTAATGGAATTGAAGCTTCCCATGCTTTACGTGCATCTTCCGGAATTTTACCTGTCATTTCAGTAATAATAAAACCAGGTGCGATGGCATTTGAACGAACACCACGAGAACCCAGTTCGCGTGCTACTGACTTGGTAAATCCAATAATACCGGCTTTTGATGCCGAGTAGTTAGCCTGACCTGCATTCCCGCTTACTCCTACAACCGAACTCATGTTGATAATTGATCCGGAACGTTGTTTAAGCATGGTGCGTTGCGCTGCTTTTGTAAAGTTAAATACTGATTTCAGGTTAACGTTGATAACTGCATCCCACTGGTCTTCAGTCATTCGCATTAACAGAGTATCTTTTGTAATACCTGCGTTATTAACTAATATATCAATACGGCCAAATTCTTTAACAATTTCGCTTACAACCCGGTCAGTATCTTCAAAATTACTTGCATCAGAAGCGTACCCTTTGGCTTTTACACCGTAAGTTTTTAATTCCTCTTCCGTGGCTTTCATATTGTCATCTTCAAAAAGATCGGTAAAGGCAACATCGCACCCTTCCTGTGCATACTTTACAGCAATTGCTTTACCAATACCGCGAGAAGCGCCGGTAATGATCGCTGTTTTTCCTTCAAGTAATTTCATTATTTTATTTTTTAATTAAAATGGTAACAATTTTAGCCTGATCAAGAAATTGTCGGGCTAAAACCGAAGTTACCCTATTTGTTTTCGTAGCGCAAATATAAATTTTCTTCAAGTTATACCGAAAATGATCCGTAGATTAATTGCTTTCGGGCCAAAGTATGAGCACTGTTACAATAAACTTCAAACATTTGGTTGAAAAGTTCAAAACAACAACTCGCCTAGCTGATTTAGAACTTCGGCGGCTTTTCCTTTTAAATGAATATCAGTAATTGCTGAAGTAAAAATGGTTTCTTCGGGATTGATTTCGATGATTGTTGCACCGGCTTGTTTGGCAGTACGCGGCACATACGACGCCGGTGTTACTTCGCCGGTTGAGCCAACAATAATGCACACTTCAGCTTTTTCTGCCGCTGCGAACGAATCTGCATATGCATCGGGCGGAATTCCTTCACCAAAAAAAATAAAATCGGGTTTTAGCACTTCTCCATCATTTACACATTTTGGCGGAATGTTTTCAAAATCAATATCCATTGCATCATAAACTTGTCCGCACTTTAAACACTTTAGCTTTTTTGAATTGCCATGAAACTCGTAAACGGTTTCACTTCCGGCTTGGTAATGCAAATTGTCGATATTCTGGGTAACAACAGCGTTTAACAGCTTGTTACTTTCCATTTTTGCCAGCATCCGGTGTGCATCGTTTGGTTTGGCATCTGCAAAAAAATCGTAGAATATTTCGCGAATATATGTCCAGCAGTTTTCTGAGTTATTCAGAAAGTAGCCCAAGTCCAGTACCTGTGGATCGTATTTGTTCCAGAGACCATGTTCGCCTCTGAATGGCGGAATCCCGCTTTCCACTGAAATGCCGGCACCAGTAAATGCTATCGTATATTTCGATTTTTTAAGTTCAGATACGGCAAAATCAATTAATGACTGCATTTGATAAGATTTGAAAGATTAATTTAACACAAATAAAAGCAAAAAAAAGTTACTGCTTCTTCACTTTTCGGACAATTACCGGAAGTTTCTGGTCGGAATTAAAACCAGATAACAATCGTCTAAAAATTCTATTTAGAAAAAACTCGAAACTAAAGTACTTTTTGGTTTAAATCTTCTCTTTTAATTTCGCTCTGAATGCATACTGCAAATAACGCATATCGCCAATAAAATTAAGCGTAATTAAACAAAACAGATAGAAAAAAGGACTTTTCGTTGGACGAATACCTTTAATAAGTTCTGTTTCAAAACCCCACTCTTTAATGGCTCTTTTCATACTTTTCTTTGTATAAAACCGAAGGTGGGTATAATCCAATATACCATGACTTTTGTACTTCCAGTCTTTTAAAAAGAAATACCTCACAAAATGCTTCCAGTGTCGTATATTGGGTAACGAACATATTAAAACAGCATCATCGGTTAAGCATTTTTTTATCTTTTTAAAAAAATCGCGATCTGATGGTACGTGCTCGATAAAATCGTTACAAATCAAGCAATCAAAATAATTCTCCGGTAATTCCTCAATAATCTCCAGGGCATCTCCGCAAAAAACCTTATCCATTTTTGTTTTGGCAATATCAGTCGATTCTTTGTCGATATCAATCCCCCATGTTTCTGTTTTATATTTTTTCTTTACTCTCTCCGAAAATATACCATTTGAACACCCAAACTCAATGCTACGTTTAGGGGCACTGGTTAAAAAATATTCCATTTCATTTCTAGGATCCTCATAGTATTCTCTGTTCTCCATAAATATGTATTAGTCAAATATTTAAATCAATCATCAAAAATAGGATAAAGAAATGTCTTGAAAAGGATTTAACTAATATATTTTTTAATTTTTCTCGTCCGAAAACTTCTAAATAAAATAAGTTAGTTGTATTCTTTTCTCTATTTTCGCCATTATTTTCAACAAATTACCAATTAACAACCACTGTGTTCTATGTTGATTTAAATTATGGCACAAAAAGATACAATAAGAATATATTCGTTTTATTATAAAACCGAGAAGCAATTCCTGTCGCAAGATGGCTATATGCATATATGGGCCGGTAAAAATAATGCCCCCGAGAATACTGATTTTACAGGTGATGATACCGGAAAGAACATCTCTGAAAAAAATAAATATTACAGCGAATTAACCGGTTTATACTGGGTGTGGAAAAACACAAAATCTGATATTGTGGGAAGTTGCCACTACCGTCGTTATTTTACAAAAAATAAAGAGCAGTTTTTCTTTCAACTTAAACGCCTGCTTTATTATCCTATTGGTTTATGGAAAAAACGCTACGGATTAATTTATACAAAAAACTATAATTGCTGGGAAAATAAAATTTTAAAAAAGGATGACATTGCTGAATTTCTTTCGGAATATGATGCAATAATGCCAACACGTAGAATTCTTAAATATACTGTTGAGGAGCATTACAGCAGGTATCACAATATTCAAGATTTAAAACATATAGGAAGTATTTTAAAATCAGACTATCCGGAATACATGGAAGCCTACAATAGAGTACTCTCAAACAAGCGTTTGTTTGCCAATAATATGTTTATTTTAAAATGGGAAAGATTTAATGAATTAATGGAGTGGTTGTTCCATATTCTTTTTCGTTTTGAAGATGAAATAGACTTTAAGAAATATGAGGGTTACCAGGAACGGATTATGGGTTTTTTGGGCGAACGCTTAATAACCACTTGGATTTACCACCAGAAACTGAATTATAAAGAATTACCTTTAATTTATTTTAAAAAGCTAAAACCCAAAGCTAATGCTTGATCAATCTACAATATGTGCCATATCAACTTCTCCGGGAGTTGGGGCAATTGCCGTTATTCGCCTTTCTGGTAGCGATGCCATAACAATATGTGACAAAGTTTATGAAAGTCCGAAAGCAGGAAAGTCACTTGTAGATCAACCGGCAAACACCCTTCATTTTGGTAAAATAGTTTCAGCCGACGAAACCATCGACGAAGTAGTTATTGCTCTTTTTCGTGCGCCACATTCGTTTACCGGTGAGGACATTATTGAAATTTCATGTCATGGATCGGTGTATATTCAGCAACGGATTTTGAATGTTTTGGTTGAAAACGGAGCCCGGCTGGCATTGCCCGGAGAATTTACTCAACGTGCATTTCTGAATGGGAAAATGGACCTTTCGCAGGCAGAAGCTGTGGCGGATGTTATTGCATCGTCGAATGCTGCTGCTCATAAATTGGCCATGAACCAGATGCGCGGTGGTTTCTCGAAAGAAATTAGTGCTTTGCGCGATCAGCTACTGCATTTTACTGCAATGGTAGAACTAGAGCTGGATTTTAGCGAAGAAGATGTGGAGTTTGCCGACCGGACTGCATTGCGCAAATTAACTGAAGAAATTGAGGAGTTGCTGCGAAAACTGAAAGATTCGTTTCAACTGGGAAATGCCATTAAAAATGGAATTCCGGTGGCTATTGTTGGGGAAACCAATGTCGGTAAATCAACACTGTTAAATGCTTTGCTGAATGAAGATCGTGCTATTGTTTCTGATATTCATGGAACAACGCGCGATGTGATTGAAGATGTTGTGAATATTCATGGAACTGCATTTCGCTTTTTCGATACGGCGGGTATTCGCGAAACTGAAGATCACATTGAAAACCTGGGAATCGAACGAAGTTACAGTAAACTGGAGCAGGCAACTGTAGTTTTGTTGGTAGTTGACACCAATAATCCCTACCCGCTTGTGGAAAGCCGCATTCAAAAGATTCGCGAACGAATTGCCTCACATCAGACGCTGATAATTGTGGCTAATAAAATCGATTCCGGTTTACGCGACACCATTCAGCAAATAGAGGTAATGGAATTCACCGATAATGAAAAAGCGGTGTTCATAGCTGCCAAACAAAAGGAAAACCTTGAGGAACTGATCGATTATATGAGCCATTCCATTGATATGGAGGAAGCCGAACAACAGGATGTAATTGTTACCAATGCCCGTCATTACGAAATACTTAAAAATGCACATGAAGCAATTTTACGTGTTTTGAATGGCCTCGATATGCATATTACCGGAGATTTCCTTGCACAGGATATTCGCGAGTGTTTGCATTACCTTGCTGAGATCACAGGAGAAGTGGGAACAGAAGAAGTTCTGGGGCATATTTTTAAGAATTTCTGTATCGGAAAGTAAATCGCTTTCCGATATTTGTTATCACCCTTCATTTACTGCACTTTATAAGATTTTATTTTCTCTTTCTTGTTGCCCAATTGCTCTTTTTTGTTTATTTTTGATGTACAGTTGTTGCCCAAATATCCAAATTTGTTGCCCGATAACAAGAGCGGAGAAATGATGGCAGTTACTGACAGCTAATGACAGTTGTAGTCACTTAAAGGCAGTAATAGGCATGAGTAGCAAAATTGAAGTCCAAAAGATATGTGAGTTTTGTGGAAAGGAATTTACCGCAAAAACTACAGTTACACGATTCTGCGGTCATGCTTGTGCTTCACGGTCCTATAAGCAACGAAAGAAAGAAAACAAGATTGGCAAGGCTATCGAGGAAACGAACCAACAAAAACTACTTTCTATTACCGAGCTAAATATTGAAGCCATTAAACAAAAGGACTTTCTTTCGATTAAAGAAGCGCACACTCTACTTGGGTTAAGCGAACGCACATTTTATAGGCTTATGAAAGCCGGAACCATCCAGGCAACCAAGTTGGGCAAACGCACCATTATTAAACGTTCCGAAATCGATAAACTTTTTGCGTCATGAAGGTAACCCTACGTCAACGAAACAAGAATGGTAAAATCAGTCTATACCTTGACTATTACCACAAAGGAAAACGGAAGTATGAATATTTACGCTTGTACCTCATCGATAAGCCCCGTTCATCCGAAGAAAGGAGTTTCAACAAAAAGACATTACAGCTAGGCGAAAGCATCCGGGCAAAAAGACAACTGGAATTACAAAACGGTATTTATGGTTTTGAGGATTCGGAAAAGATTAATTCATTATTCCTAACCTATTTTGAATTACTAGCAGAAAAACGGAGAGATTCAGACGGTAATTATGGGAACTGGCTGAGTACATTAAAACATTTACGCAATTGGGAAAAGTCAAATATCCGCTTTGCAGACATCGACCGGGAATGGTTGGAAGATTTGAAGTACTACCTTGTATACGATGCAAAGACCAAGCAAGGCAGAAATCTTTCTAAAAATTCCTGTGTATCTTATTTCAACAAGGTAAGAGCGGCATTAAAGGAAGCGGTTAAAGATGGCATTATTCTGCGTAATCCCGCAGAAGGTATTGACGGAATAAAAGAAGCAGAAACAAAACGGGAGTTTTTAACGCTCGAAGAATTGAAAAGTGCAGTTAAAGCCCATTGTGAAATACCTATCGTTAAAAACGCCTTTGTATTTAGTGCGCTTACCGGGCTTCGTTTCTCTGATATTGAAAAACTCACCTGGTCTGAAATCCAACATTCCGATGAAAACGGTTATTACATCCGATTTAAACAGAAGAAAACCAAAGGACAAGAAACCTTACCCATTGCTGATGATGCGCTAAACTTTATGGGCGAACGAAAAGAAGGCAACGAAAAAGTATTTCAGGATTTAACATACAGCGATTACAATAATGCTAAAATCAGAGAATGGATGATTCGTGCCGGAGTTGAAAAGCACATCACTTTTCACTGCGCAAGGCATACATACGCAACCCTACAATTAACTTTGGGTACTGACATTTACACTGTTTCCAAACTCTTGGGACACAAAAGCCTGAAAACAACAGAAGTGTATGCAAAGATTATCGACCAGAAGAAAAAAGAAGCTGCCAACCGTATAAAACTTGACCTATGAGCCACAACTTAGAACTTTTCAACGACATACTTTTTCTGAATCACCGTCCTTGGAAATTCGGGAACCAATCAGACTTAAAATTCAAGCAGTTATTACTTGAAGTCAAAAAGGAATACTACACCCATCAACCAAACTATGAGGTTGATTTCGTCAAACCTCTTTCGGGTATTCGCAAATACTACCATGCAATAATAGAATACGAAGCCATTGCCTACTTAAACGATTTGCATTCGGAAATAAAGGCAGCATTAAGCGACAATGAGAAATCATATCTTGTACATGTTGCTCTTACCAAATTGATTTCCCAAAAGCTCAAAGAAACAGCACAGGTAATCCAGGAAAGAGATTACACGCCGGAGCAATTCGATTTAAAACTCCAAAGCAAAAAAGTAAATACCAATATTGCCAACGAATCCTATGTCTTACATTTATTAAAACACCACCTGGTAAGACTGGTGATGGAAATACAAGATTCCTATCAGGAGTATTTGAAAGAAGATGTTTTGACAGCTGATGAAATCTATTATACCTATTTTAATGAAGCTGCGCCCGAAAGACCATACATTATCGAATGTGAGGATATTCCTGTACCAATTAAAAAGCCCGCAGCAAAAACTAAACCTGAATTTAAACCAATTTATCAGGACATAAAACCAATCATAAAATCAAAGGCTGATTACGAAATTATTTTTAAACCAGAGCTATTTGGAGCTGTTGAGTATAAGCTTTATGAATACGGAATTATTGATATTGAATACTATTTCATCAAAAGTAAAAAACGATCAAACCATACCCTCCTTGCCGCAGTCTACCGTGTTTTAATTGACAATAATTATTTCAGAAGAAACATAATTGGAACAAATGGGAAATACACCGACCTTGACATCCGTAAATATCTGGATGAAAGATATTCAACGGATATTTCACAACAATTTAGGAGACTTACTCAAGAGCAAATCGAAGAATCAAAAATTAAATTACCCTGGTTAGATAATATTAGACGTATTTCTTAATATGGTATTAAGTGCCAATTATACCACTTTGCACTTTTAGATAATACCATCCATTTTACTAATAAGCTAATTACCAATTAGTTTAAATGGTATTAACATACATCATCAATACTACCTTTCCATTCGCTATAAATTCGCTATGTCTTTGAAAATCAAAGATGACTTTAGCGCTGAAGTCCATTTTTAGAATGTAAAATTCATAGTAAGATGGACGAAATTATTAAACGTCTGGAGAGACTGGAAAGGCTTATTGAAAGCCAAAGTATTAACACAAAAGATGTGCTGAATTTTAATGAGGCATGTCATTATTTGGAGCTATCACAATCGCATTTGTACAAGCTAACAAGTAGCGGAGCTATACCTCACTACAAACCCAATGGTAAGAAGATTTATTTCAACCGCCCTGAGTTAGACACTTGGTTGCTTCGCAACCGCAGTACATCAAAAGATGAAATCGAACAGCAAGCTGCCGATTATCTGGTAAAAAATGGGAGGGTTAAGCTATGATGGAAGTGATGCAAATGCTTTTGGAATTATCCTCAGCAATAAAAGAAATCAAAGCGCAATTGCTGGTGATGAAACAAACCAGAACCGAAGCGTTCAAACAATCGTGGATTGACGGACAGGATGTAATGCTTGCACTGAAAGTAAGCAAGCGCACATTGCAAACCATGCGGGATACGGGGATTCTCCCCTATTCCCGTATCAATGGCAAATTCTATTATAAAGTTGAAGACCTCGAAAAACTCCTGGAAAGCAACTATTCCCGAAACTTTAAAAGTGGCAGCCATGATTAAGGAGAAGGATATTTTAGATAAAACGCATTACGGACTAAATATCTACTCGCACATTCTGCGCGAGTATTACCCCGATGAGACTGTTGTCAGGCTATCGGGTAAAGAGTGCGCCCCTGCCAAAAATCCATTTAATGAGAATAAGCTTACGCTTAAACTCATTAATGTGGATTGGGTATTTATGTACAGCGATTTAGAGCAAGACGATTTTAAAGGAAGCCCTTTTGATTTTGCCGAATTACACTACAAGCTGACTGGCGTTGAATTACTGGAAAAGCTCAACAAACAACTACATCTTCGCATTGGTATAAAACATCATTTTTACAGTAATCGCACTTTGCCTGAATCAGCACCAAAAGAGGAAAGTAAACCTTCGGTTCACATTCCAAAACTCAGCTATTTTAAAGCACCTGTAAGCAATATTTACCCTAAGAAAACCCTAAGTTTAATAGAGGTGTATGAGTTGATTAAATCAACTCCCTACACCTCCATTACAGAACAACTAAGGGCTATTGAGGCAAAAGACGAAGCACGAAAATTCAAAGCTTCAAAGTTTGACTATGCAACCTTTTCAGGAACGTTTGAAAAGCGAAACGATAAAGCTTTAATAAGTCACTCAGGCTTATTAACCATTGATTTTGACCACATCACAAACCTTCGGCAATTGAAAAATCAATTACTGAATGATGAATACTTTGAAACGGAATTACTCTTTGTGTCACCATCTGGCGATGGCTTAAAATGGATTATTCCCATTGACATTACCGAATCAACACACCAAAACTTTTTTAATGCAATAGCCAACTACATTAAAGAAGTGTACCAACTGGAGGTTGATAAATCAGGCAAAGATGTTTCCCGTGCATGTTTTTTACCCTTCGACCCGGAGGTTTTTATTAATCCGAAATATTTACAGCAATGAATCAAAAAAAGAAATTCGATATAGATTTCTGGCTAAACAAAGACCAGGAAGCAAAAGAACCAACAAAATCACCTCAACCACAGATATTTCAAAATATTCAGGATAATGATATTGAGGTAATAGTAAAACGACTTGAAGAAGCTCATACCGATATTACCGCCAATTATTCAGATTGGCGGGATATAGGTTTTTCCTTTGCCGATGAGTTTGGAGAATCAGGCAGAGATTACTTCCACCGCGTAAGCCGATTTTACTCTGATTATTCCAATTCCACTTGTGACAAGCAATACAACAAGTGCCTAAAGGCAAAAGGTCATGGTGTTACCATTAAAACTTTCTTCCACCTTGCACAGCAAGCCGGAATAAGTTTGGTAACAACTCCTTCCAAACAAAACAGTTCGGCACCTAAAGAATCTGTGAGCACTTCAAAGCCTATTTCGGAAGATGCAACAGTGGATGAGGTAATTTTCAACACACCACAAATCCCATCTGATGTTTATAACCAACTGCCAGAAATTCTAAGAGAAAGTACTGAAATGTTTAGCGATGGAATTGAAAAAGATGTTTTCCTGATTGGAGCAATTTCTGTAATTAGCGGTTGCTTACCCAACATTGAAGGGATTTATTTTGATGAGCCACACTCAGCACACCTTTATTCCTTTATTACCGCCCCTGCCGGGTCTGGTAAAGGGAAACTAAAATGGGCAAAATACTTTGGTTTGAAAATCCATAAATCTATGGTTGAGCAGTCTATCAGGGCAAAGGAAGAATATGAGCAGGAGTTGGAGAACTACAATAACCTGAATAAAAACCAACGCCAGGGAGTGGAGCGTCCAAGAGAGCCAAAACGAAAAATGTTTTACATTCCTGCCAATAGCAGTTCATCCGCATTTATCCAGGCATTGTCTGATAATGATTTTAAAGGAATCATTTTTGAAACCGAGGCAGACACCTTAGCCGGAACATTAAAACAGGATTGGGGAAATTTTAGCGATGTACTGCGTAAAGCATTCCATCACGAAAGCACCAACATGTTCCGACGCAAAGACAATGAACACATTGAAGTTGAAGACCCTCATCTCGCTATCGCTCTTTCGGGTACTCCCAAACAGGTTCATAATATGATGCCAGATGTGGAAAACGGCTTGTTCAGCCGCTTTCTGTATTATGCTTTTGAGGATTACAGCGACTTTAAAAATCCTTTTGTTTCCCATCAAAAAGTGAATTACACCGATTTCTTTGAAATAAAGGGAGAGCAAATGTACGAGCTGTATCAAATCCTGAACAGCCAACCAACACCCATACAGTTTAGCTTTACAGCTGAACAAGGTGAAGTATTTACAGAAAAGTTTAATACACTCTACAAACGCAATCGCATGTTATTAGGAAACGATTTTAACGCCAACAGCCGCCGTTTGGGGCTGGTTACTTTTCGTATTGCTATGGTGCTTCGCACCCTACGCATACTCGAAGATGGCGACTATTCTAATCCGCTTATTTGTGCCGAAACTGATTTTCGAACAGCTATTCAAATTGCTTTTACGCTGGAAAAACATGCTATCGCAGTTTTCCAGAATTTACCCAACAATGATTTGAAAGGCATTAAACTAAAATTCTACAATGCATTACCCGATAACTTTAATAGACAGGGTTACTTGTCAGTTGCCAAAGAGCTTGAAATAAAAGACAAAACAGCAGAAAAGTACATTGGTCAGTTTAAAGAAAATGGATTACTCGACCATGAGCATAACAAACACTCGAAACCAACAAATGGGAAATAGGAAACAGAGGATTTATAGGAATTCGGAAATACATTACTTCTACGTCAAGTCCCCTTTAGGGGATTTAGGGGTATTTCCTACGTTTCCTACACTTCCGCTTTCTCCTGTTAATAAATAAGTTTATTGTTTCTTTCTTTTGTCTGCCTTTTCTTTATTAAATTAGCCAAAATATGACAAGTCGTAAAATATACTACTATGTTTTTAGGGAAACGAATTAGGGAATTAAGGGAGCAACAAGAATTGCTACAACGTCAACTTTCAGCAGAATTGGAAATTGATACACCAATGTACAGCAAACTTGAACGAGGGGAACGCAGAGCAAAGCGTGAACAAGTAATTAAAATGGCAGCTATTTTTCAAGTGGAAGAAAAAGAGCTGCTCACACTTTGGCTGGCAAGTCAAGTGTATGAATTGGTAAAAGATGAAGCCGTCGCAAAAGCTTCATTAAAATTGGTAGAAAACATACTTTAAAATAGCTTTTAAGCTATTGTAATGCGATTGTTAAACAATCGATTAATGAAACGGATTTAATGAAACGAAACAAAATATCTCTAAGTCAGTTAGAATCATTTTTAGAAGGGGCCGCCAACATATTACGTGGCAAAATGGATGCCTCCGAATACAAAGAATACATATTCGGCTTACTGTTTTTAAAACGGATGTCCGATGTGTTTGATGAAACACGTAAAAAAATTATAGATGATGAATACAGTCATTTAAATACAGGTAATGAAGAAGACGATGCACTTTTGCAGGAACTTTTAGAAGATAAAACAACCTACGGTGACAACTTTTTTGTTCCTCCTCGTGCAAGATGGCACCAAGGGTTTACTGATGAAAATGGCGATGCACAGCCACCAATAAAACACTTGCATTACAATGCCGGACAAATGCTAAACAAAGCACTTGCCGAAATCGAAGAAAACAACGATTTGTTGCAAGGTGTACTAAAAGACCGTATCAACTTTAATAAAGAAGTCGATAACAAGAAAATCCTGAAAGACCAGGACATAAAAGACCTTATCGACCATTTTAATAATTTCCCACCACTTGTAAACGACAATTTTGAGTTTCCCGATTTATTGGGTGCAGCTTATGAATATTTAATCAAGTTTTTTGCCGATAGTGCAGGGAAAAAAGGAGGTCAATTCTATACTCCGGCACAAGTAGTACGTTTGTTAGTCCAGATTATAAAGCCACAGGCTGGAATGAGTATTTATGACCCGACAGCGGGTTCAGGTGGTATGCTTATCCAATCACATCAATACGTTGCTGAACAAGGACAAAATGCAAATGACATGACTTTGAATGGTCAGGAAAATGACCCAACAGTTGTAGCCATTTGTAAAATGAATATCATACTGCACAACATTTCTAAGTTTAGTATTGAATTTGGTGATACTTTGGCAGAACCATTACATGCTAAAGCCGACGGAAGAATACAGGATTTTGACCGGGTGATTGCCAATCCTCCATTCTCTCAGAACTACAGCAGACAAAACATGGAGCACACCGAACGCTTTAAATACGGTTATGCTCCCGAATCAGGAAAAAAAGCCGATTTAATGTTTGTGCAACACATGGTTGCATCATTAAAAAAGACGGGTAAAATGGCAGTAGTTATGCCACACGGTGTACTTTTTAGAGGTAGTAAAGAGAAGGAAATTCGCACCGGAATGATTAATGATAATATCATTGAAGGAATTATCAGTTTACCTCCAAAGTTGTTTTATGGTACTGGCATCCCTGCATGTATTATAGTCATTAATAAAAACAAACCTGACGAGCTGCGAGATAAAATCTTCTTCATCAATGCCGATGCGGAATATGCCGAAGGTAAAAACCAAAACATTTTACGTCCTGAAGATATTGAGAAAATAGACTTTGTTTTTAATAAGAAAAAAGAACTTCCTCGTTATTCTAAGCTGATTGATTTAGCAACCATTGAAAAAAATGATTACAACCTCAATATTAGGCGCTATGTGGATAACACGCCTGACCCGGAACCAGAGGATGTAAAAGCGCATTTAATTGGCGGTATTCCAAAATCAGAGATTAAAAATGCCAATGAACTGTTTTCTAAATTTGGAATAGCTGAAAAAGATTTTTTCATTGATAAAGATGAGACTTATTACAATTATGCCGAAAAAGTAGATTCAAAAGAGTCCATTAAAGATATAGTTGAAACAAACGAAAAAGTAAAAAAAGTCTATTCCCGTTTTTTCGACAAACTGAACGATTGGTGGAAAGTTGCAGGTAATGATTTTGCTTCTTTAGCAAAACTAAATGGCAACGATGCAAAGGATGAAGTCAACGAACCTATTGCCGATTATATTTCCATATCAGGAGAAAAGCTTCCTGACATCCGTAAAAAACTATTGATTTCTTTGATTAAAAGCCTGATAAAAGAAAAAGTATTGGATAACTTCCAGTTGGCAGGTGTTTTTGTAAACTGGTGGGACAATATTAAATACGACCTTAAAACCATCATGTCAATCGGATGGGCACCGGGTTTAATTCCCGACGAATACCTGATTGATAAATATTTTACAAAGGAACAGGAAGAAATTGACCGGAAAGAAACCCTACTGGCAGAAAACGAAAGCAAGCTTTCTGAAAGTCTGGAAGAAGCACAGAGCATAACAGAATACGAACCTGAGGAGGATGAAAAAGTAACTTCTGCAAAGTTAAAGGCAGAGCTAACTTCACAGATAGAATACTACAACGAAAAAGGCACAGTTGCAGCACTTAAAGAAAGCAAAAAGTTCCAGGCTTGCGTAATGTCTATTATTGGGTACGAAGCCGAAATAAAGAAAATCAAAAAGGAACTGAAAGATGCAAAGGCTGAATTGGAATTAAAACTCGTTATTAAACGCTACGGCACCGAAGATGAAAAACGTGAAACCAATAAGCTGTTAAACATTGCCAACAGAGAAATAACTGAACTGGATAACAGAATAGCTGAATTAACCACTTCGTTTAAAGCTCACCTGAATAATGCCGATAATTACGATAGCATTAAAAAGGAAGTCAACAAGCTGGAAAAAGAGCTAAAGAAAAGCGACGGCAAATTTGAAACCGACAAAATGCACATGCTTGCCAAAGTACTGGAAGCCAAAAAAGAGTTTAAAGCCATTACCAAGCGTTACAATGCCATAAGCAAAGACCGCGAGACACTTACTAATAAGTTAAAAGCTCTTGATAAACTATTAAAAGAAATTGGAGGCATTATTTCGGAAGAGGAAGCCAAAGAATTAATTCTTTTAAAACACCACGATTTGGTTTTCGACCAATTAACCCGATACATCAATGCGGAAAAACGTACCATGACTCAATTCTTTGAGAAAGAATTTGACAAGTATTTTGTTTCCGCTCAACAAATTGAGAACTCTCGCAAGGATACCATGAACGAGCTAAATCAATTTTTAACCAAATTAAATTATTTAGCATGAGCGAGTGGGAAAGTATTGTATTTGATGATATTGCATATCTAATAAAGGGCATCTCATACACGAGCGAAGAATATGGCACAAAAGGAAATGGAGATACCTTTATAACGTTGAAATGTATTGCAAAAGATGGTGGATTCAAATCGGAGGGAATAAAATATTTCCAAGGAAGTATTCCTGAAAATTTGAAACTATCAAAGGGTGATTTACTATTTGCAAATACTGACTTAACTCGAGATGGAGATATTGTAGGTTGCCCATTATTCTTGCCTTTGGATGGAGAAAAGGAAACCATCACTATGTCAATGGACTTGTCAAAAGTTGTTTTAAAAAATGATAAAACTGATTTGAATTTTCTCTATTACCTTTTAATGACTCCAAAAGTCAGAAAGTTTATGAAAGATAATTCAAGTGGCTCCACTGTTTTACATCTTAAAACATCTGAGATACCTAAGCTTAAACTATATATACCCAAATCAAAAACGGAACAATCAAAAATAGCCGAAATACTTAGCACCATTGATAAAGCCATTGAGCAAACAGAAGCCACCATTGCCAAGCAACAAAGAATAAAGAATGGCTTAATGCAAGACCTCCTTACAAAAGGGATTGATAAAAATGGAAACCTGCGTTCTGAAGAAACACATGGATTTAAGGATAGTGAATTGGGTAGAGTTCCGAAGGAATGGGAGATTAAATCATTGTCATCGTTAACAAGCTTAATCAGTAGTGGTGTGACTCCTCGGGGTGGCTACAAAATTTACAAGAAAGAAGGCATTCCGTTTATTCGTAGTCAGAACGTTTATCCTTTTGGCATCATCACAGAAGATATCGTCTTTATTTCTGATGAAATACACGAATCAATGTCTCGCACAAAGGTTCAAAACTTTGATGTGCTTTTAAATATTACTGGAGCATCTATTGGAAGATGTTGTCAAGTTCCTAAAGGCTTTTCAGAATCGAATGTAAATCAACATGTTTGCATTATCCGCTTAAACAACAATTCAGAAGAGTATTCAAAGTTTATTGCAACTTTCCTCGCATCTGATTTTGGACAAAGACAAATCTTTAATCAAATGGCTGGGGGAAACCGGGAAGGATTAAATTTTGATGAAATAGGAAGCTTCCATGTTCCTGAAATTGATGATAAAGAGGCTCAACGTATTACCAATTCAATTGAGAAAATTGAAAAGACGATAACCGCTTTTGAACAAGAAAACAATAAACTCAAACGGCAAAAAACAGGCTTAATGCAAGACCTGTTAACAGGCAAAATATCTGTCGAAAAATTAATAAATACAACCAACTAATATGAAAACCACAAAAGGCAAAGAAATAAATAGCGATAAAATCCTGGTTAAAGACCTTTTTGATAAAGACCGTTGGTACAGAATTCCCAATTATCAACGTCCTTACGTATGGGGCGATGACCAAATTAACGATTTACTCGATGATATTGCTTATGCTGCCGAAAGAGCGGATAAAGCACAATACTTTTTAGGAACCATTGTACTCCACACCAAAGAATGCGACGACGATGACGATGTAACTTATGTGGAACACGATTTATTAGATGGTCAGCAACGATTAACATCCTTGTATTTATTAATGGCAGTTATACGCGATTTAACCGATAAATCGAAACGCAAACAAACCTGCCAACAGGCAATCTTCCGTGAAGCCGACCCCGATTTAAATATTCCTGAGCGTTTACGCATTATCTACGATATTCGGGACGAGGTAAAAGACTTTGTTGAGCAATTTATTAAACAACAGGGAGGCACAGACGATAAGGAAGCTCTAAAAAAACACACGGCAAACGGCTACGATACTTCTATTAAAAACATGGCAAATGCCTTGTTAAAAATGCGTGAGTATTTCGAAAAAAAAGATGCCATTGCCATCGATAAGTTCTTCCCATTTTTAATGAACTACGTTTTACTTATTTATGTAGCCAGCGAAGAATTGGAAGATGCATTCCGTATGTTCACCATTCTAAACGACCGGGGTGTAAAATTGCGTAATAGTGATATTTTAAAGGCAAGCAACTTAAAAGCTTTTAAAGATGGAGGTGGAAAAGAATCGAAAGTTCAGGAATATGCCAAATTGTGGGAGGATATAGAAAATGAATTAGGTGAAGATTTTGATTTATTCCTATCTTATCTCCGCACAATCTTGGTAAAAGAAAAAGCACGTTTAAGCTTATTGCGTGAGTTTGAAGAAAATATTTACACCCCTACAAAATTCGACTATAGCACAAAGAAATCATACTCAGTTCCCGCACTCTTAAATAAAGGTGCCGACACCTTTGAGTATTTAAAGAAATACAAAAAGCATTACAACGAGTTGTTCAGTAATAACAATCATCACCTGAATAACACCTGGGAGTTTGATAATCTTATCAATATTATGCAAGACACCATTCCGTCCGACTTATGGGTACCTCCTCTATTGGCTTATAAGGAGTATTTCGGTGATATGCGTTTGTTGGAGTTTTTGAAGAAGCTGGACAATAAATTCTCCGGTGATTGGATTACACAGAAAACACCCACATTCCGCATTGAACAGATGAATGAAATAATTAAAAGGATTGAGGCGGTCGGAAAATCAGATAAAGTACAAACCGAAAAACTGGATGAGTTATACAGCTCTGATATTTTTGATTTTGAAAAAGAAGATTTTTTCAAAATTCTATCCGGTAACAACATCTACGGCAGGCGATATGCCAAATACATGTTGTATAAATTGGATATGATTTATGGCAATAACGACATAAAAAAAGAACCACTAAAAACCATTACAGTGGAACATATCCTGCCACAAACACCCCACGACAATAGCCAGTGGAAAGTAGATTGGACAGATGAACAACGTGAACAATGGACGCATAAACTGGGTAATCTGGTTCTATTGAGCCGCAGAAAAAACAGCTCCCAGGGCAGATTGGATTACGATATTAAAAAACAAAGGTATTTCCAAAACAACATCGATTCTTTTAGCAATTCATTAAGGGTGCTAAATACTTTCAGCACATGGAAACCAGAAGATTTAGGAACCAACCACAATAAAGTAATTGAAGATTTAAAGGCGTATTATAAAAACTAAGCATCATGATAAAAAAGGTAACAATAAAAAACTTTCAAGCCTTTAGCGAATTTTCGCAGGAAAAGTTTACACCTATCAATGTAATAATTGGAGGTAATGATTCAGGTAAAACAGGTATCCTAAAAATCTTGTATGCTGTAACAAAAGCAATAGAGGAATTTGGATTAAAACAAAAACATGCACCGGAATCCTTTAAAAAGGTACTAAGCAGTAAGCTGGTTAACTCTTTTAACAGCAAAAAAAGCGGCATTGGTAAAATGGTTCGAAAAGGTTCATCTGATAAGCTTTCTGTAGAACTAACATACTGTAACAATCAAAACCTTTGGTTTTCATTTTCGGAATATGCAAAGGAACAAATAACAGATGTAACCAGTCATGTTGAACCATTACAGAACAATCATAATGCATTGTTTGTACCTGCAAAAGAAGTATTATCAATATTTAAAACAATTGAAATTGCAAGGGAAAGCCTTTATATTCCTGAATTTGACGACACCTACTACGACTTGGTGAAAGCGTTAAAAATCCCTACACAAAAAGGAAAGGTAGAATCCAATTTAGTATCGGTAAACCAAACATTAGAGAAAGTTTTTGAAGGGGAAGTGCAACAAAAGAAAGACGGTGTTGATATTGAATTTGTTTTCAAAAAAGGGAAACATGAATTTCCTATGTCACTTACGGCAGAAGGTGTTAAAAAGATTGGTATTCTTACTACACTAATACGAAACAGGCAATTGCATAAAGAAACGATGCTATTTTTAGATGAGCCCGATTCAAACCTCCATCCTGATGCTATTCGTGAATTGTGCGAAATTGTTTACAGCTTAAGTAAAGCAGGGGTTCAGGTATTTCTTTCTACGCATAATTACTTTATGATAAAGCAACTTTCAATCATTGCACGGCGCGAAAAAGAAAGTATTAAGTGTCTGGCTTTATCGAAAGATGAGGATAAAACGATTTCATACAAGGTTGCAGACCTAAAAGAAGGACTTCCTGAAAACTCAATAATAGATGAAGCATTAGATATGTTTGATGAAGAAACCAATTTAGACCTCGCATAATATGGGATTTACAGAAAGTAACATCACGCTGGATTTTCCAGACAATAAATGGTTTCGTTTTGAAGATAAAAGTGCTTACCAGCAACTATCAGGATTCTCATTCAAAGAAATGGATGCCTGCTGGTACGATGAAGCAAACCAAACTTTTTATCTGATTGAATTAAAAGACTTCACCAGTGGAAATATTGAAAACCAGGAAAATGCCACAGGAAGAGTTCATAACCTCTTAAAAAAATCTATCGATAGTTTGCAAATGGTTTTAGCTCATCAACTAACCACGGATATTGGGAATGAGCTTGAGCAAAACATGGGCTATACTATACCTACAAATACCCAATTGGTTTTTATTTCGATAATCGATATTAATCAATCCCAGAGGTCTGATTTAGGTTTTATTAGAGACACTTATAAAAACAAATTTAAAGCTTATGAAAAACTATTCAATTTGAAAAGTTCAGTGATAAGCTATGAGAATGCCAAACAACGATTTACCTGGGTAAACTAAACTGTTATGATACTGAGTAACGACAATAAATACAAAGGCGAAAAAGGAAAAGCACTTAAAATTGACGAACTCACCCATGTTGAAGAACCTTTCCTGAAACAATTGGAAGGTCTTGAGTGGGATGAGGTGCTCCGGCTTGATGGACACGGTCAAAAACCGGAAGAAAGTTATCGTACCTCATTCAATGAGGTTGTGTTAATTCCTAAGCTCAAAGAAGCTATAAAAGCAATAAACAGTTTCCTTACTGAAAGCCAGTTGGATGAAGTTGTAAAAAAGATTACATCTTTCAATAAGAGTAGCTTAATTGAAAACAACAAGCATATTTTAGAGTTGTTGCTCGAAAATACGACAGTTAGCAAGAATGAAATTACCGGTGAAGAAAGCCCAACAGTTAGACTAATAGATTTTGACCACCCAGAACGGAATAATTTTATAGCTATCTCTCAGTTTAAACTAAAGATTAAAGGTTCTGAACATTACATTATTCCAGACATCACTTTGTTTTTGAATGGCTTGCCAATTTCTATTGTGGAATGTAAATCTCCAAAGGTTAAAGACCCGATTAATGAAGCTATTGAACAATTATTAAGGTATTCAGAACAAAGAGGTGCAACAGGAGAAGGTAACCAGGAACTTTTCTACTACAATCAATTCACCATTATTACCTGTCGTCAGGAAGCCCGTTTTGGAACAATTACGACTCATTCCGACAAGTATTTCTACCGCTGGACTGACCCATATCCCAAAACTTTGGACGACTTAGAGAGCGGTAATTCTTCTCCAAACGACCAACAACGATTGGTTGCCGGTATGTTAGATAAAAACAATCTACTGGATATAATCCGCACGTTTACAATTTTCAGTACCAACGATGAAGGTAAATCAATTAAAATCGTTGGTCGTTACCAACAATTCAGAGCGGTAAACGAATCCATAAAAAGATTGCTATCCGGTAAAAACCGAACTGAAAGAAGCGGCATTATCTGGCATACCCAAGGTTCTGGAAAATCACTAACCATGATGTTCATGGTGAGAAAAATGAAACAAAAAAATGAGCTGTTAGGGTGGAAAGTTATTTTTATAACCGACCGTACTCAACTTGAAGAGCAATTAAGCGAAACCAGTCAAAGTATTGGGTTTACGGTAAAAGTTGCAGATTCAATTAGTAAGCTGAAACAATTATTGTCAACAGACACACCCGATTTAGTAATGGCAATGATTCATAAGTTTCAGCAAAATGAGCTGGAAGAAATATTCCCGGAACTGAATGCAAGCCATCAGATTCTAACAATGACTGATGAAGCACACAGGTCACAATATTCTCTATTAGGTGCTAATCTTGATAAAGCAATTCCAAATGCAACGAGGATTGCATATACAGGAACACCTATCGACAGAACGGAACAGACTTATGGTGAGTATATCGACAAGTACACCATGCAAAAAGCAATTGACGATAAAGTTACCTTAGAAATTGTATATGAAGGTCGCACCCATAATGCAGAGGTTGAAGACACGGAGGGCATGGATGAAAAGTTTTCTGATGTTTTCAGTGATTATAAACTTACTGAACGATTGCAAATATTGGGGTACGGCTCACGTGATGCCTATTTAGAAGCTATTGAAACCATTTCTTCCAAAGCCGAAGATATGATTGAACATTATATCGAACATATTTTTTCAAATGGATTTAAAGCCCAAATAGTTGCCACATCCCGAGAAGCAGCAGTTCGCTACAAGACCGTGCTTGACCAACATTTATCAACGCAAGTTTCCAAATTAGAGAATAACAATCCGCTTGGAATAAATATTGAACGATTAAAGAAATTGGAAACTGCCGTTGTTATTTCAGGCAATAATAATGACAAACCACACATAAAGGCATTCACCGACAAACGATACCATGATAAGAGCATTAAGCGGTTTAAAATGCCATTTGAAAGTGAAGAAGAAGGAATTAACGGGAATGTTGGAGTCATCATTGTAAACAATATGCTTTTAACTGGTTTTGATGCACCAATAGAACAAGTACTTTATCTCGACAGGGTTATTGTTGCCCACAACCTTTTACAAACAATTGCCAGAGTGAACCGCATTGGACCAATTGGTAAGGATGTTGGTTTTGTTGTTGATTACGTTGGTATAGGACACCATCTAAAAAGAGCATTAAATAGTTATTCCGAAAGAGAACAAAAAGAGATTACGGATGCCTTAACAAATCCTGAAGAGGAATTAAATGAACTTATTGCAGCTCATAAAAAGGTTTGGGATATTCTCAAAAAATACAATTGTACTGATTTATCAGACCCAGATTCCTTCTTTGATTTGTTTTACGATGAAGATATTCGTTTTGAATACATTTTAGCATTCAAAGAATTGACAACAGCGTTTAACAAAGTCCTTCCAAGAAAAGAGGCTTTAGACTTCTTCAATGATTACAAAAGCTTCTTGGAAATTAACCTATTGGCTCAAAAGCATTTCCATGATGACCGTTTCAGTATGCGTGGCATACCTGAAAAATTGAGAGCGATTGCCGATGATTATTTAAAATCGAAAGGAATAGAACAGAAAGTTGCTCCAATTTCAATTATGGATGATGACTTTGAGAAAAATACAAAAGAAAGGAAAAGAGCTAAAACGAAAGCTGCAGAGGTAGAGCATGCAATTAGGCATTTTATTGATGTTAATATTGATGAAGACCCGGAATTGTTTGCCTCATTTTCTAAAGCATTGGAAGAAATTCTCAAAAAGTTCAAAGGCAATTGGGATTTAATTTTCACAGAATTAGAAAAGCTTCGGGAGAAAATCCGCAAGCGAGAAAAGGAAATTACCTACGGTCTTGACCGAAAAAAGCAAATGCCAATTTTTAGGATTTTCAAAAGTTTAATTTACGAGGATAGGAAACTTACAGAAGAAGAAATTGCTATCAACGTAGATTTAACGCAAAACATATACAATCTGGTAAAGACGGAAATTCAGTTAAAAGGATTTTGGGAGAGTATACCGGCTCAAAACAAATTAAGAGCAGAAATGCAAAAACTGTTACTTTCTCCAAGGTTTCGTAGGCTCCCAAATATTGTAACCAAGCGTAAAGAAATCATTTCTAAAATATTGGAATTTGCTAAACCAAATATTACTGAATAATGCGACTGGAGTACAAACTAATATATACCGATAGAAAGACTGTCAACATATCTGTTGAAAGGGATAGGTCTATCATTGTGCGTGCTCCACAAAACACCTCAAGGGATAAGATTGATGACATTCTTGAAAAGAAAAAGCTTTGGTTATTCGAAAAGATAAATCATGCACAAAAATACCCTTACAAAAAGAGCAGAAAAGAATTTGTAACTGGTGAAACCTTAATGTATCTCGGAAAGAACTATAAACTTCATGTTATACCAGAGTCAATAAAAGGTGTTGAGTTTCATCAAAAATTTATCATTTCAAAAGAGAACCAACCCAAAGCTTACAGCTTATTTAAAGCTTGGTATGTAAAAAAAGCAAAAGAAAAGATTGAAAAAATAGCAGTTGAGTATTCCCAAAATTTAGGTGTGGAATATAATAGCCTGAAAGTTTCAGAACTTAAATATACTTGGGGTTCTTGTTCTCCGAACAACAATCTGAATTTTAATTGGCGGCTTATTAAAGCCCCCTTATATGTAATAAAGTACATTGTGGTACATGAACTTACGCATATTGTAGAATTGAACCACACACCTCGTTTTTGGAACATGTTATCCATTCAAATCCCAAACTATGAAAAGGCAAAAAAATGGCTAAAACAAAATGGCGATTTATTGGAAACTGATTTTTAATAAAAAAAACATATGAGAAGAATATAAAAAACGATAACTATGAACGCCCAGAATCTATACTTCAACATCTTAACGTTCGAATTTCCTTCGGAAAATCAAACGTTCTATTTCACCAAAGATGAAAGCGAAAAAGGTCACAAAATTCACAAGACACTTTTTCCAAATGAAATAGATTCTGTTTTTCCCGGTGTAAGTAATAACGGAACCGATTTTATTTACACCACATTCACAGGCGAAAAAGAAGGCTTCAAACCAATAGAAATTAACTTTTCGGAGGAAAACGAAGATTTAATAAAACGATACTACAACCGCCAAATCAACTTCTATTTCAGTCGTATCAAAGAAAAGATTGTAAAAGTTGGGTTTATCAAAGAGAACCAGGTATGGATTTATTCAAAAAAGCTTTCAACTACTCAGTTTGACGTGTACCTCAAATTCTCATTAAAAGTGCAGATAAAGACGGTTAGCAACTACCCCGAATTATTGCTTTCCTTCGATGGCACTTCTAAAGTATTTAAAAAGTCGGTTGCAGAACTGATTGACCAGGTATCCCCTACAAACTTTAATTGGGTGCTAAAAGGCAGAACATTAAGAAAATGGGAATGGCTGGAAGATGATGAGGAAACACCCGACTACACCAAGTACTACCCTGTTTTAAACAAAGGGTTGGAGAAAGCCTTAAACATTCCGTTGGAAGCACCGCCAAGAGATAACCGCTATCCAAAATACTTTAAGTACATCGATACCTTTTACAAACGTTATTTGTGTGACCCCGATTTTATTAAGTTGTGTCCTCTGCACTCCGATGGCTTTTTAGATGTAAGTTCAGGAAGAGTAAACGCCACAACAAAAGAAAGCAATCTATTGGTTTATGGTAAAGACAAAGATGGTCAATACCAGACAGGAATTGTGCCAAAATACGATATTAAGAATTTTAAACCCTATAAAGGTACTACCTACAAAACGGTACACCTGTTCTACATTTTCCATGAAGACGATTATCAGGAAACGGTAAAAATCGACAGTAGCTTTAAAACTGGTTTTAGCTGGTTTAAAGGCTTATTGCAATATGCAAACATCTTGTTTCATACTGAAGATGGTTTTAGCATAAAGTTTACGAATAAAGAAAATCCGGTTCCCGAAATTGAACAAGTGCTTTCTGAACGTGACATAAATCCCGATATAAAATATATTGCTATTTATATAACACCCTATGGCAAATATGAGCATAACCTTGAACACAGGGAAATATACTACAAGGTAAAAGAACTGTTATTAAAGCGCAGAATCACATCACAAGCCATCGACCCCGAAAAAATGAATACACAAGGTGATGGCTGGGTTTATAGCTTGCCTAACATAGCTGTGGCAATATTGGCAAAATTAGATGGTATTCCCTGGCGATTGAATACCCCAATAAAAAATGAATTGATTGTTGGTGTTGGAGCATTTAAGCATATAGAAGAAAACATACAGTACATTGGTAGTGCATTTAGCTTCTCCAATGATGGAAAGTTTAACAGCTTCGAATATTTCATGAAACATGAAATTGATATTCTTGCAGGTAAAATTTCAAAGGCTGTACGCGATTATGCTACCATCAACAACCAACCCGACAGGCTAATCATTCATTTCTACAAAACAATGAATGAAGAAGAACTGGAACATATTGAGAAGGCGTTAAATGGAATGAATCTGCCGATTCCGGTGTTTATTATTACCATCAATAAAACCGAATCGAAAGACATTGTTGCTTTTGATAAAGGTTGGAAGGGAATGATGCCTGAGAGTGGTACATTTATAAATATTGGAAGCAACAAATACTTACTATTCAACAATACACGCTACCCGGATGGAAGTTTCAGCTCAGCCGATGGCTATCCCTTCCCCATCAAGCTGAACATCGATTGCACCGATAAAGAGCAGTTAAAAGACATCAAGGTAATCCGTCAACTCATCGACCAGGTGTATCAGTTTAGCCGCATGTATTGGAAATCAGTAAGACAGCAGAATTTACCCGTAACAATAAAATACCCCGAAATGGTAGCCCAAATCGCTCCCCACTTCGATGGCGACGACATCCCTGAGTTCGGGAAAGATAATTTGTGGTTTTTGTAATTTAGCGAGCATGGATATTCTAAAAATAGACAATATAGTTAAAGCGTTTGGTGAAAACCATGTTTTGAATGGAGTAAGTCTCTCTTTCGAGGCAGGTAAGATTTATACATTGGTAGGTGGTAATGGGGCTGGAAAATCCACGCTCTACAATCTAATTACGGGTTTCTTGAGGGCTGATGATGGAACCATAACGTTTAAATCAAAACAGATTCAGAAAGCCAGTCCGGTTAAAATTAATCATTTGGGAATAACCAGAACCTTTCAGGATTTAAGATTGATAACAGAATTGTCGGTTAGAGAAAATATATTGTTGGCTTTCAAGAATAATCCGGGAGAAAAAATATATAATGCCATTCTACCATCGAAGCTTTTTAAAAAACAATACGCTGAATTTGCCAAACGAGCCTATGATATATTGGATAAAATTCATTTGACTGAGGTTGCTGATAATCCGGCAGGTGAAATATCGTATGGGCAACAAAAGTTGCTTACAATAGGATGCTGTATTGCCAATAATGCTGAACTTTTACTATTAGATGAACCAATTGCAGGTATCGACAATGACAATTACTACAGGATATACAACTTACTGTTAGATTTAAAAAAAGAAGGCAAAACCATAATTCAAATAGAACACAATCACGGTTTTGTAGAAGAGTTGAGCGAAGGAATTTATTTCCTATACGGTGGTAAAGTAAGCTACTTTGAAAATTATAATGGATTCATTTCTGATGAATTAGTTAAAAAAGTATATTTGACATAAATGCTAAAAATCAACAATATATCATCTGGCTATGGTAAAAAGCAAGTGCTGTTTGATGTTTCAATGACCGTTGAAGCTGGTGAAGTCGTACTGTTGACTGGAGGCAACGGCTCGGGCAAGAGTACACTGTTAAAGTGCATTTACAATCTCTTACCATTATGGTCGGGAAATATTGAATTTGAAAACAAGAATACCATTAAAAATAAGCCCTCAGATTTAATTCACAACGGTATTGTATACATCCCTCAGAAGGATTTCTATTTTGAAAATCTTACGGTTTTAGAAAACCTTCAGATTTCCGGTAATATGCTCCCAAAGCAAGAGTTAAAGGAAAGAATCGATGAGGTATTTGAATTAACCGGATTATCAAAGTTCAGAAAGCGCAAGCCCTTTGATTTAAGCGGTGGAGAAAGAAAAATATTGGCATTCGGTATGGGTTTAATCCACAAACCAAAACTCTTATTGTTCGACGAGCCGTTTGCTGGTGTGGATGCAAAAAACACCTCTACCCTCCTACGGTTATTCAATGAGACTATTATAACCCCATCAAATGGCTTAATAATTGTTGAACACAAGGATGATGCAAAACAATTATTTACACGAAAAGTAAAAATGGAATTAGGTAAAATCAAAAATATAACGTCATGAAAAAAATTGTAGTTGTTCTACTTTCAACATTGTTATTTTTTAGTTGTGTAGAAAAGAAAACTGATAAAATAAAAATTGGCTTCATTGGTCCTTTAACTGGTGATGGCGCTACCTATGGTGCTTCAATGAAAAAAGGTGCAGAATTGACCTTTGATAGTGATTCTACATTTATTGTTATATACGAGGACTCCAAACTCGAACCAAAAACTGGAGTAAATGCGGCTAACAAATTGATAAATATAGACAAGGTTGATATCATTTATGGAGCAGCTTCTTCTACTGTAAGTTTGGCTATCGCTCCAAATTGCGATAAGGCGAACAAAATACTTTTTTCTTCAATTTCAACATCTGAAGATTTAACCCAAGCCAAACTTTTTATAAGAAATGTTCCAACAAATGAACTGCAGGGGCAAACAGCTGCCATTTGGTTGATAGATAGTTTAGGTGTCGATAAAATTGCTATTTTCAATGAGAATGATGATTATGGTGTAACAATGGCTAAGTCTTTTAAAAAAAAGGTTGAGGCACTTGAAAAATCTATTGTTTTTGAAGACTCATATATAGGAGGAACTAGAGATTTTAGAATTACGTTAGCTAAAATAAAAGAATCAAATGCACAAGCAGTTTTTATACCTGGTAATTATAAAGAATCAGAGATTATTTTAAAACAAGCCAAACAACTTGATTTGAACTTAATATTTATGGGTGGAGACGGGTCATATAGCCCCGAATTAATAAAAATTGCGGGTGAAGGTGCTGAAGGTTTTTATTGTACAATAATGGATATCGATAAAGATTCAAAGTATTACAAAGAATTTGAAACAAAGTTTAA
The DNA here is from genome assembly GCF_963677575.1 of uncultured Draconibacterium sp. Classification (NCBI taxonomy): domain Bacteria; kingdom Pseudomonadati; phylum Bacteroidota; class Bacteroidia; order Marinilabiliales; family Prolixibacteraceae; genus Draconibacterium; species uncultured Draconibacterium sp. Next base: position 376,226 of record NZ_OY782038.1, read on the forward strand.
TCAAAATTACAAAACACCCCCCGATATTTATGACGCTTATGCTTATGAAGCTTGCCAAATAATAAAAGATGCTTTTTCAACTGGCAAAACAGATACCAAAAGTATTTATGAATACATCACATCAAATGAATTTAATTCTATGACAGGCATTATTAAATTTAATGAAAATGGCGATGTAATTAGAAAATTTAAAATGGTACGGGTAATTAACGAACAATTCGTGGCACAATAATTTATTAGGTATGTTAAAAGGTATAAAACCAGTATTCTTAAATAAATTTCCAGTTAATTACAAAAATGATATTCATGGCTGGGGTTTCACGAAAGAAACTATAAAAAGAGAAAAAGGGAAATTGCTTACAATTGATATTGATTACGGGTCTTGTTGTAGGTTGAATTGTCCTCACTGTTTTAAAAAAAACGGTCATAAATATCATGCAAAGATGGACCGTGCTGGTTTTGAAAAAATAATTCTTCAAGCAATCCCTTTAGGTCTAAAGAGTGTTAAATTTCTGGGAGCTGGAGAACCTTTTGAAAATAATGATATATTAGAAATATTTGAGTTTTTAAATTCAAATAATATAATCCCATTGGTATTTACAAGCGGCTATGTCTTTTCTGATGAAGATTCTGCAAAAAAAATTAATGGAGTTTCGAGTTGTGAAGACCTATTAAAAAAAGTCTTAAAGTTTAATGTTAGTATAATGCTAAAATACAACGCATTTGACTCAACAATTCAAAACAACCTTGTTGGGAATCCAAAATCCATTAATTATAGTGAACATAGGGATGAAGCTCTAAAGAAATTAATTCAGACTGGTTTTAACTCATTTGATAAAAATAGAGATTATTCAACAAAACTAGCATTAGCAATAAATCCTGTAACAAATAAAAATATTCATGAAGCCTTAGATTTATATAAATGGGCAAGACGTAGAAATATTTATGCCATAGTGACTCCAACAATGATTAGTGGTCGAGCTAAATGGGATTTATGGGAATACATTACTCCTCCCAAGGAACAATTGACAAACTTGTACAAACAAATATATTCATTCAATATAGAAGCTGGTTTGCAATCAATTGAGCAAATTTACAATGAAGGTATTTCTTCTTATGCGGGTGGTCATCCATGCAACCAAGTATCTTGTGGGTTGTATATTACTTTAAATGGTGATGTATATAACTGTCCAGGAAGAGATGATGAATCATTTAAAAATAGGTATAATGCTTTAACAAATGATATTGAAGTTGTCTGGAAGGAATCCAAAAACCTTAAAGAAAGAGCTGGTAGATATAATTGTCATTGCATAGCAAAAGATGGCAAATCCATTTCAAATGATTTGTATTATGAAGTTGAGAATTTCTTATTCTCTAAATATTCCTATAACGAGGATGGCAGATTATTTACAAGAAATTCTTTTAAGCAGTATCTCAATGAAGGTCTTTTAGAGTTTATTAAATCTTGGTATGAAACTAATGGTGAAATTGTAGGAATATCTATTCAATTAGAAGATGAAATACAATCTGAATATTCACCAACTAGGATATGTACAGAAAATGAATTTGTACAAAACAAAAAATTGATTAATTCCTATTGTTTAAAGATACAAGCTAATGAAGCTAATATTCCCCTATGTAATGATTTAGATTATTACTTAAAAAAACGTTTAGACGAAACGACACGCCTTGAAGGTCAAAACAAAATTACTGGCATTGCCTGTCGATGCCATAAAGGTGTAAGCAATATTATATTTAGAAAAGAGTTTAAATTAGACTCTAGAACCGACCCTTTTATATTCTATATTTTCATTGGACATATATTAATCGCTAATAATGATGACAATATAAAATATTTAAAGGATAACAAAATAGAAAACATCATAAATGGCATTAATGGTAGAGAGTTCTTAGCTCTTAAACCGGATGTGCTGATTAAAGAGGCAGATTATAATAACTCATTCACAGACCATAACATAACGTTTATAAAAGAAGAATTTAAGCTTAAATCTTTAATTTCAAACATAAAGGAATTTCTAGACAAAAAAATTGAACATGTTCAAAAAACAGATTCTCTATCTACTGATTTATATCGTTTGAAGTACAAACTCAGTATAGAAGAAATTATTTTTAATAACTCATTGCTAAAAAGGCAGATAGAAGAATTAATTAAAAATGAATCTGATTTAAAGGAAAAAAAGGAAAGGCTTGACCTTTTAAAGAATATTGATTTTGTAGTAAGTAATTACCCCAAAAACAAGGAAGAAATTGACCAAGTCATTTACTGGCAGAGAGAAGGACTAAAAGGTAAAGCAACTAATGATTCATGGTACTTAAAAGGCGACAAACTTAAAATATTTATATAATATGAATTCTCAATCAATCTGGAGTGTTTATTGCAAACTCGGTAGTAGTTTCTTTTCAACATTTGCAGCTGTATCAATTGCGATAGCAGTAAATATATTGACAATTTTGTGTTTCGATAATGAAGACGTTAGTATTTTATGGATTTTACTAGTAATTTCCTGGTTTATAATCACATATCTTGGGTTCAAAATTTCTTCTCAGTTGAAAATCGCTGAGGCTAATTTTTACAAACTTAATGATGAACATACAAACGTTTCTACCTGGGTATTCAATAGCACTCATGAGAAAATAGATAAACTACGCGTTAATTCCTTTCTGGCATTAATAGTATTGAATTTCATTTCAATGATAGGATTTTGGCTCTTTCAGAAATACTTCATAGGTTAAACATGTCTCTTATACAGCTAGTTATAAACATACTAAGTCAAGCAGGTTTATTTGCTGTGATTGGCACAGCATTTTACCTTATTTATTCTACAAGTAGAATATTTCATATTTCTTTAGGCGGTTCATTAACGCTTTCTGCCTACATTTCATATAGCTTATATGTGCTAAATATCAACATATACATATGCGTATTAGTGGCGGTTTTAACCGTAGTTGTTCTTGAATTAAGCATTTGTAAGTTTATTTACTTAAAATTGAAAAAAAAACAGAGTGCTTCCTACATTTTCCTTTTTGTATCACTCGGCATTTACATTATCTTCCAAAATATTATTTCAATTATTTGGGGTGATGGTTCTTATTCTTTCAATATTTTTAATAAACAAACAATTAACTTTTGGGGCATTACTTACATTAAATCCCAGCTTTTTTTAACTGTGGCTTCTTTATTTTTATCGTTAACTATGTTTTTTCTTTTAAGCAAATCAAAATTCGGTAGAAAACTCAAAGCTGTTAGTTCAAACTTAGAATTAAGCACTAGTTTTGGAATAAATATTCATTCGATTTTTATTTTTAGCTTTTTAATCTCTGCCATTTTAATTTCTACAATAGGAGTTTTGATTGCTTTAGATACTGATTTTGTTCCTACAATTGGATTTAATTTAGTAATCTATGGCATCGTTATATTAATTATTGGTGGATTAGAGTATAAAAGTATTCTCATTGGTGCGCTTTTGTTATCGTCAATCCAAAATATTACAGTCTACTATTTTGGGAATCTTTGGCAAGATGCAATAATCTATACACTACTAATAGTACTATTAGTATTAAAACCACATGGTTTAAGCAGTATCCAAATAAAAAAAGTAAATATTTAATGGAATTTACTTTACACATAGCAATTCTTGTTTTTTTGTATATAATCTTATCACAGAGTTTGATGTTATCGGCTGGTTATTCAAAGTTAATTTCATTAGCTCATGCTGGATTTTATGGTATTGGTGCCTACACTTCCGCACTACTAAGTATAAATTTTGGGTTGGGGTTTTTATTAACTCTTCCGATTTCTATGTTAGTTAGTGGAGCTATTGGTATTTTGGTTTCAACGATTGCTTTAAGGACAGTTGATGATTATTTTATTATTATCACACTAGGAATACAAGTAGTCGCTTACTCAATAATGAATAACTGGATGGAGTTAACCAATGGTCCGCTTGGCATTCCGGGAATCCCGTCTATTTCAATTTTAGGTGTTGAAATTAAAAGTAAAATAGCCTTCTTATTCTTATCCTTAATTCTAACCGGAATTGTTTTTACATTAATCAGAAACATTACTAAATCACCCTTTGGTAGAGTTTTGTTAGGATTAAGCGAGGATGAAATATTTACTAAAAGTCTTGGAAAGAATGCTTATTCAGCAAAAGTTATCAGCTTTGCTTTAGGCGGTATGTTTGCTACAATCCCAGGTGTTCTGTACGCTCATTACATTAGCTATATAGACCCTACTAGTTTTACCGTTGATGAATCTATTTTTATTTTATCAATAGTCATTATTGGTGGAATGCGTAACTTATGGGGAGCAGCTATTGCAGCAGCAGTATTAATTATATTACCGGAAGCATTAAGGTTTATTGGCATGCCAAGCAATATTGCTGCAAATGTCCGTCAAATCATCTATGGTTTAGCCCTGGTATTTATGATGTTTAAATACAGTAAAGGATTTATTTCTAAACCTTATTCGGGTCAGGAAAACAGAAAATTCTAATCCCACACAAACAAATCTTTCAAAATAAATGTATGTAAAGCAATCTTTGGGTTAAGCCTCAACTTCTGTAGTATTCTTTCTTAAATCTTCTCCAAGTCTGGTCATATTCAGGGTAGGAAGATTAATCGGTTCAAATCCTGACAGATTTGTAAGAGTAGAAATATAAGCTCGAATATAAGGGAATAATAGTGCTGGTGCATTTACGTAAAAGAATTTGCTCAAATTTTCTAAGCCTTCTTTATTTTCAAATACATAGTTTGCAACAGCATCTATCTCAATTTTAAAAGTCTTGTTTTCATCTTCAATCTTAACACCTAAATGTAATTGAAAGTTAGAATCAGTCTTGTTAATATATCCTTTGGGAGCAAATCCAAGATTAATTTTTTTAGATGCTTCCTTATCGTTTCGCTCAATCAATGAACGTACAATACTAAATCCTTTAAATTGAAATTTTGAATCTTCCATAATTAAGCAGCCAAAGCATAATATTCACAACCTGAAAAATCCACTTCATCAGTGAATCCCTCTACAACAAATTCTGTAGCAGATATTAAATTGTCAAATGTAATTGATTCATAACCCAATAATAAATCCGGGCTTTCTATTTCGGTCAAAGAATCTTCCGAGATAAATACTATATCTTCTTTAGGGAATAGTGTTTCAAACTCATCCTCAAGGTCTGCCTCTGCCATCATATACTCCTTATCGCTATTAAAAATCGCCAAAGGAATAACCTCTATGATATGACTATATGTATTTTTACGGTATTCGTATCTAATTTTAACATCTTCAAATTTTGAAGACATTTCAGTAAGTTTCTCGATTAAAAACTCTTTTGATTTCATACGTTGAAGTTTTTAATTATATAAGTTCTGATTTCTTTTGCTTTATCTAAAGCTTCATTTCCTTTTTCAGAACCAATTTCAATATTTTCATAATCCGACTCTAATCTAAACTGTTTTAAGTCCTTAAAGGTTCGCTTAAAATCACGACTTTCTTCAAATCCCGCAAGGTTTCTCAGTTCACTTGACACATAATTTAATACGTATTGATGTGTATTTTGATTCGATGACGCAATATTCACGGATTGAGTATCATAGTCAATTCCAAAAAAATCTTTTATCGTAAATTTAAGCAATTGAAAACAACTATAATAAGAACAGTGTACACTGGGTGCATAATAAGCTTCTTTAAGCATTTGCTCCGCAGCATCTATATTAAAATCAGATTTTTGTCTAATCTTGCTCATAAAGAGGGTACAAAAGTAAACCTTTTTTAGTCTAACCCAAATATACTAATGTTATTATTTAATCCAACTGATTTAAATAACATTCGCATGTATTACTAAAAAGATTAATCCCCACGCACAAATCCTACACAGGAAAAGCGGTGTTCGTCCGCCTCCTTCGGCAAGGTCAGTGCCAGCCCGTTCAGCACTTTTTTATTCAGTTCAATTTTTAATGGTATAAAATAGAGCTAAACGCCCTGCGGGTTCGCTATCGCTCAGGCTGTCACAGCTCTTGCAACTCAGTCGTTGTCCTCACGGCAGCCTACTCTGTGCTGTGAGCCACTTCACTGCATTACACCTGCACTACGCTCAGAGCTTCGTACCTCAACTACTTCGCTCCGTTACGGTTTCATTCCGTTCAGTCGCTCACAGCCCATCGGCTGCCAGTGTTTGGCTCGCCTGCGGGTCGCTGCGGGCTGCGGCTGAATTGTTTTATTTGCCTCCGCTGCGCTCTGGCTATTAAAGCGGTAGCCTTGTGAAGTTCAGTTCCACAAAGTTTTTGAATTGTTTATTTTTTAATGGTAAAAACTTTGTTCCACTTCCTACATATGCTGCAAAGGGTTATCGTATCCTCAATCCATCTCTTTGCACCACCCTTGCTCCACTCGCAGGCGGCTCGCGATGCTTGGTCAGTGTCCGCAACCCATTCCGCTATCGCTCCATTCATTGCAGCCACAGCCCAGCCGTCTGGCTCAAGGCTGTTTTTTCCTGTGTAGCATTTTTTCCAACCCACAGTCCGACCGTAATTGACGCTGTTAAATAAATTGAAAGACTCCTTCTCACAGTCCACGTGCTTGCAGCACATTCATTCCACTCATTTATTCATTCCTCGTACCTCGTCATTCCTGCATTCGTTTCATTCATAAGCTTCAGCACCCCAAGCAAAAGTGGCTCATTCACTCATTCCGCTCAGGCTATCACCTGTGCTGCATTCCTTCAATCCCCACATTTGCTTTCCCAGCGCACACCCAAATTGACGACCTTACGAAAAAGCAAGTTTCTAATAGAACCCGCCGCATTAATTGTACGCTTATGCAAAGCTAAGCCACGGGTCTGAAATCATCCAAAAGACTACGGCATAAAGCCGCTTCGCTTTTTATTCCGTTTCCTTTTGTCTGTTTCATCCCCTACTCTTTTTGGATGCCTAAGCGTTCAATTAAGCCTCCCTATGTACAGATGCTAATCTCCGACTGATTGACATAGCAAAATGATGCAAGACGATGTATAGAAACCCGTAAAACACCGATAGCCTGATTATTGCAATATATTGAAGCAAAGACAAGGTTCTGGACGTGTCAACTCCGTACCAAGTCCGAGTTAAAAGCATATTGTTTCATTAAATACTTAGTAAAATGGGTAAAATTAATCAAGGTATCTTAGGAGGTTTCAGCGGTAAGGTTGGAAACGTTATCGGGGGAAACTGGAAAGGGATTGATTACATGAGGGTAAAACCTGCAAATGTGGCTAATCCACAAACTGAAGGTCAAGTTGACCAGCGAACTAAATTCTCTACTGTACTGCAATTCTTGCAACCATTGAAAGACTTTGTAAAAGTCGGTTACAAGAACTACGCAATTAAAATGACTCAGTTTAACAGTGCGATGTCTTACATCCTGAAAAACGCTGTTACTGGTTCTTATCCAAACTTCACAGTTGATTATGCAAATGCATTAATCAGTCGTGGTTCTTTGGCTGGTGTTTTAAATGGTGCTGCCGCTTCATCCGCTGCAGGTTCAGTTGAATTTACCTGGGGAGATAATACTTCCGAGAGTAATGCAAGCGCAACCGACAAAGCGATGATTTTAGCTTACAATGACTCAAAAGGTGAGGCAGTCTTTGTAACCGAAGGAGCAACCCGAAACGCAGGTTCGCAAACTTTAACCGTTCCTGATGACTTTTCAGGAGATTCAGTTGAATGTTTTATCGCTTTCATTAGCGAAGATGGTCTTTCAGTTGCTAACAGTAAGTATGTTGGTTCAATTACTGTAGCATAAGTAAGTTGATTTCGGATTTCTTTTAAAACCGCTTCATTTGAGGCGGTTTTTTCTTTGGTTAGAATTTCAAAGACGTTTTTCCCGTTGGGAAGTTTTCAATATATTAGCACAGATTTCGTCTCGTGTTAAAGCCTGAAACAAAGCCTATTTTCTTATTTCTACCGTCAGTTTTCCTATACTTGGTTAGGTTTTGTGTCCTATTTGTTGCCCAAAACCCGTAACTAACTGAATAATAACATATGGTTAGTTTCTGTATCGGAAAGTAAGTGCATAATAATCAAATATTTAAAATAAAAAAGTGCATTTCGTTTGTGGAAATGCACTTTTTCTATGTTAACCAATTTCATCAGGAATGATTATCCTAATTTCATTGTATCAGGATTCCAAATCACTGGTTTTGCTTTGTAATAGCTTTCGTTAGCCAAAAGAGCTGCACCGGCAGCACGTAGTCCGAAAACAGGATCTTCAACGATTTTTTGTTGCCCACGAACACCCTGGAAGAAATTGTAGAAATGATCGTAATGTGCACCTTTGTAATCGTGCGGAGCCTCATAAACAGTTTCACCAATATTCAAATCAGCTTTTCTTTCGTTGAGGTATTTCATGTCATACTCTTCTTTAATTTTCTTTTGCATCTCTTCGGTGTACGCGATCAACGAATAGCTTTGCGGTTTCATGTTCAGTTTCGAACGGATGAGTTTTACACTGTTTGAACCGATCTCCATTTCACCTTCAGTTCCCACAAGTCGGAAACCACCTCCGCCACCGTTTCCAGCAATAAAATTCACGCGGAACGCAGCGTTAAATGCAGCGTGTGTATTCGTTTTTGGGAAATCATAAAGTGTAATCGAAACATCCGGAACGTCTCTCCCATCGTCCCAGTAGCGCAAACCTCCGGTTGCCTGAGCTCGTTCCGGACCATTCGAACTGATTACATAATGCAAGGTGGAAAATGCATGAACAAATAAATCACCGGCTACACCGGTACCGTAATCTTTGTAATTCCGCCAGCGGAAAAAACGTTTGAGTTCAAAAGGTACTTTTGGCGCCCGTCCTAAGAATGTATCATAATCCACGGTGTCAGGATTTGCATCCGGCGGTATTGGATACTGCCAGGCACCTTCAGCTGAATAACGGTCGTTAAACATGTCGAGCATTACAATTTCGCCAATAGCACCATCTTCATACAACTGCTTTGCCTTTTCGTTACCCAGCGACGACATGCCCTGACTTCCAATCTGCATGACTTTACCCGAATCTTTCCATGCCTGAATCAAAGGATGACCTTCATCGAAGTTTTGCACCATCGGTTTTTCGCAGTAAACAGCTTTTCCTGCGTTTAATGCTTCGGTACTGATTTTTATGTGCCAGTGATCAGGAGTGGCGATTATGACCGCATCAACATCATCGCGGTTAAGGATTTCACGATAGTCGCGGGTTACAAAAATATTGTCGCCCCATAATTCTTTTGCACGCTGTAAACGGCCTGTATATAAATCGCAGGCTGCCATCAGTTTTACTCCGGGAACGCGAAGCGCCGAAGTAGTGTCGTAAATTCCCTGTATTCCGGCTCCTATCAATGCCAGCTGCACCTGGTCGTTGGCCGCGAACTGAGCCGGTTCAAATTCGCGGGATTTCAATAAAACCCGCTGGTTGTAAGAATTAGCTAAAACTGTTGGTGTTGCAGAAACAAGAGCTGTGCCGAGGACCGTATTCTTTATAAACGATCGTCTGGAAGAATGACTTTTACTTTTCATTACTCAGATTATTAGTATTAGTTAGTTTAAAATGCCGAAAACCTGCATACACAGGCTCAGACTTTACTTCACTACCAAAGTTATAAAAGATTCTGATAGAAGGAAATACTAAACTCAAGAATCCGGCAACCGATTTTTTGGTACTTATTGAAGTGCCAGCAAAACGTACTTTTCAATAATATGATTCTGCTTTACTTTCGATTTGAAGTTGGCCCCGGTAAATACAACCACTGCATTTAAATCCGGGGAAACCATGATTTTCTGTCCACCCCAACCAAGAGCACAATACATACGTCCATATTCTTCGTGCCGTTTGGTCCACCATGTGTAACCGTAGCCAACAGTTCCTAAATCTTCTCCGGGAATTTTAATCCCATAATTACCGGCAAACGGATGTCAGCATTTATCAATCCACTCTTTTTAAAGAATCCGTTGATCCTTCCAAACGCCATCGTTTAAAAACAGTACGCCAATTTTTAGCATATCTCGTGGTGTGAGTTTAAACCTCCGCCAGTACTGATTTCTCCTTTGTCGAATTTTAACCACCAATCATTTGATTCAATTCCAAGTGGCTCAAATAAATACTTCTCCGAAAATTCATCGATATTCATTTCGGTTGCATTCTTTAGAATTTCACCCAGAATTTGCATGTCGCCACCTGAATAGGTAAAATGTGTTCCGGGAACAGCAATCAACGGTCGCTCCAGTACAAATTCAACGGGATCTTTATCGGAAAACTAAACCACTATGCACTGAAAGTACATAGGTTTAAGATTGAATGAAATTCAAAATGAACAAAGCATAGGATATGAGTAGAAAGTTATGAGTAGTGAGAGAAGAAAATAGACACGAATAAGCTTCTCAATACTCAAATCTCTGTACTCAAATCAAAATCCTATAAAATAAAAGTTTATAGAAACTAAAGTAGCTGCAATCAAATTGCAGGGTTTTAACCATTAACTAGAAAATAAATGCCTATAGCATCGTTTCGAGTACTATGGCGCAGAAGCGGAGTTTACCTCCTTAAAAAAAAGTAGATTCATGATTTTTGGGACTATCGGCCTATTTTTTTTGTTACAAGCAGCGGCTGAATCTTGGCGTAAGTAAAACTACGCCAAATCCATTCTAAGGGGCCAAAACGAAAGTATTTAAGCCAGATTGAACTTACAATTACTTCTACAGTAAAAATAATTACTGCCAGAATTGTCCAGGCAAGCGGTCCAAATTGCTGTGCCCAACCAAAGCCAATTCCGTAAAACAAAATAATACCAATCAAGCTTTGCCCAACGTAATTGCTAAAAGCTGTTCGCCCCACCGGCAGCACCTGTTTTAAGAGTTTATGTATCCATGGTTTTTCAAATGCCAGTGCCAGACCGATCATATAAACAATGGCCAGTGGAAATATAGTAAACGCATACACAGCGGTGTACAATAAACCTTCAGGTTGCAAGGCGTAAAAAGCTTCTTCGTTTTTTACAAATAGAAAAAGTACAATGTTTAGCGGCACAGAAACCAGTGAGCCTGCAATAAAAATCCATAACATTTTCTTTTGGTGCTGCATTGCCTTTTGATAAAAATCGGTTCGGGCAATAACAAAACCGATTAACATGACTCCCAAAACTTTCGGAATACGACTTACAAAAAACAGGTAAGCAAATCGATATGGTGCGTCGGCCCAGGTAATTCCAATAATCGAAAACATATTTTTCGTTTCACGCAAAACCGGTGTTCTGCTGGTATCCTGATCGATTAATCCCTGCATTTGGTAAACCTTTTCGCCGGCCTCATATAAAATGTCTGATGGCCAGTTGATCCACGAGAATTGCATTTTAAGGAAATAGAGTACAATTGGTGACAAAATCAAAAGAATACCTGAAACCAATAATGCCCGAGTCGAATAGTTGCGTAATGCCACCAGGATAAAACCTGCCAGGCCGTACAGAAAAACAATGTCGCCTTCCCAGATAAAAAACAGGTGAATTCCGCCCAAAAGCAGCATAAACCAAAGTCGGCGTCGGATAAATGCAGCTGTTGATGCATCATCTTTTCGTGAGCGTTCGATCTGAAGTGCAATCCCCCATCCGAAAAGTAAACTGAACATCGAATAAAATTTTCCTTCGATAAAAATGTATTGGAGTGTACGTACCACGTGATCAATTTCAGGGAAAGTAAAAACACCGTTGTAGCCAAGCGTATAAAGCGAAAACCACCGAAGATTGACAATCAGAATTCCGAAAATAGAAATACCTCTTATTAAATCAAGGTATTCAATGCGGTTCTGTTTACTAATTGGTGCATCTGCTTTATTATTCTCGATTCTTGCTTCCATTCACGTTCTTTTAAAAGTTGATAAACTGCCGGTCACGACGTTCATATTTCGTCTGGCGATTTTTATCGATTTAACGATAATAAAACCATCTCTTAAAAAATGTTCACTTCACAAATCATTTTTCAATAATAAATAGCCCCATGTTTGAATAGTTAAAAGAAAACAAACAGCTTTTTCTGCTATTATTTTCTGTAGAAACATATTTGAACCTGACAATAGCTGATTTCAGAAAAAAAATAAGTCCACCTTTACTATCAAATAACTAAAACATGTGAAACTACTATATTTTTATTATTGTATTACCTGCCAATATTAATTGGCCAATGTTTCATAAATCTCGATTGATTTTAAAAATGTTCGTACAGAAATAATGTTAACAATGCATTATATTAACAAATGAATTACAATAAAACACAAACCGTTACAATTGATAGTTCTATTTTGCGGCGCATGATTAAAAGACGTATAAAAACATACAAACAAAATAATCAGCGGGCATTTATGGCTATTAAAATGGCTTATAAAATGCGTTCCGACAGGTTTATTCCTCCTGTAAGCCAACTCTAATTTACCTCTTCCCCCTTCCCTTTTTACAACGATTCTTTACAAAACTAATTTATATGTTACGAAAATTTAGTCTATTATTTTTCATTATCTTATTTTTTGCGGCCAATTTGTTTGCACAAGAAAAACCTGAGGTTCAGATTGGTGGTGCTCTTCGTTTTAACTACAACCTCTCTTCATGGAAAGAAGGTCAGAAAAACCGTGGCGGCGATTTTGGCTACGATGTTTTCAGGGTGAATGCGAAAGCAAAATACAAAGGCGTAAAACTAAATGCCGAATACCGGCTTTATTCCGAAGGTTTTGGCGGAGGTATGCTAAAACAAGGTTGGATTGGTTACGATTTCAGCCCTGCAAACAATCTTCAAATTGGTTTAACTCAGGTGCCTTTTGGAATTACACAGTACAATTCTCACAACTGGTTTTTTGGTATCAATTATTACGTCGGTTTAGAAGATGACCATGACATGGGAATAAAATACACCTACAACGATGAGAACTGGTTATATGCTATCGCGTTTTTTAAAAATGCAGAAGAGCTTCGTTTTGGCAGTAGCTCCGATGTTTCAGACAGTCGCTACTCATATGATGTAAGCTCGTCTGCCGAAGGTTTGTACCGAAATAAAGAAGTAAACCAGGTAAACCTGAAGGTTGCCAGAAAATTCTCGTCGGGTAACAGCAATCATATGTTGGGAGTATCGGCGCAGTATGGCGGACTTTATAATCTCGACACCGAGAAAACAGGCGATAGTTATGCAATTGCAGCGCATTACGAGTTAAATGCAGGAAACTTTAATCTAAAAGTTCAGGCTACCAAATATAAAATGAACCCTGAAAATCCAGCTGATCAGGATAGCGAAGGTTTGGCCATGACAGCCTACGGAGCGCCTTATCTTGTGGCGTCGGAAGCAACAACTTATACCATTGGGCCTGCTTATTCTGTTCCGGTTGAATGGGGGCCAATCTCAAACCTCCAGTTTTATAATGATTTTGGTTACATGGACAAGGCAAATGATTTGTACGAAGACAGCTTCATGAATATAACAGGAGTATTGGTAACAGCCGGGAACGTTTATACCTACGTTGATCTGGCCCAGGGAAAAGATCACCCGTGGATTGGGCCGGCATGGACAAATGGTCTGGCAGCCGGAACACCCGATGCTGAATGGGAAACCCGTTTCAATATTAACATTGGATACTATTTTTAATAGAATTAATCATGTCGGATAATAGAAAAACAAAAATAAAGGTTGAAGATCTGACATTGATCTTCGGCAAACGCAAACAAGAAGCACTGAAGTTATTGGAACAAGGTGTTTCGAAGGAAGAGATCCTGAAAAGGACGAAGTGCACGGTTGGTGTAAATCGTGCCAGTTTCGAAATTAAAGAAGGGGAAGTTTTTGTGATCATGGGACTTTCGGGCAGTGGAAAATCGACTTTAATTCGCTGCTTAAACCGCTTAAACGAGCCAACGGCAGGAAAAGTAATTTTTGATGATCACGACATAACCCGCGACACCAATAAAGAATTATTGGAAACGCGGAGAACGGAAATGAGTATGGTTTTCCAAAAATTTGGACTACTTCCCCACCGTACTATTTTAGAGAATGCAGGCTTTGGTTTAGAACTTCGTGGCGAAGAAAAAGCAGCGCGTGACGAAAGAGCAAAAACAGCACTCGAAACCGTTGGATTAAGAGGTTACGAAGCACAATATCCGGCCGAATTATCGGGAGGTATGCAGCAGCGTGTAGGTTTGGCCCGCGCGCTTGCCAACGATCCGGAGGTTCTGCTAATGGACGAAGCTTTCTCGGCGCTCGATCCACTGATTAAATCAGATATGCAGGATGAGCTGCTTGAGATTCAGGATAAACTGCATAAAACTATTGTTTTTATTACCCACGACCTTGACGAGGCCATTAAAATTGGTGACCGCATTGCCATTATGAAAGATGGTGTGGTTGAACAAATTGGTACTGCAGAGGATATTCTTACTAATCCTGCCAGCGAATATGTTGAGGCATTTGTGGAGAAAGTGGACAGGAAAACGATTATTACTGCCGAGACTTTAATGTTTAAAAAGCACACTGCTCTTGAAATTCCGAAAGATGGTCCGAAAGGCGCTGTTCGTAAAATGCGTTCAATTGCTGTCGACCAGTTACCGGTTATCGATCAACACAAAAAATTCCTAGGTCATGTTTGGCTTCAGGATGTTCTTGAACTGGAAAAAGAGCAGGAAAAATCGATAGAAAAGGTAATAAACACCAATGTGCCAAGTGTATACAAACACTATACTGTTGAAGAAATGCTCCCATTAATTACCGGAACCAGGCATCCGCTTGCAGTAATTGAAGAAGAAACAGGAAAATTTCTGGGACTGGTTACACAAACCTCGTTGATTATTGAGGCTACGCGTTTCGAGAAGAAAGAAGTGATTAAACTGAAAGAACAAGCAAACGAATTATAGTATGGATAAATTAATCGACCTAGGAAAATATATTGAACAGGGAATTAATGCTCTGGAAGAAAGCTTTTCAGGTGTTTGGGGAGCTATCGATGATGTAATCTCATGGACAGTAGATGTTTTAAACGATACCTTTCTGGCCATTCCTTTCTTTATAATTATTGCCCTTGTAACATTTGGTGCTTATTATGCCAACGCCGGAAAAAAGGCCTTTAAAAAAGAAGGTTTCAAAAAAGGTGCGAGCATGGCACTGTTTGTTGTTCTTGGTTTGTTGCTGATTTGGGCAATGGGCTACTGGAAAGAAGCGATTCAGACTACAACACTTGTAATTGTTGCAACACTTATTGCGTTGTTGCTTGGTATTCCGTTAGGAATTTGGACGGCACGCAGTAATATGGCCAATGCCATTATCCGGCCTATTCTCGACTTTATGCAAACCATGCCGGCATTCGTTTATCTTATCCCTGCTATTTTCTTCTTTAGTGTCGGAAACACACCGGGTGTAATTGCAACAGTAATCTTTTCGTTGCCACCGGCAGTGCGTTTAACAAATCTGGGAATCAGGAATGTGCCTTCAGATGTTATCGAGGCCGGTCATGCTTTTGGCGCTACCGACAAACAAATACTGTTTAAAATTCAGTTGCCACTGGCAAAAACCACAATTCTGGCCGGTGTAAACCAGGTAATTCTACTGGCACTTTCGATGGTTGTAATTGCATCGATGGTTGGTGCAAAAGGTTTGGGAAGTATTGTGTACCAAGGAATTCAGCAAAACAATATTGCCAAAGGTTTCGAATCGGGACTAGGTATTGTAATTCTGGCAATAATTTTAGACCGTATTACTCAGGCTGTTGCAAAAAAATAAATTATAAATCTTAAAAAATTATATTATGCTGAACGTTAAAAAATTAGGTGCTCTGTTAGTAGCTGCAACCTTACTGTTTTCAATTACTTCGTGCTCAAACAGTGGATCGAAAAAATCGAGTGATGAACAAAAAATGGAAGTTAGTATTCTTTACCCAAACTGGGCCGAAGGTATTGCATTTACACACCTTGCAAAGGTTGCACTGGAAGCCAATGGTTTTGATGTGGAATTAACCAACCTGGAACCGGGACTGATCTATGGCGAATTATCAAAAGACAATTCAAAAGGTGACGTTTTTTTAGATGCATGGTTGCCAAATACACACAAAGATTACTGGGCTGATTATGGCGACAAACTAGTAAAACTGGGAGAATCATTCAGTGGCGGTACTACCGGATTAGTAGTTCCTGCGTACGTAACCATTAATTCAATTGAAGAGTTGAACGCTAACAAAGACAAATTTGATGGCGAGATTATCGGAATCGGAAGTGGCGCGGGTATTCATGCCAACACCGAAAAAGCCATTGAAGCGTACGGTCTGGATTTCGAGCAAATTACATCGAGCGGACCTGCAATGGTTGCCAGCCTTGAAAAAGCGATTAAAAACAACGAGTGGATTGTTGTTACAGGATGGAAACCACATTTTAAATGGGCTAAAAACGATTTGAGATATTTGGAAGATCCAAAAGGTGTTTATCCGAAAGATGTTTGTGCAATTATTTCGCGCAGAGGTTTTGCTGAAGACATGCCAAAAGCAGGTACTTTCTTTAAAAACTTTAACCTTGAAGAAGCTCAGCTTTACGATCTGATGGGTAAAATCTCAGATGTTGGAGAAGAAGCCGGTGCTCAGCAATTTTACGATGCTAACAAAGCAATGATCGACGGCTGGTTTAACTAAACCCGGTTCGATTGCAAAATTTTATACAAAAAATGGCAGGTTAGGTTTTCCTTTCCTGCCATTTCTATTTTCAGCGAAATTAGCTTATACTACTTCCTGTGGTATTTTAAGTCTTTCTCAACGGCTTCAATCATCTTGCCGGCAATGTCTTTATTTGAGGCTCCTTCTACCCCTTCAAGGCCCGGCGATGAATTTACCTCCAGTAACAACGGTCCGTTTTTGCCGCGGATAATATCAACACCGGCAACCTTTAGGTTTAAGGTTTTTGCCGCAAGAATTGCAATACGACGTTCTTCAGCTGTTATTTTGGTAATCGATGCTGTTCCTCCCATGTGAATATTGGCACGAAACTCGCCAGGTGCCGCAGTGCGCATAATGCTGGCCACCACTTTCCCGTTCACTACAAAACAACGAATATCCTTACCGTCGGCCTCTTTTACAAACTCTTGTACCAGAATATTTGCACGAAGGCTTTTAAAGGCATTAATCAAACTCTCAGCGGCTTTTTTGGTTTCGGCCAACACCACACCTTTTCCCTGCGTACCTTCCAACAGTTTTACAATTAGCGGAGCACCGCCAACCATTTGAATTAGTTCGTTGGTGTCGAGTGGCGAATTGGCAAATCCGGTTGTAGGAATTGGCAAACCGTTATTGATAAGCAACTGCAAAGCATACAACTTATCGCGCGATTGAGTTATTGCCGAAGCTGTGTTTAGTGTGTAGACACCCATTGCCTCAAAATGACGCGTAAGTGCACAACCATAAAAAGTAGCACTTGGCCTGATACGCGGAATAATGGCATCAAACTCATTCAAAACCCGGCCGCCCCGGTAATGCATTTCAGGATTTTTGCCATCCAGTTTTATGTAACAATCTTTCAGGTTCAGAAACTCCATTTCGTGACCATGTTCCTGCCCGGCTTCCATAATTCGCGTATTACTGTGCAAATCAGGATTACTGGCCAGCAATCCGATTTTTAAACCTGTGGGGCGTGTAATATTCGTAAAATAATACGATGCAATTCGCTCCTTGGAAAGGTCGCCCAAATGAAATGAATCTTCCGGATCGACCAGTATTTTACCCGACATGGCTTGTCTGCCCAACAGCATTCGGTACCCCATCGAGTCGCGGTTGGTAAGCGTCACCTCAATTTCCCAGGCTTCGCCTGCGATCGACAAGACTGTTTTTATTACAAAGCGGACTTCGCTATTACCACTCGAACTTTTTACTTTTCGCTTGTCTAATAATGGTGCCTCGCAATGAATGGTTGTTTTTCCATCTTTTTGCAGTGGATGCACGTCAAAACTGATCCACGGCTGGCCGTTCTTTTTAAACTGACTAATATTTACAGCGTGTAATGCCGAAGTTTTTGCTCCGGAATCAATCCGGGCTTTTACTCCCGGAATATTTAATTGTGGCAAACCACACCATTCTTCACTACCAATAATTATTTTTTCTGAATCCATTTTTCTAAAATGCTAATTATAAGGCTTTTTTGTCGTCTCAAAATGAAATTTTATTGGTTTAGATAAGTGCCGCAATATAAATATCTTTTTCATACGGTAAACACTTCAATAAGGAACTGTAAAAAATATGTTGAGCTACTCGGTAGTTGGTGTTGAGCTACTGTACAGACATAAAAAAAGCCTGAAAAGCTTCAGGCTTGTAAATTGTCGAAAGCGACTCTATCTGTGATTTGTTTTGTGTTCTAAATTATGATGCAAAAATAGCTTATTTGCAAAGATTGTAAACAAAGAATAGTCTTAATAACAGCTATAGAAAGGTTTGAAATTACCGGCATAAATGCCTACACGCTGTCAGCATTTATGAACCATAATATGAGCAATGAGCTAAAAAGTGAAAACCACTCATCAAAAATCGATAAATGGCTTTCTATATATGTGGTTTTTTATTTTTCTGATTAACCAGCCATCACTGCATCAACCTCTTTTAGAATGGTGCGTTTGGTTTTTACACCAACAATACGACCGGCTTCTTTTCCATCTTTTAAAATCAGCATGGTTGGAATATTGCGCACCTTAAATTTTTGTGCCAGTTGTTGGTTGTGGTCTACATTAACTTTTGCCACCATAAAATCAGTCTGACTATCGGCAATTTCGTTTAATGTAGGCGCAATAATTTTGCATGGTCCGCACCAGGGAGCCCAAAAATCAAGCAACACAACTCCTCGTTTTGTTGCCGCTTTAAAGTTTTTATTATTCAGCACTTTAATTCGTTTGCTGTTTGCCACCGGTTTGGCATTCTTCATTCGAAAATAATTTACTGCAATTAGTCCCACCAACGCGGCAAGAACAACAGCAATTACAATTAGTGTAGTCGACATAACTTTAATCTATAATTTTAATTTCAGAAGTAACTTCGATTACTTTTTTGTAAAGCGCACTTACTCCACAATATCTTTCTTCCGACAAACTAACTGCTTTTTTTAGTTTCTCCAAAGGAAGATCTTTACCTTTAAACGTATAGATAACATTCATTTTATAATACTGTTTCGGGTGTTCATCAGTTAACTCACCTTCAACAGTTACATTAAAATCTTCCACCTCAACACGCATTTTTTTCAGAATAGATACTACATCCATTCCCGTGCATCCGGCAAGTGCGGTAAGCATAAGTGGTTTCGGTCGCGGTCCCTGATCTTCGCCACCAACTGCTTCGGCAGCATCGAGTATTATTTTGTGTCCGTCTACCTCGGCCTCGAAGGCCATTTTATCTTTCCAGCTAACTTTCACTTCTTGTTTTGCCATAATTTCTCCAATTTTTAGTTACCAAACTGCTCGTCAAGAATAGCTGTTACCTGCTCCTGTGTTTGAATACTTGTAGTTGCTTTAGCCACTTTTCCGTTTTTGTAATACATGGTAAACGGAAGTCCCATAAAACTACTGCATTCAGGTGCATTACGAATAGGTGCAGCCTCCGGATTATCAAAAGACATAACCATAAATTTTACGTTGTTGCGCTCTTTCTCCAGGCGTTCCATAACATTGTATACTGGGAAACACATCGGGCCCATACGGCCACAACAAACCATTACATTTTCGTTTTCTGCCAGTACTTTTTCCAATTCTGCTGCCGATTCTATTTCGGGTAATCCTGTTCTTAAAAGTTTCATTTGTATTCGTTTTAATTTGTTATTTCTGTTATAATATTTTTATCCGATTCCAATTTTCCACAACGATAGGCCTCAATGATTTGCTCTGCCGAAACCATGGGTACACCAACAAACAAGTTCATTTTCTCTGAGGTGAAAATTCCGATCAGCTCTTTCTTTATGCGGTGAAGAATAATGTCGGTTATCCCGTTATTTCTGATCCACATTCTAACTTCATCAGCATTGGAGAAGTCGATAGCATCGCTTTCAGAAATGATCATGTTTTTTGATTCCATATCATAAAATGCGAAGTGCGAACATCCGCACAGGTATTCGCTAATTTTTTTGTTCGCTATTGGTATGGCTACTCGTTTCATCTTTTTTGTCGTAAAAAACAGAGCGCCTAATAATTAGTGCAACTCTGTTTTATCTCCCCTCTATCCAATCGTTCCTAAATTCAATATCATTATGAAAAATCAACACGACAAAGATAAATCGTTGGAAAACACCAGCCGTAAAAATGGTACTGAAGTCTGTCGGTGCACCAACTGAATTTTGACAGTTTCATTCCTGTCGTTTGATAGTTTAGCTTGGTTAATTGTAATTCTTATGTAAATTTGGAGAAATATCAGATTCAGAATTGGATTTAACGGACAACATAAAAAATTTAGACAACCTGAATGCATACAAAACCCGCGTTCAGTATTTAAAAGGCGAAACCATATTTAAACAAGGTGCGTTTGCGCCTTATGTAATGTATGTTGTTGAGGGACTGGTAAAAGTGTACCTACAAACTGGAATTGATAAAAATATGAGTATAAGTGTGGCATCAGAAGGTGAATTTCTGGCGTTTTCGTCGGTGTTTGGCGAGCCGGTTCACACTTATTCGGCACAGGCCATTAGCAATACGCAAATTTGTATGATCGAAAAGGAAAGCCTGAAACAGATCCTGCTGGATAATCCGGAGTTTGCATTAAAAATTACCTCGCAGAATTATCAAAACGAAAGGCATTTGTTTGAAGTGATCAAGAACATTTCGTATAAACAAATGCGTGGGAAACTGGCTTCTGCACTGATTTACCTGAGCCAGGAAGAGTTTTTGAAGCAAAACATTTTCGAATTTCTTACCCGACAGGATATTGCTGATTTTGCTTCTATTTCGGCTGAAAGTGCCATAAAGTTTCTGAAAGAGTTTGAGAAGGAAAATATTATTACGCTTAATGGCAAAAACATCATTGTCGACGATGCTGCTCAACTTTTGAATATCAGTAAAAACGGCTAACATTAAATGATCAGGTATTTCATATTATATCTCCACTTCATTGTTTTTCACACGGTTATTTTGTACTTTAAAAATCAATTTATAACGCCACAAAAGGCGTAGCTATTAGTTTTATTCTTATTCAAAAAATTCAACATTTATACTTATAAATGGGATATAATCAGGAATCTTCACCGGGCAATTTAAATCCACCATCGAGGAGTAAAAATGTATTTTCCGACATCAAAAATTTCTTAATTAATAAACCCCAAAAGCCAACATTAATAAAATTTCAATCGGAAGAAAACAGGAAAGAATACAACAGGCGGGTACTGCAACGTGTTGGTGTTGATGTGAATAAAAATTTTGTTTTGAACGTTCATAAAATTGGCGTGAATGCGCCGGTTAGTTACATATTTAATGAATTATTGAATTGGAACGGAGATTCAACCTGCTGGCCCAACCACGTAGCTAAAGTTGAACGTATTGATAATGATATTGAGAATATAGAGATTCTTCCGTTTGGGCTTAAAAAGTATCCTTTTGGCTTTAAAAAGAGTTTCCTGGGGATGAACTTAATTCCTTTGTTTAACCTGCACTCCATTCGGATTAAAAGAACGCCCGATGCTTTTGATTTCGATAACGCCCGTTATTTATTGTACGATTGTACCGGTGGATATCCTATTGGCATTTTTGTTATGTACGTACGTTCGCCAATCGAAGAGATGGGAGAAATTGCCCAATCGCAGTTAATTTTTGCTGTGAGTTTTAATTTTTACGGAAAAGAAAAAGAAGCGAATAAATTGGTGAATAAAGTTTGGGAGAGTGTGCACAACCGGGTTACCTCAAATGTTTTGAACCGGGTAAAACAGCTGAGCGAATGGCGATTGGAAAAAATGTCGAATGATATGGAGTATTTGTAGTTGAGCTTTTTTGTATCTGATCCATAAACCTTCCAAACGCATTACTTATCAATCCCTTTTTCAGGTTTGTGAAATATTCCATTTAGTGTATTGGCCAGTAATAACAATATTGTTGCAGGATGCAATACCCGCTTCAAAATATCGGTGTAGGGCGCACTTCCGGTAAACGTATCCCATAAAACCGAACTCATTCTTCTTTTGTCGTTTACCTTCTCCTGTTCGTTTACAACCATCCGAAATATTCCTTTTTTCAGCGCTGAAGATCTTTGGATGATCGTAGTAACCCAAAAAATAAATTTTCCAATGGCATTGTCTCTGTCTAAGCGGGTACATTCAGGTTGATAGTATTTTTTGAAATTAGCTTCCGAAACCCCATTGAATAACGCGGTTTTAGCGGCCGCTTTGGCAGTTATATAAGCGGCTCCAATTCCGTTCTTGTATAATTTTGATGATGCAGAGTCGCCAATCAACACCACCCGATCAGAATAAGCATAACGGGCATTTTTTATATTAATACCCGGAAAACATTGGCAAGGCGTAATTTTGTCCATATCCAGCGCTTTTGGGAAACATCGTTGAACAGCCTCGCTGTTTAAAAAGCTGTCAACTATTTCTCCGGTAATCTGCTTTCCCAATAAAACGAGCGTTACATATTGTCCTTTGGGAATAAGTGCGCCAAATTTGATATTTTTCAGGTTGAGAAGAAACACGTGCATCGAATTCCTAAAATATTGATTAATCAGTTCGTTCCCCAGTTTAAATTCGCAGATGTAAGTTCTTGTTGTTTCGGGAGGAATAAAAGCCGGAGTTATTTTTTTGAACATGGAAAATGAGCGGGGATTTAATCCCACTGAGCCAACAACAAGATTGTAACTTACTGAATTTGTTTTCGTTTGAACATCGACACCCGATTCATTTCGTTCCAGACCGATTACCTTTTCATAAATTGTATTAACACCTTTCTTCTGACAGAGTTCCAATAAATAGTTGTCGAAACTAACCGAATCGATGTTATCGCTTCCCAAGGGGCCAAATCCCCTGAACATGGAGGCAATTTTTTGCTCTTTTAAAGGAGTTTTAATTAAGGTTGCCCCTTGCTCCATGTGAAGTTTATACGACTCGATTCCACGCCTGATAACATTCGATGGAAGCACGATTCCTTCGGTTGATAACGCCTGAACCAGCGATTCTGAAACTATTCCGCCACACCGATTACAGCCAGCCGGCCCGGCTACCTGAAAATTCTTTGCTTCGTAAATATCTATTTGGATGTTGATTCCTCTTTGTTCGGCAAAATCGAGAGCGAAATAAGCAAAAAAACTTCCTGCCGGACCGCCACCAATAACAGCTATTTTAGAGCCACTAGCGATATTAAAGTTTTTGTTCTTCTTCACTTTCTCATGGTTTAGTTTTACTCAAAAACAAGTGTGAGGGAAGAGTTTTCTCATCGGACTGGAGGAAAAACGGTTAATAATATGAACTGCCTATGAATCTGAGTCCGGTATTTTTATGTGCTTTTACCATTTAAATAGATTAAAGGTTACAATCTATCCGACTATCCCAATAGGATTTCTTGATCGGCACAACGATTCGGAATCAGATTTAGTCCGTATAATGATTTGATAATTAAAAAAAATCAGTGTTCTTTTGTTACACATAATGTATTTGCAGCAGTGGATTAAACATGAGACTTTCAGAAACACAAAAAGACCAAATTATAAACGAATTAAAAATTTCAGCAATTCGCAGTAGCGGTCCCGGTGGCCAAAATGTGAACAAGGTAAACACGAAAGTTGAGCTGCGTTTTAACCTGAATGACTCCGCTGTTTTTACCGAGACTCAAAAACAAAGGCTTGCTACCAAACTAAAAAACCGAATAAATTTAGATGGAGTAATTGTGCTTTCCGAGAGCAGCGAACGCAGTCAATTGAAGAATAAGCAGAAGGCCATCGCAAAGCTTATTGAGCTAATTGAAAAGGCTTTGACTCCCGCCAAACGACGCATAAAAACAAAGCCTACAATTTCGTCGAAACTAAAACGACTGGAGAAGAAAAAGCAACAATCAATCAAAAAACAGCTACGCCAACGGCCTGATTTGTAATTGAAAAACAGACAAACTGTTAAATTGTGAAACGACTAAAATCAACATTGCTTATTCATTTTGCTTTATTTAATTGGTCATTCGCCAATCTCCAAGTATTTTTTGTTTCTTTGCTCCTCGATTTTGGAAATAGAATATGCAGCATATACTAGAGAAAACAGGTAACGCAATCAGGAATTTTATCGACTGGTTTTATTTCCCATTTCTGCATTTTCTTCCCCGCGAGGTTTTTCGCTACGCTGCCACCGGCGGATCAAATACAACCTTAGACATTATCTTGTATTTTATCGTTTATCGTTTTGTGTTGAAAATGCAGATTGTCGACCTCGGGTTTGTTGCTATCAGTCCGCATATTGCTGCATTTATACTAGTTTTTCCGATTACTTTTACCACCGGATTCTTACTGGCAAAATATGTAACTTTTTCTTCGTCAGTAATAAAAGGCAGAATTCAATTATCTCGCTACCTGCTTTCCGTTAGTGGATCAATTCTGCTCAACTATATTTTTCTGAAATTCTTTGTTGAATATTGCGGCTTGTACGCCACGCTGTCAAAAATAATAACTACCATACTGGTAATTGTTTACAGTTACATGATGCAACGTTATTTTACGTTTAAAACCGGCAAAAGACTGCTGCCTGCCCGAAATCGTTCGTAAATATTTTCTCAGAGGTACATTAATTCTACGGATTGTACTATATTTATTAGCCGTATGGAAGAGTACCGCGTTAAATATTATCCAACCATTTTGCAGGGCATTCACCTTGTTATTCTTTACATTTTTATTCAAACCGTTGTTGACTTTCCTTTAGCGGTAATCGATTATTACAAAGGAACTGAATACTTGTACAACCCGATTAAAAAAATTGCGTTAGGCGTTGGTTCCGTGGTGTTTATACTTTACTATGGAATTAGAAAAGCAAAAGCACCTGTTTTGGAAATTTTCCCTTTTAAACTTTTTAATCCACTGGTATTTATTCCGGTGGTAACTTTTCTTTGGGGCGCGCATAACATTCTCGACGTTGTAAATATATGGGTAGAAAAGATGTTGCCTGCCCCACCCTGGTTTTGGGAACTTTTCGATCGTATTTTTGAAGGCGACTATGGTTTTATGGGGGCCTTTCTGAAAGTAGCTGTTGTGGCTCCGATTATTGAAGAACTGATATTTAGAGGCCTTATATTTAACGGATTCAGAAAAAATTACAATGGTTTTGTTGCCGTATTTATGTCGGCACTTTTGTTCTCTTTATTTCACTTGAATCCGTGGCAAATGCCGGCTACTTTTCTGTTAGGGCTGCTACTTGGCTGGCTAATGTTGCGCACCAATAATATTTTAGTAGCTATCATCGGGCACTCTATAAATAACGCGATGGTATTGCTAACCGTAACTTACTGGCAACAAATTCGCGAGAACTCCATTTACCTTCTAGAGCGAAATAATCTGTTACTGCTTAGTGCGCTTGTAATGGCTCTTTCTATCGTGCTAATTTATTTTGCCAGTATTCCGTGGTTTGGCAAACGCCGACGATAAGCGCCTGTTCACCGAAAATATTCAGCCCGAAAAAGAGGAAACACTATTTTTACGCCCGTAATTAATTTTAAAATATGGACATTCTATTAATCGTTTTAGGAGCAATTTTTATTATCAGCGGAGTTTTAGGTTGCGTTTTACCCATAATTCCGGGCCCTCCGTTAAGTTATATCGGTCTGTTGTTGCTACATTTTACCGAGCGTTATCAGTTCTCCTCAAAATTTCTGATAATCTGGGCCATTATTACAGTTGTTGTTTATGCACTCGATTATCTTATTCCGGCCTGGGGAACCAAAAAATTCGGAGGAAGTAAACGTGGTGTTTGGGGAAGCATTATCGGCCTGGTAATAGGAATGTTTTTCTTTCCTCCTTTTGGCATCATAATCGGTCCTTTCGTTGGTGCTGTCGTTGGCGAACTTACTGCCGGGAAAGAATCAAAAGCCGCCTTAAAATCAGGATTTGGATCGTTTATGGGATTTTTGGCAGGAACATTGCTGAAACTTATCGCATCGGGCATGATGACCTGGTATTTTGTAAAAGAACTAATCGTTTAAGCTCAGAAAAAATAAACAGTCAGTCGTTTATAATATTTCGATTTCATTTCAGTTTATCTTCCATACACATTGTTTTAAATAATACTTTTGTCGCGTGGCAAAAAAGAAAACAAATACAACTTCCCGGACTAAAAAGCCGGTGAACAGAAAAAAAGGCAAATCAAAGAAATCAGGTAAAAAACATCCGCTGCTTAGCTTTATTTTTAAAGCCGGAGTAGTACTATTTTTATTGGGATGTTTGTTCTTTATCCTGGTTTTTCTGGGCGTTTTGGGCCCGGTTCCGTCAAAAAATCAGTTACATCAAATCAACAATCCACTGGCTTCGGAAGTATATTCTGTTGACGGTAATATTCTGGGCCGATATTACGTGGAAAACCGAAGTTACGCCACTTTCGACGAAATTTCGCCCAACGTAATAAATGCTCTTATTGCGACTGAAGATGCACGTTTTTACGAACATCGCGGAATTGATGAAATTGCACTGACAAGGGTGCTTTTTAAGTCGATTATTTTGCGCAACGATGCTTCCGGCGGTGGCAGTACCATTAGTCAACAAATTGCCAAAAACCTGTTCCCACGGGTTGATTACGGGCCATTATCGATGCCGGTTAATAAGCTACGCGAAGCAATTATTGCTTATCGTTTAGAGCGTATTTATAACAAACAGGAAATTCTGGCTTTATACCTCAATACTGTTTCATTTGCAGAAAATATTTTTGGAATTGAAGTTGCTGCAGAGCGTTTCTTTTCTAAATCACCAAAAAGTTTGGATGTACATGAAGCCGCGGTGATAGTTGGGATGTTAAAGGCCAATAATTATTACAATCCTCGTACTCATCCTGATCGTGCTTTGGGTCGTCGGAATGTGGTGATCGATCTTATGGTTAAGAATAATTACCTGAATGCAGCTGATGCTGAGAAATACAAGGAAAAATCTTTGGGATTACATTATCGATTGATTTCGTATAACCAGGGACCTGCACCGTATTTTCTCGAGCGTTTAAAACCTGAATTATTGGATTGGTGCGAGGACAATGTAAATGAAAACGGCGAGCATTACAACCTTTACACCGACGGTTTGAAGATTACCACAAGCATTGATTATAATCTTCAGCGTTATGCTCAGCAGTCGGTTAAAGAGTACATGAAAAACCTGCAAAAGGTATTTGACAATCACTGGAAATCGAGAGATATTTTCAGAGAGAAACCGGAGGTATTAAAAAGTGCCATTCAAAACCAGAATACCAGTGGCGCCAGTTATTCTGACGAGCTTAAAAAATATTCAGCAAAAACGCATACCTCGTTATTTACCTGGGATGGCATTGAAAATGTGGAGGTTTCGCGCCTCGATTCATTAAAGCACTACCTGAAAATGCTAAATGCAGGATTCATTGCTATCGATCCGCACACTTCGCACTTAAAAGCATGGGTTGGCGGAATTGATTACCGCTTTTTTAAATACGACCATGTTACTGCGCCGCGACAAACCGGGTCGACATTTAAACCGTTTGTATACCTGGCAGCTTTGGAAGAAGACATTTCTGCAGACACCTATTTTGTAAATCAGCACAAAGTTTACGAAGAATACAAGGACTGGGCACCACGAAATTCGCACAACGAATATGGCGGCTACTACTCCATGAAAGGAGCTTTGGCAAAATCGTTAAATACCGTTTCGGTTGATGTTTTATTGGAAGCCGGAATCGATGAAACGATTGACCTGGCCCGAGATCTTGGAATTTCTGCCGATCTCCCCGACTATCCTTCTCTGGCACTGGGAGTGGCTTCAGTTTCGTTAAAAGAGATGGTAGAAGCTTTTGCTGGTGTTGTAAACGACGGAAAACCGGTAAAAGCAAATTACCTCTTGCAAATTGCCGACAAGAACGGGAAAGTCCTTAAAACTTTCGATTACGATATACCTTACGAACCGGTAGTATCACCTGAAAATTGTAGGGCGGTAATAAATATGATGGAAGCCGTTGTTGATGGCGGAACCGGAAGAGGTATTCGTACCATTTACAAAGTACCGGGCGAGTTTGCCGGGAAAACAGGTACAACACAAAATAACTCCGATGGTTGGTTTATCGGCCTCACACCCGAGCTGGTAACCGGTTGCTGGGTGGGCGCTGATGATCCCCGCGTACATTTCCGTACAACAACATACGGACAAGGTGCTTACATGGCTTTGCCAATTGTAGGAAAATTCTTTTATAAAACGTATCGCGACAAAAAGTTTGAGCATCTGAAATACAGTACTTTCCCTGATCCGCAGCCGGAATTACTGGCCATGTTAAACGAACCTGAATACAAAGAAGTGCTGGATATTGAAAAACACGGCTTTAACTTTGCCAGTATTTTCGGCAAGAAAGAGACAGAAAACCTGAAGGATCGTCCGGATGTAAAAGCGGAAAAGAAAGAAAAAGGTCAGCTCTGGAAAAAAATCAAAGGCATATTTCGTAAAAAAGACAAATAGTAAAATTACGCAAACCGATCATCAGAACGGTGTCTGGCTGGTAGATCTTCATCTTTCGAATCGAGCCAGCCACTCACGGCGTCGGGCCGGTTATCCACTTGCCGAAAAAACGGTTTGATATCTATCAGTGGTGTTCCGTCTAACATATCAGCGCCTTTAAACCATATTTTGTTTCCTTCAATTTTTATCAACTCAACCGTTGACAGGCCAATTGGCGACGGGCGTTTGGGCGATCGTGTTGCAAAAACTCCATGCTCTTTGTCGTCCATAAAAG
The DNA here is from genome assembly GCF_963677575.1 of uncultured Draconibacterium sp. Lineage (NCBI taxonomy): Bacteria > Pseudomonadati > Bacteroidota > Bacteroidia > Marinilabiliales > Prolixibacteraceae > Draconibacterium > uncultured Draconibacterium sp. Next base: position 405,124 of record NZ_OY782038.1, read on the forward strand.
GTTTCACTTTTAGTTTATAACCGTTAACCAAATGAAGATGGTAAAGCAAAATCAAATTCGAAAAGCCTTCGAGCCCTTCCAGAGCCTCTGTTAAATGTGGTTCCAGCTCAATTACGCCAGTGTACTCTTTTGCTCCAACCGACTGAATTGGAATATTAGCAATGGTTTTATGTGGAGTGGAAATTGTTCCGATTTTACTCAATTCTACTTTTTCTAATTCTTTCATAATCTGTCTCTTGAACTGATGCTCAAAATAATAAATAAAACCGACGTAATTGTTGCTAATTTTTTCTTTTGCGTGAGCTAAAATATTTTTTAAAAATTTGTTTAAATTAGCAGCCTTATTCGGGATGTAGCGCAGTCCGGTAGCGTACGTCGTTCGGGACGACGGGGTCGCAGGTTCAAATCCTGTCATCCCGACAATAGGATACCTTTCCGCTTTGCGGGAGGGTTTTCTTTTTGTAATAGAGTTCGATGATAATTGAAACGAGGTTATAAAAAGAAAACGCTTCGAACGTATTCAGACAAAGGTTTTCGGTTGAGCATCTCTACCAATTTAGGATTCACGTAAAGTAAATCCGATCTATTCAAATACTAAAAATAAGGTCAAAGTACTCCATAAAAAACCACCCCAAATGGGTCCGATCCGGTGACCTCTAAATTTTTCCTACTAGTAGAGATCACCGCGAAACCATAAAAAAGAGGATCGACATCATGTCAATCCTCTTTTTCATATTCTTTTTTAACGCTATTGTCCGCCGCCACCGGCTCTTCCTCTTCTGTTGGCTCTTCTTTCTTCCATCAATTTCTCATACTTCGCAAACTGCTCGTCAGTCAGGATCTTCTTAATCTCTTTCTGTTGCTCAGTTCTCATAGCCATCATCTTTTCACGCATTTTAGTACGGTCTTCTTCTCCACTCATTTCCTGGCGCATAGCTGTCATCTCTTTGTTAGATGTAAGTAAAACCTTCTCCATTTTTTCTGTTTGTGTGGCGTTTAATTCCAGCTCGGTTTTAAATTGCTCTGTTTGTGTTTTTGCCATTTCCTCCGGGTCAAACTGACGTTGTCCTCCCCTGTTTTGGGCCATTGCCATTGTTGTTCCTACCAGAACAACTACCAATAAAAATGCTAATCTTTTCATCTATGTAATTGTTTATTTGTGATGGAAACAGATAGAATTCGCAGGCATTATAATTATCTCCTCAAGAGGTGTCAAATTAATTAACTCGTTACATGCTATCTGTTTTAATTCTAAAAATCAACAGATTAGACCGCTTTTTATTCTTAAAGTTTAATAGACGGGCAGATTGGGTCAAATACCGAAACTCAAATTGAATCCAAGAATATCAGCTGATAACCAATGATTCAGCAATTCTTGTTTCTGCAGTGCATAGTAAATTTTAATTTCGATGTGCTCCTTTTCAAAGGCTGTTAATCCTGAATACAACCTTGCCAGATGTGTGCCGTCTCCATTTAGTTTTAAAAACGATTCTTCCTGCAAATAAACTTGCATTCCCCAGTTGGTAATTGCAGGAAATTTCATTCGAAACGATTGCCTGTACCTGAAGTAGTTATTTAAGACTTTGTAAGTCCTGTATTCGAAACGGTTATAAAAATCGAATTCAAATTTGCCAATATCTTTTCCCAGGTTCATAAATAGCATAGGACGGTTTTCCTGCAGCCATTCTTCAATCTGCAGGTTTGCAGAACTTAACCGAAAACCTGCACCGTACTCCAACCAGTTTAATACCTGGTGTCCAATAAGTATTTCACCGTATTTTAAGTCGAGTGTTGAACGTTTAGGTGAATAATGAATTTTCTCGGCAACGATTATACTGATGTTATCCCAAGGGGCTATTTCTACCTGATTTTTATTCCAAAGCTCAAACTGGCGCTCTTGTGCAAAACTGTTAATGCCTGCAAGAATCAATAGTAATACGAATAATTTTTGCATGGCTACAAAAATAGAAAACAATATATTTTCCCTCGCAGAATTATGTAAGTAAAATCATTCTTCATTTCAATTCTGAAAAATGACAATTCAGAATGAAAATTTCTCATATCAGGTAATACTATATTATATAAGAAGTAAAAAACTTGTACATTTAGAACAAAATCGTCGAATAAAGAAAATAGTTATGAGCACGAACTCGAAACAGCAAATTATTGAAGCAGCAGGAATCATTTTTGAACGTTATGGTTTTAAAAAAACAACCATGGACGATATTGCTTATGCTGCTGGCAAAGGGAAAAGTTCGCTTTACTACTATTTCAAGAATAAAGAAGAGGTTTTTGAGGCCGTTGTTGCGCATGAGGCGAAGCAATTAGTAGCCGAAATAAACAAGGCGATAAATGCATCGAACTCGGCTGTAAATAAGCTAAGAAGCTACGTGAATATACGAATGAAACGATTTGTACAACGGGGCAACCTGGCAACCGCTTTAAACGATAATTTCCTGGCAACTTTTGCTTTTATTGAAAAAATACAGAATAATTACCGGGATTTTGAGATTGAAATGATCTCCGGAATTATCAACGAAGGCATTGAAAAAAAAGAATTTAAAGCTGTTGATGCGAATTTTACAGGTGAAGCAATTCTAACCTGTATGATCGGTTTCGAGGTTCCTCTATTGACCAAAACAAAAACCACTGAAGAGTCTGTAGAGAAGATCAATAGTGTAATAGACATGTTCTTTTACGGAATTTGTACCTAAAAAATTTTTAAACCATTTTTCGAATATTTTAGATTATAGTTCAAAATATACAAAAAAATAACAAATAGAAAACAGAATTGAAATGAAACAGAAAACAAACTATTTAAGAAAAAGACTCTACAGCCTAATGCTGGTTGGAGTTTTAACAATGGGTCTTTCATTGGCATCAAAAGCTCAAATGAGTTACGGGATTAAAATTGGCGCAGGTGCAGCCTGCCAGTCAGATCTACTGGAATTGTCCAATAACTGCGATGTACGTTTTAGCCCAACTATTGGCTTTGTTGGAAAATACCAAATTACAACAGGTTTTGCGCTGAAAAGTGGTTTAGAGTATCAACAAAAAGGCCGCAGTTTTACCGAAGAGAACGTAGATGTTACGAATAAACTTCAGTATTTATCGCTACCTGTAAAAGCTGAGTTTTCGGCAGGTGAAAAAGCCGGTTTTAAAAAAGGACAACGCTTGTATTTTGCTGTTGGTCCGTACTTAAGCTACAAACTTGATGCTGAAGGAAAGTTGGATGATGCAACATTCGATATGAAAAACGATACCAAAGATTTTGATGCCGGTTTAGGGCTGGAACTGGGAATAGAGTTTCCTGTATTTAATCAGAAAGCTTTACAGGTAGGTTTAAACTACGATATGGGATTTGTTGAAGTGTACAAATCAGAACCCGATCTGCACAACAAAATGGCCTCAATAAGTCTGGGGTTACTGTTTTAACAGCGAATTGCATTCACGAAACAATTAAAAAAAGCCGGCTAAGAAATTTCTTAGCCGGCTTTTTAATATTCTAATTGTTGATTATTTTCTTTTTGGAGTTTGAACCCCGCGTTGTTTAGCCATATCTTCCAAACGTTTCTGGAAGTTCGACTGCTTTTTCGCCGGTTTCTTTTTATTGGCTTGCAGCTGTGCTCTAATCTTCTCATCGTCAACAAAAGAGCGGATCAGGTAAGTCTGACCAATAGTAATAAGGTTAGCAAGGAAATAGTAATAACTCAAACCTGAAGGATAGTTATTCAACAGGAATAAGAACATTACCGGCATAATGTACATCATTGTTTGCATTCCCGGCATTCCCTGGCTGGTAGTAGCTGATTGATTCAGTTTAGTTGAAATAATGGTAGTTACCGTCATCAACAAACAGAACAAACTTACGTGGTCGCCATAAATTGGAATACTAAATGGCAAATTGAAAATTGAATCGTAAGTCGACAAGTCGGTTGCCCAAAGGAAACTCTCTCCTCTTAACTCGATTGATGTTGGGAAGAAAAAGAACATGGCAAACAAAATCGGCATCTGTAATACCATCGGCAAACAACCTCCCATCGGGTTTACACCGGCCTTTCGATACAGTGCCATCGTCGCCTGCTGTTTTTCCATGGCTTTATCCTGCCCCGGATATTTGGCATTTATTTCATCAACCTCTGGCTTTAATGCACGCATTTTTGCCTGCGACATGTATGATTTGTAGGTGAACGGGAACAGTACCACTTTAATCATCAGCGTGAGCAGCAGGATGATGATACCAAAGTTGTCGATAGAACGACGTAACCAGTTAAATACCGGAATAATTACGTAACGGTTTACCGGACGCACAATGGCGTATCCCAGATCAATCTGGCGCTCCATATCAAGCCCGTATTGTTTTAGGGTTTGATAATGGTTTGGTCCAAAATAAAACTGCATACCAACCTTCTCACTTTGTGTACCGTTGAAAGGAATGGCAATATCAGCTCTGAAATTTCCTAAATAGTTGTGGTTGTTTTCGTATTCGTACTTTTCCTGACGTACCTGGGCATTCGGAAATGCTTCGTCGCCAATTATAGTAGAGTTAAAGAATAACTGCTTAAAACCGATCCATTTAACGCTTGTGGCCAGGTTTTCTTCGTCCGATTTGTTTTTATCCAGGTTATCAACCTCGTCTTCAAAAAACTTATAGGTCATATAAGTATAGCGGTCTTCACCAAAACGCGAATAGTGCTCCTGACGCGGCACATCAAAAGCCCAGCTAAAATTAAGGTACGATTGATTTCGTGAAATGTAGCTGTCCAGACCCTGCATATTCACGTCAAAATCAACCATAAACGAGTTGTAGGCTAAGGTATAAACGTACTCGATGAATTTACCAGGCGCTACTTCTAAACGGAAAGTTACCGATTCTGTTCCTCCCTGATTTTCATTGTTAAACTTTATTCTTCCTTCATCACCTTTCGGAACCTGAGGACCGCTTACTGAAACATTTTTTGCGCCACCAATCTGTTTGAAATAGAGGTTATCAGTGGTTATGCTTCGGTTTTGCGCAAAGAAATTCAGACCAAACAATGTTGACGGACCATCAAAAAGAACTAATTCTGTAGAATCATATCTTTCGTAGTCTTTCAACTCAACCGAGTAAATACGCCCCCCTTTGTTCGATAAGGTAATTTTTATCTGGTTATTTTCGAGGGTGGTAAACTCTTCGGTACCAACAGATGCGGCACCAAAAACACCAAGCTCCTCTGCTTTTTGCTGCATCATTTGATTTTGAGCAGCAGTATCGGCTTCCATAGCCGTATTTTGCTGTTCTTGTTGTTCCTGCATTTTCTGCAGCTCCAGCGCTTGCTGTGCTTCAACTTGTGCTATGGAATCGCGTCGTTGCTTTGCAGCTTCAACTTCTTCTTTCGATGGCTGGTTGATCAATGAAAATACAACCAGAATCACAAAGATTAAAACGATTCCAATAATCGATTTTTTATCCATTTTCTATTATTCAGGTAATGAGTTCTTAATAAAATCAATAAACAACGGGTGTGGATTTAATACCGTACTTCTGTATTCCGGGTGGAATTGAACACCCACAAACCACTTATGTTCAGGGATTTCTACAATTTCCACCAAATCAGTATCCGGGTTGATTCCTGTTGGAACCATTCCGGCGTCGATATATTGCTGACGGTATGTTTCGTTAAATTCGTAACGATGACGGTGTCTTTCGTGAACCGTTAATTTATTGTATGCTTTGCTAACGTTTGAGTTCTCGTCGATAATGCGACATTCGTAAGCTCCCAAACGCATTGTTCCACCATAATTGGTAATGCCTTTTTGTTGTTCCATCAGGTCAATTACCGGATGTGGAGTTTTTGGATTCATTTCTGATGAGTCTGCGTTTTCCAGATTAATTACATTTCGTGCAAACTCAATAACTGCAACCTGCATACCTAAACAAATACCAAGGAAAGTAATATTGTTTTCGCGGGCGTATTGTGCTGCCAATATTTTTCCTTTCATTCCACGATGACCAAATCCCGGAGCAACGATAATTCCGTTCATGTCTTTCAGTTGCTCCTCAATATTCTCAGGGTTCAGTTCTTCAGAGTGAATCCAGTTAATATTTACTTTGCATCTGTTTTCAGCTCCGGCGTGTACCAGCGCTTCAGCAATTGATTTATAAGCGTCGTGTAATTCTACATATTTTCCAACCAAACCAATTTCAACGGTTTGCGTTGGGTTTTTATGACGTGCAAGGAAATCGTTCCAGGCCGAAAGATCAATTTCTTCGTTAATGGTTAATCCAAGCTTTTTCAGAACTGTGATATCGAGCTTTTCTTCCAACATTTTTAACGGAACATCGTAAATTGTTGGCACGTTAACCGACTGAATTACTGACTCTAATCCAACGTTGCAGAACAATGCAACTTTTTGGCGAACTGATAATTCAATATCGTGCTCGGTACGAAGTACCAGAATATCGGGTTGAACTCCGGTTTCGAGCAACATTTTTACCGAGTGCTGTGTAGGTTTGGTTTTTAACTCGCCTGTTGCCGACAAGTAAGGAACCAGCGTTAAGTGAATAACCATGGCGCGGCTTCCCAATTCCCATTTTAATTGACGAACTGCCTCAATATAAGGTAACGATTCAATGTCGCCTACCGTACCGCCAATCTCAGTGATCACGATATCGTATTTACCTTTTGATCCGAGAATTTTAATTCTCCGTTTAATTTCGTCGGTAATGTGAGGAATAATCTGAACGGTTTTTCCAAGGTAATCACCCCGGCGTTCTTTATCGATAACCGATTGGTAAATTCTTCCGGTTGTTACGTTGTTCGCCTGCGATGTTGCAGTATTTAAGAAACGCTCGTAATGTCCCAGATCGAGGTCGGTTTCGGCTCCGTCTTCGGTAACAAAACACTCTCCGTGTTCATACGGATTTAGCGTTCCGGGATCAACGTTAATATACGGATCCAATTTTTGAATGGTAACATTATAACCACGAGATTGTAGCAACTTGGCTAGCGACGAGGCTAAAATACCTTTTCCCAACGACGAAGTAACTCCACCGGTAACAAATATGTATCTAGTTTCAGGCACGGTAAATTTATTTATAATTCGAAGCCACAAAATTAATCAATTAATACGAACCGTAAACTAATGAACCGGCAATTTAACCGATATAGCAAATAGTTAATAACAATGAGCTTTTAAAAACGCATTTCTGTTTAACAATAATTAAATCGATTTCCTGAGTCTATTTAAAATTAACTGATCACTAATTCGAAATATCAGAAAACATTAGTTAGCCATGATTGATTATTTATTCGTTTACAAAAGTGAATACATTTGTAAATCTCAACATGTAATATTTGTAATTCACAAAAATATCAACCACTACAATTATCTGAAAAGTCGCATTATATCTAACTTATCGCATTTTACACATTTGTATACTAGACGCAAAAAAGGCCATTGGTCAACACCAACGGCCTTTATGCAAATAGAAAAACCTTATATAGCAAGAGTTTTTCTCTAATCGATTTTCATCTATTTAAACTCTTTTTTGAGTTGTTCTACCCAGTCTTCTACCCGTTGTTTTGTTTTACGAGCCTGATTTTCCTGGTCAATCGGCAATCCGATGAACTTATCGCCTCGTTGAGCACGCGATGCTTCGAAGGTATAACCTTCAACCGAAGTCTGTCCAACAATAGTTGCTCCACACTCTTCAAGTATTTCGGCCAATAAACCAATTGCATCACAGAAATTCTCTGTATATCCTTTCTGGTCGCCTAATCCGAAAATTGCAAACTTCTTCTTTTTAAGGTCCATTTCTTCCAGATCAGGCACGAACTCATCCCAGTAGTTGGGTAATTCGCCGTCGAACCAAGTTGGTGCGCTAAGAATAAAATTGTTGTATTTATTCAACACATCTTTGCTAAGCTCTTCAGCATTAACTGCTTCAATCTCTTTCTCGCCAAAAGCAGCTATCACTTTCTCTGCTACCTTTTTCGATTTTTGAGTATTGTAACTGTATATAATTGCGGTTTTACTCATTTTTCCGATTTTTAGTATTCAATTAATTCTTTTGCTGCTGTGTAAATACGCTCTGTATTTGGTAAGATCGCTTTCTCCAAAATACGGTTGAAACCAACAGGCGTAAATGGCGAACCTACACGTTTTATAGGTGCATCAAGGTATTCAAAACCTTTTTCGTTGATAAGCGCGCTTAACTCGCCACCAAAACCACCAAACACTTTGTCTTCGTGAACAACCAATACTTTGTTGGTTTTCTTGATCGAGTTCAAAATGGTTTCTTCATCCAGCGGAATCAATGAGCGCAAATCGACAACTTCAACATTAGCCACACCTTCTTCTGCCAGTTTATTAGCAGCGTCGAGACTTAAGTGCGTTGTATTTCCGTAAGTAAGAATCGTCAGATCACTACCCTCACGGCGAACGCGTGCTTTTCCGAACGGAACCTCAAAATCATCAGGTACTACAGTTGCAGCTTTCGGATCCTGGTAAAGTGCTTTTGGCTCCATGAACATGGTTAATCCTTCCGAGCGTAATGATGTACGCAACAATCCGGCTGCATCATCAGCAAACGACGGATAAACAATACGTACTCCCGGAATGGCAGCCAGCGAACCTTCAATGTTTTGCGAGTGGTACATTCCACCGCCGATATAACCCCCTGAAGCCAGGCGAATAGTTACATTTGGCGAAAATTTACCGTTCGATCGCCACAGGTCGTGACTGGTATCAACATACTGTTCCATTGCCGGCCAGAAATAATCGGCAAACTCGGCACCTTCAACAACAACACGAATTTTCTCGTGATAGCGCGACATACCATTGGCCGTTCCAAGGATAAAATCCTCAGCAATCGGGCCATTAAATACACGCTTATCGCCAAACTCGGCCTGCATGCCTTTCGATACGTTGAAAATACCGCCTTTATCTTTGTTGGCCATATCCTGTCCCCAGATAAAAGTATCAGGGTTATGACGGAATTCGGCTTTTAAAGTCTCGTTAAGTGCTGTAATAAATTTTGTCTTATCACCTTCTTCCTGGTTATGTAATCCTTCCGGGTATTTCTCCGAAACAAACGGATCAGAAAATACATGATCGTAAATTGATGCAGGATCGGGATCCGGAGCAGCCATAGCCGCTTTATGTGAAGCTTTAATCTCAGCTTTTACTTCAGCATCAATCTTATCCAGCTCCTCTTCTGTGAAACGCTCGTAACGGAGTAATAATCTTCTGTATTTTGCCAGCGGATCGTATTCTACCACATAGTTTCTTTCTGAATCCGAACGATAAAGCAAATGATCATCAGAATTGGAGTGCGATCCCATACGCACACAGTTGGCCTGCAGCAGTACCGGTTTGCTCTCTTCGATGGCATAACGTTTGGCTTCTGCCATGGCGTTCATCGAATCGAAAACGTCTTTACCGTTACAGTGAATGATTCGCAGGTTTTTAAACCCTGTGAAGTTATTGGCCACTTTTCGTTGTGCAGTCTGGTCTTTTTTAGGCACCGAAATACCATAACCGTTATCCTGAACCACAAAAATTACAGGCAATTCTTCTTTATCAGCACCGGTAATCGCTTCGTAAACGTAACCTTCACTAACCGACGATTCGCCCTGGCTACTTATAGAAACCGCTTTTTCGCCATAATATTTAATAGCGCGGCCGGTTCCAACTGCGTGCAAAGTGTGGTTTCCGGTTGCCGACGAAACACTGTGCATGTTCCACTCAGGTTTTGCCAGGTGGTTCGACATGTGACGACCGCCACTTGAAGGATCGGTTGCTTTAGAAATACCATTTAATATTATCTCTTCCGATGTCATTCCACCCGAAAGAGCGGTCAACATATCGCGATAATACATATATAAATGGTCTTTACCTTTCTCAAAATTTTGTCCGATAGCCAGCTGAATTCCATCATGACCGGCATAAGGAGCATGGTACGACCAACCAATAGCCTGTTTCAGATAATTGGGTGCTTTTTCGTCGATGGTACGGCCAACTTTCATTAACCGGTACCAATTCTCCAATGTCTCCTTCGGAGTGTTTTTAATTGTATATTGTTTTGGTACTTTTAAATCCTTCATAATAAATTATATTGCGCGGTTTATATCAAATTGTTCCAGGTGATCAGCAATGCGACGCAGGAAAGCTCCTCCCAGTGCACCATCGATAATACGGTGATCGTACGACAACGACAGGTACATTTTGTGGCGGATTGCAATAACATCGCCGCTTGGTGTTTCCAGAACAGCTGGTTTCTTTTCAATAATTCCTGTTGCCAGAATAGCAACTTGCGGTTGGTTGATAATTGGTGTTCCGATAATATTTCCGAACGATCCGAAATTGGTTACTGTAAATGTTCCACCCTGAATTTCTGATGGATCAAGTTTATTGTTACGTGCTGCATCTGCCAGTCGGTTCAGTTCTTTTGTTAAACCAACCAGATTACGCTGCTCTGCATTTTTAATTACAGGAACGATAAGGTTTCCATCAGGTTTGGCAACGGCGATACCCACGTTTATATCTTTCTTCATAACGATCTTATCACCATTAACAGAAGAGTTTACCATTGGGAATTCAGCTAAAGCAGCAGCAACTGCCTCCGTGAAAATTGGCATGAAGGTAATTTTGTCACCATATTTTTTCTGGAAAGCGTCTTTGTTTTTGTTTCTCCACAATACCAGTTCGGTAACATCAGCTTCAACAACTGAAGTTACGTGTGGAGATACTTGTTTAGACATTACCATGTGATCAGCGATCAACTTTCTGATGCGATCCATTTCAACAACAGTGTCACCTGCTCCTACTGAAACCGGAGGTGCAGCTTTTTTCTCAACTACAGGTGCGGCCGGAGCTGCTGGTTTGCTTTCTTTTTTAGCTGCTGGCTGGGCTGCAGAACTGTCTCTGCTTTCCAGGTAGGCCATAATATCTTTCTTCTGAACACGGCCTCCAACGCCCGATCCTTCAATGCTTTCCAACTCATCAAACGAAACATTTTCTTCTTTAGCAATGGTTTTTACCAAAGGAGAATAGAAACGGTTTGAAAGTTTTCTACTGTCATCAACCGAAGCATCGGTTGTTTCTGCTTTCGCAGGTGCCTCGTCTGTTTTTGCAGTTTCCTCTTTGCTATCAGTCGCTTCCGGTTCAGTTTCTTCAACCTCACCATCAAGACTTACAACAGCCAGAACTTCGCCAACTGCAACCAGACTATCTTCCTCATAATTAATTTTTGTGATTACGCCATCTACCGGCGACGGGATCTCTGAATCTACTTTGTCAGTAGCAACTTCGAAGAGCATGTCATCCTCTTCAATAGTATCTCCCTCTTTTACGAACCATTTAGTAATGGTGCCTTCCTGGATACTTTCGCCCAGTTTAGGCATAACGATATTAAAACTTGCCATAATAAATACTTTAAATCTATGTTTTGCTATTTGCACTTATAACAACAGAACTAAAATTGAAATGTTCAGATTGCAATTTTAATTTTGTGCAAAAATAGAGTTAAATGTATTTTAACGGCGAAAATCGGGGAAAATCGTACTAAATAGTATTTATATCAGATAGATTTTATCGAATGACAAAAGTTAAATACAGAAGTGTAATATAACAAATGTATACTACACTTGTAAACCACCAATTAATTCATTGACAGACTGCATATTGTGGCGTTTCAAATAATCTTCAATGCCTTCTACAATCTTTACCGGAATCATCGGATCTTTAAATATTGCCGTACCAACCTGAACGATTGAAGCACCTGCTAACATAAACTCAATGGCATCGGCAGCATTCATTATTCCACCAATTCCAACAACCGGTATTTTAACAGCGTTTGCAACCTGCCAAACCATGCGCAGTGCAATCGGTTTTATTGCCGGACCGGATAATCCGCCGGTTATTGTAGATAAAAGCGGTGTTCTTTTTTCGGCGTCGATGGCCATTCCCAAAAAAGTATTTACCAACGATACAGCATCAGCCCCCTGTCCTTCCACTGCCTTGGCTATTTCAGTAATGTCGGTAACATTTGGCGATAATTTTACGATCATTGTTTTGTCGTAAACTTTGCGTACTTCGCGGGTAACCATTTCTGCTCCCGGACAGCTAACACCAAAAGCCATTCCGCCTTCTTTTACATTAGGGCATGAGATATTTAACTCAATGGCGTTTATTTTATCCAGCTCATTAACTTTTTCGGTTAATGCGATATAATCTTCAACGGTAGATCCGTTTACATTTATAATCAATTGTGTATCGTAGTCAACAATATCAGGATAAATGTTTTCAATAAAGTAATCGATGCCCTTATTTTGTAAACCCACTGCATTTAACATACCCGACGGAGTTTCCGCCATTCGTGGATAGTTATTACCATCGCGGTTTTTAAGCGTTGTGCCTTTCAGAAAATAACCTCCAAGCAAACCTGGCTTAAAGAATTCAGCTGTTTCGCGCGCAAATCCGCAGGTTCCCGATGCCAGTGTTACCGGATTTTTAAATTCTATATCGTGTAATTTTACTTTTAAATCTACCATTTCAAATCATTAATATTAAACACCGGACCGTCAGTACACACACATTGGTTTCCTTTGTTTGTGGGCTCAATACAGCACAAACACACACCAAAACCACAAGCCATAAGGTTCTCAAGCGATACTTCGCAAAATACATTGGCAGTTTTTGCCTCTTTTGCAATGGCTCGCATCATACCATCCGGACCACAGGCATATATTTTACTGTATGCATTTAAATTATTGGTAAATACCGAATGCTGCGTTACAAAACCCTTCTCACCAAATGAGCCGTCTTCTGATGCATAATGTAAATTCGCATACTTTTTATAGTCATCTACATTTATGTGATCTTCTTTTGATCGTGCTCCCAGTAAAATGTCAACATTCTCCACCGGTAAACCCGATTCTTTGGCTAAGAACAACATTGGCGCAACTCCACTTCCACCACCAATTAGCAATATCTTATCTTCTGCCGACGGATACGTAAAGGTTTTTCCAAGTGGATAAACCATGCTGAGCTTACTTCCAACTTTGATCTCTGTAAGTTTACGCGATCCTCTCCCCAGTATTTTAACTATCATCGAGATCACGTTATTCTCGTAATTCACTTCAAATACCGAAAAAGGCCGGCGAAGAAATATCTCTTCGGCTTCCTTTATTTCAATATTTACAAATTGTCCTGGTTTTATCTCCGGAAGTTCGGTATCCGACTGAACTTTGATAAGAAAGTTTGTAGCGTTTAGCGCACTATTTTCAATTACGTTGAATTCTTTAACAAACTTTTTTGGCATGTATTCTGATTTTGCCGCAAAGATAATAGAATAATTATTGATTTTAGCTTGAAGATTTTACACAAAAAGAAAAGACCGTTGAATAACGGCCTTCTATGTAATATTTAAATTAGGTAAAAAATAAGGGTCTTTGTTTATGTGTGTACAAATGTATTAATAAAATTTACATTTCCAAAGTAATATTTTACTTTTTTACTATTGAATATATTTCATAAAGACAGACTCCTATAAACCAGAAATGGCCACTATTTCTAGTGGCCAAGCGACTTCTGGATTTATCAACTTAAATTGGGTTTGTAAATTGAATCTATATTGTTTTAATCATCCTGTCGTATTATCTTTTTCTTTTGTTATTACAAATATGCAGACTTGTTTTTACATATGCAAACACTTGGTGATTTATTTTTGTAAATTATTTTACATTTATGCTTATCTATCTAAGATCGAAGATTTTACAAATGTCACATATGTGAATTATTTTTGTATATAACTTATAAAATACAACCAAACAAAAGAGGGCCGTATAAATACAGCCCTCTTTGTTACTCTGGTTTAACCACCGTTTGGAGGTCAAATACCTTTGGTAAAACGATTACAATTCTCTACAACATATAATATACAAATGTTTTTATTCTTATTTATCTTGATATTCTCAGTTTTGTCCATCTAATAAAAAACTGACTATAAGAATTTGTTTCAGTCCTCTTTTTACACATTACAAGTTTATTCGTTTAGCGCTGCTTATATATATTAAATGTACCATCACGATATATAATAACCATTTTATCTATCTCACTATTTGAAACAGACACTGGTCCTTCATTATTCTCTACAGAAATAACATTCTTCTTTGTTGGTTTCTCAACCATAGGCTGCTGATTAATCGATTCTTCAACTATTGGCAGCTTTTGTTGTGGACTTTTACCTACTGATATTTGTCCACTAAACATGTCCCCCTCACCGGTAAGTAGCCAGCGAGCGTTTAAATCCGGGAATTCCAATAGTAACTTCTCTATGAATGAAGCACCAGGTTTATTTCTGCCATTAAGAATATGTGAGATATTAGATCGTTGCACATCCAGAACTGCAGCCAGTTCACCGGCTGAGATTCCTTTTGCTTCGATAAAATTTTTAATTCGGTCTTTCATTTTTTAAGGTGTGTTGTAAAGATACATTTGTCATGCGTCCAACAGACTTCGTGTATACTTTAACAACAAATGTAAATATTCTTTTCGAATATAACAACTACTTTATAATAATTGCATATACAAAGCTGACTATATTTTTTTCATAAAATACGCAATATAGGGCTTTATATAAAGCATATATATATCTAGTATATAGCTTTTTAAAACTTATTTTAACTACAAGAACCCTTTAAAACTTCATTGTTGTGTATTTGTTTCAAATTACACTTTATGTGAAATTCATATCGAGCTGATATTGTGATATATAAGAATATTTTTGTGACATGTATATTTATGCATTGTAAACAATAGTGGAAATTTTCTACTTTGTATAATTTAGCTTTATATATTTAAACACTCCCCATTAAATGGTTACATATGCATAAATACGATGAAATGCCAATTCAAATTTTCAAACTCGATTTGGATAATCGAATCGTAATAAGGAAACATATGTAATCACCGGCAATATCAAGCCGATATAATTTTTGTACACATTTCTATTATTATCGATTTTACATTCCTATCAACTCGCGAAAGTCATTTATTAATTTTACAAGAGTACACTAAAGTCATATAACATTATTATCCGGATTTAAATATCGATCAGTGACAAGTAATACTTCAAACTGCTGCATGACTAAATTTTGATTTTCAATTCCGAAAGATCGATAATCCTCCTGTCCTTTCCATTTTTGTATTTTTGTGGGAAATGCTTTAACTATTTACAATTACACGTTAATGGAAAACTGGCGAATTCTCCAAAGCTTAAAAACAGCTATATTATAATGTAATCTGCAATATTTTAATCACTTAGCACAAAAATGAATAAATTGATTATGCTAACCAATTAGAGAAAATGAGGCTGAATTTGGAATTTTATTACTTTTTTACCTTAAAAGTGGAAATTTCGTTGTTCCGCTTATTCTTGAATTTCTTTACAACGAATTAAAATCAACAGACAACAAGAAATCGAAACCAACATCCTCCAGCTCTTTGAGGTAGGAAGCTCTAACTCCTATTTTTACAGGAGCATAAAACCGAAAGAAATTAACATCGCCTAATAACTCGACACCATACGATGATATATCAACATTAAATTTTGTAGGAACATCTGCGCCATGGTAACTTCCTTGCAGATTCGCATAATCAGCAAATAAGGTTGCACTTATCCTACGCACATATGTAAGTCCACCAATGCTTAAATCGGGATTAATAAGTGGTAGTGCATAATTTAGCGATAAGGATTGCAGTTGTTCGGTTTCTATTTTTGTCCATCCCCGGGGAAAACGGATCGCATCAGAAACCCCAAAAAGATTACCGGAACTCTTATCTTGCAAACCTCCATACAAACGAATGCCATGATTTTTCATAAGGACAGGAACGTAAATAGTAGCGGCTGCAGCAGCTAACTGTCCCATTTCGCTTGACTGCCATGGCGAATGATGAAAATTCCCTTCTAAAGCAAATCCAAAATTCGGATAAATATCCTGGTGGCTTCTGCGAAGAAGCTGATAAAAGTACAAACGGTATGACAACGACTGATAATTTCCGGCGTTAAATTCATCCGGCGTTGATTGTTCTTTTCCGTAACGCGCCAACTGGTAATCAACTTCGGGTTGAAAGAAACGTGTATATGCTCCTCGTGATAAATTAAAAGGAATACGCATATTGGCGCTAAAGGTCGTTTGATTCCATTTATAATCCTGGAGTGTGGTGTCTCGGCTAACTACCTGGTTGTTCTCGTCGTGGTATTCTCTGATCAACCAATATTGAGAAGCTCGTTTTCCTCCGGTAACTTCCAAGTCAAAAACGGGGAACCAGCCTTTGTATGTGTACCTTCCATAAAAATGGCCTGTTTTTTCGCTGGTATCCCATTTATACCCCAGAGTTGTAAATGCGGTTCCCAACTTATTTTGTGACATTAAACTAACGCCGGGCAAAAACTCATAATTATCGGGATCGACAAAAACAGGTGCCCAACTATGAAAGTTCAACAAATGTTTTGCTTTACTATAACCCTCTGATGCAAAAAGCTTTGTGCTATCGACACGCGTAAAATCTACAACACCGGGTTCTTGCCGTTGCATGGAATTTGCAAGTGGCCAGCTGCCGGGAGTAAGGTCTGCCAACGGCACATTATTTTCAGGTTGAAATTCGATAATACGAAAACCATCTCCGGTGTAGTCGCTAAGTGCAATTGTTCCGTTTTTTTGGATGGCCGGATAAGCCACATCAAAACGTGGTTCATAGATTTGTTCAATTTCAGAAGTGATTAAGTTGTACAGATACAGCGCATTTTTACCCGAATAGCTGCTAATAAAATACAGGTTGTTGCCCGATATCTTCAACTGTTTTATCTCTCCCAATTCTGTTCCCGGAAGAAAAGTCTGTTCATTATTTTGTAAATTAACTTTAGCAATTCGTTTACCTTTCTCATCCAACAGCACATAAGTTAATTCGTGCTGATTAAGCCAAACCGGCGAAAAGAAAAAATTGTTATTCTCAGTCTGGAAGCGATATTTCATTTTTCCGCTCGAGATATCATAAACCGTTAAATAATTAGCACTGGAAAAATCGGTTTCAACAACTGCCACCTCTTTTAAATCGGGCGAAAGAACAGGAGCAAAAGCCTTAAATTCAGGAGCAACAGAATACATTTTTTTTGTATCTGCATTGAATATCCGTATTCGCGAAAGTCCACTGTGCGACCAGCGAACATCGGGGACCTTTTCTGCCCAAACGATCCATTCTCCCCTGAAACTTACCGACTCTTCAAAAATAGATCCCGGTGTAATCAACTTTGTTTCGATACCGGTTTTTGTATTGATCTTAACAAAAGAAGGCACCACATCAAGACCGGTTTTGTAGGCAATCAGTTCATCATCGTTAAGCCAGTGTTTGTACAAATAATTGGTATACGTTTTATTTTTTGCCGAAACCTGAGTTGATGACACATCTTCAAACTCTGCATCGGCATTTTTCCACTCAGTTGCCAAACTGTCGAATATCGATTCGTAAAGCTGCACTTTACCCAATCCGGTTTCCAGCTTTAGCGCTTTATTAAAAGGTGTTATAGAAAAGGGTTTCGTCCCCACTCTTTTCACGGCCTTTTCCCAGATAGCACTTCCGTACCGTTCTCTTGAATTCGCCACTAAATAATACCCCAGTTGATAGTGATTGGGAACGTAATCTTTGAAAGATCCGAGGTAAGCTTTATCGTACGAAAATGTTTTGTTGTCGACTACCTGCGCCTGATGTTCCATCAAAAATGAAGGGAAACGTCCACGCCCGTATTTGCCCAGTGCAGTTTCGGTTACCACCGCATCGCCTTCAATAAACCACCACGGAAGATAAGCTCCAAATAACAAAGCAGTTCCCTGTTCACCTAAAATAATCTTAATGATTTTAGGTAATTCTGCATTCAATTTATCTATTTGCACAACATGTCGGAATTCGTGCAAAGCCAACTGTTCCAGCCAGTCTTGCGGGTAAATTGCCTGATGTGGCGTGGTATAAAACTCCGAGCGCTTGGGAGCATAGGCCACCAAACCATTCGACTGCACCGTTTGTGTATGAAGAATTACCGATATATTACCCGGCTTGTATTTCAACGAATAGCTTCCAAAATCGTAAACCAGTTCCAGCTTTTGAGCCAGAACCTGTGCCTGGTCTTCGTAATAATCGGGATATATCAGTTGAAAATTAGTGGTATTAATTTGCCGCCATTTCAGCGATGCCGGATCCTGCCCCGTATCGAAATACTGAGCATGAACAACAAAAGTTGTGAATACAAGAAGTAATAAAAGTAGTTTCTTCATTTTATCGATGGAAATGAAATGCCAAAATACACAAACGAAACTAGATAAAAACAAAAAGCCCGGAAAAATCCGGGCTCCTAAACTTGAACATGTTTTGTTTTTTATTGAAGTTATTTAAAATTAATTTGAAACCTACGGGCAACATTTTGACCCCATTGGCTTTAGCTAATTTTTCTTCCGTAGCTCAGCTATGCAAGAAAAATGGAGCTTCGCCACTGAGATCAATAAGTCACCCTCGACATTCCCCAATTAACTTCAAATAACTTCATTCTTCTACTTCGTTAACTCCTAAAATCGGGATTGGATTTTCATCTTCTTTTTCTCCGGCAACCGATGCATAAAGTGTTGCAAATGCTGCATGAATCCACATTATTGAAAAGATGATGCCGACAAAGAAGACAATAAATCCGGCAATAGCAATAAAGAATGATAATATTGCCATTCCGAAAATTGTCCAACCATGCCCGCGTGTCATTTGCCAGCTTTTTTCAACTGCTTTCATCGCATCCAGTTCTTTATCCATAACCAGGTATGGCACAAAAGCCAATCTACATGCGACAATAATACCGGGTATAATTAGCATAAAAAAACCAATCATTGTAAGAGCTATAACAATTAGGTTCGCCAACACAATATTTAAATACTGTTTTTTAAATCCTTCAAATAGTACTTTTAAATCGACTTCGTCATCTCTCATGGCATTTAAGAACAGCATTTTTTCACCGTACTTAATTATTGGCATAAATAGCACACCGTAAGCTAGTCCCAATAAAGCAAAAGGCAAAAGAAATAAACCAGGGCCAATCCAATCGTCTCCGTGCCAATCTCCTTTAAATCCGGCCGCAGGACCACTTAATAGTCCGACAATTATTACGGCTACAAGAAGCGGCAGGAATGCTTTATCAAACATTTTTCTCCAACCGTAACTAAAACTTCCACCTGCCGATGGTCTCAATTCAAAATACTTTAAGCTTTCCATTGTTTTTGTTTTTAATGTTTTTGTTTTCTGTTTTCCGAGTGGCACCTTTCGGCACCTGAACATTGTTTTTTGTAATTGTTATTCAAATCTACGGTATAGCTCAAAAAAATCCTTCCTACTAAAGTTGGATTTCGTTTTTTCACTACTTTCGTAGTTAGCGCTGCACGGGCAAAGTGCGTAAAATTGCAATGCACTACTTAAGTAGTTTTTATGTGGATTAAAATTTTAGCATACATCATTACATTTGTTATTTCTGCCGGAATTTCGGCTGTGGGAATACTGCTTGCTTACCAGCAATACCAGCAAAACAAGAAGCCAATTTTCACTACTTTACTGTATCAACAAATATTTCTTTTCTCCTTTCTTTTTTATGGAGTTTGGGGAAATATAAGTCTGCGGATGGTTATTGCCGATTTAAATATTGGTGATGCATTAAGTGCCAAGCTGGCCGTTTTTATACCCATTATTGGAATTCCGTTTATGGTGGTAAGTTGGTTTATGCTTTTAAAATTTGCCAATAATTGTAACGGGCGCCGACTAACAAAAACGTTTATTTTTAGCTTCTTTCCTACTTTTGTAGTGCTGGCTTTTGCACTGGTTTTCCTTATTCAAAAAGAACATATCCATGTCCCCGACAATGCTGATCTTTTTGTAGTACGGATTTTAGTGTTGTTAAACCTGGTCGTTTATTTGTTTTTTCTGCTACCCTTTTTCAGAAAAACAAAAGATGCAAGATTGTTAAAAGAAACCGGGCTCGATAAAAATTTGGTATTGATTATTTTTGCGGGCACCGTACTTTATTCCGGCGTGATGTTCTTTTTCAACTGGTTCGGATATATTTCTACCTGTATTGCTTTAATTATTTTGTTTGCGTGTAACCTGTTGCTTCCGGCAATTATTCGTTTTAAAAATCAAACAGCACCCGAAAATGAGAACATGGATTTTCAGTCGTTTTGTACTTTTTACGAAATATCGAAACGTGAAGCAGAAATCATTCAGGAAATTTGCAGCGGAAAATCAAACAAAGCAATTGCGGATAAATTGTTTATCACCTTACAAACGGTAAAAGACCATAATCATCGGATCTACACAAAAACGGGGGTTAAAAGCAGAGTTCAACTGGCAAATCTGGTTCGCGAGAAAACCGGTGATAATTAATGACGTCTCCTCTGGTTATTCATCAAAAAACAGATCCTCTTTTAATTTTTCAATACGTTCGAGCGCATAAATGGCATTCTTCGCAGCTTCACCCGATTCGGTCAAATAAATCCGGTAATAGTTCATTGCCAGCGTTTTGTTCGAATTATACTCTTCGTAGGTAGTTGCAATTTCAAACAGCACTTCTGTTTTTCCCGGATTCAATTCGTAGGCTTTTTTTAAGGCTTCTACCGATTCTTTAAACTGACGTTGCTGACCGTACATTTGCCCCAGATGGTGATACATTTCCGGGACGTAACTAGGTACTGTTGCATCAATGGCAAAAGTCATCAGCTCAATGGCCTCCTCGTAATTTTTGAGTTTTCGGTTACACAAACTTTGGTAGTACATCACCAGAGGATCATTTGGGTTTAGCCGTTTTAAGTCACCAAAAATTTCAAGTGCTTTTGCTTCTTGCCCGGCAAAATAGGTGCTTATTCCATAATTCATCAATGTCTCAAATGCCGGTTGTTTCTCCTGTTCCAGGTATTTTTCGAAATGTAACATCGCTGCATCATAGAGTTTTGTTTTATAAAAAAACATAGCCTTTTCAAACAACAAATCCTTGTCTGCCGGAAACTGAACAAGGCCGGAATCGATAGTAGTCATTATATTATTAGCTTCCTTTTTCCAGTTGTAACAATGGATTAGATTTATGTAAGTTCCATGATCACGTGGATTGGCCTCCAGCACTTCTTCGTAAAGATCGCGTGCCTCTTCGCGCTGAAAAACACGAAATGCACAATAAGCCAATTGCTTGTTCCAGTATACATTGGTCGAGTCCTTTTCATAAATTCCTGAAAAAACATTGTAGGCTGTTTTATAGTCATCCAGGTTAATATATACACGTCCGAGTTTGCCTGCAAGAGCCAGGTTATCGGGCTCAACCTGCAAAGCTTTTTTGTAAAAGGCAATGGCATCCTGGTTATTTCCTAATATGGAAAAACACTCGGCTGTTTCTTCCAGCATTGCCATGTTATCAGGCTCAGTCTGAAGTCCGTTAAGAAATACCTGCAACGCTTTTTGATAATCCTGCATATTTTCATACACAATTCCTTGTTTCAGATATAACGCTGCATCGGGCGATTTTTCTATTTGGTTATCAAGTTCAACCAGTGCTTGTTCGTAATTTTTATTTAGGATTAACACATCAATTTTACTCTGAGCATGAGAATAAACCGAAATAAAAATCAGTATGATGACAATGAGGCAAATATTGTTTTTCATGGCTAATAAATTTGAAACTTAATAATTGTGATACCTTTTCGTACCACATTGAGCGTATTTATATTCTCGTGTAAGCGGGTATTTTAATCGAGGCAATTGTTCCTTTATAAAATCGCCATAAGCAGCCGTTCGTTCTGCGGGAATAGTGTTTTGAAAAGTCGTATCCAATACATAGTACAAATAGTATTCTACCTCACCTTCGGGCGTACAATAAACCCGGTCCCATAATACAATCGAAGAATCAGTGGTTCCCCAATCAAAATGATTATCTTTTATAAGATTTTCCACTTGCTTTCTATACCCCAGCCAAATGTTAAACAGGCTGTCACTTTCAGCATCGTTGGTTGCCGTACTTAGCAAATTCGTATAAACCGTATCGAGTTTTTCGAAATCAAATGCCATGCGGATCTCTTTCTCACTTAAATTATATACCTCTGGCTTAATAACTTCTTTTTCAGATTGTTTACAACCAATAAGAAAAACAGCTAAGCAAATTGGGAGTATAAAGTTTTTCATGTTTTATTATTTATTGAAGAACAAAGTTTATTGGCACTGTATAACTCACGTTAACCGGCTCACCACGCTGATATCCGGGTTTCCACTTAGGTAAGGAATTAACAACTCGCAGTGCCTCTTTATCAATTGATGGATCAACACCCCTTGCAATTTTCGCATTGGCAATTTTACCTTCACCCGTAACAACAAAGGTTACATATACTTTACCCTGAATACCATTTTGAATTGCAATATCAGGATACTTAATTGAGGCAGCAATGAATTTCCGAAGCTCCAAATCTCCTCCAGGAAATTCCGGCATATCCTCAACAATAAAAAATACCTGGTCCTCTTCGGCCAATTCAAGTGGTACCTGCTCTTTACTTTTTACAAGGAAAACAGCACCGGTACTATCGGTATCAAAATCGTATTTGTTTTTGCCATTCAGCATTTCATGTAAAAATTCCAAATCTTCCTGGCTGCCCTCCAATTTCGCGCCGTCATCAGCCAATCGAATAGTGATTTTTCGTTCGTTACTATCCTCAACTTTAGTCACCTGAAGTGCTTCTTTTTGTTCACATGCAAAAATCACAACTAAAGCCAACAATGAGACAAGCCCCAAAATATACTTTAGATTCGCCAGTTTCGATGACCTGATTTTTGAAATCATCTGAATCCGTTTTTTTACCAGCGACGAATTGAAATTATTGGCAATATCAAGCTGCACACCAACAGCCTGACTTAAAAGCAATTGTTTATACTGAGCAGAACTTATTCCGGAATTCAGAACCGCATGATCGGCAAGGTACTCATGATTTTCGCGAATGGCACGTTTTAATAGCCACATAAACGGATTGAACCACTGAAAAACTGTAAGGATTTCAAGAATCAGTACATCAAATGTATGTCCCTGCTTGATGTGTTCCATTTCGTGGGTCACCATTTTTTCGTAACCCGATTCCTTTTTCATGTCTGGATTGATAAAAATATAGCCCAAAAAAGAGAAAGGACTGAATTCTTTATCAACCATCACAAAACGATAATTATCAATATGTTGAACCTCATTTTTCGAAATGATTAATAAGATTTGAATGATCCGAAAAATCATTCTTCCGAGGAAAAACGTTAAGCCCAATAAATAAATAAGAATGATAATTTTGCTCGAACTGATTGATTGTACCATTGCGCCGGAAAAATCCTGCCCATAAATAGTAACCGCCTCTAAAACATTTCGGTATGGTGTTACGGTAACTTCGGCCAGCATGTTTGACTGCGGCGAATAAACCCGGAAATGCAGAAATGGCAGAATGACCGAAAACAAAATTGAAAAAAGCAGGAAAAGCCGGTTTAAACGGAAAAATGTTTCTTTCCGTAAAAACAACACGTAAATAAGCGACAGCAACGACAGGCTTATTCCCGACTCAATAATAAAATTCACTAAATTATTCATCGGTGTCCCGGTTTTCGTTTTCTATATCGCGTTTCACATCCTCCATTAGTTCATCCAGTTCCGATAAACTCATGTTGTCTTCCTTAGCAAAAAACGAAACCATTTCCTGGAACGAGCCGCTGAAATAATTTCGCATAAAATTTTTCATAAACGAACGGGTGTATTCCTTACGCGAAATCAATGGAAAGTATTCATGAGTTTTTCCATAAGCATTGTGCCCCACAAAACCTTTCTTTTCCAAAATGCGAATAATCGTCGAAACCGTATTATATGCGGGTTTTGGAACCGGCATTTTTTCAATAATGTCTTTCACAAATGCTTTTTCAAGTTTCCAAAGTAATTGCATTACCTGTTCTTCGGCTTTAGTAAGTTCCTTCATTTTGTTCGTTTATTTTTGATTTCGGCTAAACTACAAAAACTGTACCTGAAAAATTAGTTAGAGAACTATTCTTTTAGGTACAGTTTAAAAATAGAGCTATTAATCTAATGCAAAATTGATAGGTACAGTGTATGAAACCCGAACTGGCTCACCCCGCTGTTTACCCGGTTTCCACATTGGCAAATCTTTTACTACACGAAGCGCTTCCTTGTCCAGCGAAGGATCTACACCACGTGCTATTTTTACATCGCCAACCGAACCATCTTTTTCAACTACAAAAGTAACATACACCTTGCCCTGTATTTTCTTCTTTTGCGCTACTTCAGGATAAGTAAGGGCATTAGCGATATACTTTCTTAACGCTTCGTCGCCACCCGGAAATTCAGGCATGTCTTCCACAATAAAAAACACAACATTAGCACCTTCTCCACTTTTAATATTTTTCTCTTTGGCTGCTCCTCCATCTAAAGCAAATTTAATCGGTACCGTGTAACTCACCTTTACAGGAACATCTTTTTGTTTTCCGGGCTTCCAGGTTTTATCGAGTGCATTCATAACCCGCAAAGCCTCTTTATCGAGTGACGGATCAACACCGCGTGCTATTTTCGCATCTTCAATTATACCCTCTTCGTTAACTACAAAAGTAATGTACACTTTTCCCTGAATACCATTCTCTTTGGCAGCAACCGGATATTTTACCAATGATGCAATATCATTGCGTAAAGCTTCGTCACCACCCGGATATTCAGGCATATCTTCTACAATTACAAATACGTCTTCTTGCTTACTGTTATCCTGTGCGAATACATTCATTGTAAGGACTAAACCCAAAATGATTAAAACAAAATTCCTCATAATTCTTTTTTATTAGTGGTTATTTTAAAATTTCTTACTGCAGCTTAAATGTAATTTGTGCATTGTAGTATACTTTTACCGGTTTGCCACGTTGTTTACCGGGTTTAAACCGTGGAAGGCTGTTAATTACCCGCAGTGCTTCTTTGTCCAGCGATGGATCAATCGGTCTTAGCACCTGAGCATCACTTACATCTCCCGTTTCATTAACTACAAATTTCACATATACTCTTCCCTGAATCCCGTTTTCTTGTGCAATTACCGGATAACGAACATTGGAATTGATGTACTGATACAAAGCTCGAATACCTCCCGGGAATTCCGGGACTTCCTCCACCACTACAAAAATTTCATCTACTGCCTCTTCTTCTTCATCCGTGCTTACAATCAAAGGTTGCACATCAATAACAGTCTCATCATCAGCCTCGGTGTCTTCAATCAACAGCTCATCTTCTATCTCAATATCGTCGTCAACAATATTTAGCACCTCAATTACTTTTGGTGGCGGCGGCGGTGGCGGAGGTTTCAATTCCGCTTCCCTGGTAACGGGAATAATTTCCTCCTCAACCTCAAGCGATTGAATTACTCCAAGCGAGTCTGCTTTTGCAGGTTTTGTTGTCCACTCAAAGGCTACAAGTGTGGCTCCCAGCGCTACTACTAACCCAATTAAAAAGAAGGTGTTTCGCTTTCTTTCCAAGTCGGCCTTTTGTTCTTTTTTTACTTCCATAATCGTCTAAATTTTGTTATTACTTAAAAAATTCACCGTTCATTTTTTAGTAAAACAACAACCTCTTTCTGACTATAGCTTTTCAGTTATCCTTTCCGTGAACAAACATATAACTAATAAATCAGTTTTCAAACTAAATATTTAGTTATTTAAATTACAAAAACTATAACTAACTGTTTTTATGATTTTTAAAACAACTATATTTTTAGTTTAAAGTAGAATAAAATATAGGTTGAAAAGGAATATTTATAGAATTGTGAACGAATCACGATCGTTCAACAAAGGGAATTTTTTCCTGAAATCGTGTAATTCGGAGTAAGAAATTTCAAAGGTTTTAATCGCCTCTCCCTCTCCCATAAACTTAGCCTCTCCTTTTGGAGAAATGCAAGAAGAATCGCCAAGATATTTTAAACCGGTGCCATCCGTTCCAACGCGGTTAATACCAAAACAATAAGCCTGATTTTCAATGGCCCGCGAAACGAGCAAATTTTTCCAAACATGGTGACGAGGAGCTGGCCAGTTGGCCATATAAAAAAGTACATCGTAATCTTCCAGATTTCGGGCAAAAACCGGAAAACGAAGATCGTAACAAATCTGCGGACAAAATTTCCATCCTTTGTATTCAACAATTAATTTCTCACTTCCGGCTGTGTAATGCAAATGCTCCTGCCCCATACTGTACAAATGCCGCTTATCGTACGATTCGATTTTACCGTCAGGAAATACCCAAAGTGCGCGGTTATAGATCTTTCCAGCATCTTCAATGATCAGGCTGCCAACCACTGCCGCGTTTTTATCAGCAGCTACCTGTTGCATCCATTTTGCTGACTTACCATCCATTGATTCCTTTAACTTCCCGGGCTGCATTGAAAAGCCGGTTGTAAACATTTCCGGGAGAATGATCACATCTGTCTCGTCAGTCTTTTCAAGCCATTCGGAATACTTCTCCAGATTTACCTTTGGATTCTCCCAAATGATATCGGGTTGTATGATGGTTATTTTTAGGTTTTCCATATTGTTTCTCGCAGATTACACGGATAAACGTAGATTTTAATCTATTCAAATGTAGTTAGAAGTAATTTGAAAAGAAAAGGATATTTTAAAGTCTTTGTGTTCTTTGTGGTTTCTTTTAAACACAAAGACACTAAGACGCAAGGAGAGATTATAATTTGCACCGTACTTTAGTGCGGTGATTAGTTGATGCGATAAAAAATGGCTTTAGCCGTTAAGGTGAGATTAAAGGCTAAAGCATGGCGCAAAAGATTCAGATAAAATACAATTTATCAGTTTCTCAATTCAATAATTTAGCATCTCCGACAACATTTGCCTTCAACAACCGACTTTTATCCGGTGCCTTCAATCGTGTTGATGGCTCTTCCAAATTCTCGTTGGGCAGGCGGTAAATTTCGGTAGCTTCAATAGTAAGAAAGCCAAATTCTTCCACTACTTTTCCTTTTATCAGGTAACAGCCTCCACCCGAAAAAGGGTAACACGCAGCAATCTCAGGAAACTGCAGCGTATCAATCCAGTGTCCTTCAAAATCAATGAATACGCCAAAGCTCATACTTTTCCCATCGTTGGTGCGGGTACGTTTTACATGCACCAAACTTCCCACAATTGCAACATTCTGATTAATCAGAAAAGCCAGATCGGCGGCAGTGGTTGGCGGCAATTGCATATCTTCCAGCAAATGAAAAGGCGAGCAAGAAACCGGGAAACCCAGTAGTTCAATTTCGTCGTAAGCGTTTTCCAGCGGATGGTAGTACAATTCCGGGATTTTAAACTCCTTCACTTCCTGCTTGAACAAAGTGCGCTCGGGTGCTGTCTTTTTCGATTTCGACAAAATAAAATGCGCGTTCCACAACAATTCTTTTTTCGACTTGCGGGTAAAATTAAAGGCGCCAATCCGTATCAAAATACTCAGTTGCTCCAACGAAATGGGCACTCGTTCCAGAAAATCCTGTAAACTGTGGTAATAACCACCCCGGTAACGCTCTTTCAATACAGCATTTATGGTATTCGTTTCCAGGCTTTTTAAAAATCCCAAACCAAGATGAATAACTTTTCCGTCGATCACAGTCTGCTTTTCGCTACGGTTAACACAGGGCGGAAAAATTGTTGCCCCGTGCATACGCGCCTCGTGTACATATAACTCGGTACGGTAAAAGCCACCGCCGTTATTGATGGTTGCCACAATATACTCCAGCGGATAATACGCCTTTATAAACAGCGCCTGGAAACTCTCCACCGCATACGACGCTGAGTGCCCTTTGGAAAAAGCGTAGTTGGCAAAACTCTCAATCTGCTCCCACACACGCTTTACCAAATCGAGTGCATAACCACGTTCCGCACAATTGGAGAAAAATTTATCTTTGATCTTTCCGAACTCGTTGCGCTGCTTGAATTTCCACGACATACCACGACGCAAAATATCCGATTCGGCCAGTGTGAGTCCTGCAAACAAATGCGCCACTTTAATCACATCTTCCTGGTAAACCATCACACCGTAGGTTTCTTCCAGCAAATTGTAAAGTGCCGGAGCCTCGGCTTTAGCTGCCACACAACGGCTACTGTCGCGGTAACGCAGAATATACTCGCGCATCATTCCGCTTTGTGCTACCCCCGGACGAATAATAGAACTGGCAGCTACCAAACGCAGGTAATCGTCGGCCTCCAGCTTGGTCAGCAGCATCCGCATAGCGGGCGATTCCACATAAAAACAACCGATGGTATTTCCGCGTTTCAACAGATCTTTTATCTGTTCATCTTCTTTAAAAGTACTCAGATCGTGAATATCAATCTCGGCACCTGCATTTTCCTGCACTAACTGAATAGCATCCTGAATTTTACTTAAGCCACGCTGCCCCAGAATATCGAACTTGGCAAACCCAATATCTTCGGCTTCGAGCATACTAAAATGTACTGTAGGAAAACCTTTTGGCGGTAAAATGGTTGCCGAGTACGCACTAATAGGCTCTTCAGAAATAAGGATTCCACTGGAGTGCACACTCAAATGGCTCGGGAAACCGTGAAGTAGTTTACTGTACTGCAATACCAACCGGCTTATATCATCCAGACCATTCAGGTTGGTTGCTTTTTGCAGCTTTTCAATTTCTGGTGTTGGTAAGCCAAATACCTTTCCCAGCTCGCGAATCACCGATTTGTATTGAAAAGTAATGTAAGTTCCCACCAGCGCTGTATGATCCCATCCGTGTCGGTCGAAAATGTAGCGTGTAATATTATCGCGGTCGCGCGAAGCAAAATCGATGTCGAAATCGGGCGGGCTTTTCCTTGAGGGATTGATAAAACGCTCGAAATACAAATCCAGTTCAACAGGATCAACATCAGTAATACGCAGCAGATAGGCCACCATACTATTGGCGCCACTTCCCCGCCCCACATAGTAATAACCTTCGCGGCGGGCATACTCCACCATATCCCGGTTAATAAGAAAATACGAGGCAAAATTCATTTGTCGGATTACCTGTAGCTCTTTTTCCATTCGCGCAACTATAGCCTCCGAAGGATTGCCAAAACGATATTTTAATCCTTCGTTCGCCAGCTTTGTCAGCAATTCTAAATCTTCTTCGGGTGAAGAGGTAAAACTTTTTTTGTTTTTGGCTTTATTAAAAGTAAAATGAACGGAGCAATTGTTGAGCAAACGTTGTGTATTTTCAATAATATCCGGAAAATCACAAAATACTTCTCTGATTTTTTCCTGCGGAAACATAATCTCATCCGAACTGGCTTCTTCACTTTTAGGCAGACGGCTCAACAACGTATTATTATCGATTGTGCGCAAAAGCCGGTGAATATTAAAATCGCGTTTGTTCCGAAAAGTGACTGGCTGCAACACCATCAGTTTTTCCCGGTGGTTGCGCAGGTCGCCAAATATTTTACTGATCTGTGTTGGTTTTACCCCGATAAACTCATTTTCGCGCAACAGTTTTGGATGCACTTTTCCAACCGGATAAATAAAATACACGTCCTCCATTTCCGGAGCTCGTTCTGCAAAATCAGCTTCTTCGTGCAAATGTACGGTCAGGTGCTCGTTCAGCTTCTGAAAGCCACTGTTATTTTGTGCAATGCCAATGTATTGCTGTTGTGCACCATTTCTGAAATCGATGCCCACAACCGGACGCAGGTCTTTTCCCTCGCAACGACGGATAAAATCAATGGTTGCTGAAGTGTTGTTAATATCGGTCAACACCAACGAGTTGTAACCTTTTCCGGTAGCTTCATCAATCAACTCATCAATGGAAAGCGTGCCAAATTTGTAGCTGTAATATGTATGACAATTTAATAACATAAACAATGCCTAAATGCTTTAATGCGAGAATGCTTAAATCAGTTTCGAATCACTAGTCACTGGTCATTGGTTCTGAACACTGCGACTGCTCACTGAACACTTTTCCTTCATTATTCTTAAATCCTTAATCATCATTCATCACTCAATTTACATCCTCCTGTGTGCCGGAATTACCGGTGATTGTCCGTTAAACGGGTTAATCATTTGTCCAATGTCGCGAGCTCCCATGGTTGAGGCTCGCTGCACTGCATTTGCCCCATAGCGGTTACGAATTTTATCCATGCGCTGGTACAGATTTATCAGCTTGGTATCATCTTCAAACAGTTTCATCTGGTAACTTCCACCCACCAAATGACTAAAACGCACACCCACCAGCCGCACCAAAACCCGGCGTGTGTACAACTGATCGAAAAGCTCCATGGTGGTTTGAATAAGTGTATGATCGAGCGACGTGTACGGAATGCGCTTTTGCCGGGTGCGGGTATCAAAATCGGAATAACGCACGGTTACCGTAACACACGATGTTAATTTGTTTCCGTTGCGCAGGTAGAAAGCCAGTTTTTCGGCCATGGCCAGCAGCAGGTTTTTCAGTGCTTGTACATCAATTGTATCTTTCTCAAAAGTCAATGACGATGAAATAGATTTCCGCTCGTGATAAGGCTCTACCAGCGAATTATCGATTCCCTGCGCCTTTTTCCACAGCACAATCCCATTCTTTCCCATCACTTTGTCCATCAATTCGATAGGCATCTCCTGGATGGTTTTCACATAACGGATTCCCATGCTCAGCAGCATTTTATAAGTCTGGTCGCCCACCATCGGTATTTTTTTCACCGGAAGTGGTGCCAGAAACTCTTTTTCATGCCCGTACTCAATTTGCTGAAAACCATTGGGTTTTATCTCGCCCGTTGCTACTTTCGACACCGTTTTATTGGTCGACAGTCCAAAAGAAATAGGCAAATGTGTTTGATCGATAATTCGTTTTCGTAATTCCTGCGCCCACTTGTAACAACCGTAAAATTTATCCATCCCGCTTACATCAATATAAAACTCGTCGATGGACGATTTTTCATAAAGCGGTGCTCCTTCTTTAATTATATCAGTAATCTCATCGGAAAATTTGCTGTAAATAGAACTGCTACCTTTCACCACAATGGCCTCGGGACAAAGCCGGCGCGCCATTTGCATGGGCATGGCCGAATGTACGCCGTATTGCCGCGCTTCGTAACTACAGGCCGCCACCACTCCACGTCCACTGGTACCTCCAACCAAAACCGGTTTGCCGATCAACTCACGGTTCATCAGCCTTTCGCACGACACAAAAAAGGTGTCCAGATCAATATGTACAATATTCCGATTCAAAATGTCGATATTTTCGTCAGTTTTTCGACTATAATTTAGTCAATTTTTATTATATTTGGAAGAGAAAGTCGGAAATAAAGGAAAGATTGCTTCTCCCGATAAATCGGGATCGCAATGACGTAATTTGAATAGCGTATAGGGAGTTTGGGCGCGCCCAAACTCCTCTCCCCTTCTGACTTGCAGAGTCATTGCGAAGGAGGAGGCACGACGACTGAAGCAATCTTTCAAACCATAACTAAAAACAAGAAACTATGCACTTTGCAGAAAACCTGAAATTCCTAAGAAAACGCCGCAAAAAATCGCAAATGGATATGGCAACAGAGCTGGGATTAACACGCACTACCCTTTCCGGGTACGAGAAAAATGTGCAGCCGCCTTTTCCGGTGCTGATAAAAATATCGGAGTATTTTAATGTGTCGCTTGATGCATTGATAAAATACCGGCTGGAAGTTTTATCGGAGCAGCAACTTTCGCAAATCGAAAAAGGATTTGATGTAGACGTTACCGGCCGAAAACTACGACTACTGACAATTTCTGTAGACAAAGAAGGTAAAGAAAACATTGAAATGGTTCCGGTAAAAGCACAGGCCGGTTATACTAATAGCTATGGCGATTTGGATTTTATTGCGTCGCTGCCCAAATTCAAACTTCCGTTTCTGCCAGAAGACAAAACATACCGCACTTTCCAGATTCGGGGCGATTCGATGCTCCCAATAAAAGAAGGCTCGTGGGTAACCTGCTCGTTTGCCGAAGACTGGACCAACATAAAAGATGGCAAAGCCTGCATTATTGTCACAAAAGATGAAGGTGTGGTTTTCAAGCTGGTTTACAAACGTTTAGAAGACAAAAACTTCTTACTGGTTTCATTAAACAGAAATTATTCGCCTTACGAAATTCCGGTTTCGCAAGTGGTTGAAATATGGCAATTTGAAACCGTAAACAGTTTTGAAGTAGAAAGCCAATAAAGCTTTAAACCAAAAAGCTGAATTGCAGTCCAACTTCAAATAAACCAAAAAATTTTACCATGAAATCTCAAATCATTCTATTTTCTCTTCTTTTTCTTTTTGCTGTTTCAACGACCAGGGCACAAAGCCAGGCCGACAACAACTGGATGCAATGGCGCGGTCCACTGGGTAACGGCGTAGCAGTTAAAGCGAATCCTCCGGTTGATTTCAGCGAAACCAAAAACCTGAAATGGAAAACTGCAATACCGGGTAGAGGGAACGCCACCCCAATTGTTTACGAAGACAAGATTGTGATTTTAACAGCAGTTCCGACTGATCCATCTGTTGATCCGCAAGTATCGCCCAATGTAGACCACGATTTTAAGGTAATTCTGGTGAACAGAAACGATGGTAGTGTTATCTGGGAAAAAACTGTGGCCACCGATCTTCCCAAAGGCAAAATCCATGATTTAAGCAGCTGGGCCTCTAATTCACCCTGCACCGATGGCGAAATGATTTACGCTTACTTCGGATCTTTTGGACTGTACTGCCTTGACTTTGACGGAAACATTATCTGGAAACGCGATTTCGGGACAATGGAAAAACGCATGAACTTTGGCGATGGTGCGTCGCCATACCTATACAAAGACAGGCTTTTTATACAATGGGACCACGAAGGCGATTCGTACATCTATGCGATAGACAAAAAAACAGGAGAAGACGTATGGAGACTCGAAAGAGACGAACCAACATCATGGTCAACACCTTTTGTGGTGGAAGCCAATGGAAAAACACAGGTAATTGTTAGCGGCACCAACAAAATTATTAGCTACGATTACGAAACCGGAGAAACTATCTGGTCAGGAAAAGGATTAACACAAAATGTAATCCCGGTTCCGGTATATGAAAATGGTATTGTTTACCTGATGAGTGGATTCAGGGGATCGTTCTTAAAAGCTGTCGATCTCTCGAAAGCCAGTGGTGACATTACTGATTCTGACGCTATTATTTGGACTTATAATCAAGATACTCCCTACACGCCTACACCACTTTTAATGGATGGAAAGCTTTATTTCTTACGTGTAAATAACGGTGTTATGACCTGTTTGGATGCCAAGGACGGAAGCGTGCATTATTCCAAAGAAAGACTGGAAGGTATCAGCACTATTTTCTCCTCTCCATCGGGCGCCGACGACAAAATTTACATTGCAGCAAATGGAATTTGTTTAGTTATAAAAGCCGGTGAAGATTTTGAAATTCTGGCTTCAAATCAACTGGATGACGATTTCCATGCCTCGCCAGTATTCGTTAACAACCAACTTTTTTTAAGAGGATTTGAGAACTTGTATTGTTTTGAAGAATAATAAATAAACTCTTGTAAAAAGAAATGGCGGGAACTTTAATTGATAAGTTTCCGCCATTTTTGTTTGAATATTATTAATTTCTATTGAACCGGCTCCAAAACAGCAGCGTAACCGCCACCGGCAACCATTTCAATTTTAATTATATCTCCATCTTTCACTATTCTTTCTGATTCATTAACAGCCTCTCCATCATTTGGTGTTTCTTCTGTATCTGAATAGATTGTCATTTTATATTCTCCATCCGACAGAAAATCAAGAGCAACTTCCAGCTTTCGGTCTTCACTGTTGGTCATTGCCCCAATAAACCAGTCACTTTCGCTGCGGCGCGCCATAGTTATATATTCGCCAATTTTACCGTTTAAAACGCGTGTATCGTCCCAAACCGTTTTTACTTTCTTCAGAAATTCAACACCGGTTTGTCCTTTGTAATTATCCGGATGATCGCAGGCCACCTGGTAAGGACTATCGTAAATAACAAACTGCGCCAAAGTATTTGCACGGCTTCCTAAAACATTAGCCGGCGTACCATTTCTGAACTTATCGGGCATACGATTTAAAAATCCACCAGGAGTGTAATCCATCGGTCCGGCCAGCATTCGCGTGAATGGTAAAGTACAAAGATGCTCTGGCGTCATACACAATGACCATTTATTGTATTCATTCCCCATCACACCTTCGCGGGTCATTAAGTTCGGATAAGTCCGGCGCCATCCTGTTGGTTTATATGCCCCATGGAAATCAACCATCAACTGATGTTTGGCTGCTGTCGTGACTATTCGGTGATACCAGTTTACCATTTCCTGATCGCTGCGGTCCATAAAATCAATTTTTATACCTGCAGCGCCCCATTCGTGATACAAGGCACAGGCTGCATCAAAATCCGAGCGATCAACGTCTGTCCAGTACATCCACAACCAGCATTTTACATTTTTGCTTTTTGCGTATTCAAAAATGGCCAGCATATCCAGTTGTTTTGCAGGAGTTGTAATATCTGCCTCAGGCTGGTTGTACATGCCGTACCACTGCCAATCAATCAGCATATAATCCCAGCCCATTTCCGAGGCCAAATCAATGTATTGCAAAATCACATCCTGCTCCATTTTTACTTCGCCGCTCCACCAATGATCCCAGGCACTAATTCCAGGCTTTATCCACGACGGATCTTCAATTTCGCAAGGATCATTCAGGTTTTGAACAATTTCCGACTCTACCAAATCACCTGGAGTTTCGCCAAGCATCAACACACGCCACGGCGTAAGATGCGGAAATTTAAAAACCACTTTGTTTCCATTTTCTGGCTGTCCGGGTAACGGAGCAAGATCGGAACGCAATGCAAATTTTCCGGCCTTTGAATAAGGTTTCACAAACATTCCGGCGTAATCGGTCAGGTTAGCCTCTGTCAGCGCGGCATAACAATTATCAGCAACTTCTATCGTTATCGGAAGCCCGGTTACCATCTTATCTGTAATATCTGAGATTTTCTTTTTCCAGAATTCCGTTTCCTGCGAACTTATATAGCTTTTGTAATCGGCCGACCAACAAGTAAAATCATCAGCAAAATTAAATACTGATAGTTCGTCGGTCATTGTATTCTCGCGATTAGCAAACTGTTCAGGGAATTCAACACGGTAAGCAACACCATCGTTGTAGGCCCGGAATTCAACATTCACTAAACGTTTTGGGAAACGGCTTTCCTGAGCATAAACCATCAGGCTGTTATAATTATTCTGAATTTCATTGTAACGTTTTAATACCGGTTTCCAGGTTTCGTTAACAGTAGTTTGTTTTGTATCAAGCACTGTAAATTCTTTTCCAACCGGAGCAGCTTCAACAAACTCAAAAGCAATCGTTGAAAAGTCCAACACCTTATTTCTATTGTAGGCAACTTTGTAGCCCAATTGTTCGCCAACGGAAATAGCAACAACCACTTTCCCGTCGGGAGATTTTAACTGATATTCATTTGCAGAAAGGCTGAACACAGAGAAGGTCAGCAGTATTGTACAAAAAACGGCTCGAAACATGTTTTACTTTTTTAGTTATTGTAATAAATACAAATATAATATTTGAAACAATAAAGAAAATTCAAGAATTTTCTTTATTTCACCCCTCTGACAGCCATAAAGGCTGACACCTCCCCTGAACAGGGGCCAAAAGCGGAACTCCGTGGCAAAGCCTCGGAGAATTATTCAGATCAAAAGTTACAAAATTCAACATAAAGAGCCGAAAATCATTGGTATAAAAAAAGCCCGTTTTCATATTTCTACGAAAACGGGCTTGCGTGTTATTAACTTTTCTCTCAACCCGAGGTCGATTTTAAAATATTTTCACAGAAAGTCATAATTACATCAGATTTGTATTTTTAATTCTGCAGCAATAGCGGGTTATTTCAAAGAATTAAAAATGCAAAGATGGTGTGAGAAGGACTTTCCTTTAAGGCTTTGCTCTTTTTACCATAAACTTCCCCCAATTTTCTTGTATTATCCCGATAGTACTTCGAAAACCGGTGAAAGTTTCTGACTAAAAATAGCTAAAGCTGTGAGCTATTTTAAAGTCGAACTCAGGTTGTCAAAACCAATTATGACACTTTAATTTCAAGAGGCTCTTTTTCAAGCGCTTCTTCTTTTTTCGGAAGTTCGATATTCAAAATTCCATTTTCGAATTTCGCGCTAATCTTTTCAGCATCAACCGATTTTGGCAAACGATATTTCTTTTCGAAATTTTTTGGGCCAAACTCGCGGTGTGCATATTTATAAACCTCGTTGTTTTCTTTTTCTTCTTTCTCAACTTTTACAGTCAGTACATTTTTGTGAACATTCAACTGAAGATCTTCTTTTACAAATCCTGGCAGCAATACTTCAATTTTAAATTCTTTTTCTGTTTCAAAAACGTTGGTTGCCGGTGAAGTACCACAATTATTTACATAGTTTTCGTGGTAATCATTTTTCAGGAAATTGTTAAATAATTCATCAACTAAAGTTCTGTTTACGTTGTAACGTGGGTTTTCAAATCTTACTAAATTCATGACTTTCCCTCCTAATATTTTTAATTCTGTTGTTAAAATTTTGTTTTCAAATTACTGTATGCCATAAATCAATTCCTGTTCCAATAAACTTTTCCTACCAATCTTGTCATTTTTGCCCCAATCCAGTGCCAATTTGACTGTATTGCCTTTTATATACTGCATATATGGCATATTATATAGTTTTATGGATATATAATCAAAAGCAATCAAAGCTGAAAATATTGTTACCTTTGCGCAAAATTTTTCCAAAAATGAGGATCGATATCATAACAGTTTTGCCGGAAATTATTGAAAGTCCGTTTCAACATTCAATTATAAAGCGGGCGCAGGATAAAGGCCTGGCAGAAATCCATATTCATAATTTACGCGATTTTTCGGACGACAAACACCGACGTGTTGACGACTATTCATTTGGCAAAGGTGCAGGTATGGTAATGGCCATTCAACCCATTGAAAAAGCCATTGAAACATTAAAAGCCGAACGCGATTATGATGAAATAATTTTCACGACACCTGATGGAGGAGTTTTTAATCAACAGGAAGCCAATAAACTTTCGTTAAAGAAGAATTTAATCATTCTTTGCGGACATTATAAAGGTATCGATCAAAGAATTCGGGACACTTATATTACAAAAGAAATATCGGTTGGCGATTTTGTGCTGACAGGCGGCGAACTTGCTGCCGCAATAATAACCGATGCTATCGTTCGCCTTTTACCCGGAGTGCTTTCCGACGAAACCTCTGCCCTAACCGATTCATTCCAGGATCACCTGTTAAGTCCGCCGGTTTATACTCGTCCGGCTGAATATAAAGGGATGAAAGTACCCGAAGTTTTGCTTAGCGGAAACGACAAATTGGTTGAAGACTGGAAACACGATCAGGCTATTGAGCGCACTAAAAAATTACGCCCCGACCTTTACCAAAAGTATTTAGGAGAAGATTAATTTATGCCAAACACAGCACCATCCTGCACTATTGAAATAATCAAAAGAACTTCAAACTACACTGAAGCAAAAAATATTCTGATAATTGGCGTTTTTCATGGAGAAGAACCACAGGGTGAATATGTGATCAACAGATATCTTCAAAATGAAAATCTTTCTGACGCCAAAAATCATATGTATTTTATTCCTTGCCTAAATCCATGGGGAAAAGAACGTAGTGTACGGGGAAACCATAACGGTGTAGATCTAAACCGCAATTACCCCACTAAAAACTGGATTGAAACCGAGAAGGATGAATTCTACTCGGGAACACATGCTGCTTCGGAAATTACGACCCGGCAAATGATTGAACTACTTGATGATCTGAAACCGGATACTATTTTAACGCTGCACGCCCCGTTAAAATGCGTAAACTATGATGGTCCGGCAAAAGAACTGGCAGAGAAAATCTCGGAATTTTGTGATTATCCGGTGATTGCAGACTTGGGCTACCCTACTCCCGGATCGTTTGGAACTTACTGCGGTGTCGAACGCAACATTCCAACCATTACACTGGAATACGATGATGAAGAAGCTTACGAAAGCATATACAATAAAACAGAAAAGATTTTTGACTGGCTGGCTGTTTGTTAGTTGACAGTCTCAGTAAGCAGTTATCAGTTCATCTCCATTTCAACTTCGTAATTCCAGCTTCGTGCTTTTAAAACCTTCTGCAAATTCCGCGGTAGGCACAGTACTCGCATTTTTTGTCGTGCTCGGTTTGTGCAAATTCATTCTGTTCTGAAAAGATTTCGGATACCAAACCGGCTAATTCGGCGTCAAAATCTTCCGCAACATCGGAAAAGAAAAAGTCTTTATAATTCATTTTAACCGCTGCCGAAAAGTTCTCTGCAAATAAACTGCGCAACGGGTAAATAGCCGCCTGAATTTCTGCAGCATTGGTTTCTGTCGCTAATCCCCACGAATAAATCAGAGCCTGCAGTATCTCCTTTTTGGGTTCTTTTGCATCTCTTTCAAACAGCTCGTCAACCGTTTTAAACCGGGTGGCTTTTACATTTCCGGTTTTATAATCGAGCACCCGCGTCACACCATCAGCACGGTCAACCCGGTCGATCATACCTCCAACACATATCTTTTTATCACCAGCATTTATCCATCGTTTGTAGCGTTGCTCCAGGCTCACCACCATAAATGGCGCCAAATCTTTATCAATCTTTAAAAGTTGGCGCAAATAGGTTATGGCATTCTCGAAAATCAGCAAAGTTTTGCCTTCCAGCTTAATTTCACCTTTTAACGGAAGTTTCTTTTTCAGATAATGCACAGCAATTTGTTTGGTCACCTCGTTCTCTAGCCACACACGGTCTTTCTGAATTTTCTCGATATTACTTTTCTCAACCACCCTGCCTACATATGGCTTGTACAACTCTTCCAGCGTATCGTGAAAAATATTACCAAAAACAACACCATCAATCTCTTCTTTCACCTCCTCCGGCTCTGGCAAACGAACCACATACTGATAGTAAAATTTTAATTTACAATTGAGGTAAGTATTAATCGCACTTGGCGAAAGCGGATGATCCTCCGAATTATTTGCCAGCAGTTTCTCAACGATCTCTTTTGAACTTTTTATACGAATTTCCTCTACCGGATCATTAGAAAATGAAAAATCGAGGTTTAACATCAAAGGTTTATGCACCGAATCATATTGCAACTGGTAACCGTAACGACTTAATTCACCGGTTCCAATTCCCTCTTTTACCACACTATAGGTGGCTGTAATATTCTTTGCGCGCTGAATTAGCCGATAGAAATAATAAGCATACATGGCATCCTGTTCGTCAATTCCCGGCAAACCAAATCCCAAACGGATATTAAATGGAATAAACGACGGTGCGGTGAATTTCCTTGGCCATTTATTTTCGTTCAATCCGAGAATGATCAGGTTTTCAAGATCAAGACAGCGGGTTTCCAGAATTCCCATCACCTGCATTCCACTCAGCGGCTCGCCCTCAAAAGCCACCGAAACCTGTCCCAAATACTGCGAAAACAATCGGAAATAGACCGCCTCGCTTATTTCACGCTGCTGCTCGCTAAGCACATCGTCAACAACTGCTTTTAGCTTTTCAATGGCCTGATAAATGGAATAAATCAATTCCAGCAGCATCGTGTTGTCAATCTCAGTATCTTTCAAATGACCATAAAATGCAGCCAATACATTTAAAAAGTACGAACTGTAATCAGCTGTTTTTTCGGGCAGTGTAAATATCTGTTGATGCAATGGAGAGAAGTTGATTTCGGCAAGCGGCACCGTAATCCGGTTGTTATTTTTTAACTGGTTAATGTACGTTTTGCAAGCCTCTGACTCCGTGTCTCCCAACAACTGATGATTCAAAACATCAGTTACATAACGGTAGTAAGCTACATAATTTTCGCCTTCTTTTCGTTTATTTTTCAGCAGGGTTACCAGCAACATTAAAAAGCCGTAAACCACCGAATTTCGCACCGAATACCCCATGGTAACATTTACCTTGTCGATATTCGCGGGTACCGCACCCAATGCAGAAAATAACAAACTTTCATCTGCCAAAACAATCGCCGTATTATCAAACTCTTTTCTGTACGACTTTTTTGTTTCATCTAAAAAATTCGGTACTTGCTGCGCCTGCCCATAAACCGACGAAACAGCAACCATTTTCATGTTCTTCCGGTTGTTGAATTGCGTAGTATTCAATTCAAAATCATCGGACTGCGGAAATTCCTGCAGATTTGTTCGAAGAAAATGGCCGGCTTCATTTTGCTGATCTTCAAGATATGACTCATCATAATCCCATAAAAACTCAGCTTTCCCTAAACTTTGCAAATGTTTAAAAAAGCGTTTCTCGCAGGCATTCAAAGCGTTCAGTCCTACGATATAATATTTTTTGTACGGAAAAATATTTTCTTTATCACTCAGGTTTTCAGCCACTTCCCGATCCTGCATTCCGGGGTAAGCCAGTTGTTTCTCGGCCAGTTGCTGTTTAAAATCCTGGTAAACGGGATATAGCTTATCCCAAATCGATATATATTTTTCCTTGAAACCCTTTTTGTCCACAACGGCCATACTTCCCCAAAACTGCTCTAGCGCCTTTTTTTGCTCGTCAGTGAGGTAATCAAAAACCGACTCTATCTCTTTCAGATCGGAAACATTGGTAAACAGATCTTTAGCATTTACCAGGTAACGATCGATATCGTTAAAATCAGCCAACAGAATTTCTCCCCAAAAGTAAAATTCATCAAAGGTTTCCGTAGTTTTCGTATGTTTCAGGAACACATCGTACAGCAAAGAAATCAGTTGTAGTTTCTCGCCTTTTTGCATAGACGAATACGATGCCATCAACTCATTTATCGTAGTTGTATTGGGACCAATCACCGCTCCGTCAACCGTTTTCTGCAGATAATGCGTAAAAAATACGCCGGCTCTTCGGTTAGGAAAAACCACACACAAATCTTTTAACTCGTTTTGATGTTTTTGATAAATAAATTTAGCGCCTTGCGAGAGAAATCGTTCCATAATTGAGTTCGTCGTTCAGGGTTTAAAGTTCATAGTTTAGCCTGAATAAACAAGAATTTGATACAATAAAATTTTCTTAAATTAGAGCTTTCGTAAGAACCTTATTGTATAAATCATTCTTTCACAATATGAAAAAAATTGCACTATCACTCTTTACGATCATTTTAGCCTTTCAGATCTTTGCCCAAGTGGCTACCAGGCCATAAGGTAAGATTGTCATCTTAACTTATTCTTCAATTTCCCTGACCAGATCAAGAATTTTATCGCGCAAAGGTTTGTATTTAAAATACCAAAGCACAAGCCCAAACAGCACTCCAAACAGTATTGCTCCGAGAAAGAATACCTGTGAATCGAACACCGATCTGCCTTCCCTAATCCAGTCGAAAGTTAATCCCACATCCATTAATAAAAGTCCCGGAATAATCCACACTCCCCTTCTCTGAAATGGCTGATAACGATATGCGGCTTTTTTCAGCATTTCGAGTGTGGGCAACGAATAATCAACGTACTGGTAATCCTTATAATATTTCCGGAAAGTGAGCGCAATGATCAGAAATCCCAATATAAGCGCAACACCGCCAATTAAATCGTTAATGCTCTGCGAATCGGAGTATTGCCTGGCAGTTTTTACAATAAACACAGGTATAAAAATCCAGTAAAAGATCTGAATTGCTTTTACAATTGTGGCATACTGCCTGTCTTCCTTTTTCAGTTTCCCTGTTAACTTACTTAGATTGGTATCAAATTCATGTGCGGTCATAATTGTTCTCCTTTCAGCTTTTCTTTTAATTGCGATTTAATTCGATGAATCTTCACCTTTACATTTGGTTCGGTAATACCAATAACCTCGGCAATCTCTTTCATCGACAACCCTTCGAGCATTAGCGAAATCAATGCTTTGTCGATTACCGAAAGCTGATTAAGCTCAAGTTGCATGCGTTCGAGCAATTTTTCCTCGGCCAGTTTTTGTTTAAGGTTTTCATCATCCAATATCGAGTTCAGGTTTGTTGTGTCGCTGTTTACCATTAGTTTCATGTGTCTGAAAGCCTTTCCGGTAAATGTTAACGACGTGTTTACAGCCACCCGGTAAACCCAGGTGCTTATGGCTGAATCGCCCCTGAAACTGTCGAGACTTTTCCAGATATTTACCAGCACTTCCTGGTACATATCTTTCTGATCTTCGACGTTAGAATTGTAGTACCTGCAAATGTTGCGGATCCGCTCGCCATTGTCAGATAGAATCGTGTTAAATTTCTCTTCTTTCGTCACTTTTCAGTGTTTT
This sequence comes from uncultured Draconibacterium sp., assembly GCF_963677575.1. Classification (NCBI taxonomy): domain Bacteria; kingdom Pseudomonadati; phylum Bacteroidota; class Bacteroidia; order Marinilabiliales; family Prolixibacteraceae; genus Draconibacterium; species uncultured Draconibacterium sp. The sequence continues at coordinate 447,521 of NZ_OY782038.1, forward strand.
TTCCTATTTAGTAAAGCTGAAATCGGTTAGTTACATTTTTTTTTGAAAATATTAAAAAAGAATCAATGAAACATAATTCTCATGTTTCAGTTCAGAAAATTAAACTACAACAAGGATAAAAAAAAGATTCCGATCGTTTTACACAACCGGAATCTCATACTTTCTATTATAATTTGATTCTATTTCTTACACAGCGGATCGACTCCAATAGTACCAACCAGCTCTTTTAAATATTGTTTCGACTCTACATATTTCAGTCGTTCTTTTGCTTGTGTCAGTCGGCCATCGATATTCATCTCTGCAACCAGTACTGCATTATTTTCATTGTTTTTAAAGTCCTCCAGGTAACCAATCTGCTCCACAAGGAATGCAATATCCTTGTCTTGCTTCAGTTTCAAGCGGGCTTTATACCAGTCGCTTTTAAGCACCTCTTCTCTTTCGAATAGTTTACGCAGCTCAGGATCACTAATATCCTTACCTTCGTAATGGCCATAAGCCATAACATGCAGCAACACTTTTAACGGCGGAATTGCAGCTTCAACACTTCCATCCTCAAAAAATGGCAGCGAGGCACGTTGCATGGCTTCCGTAATATTATTAATACCGTCAACATAATCGTCCATTCCCTGAAGCTCGGGTTTTAACATGTGCTCGTTAAACACAGCCAGCGGTTCGTCGAACAAACGGTTCATACAACGGAACGCAAAGTTTTTGGTAATACGGTAGCCCAAACGGCTGGCCAATACTTGTTGTCCTTTGTATTCAAAGTCCTCCAGTTTCTCCAAACAGCCATTTTCAATCAGCTTTTTCGGATCGCGATCTTCAGGCACCAAACGTGCCCAGATCTCAGGAATAAGAATACTGATATCGTGGTCGAAACGGTTTTCCGAACCGATGTATCCGGCAGCCGAACTAAATCCCTGGTATTCGGTAAGAATATACGACAACAAGGCATTGTTCAGGTCGGTAGTTGGTACCAACATGTTGAAAGGCCCTTTGGTAAGTGCACCTTCCAGTCCGGCACCGGTTGTTGATGGCGACTTTCCGGTGATACTTGCAACAAAATCCATAAATAACTCAGGCAACTCCTGGTAATGAATTGGGTTATAAACTGCCAGTGGGCGAATTCCATGTTTTTTATCGGCAGGATTGTTTCTTCGTCCGGGTAATACGGCATTTACAGGCCAAACCACCGGATCTTTGTCTTTTATCTTTCGGAACAAACGCACACCAATTTCACCAAGGTATGAGTCTTGTGTTTCGTCTTTAAATATATTGCGTTGCAAATAACGCGGGTTTTTTGTTGGTTCGCCGTCAACAATTCGTGGATGCGACGGTGTAACAAAGTAATTATCGCTATCACCGGCTGCTACTTCTTTAATAAAGCTTTTTACCGGTTTGGTATATTTCTCAAAACTTATAGCATCGTCAATTAAGTCAATTGCATTCTCACGAGTTAGTGGCTCGTAGTTGGTTAGAAAAGTATTGTTATCCACAATTTCCTTTTCAGCTTCTTTATCATAGCCTCTGATTACCGCTTCATCAGGGCGCTGGAAAAGATAACTTTCACAGTTGGCCACCAATTTCACACTTGGATTATTGTATTCCTTATTCAAATCTTTCAGCATATTCGACGGTACTGTGATGGTAGCAGAAATATCATCCTCGGTTTGAATTTTCATCGACGGAACAAAATCCGAACGTAATTTATGCAAATACCAACGTCCTTCTTCGTTAAATCCAATACGCACATAACTTGCGGCAATTGGGTTGTGTTTGTATCGCAACACATTTCCGGGACGGCCATTTACAATTTCAACATTGAATAACTCGCGCCATTTCAGTCCTCTTTCTTCGTTGCCGCGATAGTGACGTTTTACAAAAAAGGCCAGTGTACGAACATTGTCGGGCAGCTCTTGTAAGAATTTATTATACTCGTCGCTGTACTGATCAGATGGCGTTAACAGTTTTACTGCCGAACCTAAAGTACGCTCTTTACTCAAAAACGAGCGAGACGGATCAGCATCGGGACGCACTTTTTTCCATCGGTCAGAATAATCTTTATTAATAATTTCATCCACCATATTCTCTACCAATTCCAGGTTTTCAATATAGAATGACCCGAATTTAATGGCATTTTGCATCGATTTTGAGATCTCTGATTTTCCACCTCCGGAAACCGTACTTGGTTTGTGGCAAAACATTCCTTCCGGAGCTGTGTCGATAATGCGCCACATGGCTTGTTTTGGATGTTTTACCAACTGAAATTTATGCCCGGTAGGATGAACGTAAACTTTATTTGGCGATAGTTTCAGGCTGTAATCTTTGTTTTTGTATTTCCAGCTAACCGAACTTTTCTCCACGTCAATATCCGCGTTTTCAGGAATGTAAACCACATCAGTATATTTTTTATCGATTGCGTAGTTTCCTTCCTTCACCTCAATGCGATTACCCAGCAACTTTTTCACTTCATCGAAAGAATAAGGCTGGTCGAATTTTTTGGTAAAATTGGTTCCAAAAACACTGTCGCTCATATTTCCGCGAGGGAAAGCAATTGCACCACCGGCGTGTTCTTCTTCAACCAAACCATAAAGGTTAGCCGAATAACTTATCTGTGTTTTAATTTCTTTTTTCGAGTAGCCAAAATAATTGTCGGCAATAAGGGTAACTACAACTCCCCTTTCATCGCGGCAGGTAATTTTAAAAGCACCTCCGTCGTTATACAACTCATTTTCGTCTTTCCAGCACATGCCATCGCGTTTCTGGCGCTCCGAAGCATCATCGTAATGTGGCAGCCCAACATCTTTCTTTTTCAGTTTTGTAAGGTGTGGTGCTAAAATTATACATCCGGTATGGCCGGTCCAGTGCTCAATATCGAGTGCAGCATCGTTTACTGCCAGGTTCGGGTCGCCGGCATTGCCAAAAATAGTTTCAACAAAGTCGAGGTTACTTACCAAACTTCCCGGCGCAAAAAAGCGTACTTCCATACTTTTTCCGCTAATAATACCCGGCACTTCGGGACAAACCACCGGACGTAACAGCAGCGACACCATCACTTTGGCTTTTTCATCCTGGGCAGAAGTAAATGGCAGGGTCATTAACTCGTTGGTTGGATTAATAGCTACATGTAAAAGATGTGCAAAAGTAATTTTAGGTACTTCTTTTTTATCGGAAGGAACAGGAAGACCGCCACGCACAATATGGAAAGTTCCTTTTGTTGTTCGTTTATCGTTTGCCGGGTTGTTCAGAATTCCCTGCTTTAATCGGTACGAACTTAACAAATCGCTTTTAAACTCGTTGCCGTTTGGTGGCAAACTCAGCTCGCGCGCCATTTTTTTCTGGTTCAACACCAAAGTATTATTAGGCAAACGATAAGGCTTTTCAAATTCAAGCTCTTTTAAATAATCGTCGATAAAATGCTGAATTCGAGCATCGGCCGGAGACATGTGCTCACTTAGCAAGCGCGATTTCTCCTGAAAGCTTTTTACCAGACCTTCGGTTAATTCCTGAAATTTTGAATTGGCATATTTGGTGCCCGAATCTGAATCGTCATTAAACGTAGGCTGACCTAAAGAGGCCAACTGCAAGTTAATGTATTGAATCATATCGCGGCGATCTCGTCTCGTCTGTTTTGAGGGAGTGGATTTTTTACTCATAATAATTATATTTCTAGTCCTTAAACAAAAATACAGAATTGAAGTTTTATCAATCTCATGAAATTTCTTAATTAACAAAAAAGCAGCAATTCTTTATTGTTTTGTTAACCCTTAGGGGCCTTATTAAATCAAAATGTAAAAGATTTAGCCTTTCAACCGATATACGTGACTTTCTCGTCAATGTTACCCTTATGATATGTATCATAAGGGCTTATTAATTGTAAAATAATTTCAAGAATATCTTTGGGCTTTTATTGAATAATATTAATAGGTAAACCGAATCAAATCATAAACATATGATCACCTAAATTATTAATGATTATTACTAACAACCTGATTCTGGATACCGAAACCAAAAAATTATTAGAAATGAAACACTTAAAACTAAAGGCTTTGCTAGTCATAATGGCTGGCCTTTTTATTTCTTCACAAACATTTGCAACCGATGGTTATTTTAGTGTTGGCTATGGTACAATCAATAAAGGATTAGCCGGCGCCGGAATTGCATTTTACCAGGGATCGTTAATAAACGGCAACCCGGCCGGAAATGTTTTTCTTGGAACGAAATACCAACTGGGAGTTAACTTTTTCAATCCGAACAGGAAATACACAGTTTCAGGAAATGCAACGGAGCAAGATATGTTCCCATTAACCAACGGTACAATTGAGAGCGATAGCAAATTATTCCTGATGCCTTCAGCAGGTGCCAACTGGATGGTTAGCGACAACTCTAGTATTTCTGCTGCCCTATTCGGAAACGGTGGAATGAATACCGATTACCCTACCGCAACTTTCTACGATATGTCATCGGAAACTACCGGTGTTAATCTTGCCCAGATGTATGGAAACATTACTTACTCGCAGAAACTGGGAGAAAAACACAGTATTGGAGTAACCGGCGTTTTGGCTTACCAGTATTTCGAGGCTAAAGGTTTAATGTCATTCGGCGATTTCTCATCAAATGCTGCAGCTTTATCCGGGAATGGAACAGATAGTGGTTTTGGCTACGGTTTTAAGATTGGATACCTGGGACAACTAACAGATAACTTTTCAATAGGTGTTACTTACCAGTCAAAAGTTTGGATGAGTGAATTTGACGATTATGCTGGTCTTTTTGCCGAACAGGGAGATTTCGATATCCCATCAAGCTGGACAGCAGGTATCGCATGGGAAGTAGCTCAGGATTTTACAGTAATGGCCGATGTAAAACAGATTATGTATAATGATGTTAAGTCCATTGGTAATCCAATGTTGCCTAACCTGATGACTTCTCCTCTTGGAACAGACGAAGGTGCCGGTTTCGGCTGGGACAATATTATGGTATACAAACTGGGTTTAAACTATGCAGGTATTGATACCTGGGAATTCCGTGCAGGACTTTCAATTGGCGACAACCCAATTCCTTCATCAGAAGTAATGTTTAATATTCTTGCACCGGGAGTAATTGAAAATCAAATTGCCCTGGGACTTTCAAAAGAGGTTGGCAAATCAGGCAACCAATTACATGTTGCTTTCAATTATGCAATGAACAGCAATGTTGAAGGACCAAATCCAATGGCTTCTCAACAAACTATAGACATTGAAATGAATCAGTTCGAACTGGAATTAGGTTTCTCGTTCTAACCAATACAATTTAGCATACTCCAAAAAAATAAGAAATAGTATAATTTCTAACCCGGGCTTTCGTCCGGGTTTTTTATTGCTTTTTATTTTGAACTCTTCCCCGATTTAACTGTAATTATTATTTTAACCGTAAATATTAATTTGAACAAATAAAAATGAAGCTCATATCGTGGAATGTAAACGGAATACGTGCCGTTGCCAAAAAGAATTTTTTTGAAGATTTTAAACAGTTAGATGCCGACATACTTTGTCTGCAGGAAACCAAAGCGCAAGATGACCAGGTTACTGAAACGCTGGAGCCAATAGACGGTTATCACATTTATTCCAATTCTGCTGAAAAGAAAGGATACTCGGGAACAGCAATCCTTTCGAAGACTGAACCGGTAAGCGTTTCGCGCGATCTAGGAATTGAAGTTCACGATACTGAAGGCCGCGTTTTATGCCTCGAATATGAAAAATTTTATTTGGTAAATGTATATGTCCCGAACTCAGGCAGCGAATTAAAACGCCTCGATTACCGACAGGAATGGGATCTCGCATTTTTCAACTACCTGAAAGAATTAGAAAAGACAAAACCGGTTGTGGTGTGTGGCGATTTTAATGTGGCTCACCGCCCTATCGATTTGGCACGACCAAAACCAAACTACAATAAATCGGCCGGCTTTATGCAGGAAGAAATTGATGGAATGGACCGTTTTACACAGGGTGGGCTGGTTGATACGTTCCGTCATTTTTACCCCGATGTTACCGATAAATATTCATGGTGGAGCTACCGGGCCGGAGCACGCGGCAAGAATGTAGGCTGGAGAATCGATTATTTCCTCGTTTCCGAAAGTTTTATTCCACAAATTCAAAAAGCATACATTTTGAACGAAGTTATGGGCTCTGACCATTGCCCGGTTGGAATTGAAATTACCGATTAATAAATAACCAGCATAAAAGTTTCAGCGGGTGAATTAATGTTCATCCGCTGTTGTTTTATAAAAACGGCCTACTTTTGCAGTTTAAATCTAAGAAATTGAATTTCGATCCACATACTACCAATTTACCCATCGTTGATGTTATCGACGAGGTAAAACAACACCTGCAAAAGGAAAATACTTTAATCGTTCACGCGCCTCCGGGAGCAGGAAAAAGTACCGTTATTCCACTAGTACTTTTAGATGAAAGCTGGCTAAACGGACAAAAGATTATCATGCTTGAACCACGCCGTCTTGCAGCCAGAAGTGTTGCCACCCGACTAGCCCAACTTTTAGGTGAGCCGGTTGGGAAACGTGTTGGTTACCGCATTCGTTTTGACAACTGCATTAGTGAATCTACGCAACTGGAGGTAGTTACCGAAGGAATTTTAACCCGCATGTTGCAAAGCGACAATGCATTGGAAGGCGTTGGCATGGTTATTTTTGATGAGTTCCACGAACGAAGTCTTTTTGCCGATGTGGCTTTGGCGTTGTCGCGTGAAGCGCAACAGATTTTACGTTCTGATTTGCGAATTATGATCATGTCGGCCACTCTGAATATGCCGCAACTTACGCAGTTGCTTAACGCACCGTCAGTGGTTAGCGAAGGTCGCCAGTATCCCGTTGAGATTAATTATGAAGGAGACAACGATCTAAAGCTTCTTCCGGAATTAACCAGTCGTGTAATAACAAAAGCAGTTGAAAAACACGATGGCGATATTTTGGTTTTTCTGCCCGGCGAAGGAGAAATAAAAAATACAGAAGCCATTTTACGAGGTAAACACAAAGGAATTGCTATCCACCCGCTGTACGGGCAGCTTCCACCTAAAAAACAGTATGCAGCTATTATGCCCAGCCGCGAAGGACGTCGAAAAATTATTCTTGCCACATCCATCGCCGAAACCAGCTTAACGATTGAAGGCGTTAAAGTTGTAGTTGACTGCGGTTTTAGCCGAACATTAAAATTCAATCCCAACACTGGCTTGTCTCGCCTTGAAACCGCAGAGATAACTTTAGATTCGGCAGACCAGCGGGCCGGACGTGCTGGCCGGCTTGGTCCCGGCATATGTTACCGTATGTGGACAAAAGCAACACATCATCGTTTAAATAAACATCGCACTCCTGAAATTGAAGAAGCTGATCTGGCCTCATTGGCACTTGAAATGGCCAAATGGGGCGTTGATGATATCAATAAACTTACGTGGTTAACTCCCCCACCAAAAGGCCATGTTTTGCAGGCCAACGAACTGCTGGAGCAACTGGATGCAATTGATGATGGAAGAATTACTGAACACGGAAAGGCAATTCATCGTTTGCCTTGTCATCCGCGACTGGCACACATGTTACTTTTAGCACAAAAAGATGATCTTACAGCACTGGCATGTGATATTGCGGCTATTTTAGAAGAACGCGATCCGTTAACCCGCGATGCCGGAATTGACATAAATTTACGCATTGAGGCGTTGCGCCGTTACCGCACCGGAAGCTTAAAAAACAAGCGATTAAAACATATTGCAAAAATTTCGGCACAATACCAGAAAATGCTGAATGTTGATGAAGACAACTCAGCTACGGATCCATTTGACACCGGATTAATACTAGCTTACGCTTATCCTGAACGCATTGCTCACGCTACTCCCGGGAACAATGCACAATTTAAGCTGGCAAACGGGAATATCGCTGCTGCCGGGCACGAAGACGACCTGGCTCATGAAGAATGGCTGTCGATCGCAAGTGTAAACGCACGCGATGGTGTTGGCCGCATATTTTTGGCATCGCCACTTAATCCTCGTGATCTTGCTCCGATGGTAAGAACCGTTGAATCCATTAATTGGGATACAAAAAGAGGTGGTTTTTCTGCTTTCTCAGAGTTAAGAATTGGCAGTATTATACTACAGCAAAAGCCGCTTCAGAATTACGATGTAGATCAAAAGATAAAAGCAATTTCTGATGCGATAAAAAAAGAAGGCGCCAGGCTGCTCGATTTTAATCCCGAAGTGGAACAATGGCAAAATCGTATAATCAGTTTGAGGCAATGGGATGCAACTAATAATTGGCCCGATGTAAGTACAAACCATTTGCTTGCAACCAACTTCGAATGGCTTTCACCTTACCTCGCTGATATAAAAAAAACCGAAGACCTGAAAAGGATAAAACTAAAAGAAGTACTTCAACACCATTTGAGTTACGACTTACAAAAATTATTGGATAAGCTGGCGCCGGAACGATTACAAGTGCCCAGCGGATCGAATATTAAACTCAAATATGGTTCAGGTGGCGAAGCTCCCATTCTAGCCGTTCGTTTACAGGAAGTATTTGGCATGCTCGACACGCCAACAATTAACAATGGAAGTGTAAAAGTTTTACTGCATCTTTTGTCGCCGGGATTAAAACCAGTTCAGGTAACTGATGATTTGAATAGTTTTTGGAACAATGCCTATTTCGAAGTAAAAAAGGAACTGAAAGCACGATATCCGAAACACCATTGGCCGGATAATCCACTGAAGGCTGAACCATTACGAGGCGTTAAACGGAAAAAGAACTAGTGTTTACAATCTCCACCTTGCCAGTTAAAGTATCGGGAACTTCCTGTAAACCTGATTTAGTAGAACCTCCCGAAATCAGTTACTCTGCCTTTTTTTTAACCGCCTTGCCAAAGCATGTATTCGTCGGATTCCCTCCAATACTTCCGATTCAAAACGATAAATTTCAATACGGTTCTCTTCAGTTACTGATAATCTCTCAATCAGGTATAAACGAACATCTTGTAGTTCTTGCTTAAAACGATCTTTCGCAAGTGAATCATCTACAAAAGTGTTATCAACGAGGTACGATTGTACAGCTTTATCAAATGCATCTAACGCCATATTATGAGCAATAGCTATCCGTTGCGCCGTATCACTACTCACCTCAAATCGATTTTCAATCCGGTGCTCAGCAGCTTCTACTAATGATGTTGTAACAACATCGGCTGCCGATTCAAGTACATTCACTGCCTCTATCTGTCGCTCAAGAATATGGGTCTGCTTTTTACTAATCGACTGACTTTGTATGTTCTGCAGGAAAGTTAAAATTTCGGCATGTCCCCTATCGATCAGCATATCTTTATTCCGTAACGCAATCAGTTCATTTTCTTTTCCGGTTAAAGCCATAGGGATGCCGGCTTTCAAAATCTCAAGCACTTTTTCGCCCAGCTTTGCAATGGAACTTTGTGATAAATCCAAAGCAAGACTAACATCCTCCAAATAAAAATCGTGCAACTCCGGAAATAATCTTTCCTCTTTCTTTTTCTTCTCAGGAACCAACCAAACCGCCAGTTTTGCAATCGGATTAACCAACCAAATAAACAAGAAAGTATTAGCTACATTAAATAATGTATGCGCGTTTGCCACCTGCCGGGATTCGCTTCCTGGTGAAATATTTTCAACAAGATGGGCCAGCTGGGTAATAAAAGCATACCAAATCAGCACACCAAGAACATTAAAAAGAATATGCGAAACAGCTACTCGCATTGCTGCTTTCGGTTTCCCCAACGCTGACAATAGCGCCGTAACACACGTTCCCACATTGGCGCCCATAATTATGGCAATGGCCGGCTCAATATCTATTAATCCCTGCGAAGCCATAATAATTACAATTCCGGTAGTTGCCGAAGAACTTTGTACTAATGCCGTAAATAGCGCCCCGATTAGTATCCCATAAACGTAATTATCGAGGCCCTCCATTAAATCTAAAAAAGGTTCGTAACTTTTTAGCGGGGCTGTAGCCTCACTCATAACAGTCATTCCCAGAAAAACCAGGCCAAGACCTAAAACAATTGTGCCTACATTTTTAACGATCTTCTTTTTAAATAAAAACCCGGCCAGAAACCCTACAGCAATCATTATCCATGATGCTTTGGTAATTTTAAAAGCAATGATCTGCGCTGTAATTGTGGTACCAATATTGGCTCCAAGGATAATTCCAAGTGTACTTTGAAAAGAGATTAAACCAGCCGAAACGAATCCCACTGCCAAAACCGTAGTTACCGACGATGACTGAATAACTGCGGTAATTCCGGTTCCTGCCACCAGCGAACTCCAGCGATTGCGGGTCATGCCTTTCAAGAATGCCTTCATCTTGCTTCCGGCTACAGCTTTTAGTCCGTCAGTCATCACATTCATTCCGTGAAGGAACAACGCCAGTCCGCCCAATAAAAGTATTATTTGCGCAGTAAAATTCATTTCAAAAGTTTCTACTAATTTAAAAAACTTAGCTCACTCTTCGAACTATCATTTTGCTACTATCAGATTAATGCTACTTTAGCCAATATTAAAATATTACAAAAATGAACTTACAGCAACTTCTTTGCCTATTTATATTGGTTCTGTTTCTAAACTCGTGCTCTAACAATTCTCAGAAAACCAAATCACCCAATGTTGTAATTATTTTTCTCGATGACTCAGGGTATTCCGATTTCTCTCCTTTTGGACAAACTCGTATTGAGACGCCTAACGTAACAAAGCTGGCAGAAGAAGGAATAATGTTCAGGAATTTTTATGTACCTCAGGCAGTTTGTTCGGCGTCTCGCTCGGCGCTTATTTCGGGCTGCTATCCTGGGCGAACGAAGGTTTTTGGTGCACACGGCCCTAACGGTCGCGGGCTGGAAACCACTTTCCCAACTATTGGTGAAGTATTTAAGAATGCCGGATACAAAACGGCACTTTTCGGGAAATGGCATTGTGGCGATCAACCGGATACGCGACCACAAAACCGCGGTTTTGATGAAACCTGTGGACTGATGTATTCCAACGACATGTGGAGCCATCATCCTGAAAGTCCGGAATACTGGGGACAGTGGCCACTTCAACTTTGGGAAAACGGTGAAGTAACCATTGAGGATGTGGATTCGGCAGACCAAAAAATGCTAACCAAATGGTACACTGAACATGCCGTTGACTTTATTTCGCAACACAAAGATGAACCGTTTTTACTGTACGTTCCGCACGCTATGTCGCATGTCCCGTTGTTTTGCAGCCCTGATTTTGAAGGAATTACAGGCGAAGGATTATATGCTGATGTTTTAACGGAGTTAGACTGGTCGGTTGGACAAATAAACAAAGCTTTAAAAGACAATGGAATTGAGGATAATACAATTGTAATATTTTCATCGGATAACGGCCCGTGGATTGCGTATGGTAACCACGCCGGCACAACGCCGTTCCGTGAGGCAAAAGGAACAACCTTTGATGGCGGGACCCGCTCGGCAACCATTATCAAATATCCGGCAAAATTAAAAGCTAACCAGCAGTCGAGCCGGGCGTTAATGACCATCGATCTGCTTCCAACACTTTGCGAAGTTGCAAATATTCCCCTTCCTGAAACAGAAATTGACGGTAAAAATGTTTGGGACATTATTTCCGGAAAACCCAATGCCACAAATCCACACGATTATTATGCCTTTACCAACGACAACGAATTTCAGGCAGTACTGTCGGGAGATGGAAAATGGAAGTTACACCTTCCGCATAATTACCGTACAATGACAGATATTAAAGGAAAAGACGGAATGCCAGGCAAGTACGATTATTCAGCAAAAATAGAGCTTTCGCTGTTTGATATGGAAAATGATCCGTACGAAACAACCAACGTAATTCTTGAGCACCCGGAAATTGCAGAAGAATTAATGGGTTATGCTGAAATGCATAAGAAAAAGTTCTTTAGCGAAAACTAAAGAACCTAATATTTGCGACTGCCATCAACAGTACCCTGGTTAATGTTTAAAACTTAAAAAACGATCGGGATTCGAGATATCAATTTGATTATTTAGAATTTCAGGACTGATTTCGCCTTTAACGTAAATCAGGGCATTGTCGTCGCCACCAACCAAAATCACCATTTCCTTAATTACCGATTCATCCATTCGGCCGAAAATGGTCACATTCTGATCTTCCTCGCGAACAACCATCAATTGTTCATAATCCTTTTTCTCACTGATTTTCTTGTAGAATTCTTCGTGCAGATCAATTCGGGCATTCAAATTATCGTCATCAACGGCAATTACTTTAACTCCATCGATACTCTCCAGTAAATCCCGTTCACTATCTTCCAGGTCGCCAATTCCGGCTGCAAGATGAATTACCCACCCTGGTACTGATACCGTGGTTACACCGTCTTTAAACCGATATTTTGAATAGGCTTCTGATACTCCCGATTCGTAAACACACGAGGTCATTAAGAAAAGACCTACCGCAAAAATTAAAGCTATACGTTTCATGTCTTTGTTTTTGAATAAGACGTAGAGCTTTGAATATCGTTACATCAAAAAAATATTATTCCGTTTTGTTTTGAAGAAAAGACAGATTTCCGCTAATAAAAGTTAAGCAGGCGATCAAATTCTTCGGGAATTGTTGATTCAAACGAAACCGATTCTGCTGTTACCGGATGTTTGAATTCCAGTTTACCGGCATGTAGAAAAAGCCTACGGATATCGGTATCTGCCAGGATTATTTTATTTAGCGTAAAATCTCCATGGTGTGTATCGCCAACAATATCAAACCTGTTTTTGGCAAAATGTTGGCGCAACTGGTGCCAGCGCCCAGTTTCCGGGTTAACCTCCACTAAACTCAATTCAATATCCGTTTTGTCTTTCGAAACCAATTTGGTTTGAACAGTGCGAAGTGTTTTATAATGTGTTACAGCGGGCTTTTTAAACTTCGATTTCTTTTTCACCAAAACTTTCGAGTCAAACGTTCCCTCGCCCGGATTTCCCTGAACAATCGCATAATAGGTTTTCTGCACTTCTTTCTGCTCAAATTGTTTGGTTAAAACATTGGCAACTTCCGACGAAAATGCCAAAACCATCACTCCAGAAGTTTTCGAGTCTAAACGATGTACATTATAGATCCACTTCCCCGTTTCATCACCAATTAGCTTGGTTAAATACGGCGCATCGTTAGGCATAAAATCATTTTTATGAACCGGAAGCTCAATTGGCTTTTCTACAACAATGATCGCCTCGTCTTGATATAATACTGGAATATTCATGTTCTAATTAAATGCCCAAAGGTAATATTACCTGCGAGGTTTTAGATTTGTTCTTTACATTTCTTAACGAGTGAAGGTAAACCACCACGATTCATGGTTGTTATAATATGGTATGAAAACAATTGTATTATTATTTATTCTCAGTTTAAGTTTTGGAAGTTATGCCCAAAGTGAGAAACACGATAAAGACACTAAAAAAATGGAATACAACAAATTAAATGAATTTGAACGATACGTAATTTTAGAAAAAGGAACAGAACGCCCGTTTACCGGGAAGTACACTGATTATAAAGAAAATGGTACTTATGTGTGTAAACAGTGTGGAGCTGCTTTGTATAAATCGACCGATAAATTTGATTCGCACTGTGGCTGGCCAAGTTTCGATGATGAGATTGACGGCGCAGTAAACCGAACGACAGATGCTGACGGCAGACGAACAGAAATTACCTGTGCTAATTGTGGTGGTCACCTGGGACACGTATTTTTTGGTGAAGGTTTTACGGATAAAAACACCAGGCATTGTGTAAATTCTGTTTCGCTTGATTTTATTCCGGCAGCTAAAGACACAAAAAAAGGAAAACAATAACTGTTTTCCTTTTTTTGTGTTTATCGTATCGATTGATTACTCTGTCATTTCTTTTACTTTCAGTCCTTCAATAAAAAACACGCGCTCTGCTGCTGCCTGATTTTCAGCAAGAACTTCATGAGCTGCTGCAGTTTCGGCGTCTTCAACTTCACCTTCTTCTTCACCATGTTCTTTACCGGGATTGTGTGCATCTGCTTCTGTTAGAACTTCTTTCAGAATACCTGTAATTTCCAATTCGCTTCCCATTTGCTCCTGAGTAAAAGCTCCGAGTTTTTCACCGGCTTCTACCCGAATTGAGATGTCTTCGGTACTTCCCATTAAAAAACAGCGCTCGCCACCTTGCTGGCACACATGAAATACGGTTCCATTTACAACCACCTCATTATCGGCTAATTCAGGAGCTTTTTGTAGCAGGTCGTCAACACTTAAAACTACTGCTGACTTTTCAGCTTCAACTTTAGCCTCCTGTGTTTTTGTTTGTTGACCACAGGCAAACAGAATCACTGCGAATAAACTAATTAATGCAACTTTTTTCATTTTTGATGTTTTGGATTTTTTATGCTGGTTAAAGATATAAAATTACAAAGATTAAAGGAACAATAAAACCGGCTACCGTCAACCACCAGCCCCAACGTCGTAAGCCTCTTTTTCCCTTCAAGATAAACAGGCCCGAAACAGCTACAAACAAAAGTATTACGGCCATTGCATCGCTCACCCACTTCCAAACTGTTCCCAAGGTTGCCCGATGAAGTTTGTTCATACTAAACACTAACGGACGACGCTGTAAATAACGCATTCTTCCTTCTCCGGAGCCCGGATAGATTATTACCTCTCCGTTGGCAATAAATACCTTTATATCTCCATCATTATCTATATAATGTTTTTTATACACCACATCAGGCTGAACGGATTCCACAATTTGTTGAATTTCATTATCGTCATACGATTGTTGAGGCTGCAAATCGTGAGTAAAATCCGTAATTAATATTTTGTAATCAGGATTGAAATCGTGGCGATGATTAAGATAAATTCCCGACACGGAATAAACAATTGTCATAGCCACAATAAAGTATCCAAAATCGCGGTGTAAAATGCGTAGAAGTTTCCTAATTTTCATAGATAAATTCTTTTGGAGTTAAATATATGATAAATGGCTTGATTAAAAGTTTAACAAAAAATATTAAATATTAACATTGTTGGAAAATATTGATAATCAATATAAACCGCATGAGGTTTACGATTTGAGCGATTAATTCAGGTAATTTTGTCTTTATAAGAGGAAGAAGGTATTGACATGAAAAGCATATAGTTGTATATTGCATTCATCCTAGTGTACTAGGGCTCTGGTTTTATCACAACTTAATTGGGTACCTCCGGCTATTGAGCCGGAGGTTTTTTCATGTCTTTTTTATAATATCTTGTAGTAAAAAACTTTTATTTATCCATATAAAAGTCATTTAGAGAAATCAGATCATCGGAGTTACAAACCGGGCACTTCTCTTTATTTTCAGAGTAATCGCTAAAACTTGCTTTACAACTGTTACATCTGAACCAGTTTTTATCAAAATAAACATCGCCACCTCTAAAAATAAGGTCTCTTCCCTCAACAAATGCTGTAGCCACTTTATTTCGTGCCTCTTCGTAAATACGGGTTAATGTAGGGCGCGAAACATCCATATAAACAGCTGCTTCTTCCTGTGTGAGATTTTGGTAATCCAGTAAGCGAATCGCTTCATATTCTTCGAGGTGCAAAACAACTTCATTTGTTTTCCGTCCACGAACACCATAAACCGACATACCTTTAATTACCGGAGGTACCTGGATCCTTCTGTTTCTTTTTCTTCTTGGCATATTAAATCGTGTTAAGTTTATTTAGTAAAAAGTGGTCAACTAAAACCAATGCAGCCATTGCTTCAACGATGGGAACAGCACGTGGAAGTACACAAGGATCGTGTCTTCCTTTCGGATGGATTTTGATGTTTTTCTCATCCTTGTCAAGTGTTTGTTGTTCTTTTAACAGGGTGGCAATTGGTTTAAATGCAACATTAAAATAAATGTCTTCGCCATTAGAAATACCTCCCTGAATACCACCTGAGTTATTCGTTTTTGTACGAACGCCTTCGTCTGTTTTTATGAAAATATCGTTGTGTTCCGAGCCACTGAGTTGTGTTCCGTCAAAACCAGAACCGTACTCAAATCCCTTTACGGCATTAATTCCGAGCATTGCAAAACCCATGTCGGCATGCAGCTTATTAAAAACGGGTTCTCCCCATCCTGCCGGCACACCAGTGGCAACACCGGTAATTACACCGCCTACTGTATCGTGTTCGCGCCCGGCTTTTTCAATTCGGGCGATCATTTGGTCGGCTACTTCCTGATCGGGACAACGTACAATATTATCCTCAATAGCAGCAAGATCAAGCTCTTTGTAGCTTTTCTGCAATTTTATTTCTCCAACCTGAGATACAAAAGCCTGAATGGAAACACCAGCCTTTGCCAGTATTTGTTTAGCAATTGCACCGGCTACAACACGTGCAATGGTTTCACGTGCTGAAGATCTGCCGCCTCCGCGATGATCGCGCGTACCGTATTTTTTAGTGTATGTAAAATCGGCGTGCGACGGACGGTAAACATTTTTAAGATCGTTATAATCGTTCGAGTGTTGGTCTTTGTTCCAAATGGCAAATGCAATTGGGGTACCCTGTGTTTTTCCTTCAAATACACCTGAAAGAAACTCCACCTGATCGGGCTCTTTGCGTTGCGTTGTAATTTTCGACTGTCCTGGTTTTCTTCGGGCCAGGTCTTTTTGAATTAAATCTATATCGAGCTCAACCCCCGCAGGACAACCATCGATAATACCTCCGATTCCTCGTCCATGAGATTCGCCAAATGAGGTTAAGCGAAATATCTTTCCAAAAGTGTTCATCTGTAAAATATTGTTTGTTACTTTTTGTAACAATTAGATCTCGTATAAAAGGCAACTACCAATAAAGTAGTTGATTTTCATACAATCAGCTCTATAAAGTGAGAAACCCCGTTTCCATTACCAAATGAAAACAGGGTTAAAATAATTAAATTGAACTTATTATCAAAATTTATTAGCAGCCGCAGCCACAGCCACCACCGCTTTCAGTTCCGCAAGAACCATCGTTGCAACCACCGTCGCTGCTTCCACAGCCACAGCCGCCGCCACCTCCTGAAAGGATCTGCGCAACTTCTTCGTCTGATGCTTCACGAACGTCAACAACTGTACCAGCAAAGAATAAGTCTTCGCCCGCCAGAGGGTGGTTGAAGTCCATTTTTACGATTTCGTCGTTAACCTCTAATACCAATCCGTTTAAACGCTGGCCGTTACTGCTCATCATTGGAACAGTATTACCAACTTTAATCAATTCAGCGTCGAATTCACCATTCACCAAAAACACATTTTTTGGCAACTCAACAACTGCTTCGTTGTTTACTGCGCCATATGCATCGGTGCTGGCAATTTTAATTGTGAAAGGATCGTCTTGTTTCAAACCGATCAATTCAGATTCGAACTTTGGTAGCATCATTCCTGCTCCGTATAGGAACTCTAAAGGTTGCTCAGTTGTTGCCTGCTCAACCAATTCTCCCTGCTCGTTGTCGATACGAAGGTCGTACGTCAACTTCACCATTTTATATTTTCCAATCTCTATCATACTTCTTTAATTCTTGATAATCCGCAAAATAAGTTATTTTCAATTCTCCAACAAAATACTTGCAGGTCCTCTATTCAGTTTTAACATTAATTTTTACTATTCTTAAAAAGCACCTCCGGTTTCTTTATTGCTCTGTAAACCAATAGCGCGCCAATTATTACAAATGGAACACTTAACCACTGTCCCATGTTCAATGCCATACCGGCTTCAAACGCTTCCTGGTCTTCTTTTATAAACTCGATAAAGAAACGGGCTGTAAAAATGAACACAAAGAAGGCGCCCAGCAATAAGCCCGGACGATTTTTGGCACTTGTTTTCCAGTACAAATAAGTTAACACACCAAATGAAATGAGGTAAGATAATGCCTCATATATCTGTGTTGGATGTTTTGCTACAGTTTCACCGTTTCTTTCGAAAATTACGCCCCATGGCAATGCTGTCTGGATTCCGTAAATCTCGGAGTTCATCAGGTTGCCGGTGCGGATAAAAGCCGCGACCAAAGCCGTTGGAACAACAATACGATCCAGTGTCCAGAGCATGGTTCGTTTGGTTACCCATTTTGAATGCAGGTACATGGCTATTAAAATACCCAATGCCCCTCCGTGACTGGCTAGTCCGCCGTGCCATACCTTTATAATTTCGCCCGGATTTTGTGAGTAATAATCCCAGCCGTAAAAGAAAACGTGGCCCAAACGAGCACCAACTACAGTAGCAATAATAATGTAAAAGAACAGACTGTCAATCCATTTCTGATCTACATTCTCCGACTTGAGCATTTTCTCGCCAATGTAATAGCCAATTAAAAAGCCTGAGGCAAACAATAAACCATACCATCTTATCGACAGTGGCCCAAGACTAAATATTTCAGGATCAACATTCCAGTGAATGAAGTTCAGTAAACTGATCATATTCATCATGTAGTTTGATTATAAAGCACCACCTCTTCCGTGGCATTGTTTGTATTTCTTTCCGCTCCCGCAAGGACATGGATCGTTACGTCCAACACGTTTTTCAACTTTCACGGGTTGCGGTTTTGCTTTTTCAGCAGTATTTGCATTGGCTCCTTCCATTGCATTTTCAGCCGATGGTAGTTCCGATTTTTGCGTTTTATAACGACTCATATCAGTTCTGCGGCGTACTTCTGCCTCTCGTACTTGTTCCGGACTCTGAATAGGAATCTGGCCTTTCATCAAAGTTGAAACAACATCTTTATTCACTTTGGCGACCATAACCTTAAACAAGTTAAATGACTCGAATTTGTAAATCAACAACGGGTCTTTTTGCTCATAAGTGGCATTTTGTACCGATTGTTTCAAGTCGTCCATCTCACGCAATTGTTCTTTCCACGATTCATCAATAGTGTTGAGAACAATCTGTTTCTGATACGATTTTACCAATTCTTTACCTTTATTATCGTAAGCCTTTTCAAGGTTACAAATAATCTGGAATACGCGTTTTCCATCGGTAATAGGAACAACAATATTTTTGTAAACCTCTTTTTTGGTTTCGTATACATTTTTAATTACCGGGTAAGCTTGCTGCGCGATGGTTTCAACTTTACGGTTGTAATTGTTGATCATCTTTTCGTAAAGACGATCGGTTATTTCTGCTGCATTCAAGCTCTTGAATTCATCCTGATTAACCGGCGATTCTAACGAAAGTAAGCGCATCAGTTCCATGTTGAAATCTTCGAACATATCGGAACCGTGATATTCATTTACCAGCTCTTCAACCGAATCGTACATCATATTCAGCACATCTACCTCCAAACGTTCGCCGTATAATGCGTGACGACGTTTTTTGTAAATCACTTCACGTTGCGAGTTCATCACATCATCGTACTCCAGCAAACGCTTACGAATACCAAAGTTGTTCTCCTCAACCTTTTTCTGCGCACGTTCAATCGATTTCGAGATCATTGAGTGTTGAATCACTTCACCATCTTCCAAACCTAGTTTGTCCATTACCCCTGAAATACGATCAGAACCGAACAAACGCATCAGGTTATCTTCCAACGACACATAGAACTGCGAAGAGCCCGGATCTCCCTGTCGTCCTGCACGCCCTCGCAGCTGTCTATCAACACGTCTAGAATCGTGACGCTCAGTACCAATAATTGCCAAACCACCGGCTTTTTTCACCCCGTCGGTCAGCTTAATATCGGTACCACGACCTGCCATATTGGTTGCAATTGTTACTGCTCCTGCCTGACCGGCTTCGGCAACAATATCGGCTTCGCGTGCGTGCAATTTCGCGTTCAAAACGTTGTGCTTAATACCTTTTATTTTCAGCATCCGGCTAAGTAACTCCGATATTTCAACCGACGTTGTACCCACCAATACCGGACGACCTTTTTTGTTCAATTCTACAATTTCGTCGCTTACCGCATTGTATTTTTCACGTTTCGTTTTGAAAACCAAGTCTTCCCTATCGTCGCGAACAATCGGACGGTTGGTAGGAATTACAACAACCTCCAGTTCATAGATGTCCCAGAATTCGCCTGCTTCTGTTTCCGCAGTACCGGTCATACCCGCAAGTTTGTGGTACATTCTGAAATAGTTCTGAAGCGTGATGGTTGCAAAAGTCTGCGTTGCCGCTTCAACTTTCACCTGTTCTTTGGCTTCAATTGCCTGGTGTAATCCATCAGAATAACGACGACCTTCCATAATACGTCCGGTCTGCTCGTCTACAATTTTCACCTTGTTGTCGATAACCACATATTCCACATCTTTTTCGAACATGGCATATGCTTTTAACAACTGGTTTATGGTATGAACACGCTCTGATTTAACAGCGTAGTCTTGTAATAACTTATCTTTTTCAACCTGAATATCTTCCGGCGCTTTCTCACTGTTTTCCAGCTCGGCCATTTTTCCACCCATGTCAGGTAAAACGAAGAATTCAGCATCCTCAAAACCGGCAGAAATCAAATCGATACCTTTATCGGTAAGCTCAACTGAATTTTGCTTCTCTTCGATAATAAAAAACAATGGGTCGGTAACAATGTGCATGTTCTTGCTGTTCTCCTGCATATACAGGTTTTCTGTTTTTTGCATAACAGCTTTCATACCTTCCTCACTCAAAAACTTAATGATGGATTTGTTTTTAGGCATCCCTTTGTGGGCACGCAATAAAAGTAAACCACCTTCTTTTTTCTCTTCGGAAGTAGCATCGGGTTTTGTAAGCAGGCGTTTGGCATCGATAAATACTTTATTTACCAGTTCGCGCTGCACCCTGTATAATTTTTCTACGTAAACTTTCAGTTCTTCAAACTGCTGGTTATCGCCTTTTGGCACCGGTCCCGAAATAATAAGTGGCGTACGTGCATCATCAACCAACACCGAGTCAACCTCGTCGACAATAGCGTAGTGATGTTTGCGCTGCACCAAATCTTCAGGATTGATGGCCATATTATCGCGCAGATAATCGAAACCAAATTCGTTGTTGGTTCCAAATGTAATATCCGAGTTGTATGCTTTTCTTCGGGCTTCAGAGTTAGGCTGGTGTTTGTCGATACAATCAACCGATAATCCGTGGAATTCGTACATCGGTCCCATCCACTCGGCATCACGTTTCGACAGGTAATCGTTAACTGTTACAATGTGTACCCCTTTTCCGGTAAGTGCATTCAAAAACACCGGCAAAGTTGCCACCAACGTTTTTCCTTCACCGGTTGCCATCTCTGCAATATTCCCCTGGTGAAGTACTACACCACCGATCAGCTGCACATCGTAGTGAACCATATTCCAGGTAACCCGGTTTCCACCAGCTAACCAACTGTTCTCCCAAATAGCTTTGTCTCCGCTAATTTTAATACTGTCGCGGGTTGCTGAAAGATCACGGTCGAAATCGCTTGCTGAAACCTCAATGGTTTCGTTTTCGAAAAACCGTCGTGCTGTATCTTTTACTACTGCAAAAGCTGTTGGAAGAATTTCGTTAAGAACTTCTTCTATTTTCTCATCAATTTTTTCTTCCAGCTTATCAATACGTTCGTATATCTTTTCGCTTTCCTGAATTTCAACCTCTTCAACTTCTACTTTTAAAGCAGCAATTTCGTCCTCTTCAGGTTTAATACGATCAGCAATAGTTTGTTTTAATTTCGCCGATTCGGCTCTAAGATCATCATGAGATAATTTATAGATTCTTTCGTATTCCTCTTTTATTTTATTGACGATAGGAGTTATTTCTTTAATATCCCGCTCCGATTTGTTTCCCAGAATTTTTCCCAGGATCTTATTTACAAATGCCATCTGTGCAACTTATATTTAAATTATATAAAACCTGTGCAAATGTAATTAATTGTACAGGCTAAAAAAACATTCGTTTTACTTATTACTAATAATTATGCCAAAGAAAAATATGATTTAATTACAGACAGAATTACATGCTTTTAATTTTTAATTATGACAATCACGTCAAAATATCATACAATGAGTAAAAAAGTTTCCGTCTTGCATTAATTACGGTTGATAGTTCTTCATAAACATATTAAGAAAAAGTGCCCAGTGAGTAATCATGATAAAGAATAAAACAAACAGCATTTTTGTTCGACAGCGAAATAAGACTTTTTAGTATTTTTCCCATACGCCAAGATTCACTCACAATCAACACTTTAAGACCGAATTGCATCGAAAATAATAGAAAATATTTCTGGAAATCTAAAAATTTTATTATAAATAAGTTTGTAGTATTAGAAATTATACGTAACTTTTTTTTCGAAAACGATAAGATAAAATAGCTATAAACGTAAATGTATTTGTGATAAACGTTTAAGTTGAGAATAATTCGAAGGATTTTTAAAAATTTTCAACACTAGCTATTACACAAACACAGAATAATAAATAAGGGTAATCATTTATTTTCTGTATTCTCTTCCCAAAATAAGTTGTACCAGAGTGATTATTATGTGATTGTTTTGCGAAAATTAAAACTTTTGTGATTCATTGTAGGGATACCTCTGTATAATTTTTTATCACACACTTATTTTCCGCAAAATAATTGAATAGGAACAAAAGACATCTATATAAAAATATAGATGTTCGGACGATAAGATTTTTCGTCTTTGGATTTGTTAAGACTTTGTGACTAACTGTAGGGATACCTTTATTCTTTCTCAAAAAATTAATGACATCAGAACATAGTTTAATAATTACAAATCTCCCTAAAAAGAATAAGATTTAGAGGGTTTAAGAAACATTATCATCTCATTTAAATTCCAATATTTTATAAATAAATTTTAAGAATTAAGAGCTCTTAATTTTGAAAAATGACATTATGAAGAGTGGTCGAGAGTTTGTAATCATGGATTATATTTAAAATAGTAGTTATCCTTTTCGTTAAGAAATTACATCATCCATCAAGAGTATAATTATTCTCGACCCTTAGCAAAAATCAATCAATATCTGAATCGATCTTTTCCATATTAAAAACTATTTAGATGGTCAAAAAAAGGTTTAAAAAAACTGAAATCGCCCGAATACTTCAGGAAAATAAAGATGGCAAATCCATTCAACAAATAATAGATGAATATGGAATTAGCCAGGCTACATTTTACAACTGGCGGGCCAAATATGGTAAGAATACTTCAGATGAACTTTTAATCATTAATAAACTCAAAGAAGAAAATGATCGTTTAAAACGTATGTATGCTGATTTAAGTTTGGAAAATTTAATATTAAAATCGAAACTGGAAAAACAGAATTAATATGAAGTAGTGAGTTCTACTAACTGTTCTTGTTAAACATAATAACTCTAAAAATATAAAAATGAAGATAGAAGAACCATCGTACTTTTGGTATGCTATTTATACCAAACCAAATAGAGAAAAGAGAATTCTTGAATATTTAAAAGAACAAAATTTGACTTGTTATCTCCCACTTCAAAAATCATTACGAATATGGAGTGATAGAAAGAAATGGATTGAAGAACCCCTCTTCAAAAGCTATGTTTTTGTAAAAGTGAGTTATAAAGAATTTTTCAATGTTCTTAGTATTCCCGGAGTAATTTGTTACGTGAGTTTTGGGGGAAAAGCACAACCAATTCCAGAAAAACAACTTGAGGACATTAAAACTTTTGTTGAACAAGACGAAACAAAAATTGAAATAACAAAAGAAAACATTGCTCCAGGCACAAAAGCTGAGGTTTTATATGGTGCACTAAAAGGAGTTCAGGGAGAAATCGTCAAGTTCAATGGAAAGTTCCGAATTTTAATTCGTATACCCATGATGGGGTATTGTCTACATGCCAATATCTCTAAAGATGAAATAAAAATAATTAAGCCCGAAGTACAAATGAATGCATTGCGAAAGCAAATCCCCAAAAAAAGGGTATCGCAAAACCATCAGTAGCAATGTCTCTTTGTATACTAACCTATTAGTATAATACCGACTATCACGAACAAGTTACCGTTTTTCAGCTTGTTAAAACTCTAAATCACACTATTATATATTCATTCAGAATATTATTACATCTACAATCACACTCAAAATCTTAAAAATTAAAAAATGAAAGTACTCATTCTTGCAGGAGGATTAGGTTCTCGTTTATCAGAAGAAACAGATATTAAACCTAAACCTATGGTTGAGATAGGTGGCAAACCGATCTTATGGCACATAATGAAAATCTATTCCCATTACGGATTTAATGATTTTATCATTCTCCTTGGTTATAAAGGGTATGTTATTAAAGAATATTTTGCTAATTATTATATGCATCAGTCAGACGTTACCTTTGATATGGAGTCTAATAGAATGATAATTCTAAACAATCAATCGGAACCATGGAAAGTGACCTTAATTGATACAGGCCTCGACACTATGACTGGCGGGCGTATAAAAAGAGTATCTGAATACATTAAAAATGAACGTTTTATGCTCACCTATGGTGACGGAGTTTCTGATATTGATATTCACAAATTATTGGAATATCACGATTATAACAACAAGCTCATTACGATGACATCAGTTCAACCAGAAGGACGGTGGGGATCCTTAGTCTTAAATGAGAACAATGAAGTAACCAAGTTCCAGGAAAAATTAAGTGGTGACGGACAATGGATTAATGCTGGTTTTTTCGTTTGTGAACCTGAAGTGCTAAACTACATAGAAGGAGACTCAACTGTTTTTGAAAGAGCACCATTGGAGAACCTCGCTTTTGACAAAGAATTAGTTGCGTATAAACATCAAGATTTCTGGGTTCCTATGGACACTGCTCGCGACAAACGACATCTGGAAAGACTTATAGAAGCTGATAATGCCCCTTGGATGATCTGGAATAAGGTTCCAACCGATAAAGCTCAGAAGGGAATCAAGTCCTGAATCTTATGACAAACTATAATTCTTTAAAGGTATTTTACCCCATCTTATACATTTTAGTCATTAAATAATAATCTAATCAATGAAAATATTAATTACCGGAAACATGGGCTATGTTGGTCCAGGTGTTGTAAGTCAACTTAGAAAAATACATCCAAAATCCACGTTAATCGGTTTCGATACTGGATTTTTTGCAAGACACTTAACAAATTCTAACATCTTGCCCGAGAACAAGCTAAATCAACAAATTTTTGGAGATGTTAGAAATTTTGACATGGAAATACTAAACAATGTTGATGTAATCGTATATCTGGCAGCTATTTCAAACGATCCTATGGGAAATAAATTTGAAGAAATAACCATGGATATAAATTACAAAGCAGCCATCGAATTGGCAAAAGCAGGAAAAGAAAAAGGTGTTCGTGCATTTATTTTTGCATCAAGTTGCAGTGTTTATGGCGCGGCAGACGATGCTGCAAAAATTGAGTCGGATACATTAAACCCACTTACAGCGTATGCCCGATCAAAAATTGCAGCTGAGAAAGATCTGGAATCCATAGCAGATGATAATTTTACTGTAACCTGTCATCGTTTTGCCACAGCATGTGGTGCCAGCAGCCGGCTGCGCCTTGATTTAGTTGTAAACGATTTTGTTGCAGGAGCAGTAACTTCCAAAAAAATTGACATTTTGAGCGATGGGACTCCCTGGAGACCATTGATTAATGTGCTCGACATGGCTAGAGCAATTGATTGGTCTGTTACCCGAAAACCGGAACAAGGCGGAAACTTTCTGGCTGTTAATACAGGCAGCAACGAATGGAATTACCAGGTAAAAGAACTTGCCGAAGTTGTAGCTGAAGTAGTTCCGGGGTGTAAGGTATCAGTCAATGCTGATGCCCCACCAGACAAGCGTTCATACAAAGTAAATTTTGACCTCTTCAAAAAACTGGCTCCTGATCATCAACCCGTTTATAGTCTAAAACCCAGCATACAAAACCTGTATGATCAATTAACGAAAATGGGATTTAATGATGCTAATTTCAGAACATCTTCACTTATTCGATTAAATGTTATAAACCAGCTACTTAATTCAAACACACTTGATCACAATTTAAGCTGGAATTGGTAATACTTACTCATGAAACAGGATATAATTATAATTGGCGGAGGAATTGTTGGACTTGCAACGGCTTTAAATATAGCAGAAAGTAATCCATCGAAGAAAATTACAATTCTTGAAAAAGAAGACAAAGTTGCCCAACATCAAACCGGGAATAACAGCGGAGTTATACATGCAGGAGTATATTATAAACCTGGTAGCCTGAAAGCAATTAATTGCCGGAATGGTTATCAAAAACTAATCGATTTCTGCCAAAAAGAAAATATCAAATATGATTTGTGTGGAAAGCTAATAGTCGCTACCCGCGAAGATGAATTACCACAGCTTGAAAATCTTTGGGAAAGAGGCATTCAAAATGGGTTAGTCAATATGAAAAAAATTCCAGGAGAAGAGATTAACGCTTACGAACCACATGCAACCGGAATAGCTGCCATCCATGTGCCATATACCGGTATAATTGATTATGGAGATGTAAGCAAAAAGTATGCTGAAATTTTTATGGAAAGGTTTGGCGGACAGATTAAGCTGAACAACAAAGTAAAAAAAATCCATGTGAATAATAATGGAGTCGCGGTAGAAACAAATCAGGAAACATATACATCCCGAATTCTTATTAATACAGCAGGCTTATATTGCGATAAAATAGCAGCCCTAACTGAATCTGAATTAAACGTAAGAATTATTCCATTCAGAGGGGAATATCACCAACTTACCAAAGCAAAAAGTCACTTGGTAAAAAATTTGATATACCCTGTACCTGACCCAAAATTTCCATTTTTAGGTGTTCATTTTACTCGAATGATACACGGTGGTATCGAAGCTGGTCCCAATGCTGTATGGGCATTTAAACGCGAAGGCTACAAGAAGAATTCTTTCAAGTGTACTGATTTTTTTGATTCGCTCGCTTGGCCTGGTTTTAGAAAAGTAATGCGCCAATATTGGAAAATGGGATTAGGAGAATACTACCGATCGTATAATAAAGCTGCATTAGTTAAAGCACTGCAAAGGCTAGTTCCTGAGGTTAAATACGATGATATCAAATCGGGAGGTGCCGGAGTAAGAGCACAGGCATGCGATCGCAACGGAAAGCTCATTGACGATTTCCTAATTTCTGAAAACAAGTTTATTCTGAATGTATTAAACGCACCATCTCCTGCAGCTACAGCTTCACTTTCAATAGGAGAAGCTATAGCTCAAAGAGCAATCAATAAATTGACTTAATCAATTTCTACAGCATATAAACACACACAAACAGCACATTATGAAAACACAAACAGCTTTTAACAAATGTAATTTTTGCAAATCGTCATTAACTCACGAAGTTACCGACCTTGGAATGCAACCACTTTGTCAGGATCGAATAAAACCAGAAGACCTGAACAAAATGGAACCACATTTTCCACTGAAGGTTTATATCTGTGAGAATTGTTTCCTGACCCAAGTACCAGAAAGTGCTTCGCCCGAACAAATTTATCGCGATTATGGATACTATTCATCATTTTCCGACACATGGCTCAACCATGCAAAAAAGTATGTAAATCATGCTATGGAACAATTTGAAATAACAAAAAATAGTTTGGTTACCGAAATTGCCAGTAATGATGGATATTTATTACAATATTTTGTTGAAAAAGATATTCCGGTTCTTGGTGTTGAACCATCAGTAGGAGTTGCTGAGTATGCCATTAAGGAGAAAAACATTAGAACCGAAATTAAGTTTTTTGGCGTCAATACCGCTAAAGAGCTAGTTGAGAAGTACGGAAAATCAGATTTAATTATTGGAAATAATGTATTGGCGCATGTCCCCGACATTAATGATTTTGTTGAAGGAATGAAGATCTTTCTCAAAGACGAAGGTGTTATTACAATGGAATTCCCTCACCTGATGCGACTTGTAGCCGAGAACCAATTTGATACAATTTATCATGAACACTTCTCCTATCTTGCATTTACCGTTGTTCAGAAAATATTCTCAAAACACGACCTGGAACTATTTAATGTAGAAGAACTTACAACCCATGGTGGATCAATACGAATTTATGCACATCACAAAAGTGATACAAAAAGAAGTATCCAACAAAGCGTATTCGACTTAATGGAGGCAGAAAATAAGACCGGAATGAATAGTTTGGAATATTACGATTCGTTTAATGAAAAAGTAAAAGAAACCAAGCGCAACATTTTAGCTTTTCTGATACAAGCAAAAAAGGAGGGGAAACGAATAGCTGGTTATGGAGCTCCCGGTAAAGGTAACACGCTACTTAATTATTGTGGAATCAGATCTGATTTTCTGGATTATACGGTTGACAGAAGCCCACATAAGCAAGATACATTCTTGCCAGGATCTCATATTCCTGTTTATCATCCGGAAATGCTGAAATCCACTAAACCTGACTATGTTCTGATACTTCCCTGGAACCTAAAAAAGGAAATTATTAGCCACCATAAATATGTATTCGATTGGGGAGGGAAATTTATCGTTCCTATTCCAAAATTAACTGTTATCGATCACGCCTATGCTGAAAAGAATCACTACTGTGTAAAAGAATTCAGTTAATATATTCTAAACGAGAAACAAATCTAACCTCATTTTCTATCTTATGAAAGTAGTCTTATTTTGCGGAGGACAAGGAATCCGGCTCAGAGAATATTCGGAGCAGATCCCGAAACCGATGGTAACGATTGGTTACCGTCCTATTCTTTGGAATGTAATGAAGTATTACGCCAGCTACGGACACAAAGATTTCATTCTTTGCCTCGGATACAAAGGCGATTACATAAAAAACTATTTCATTAATTATAACGAAACGCTATCTAATAATTTTGTTTATACCAAAGGAGGTAATGAAATCGAACTTTTAAATTCGGATATTGACGATTGGAGGATAACCTTTGTTGATACCGGATTAAACTCAAACATTGGTATGCGATTACTAAAAGTGAAAGAATACCTTAAAGACGAAGAAATATTTTTAGCCAACTACAGCGACGGATTAACAAATATGTTCTTACCCAACATGATTGACTGGTTTTGTAAAGAAAAAGGTAAAACCGCAGCGCTTATGGCCTATCAGCCAACACAAAGCTTCCACATTGTAGAACGCGAAAGCAATGGAATTGTTAATAATATTAGCCACATTGATTCTTCAGGATTACATTTAAATACAGGATACTTTATTCTTCGTAAAGAAATATTTGATTATATAAATTATGGCGAAGAGTTAGTAGAAGAGCCTTTCAATCGACTAATAAAAGAGAAAAAACTGCTTTCGTGGGAGCATGAAGGTTTCTGGACAAGTATGGACACATTTAAAGACAAAAAGATGCTCGATGACATTTATGCTCAAGGTGATCCTCCATGGGAAGTATGGACACACCTCGAAAATCAGGAAAGAAAGAAAACCAGACTAGCAAAAAGATTTTCCAAATATGTTGTCATTTAAATTCACCAATGAAACTCCACTAAATATTTTATGTTTAGGGGCGCATTGCGATGACATAGAGATAGGTGTTGGTGGAACTATACTTAAAATTATTGAAGAAAACGAGATTGGAGAGTTTAACTGGATTGTTTTCACTTCCAATAACACTCGAAAAAAAGAAGCAGATATAAGTGCCCAACATTTTTTAGAAAATATTAATCGCAAAAAGATCTCAATAAATTCATATCGAGACGGATTTTTAAATGCCGATTTCATAAAAATTAAAGAGTATTTTGAGCAACTGAAAAGGGACACAGAACCCGATCTGATATTCACGCATTATAGAAATGACAGACATCAGGATCATCGTCTAATTAGTGACTTAACATGGAATACCTGGCGTAATCACTTAATTCTTGAATATGAGATACCGAAATATGATGGAGATATAGGCAATCCAAATGTTTATGTCCCTCTAAGGGAGAAGATACTAAACCAAAAGAATAAAATATTGCTGGAGAACTTTGTGTCGCAGCGCGGCAAACATTGGTTTTGTGAAGAAACCTTCACTGCCCTGCCCCGTTTGCGAGGCATTGAAGCTGCATCAAAGTTTGCAGAAGCATTTTATGTACGTAAGCTATTATTTTAATAATACCACTAAACATGAAACAAGAGATTTGCCCTTGTTGTAATAGTTATAAAACCGAAGAATTTTTTCGGGTTAAAAATGCACCTGTTCAAAGTGTGGTTACTGTAAAATCATACGAAGAAGCAATATCAATTCCACGTATGGATATTACACTGGCTTTTTGTAATTCATGTGGTTTTATATACAACAGCTCGTTTGACACCAGTATTGATTATTACACAAAAGGATATGAAGACCAGCAAGGTTTTTCACCAACATTTACAAAGTTTATAACCGAAATTACCAACCGGTTTATTAACAAATACAATATTCGCAATAAAGATGTTGTGGAAATTGGATGTGGTAAAGGCGATTTTTTAAATCTGGTTTGTAAATTGGGGAACAACAGAGGCATTGGAATTGATCCAGCTTACGTTAACGGTCGATCAAAACCAAATCCAAATGTCTCATTTATAAAAGAATTTTATTCAAGCGAACATGGGAATTTGCCTAACGATGTGATTTTATGCAGACACACACTGGAACACATCCACAACACAAAAACTTTTTTAGAAACTATAAAACAATCCATTCATGCAAAAAATGAAATAATTGTATTTTTTGAAGTCCCCAGTATTGTTCGCATTTTAAAAGGTCAGGCTTTTTGGGATATCTTCAACGAACACTGCTCTTATTTTAGTCCTGGTTCGCTGGCTCGCCTTTTCAAACTAGCTGGATTCGAAGTATTGGATGTATATCTGGAATACGATGAACAATATTTATTTATTGAAGCAAAAACGCCACAAACCTTATCACCAAAAGTTCACAGGATTGAAGAAAGTACAAAACAGCTTCGCAAGTACGTCGATGAATTCATTGAAAAGATCAGCTATCAATTAATCAGTTATAAAAAGCTTCTACAAAATTTAAAAGATCAAAACAAAAAAGTTGCGTTATGGGGAGGCGGCTCGAAATCGGTTGGTTTTTTAACACATTTTGATGAAATGAAAGTAATTAAACACGTTGTTGACATAAATCCTCACATGCAGGGAAACTATATTCCAGGTATTGGTATTCAATATGTACATCCTAATACTCTTTGTTCGTTTAAACCCGACATTATTATTATTATGAATGCTATTTATAAAAATGAAATAGAAAGAACGCTACAAGATATGGGTTTAACTCCTGAGTTAATTTGTTTATAATTCCTGCAGACACAAAATCACTCCCTTGTACCAATCATAAAGAATTACACACACCTAAACAACTGATTATATCAGATTGCAAGTTTTTTACAATTATCATTTACTAAAAAAAAGAAACATGAAAAAAAATTTACTTTTACTTGTTTTGAGTATTGCAATGGTTCAAATTACACATTCTCAAGTCATTGAACTCGTTGGGATTGGTACTGAAAATGTCAATCCTTCAGTCCTCGTCATTTCAGATCCGGGAACAGTCGATCATGTTGTTGTAGAAGCTGCTGCAGTATTTAGAGGCACCACACCAGCTGATGTTACATTTTCTGATGCTAATGAAAGTTACACTGTTTCCTTTAATTTGGCCGAACAAGATTTTGCACCAACAGTTCCGAATGGTGTAACCCAACATTGGGGATATTACTCCGCAACCTTTACTGATGTTGATGCAGGAGGAATTACACTGGAAAACTACAACCAGTTGGAAAATGTGATCTCTTTCACAGCATATATTTATCGCACAGGTGGAGATCTGAATGCATACAGTATGGTTACATATGATCATGCCTTTGTATTCCACAATGGAGCAGCAGACCCAGTAACTTACAACTTTACTTTACCATGGAGTATGGAACCGCGTGATATTGAAGTTGATATTCCAATTAGTGAACTTACCGAAGACAACAGATATGTGGTAATTAAGCTAACGGCTGGTGCAGAAACAGAAGAATTAGAGTTTGACTCTAATAATCTTGGACATCTATTAAATATCCAAAACATAATGCTCCCAAACATCCCAGGCGATGTTACTGATGTAAGTTTAGAGATTTATTCTCCAAATTATCCTACTGATGACAAAGTCGGGGACTCATTTATTACCGGTGCTATTTTACTTACTACCACAGTTAACCAGGGATGTACCTATACCCAAGGATACTGGAAGACCCACTCGGAATATGGACCAGCGAGTAAACCTGACGCTACCTGGGATGAACTCACTGATGGCCCTGATACAGAATTTTACTCATCTGGGATGAGTTGGATAGATGTATTTTATACTTCTGTAAGTGGAAATGCTTATTATAATTTGGCGCACCAGTTTATGGCTGCCCATCTAAATACCCTAAAAGGTATATATGTTCCTACTGAAGTAGAAGATGCTTTAACAGAGGCTAATTCAATTTTTATGACAGCTATGCCCGAGTACTATGAGAAGGTTAAAGGAAAAACAGAAGCTAGTAAGGCTGAGATTAAAGAGTTAACAGATCTTGCTTCAACGCTTGCTGATTATAATGAAGGGAGAATTGGCCCAGGTCATTGTGGCGACGAAACCTATGATATGGAGAAATCAGCATTCATTAATACTCCTGAGGAAATAGGAATAGTTGATTTACAGGTGTATCCAAATCCGGTTAAAGGAAAAGCAACAATTTCATTTACTCCTGAAATTAGTGCAAGAACCACCATCGATATTTACAATTCAACCGGACAAAAACTTAAAAGAATTTATGACAAAAGTGTGATAGAGAACATTCCTGAAATTATGAGTTTCGAAAGTACAAGATTCAATGAAGGTCTCTATCTGTTGGTTATACAAAATGGAACTAGCAGGCAAACCACGAAAGTTATCATTAAAAGGTAAATTGCTTATATAAAATATTGAGGCTTACTGAGATCAATAAGGGTGCAATATAAGCATCTCAGTTTCCAGTCGTATTCCAAAAGCATTATTAAAAACACCCTTGTTTTTTATCGCTCCACTCTGGAGTAAGGAAATGACGGTTTCCTGGTAAAATTTTTATTCTGTAAAACAACTTAATTTTATGGCATAAGATTTTTCTTCGGGAACTGTTGTTTCCTTTTCTTAAAATGCACCTAATTTAATTGACAGATCAATACATCCAACAATCTAAGATATTATTAGTTAAACACTTATAGTTTGGCTTAATTCCCATTCAATAATTTTAAGATATATTTATGACAAAAGTTGCACAAGTTCTACGCTTCTATTCTCTGGATGAAATAATGGAGTTTATTAAAAATGGAGGAGAATATCCTCGACACAATCTTTATTGTTACGACCAAATAAAGGAAAGTGGAAACAAAATTGAATGTATTGAATATGATCATAATAGCACATGGAATAAACTTGGGAAAAAGATTAACATATTAAACCTTCAACAACAAATAAATATTCTTAAAGCATCTAATGGGTTCGATGTAATATATGCTCCATTCATAAAAGATGTTTTCTTACTAGCAATATTAAAAACATTACATCTATACAAAAAACCAATTCTTGGATTAGGTCTCGAGGTTTATATTCCAGACAATAAACAATTCGTAAAAAAACTCAGACAAAAATTAGTAAGATACATTTATACAAATGGTGTTGACTCGCTTCATTTTATCACTGAAAAAACCTATCAAGAATCGAATAAATACAGCCCGCTAAAGAGCAATCATGATTTTTCCAGGTCATGGGGGCCGGATGTAGATTTTTGTAATTCTTTTCTTAAACAACAAAATACACCTCCTACTCTCGATTATATTTATTCAACAGGCGGAACAGGCAGAGATTTTAAAACATTAATAAAAGCATTTAATAAAATTGATTTTGATCTTCGTATAACGACAAAGAAAAGTCTGGACGAAGATGCGTCAAAACATCTAGCGCCTAACATTCACATTAACAATAACATAAAGCCGGGATTACATTCTGTTAGTTTAATGAGAAATGAATATTACAATTCGCTGGCAGTTGCTTTACCTCTGGCCGACAATATGCAATATGCTCCAATTGGCCTTACTGTTTTATGGGAAGCATTAGCTATGGGAAAACCCGTAATCTGCACACAGCACAAACTGCATCAGTTCGATATTGAAAAAGAAAAAATTGGATTTAATGTTGGCTACAATGATGTTGAAGGATGGCGACAATGTGTAAATTATTTAATTAATAATCCACAAGAGGCAAAAGAAATGGGGGAAAGGGCGAAGTACATTTGCAAGAAACGATATAATTACAAATTATTTTCTAATGAAATTATTAATATAATTCAGAAAATTGATGCTTCCCAAAACAAAACGTTATGTGTCCGAAATAATTAACCAATCCGAGCTAATTATAAAATAACGGCTGATCATAATGCGACATCGCTAACTCTATAATACATACTTCAAAATCACAATTATTATAAAGACATGAAAGCATTTCTAAAAAAACATTTAATCAAAACATTATCACAAAGAGGCTTAACAATTGATTATATTAACAACAAAGATACTGTTGAATCATTAATCAATAAATTCCAGCCTTTTGCAACTGATAAAGATTTAATTAGATTGGGTCCTGATGGAGATGGTGGATATCTTGTTCCGGACGATCTTGATGGGATTTATGCTTGCTTTTCTCCAGGTGTTGGAAAGTTGAGTGAGTTCGAATTAGATTGTTTAAAACAAGGCATGAAGGTATTTTTGGCAGATAAATCTGTTGATTCTCCGGCTGTTAGTGATAATCGTTTGAACTTTCTTAAAAAGTTTATTGGGCCAGTAACAAATGAGGATTATATTACTATGGATGACTGGGTGGAATCAAGTATCAACAATAAAAGTTCGGATTTAATACTAGAAATGGATATTGAGAAGAGTGAATATTTATCAATCCTTCAAATGTCTGAAGTCTTACTAAAACGGTTTAGAATTATGATTATTGAGTTTCACTTGCTGGATTACTTATGGAACGAACAATTCTTTAAAACAGCA
Source organism: uncultured Draconibacterium sp. (assembly GCF_963677575.1). Taxonomy (NCBI): domain Bacteria; kingdom Pseudomonadati; phylum Bacteroidota; class Bacteroidia; order Marinilabiliales; family Prolixibacteraceae; genus Draconibacterium; species uncultured Draconibacterium sp. The sequence continues at coordinate 482,501 of NZ_OY782038.1, forward strand.
TCAGCGGTTTTCGACAAAATTCTAAAATACCATACATGCGTACATATTCACCCTAACAATTGTTTCGATATATCAAGATTTAAAGGTATTGAAATTCCACCTGTAGCAGAATTCACTTTTTTACGCAATGATAGAATTCTAAGTAAACATCCTCAAACCAAATTCCCTCATTCATTAGATTTTGACAACACAAGTAAGAAAAAAGTTATTCTTCCTAAAAGATGGTATACTTCTATAATTGAGAGCGATTATTCAAAAGAAACAAAGATTAACACTGTATAATCTGCATATAAAGTATAGTAAACACTCAAAATATATAAAAAGTAATCACCTTTCACGCGTAATAATAGATGAGTGATACAGAAACAAACACTGCAGAAAACCTAAAAGAAAAAGCACTCAACGGTTTCAAGTGGACATTTCTCGATAATGTTGGTAGGCTTGGTGGTCAATTTATTATTGGAATAGTATTAGCCCGAATTCTAACTCCTGAAGATTTTGGATTAATTGGGATGCTCACCATTTTTATTGTTATTGGAAGATCATTGACCAATAGTGGCTTCGGTCAAGCTTTAATTCAGAAGCAAAATGCTGATAGAATTGATTTCTCGACAGTATTTTATTTTAACATCTTTACCAGTATAATAATATATCTAATAATATTTGTTGGATCACCATTAATCGCTAAGTTTTACAGAGAACCACAATTAGTTTTATTGACCAAAATTCTTTGTTTAGAATTTATTTTAAATGCATTCTCGTTAATACACACAACATATTTACAGAAGAATCTTAAATTTAAAGCCCCCTCTATAATTGGGATTATAAGTGTTGTTATTTCCGGAGCTACAAGTATAGTATTGGCACTTAAAGGAATTGGGGTTTGGGCGTTAGTTACGAACACTGTCCTCCAAAGTTTAATTACAACTGTATTACTTTGGAAAGTTAGCAAATGGAGACCATTACCCATTTTTAGTATTAAGTCTTTAAAATGTTTATTCGCTTACGGATCAAAAATCTTAGTAGCTGGAATATTAAATTCAGTATTTAAAAATATATACTTTTTAGTTATTGGACGTTTTTTTCAGGCTGAAAGCCTTGGGTATTATACACGTGCAAATCAATTTACGAATCTGCCTCTTAATACAATTACACTGGTAATTACGAAAGTAACTTACCCGGTCTTTTCGTCAATTCAAGACGACATTCCAAAATTAACAATAGGATATACAAAATCTATTCGAATGTTATCGGCAGTTGCATTACCTCTAATGGGGATAATGTACATCATAGCCAGACCAATCATTATGATTGTGCTTGGAGACAAGTGGTTGCCAGTTGTTCCGTATTGGCAAATTATGTGTTTATACAGTTGGATTTATGTTGTTTATACTATTAACAACCTGATAATTACAGCAAAAGGATATAGTGGCTACTATTTACGTATACAAATAACGAATAAAGTACTCATCGTTCTCTCGATTTTAGTTACCTATAAGTATGGAATTACAACAATGATTTACGGTCATATGGCCGCAACAATTGTAACCTATATAATTGGGAGTTTATACTTGAAAAAAATAATGAATATTTCAATATTTTATCAAATCAAGAATATTCTACCTTTTATTATCTCAGCTGGCTTTATTATTGTATCCAGTTTACCTCTAAACAGAATGAACCTAAATGAATATGAAACTCTAATCAGTAATTTAGCTACTGGCACTATAGTATATATCTTTTTCTTATGGTTATTTAGAGTAGATGAGCTAAAGCAAGGAGTCAAAGGAATGTTGAATATGAAAAATACAATAAGAACCAAATTCAACAAATAGGAAAACTAAAAGATATTTGCACAACCTGATTATAAAGCTATTAAATGTAGCAATAATAAATCAGTTATCCTTTCACGGTTAATATCATGGCAAACTTACGCACTGTCAATCAAAAGAACGATTTACAACTTTTTGAGTATTTTGTTGTATTCATATTTGTTATATATGCAGGAAAAGCCAGTTTGTTTGTTTTGGCAATCGAGAATTGGGACAATCCAATTGGTTTGTTATTACCTATAATATTTGTTACAATATTAGGTTTTAGTCGAGGAGTACAGTTCAATTACAAGTTTTTATTGTTAATCGTAGGATTTACAATTTACTTTTTGGCTTCTACAATTAGATCTGGAGCTCTACATCCCCGATTTTATGGAATTAACTTAATTAATATCACAATTACCTACGTACTTATTTCTGGATTACGTTTTCAGTTCTTTAAATATTATGAAGACATTTTGTACTATTTATGCATCATTGCTTTAACCTTTTGGTTAATACAAAACATTATTCCATCAATATTTATTGAGTTCCTTCGAAATTTTGAATTCTCAACTCAAGGCCCAATTAAGGGAAATGTGGATTTTAATGTAATAGTATACACGGTAAGTAATTTTGCCAAAGCACCAGACAGCATCGTAAATATAGGTAATCTCCACCTATATAGGAATGCTGGATTTGCATGGGAATCTGGCGCGTTTGCAACCTATATCAATATGGCTATTTTTGTTAATTTGATTCGTAATAAATTTCAGTTGAAAAACAACAAACATCTGTGGGTGCTGGTTGCTGCATTATTCACTACGTTTTCCACTACCGGCTATTCTTGTTTAATTTTATTGGTGCTTTTTTACGTTTACAATCAAGATGTCGTAAAGATTTTTGTATTGGCACCTTTAGTAACGATCATAACAGCATTTCTTTTTACTTTACCATTTATGTCTGATAAAATAGCTAATAATACAGAATATAATACAGATGAATTAATCTACATGTCCGCGACATTAAACTACACTTACGCGCCTCAGCGCTTTCAATCTTTACAAATTGACTTTGTTGACTTTTTAAATAGTCCAATAATTGGTTACGGAGGACATAGAGAAGCCAGGTGGACAAATCAGTTAGGAGCAGATATTCCTACAGTCTCAGGCATTGGTAAAATGATGGCTCAATTTGGATTAGTGGGGCTTATATTCTTTTTTGTAAGTCTTTGGTACTCCTCAAAACAAATTATGATCTTATATAATATCAAAGGAATAGTTTTCCCAGTATTATTTATACTAATGATCTCAATAAGCTACAGTGTTCTAAAAATCTTATTCATGAGTATATGGCTTTTATATCTTTCAAGTTTTCTTAAAACTCAAGTTATACATATATACAAAATAAACGAACTTTTAAAAGATTACTCTTAACGCGACTTTGGGTACTTACAAATTATGGTTATTTAACTAAATGAACTCAAAAATCACGAATGAATTTAATTTTTATATCAATTGGAAAATATCCAAATCAAAGAGCATCTGCAATACGTCATTCGACATTGGCTCAAGGAGTTTATGAGAATGGGCACAACGTATGGTTTTTCATTTTAAGCCCCCAGGATTGGAATTGTCTCGAAAAAGAATACAATGGCGTTACTTATACATCTTTGAACAAGTACAATGGAAATAATAAAATATTAAAAGCATTATATTTTAAAGAATCGCTTGTTTGCTTGAAAAAGAAGATCTCCGAAATTCATAATAAAAACACAGTAGATGGAATAATTACTTATTCCACTAATAATTTAATTATTCAAACAGCACTATCGGTTGGTAAAAAACACAAAATAAGGGTCTTTCATGAACGAACAGAGTTACCATATGTAATAGGAAAATCTCAATCATTTATCGGGAATCTCAAATATGATTTTTATCTCAACAAATTAATACCCAAGTTTGACGGGATATTCGTTATTAGTGATAAATTAAGAGAATTCTTTTTATCTCGAAATAGAAATATTGAGAAAATTCTAACTATAGTTGACACCAATTTTTTCAATAATCAGTCAAAACCGATTTATAACTTTCCATACATTGCATATTGTGGAAAAATGAGCGGAACCAAAGATGGAGTTCCTATTCTAGTAGAATCATTTGCAAAGTTATTAAATCAATTTCCGTCATATCGATTATTATTGATAGGAGATAATTCTGACAAAAATGCAATAAAAGACACTATAGACTCCATTCACAATTTTGACATGAAAGATAAGATTATATTCACAGGTATGGTACCACGAGAGGATATGCCAAAGCTCTTAGGAAATTCAAGTTTATTGGTTGTTTCAAAACCCGACAACGAACAAAATTCCGGAAACTTTCCAATAAAAGTTGGCGAATACCTATCAACAGGCATACCTGTTGTTGTAACAAAAGTTGGAGAAATACCTAAATTTATTACTGATGGAGAAAATGGATTTCTTGCGACTCCGGACTCCGTTGAATCTTTCTACACTAAAATGCATGAAGCATTGATCGATTCTAACAGGGCCAGGAAAATTGGGATGAATGGAAGAGTTTTAGCACAAGAGGTTTTTGATTACAGAATACAAGCAAAAAAAATGACCGATTTTATCTATAACACACCAAATAAATGGGAATAAAAATAACTATTGGAGGTGATTTCTGTATTACCCCACCCTATTTAAATAGAAATCTGATTTCCTCATCAGTAACAAACTTATTTACTAAATCAGACATCAATATTGTAAATCTGGAATGTCCGATAATTGAAAATGGGAATAATTTAAAGCTTCTTAAAACAGGCCCACATCTTTACTCAAAGAAAGAGACATTTACACTATTAAGTAAACTTAAAATCGATGCTGTAACTTTAGCAAATAATCATATTCTGGATTATGGACCGGCAGGAGTTGCCACCACAATAGAAGAGTGTAATAACAATAATATATTAGGTGTAGGTGCCGGGCTTAATATATATCAGGCCGCTACACCAGCAATAATTGAAAAAAAAGGAGCACGTATTGCTATACTTAATTTTTGTGAGAACGAATGGTCGATTGCTAAAAATGAACTCGCCGGAGCAAATCCTATTAATATAATTGAGAATCTAAAACAAATAAAAAATGCTCGCGACTTGGCCGAATTAGTAATAGTAATAATTCATGGAGGACATGAGTATTACGATTTGCCAAGTCCAAACATGGTAAAAACATATCGGTTCTTGGCAGAAAATGGAGCAGATGCAATTATCGGACACCATCCACACTGCATTGGCGGATATGAATTCCATAATAATGTACCTATAATATATAGTTTAGGGAATATGTTATTTACAAAATCAAATAAACCTAAAAAATGGTACACTGGATTAATCGTTCAGCTTGATTTTGAAAAAAAACAACAGTTGAAAATTGAATTACACCCTATTCATCAATCAGAGCAAACTTTCCATCTAACTTTATTGAGAAATGACAAAAAAGAGGAGGTATTAAATAAAGTTTCTGAGTATTCAGAAATAATTAAGAACGAAAATAGTCTTCATCACAATTGGCAACATTTCGTCAATAGCAAAAAAAGAGCTATTAATCTATTTTCGCCTGTAAATATTCTCCCGGGCCGATATTTTAAAGCAGCTTTAAATCGGTTAGGATTTAATAAGATACTTCTACCCGAACATTATCTGGTTCGTATTCTTAATCATATCCGATGTGAGGCGCACAGAGATATTTTAATCGAATCACTTCAATCAAAATTTCAAAAAGATGAAAATTGCAATACATCATCGACCAAATAGTTTTAGTGATCATTGGATTAAATATTGTGACGAAAATGACATATCATTCAAAATTGTAAACTGTTATGATTCTGATATAGTTGACCAACTTAATGATTGTCAAGGAGTAATGTGGCATTGGGCGCAATGGGATAGTATGGCTATTCTCTTTGCAAGGCAACTTACCTTTTCATTAGAACAATCAGGTAAAAAAGTATTTCCGAATAGTTCCACATGTTGGCATTTTGACGACAAATTAGGACAAAAATATTTATTCGAATGTCTTGGCGTTAATGCAATTCCTACATGGGTGTTTTATGATAAAAAAACCGCATATACATGGATTAAAGAAACCGAGTTTCCGAAAGTTTTTAAGTTAAGAGGTGGAGCAAGTTCAGAAAATGTAAAACTGGTTAAAACAAAAAATCAAGCCAAAAAGCTTGTTAAGAGAGCATTTGGAAAAGGATTTAATGTAACTAATAAGTGGAACGTTTTTAAAGATCGATTGCATAAACGAAACAGAGAAAAATCATTTAGCTCTATAATACACATATTAAAAGGTATAGTACGGTTATTTTATAAAAATTACGATGATCGTATGAGGACCAGGGACAAAGGATACGTCTATTTCCAGGATTTTATATCGGGCAATGATTCAGATATTAGACTTGTAATAGTAGGGAACCGCTGTTACGGAATGAAACGGTATTTTAGACGAGATGATTTTAGAGCTTCCGGCAGTGGCTTAAAAGATTATAATCACAAACTCATTGATAATAAGTGTGTTAAAATAGCTTTCAATACAGCAAAACTATTAAAAATGCAATCAGTAGCGTTTGATTTTATTAATCACAATAATAACCACAAGATAATTGAAGTTAGTTATTCATTTGTTTCTTCAAAATTTCCCGGTTATTGGGACTCAGATTTGATCTGGCACAATAAGAATTCAAGTCCACAAGAGTTTATGATTGAGAATTTCATTAAATCATTAACCAACTCCGATATAAAATCAGAAATCCCAGTTTTTCAAGACTAATTATCACAAATTATTGAATTTGTCTTACTCAGCAAAATGCAGATTCATTTCAAGTATTTGATAAAGAATGTCTAAAAAAATATTATTTGTAATAGAAACACTTCGTTCAGGCGGTAGAGAAAGAAGGTTTATTGAGCTACTTCATTACCTAAATGAGAAACCCGGTTACAAAATACAAGTAGTGGTGTTAACCGACGAAATACATTACGATTATATTTATAATTTAAATATTGAAATTATTGTTTTAACGAGAAAATGGACTAAAAAAGATCCATTCCTATTTTCCCGTTTTTTAAAAATTGCGAAAGAGTTTACTCCAGATATTATTCATTCCTGGGGAATAATGGCTACAATTTATGCAATTCCAGCTAAGCTCGTGTTAAAACGTCCATTAATTGCAAACTTAATATCGAATGCGCAAATGAGATTTAAGTACTGGTCCATTACCAATTTATTTTTTCGTTTAAGCTATTATTTTTCCGACGAGATTCTTTCAAACTCAAAGGCAGGCCTAAGGGCTTATGGAATAAACACATCAAAAAGCCAAGTAATATATAATGGAGTTAGGCTTGATCGATTTATAGAAGAATATGATGTTTTAAAAATACGCAATGAAATTGGGATTAAAACCAGATTTGCAGTAATAATGGTTGCATCGTTCCTCCCCGGAAAGGATTATGATTTTTTTCTCGATGTTGCAAAAAAAGTTAATACTCTGACATCTGAAGTAACTTTCATTGCAATTGGAGATGGCGTATCATTCAATAATATTAAACAAAGGATAACTGCTGAAGCTATTACAAATATTCTCTTACTTGGGCAACAAAAGAATGTTGAAAAGTTTGTTGCTGTATGCGATATTGGAGTACTATTTACTAATACAAAATATCATTCAGAAGGCATTTCAAACTCAATCTTAGAATACATGGCCTTAGGTAAGCCAGTTATCACTACAGATATTTTAGGCGGGAGTAATGAAATTATTGAAAATGGGAAGTCAGGATTTGTTATTAATAAAGATATTGATAATGTTTCTTATAAAATAGATCGCCTGATAAATAATGAAGAATTACGAAGATCGTTGGGCACAAATGGGAAAAAGATAATCGAATCCAGGTTTACCATAGAAAAGATGGGTAAAACATTTGAACGCATTTTCCACCAATTACAATAATCCTGAAAACACTTTATATTAGTAAAAACATGAAACATTCCACTAAATGCATTTTTTATGGAGCACTCGGAAAAAACAAAAAATTTACCGTGGGCGGTGGAGAAAGCGGAAATCTTAGAACAATTTATCTGCTTGAACAAAAAAAAATTGAGGTTATTAAAGTGCATAAACCTTATCCAATCAAAAGTATTTTGGGCTACATCCCTTATGCCTTTCAGCTGTTCTTCAATCTATTAACTTTTATATTTGTATTAATATCAAATCCAAAGACTAAAATTGTTCATATTTCCGGATTTTATAATGTTTTAATTTATTACGAATATTTTCTAATTCTTTTTACTCGATTTTTCAATAAAAAATGTATTTATGAACTTAGAGGTGGTGATGTAATTCCTGTCTACATAAATAGGTCTAAGATTTACCGTATTTTTTTTAAAGCTACAATAAGAAAAGCATCTGTAATTTTATGTCAGGGGAAAAGCTCAATTCCGTTTTTAAAAACCTTAACTGAGGTAAAAATTATCCACTACCCTAACTATGTACTAAATAACTTTAGAATCAATGGTTTTAAAAACCTTCGGGATAATAATTCGGTAGTTCATTTAATTTATTTTGGAAGAATTGTACAAAGCAAGAATCCCTTGTTTCTTCTATCAATTTGCTCTGAACTTAAAACTATGAATTTAAATTTCGACATGAAAATTATTGGAAGTGGAGATAAGGAGTTAATTGACACATTAAAATCAGAAATTATTAGATTTGGATTACAAGAAATAGTAGAAATAGTCCCACCACTGCGCACATTGGATATAAAAAAAAGATTGGCACAAACGCATTTCTTCATTTTCCCATCACGAGAAAAAAGAGAGGGACATTCGAATTCACTCACAGAAGCAATGGCCATGGGAGTTGTTCCAATTTGTAGTAATGCCGGTTTTAATAAGGAAATAGTAAAAAATCAGCATTTGATCATTAATGATTTTGATGCAAAAAAATATGCAAACAGAATACTCGAAATTTGGGGAAGCGACAATTGGCCTAGGATATCGGAATATGTAACACAAAGAATTTCAAATAACTTCACAGAAGATGTTGCAAAAAGAATATTAACTAATGTCTATGATTTCTAAATGATTAACAAGGATCCAGTTTTTTTCTATTTCAATATTCACATATGTTTTTTTGTGTTTTGAACCATGCACGAATCGAATTGCCTTAATCGCTTAGTCTCAAAAAGATAATGATACTATTTAAATATTCTAAAAAATAATTGCCATTTCAGGCAACTCAACTAACTGATAATCAATTAAACAATTATCATTTCTAACAAAAATTCAATATTTGGCAAACAAATCATATAATCCATCCATTTTCTAACATTAAACATATTCTGAAAATTAGTACAAGAATGTAAAACTTAAAAAGTCCTTTTATGAAAAAGATTTCCTATTTCTATTTTATCTTAATTGTGATGATCTTTCTAACATCATGCAGTAGCACAAAAAATATTACCATGTTTCAGGATTCTCGTGAAGGATTAAATAACTATAATGTATTCAGCAAAGCTCCTGAACATAAAATCAAACCATACGACAATTTGTATTTAAGTATTTTAACGCTTGATCAGGAAGTTAATAAACTTTTTAATCCGAGCTTAGCTGGGGATGGATATTCCTCCGGTACCCAACAAATGTTTGGAGATAGAACAAGTAAGTATATTAACGGATATCTTGTATCTTCTGATTCAACTATAACAATGCCAATTTTGGGTAAATTAAATGTTGTAGGACTTAATCTTGAGGAAGCTGAAGAAAGGGTAAGAATTCGAGCTGAAGAATATTTGAAGGAACCAACAGTCCATGTTAAATTCCTAAATTTTAAGGTAAACATTTCTGGCGAAGTAAAAAATCCTGGAATATATTATAACTACGAGGGGAGCTTAAATATTCTTGACGCCGTTAGTGAGGCAAGTGGAATTACGGATTATGCTGATTTGAAAAATGTAATAGTTAAAAGGCAAGATGGAGATAAAGTATACAGTCATGAACTAGATCTCACTGATAATAGCATTTATGGATCGGATGTATTTTATTTACAACCAAACGATTTGGTTTATATTCCTCCAACCAACTTAAAACGGAGAAGAGAAAACAGTGATGCTTACTCAAAATTGCTCAGCACTTTATCTGTCCTTTTAGTTGCAGTATCCTTTTTTGTACAATAAAAAACCCATGATATGGAAAAGATTGAAGAGATAATTAGTCTTATTGAAGCACGAGAGAAAAACAAAACAAAAACCTTTTTTCTAAAGTATCTAAAAAAATGGCCCTGGTTTGCCTTTTTTTGCACAATTGGTCTGATTCTAGGGTATTTACATTTCAAGAACTCTCCTAACAGGTATATTGTGCAAAGCAGGATATTAGTCGTCAGTCAGGAAAATACAATGAGTTCAGTATTATCATTCGATAAACCAATGATTGGACTTGGGAAAAAAAGCAATATTGAAAATAAAATCGGAATTCTTCGTTCTTATACATTGTATCGAAAGGCACTAAGAAACCTCAACTGGGATTACTCTTGGTTTCTTAAAAAACCATTATACAATGCCGACTTATATAATAATCCCCCATTTGAATTATTAATTTCTCCAACTGCTAAAAATGCTGAAAATGTTTTTGTAGAAATAGAAATGCTGAATGATAAAGAGTATATGCTCAAGGCCGAAGGAGAAACAAAAATTAATGGATATAACCAAGTCATTAACATCGAAAAAAAATTAAAATTTGGAGAGGTATTTCTTAATGACTTCTTCAATTTTAGTCTGGAAAATAAAAGTGGTAAGATAGACGAAACTTACTTGTTAAGATTTAATGATATCGATTACTTAACTTCAAGCTACCTGAAAAGAACTGAAATCAACCTAGAAGAATTTAATTCGGATCTTATTAACATCAGTATAGAAGGAGAAGTTAAACAAAGAGAAGCTGATTTTATTAACGAATTGAACCATGTTTTTATTCAATTTGGTGTAGAAAATAAGAATCAAAACTCTGAGCATTCTCTAGAATTTATAGAATCTCAACTTACCAGAATAAAAACGTCATTGGGAGCTGCTGAAGAAAATTTTAGTAGTTACCGTAAAAACAATCAGGTAATGAACTTGGGACAAGAGGCTCAAGCTGTCTATTCAAAATTAGAAGAAATAGAACAGGAACAATATTTGACACAACTACAAATAGACTATTACAACGACTTGCAAGAATATCTTGATGATTCTAAAAAAATTGAACAAATGGTAAATCCGGCAGTAATAGGAATAACTAATACAAGTTTGAACAATACTTTAGACAGGTTAAAGGATCTATATAGTAGACGTGAAGTTCTTTCCTTTAGTGTACAGGAAAAAAATCCATCTTTAATTTTAATCGAAAAAGAGATTAGAATAACGAGGGATGGACTAGAGGAAACATTAAAAAACCAATTGAAGGTTACTGTATCGAAGATGGAAAGCATGCAAGAAAGGTATAATACAATCCAGGCGAGATTAAAAAAATTACCTGATACTGAGAAAAAATTAATAGGAATTCAACGAGAATTTGATTTAAATAACGAGCTTTATACATACATGCTACAGAAAAAAGCTGAAGCTTCCATTTCAAAAGCGTCTATCGCGTCAGAAATACAAGTAATAGATGAAGCGATGATTGAATCTGCCACGCAAATTGGCCCAAGTATGATAAAGAGTATCTCTGGAGGTATATTTGGTGGCTTCATATTACCGTTTCTAACCATTACACTGATCAGTTTTTTTAATAATAAAATCGAGTCGAGAGAGGAAATTGAAAAAGGAAGTAAGATAACTATATTAGAAGGAATTGTGCATCACAAATACAAGTCTAAACTACCAGTTTTAGACCATCCTCGATCAGGAATAGCCGAATGTTTCAGAGGAGTTAAATCAAATCTAAATACCATTTTAAATAAAACAGGCTCAAAAGTCATCTCGATAGATTCATTAGTTCCAGGAGAAGGAAAATCATTTATTTCTTCAAACCTTGCAGCAATACTAACAAAAACAGATAATAAAGTGTTACTCATCGGTGCCGATTTGCATAAACCAACGCTACATCATTATTTGAATGTAAAAGAAACAATTGGTTTAAGTAACTACTTAAAAAACGAAAATGAAATTGAAGATATTATCTTTCCAACTTCTGTTCAGAACTTACATTTTATTCAGGCCGGTCCTGTACCAGCAAATCCGTCAGACTTACTGGACTCTGAAAAATTTGAACATTTGATTGAACAACTTAGAAAAAGGTTTGATTATATTATTATAGATAATGCTCCTATATTATTAGTGCCAGATGCCATATTAACAAGCAATTTTTCCGATGTAAGCTTATTTGTTCTTCGCATCAACTACAGCCATAAAAATCAGGTAGAGCAAATAAATAAAATGGTTAATTTCAATCGAATAAAACCTGCGGCAGTTATTATTAACAATGCTCCAGACAGAGGCTATGGTTATGGTAAAAAGTATTGGAAAAAAGGCTATGGCGGGTACAGACACAAAATGAGTATAGCCTAAATAAAATTCTCAAAAAAACTACGAAACTCTAAAAAACACAATTATTATGATTATTGCAGTTGATTTTGATGGAACAATTGTTGAACACAAATATCCATCCATTGGAAAAGAAATTCCTTATGCCATAGAAACGCTCAAACTATTTCAGGAAAAAGGTCACAAATTGATACTTTGGACATACAGAGCAGGAGCTGAACTTGATAAAGCAGTAGAGTTCTGTAGAAAAAAGGGACTCATATTCTACGCTGTTAACAGCAATTATGAAGGCGAAGAATACGATGAAACTATTAGTCGCAAAATTTATGCAGATCTGTATATCGATGATCGAAACATTTTAGGTCTTCCCCAATGGAAAAAACTTTATCGCTTACTCACAGATGGTGAAAAAGTAAAAGATTATACAAAAAACTTTATCGCGAATTAGTAATCCTCCAATATTCGAAAATTACTTTCCCTCAACCACCAAATTACAATGTTATCAGCAAAGATTGATTTATATCCCAATAGGATTTAAAAGACAATCGAATGAAACGAACATGAATTTTAGCATTCAAAAATTCACAAAGGAGAATGCTTAAGTTTATCGGGAGTTCCATCTGTTACATTTCTAATTATATAATTTTAAACAGATGAAATACTTTAAAATTAATTTTGAATTCGATCATCATAGATTCGAAGAAATAGTATTACATACTTCTTTAAATGCAAAAGGTTATTGTTGTTTTATTGACAGTAATATATTAATTGAAGCACATAAAAAAAGAAATAATACATTACTGGAAATACTGAATGGATCAACCGTAAACTCTTGCGACGGAAGCTATATTGCCAAGTTAGCCTCCATTTTATACAACAAGAAGTTAAAGGCTTATAATGGTCCGCAATTTTTCAACAAATTCATTTATTACCCAGGCAATCATTGCATTGTCGGAAATACTGCAACGGTATATCAAAAGATAAAAGATAAAGTAGAAAAGCAAAATACTGCTTCACAACTACATTATATTCCTGTTCCATATTTAGAAGCTGACCAATTTGACTACAAGGAAATTGCCAGACAGATAAACAGTATTAAAGCAGAAATTATCTGGGTGTCATTAGGAGCACCAAAACAAGAAATCTTTATGTCAAAACTACTTCCTTATTTGGATAGAGGAGTAATGCTAGGAGTTGGAGCCGCTTTGAATTACTTTTCGGGAGATATTAAAGATATACCGAAGTGGGTCACTAAATTCAATCTAATTTGGTTTTATCGTATCCTCACTGAACCCAAAAAACAGCTTAAAAGAGTTGGTAAGATTATTAAACATTACCCCCGAATTTTATTACTTGAAAAAAGCGAAGTTTAGTTCTCCAACAACAGTCTTAACTAGTTTCACCCATTAAATAGTCGGATTAACTTATAGAAGCAAGGCAAAATCCCAGTATTTATATTTGGAATGATAAACTTGTCGGTATTAAAATTAACAATAACATATTGTTTAGTATTTTGTTGTTACACTTTTACTAACGCGCAAAAAGTATTTGATGCTGAAGTCAAAAACTCCACCATTATTGCAAATAACGACAAGCTACCATTATGGTTATATGCTAATAAACACGGCAAAATTGATCAGAATAACAACTTTCTGAACTTTTCCGAAATAGCTATATGGAATACAAGGTTGCATGAATATGAAAATGACAATAAAATTCAATGGAACTGGGGCGGAAACATTTTATATGCTTTTGCTAACGAGAATTATTTTCAGCTAAATCAGGCTTATCTGGGCATCGAATTTAAGGGTTGGCAATTAAAGGGAGGCCTGTTTTATGATCCTGAACTTTATGCCGGATTATCAAGTACAAATGGGAACCTACTTCGAAGTGGAAATGCACGCCCCTACCCTAACCTGCATTTTTACACCCCTGAATATAAACCTTTGGCTTTTATAGCAAAGTGGTTATTTTTTAAATTTGAATATGATGAAGGATTATTAAACGATAATCGGTATGTTGAAAATACTCACCTTCATCATAAATCAATTTACTTTTTAGTTAAATTCAAACAAAACTGGTCAATCGAGTTAGGGCTTGAGCATTTTCTAATGTGGGGAGGTACATCAAAAAATCCAGAGATAGGGAATTTTCCTTCTGATTTTGATCAATATTTTCGATATGTCTTTAAATTAAGCGTAAGTTCTGATTTCCCGGAATATGACCAACAAAATGCTGCGGGCAACCATATCGGCACATATCAATTTACATTCACAAAGCACCTTGAGTTGCTTGATTATAGTCTCTACTTAAGCCATCCTATAGAAACGAGAGAGGGATTAGAGTGGCAAAACTGGCCCGATAATCTGTTGGGAATACATGTTAACTTTAAAGACAAAAGCCATTTAATTAACAACATTGTTTACGAATTTATAAATACCAAACACCAAAACTTAACTAATTCACTTTTAGATGATGACGATCAGTTGTGGGAACGGGAATTCTACGAAGATTATTTTAACAACATAGCTTACAAGTCGGGGTATACTTATAAACAAATGGTACTGGGAGCTCCTCTCTTCCTCAACCTGCTGGAAAAGTCGGACGATTATGGAAACACTTGGTATGCTATGGAATCAAATCGTTTTATGGCACACCATGTAGGTATGTCTGGATATTTCTTAAACAAAATAAGATGGAAAGGACTGTGTACCTATATGGAACATTTAGGAACTTTTCATGATGCTTTTGAATTTAAACACAAACAAATTTCAGCACTACTAAATTTGCAATATACCAATCAACATTTCCCATTAATACTTGGACTAGAGTTTGCCTTCGATTATGGAAATATAATTGAAACCAATTTCGGAGTACAAGTTTCATTAAGTAAAGAATGGTAGACTTCTATTTCTGATTAAAATAAATCAGCCGTAGTCGTATAAAATATCAATACCCATGAATATTCTTATAACAGGTGCATTTGGTTTTGTAGGAACAAATCTTGCAAAATCAATAAAATCAGAATTAATGGCCCAACTCGTTGCCTTAGACATATTTCATCCGGCATATCACTCGTACGACGAATTCATTTCTTGGGATGACCTAAATAAAATAAAGAACGTAGAATTTGATGCCATTATACATTTAGCAGGCAAAGCACACGATTTAAAAAATACTACAGACGAAGCCAGTTATTTTGAAATAAATGTAGAACTGACAAAGCAGATTTTTGAATACTTCATACAGTCCAAAACATCAAAATTTATATTTTTTAGTTCAGTAAAAGCAGTTGCCGACGAGGTAAATGGAAACCATTTAGATGAATCTGAAATTCCTAATCCTAAAACACCTTATGGCAAATCGAAACTGGCAGCTGAAAACTATTTACTTAACCAAGCATTGCCAAAAAACAAGAAGCTATATATACTTCGTCCATGTATGATTCATGGCCCCGGTAATAAAGGAAATTTAAACCTGCTTTACAAGCAAGTTGCCAGCGGAATCCCCTGGCCTTTGGGAAGCTTCGATAATGAACGATCTTTTACGTCCATTGATAATCTTGCATTTGTTATAAACACATTACTAAAAAAAGACATCAAGCCCGGAACCTACCAAATTGCTGATGACGAAGTTCTTTCAACCAATCGGCTTATTGAACTAATTGCAAAATCAAATGGAAGAAAGGCTCACATATGGCACATAAATAAAAAGATCATTTATTCCCTGGCCAAATTAGGTGACGCCATTCATTTACCGATCAATACAGAGCGACTAAAAAAGTTAACCGATTCGTATGTTGTGTCAAATGAAAAACTAAAAAAGGCATTACGTATCGAAAAAATGCCAATACAGGCCGAACAAGGTATTACTAAAACAATTTCTTCATTCTAATTATCCAGAAATGTTACACATAATAACCTTCGTTGCACTTAGTATTATTCTTTTGGTCTATATCAAAATTGCCAAAACTTTTAATATTGTAGATCGGCCCAATAGTAGAAGTTCACATCAATATATTACAGTTCGCGGTGGAGGCATAATCTTTCCTATTGCAGCAGTTTTATGGTATTTTTTTTACGGACAGATAGCCCCCTGGATTATTGTAGCATTATTAATTATAGCAGTTATTAGTCTTATCGATGATATAATACTGCTAAGCTCGGGCATTAGAATGCTAATTCATATAGTAGCTACAACTATTTTATTATGGCAAATACAAATTTTTGATCTTCAATGGTATAGTATTATTTCAGTATATATTCTGACTCTGGGATGGATTAACGCCTTTAATTTTATGGATGGGATCAATGGTATTACAGGAATATACGGATTGGTTTCATTAAGTACATTTCTTTGGCTTAATCGATCCATTCAATTTATTTCTACTGATCTACTGATAACACTGATTATATCTACCATCATTTTTCTATTCTTCAATTTTCGCCAACGTGCAAAGACATTCGCCGGTGATGTTGGAAGTGTAAGTTTAGCATTCCTGCTAGCATGGATTCTGATCTCTTTAATTCTAATAACAGGTAGAGTTGAATATATTTTATTTTTTGCTGTTTATGGAATTGATTCCGTTGTAACTATTCTTCTACGTTTGGCTCGCCGTGAAAATATTTTCAAAGCGCACAGAACTCACTTGTATCAGTTTTTAAGTAACGAATATAAGTGGTCGCACACTAAAGTATCCTTAACTTATGGACTAATACAGCTAATCATTAATATTACTGTTATCCAATTAATTACAAATAACTGCATGAACTACTTCGTACTTCTGTTTTCAGTTGTTGTACTTTCTGCAGCCTACCTGATTATACGCTACAAAATACAAAAGGCAATAAATTGGAAATACTCTTATTAATCAGCTAATAAAGTACCAACTAATATCGCTTTTTATCTACTGTTTTGATTCAATAATTGTTAACCTAAATATTTATAAAATGAAATCATTTAAACGCTTCTTTACACGTAATTATTTACCCCGTTGGGCAATTCTGTTATTTGATGTAGGTATCGCTGCATTATCCTGGTTTACAGCTTTTGTTTTAAGACTTAATTTCAATTTGGTAGCTGTTGACGAAACGATAAATCCGTGGCATCTCACCATTGTTTTACCCATATTTATTCTCTGTTGCTGGAAAGCAAACTGCTATTCAGTTATACTTCGTCACACTACAATCAAGGATATTAAGAACATAATATTCTCAGTACCATGCACAGGAGCCTCTCTTGCGATTATATCACTAACTGTAAGACAAATAGATGAATCTTCATTTATTAATATGCCCCTATCAGTAATAGTTATTTTTATACTTCTTGTTACCACGTCGATGGTAATGTCACGTCTGTTTGCAAAAATACTTTACCAACACTGGATTATTCATAAAAAGGATTCTGAGAATGTGTTGATTTTTGGTGCGGGAGAACTTGGACAAACAACACTCAATGCACTCACCAACAAGAATATGCAAATTAAAGCAATTGGATTTATAGACGAGAATGTGTCGATGCAAAATAAGTTTTTGTCAGGTTATCCAATCTACTCTATGGATAAGGCAATAAAACATATCATTCCCCAAAATAATGTTACAGAAATAATTTTTGCCATTGAAAAATCAGAATTATCCTATCAAAGGAAAAGACAAATTACAGATCAATTCTTACAACATCATCTTTTGGTCAAAGAAGTCCCTCCTCTGGAATCCTGGATAAATGGCAAACTTCATGCAAATGAAATTCATACCATTAAAATTGAAGATTTATTAGGACGAAACTCAATTCAGTTGGATAGAACAAAGATTAAAAATGGTTTAAAAAAATCTGTTGTTCTTGTAACCGGGGCTGCCGGTTCAATCGGATCAGAAATAGTACGCCAACTTATTAGTTTTGGAGTTCGGAAAGTTATTTTGTTAGATAAAGCTGAATCGGATCTTTATAATCTACAACAGGAAATAATCGCAAATAACCCGAACACAAACTTTGAAGCTATCGTTGGTGATGCAACAAATGCCATTAAAATGCGCAGAATTTTAAAAGAGTACTCCCCAACAATTGTATTTAGTGCTGCGGCCTATAAACATGTTCCTTTTATGGAAAAATTCCCCGGCGAAGCAATTCATATTAATGTGGGGGGAAATAAACTAATGGCAGATCTTTCATCAGAATTCGGTGTTGAAAAATTCGTACTTATTTCAACCGACAAGGCTGTGAATCCAACAAACGTAATGGGAGCAACCAAACGTCTAAGTGAAATGTACATTCAAGCACTAGCTCAATCATCTAAATTTAAAACACAGTTTATTATAACCCGGTTTGGGAATGTTCTTGGATCAAATGGTTCGGTTGTTCCTTTATTTAAAAAACAGATTGAAAAAGGCGGTCCGGTAACAATTACTCATGAAAAAATTACACGTTATTTCATGACAATACCGGAAGCTTGCCAACTGGTACTTGAAGCAGGATTTATTGGTAAAGGTGGTGAGATATTTGTTTTCGATATGGGTGAACCAGTTAAAATAATTGACCTGGCAAGAAAAATGATCTCTCTTTCAGGATTTGTTCCCGACGAAGACATCATGATTAAAATTACCGGGTTACGCCCGGGCGAAAAACTTTACGAAGAGTTGCTTGATGACAAAGAAGAAAAACTCACGCATACCCACAATAGCAAGATAATGATAGGAAAAGACAGAACCCAACATCTTCCAAGCTTGAATCATGCCATTATCGGATTATTAAATTCAATTGAAACAATGAGTCATCAAGAGATTGTTGATGAACTCATGCGCCTAATTCCAGAATATGTTTCTATGAATTCATATTACAATAAAGCAAAAGAATCAGAAGTATTTATGCAGTTTGATAAAATTCATAAGAATACGAAGAAATTACATCCGACGGTGCCCAAAAAAAGAAATGGTCGAAAATCGATCTGGATTCAACAAAAAAAATAATTAGTTCTTTAAAATTACAATATGAAAAAAGTTGCACTTATTACTGGAATTACTGGTCAAGACGGAGCCTATTTGGCAGAGTACCTAATTAAAAAAGATTACATCGTACATGGTATAAAACGAAGAGCCTCCATGTTTAATACCGAACGTATTGATCATATCTATCAAGATCCACAACTAGATAATCGAAACCTGATTTTACATTATGGCGATCTAACCGATAGTTTGAATCTGACTCGCATAATACAAGAGGTACAGCCTGATGAAATATACAACCTGGCAGCAATGAGTCATGTACAGGTGAGTTTCGATACGCCAGAGTATACTGCCAATGCTGATGGAGTTGGCACCTTACGCATTCTTGAAGCAATTCGATTACTTAACCTGGTTGAAAAGACAAAAATTTACCAAGCTTCAACATCTGAATTATATGGTCTTGTTCAAGAAGTTCCACAAACAGAAAAAACTCCTTTTTATCCGCGATCACCATATGGAATTGCAAAGTTATACGCTTATTGGATTACCGTAAATTATCGCGAAGCATATAACTTGCATGCATCTAATGGAATATTGTTTAACCACGAATCGCCTATTCGGGGTGAAACATTCGTGACACGAAAAATCACCAGGGCTATGGCGCGTTTAGCCCTCGGCATGCAACAAACAATCTTCCTCGGAAATTTATCCGCGAAACGAGATTGGGGACATGCAAAAGATTATATTAAAGCAATGCATCTCATTCTTCAACAAGATAAACCCGATGATTATGTAATAGCGACTGGTATAACAACATCAATACGCGATTTTGTCATCATGGCCGGTAAGGAAATTGGACTGGGAATTACTTTTATTGGAAAAGGTATTGAGGAAAAAGGATATATTTCGGAAATAGATGAGACGATTTTTAATTCCCGGGTTGGCAATGAATATCTATCGCAAATTAAAGAAAGGATAAAAAATGGGGCCAAAGCGAACAATAATCCTACTCCTATAATTTCTGTTGATCCCAGTTATTTCAGACCAACAGAAGTTGATTTACTGGTAGGAGATGCTTCAAAAGCAAGAGATATCCTAGGTTGGAAACCAGAGTACGATTTGAACGCACTTATTTCAGAAATGCTACATTCAGATATTAAGCTAATGCTAAAAGATGCATATCTAAGAAAAGGAGGATACAGAACTTTGAACTATTTTGAATAATGTAAAAGAGAGACTATCCATCGATGGGATAGTCTCTTTTTTACATATACTCCTGAAACATTAATAAACACTAAACAATCATTGATTAAAAATTAGGATCCATTATTTTTAATAACTTTTCGTGTTCAATTTTAGCATCCTTCAGAAGAATTCTCAATATTTTATTCTGAGATTTTAAATCATCAGCACCGAGATTGCTTTTTTCAAATATCCGAATTATATCCTTGGCACCATATTTTTGACGCCAACTTTGCAGCATCGCGCTATCAATCCCGATATCAGCTGCAACTCTATCCACATCATTTCTGATATACGATAGAAGAACGGCCTCCTCTTTTAACTCTTTATCATACATTGTCCATCTTGATTTAGCGTACATGAGATTAATTCTTAATAAGCTTATTCGTTTTTATGAAGTCACCTACAATCGTTTTAATAAAATATATACCTGTTGGGTAACTACTAATATCTAATGTTTCAAGTGTTGATTGTACCTGACGACTTTGTAACTGTTTACCGTTCATATCCAAAAGCAATAATTGTGCGTCACTCTCTGGAATTTGAGAGAATCTGACATTGACATTATTGATAGCCGGGTTGGGATACATATCGATGGAGAAAGATTCATTTTCACCATCAAGAAGCTGATCTTCAAACTTTATAAAAATGCTTGAATGCATGCTGTATGTTAATTCACCATTCACAACTGAGAGATTAAAATCTGTCACTTCATTAGATTCAGAATCCCAAAATTTCAGTTCAATGTTATTGTCTTCGATAAAACCGTTACTTTCTCCCTTATCAGTGGATGAAGCATTAATACTTACTGCTTTTTCGCCAAAATTAGAAGCAGTTATTGTAGTTGCTCCCACACAAATGTCGCCATCATAGGCTGCAATTTCGTCTCCAATCGTCAAATGAGACTCATCAAAACCAAACAAGTTTATATTCATATGATTTGAACCATTTCCCTGAAATTCTGGTTGAAAATGCACTGTTTCTGGATATTCATTAATTGATACAGATTTTTCGTACATATCTCCAATTGTTAAAACAACATCTGAATTAACCTGTACCTGGTAACCTTGCCCAACAATAAAATTACCAATACCATTTAGCCAACCAATTTCAGCCCCCCAGTATTCTATTGAGTTTCCTTTTTGATCCTGCACTTTTTCCAGTGCTCCTGCATCAATTAAAGGTTGAATAACTTGCATTGCATCAACAGATCCATCATATGAAAAAGAAATAAGGTTTGATCCGGCTTTTAGATTTATATTCATTGGCAAACTAACCTGGGTTCCCGTTATATCTATATTACATGCTGATTTTACACGAATACGGTAACCTTCCGTTTGTTTTATATCGCCAATATTATTAATCCACGCACTACGAATTTTTTCATAGGTCTTACCTTCTTCATTCTGGACCTTAAAAAGATCTTTATTATCTACTAAAACACTATGAATCACCTCCATATTCGGATCATCAGGCACTACTGCAGTGGAAAAAATATTCCATCCCTGCTCAAGCTGTATAGTCTGAGTGACAATTGGTTCTTCATAAATGTAACCGATTTCGACTACCGAAGTTCCTTTCGACTCGAATTTGCCAGAAATTATCCATTCTGGTAAATCATCGTGATAGATAACATTGTTAGCGACTTTTTCAACCTGTTCTTTTGAGTCCCAAATTTTAAATATTACTTCATTTCCATCAGTAAATCCATTCAAATCTCCGGTCTCCTGTGAGGCTGATATGAAAACATAGGAATTTTCGTCATCAATATCTATGCTACTTGTCAAAACCACAGAACCAACACATATGTCATTATCAAAAACCGCGATTTCATCGCCAATGCCAAGTTTAGCATTGTCCACAAGAGCCTCGGTAACAACAAAGGTCATATGATTCTGACCATTCTCTCCGTACCACACAGGAACAAAATGTCTTGCGTCTTCTTCAACGATCAACATTGTTGTTATGGTGCTATCGCATCCCAAAACTGTAGTAAAATTACGAACATATTCCCCTGAAGTGGTCCAACCGTTATAATCTTCTCCTGCCGGAATAACTATATTTTCAACTAAATTATAAACCGGATTAACAGTTAAATAGGTTGTTACAATACTGTCACCCCCTGTGGTACTTTGCAGTACTCTTTCGTATTCGCCTGCGGATGTTAAGTCATTATATGACTCTCCTTCGCAAATAGAAATTTCTTCTGTTGTATAGATAGGATCAGGTTCATGGGCAGACTTTTCTTCAACACTCAGAATTGTTGTGATAGTACTATCGCATCCCATTTTTGTAGAAAGGGTTCGAACATATTCTCCTGAAGCAGTCCAACCGTTATAATCTTCTCCTGCCTGGATAACTATATTTTCAATTATTTCATAAACCGGATTAACGGTTAAATAAGTGTTTACGATACTGTCACCCCCGGTGATGCTTTGCAGTACTCTTTGGTATTCGCCTGCGGATGTCCAATCATTATATGACTCACCTTCGCAAATAGAGATTTCTTCTGTTGTATAAATTGGTTTTTCTTCAACACTCAGAATTGTTGTGATAGTACTATCGCATCCCATTTTTGTAGAAAGGGTTCGAACATATTCCCCTGAAGCAGTCCAACCGTTATAATCTTCTCCTGCCTGGATAACTATATTTTCAATTATTTCATAAACCGGATTAACGGTTAAATAGGTCGTTACAATACTATCGCCCCCGGTGATACTTTGCAATACTCTTTGGTATTCGCCTGCGGATGTCCAGTCATTATATGATTCACCTTCGCAAATAGAAATTTCTTCTGTTGCATATACTGTATCATTATAGCTAACTACAGAATTATATATTTCATCAACTTCTGAACTGTTTAAACCATAGTTGTATACTCTAACTTCATCGAGATAGCCCTCATATTTCAGAGTAGGTGTTTCAAAATCTCTACCAGCTCCTATATACAAGTTATATCCTTCACCTGACTCAATATTACCACTTGCAGACACAGTAAATATTTCCTCTGCATCTAGAAAAATCATTTTTTCGGTGCCATTGTAAGTAACAACTACATGATGCCATTGACCATCCCACAGTTCATTTATTCCTTCGACGGTAGACCATTCAGAAGTTGTTGCAGTTGTTTTGAAGGCTATCGCTTTGGTTTCAGGATTGATGTATAATGCAAACGTATCATCATTCGGACCACCATGCATTATTATTCCTTGATGGTTTCCGGATGTACTTGTAGGTTTAATCCAAACACTCATTGTTACACCATCAATCACATTTCCACCAAAACATTGTCCCATGCTAACATAACCGTTTCCAGTAAATTGTAATCCCTGTCCTTTTACTCCTTCAACTCTTAGCTCTTCATTAAAAATTGTTCCATCATTCCCCCCCTTTGAATCAATTGTTGTTGTACCTGAAGTTTCTTCAAACCTGTACTCTGAATAGGAAGACTCTACTTCTAAAGTAATTGTAGTTGTTGCACTTGCAAAAGAAGAAACATTCGCTTCGGCATCTTTTACCCAGGCATAAAGAGTGTGAGTGCCACTCTCGCTAAAAACATACGAAGTTGGAACTGACATAATCCAATTACTACCATCGGTAGGCTCTTCAGAAGAAGTACTTAACAGGTAACCGATTGCATCCCCGTCAACAGTAAACGAAGTAACTGGGACCGTTAAAGATGAGGAGCTTGAGGGAATCGTAAAAGATGTAATACTCGGTGTTTCCCCCACAATTGGAGGAGTGCTATCAACAACACCTGTTAAATTTATCGTAATGATAGCAGAAGCTGATACTGGTTCAGTGGCATTATCAGTAACTGTAACAACCAAATCTACAGTTCTATCGGATGTTTCGTAAATAGTTGTAGCAGCATATATTACTCCGTTTGTTGCATCAATATAAAACAATCCATCCTCGTTTCCTCCTGTAATTTCGTAGGTAAGCATCTGGTCCAAATCTGGATCACTGGCAACTACTTGTGCAATGAATTCATCCTTTGCCTTATCTCCTATAATTCCAAACGACTGATCATTGATCTCGGGCTTTTGATTACTACTTCCGGTTGTGGCAGTTTTAATAAGTATTATTGATGTAAATGGTTCTAAGGTCAGATTACCTGAAACATTGTTCCCATCAATATTACGATATATATTATTCCCAAGCGAGATTGTCTTCGTCTCTTTTGTATCGTTATAGAATAATACTTCCGTTTCATTGGTGCCCATTGGAGAGACATCAATTGTAGAGTTTGAATCCTGTCCAGTTTTTGATTTCCAAGTGCCAAAATCGTAATAACTTGTGTTATAATCAAAGATAGTTAAGGAATTGTAGTGATTTATATATCTGTTATTATTAAAAACAGATTTTGTTGAACTACTACGCCTTACCAGCATTTGATTAGGCTTATAATTGTCTTGATCTTCATTCAAAACGTAAATAATATTGCCATCTATTGTGTTAGTTCCATGTTCCCCACTTATTAAAACACCATATCGTGCATTAAGTACTGTATTACCTTTAACCACTGAATTTGCATTATCGTGCAAGAATATACCACTATTCGAACAATGTGCAACCGTATTATTTTCTACCGTTACACCCTCTGCTGCTTCATCAACATATATACCTTCTCCATAAGATACATTTGATGTGTATCCTTCTTTTGGACCATGTACATTTAAAACAATATTATATCTAACCACAGTACCGATGGTTCCAGGTAGTGAATGATTGGACCATGCCCCATAAATACCACCTCCATCTCCTTTCCACATACATGCGTGGTTTATAAAATTATATTCAACGAGATTTTTAGGTTTAGAAAAATAAATTCCATGATACGCAGTTTCAGCAATTCGATTGTAGCGTACTATATTATTCCCCTCAGCACCTGCAATATATATCCCCCCTCCATAATTATCATTACCGGTACCAGATATTCCAATATTTTCAAATAGAGCAATTTTAGATATGTCATTATCGGTTATGGTTGAATAATTTATCCTGATATTCATACCATAATGATTGGCGCCTGTAATCGAATTATTTGTAATGATCATGTATTTTGATTCACTAACATCATAAATACCATACCCGTCAGGATATGAGATATCATTATTATCGATGCTTACATGGTTAGTACTACTTAGACTAATCCCTTTACTTGAATGTTGTAAAAGATCTAAATCTGTTACATTAACATAGCTTTTGCTATTTATAGTTATGCCATTGCTATAAACTGATCCTCGAATCTTGTAATTTAATGGTGAATCGCTATCATTCATCCACAGATAAACAATATTATTTACATCATCATAATACCATTCTCCAGGAGAATCAAGAAATTCTAACTTATTCATCAGGAAGAAGCCTTCTCCTACATTTAAATCATATCTTGGAGCTCCATCCAGTGTTATCGTTTGTGAACTTGAAGATGTAACAATTTGTGAAGCTGCAGTCCATGCTCTTGTTCTACCAAACCATGTTGCTCCTTCATAATTTATTCCACTTTTCAAGGTATTAGATGTAAACTGGGTTGAACTTTGAACCGAACTAATATCCAAATAACCTTCATTCGGATAACGCGCAACATTCATTTTTAAATTATCTGCAAACACTTGGTTAATTGAAGAATTAAATGATGCTTTATAAATATTACCAGAATGTTGCGTCCAGCCCGTAATTTCTTCAGAACCATAAATCTTTGGTTTTTCACCTGATCCATAAGCCCCATAAATAATTGGACTTCCTGCACTTCCTGAAGAAGTAACTGTTATAGTTCCTGACCACTCATCACCTCTTTTAAATAAGATCTGGTCGCCCGGACTGAAAGAAGTACTACTAACCTTCGACAATGTTTTCCATGCCTGATTTTCGCTGGTTCCAGTATTTGCATCATTTCCAGATGCGCTTACATAATACACTGTTGCATTACTAACATTTACCAGTAATACAAAAAACATCAAAAAAAGATACCTTGTATCTCTCTTTACATTTAGTTTTCTCCCCACAAATCTTTTAACACTCTTGTTAAAATCCCACATACTAAAATAATTCACGATAATTTGCACTAGCGTCCACATTTTATTAGCAACTTAAATAGGTTTGTAAATTCTGTACAAATATATGCCAAATGCAAAACAAAAAATAAGCTGTATTCCATCTGTGGACTCCACAACAATTATCTCTCATAAAATTTAGATTTCATTAAATTTATGTTAATACATGCAATAAAGATTAAATTTATTGATAATTATTTGAATTTTCCAATATGCGATTTTCGGGTAAATGATAGACATTTAATTCACTTCTTCTTATTTACTAACAATCCATGATATCTCGATTTTCAGAATACGTTTATTAGTAATTAGAATTTTCTAAATAGATTATTAACTTATATATAGCGGTAATTAGCCCAACAATCATCCAGATTAACAAAATATTATAAGTTAAGAAAATATCAAAATACACAATTTATAATGTTTTTAAATAACAATTTCTAAATATCTCGGATATTTTGAATAATTTAAGCTACTCTACCGTGAATATTACTGAGCCAAACTCAGTCTTTTTGTCAGTTAATACGAGGCTCGTTTACTTAATTCATTAAGATTACCTTCAAGCATTTTTAACGTATAATACGTATACAATCCAAAACAATTATATAATTAACGAAATTTGTCAATCTTTAGATAACCACGATTGGTTTATATTTCAATTATTATTTTTGAAATATATTTTGCTCTATAAATTTATACATCATGATACAAGCTGCATTATTTCACTAATCATATAACAAATATTGAGTCGATTTATAATGGGAGATTTAAAAAATACCTGCTTTGTTTGTAAGAAACCAATCGCTTCTGATAATTCGGAAATAAATATGACCGTGAATTTGCCGGTTTGTAAGGATTGTAAAGGAACTGATGCAGAGAAAAAGGCAGAAAAAGAAGCTCTCGACAGTTTGGCCGACGGTTTTGTTTGCGGCTGCATATAAAAAAACCGCGATCGCTCGCGGTTCCTTCAAAATTGCTTTCTATGAAATAAAATTTGCTGTTTAATTCAAAAGATGTGTGTAACCATCGTTAATCAGGTCGGGCAAATAACTTGCAATTAATCCCAGTGCAGTTGCATCATCAACCTTATTAGGAGTGATAATACG
This sequence comes from uncultured Draconibacterium sp., assembly GCF_963677575.1. Taxonomy (NCBI): domain Bacteria; kingdom Pseudomonadati; phylum Bacteroidota; class Bacteroidia; order Marinilabiliales; family Prolixibacteraceae; genus Draconibacterium; species uncultured Draconibacterium sp. Next base: position 510,238 of record NZ_OY782038.1, read on the forward strand.
TTGGTTTTCCATTTCTTCCTGACTAATAACGGCTCTTGAAATTCTTTTCGGCACATCGCTCCATGCTCTTCTGGTTTCTTTAGCCCCAAATCCTTCGCTGGTTGAAGCGTAGCTAACCTGGAAATGTTTTGAATGTACAACATACTCAACACCTTCAAGTGTTTTACGTTTTACAACTGTAACAGGATCTTCTTCTGCGCTATAACTTACCGTCCAAAGTGCTTTTACCGATTTTCCCATGTAAAGATTATCGACTTCTTCAATTTCGAACGATTTAAATTGGGTACGTACTCCAGTTGCTGATGCACTAACTGAAACGAATAAGAATGCTAAAACTAAAACGGATAATAAATTTACTTTTTTCATGACTCTAAATTTTTGTTTTCTGACTGTAATTGTTTTCGTAATTATTTGTACTCTAGAGACGCATGAATTACATTTTGGTGACATCCAAAAGCCTTGCTGTAAAACAGATTCCGTTTACAGAAAAAGATTGCTTTTTACATATTGATAGTTTTTTCCCTATTTTATTTTCAATTTAAATCTAAAGGACATGTTCATACTTTATTCTCAAATTATTTTTAAAGAAAAGCAACTACCGTTACTCCAGGGCTAAAAATATTTCTGTCGGCGAACGACAGATTTTATCGACGAAATTTTTGTGCTTTTTTAGTATTATTCCTCTTTAACCGGAAACAAAAAAAAGCCACCCGTTAACGGATGGCTTTCGAATTAAAATTACTTCTATTCTATTTATAGCGATTAATTGAGTAAGTGCGTATATCCATCATTTAATAAGTCAGGAAGGTAGCTGGCAATCAATCCTAAAGCCATTTTATCATCCACCTTGTTTGGCGAGATAATCTCCTGATTTTTCAATTCGTTTTGATTGATAACTGCATGGTTAATTTTGTTATTTACGTTACACCATGATTTACGAACTTGTTTTGCACCAAAACCCGCTGCAGAAGCTACGTATCGAACAGAAAAGAACTCTGAACTTACCACATATTCAGTTCCCTCCATTGTGTTTCTTTTAACTACTGTAACCGGTTTTTCCGAGTTGTCGTAACTTAAGGTCCAAATTGCATCAACCTTTTTGCCCATATACAAATCATCTACCAGGGTAAATTCAAATTCATTAAATTCGGTACGTATTCCGGTAGCATTGACAACAGAAGTGGCCATTACTAAAAATGTAACAATTGCGATTATAAAATTTACTTTTCTCATGACATTAAAATTTAAGGTTCAACTCTAAACTTTGTTATTGTTTAATTTTCGTGCAAATGACGCATATTTTTTAATGCTGCAACAAGAAAAACTAATGCTCTAAAACACATTCTAAGCGCCATTAGAACGTTGAAGATAAAAGACTTTAAGCGAAAACAACTTTTCCCTTACACTCTTATTTTTCGAATTAGCAAAAAGGATAAAAAATTGACAGAAAACCATATTTTTGCTTACACTTTTAAAACTTGAAAAAGTTTATCTTTAATACTAAAAGAGCATATTTTATCAAAAATGCCCATGAAACACAGGCCAAAAGGCGGAAATAATAAAATGAAAGCAACAACCGCCAGTTGGCGAATATTTAAAACAAACAATAAATGGCCTATGAATTTGTCAGATATTATTAAAAACCGTTATTCTGTAAGAAACTATAAAGACACCAAAGTAGAAAAGGAACTACTTTTAAAAATAATGGAGGCCGGCAGATTAGCTCCGTCGGCGGTTAATTTTCAGCCTTGGCACTTTATTGTAGTGCAAGACAAAGAAATCCTGACACAGTTATACAATTGTTACGATCGCAGCTGGTTTCGTTCAGCGCCGGTAATTATTGTGGCTTGTGCCGATCATTCTCAATCGTGGAAACGGGCTTCGGATGGAAAAGATTCGGCCGATATAGACCTGGCAATTGCAATCGACCATATTACATTAAAAGCCACCGAATTAGGTTTGGGAACCTGCTGGGTATGTAATTTCGATGTTAACGCCTGTTCCGAGGTATTACAACTTCCGCATAATATCGAGCCTATTGCAATGATTCCGGTTGGTTACCCAAGCAGCAAAAGACCCGACAAGAAGCGCAAACCGATTGAAGAAATCGTTCATTTCGACCGCTTTACCCCCTAGGGAAACTGTGATATTTTGTCAGGTAGTCCTGCAGACGATTCATACCTTCCTCGATATTCTCGATTGAGTTGGCATACGAGAAACGCAGAAATCCTTCGCCGTTATCGCCAAAATCAATTCCCGGAGTTACGCCAACATGCGCTTTTTCCAAAATATCGAAAGCCAGCTTGTAACTATCGGTTGAAAGATGTTTGGCATTTACCATTACATAGAAGGCTCCTGTGGGCTTCACTTTTATATCGAAACCCAATTCTGCTAAGCGATCGATCAAGTACCGGCGTCTTTTATCGTAGGTTAAACGCATTTCTTCAACTTCAGCTCCTGCATTTTTTAAGGCTTCAATTCCGGCGCGTTGCGTGGTTGAACCCGCACAAATAAATAGATTTTGCTGCATTTTCTGCATACACCGCACATATTCTTGCGGAGCTATTACATAGCCCAACCGAAGCCCCGTCATGGCATAACGTTTCGAAAATCCGTTTAACACAAAGGCTTTGTCGGTTACCTCTAGAATTGAATGAGCACGATCTTCGTAAACCAAACCGTGATAGATTTCATCGGATACAATTGGAATATCAAAGGTTGTCAGATCTTTCATCAATTCAACCGACAAAAGGTTCCCGGTTGGATTCATGGGACTGTTTATCATTATTGCACGCGTTCTGTCGGTTATGCGCTTTTTAATTTCCTCGTACCGATACTGAAAACCGTCCTCCTCGTAAACCGGCACTTTTATTGCTTTTGCACCAATAAAGCGTATGAAATTTTCGTAGCAGGCATAGCCCGGGTCGGAAATGATCACTTCATCGCCGGCATCACACAACACACCCAGCGTTAACAAAATGGCAGGAGAACTCCCCGATGTTACAATAATCTGCTCGGGCAAAACCGAAACATTGTATTCCTCTTTGCACTTCTTAGCAATTTGCTTGCGTAGTTCCGGATCACCAAGGCTGTGCGTATAATGCGTTCGGCCTTCATCAAAAGCTTTTTGTTCGGCAACCGACACACATTTTGGAACATTAAAATCGGGTTCACCCACTTCGAGGTGAATCACATTAATCCCCTGCTGCTCCATTTCGGCAGCTTTTTCCAGAACCTCCATTACAATAAACGGGGTAATTTTCTTAGCCTTTTGTGCAATCATTAAAATCGGAATTTGGTTTTGGGGCTAATTTAATCAATAAGCAAACCGGCAACAATGGCTTTACTCATAATTTTTATCGATGGTAACTTTGCTTACCACTTTATTGCCCACCTGAAAAAGTGTTTTAACCTTTAGTTTTTGCGACAAATACTCGGCAGCGAAATAAAACGGCACCGGCAAAGTAACCGGACTAAAAATGCTTTCCACATATTTATTCGATAATTCGTAGGTTTCGGCACCAGCGATATTCACTTTTTTGAGCAGTCTTTTGGTACGGTTATACTCCCTCCCTTCGTGGTTTATAGCAATAACCATCGAATCTTTGGCGGTTTCAATAAATCCGTGTTCGTACTGCGATACCGACATACTTAAAACCGGCATTCGCATCACCTGGCTCAACACAAGTGCAGCCACATTGGCAGTGGCAACATTTGGTCCGTTACCAAGAATATACAAACAACAGCGTTTTTTCCGCTGCGTTTTCGAGTATATTCTTGCACCAATATCGGTGCCTAATGTTTCAAATTCTGTCTGATGTTTTTTTAGTGCTTCAACCGCATCAACCGGATCAAAACCAAATCCCAGGTACAATACCAACAAAGTATTAATGTATGTTTTTGTGACAATATGATCTTCAACTCCTGAATACAACAGCACCCTCTTTGAACAGTTTGGGTGATTTCCCAAAGGACTGTTTTCGTCGTTTACAATTGCGATGAACGACTTAAAATAGTCGGCACACCAGATAGTTTCGGAACTTTGTCCCGATTGCGATATAAGCACCCCTTTATCAGGCTCTTTATATTTTAGCAGGTAATTAAAATATTCGGCTGCTTTTTCAGGGAAAAAGTTTATTCCCATAAAACGAAAAGCTTTTGTTGCGATATGCGAAGCCCCCATACCAATGTAAGGCACCTCCTCCGGCAATATCAATCCCTTATTCTTTTTATAACACAGCTCTGCCCTGTACGGTATTTCAAAAACTTCATTTTTCATCGCTGTAACCTTTTGTATTATAACTATAAGTTACAAAAACAAAACGTACAAATACAAGTAATTGCGCGAAAAGAAGTCTATAAATATCGTTTTGCTATGGATACTGCTTGTTGCAGATAACCTCCTCCAAATAAATAATAATGATTAAGCACATGATACAACTGATACAGGTGATTTCTATCGCGCCACCCTGAATCGAGCGGAAATTCTTCATTATAAGCATCAAAAAATCGTGACGAGAAACCGCCAAACATTGTAACAATTCCGAATTCCATTTCGCGGTGCGAATAGCTGACAGCCGGATCGATTAATGCAGGGCCATTTTTCGTTAACATGTAATTTCCCGACCATAAATCGCCATGAATCAGCGAAGCCTTTTTCTCATACGGAATCAACAACTCCAAACGATCGAATAACTTTTCAAACAATCGTAAATAAGAACTATCCAATCCCCTGCTTTTACGAATCATATTGATAAGAAATGCTAATCTATTGTCGCGAAAAAACGATATCCAGCTTTTTCCCCAGTTATTATTTTGCGTAGTTGCTCCACAATAGTTATTGGAATAGAATCCAAAATCATCTTGCTGATATTTATGAATAAGCGCCAGTCCTCTTCCCAATCGTTCCGACTCGTCGGAACCTCCCGGTTCCAGATACTCCATTACCAGAAAAGCCGGCGTTTCATCAAGCTCTTTTGCATACAATACTTTTGGAATGCAAACTGTACCATCCGACACCATACTGAGTTCCTTTAAACTCTCTGCCTCACGAGTAAAAATATCGCTCTCGCAATCCGAATTCCATTTCAGAAAAAAACTGCCACAGTTGGTATTCATTTTCGAAGCATGATTTATACATCCACAATACAAAGCCCTGGAAGACAACATCTTCACAGGTTCCCCAAGTACCACCGATAACCTCTTTTCAACTTCTTTTAAAATACCAGATTGATTGTTTATAACCATTTTGTATGCTTAATTTTTTGAATTCAAGAATATGTTTAAATTTAACAGGATTTTAATTTCAAAAAAACTTTTAGATTTGTTTTAAAATAACCCGATATGCGAATTTTCTTAATTTGCGTAATAGTATTTACTAATTGCTATTACCTAAATGCTCAATATAGAATTAAAGCAAGTAACGATTACGCTCCGTTTAATTACACCGACCAAAATGGCAATCTTGTTGGCTTTAATATCGATCTGGTAAAAGCAATAAACAAACTATACAACAATCAGATTGAAATTTCGGGAGCAGACTGGCAAACGGTTAATAAAATGCTGGAAGGTGGACAGATTGACGGTATTGCCGGAGCCCACTACCCCGGCTACCCAGAAAATCAGCATCTGTATACCCGATCGGTTATAAATACTTCGCATTGTTTTTTTTACAACAGTAATTTCCATAAAAATATAACGCCCGAATTGTTGCGTACCATGAAAGAGCCTGTTGTTGCTTTATGGAAAAACGATGTGCTGGTGAGGTACGTTTTAAGTATAAACCCGGCCGCCAAATTTGTTTATGCGCCAGACTACGATCAATTAATTGAACTCCTGGATGACGAAAAGGTAACTTGCGCCATTGCCCAACGCATTGGTGGAATGTACCACGCGGTAGCACTTCAAAAGGGATATATTAAAACCACAAATCACCGGATTCTGGAACGCAATATGGGGTTTATGCTTTCGCCAAATTCAGTTGAACTTGCTGCAATTATAAATAACGCTACAGAGGTGTTACTTTCGAACGGCGAGTACCAGCGCATTTACGACAAGTGGCTTGCCGAGTACGACAATGAATCGAACGGTTTGCGAGACTATTGGCGTCACATCATTCTACTTAGCGCAATTGTTGGCATTATTATCCTACTACTTATAGTTATCAACCGCATACTTCAGACAAGAGTTCGAAGCAAAACACAAGATCTTCGGCATCAACTCGATCTGAACTCTGAGATTATGAAAGAACTTTCGCGCCAGAAAAACAAGGCTGAAGAGAGTGATAAAATGAAGTCCGCTTTTTTGGCAAATATGAGCCACGAAATACGAACACCAATGAATGGGATATTGGGGTTTGCTGAACTTTTAAAAACGCAGACCTATTCAAAAGAGGAAGAACTTCAGTTTATAAATATCATTCAGCAGAGTGGCGACAGAATGCTGAATACCATTAATAACATTATTGATATTTCGAAAATTGAATCAGGAAACGAGGAAGCGCAGATTAAAAAAGTTGACATCGCCCAAATCGTCTCTGACCTGAATGACTTTTTTATCGTTGAAGCCAATGAAAAAGGAATTGATTTAATTGTTGAACCTGAAGTTACAGCGCCATCGCAAAACTTCTACAGCGATACCTACAAATTGACCTCCATTTTAACCAACCTCATTAAAAATGCCATCAAATTTACTAACGAGGGCTACGTAAAAGTTCATTATTCGCTTAGCACTGCAGAGTTAAAAATTACGGTATGCGACACCGGAATTGGAATTGCTCCCGAAAAGCAAAAAGCGATATTTGATTACTTTGTTCAGGCGGATCATTCGCACTCGAGCGGATACGAGGGATCGGGGCTGGGACTTTCAATTACACGTGGCTATATAAAACTTTTGAATGGCGAGATCAGCGTTTCTTCAACTCCAGGAAAAGGCACATCATTCACTTTCCTGTTACCGAATTTAAAGGCTGAAAGCCCTAAAGTGGATTCGCCTGCAACAGAAACTCCAACGGAACAAGTTGACAATATCCGAAATGATGATTTAAACATTATTATTGCTGAAGATGATGAAATATCATATAGCTTTTTATGCCACATTCTTTCTGATATGCCGGGCAGTTTAAAGCGAGTTAAAAACGGAACCGACGTAATTAAACTTGTTCAAAAACATCCGGATACCGACGTTATTTTAATGGACATAAAGCTGCCAAAGATCAATGGTTTTGAAGCAACTAAACGAATAAGAACATTTAACAAAGATGTGTACATTATTGCACAAACGGCGTATGCACAGGAAAATTACAAACAAGAAGCAATTGCCGCGGGATGTAATAATTTCATTGTGAAACCGATTGATAAAAACCAACTGAAAAAGATCCTGTCGAATCTAAAACAACCGGCCTGATCTTAATATTCTTAAACTTTAATGTGAACAGTTAACGCAGGTACGCGCTTGCGGCATTATCAGAACCCGCCCCAGGGGAATTGGCTTTTTGCACTTAATACAGAGCCCAAAGTCATCATCATCAACTTTCGACAAGGCAAATTTTAACTTCTCCAATTTATCTTTTGTCTTACGCAAAGCCGCTTCGATAACACTTTTATTGTTTATAGCATCCATCCGGGATATCCTGCCAATAGCATTTTCCGGCTCAACAGGTTTTGTGAGCTCCGTATATTCCTGAATAAGTTTTTCCGTTTTTTCAATTTCGGAAGTAATTTGAATTTTAATTTCAACCTTATTCAGTTCTGCCATTGCAACAAAATATGATTACGAAAACAGCGAATCAACAAACTCACGACGACGAAAAATCTGCAGATGTTCCATCTTCTCGCCAATACCAATGTATTTTACCGGAATTTTAAACTGATCGGAAATACCAATTACAACACCGCCCTTCGCAGTACCATCAAGTTTGGTTAATGCCAGTGCAGTTACTTCGGTAGCTTTTGTAAATTGTTTTGCCTGTTCAAATGCATTTTGCCCGGTAGAACCATCGAGAATAAGCAAAACTTCATTTGGTGCGTCGGGAACGATCTTCTGCATAACTTTTTTAATTTTGCTTAGCTCGTTCATTAAACCAACTTTATTATGCAGTCGGCCGGCAGTATCAATAATTACCACATCGGCATTGCTGGCTTTTGCCGATGCCAAGGTATCGTAAGCCACGGATGCCGGATCGGATCCCATTTTTTGTTTTACGATAGGAACGTCCACCCTTTCGGCCCAAACCTCCAATTGTTCAATTGCAGCAGCACGGAATGTATCGGCAGCTCCCAAAACAACCGATTTTCCGGCTTGTTTGAAATTATATGCCAGTTTACCAATTGTAGTTGTTTTTCCCACGCCATTCACACCAACAACCATAATTACATAAGGCCCGTCTTTTTTCGGAAGATCAAAGTCGGAAACATCGGTAGTGTTATTCTCCTCCAATAAATCAGAAATTTCATCTTTCAGAATATTATTCAGTTCGCTAACACCCATGTATTTATCGCGGGAAACACGTTCTTCGATACGCTCAATGATTTTTAGCGTTGTATCAACACCAACGTCTGACGTAATAAGCACTTCTTCCAGGTTGTCTAAAACTTCGTCGTCAACTTTCGATTTTCCGACTACCGCACGACTCAGTTTTTTAAAAACACTCTCTTTGGTTTTCGACAATCCTTCGTCAAGACTCTCTTTCTTCTTTCTGTTAAAACTTCCGAATATGGCCATATAAATATGATTTGCAGGTTCTAAAATAGTACAAAATTTGGTTACAGTAAATATGTGGTACAAAAAATACCAAATCGTTCATATAAACAAAAAAAGCTTTCATCTTACATGAAAGCTTTTCCTGTTATACATTATATTTTCTTATTTTTTAAAATAAGTTTTAACGTCGTCGTTTGGCACCATTTCTTCTTTAAAAGCATATGCTCCGGTTTTCTCCGATTTAGTCATTTTGATTACTTTCGCATAACCTTTACCGGCACCTTTCTGTAGTGATGCTACTGCTTTCTTTGCCATGTCTTAATTATTTAATTTCTTTATGTACTGTTACTTTCTTAAGAATAGGATTGTATTTTTTCAATTCCATACGATCCGGAGTATTCTTTCTGTTCTTTGTAGTAATATACCTTGAAGTACCTGGCACACCACTATCTTTATGCTCAGTGCATTCTAAAATAACCTGCACTCTGTTACCTTTTTTTGCCATTGCTTAAGATCTTTAAAATTTATCAATAAAACCTTTTTCCTGTGCCTCGGCCAAAGCAGTTTTAATGCCTTTTTTATTAATCGTGCGCATTCCGGCAGCAGATACTGTTAGTTGTACCCAACGATCTTCGTGGGGCATATAAAATTTCTTTTTAAACAGGTTTATGTCGAACTTTCTTTTAGTTCTTCTTTTCGAGTGAGAAACATTGTTACCCACCATTGCTCTTTTACCTGTTATTTGACAAACTCGTGACATTTCTTTTAATTTCTTGATGTTTACAATAAACACATTACTAAAAACGGAGTGCAAAGAAAATACTTTTTTAGAAAATAATCAAGCAGTTAACCCAATTTTTGCAAAAACAATTAACAATACAGTGTTAATACTCAGGAAAAAACGAGTTTTTTACTCAATCGCCTGCAAATATATGCTAATTTTCGACAGCTTGAAAAGAATATTGAAGCAATATTAATTTTTCTGAAAATAGATGATTAACAGACTATTTTATAATTCATTGGCTTAGCCATTAAGCCCCCACCGGGCTGACGAAATAATTGAGACACAATTATTTGTCAGGGCTAACCTTGACATTGAAAATCATCAGATTATTTTGTTCAAGGCACATACTATACTGATTTTCAATCGTCAACACTTTGTGTGAAAAATTTAATGAATTTTTCAGGTTAGGTTACTGCCCCTCAATTAATATTACAAACAGTAATCTTACTATTTAGTGCTTGCCAGAAAACTCAGCTATTTCTTTGTCTTTGATAAGAAAGCGTTAAAGGCAAGGCTTTCGAAGGTTTGAGAATCAGGGAGTTTACTTTCGTAATCGACCGTTTTCAAACCGAGAGTAACGCAGCATCTGGCGTAAGCTTGCAAAGACTATTTAGAAATGCTTATAAAAACAAAAGGTCCGGAATAACTCCCGAACCTTTTTACAATTTATATCGCAAATCTCTTATAAACTCTGCTCACATGCAGCTAATACTTTTTTAGCATTTGCATTGTTAGGATCAAGCTCTAAAGCTTTTTTCAAGAACGGAATCGCCTCTTCAAAACTTTTCTTACCCGCTGCTACTGCATTTGTGTATTCATCATCTAAAGTTGTGATACTTCCTGAATTAACACTTTCTGTAGCACCTTTAATAGTTGCAGCTCCTTCTTGATACTTTTCATATCCTTGAGAGAAATAAACCTTTGCCAGGTTTTCCACTAATTCAGCCTTATTCGCCTCGCTAACAGTAACTCCTTCCACAGAAGATTTTCCTTCGGCAACTAAAGCCTCAGCAGCTTTTTTCAACGAAGCACTTTTATATTTTTCTGCTTTGTCGTAGCTAAAATCGTTTTGTGAAATCGCAAAACAATTGGCTGCCTCAACAAAGTCTTCGCTTTTATAACTTTTAATTCCTTCGTTATAAAACATTTTACCCGCTTGTTCTGCAATACCTGCATCAGGGTAATCTGCTATAGCAGCTTTATAAAGTTCAATTGCTTTATCGTACTCTTTGGCATCAACTGCATCCGATGCTTTAGTTTTAGCTACAGCAGGTCGCAACTGGCCAAGTACGGCATTAATATTATCTACATTCTGTCCATGATCAGGAATGGCCAATACTGATTCGAATAATTCGATAGCTTTTGCAAAATCTTTGCTTTCTACAGCGGCATTTGCCTGTGTCATTAATTCACTGGCATCTTGGGCAAATGACATTACAGAAATAAACACCATCACCATTAACAATACTACTCTTTTCATTTTTTCAACTACTTTTTAATATTTTATAATTCAGTTTAATTTCCCTCTAAATTTCGTCGATGAGCCCCAAAAATAGTAATTCTGAATTAAAAACCTAAAATACAGCAACTAAGATTCACGACTCTTTACACACATTCTTGCCAAAACAAAAACAATATCATTAGAAAACTGCATTATTTTTTAGCAACTTACGGGTTAAGTAAATCCGGATTCCAGAAGTTCAATATATTTTTGATCAGATGAAGATTATTTGCGGCCTCAGTATTCTCTGTATCAATATCCAACACACGGTTAAAAGCATTAATGGCTTCTCCCCAGTTCTGGTATTTTTGTTCAATATTCCCTTTCAGCAAAAGATAACGCACACTATCCTGCTCTTCAATCTCTTCGAAAAGTTTTTTAGCCTGTTCTGCCTTTTCGGTTTTCAATAAATCTTCAATTACTGTCAGGCGTTTTTCCATCTCCGTATTCTCCATTTCTATTTCTCTCCCCTACTTACTGAAATAACACCTTTAACCTTTTTTAGTTTATGAATAAGAAATTCGAGGTGATCGAGATTATAAACCGAGACCTGCAATATTCCTTCGAAATTACCTTTGTCGCTCGTAATATTTATCGAACGCATTTGTGTGCCAATATCTTTTGCAATAATGTGTGTAATTTCCGAAACGATACCAACTTCATCAGTCCCGGAAATATGCAATGACGTTAAGAATGAACTATTGCTGGTATTGTCTTTCCATACGGTTTTTATGATCCGGTATGGAAAGCGCTCTTTCATTTGAGGTGCATTCGGGCAATTGGCACGATGAATTTTTATACCGTCGTTTATGGTAACAAAACCAAAAATTCGGTCGCCAAAAACCGGATTACAACATTTTGCCAGCTTGTAATTTACATTTTTCAGGTTGTTATCAATGATCAGAAAATCTTCGCCACCATCGTACGACAGGTTTTTCGCTTCGCTTGTTGGCAACAACTCTTCAATCGTCTTTTTCGTTGTATCTTCTTCCTCTTCTTTTTCTATAAACAACGATTTTACTTCCAGCGTATCAATTTTTCCAACTGCGACTTCGTAATAAAAATCAACTGCCAGCTTAAAACCAAAGTATTTCAGAATTTTGCGAATCGCATCATCGTTTAAATCCAGTTTCCAGTTTTTAAACTTACGCAACAACATCTCGCGGCCATCGTTTGCCTGGCGGTTCCGATCTTCGTTCAAGCTCGTTTTAACGCGGTTTCTGGCTTTCGATGTAACTACAAAATCCAACCAGTCTAACTTTGGTTTCTGGTTATTCGACGTATCAATTGCAATCTGATCGCCATTTTTAAGTTTGTGCTTTAAGGTAACTTTTTTACCATTGATCTTCCCGCCCACACAAGTATCTCCAATACGCGAGTGAATTTCGTAGGCAAAATCAAGTACGGTTGCCCCGGATGGCATTTTCTTTAAATCTCCTTTAGGAGTGAAAACAAATATCTCGTCGCTATAAATATCGGTGTTAAAATGATCGATAAAATCAACCGCATTCAATCCCGGATTTTCCAGAATATCGCGAATTCCGGCCAACCACGAATCAAAACTCGATTCCTTGCCACCTTTGTATTTCCAGTGCGCAGCCAATCCCTTTTCTGCCACCTCGTCCATTCGTTTGGTACGAATCTGTATTTCAACCCATCTTTTATGTGGGCCCATTACCGTTGTGTGCAGCGACTCGTAACCGTTCGATTTTGGAATGGTAATCCAATCGCGCAATCGGTTTGGGTTGGTTTGATACTCCTCGGTAACAAACGAATAAGCTGTCCAGCAGTCGGCTTTTTCATTTTCAGGTTCCGAATCGAGAATTACGCGAATGGCAAACAGGTCCATCACTTCATCGAACGAAACATTCTTTTTACGCATTTTAGTATTTATCGACGAAATAGATTTTGTACGTGCTTTCATCGAAAATTTCAACCCGCGCTGCTGTAGCTTTTTCTCAATAGGTTTAACAAATTCAGCCACGAAGTTGGCTCGCTCGCGTTCGGTTTCTTTTAAGCGGTTTACTACGTAATAATACTCATCCGGCTTTTGAATTTTCAGACAAATGTCCTGCATCTCGGAGTTTATATTGTACAAACCTAGCCGGTGTGCCAATGGAGCATATAAATATTGTGTTTCGTTGGCAAGTTTCTGCTGGTTTGCTTCGTTATAAACTTCAAGATTACGCATTACCTGTAATCGATCGGCAATTTTAACAAGGATTACACGTACATCGCCAGCCAACGCGAGCATCAGTTTCCTATAATTTTCCGAGTGCAGATCAATGGTATCAGTTCCCAAGGCATTGATCTTTGCCATGCCTTCCAGAATAGAACTAATATGCGTACCAAATTTTTTACCAATTTCTTCCGGGGTTACCTTTTCTTTTAAGCCGGCATACATAACGTTGTGCAACAAACCTGTAATTACAGAGTCGGGCTCAAGACCGATTTCCATTGCAATTATCGAGGCCACTTCGAGCGAATGACTTAAAATTACCTCGTCATGAGAAAAGCGGGTTTCACCAAGAACGTTTTGGGCAAATTCAAAAGCATTCTCAAGTTTCAGAAACGATGCATCGTCCCATGTTAACTGGCAAAACTCCTTTAAATGGTCGTATCTGGTATATATTTGTTCTCTGGGTTCCATGGTGTAAAAATAAAAAAGGCTGCCAGAAGAGCAGCCTTTTAATTCTATATATTGATCTTTTTTTATTCAGCTGCAGCAGTAGTATCAACAAAGGTACGATTACGCATTTCACGATCCAGCATAAAAATACCATTCCCCTGGCCATTAATGAGCTTTAAAGTATCAAGTATTTCGGTGACATTAGCCTCTTCTTCAACCTGCTCATCGACAAACCAGCGTAAAAAACTTTGTGTTGCATGGTCTCTTTCTTCAACTGCAACATCAACTAATTTGTCGATTAAGCTGGTAACCAGTTGCTCGTGTTCAAGTGTTTTCTCATAAACATCAATAACACCTTCCCATGTAGTTGGCATTTGGTCAATGGCTTTCAATTCCACTTTACCACCACGCTCAACTACATAATTAAAAAACTTATTAGCATGAGTCAGCTCTTCCTGGTACTGAACATACATCCAGTTGGCAAAGCCCGGCAGCCCTTTATCGTTAAAATAAGCTGACATTGAGAGGTATAATAATGATGAATATTGTTCTGCGTTTATTTGCTCGTTTAACGCAATTAGCATTTTTTCTTTCAACATGATCTACTTGTTTTATGATTTCGTGCTTAAAAGTAGAAAAAACGAATCAATAACAAAAAAGAAAGGTCCATTATTAGACCTTTCTTAACGAATAAGAAATTGAATATTGTTCGAGAAAATTTATGCAATTAACATCGTCATTATTCTGATGAAATTAAAAAACTACTCATCACTATCTTCCGTTTTAAAAGTCCATGTTGGGCTGTTAGCCACACGGTCTCCTTCATATTTTGCAACAACATACCAGTAGTAAGTGGTATTGTAACTTAATCCGTCGACAACAACTTCTGTTGCAGTAATATTTTCTCCGGCTACATTCTGTGCCGTAGAATTTGATTTATAATAGTAAACAGTATATTCCAGCTCTTTACTCGGATATTCCTGATCAACCGACCACTGAAAAGTTAGACTCAGATTTTGCTCAACAGCCCCATTCCCGGGTATAGGATCGAAAATTGTTATCCATCCAATATCATTTTCATCTTTAAGCAAATAGAATTTCAACTGTGTTGTCTCGTCATTGTATACCGCAACACTTACACTATTACTTAAGTAATCATTTTTTCGAGCTGTAATTGCAATGTCGCCCTCAACAACTTTATTAAAGGTAAAAACTCCTTGTTCATCTGTAAGAGTTGAAGAACTTGCCGGATTTGTTGCCACCTGCACACCTTCCAAAGGCATATAAGTTTCACCATCAAGAACGACTCCGGAAATGGAACCGAACTTATCTATATCCAACTTATCTTCTTCGCAGCCAGACATATATATCACAAGCAGTAAACAGCCTATAATTTTTAACGTTTTCATTGTTTTAGTTTTTTCCTATGTATAATTTCACACCCAATTTAAATCCCCAGATATGGTCGTTATAAGAGCCAGCTTTTTCTCCGTCGTAATAATCAGAAAAAAGCTGATTTACGAATGCCTTGCCCGTTACCGCAACTTTATCGGTAAACAAATACTCTGCACCGGCATTGTATGATAAATAAGGGATCCATATTTTCTCTGACAATCCAATATTTTCGCCAAGATCATAATAACTTCCTCCGCCAAAAGCGAAATATGGTGAAAACTTTCCGTCCGGATTGGCAAGAAAAGTAAGATTAATATCTCCATAATATTCGCTGGAAGTCATCCCATTTTTAATAGCTGAACTTTGAATTCCCAGATTGGTTTCAATAAAGAATGATTTTGACACACCAAATCCCAATCCTAAAGTTCCTCCACCGCTTAAATCATTATTTGAATAATCGCTGGCACAAAACTGCCCGCTTCCCATAAGAGAAGTATAAAAACGTCCTCTCTTGTCCACTTCAAAAGATCTGCCTATATGATCTTCTTCCAGCGTATTTTCTTTTTCCTTGCGGTAGTTTTGAATCTCAACATCACTAATCTCTTCAGGATTTGCTAATGTCCACAAATTATCCAATACTCCCTCAATTATCAAACTATGCACAGCTTTTTCAACCGCTTCAGTAACGGCCAGTTCTGTTGGTTCGTTATAGGTATATCCTGTTTCAGCCTCCAGTAGCCGTTTAAATTTAACGTAACGAAAAATCCCCATTGATACTTCCTGCGATAAAATCGATTTAGTTGTATAAACGGTTTTCAAAATTTTCCCATTACTGGTTGAAACAGCCCGCAAATAAATACTTACACGGTCTTCGCGGTATTGTGCCGACACATCGGTTCCGAAATAACGAGCACCAGCTCCTCCAGTATAAACGTTTGTTTCGTACGATACAATTCCACCTTCAAGTAATACCCCAGCAAATAAAAGCGGCGGAAGCATTACTCCTTGTGTTCCTTCGTATTGTTCTCTACTCGAACGAATAATCTTTCGTTCGTTTAACAGATTACTGATATTTTCTCTTTCGATTGGTATAAACCACCCCGATTCTTCCAAAGCACGAATAAGTATATTTGTAGCACCTTGTGTAACTGCAGTCGACCAACTTGCCCCAACACTTGAAGGTTTATACTGGCCTGTTTGGTCGCGAAACTTATATACTGCAACAACTATAGGGTCTTTGGGAGCCGGCAAATCAAGCAAGTTTTGTTTTATCGTAGTTTCGGGACCTAACTGTGCCTCACGCTCCTCGCCAATTGGTTGATGAAAATATGGACTACAGGAGTCAAAAAGTATTACCGTAACAGAAAACACCAGAATTCTGAAAATTATATTTCTCAGCATAATTCCCTTGTTTATGATTAATAAAAAATTAAAAGTATGGAACCTCTACAGCGGTTGTAGCTCCGGTTGCGTTATCGGTTATGGTAATATTTACTCCGTTTCCTGCATCGCCAATATCAATCTGATAATCACCTAAAAGATAAGTACCTTCTTCAAGCGCTTCTTCGCCAAATTGCCGGGTAACAATTTCGCGCGACAAGCGGCTTAAAATCTGCCGATTCAAACTTTCGGCAAAATCCGATGCAGGATCGCTACCGTACGAGCTGTAAGCACTGCTTGTTTCGTCTGGTGCCTCTATTGTATTTTGTGCCTCGGCAGAACTCATCATCCAACTGTAATTATATGGATTACCACCGAAGGCGGGATTTTTAGGTGTATAAACAAAGTCTTGTGCGCCTGAAGGCTGGTAAAAGGCCAATAAGAATATTGGTATTAAAAATAAAATCTTTTTCATCATGTGTGGTTTTAAAAAATACCTGTTCCCGATCGGTCATCTCCATCGAGCTGCCTGACTAACTCCTCGTAATTGGCCAGGTAAATCTGCGTGCGTGCAACCGCTTGTTGTGCCAATTGCTCAACAATGTCGTTTCGGGGTTGAAGAAACGACTGGAAAACAGGTGTTTCGTTTATTTTGACTTCAATCATTGTGGTGGATAAGCGATAAGGTTTCTCGCTGATGTAAATAAAATAGTTGCGAGCTCCTTCCGGTGCTTCCCACGCTGTATAAAAGAAATCGTAAAAATCTCTTCCGCTTTTCGTTTTGGTTTCATCGAAAAGCAGGCCATCAATTTCAATGTCGGCATCGGAACTAACCTTTTCTTTAGTTGCTGAAATTTCCTCGATCAGTTTTTTAAGGTCTTCCGGTGCTTCTTTAAATTGTAAAGTATCCTGAGTTGCCTCAGTTTGAGCTACGCCAGCAAAGGCTAAAGAGCAAAAGTACAATATGGCTAATAAAAGCTTCATCCTAGTTTTTCATCGGAAATGCAAACACCGAATTAGATATATTTATTTGCATTCCTTTACCATTAACTCCAGGTGTTTGAGTTATAGAAATTGGAGCAAACGTATTTTCCAGCATAGCATCTACGCTGTTGTCGTTACCGGTTTGCGAAATTTCTACCTGCTGAGCATCGCTAAGCGATGGAACTGCATCGCCAAATAAAGCGAGTTCAATCCGGTTATTGTTCCCTTGTTGCAAAAGATAGGCTGAACGCGAAACCAAAAAATAATTCTCGATAAAACTATTGATTGAGTTGCCATCGCCATCCTGTTTTACCTCCACACTAATATTCTCTCCTTCCGACCACAGACTGGCCTCGTTTGATGATTTATATTGCCAAAGTTTGGTTTCCAGGCCGGTTCCCGTTTGATTGATATAACCAGAATTGTTGATTCCATTCTGGCTGACCAGGATATTGTTTTGCAAATTACCTTGTCGGTTTTGAATGGCTCTAAATGAATTAGCCTGATCAATCTGTCGGATTAGCGAAAAATTGGTGATGATCGGGTTTTCGACCTGAATTTCACTACTATTCAGCAGATCCTGCATTTCTTCGTCGCTGATCAGCTGCTGGGCGTATAGTCTGCTGAAGGCAAACAAAAAAAGAAACAAAAGTGCAATGCGTGTTTTCATTTTTTTAGTTTTATCAGTTAAACCGATGTTCTTTGTTTATATAACCCGGCTTATTTAGATTCCCCTTTTTAATGGTAAGCACCTCCCCCGACATTATATCGGGGGGAAAGTGCTAAACCATCACATTAATATGATCGAGGAATGACCTAACTGATGGCCAGGTATCTTCGATATCCTAATCTGTTAGTTTTGAGTAATCGAAGCAACGTTGCCACTACCGGTTTGGCTCTGTGTTGCGAAATTGAAATCACTTTTTTGGAGAATAGTAGCATCATTGCTGCCAGGACCAAATTGATTTTGTACTGCGGTATTAAAATCACCTTTTTGAGTGATACTTGCAAAACTTCCGGTTTCTGATTGATCCTGAAATTGATATGCATTGTTAAAATTACCAGACTGTAAAATCTTCATCAATCCATCTTCCGGATGACTCTGAGAACCATGCTGAAGCTGAGTTGCAATATTGTTATCTCCGGATTGTAAAATCTCTGCTTGATTTCTCATTCCTGATTGATGCTGACTTGCAGTGTTGTAAGAACCACTTTGTGTGATAATTGCATAATCAGCATTACCTTCTTGAAGTTGGCTGGCCCAATTGCCATCACCTGATTGATTAATTGTTCCTTCAAATCCTTGTCCCAGTTGAGTTTGGTATGCTTGATTCCAATCTCCCCTTTGGTTAATCTCCAAATTGTTTCTTTGGCTACTTTCGGTCTGATTTTGAATAGCAATGTTGTGATCTCCGCTCTGATCAATTGATGCCTGATTATCAGGATCGTAACCATTTTCTCTACTGCCTTGAACCTGGCTGGCATAGTTAGCTACCCCTGACTGATCAATCATTAACACATTGTTCAATCCTTCCTGATCTTGGACGCCGACATTAAAAGAACCGCCAACTTGTACAATAGTAGCTTGTAGGTTTTCACCATCTTGTGTAGTTGTACCCGAATTGTTTTGTGCCATTGCCATACTTACGGCAAAGACCATTGCGAAAAGAAATACTAATTTTTTCATTTTTTTAATTTAAGTTGTTTTTAAAAGGACTATTCATTTTGATAATCCCGAGGAGTCAGGATTAGTTTCCGGCAACTTTACCAGCGTAGCCTGGTAATAACCGAAACAAACGGGGGTGCCGCGTACTACGTCACAATTGTGAGAACGGCTTAACCTTTAGTTTGGTGCGAATGTATTTTCATCTTGTTGTTTGTTTGAGTTATTGAATAACGTGGACGTAATTTAAATCTGAGACATCGCAAGGAGTCCAGAGACCATTCTTCGAGAGCTGTATTAATAAGAACTGTGATTAAACCTTTCTGCCGAATCGTTCCGGCAGAAAAATGGAAGTATTTATTTGTGAAAAAGCAAATCCGATTAAGGCTAATCGTCGACAATAAATCCCTTTTTTCTATTTTTTTTATAGAATTCAAAATCCCTATTTTTATCCTTTAATATCAATTCATTTTTACCGGGTACAAGCATTAGCTTACCCGGCGGATTTAATGGAGATCCGGATTTCAATAAGTAATTTTTCCTTTTCAAGAGCTGGCTTTTATCTTCCCGAACAAAAGTTACTCTTAAGCTGAAAGCTGCTCGTAGGGGCGAGCATTTTTTCAGGCAATTCAAAATTATGAAGTGAGAAATAAATATGAAATACGCAATTACCGTAGTAGTGTATTAAGTAGATTTACTTATAAGAGGGTAAACAATTAGCAGACAAAACAAAGAAACGGCAGATGCCAATTTAATTGTTTATTTAGAGTAAAAAGAATATAGAATTTATCGCTTACCTTTTATTTCTAAAATGGCTTCTAAAATACTGTGCGTTTCTGTTTTTTGCATGATGTTAGAACGATGTTTTTCAACCGTACGCTGAGAAAGGCTTAAATGAGCCGCAATTTGTTTCAACGGCATTCCTGTTGCCGATAAATTCAGAATCTCATATTCACGAGGAGTAAGATTCACCACTGAATCGTCAGCTGTTTGTAATACATCTTGTTTCTTTACAGATGTTTTCACTTTTTCGCCTGATACGCTCATTGTCTTATCAGCCACAGGCCTGCTTCCGGGTAATAAAACGGTAAGTATCCGGGTTCCATCTCTGCTTCCTATAACACTTTTATACAAACTACACTTTTGTCTGGGATGTCCCAAACAATCAACATTATCAAGCCAACAATGCTCTATCAATCCATTTTCAAGTTTCCGAAGATTAAGATGATTTCCCTGGTTACCATTCAAATCGAATAAATCGTTAAAATGAAAATTTCCCTTTTTAATATCAATCGTACTAAAGAGCCGTGTAAAAGCCTTATTCGATTCCTGAATTCTAAAATCTTTTAAAAAAAACATGGGAATTGGAGAGCCGTAAAACTGTTCCTGAAAGCGTGGAGTTTCGTAATAATTAAATTGCAACGATTTTTTATAAAGCTTTTCAACTTTATTGCGCAGTGCTTTGGGATTAATAGGTGTAAAAATAAAATTATCGACTCCCATTTCAAGCCCAAGTTGAACATCCTCTTTTGAATATTTACGTAATATGAGGAAAAAAGCAGTGTTCCTTTTTTCAAACTGGAATTCCATTTTCTTTAAAAGAGTAAAGCCTGATTTATCTTTTAATTTATCCTGACAAATTACAAGATTAAAAGCGCTTTCATTATTTTTTTTTAGTGCTGAATTCTCCGATTTTACTGTTTCAACAGAATAGTTATCAGACTGGAGGCTTTTTTGTATTTGCTGACTTAAAACCGTATTAGTTGTAACAACAAGTATTTTAAAAGAGGGATACATAATTCTGTTTGGTTTACATTTGGTGATTTAAAGATAGAAAAACTAAGAAAAAATACTTATACGTAATTATACGTACCCTACACAATACCAAGCAAATACGGTTAAAATCTATGCAAACAAATTAATATAATTTCATTTTGGGACAAATAGTAGTTTAACGGGACAAGTTTATCGGCAAAGAATACCGCTTATCACGTGTCCACATTTCCAAGCTTCACGTGTTTTAACAAATAGTTTACATATCTATTCGAACTTCACATTATAATATTCGAATTATAGTCGGGGTAATTAAATTTCTATCTTTGCGCACCTGAAATTATTAGCCGCATTTTATAATCCGATAAAACATGAAGAATATCAAGTATGTATCACCCGAGGAAGCTGTAAAGGTTATCAAAACCGGAGACAGAGTCCATTTAAGTAGTGTTGCCGTCACTCCTCACACCTTAATTAAACCGATGGTTGAGAGAGGCCGCAACAAAGAGTTCCACAATGTAACCATCCAACATATCCACGTTGAGGGAGAAGTTGAATATGCAAATCCTGAATTCGAAGGAATCTTTCATTCTGAACAATTTTTTGTTGGTGGAAACCTTCGAAAACAAACTCAGGCTGGTTACGCCGATTATATTCCAATTTTTCTGAGCGAAACGCAGCGTTTAATGCGCAGAGGTTATTTAAAAGTAAATGTTGCCATGATTATGGTGTCAACTCCTGATAAACATGGTTACGTTTCGTTAGGTACTTCTGTTGATGCCACCCGTGCAGCTATTGAAAATGCCGACACGGTAATTGCAGCAATAAACCCAAATGTTCCAAGAGCATGGGGTGACGCAATGATCCACATTGACGAAATCGATATTTTCGTTGAAGATGACATTCCATTATATGTTCACGATCCGGCACCACTTACTGAAATGGATATTAAAATTGGTACTAATGTTGCCGAATTGGTTGAAGATGGTGCTTGTTTACAAATGGGTATTGGTGGTATACCAAACGCTGTTTTGGCACAATTAGGTAACCACAAAGATTTGGGTGTACACACCGAGATGTTTGCTGACGGTATCCTTCCTTTGGTTGAAAAAGGAGTTATTACCGGTAAGAAGAAAAAAACAGATCCGGGAAAAATGGTAGCATCGTTCCTTATGGGATCGCAAGCACTTTACGATTTTGTTGACGACAACCCACGTGTTGCCATGATGGATGTTGCTCACACCAACCACGTGGCAAGCATTCGTAAAAACGATAAAGTAACTGCAATTAACTCAGCACTGGCTATCGATTTAACAGGTCAGGTTTGTGCCGACTCAATTGGTATTACTCACTACTCTGGTGTTGGTGGCCAAATCGACTTTATCCGTGGTGCCGGTCACTCTAAAAAAGGTAAACCAATTATTGCCCTTCCATCAGTAACGAATAAAGGTATTTCTAAAATCAGCCCTACCCTAATTTCAGGATCAGGTGTTGTAACTACTCGTGCAAACATGCACTGGGTGGTAACCGAATACGGAAAAGTTAACCTTTATGGTAAAACACTTCAGGAAAGAGCAAAGCTTCTGATTTCTATCGCTCACCCTGATCATCAGGAATCGTTAGACAAAGCTTCATTTGAACGATTTGGTCCACACTACCATTACGTAAGGGGTGAATAAAAGACATATGTTTAAAGAAGCAGACTTAATGTCTGCTTTTTTTATGACTAAAATCATTCACAAAAATCACGAATACAAGCCAATATTAACTAATTCTAAATTCGTAATACAAAAAATCAGGTTTTCTGGTTTTCACGAATAGGAAATGATAAGAACCATAACTTTGCCAGAGTTTAAAAAATTGACTATTAATATTTTATAACCATTCTAAATAAGTAGAGATAGAAACGATTAATGCCTAAATAAACTGTACTAACTGCTTCAAAATCTGCTTGTTTTCAAGAATACAATTATTTACAAGATGAACATTTCTCATATAGAACACATCGGGATCGCAGTAAATAGTTTAGAAGAAGCTATTCCTTACTACGAAGAGATGCTGGGTCTAAAATGCTATGCCGTTGAAGAAGTGGCAGACCAAAAAGTAAAAACCGCTTTCTTTCAGGTTGGCGACACTAAAATCGAGTTATTGGAATCAACCAGTCCTGACGGACCAATTGGCAAATTCCTGGAGAAAAAAGGACAGGGAGTACACCACCTTGCCTTTGCTGTTGACAGTGTAAACGATTCGTTGAACGAACTTGGAGAAAAAGGCGTTCAACTGATCGACAAAACAGCGCGTAAAGGGGCCGAAGGATTGAATATTGGATTCCTTCACCCAAAAGCTACAATGGGCGTACTAACCGAAATTTGTGGAAAAGAATAAAAGACACTTATAATAACCGATTTTATGAGCAACCAGGATAAAATTAAAAAGTTAATCGACCTAAGAGCGGAAGCTAAATTGGGTGGCGGATTGAAAAGAATTGAATCGCAACACAAAAAAGGCAAATTTACTGCTCGCGAAAGAATCGAAATGCTTCTTGATGAAGGAAGTTTCGAAGAATTTGACATGTTTGTTACACACCGCTGTACAAACTTCGGATTGGAAAAAACCAAGTTTTTAGGCGACGGAGTGGTTACCGGTCACGGAACAATCGACGGACGTGTAGTTTACGTTTTCTCGCAAGACTTTACCGTTTTCGGAGGATCGTTATCAGAGACCTTTGCACAGAAAATTTGCAAGGTTATGGATATGGCAATGAAAGCCGGAGCACCAGTAATTGGTATCAACGACTCGGGTGGTGCACGTATTCAGGAAGGTGTAAACTCGCTGGCCGGTTATGCCGAAATTTTCGAGCGTAATATTCTGGCTTCGGGAGTTATTCCACAAATCTCAGCTATTTTCGGACCATGTGCCGGTGGTGCAGTATACTCTCCTGCCCTAACCGACTTTATCATGATGACCGAGCAAAACTCGTACATGTTTGTAACCGGACCAAAAGTTGTTAAAACGGTAACTGGCGAAGACATTTCAGTTGAAGACCTTGGTGGTGGTAAAGTTCACGCATCTAAATCAGGTGTTGCACAATTCCTTGTTGAAAACGAACAGGAAGGTATTTCGATTTTGCGTAAATTGATCAGCTATCTTCCACAAAATAACCTGGAAGATCCGATTGCTACTGACAGTTCAGACCCAATCGATCGTTTGGACGATGCATTGAATGAAATCATTCCTGACAATCCGAACCAACCTTACGAAGTTAAAGATGTTATTCATACTATCGTTGACTATGGCGAGTTCTTAGAAATTCACCGTAACTACGCGAAAAACATCGTTGTTGGTTTTGCTAAATTTGACGGACAACCTGTTGGTATTGTAGCTAACCAGCCAAACTACTTAGCCGGTGTTCTTGATATTGACGCTTCAGTAAAAGCAGCTCGTTTCGTACGCTTCTGCGACTCATTCAATATTCCAATCATCACACTTGTTGATGTTCCGGGATTCTTGCCAGGAAGTCGTCAGGAGTACGGTGGTATTATTACTCACGGTGCAAAACTGATGTTTGCTTACGGCGAAGCTACTGTTCCAAAAATCACTATTACATTGCGTAAATCATACGGTGGTGCTCACGACGTAATGTCAAGCAAACAACTTCGTGGCGACCTTAACTACGCTTGGCCAACTGCCGAGATTGCAGTTATGGGTGCAGCTGGTGCTGTTGAAGTACTTCACGGAAGAAAATTACGCGACATTGAAGATGCTGAAGAGCGTGCTAAATTTGTTGCCGACCACGAGGAAGAATACAAAGAGAAGTTTGCAAACCCTTATCAGGCTGCATCTTTTGGCTACATCGACGATGTTATTGAGCCTCGTAATACAAGGTTCAGAATTATTCGCGGATTACAAAGCCTTGCTACCAAAAAACTGGTTAATCCACCTAAGAAGCATTCAAATATACCACTTTAAAAACAGAGCAAATTATGGAACCATTATCAATTCTATTAGCCAGTTCTGTTCAGTTTGGGTATACTGTTGCAATTGTTGGATTCTTAATTGTTTTCACTGCACTTACTTGTTTGGTAATTGTATTTACTAATGCTCCAAAGTTGATTAACATGAAATTCAACAAGGAGAAACTAAAAAGGAACAAGAACAAAGGGCAGGCAGAAGTTAAGGAAGAAGAAGAATACATGGAAGGTAACGTTACTGCAGCAATCAGTTTAGCCCTGCACATGTATTTTAACGAACTGCACGACGAAGAGAGCAACATCGTTACCATTAAAAAGGTGAAGAAATCGTACTCTCCATGGAGTTCAAAAATTTACAGTGTACAAAACAACTGGCCACGATAAATAATTCTGAATATTACGAGCAAAAAAAGTAAACAATGAAAAAATATAAATTCACAATCAGTGGTAACGAATACGACGTTCATTTAAAAGACATTGAAGACAATGTTGCAGAACTCGATGTAAACGGAACCATTTACGAAGTTCAAATTCACGGAGAAGTGAAAACTTCAAAAACTCCGAAACTGATTCGGAAACCGGTTGAAAAGATGCCTGGAGAAGGACAGATCAAGAAATCAGCATCAACCGGAAAACACAAAGTAACAGCACCACTGCCGGGTACAATCCTAAAAATTAATGTAACTGTTGGCGACGTAGTAACCGAAGGTCAAAACCTGATGGTTATGGAAGCCATGAAAATGGAAAACCAGGTACAAACTCAAAAAGCCGGAGAAGTTACAGCGATTAAAGTTAACGTAGGCGACAGCGTGTTGCAAGATGATCTGTTAATAGAAATAGCTTAAACAATACATTGCTGACATGAGAAAAATAGTTCAATTATTATTCGTATTGATTTTTCTTGCACCCTCAGTATATGCTGCGGGTCAGCCAGAGAAACTCAGCGATGTAATTACAAAGGGGAAATGGATAAATCATTCCGACGGATATGTACCAATTCCTACTTATAAAGAGGGAGAACCTGATCAAAAGGAAAATCCAAGCACCGTAAAACGTTACAAAACATTTACGTTTGAAACCGACGGAGGATTTCTTCTTGACTCAGCGAAACAGCGATACTCAGGCCGTTACGAAGTTATTGGAGACGAAGTTCAATTACATTTCAACACCGTTCCGATCACTGAGTTACGTACCAACAGAGATCCAAACCAACAAGGAGGTTATAAAGTTTCAACATTACAAGTGAAACTGCCAAATCGCGTTCTGAAAATTAACGCCGATGGTAATCTTTCTGGCGATGGTTATACCTATAAACAGTACAATGGTGCAATAGCTGGATTATTCAACTTCTACGAATTTTCGGGATTTGCGAACATAGCCTGGGGAAACATCATAATGATGCTTGTAGGATTTGTTTTCCTATACCTTGCTATTAAATATGATTTTGAGCCGATGCTTTTGATACCAATTGGTTTTGGTATTTTAATTGGTAACATTCCAATGTTCCAGGTGGCCGACTTTAACCTGAAATTGGGTGTTTACGAGCCAGGTTCGGTACTCAACATTCTTTACCAGGGTGTTGTTCAGGGATGGTATCCTCCACTTATTTTCCTTGGTATTGGTGCAATGACCGACTTCTCGTCACTGATCTCGAATCCAAAACTGATGTTATTGGGTGCAGCTGCACAGATCGGTATTTTCCTTACGTTCCTTGGAGCGATTTATTTAGGATTTGCCGCACCTGAAGCTGGTGCAATTGGTATTATTGGTGGTGCCGACGGTCCTACTGCGATCTTTATTTCGTCGAAACTGGCAAATGGATTGAACGTTCTGCCCGACGGAACCACGGTGAAAAACCTGATTGGCCCGATTGCGATTGCAGCATACTCGTATATGGCACTGGTACCTGTTATTCAGCCACCGGTAATCCGATTGATGACTTCCAAAAGAGAGCGTCTGATCAGAATGAAACCTCCACGTGCGGTTTCTAAAACTGAGAAAGTACTGTTCCCTATTATTGGTCTGATTCTTACTGCATACATTGCGCCATCGGCATTGCCACTTATTGGTATGTTGTTCTTTGGTAACTTGCTAAAAGAATCGGGTGTAACAAAACGTTTGGCAAACACTGCAGCCAATCCACTTATCGATGCCATTACAATTTTGCTTGGTATTACCGTGGGAGCTTCAACACAGGCCGACGTATTCCTTACTCCTGCATCAATTAAGATCTTCGCATTGGGTGCCGGCTCGTTCGTTATTGCAACAGCGGGTGGTGTAGCCGGAGCTAAAATCATGAACTTGTTCCTGAAAAAAGAGAACAAGATCAATCCTATGATTGGTGCAGCCGGTGTTTCTGCAGTACCTGATAGTGCAAGGGTTGTTCAAGGTATGGGATTGAAAGAAGACCCAACTAACCACTTGTTAATGCACGCTATGGCACCAAACGTTTCTGGTGTTATTGGCTCGGCTGTAGCAGCAGGTATTTTGTTGAGTTTCTTGATGTAAGAAATTACAATATCACGATACAGAAAAGGACTTCATTTCAGATGGAGTCCTTTTTTTATGCTTTAAATTAGACGTTGAAAAGTCAAAGAATGATCGTTTCTCCCTTAATCAACAAATACCAACTATCCGGTTTTGTTTCGTGCTTTAAAATGTAAATTTTCTTATCCAAGGTGCGGACTTTAAAATAGTTGGCTGCCGGAAACGCAGGATTTTGTACTCCCTGGTACCACCGATCCACAATTTCTTCAATCTCAAAACTCATGTTATCCCAATAAAAACGAACCGGGTATTCATCTGCTTTGTAACCGGCCTTACATTCCACTTTTATGGCAATCAGGTCTTTCATTCTAAGGTAAAGTACCTGATATCCTTTTAAACGTCTCACCTTCAATACAAAAAACTTTGTTATTCATTGCAGCATCAGTAACTTTAAGGATATGAAAGCCTGGGTAATCGATAAAATATCGGATTTAAGAACAGAGACTGCACCATTAAAACTGGTGGAGCTTCCAAAGCCTGTTCCAAAACCGGGGGAACTTCTGATCAAGGTAAGCACCTGTGGTGTTTGCCACACTGAAATCGATGAAATTGAAGGTCGTACTCCTCCTCCTTCTTTTCCGGTAGTTCCGGGACATCAGGCAGTTGGAATTGTTGAACAATCGTTAGGACAAAAAATTAATGTTGGCGAACGTATTGGCGTGGCATGGATCTACTCAGCTTGTGGAGAATGCGACTACTGCAAAACAGGAAGAGAAAACCTGTGCAATGAATTTCTGGCAACCGGACGGGATGTTAATGGCGGTTACGCCGAATATATGGTAGTTCCCGAAAACTATGCGTATCCAATACCTTACTTTTTTACCGACGAAGAGGCAGCTCCTTTACTTTGTGCAGGAGCTATCGGTTACCGCTCGCTGAAGTTATGCAACGCGGAAAATGGGCATAGAATAGGACTTACAGGATTTGGCGCATCTGCTCATCTTGTATTGAAATTAATTCGCTATCAATTCCCTGACTCTGAAGTATACGTTTTTGCCCGAAACCCAAAAGAACAACTATTTGCTCTGGAATTGGGAGCTGTTTGGGCAGGCAACACTACTGACAGTCCGCCACATTTGCTCGATAGTATTATTGATACAACTCCCGTTTGGAAACCGGTTATTGAGGCGCTGAAAATACTTAAACCGGGAGGTCGGTTGGTTATTAATGCCATCCGTAAAGAATCGGTTGATCTGGATTATTTATTAAAAATAGACTATCCGTCGCATTTATGGATGGAGAAGGAAATTAAAAGTGTTGCTAACGTTACCGGAAACGATGTAAGAGCATTTATTCAGATTGCGGCAAATATGCAATTCAAGCCTAAAATTCAACTCTATCCATTCGCAAAAGCAAATGAAGCACTTTTAGATATTAAAAACCGAAAAATTAAGGGGGCTAAAGTGCTGAACATTTCTGAGCTGTAAACATTAATTATCCATCGCCCACCTTTCACTCGGATCACCAGGCATAGAAACCGTTTTCCACGAAAATTTAAATACTCGTGGTTCAACCAGACGTTCAAAATCTGCATAGCTCATTTTAATCATCTCGGTGTGGTTGCCTGCATTAAATGCAATTTCTTCATCCTCAACAAGCGTTTCTGCCACAAAAACCTCCATGTCGTAAAGATTACCAAATGGTGGCATCGCTCCTATTTCGCAATCAGGGAAAAAACGTTGAAATTCAGCCTCATTCGCCAGATTAACATTCGACGATCCAAAGATATCTTTCAACAGTTCAAAATCAACCTGATACGAAGCAGGAAGTACGGTCATAGCCATTTTACCATCAACATTTACAATTACGGTTTTTGCAAACTCTTTACCCGAAATGTGACTTTTCGCTGCAATTTCCTGAGCAGTAAAAGCACTTGAATGTTTGATTACGATGTACTTTACCTTGTTTTCATCAAGAAATGCTTTCAATTTTTTTACCGGCATAATAATTTTTGTTTTACTCTTTTAATCTGAAAATTTTTCGAATTTCTTTAAGTACGATAGGTTTCTTTTCAGTTTATTTTTACACGAATTATACATTACGAGTTTCGTTTTTAGCAGAGTTTAATAGCATATAACCACGCTAACATTTCTCTAACCGAAACGAGTCATTGATTGATTCACGAATACACCGTCGAACAAAACAATCAATTGTTCGAATAAATTTTATGCTAAACTTTTACTGATAATTACAAGTGTTTATTAATACCAATTGGTATTTTTATTTTATATACGTGATTTTCCAAACCCCTTACTTCAAGGGATAATTTAATTATTTATCTTACTCATACCATTTATCACTAAAGCTTTACCGAAATATAAACAGCTACGGGTCAATTATGTAAACGATAAATTCGATTCGAAAAATAATAGCAGAGTATTTTGT
Organism: uncultured Draconibacterium sp.; assembly: GCF_963677575.1. Taxonomy (NCBI): domain Bacteria; kingdom Pseudomonadati; phylum Bacteroidota; class Bacteroidia; order Marinilabiliales; family Prolixibacteraceae; genus Draconibacterium; species uncultured Draconibacterium sp. The sequence goes on from NZ_OY782038.1 coordinate 539,950, forward strand.
ATTCTATTTTAAAAATGCACTAACTTGTTAATGCTTATCAAACAATCACAACATGAAAAAGACAAGATTCATTAAAAGAATCCATCTGAATTGTTTGATCTCCACAACTTACAAAATGCAAAAAAATAGTTCCGGGAAACCTATTTCGGAATCTTCATTGTGCTTTTTAAAACATCTCAATAATTCTAATTAAAATTTAAACATTATGAAAAGATCTGTTTTATTAGCCGCTTTTTTGCTACTAAGCACAGCAACCCTCTTAGCACAACAAGAAAATGATCGGCTTTACATTCTTATGGAGTTTATGTCTGTTTCGGATGAAATGGATGGCGATTATCAGCAGGTTGAAGAGTTTTGGACAAAGATCCACCAACAACGAATTGCAGATAATAACATTGTAGGCTGGGATCTTTGGGCTATGATGCCAAACGGAACAAAACAGGGATCGCAGTATTTTACCGTTACGCTTTTTAGCAGTCTGGCAGCCATGCTTGAAGGAATCCCCAGTGACAAATTTCAGGAATACGTGCAAAATGCCTATCCCAATATGAGCCAGAAAGATCGGGATGTGATGATGGAAAAGACGGTGAAATCGCGCGATATTGCTCACCAGGTTTTTACTACCGAAATAAATAATACAGATGGCGACTTTAATATGGAAGTTGGCACCCTAATGGTTTTCGATATTATGAAACAACAGAATGACAACTACGAAAAAGTGGAGGATGAAATCTTTAAACCCTGGCACCAGCAAATGGTGGACAACGGGCAAAAAGGGGCCTGGGGATTATTACGAATAATACTTCCGGCAGGAAGTGAGGCTGTCGGGTCGCATATTACTTACAGCATGTATAAAGACTATGCTCAGCTTGCCAACCATTGGGAAGGCAACGGCGGAGATATGGATCTAACCACTTCTCTGGCGGTTCAGAAAGCATTAAAAACACGAGATATGCGCGGTGTTGAAATGGCCCGCCTGGTAATGAAAGTTCGATAAATTTAGAATACAATATCATGAGTAATTTAGAAAAATTAGAAGAAGGATATCAGAATTTTGCGGAAGGCAACATCGAAGCTGTTTTGGCCATGTGGGACGAAAAAATTGTTTGGCACGCATGCACCGGTCTCCCTTATATTAAAGGCGATGGTATATATATTGGACCTCAGGATGTGCTAACAAATGTTTTGGCCACCATTCCTGAACATTTTAATGATTTTAGCATTGAAATATCGGACTTTATCGATGGAGGTGATAAAATTGTTATGGAGGGTTTCTATACCGGTGTTTATAAAGCAACAGGCAAACGTTTTAAAGCTAATGCCACGCATACATGGACATTTAAGAATGGAAAACCGGCTGTCTTTTTTCAGGCCGTCGACACAGCTGTAATGATCAATCCATAAAACTGTTGCATTAAAATGTATTCCATTTAGAGGTTCATCATTGTAATTGCACGAAAATGAAAACGGGTAATTACAATCGATTTTGATCTTCGTTAAATTTCCTATATTCCAATTTAAAAGTCAGGCTTTTGCAAGTCTGGCTTTTCTATTTTATCGTATTTTCAAAACAACGAACGGGATTAAACAACACCCAAACTAAACTGTTAAACGTTAAATCAGAAATTAAAGACTTCACAAATATTGATTATGAAAATAGTAGTTATTGGAGGACAAGGAACGATTGGCAGTGCCGTAGCCAACCATTTTAAGAAAAACACGAAGTTATTACCGCCGGCCGAAGTAACGGAGATGTGCAGGTTGATATGGAAAGTTCTGAATCAATAAAGAATATGTTTGAAAAGATCGGGAAAGTTGATGCCATTGTAAATTGTGCCGGAGCTACCAAATGGGGCCCTTTTGCCGAACTCTCGGAAGAAGACTTTTATGTTGGCTTAAAAGGCAAATTGATGGGACAGGTAAACATTGTTCGAATTGGTAAAGACTATCTGAATGAAGGTGGTTCTATTACTTTAACAACCGGCGTTTTGGCCGACGATCCGGTGTTTGGAGCAACCAACTCGGCAATGGCTAATGGAGCCATCCATGGTTTTGTACTTGCCGTTTCGCAGGAACACATAAATGAATTCCGGCTAAATGTAGTTTCTCCCGAGTTGGTTGAAGATTCGGCAGAACGACTTGGCGATGCCTTCCCGGGGCACACACCTGTTTCGATGCAGAAAGTAGCTAAAGGCTACGAGCGAAGTGTGGAAGGTTTGCGAACAGGAGAGATTATTCGCGTTTACGAATAGAAATAATAAAGCATAATAAAAATAGCCGTTCCTAAGGAGTGGCTATTTTTTTGTCTCAGATTATTCCACCAAACAACAAACCTTCACGGAACACGAATTCCTCCTCAAAACCATCTTCCGATTCGTCACTGTTTTATTCCCGTTCGTGGGTTAAAGCAAACCAACTGTATTCTTTTATTTCTCCCCCTTCTTTTTCTGAAAGATATTTGATATACGAAAAGACTAAACCACTATGCACTGAAAGTACATAGGTTTAAGATTGAATGAAATTCAAAATGAACAAAGCATAAGATATGAGTAGAAAGTAATGAGTAGTGAGAGAAGAAAATAGACACGAATAAGATTCTCAATACTCAAATCTATGTACTCAAATCAAAATCCTATAAAATAAAAGTTTATAGATACTAAAGTAGCTGCAATCAAATTGCAGGGTTTTAACCATTAACTAGAAAATAAAACAGAAAAAACCATGAAAACACTTTTATTCATACTCTTTCAGATGCTGATTCTGTTTGCTCACGCACAGGTCAAAATTTCAGGAGTTGTACGATCAGATTCAGGCAGTCCGCTTTCCGGGGTGAATATTTTTATCCAGGGAACGTACGACGGCACAACAACCGATAGTCTCGGTATATTCTCGTTTAAAACCGATGCAAGCGAAGAACAGACATTAATTGCCAGTTGTGTTGGATTTGAAACATTTGGACAGCAGTTGAACCTCGCCAGCGATATTTCAGACCTTAGAATTATCTTGAATGAAGAGGTAAGCGAACTTGACGAAGTAATCATCAACGCCGGTACTTTTGAGGCCAGCGACAAAAAGAAGTCGGTTGTTTTAAAACCGCTTGATGTGGCGCTAACGGCAGGTGCCAATGGCGACATTTTTGGTGCATTTGGCAAATTGCCCGGTTCGCAAACAGTGGGCGAAGAAGGACGGCTTTTTGTTCGTGGTGGCGAAAGCTACGAAACCAAAACTTTTATGGATGGCATGTTGGTAAGTACTCCTTACTATTCAAAAATGCCAGATCTGCCTACCAGAGGCCGGTTCTCCCCCCTCCTTTTTAACGGTTCGGTATTTAGCACCGGAGGCTACTCGGCCGAATACGGGCAGGCACTTTCATCAATCGTAGCTTTAAATACCGTTGCTTTGGAGCCGGAAACCAAATCGAGCATTTCAGTTCTTTCGGTCGGGTTACAAGGTTCTCTTGCAAAAAGATGGGAAAACACTTCGCTGTCAATTAGTGGAGAATACCTGAATACTACGCTTAGTAACAAGATTTTTAAGCAAAACGTTGAGTGGTTGCAAGAACCTGTTATTGTTGGTTCAACAATGCTATTCCGACACAAAACCAGTGAAACAGGAATGCTAAAATCTTTTGCCAGCTTTAACTACGACACCAGCAGTTTACTGTACGACAACTTTGACCAATCTTCTTTCCAGGAAGTTGCATTGAGCAATAAGAATTTATATTCTAACACAACCTATAACGAGATGCTGAATGACGATTGGATGATACAAACAGGTGCTGCGGTTAACATCGATCGGGAGAATATGGATATTGATTCAGATGAAATCGCCACTTCGCGAAACAGTAGCCAGTTAAAACTTACCTTATCCAATTACTCCGTTAAAGACGTAACTACAACCTTCGGTGCTGAAGCATTCATTTATAAGTACGACCAGAACATCGATATGGATGGGAATTTTAACCTTTCATTCAACAACAACTTGTTTGCGGGCTTTGCCGAATCGGAATGGAAAGTGACCAAAAACCTGGCATTAAAAGCCGGACTGCGAACCGAATACAACTCGCTAATCAATGAATTAAATGTTGTTCCCCGACTTTCAGCAGCGGTAAAAACGAGCAAGAACAGCCAGCTTTCGGCAGCCTACGGAAAGTTCTTTCAGAATCCGGGCGATGACTATTTAAAATTCACCGACGAACTAGCACCTGAAACATCAACGCATTCCATTTTAACCTGGCAGTATAAAAAAGACAGCCGCACTTTGCGAATTGAAGCCTACAATAAAAACTATTCAGAGCTGGTAAAGTATGATGAAGAATTTTCTGCTGAACCCGGAAATTACAACAACTCCGGCAGTGGTTATTCCAGAGGAATTGATGTTTTCTGGCGCGACCAGAAACAGTTTGGCAAAGCCGATTACTGGATTTCGTATTCGTGGATCGATTCAAAACGGAATTACCGTGATTACCCGACGAAAGTGACTCCTCACTACGTTTCGAAACACAACCTTTCAGTTGTTTATAAGCAGTATTTTACTAAGATAAATTCCTTTATTTCTGGATCCTACACATTTGCCAACGGACGGCCATTCGATAATCCAAACACAACTGAATTTATGGCTGGCAAAACTAAAACCTACAACGATTTGAGTTTTGGGTTCACACACATCTTTTACCTTTTTAATACACAAACCGTTGCACACCTAATTGTAAATAATGCACTGGGCTTTAATAATGTGTTTGGTTATAACTACGCTCAAACACCCGACAACAACGGAGTTTACCAATCGCAGCCCATCGTGCCCGGCCAAAAAAGACTCATTGTATTTCTACTATCATTTCAATTATAAACTTAAAAACGATTAATCATGAAAACTTTATTAACTCTTATTTTCAGTCTTGCAGTTTTGACTGCAGCAGCACAAGGAAAAAATTACAATGCAGCGATGACAACCGCCCTAGAAAAAATGGAAAGCTCTGAAACTGTAGCCAACTTTCAGGAGGCTGCAAATACCTTTGAACGAATCAGCATGACCGAAACCAATGAATGGTTGCCGTTGTATTATGCATCGTATTCGATGATTGTGATCAGTTACTTAGACCAGGATGTGAACAAGAAAGATTCGTATCTCGACAAAGCACAGCAATTTCTGGACAAAGCATTAAAAATAGCGCCGGAAGAATCAGAATTGTATTCACTTCAGGCATTTCTGTATCCGTCGCGAATTACGGTAGATCCAATGACAAGAGGAATGGAATACATGCCTAAAATGAATGTGGCGCTCGACAAAGCAATTGCGCTGAATCCGGAAAATCCGAGAAGCTACTATTTGCGCGCGATTACGCTTTTTAATATGCCCGAACAATTTGGTGGTGGCGCAGAAGTTGCCCGTCCTCATTTTGAAACGGCAAAAGAGAAGTTCGACAAATTTGAGCCGAAATCACCGCTTCATCCGAACTGGGGAAAAGAAATAAATGAAATGGAGATGGAAAAACTATAATCCGGTTTTAGATCAACTCTCCGTACAAGTCATAATCTTCGGCACCTGTTATTTTCACTTTAACAATGGTGCCGTTTTTTAATTCATCGTCGGTAGTTATATAAACTTCTCCGTCAACTTCAGGCGAATCAAATTCGGTGCGTCCAACATAGTAATCGCTTTCTTTTCGGTCGATAATCACATCGAACTCCTTCCCTACTTTTTGCTGGTTGAGTTCGGCCGAAATGTATTGCTGCACATCCATAATTTCATCTGCACGCGCCTGTTTTACTTCATCAGGCAAATTGTCTTCGAATTTATTGGCAGCATAAGTACCATCTTCATCTGAATACGGGAAAACACCCAGTCGGCCAAATTTCTGCTCTTGCACAAATTCTTTCAGCTCTTCGAAATCTTCCTCCGTTTCGCCCGGAAAACCAACCAACATTGTTGTACGGATTACTACTTCCGGCACTTCTTCTTTAATTTTAGCGATCAAGGCCTCAGTTTCTTCGCGGGTAACATGGCGCAACATATTTTTCAGCACGCGGTTTGAAATATGCTGCAACGGCATATCAAGATACTTGCACACTTTTGGATTTTCTCGCATTACCGGCAAAATCTCCATCGGGAATTTGGTAGGATACAAATAATGTAAACGAATCCATTCGATTCCTTCCACCTCCGAAACCTGGTTAATCAACTCTGCCAATTGGTTTTTACCGTACAGATCGATTCCGTAATAAGAGAGGTCCTGAGCAATTAGCAACAGCTCCTTCACGCCCTTTTTAGCCAGGTAACGTGCTTCTTTCACGAGGCTTTCGATGGTGCGTGATTGGTGTCGGCCAGTCATTTTAGGGATGGCACAAAACGAACACGAACGGTTACAGCCTTCCGAAATTTTCAGGTAAGCAAAATGCGATGGCGTGGTAATTTTACGCTCGTAAATGTATTCTGGCGCGTAAGTAACTTTCAGTTCTTCCACCATGGCTTTCATGTCGAACTTACCAAAGTATTTGTCTACTTCGGGAAGCTCCTCTTCCAGTTCGTTGTGGTAACGTTCCGAGAGACATCCCATAACGTAAAGCTTGTCGATTTCTCCACGTTTTTTAGCCTCTGCATAATCCAGAATCATATCAATCGATTCCTGCTTGGCATCGTGAATAAAACCGCAGGTATTTACAAAAACGGCATCGAAGTTTGTTTCGTTTGAATCGTGCATTACTTCAAACTTACCCTTCTCCAACTGGTTCAGTAAAACCTCCGAATCTACCAGGTTTTTCGAACATCCCATGGTTACCACATTTACCCTTTTCTTCGCCATAACTTTAATGCTTTCAATTTCAGGCTGCAAAGTAAAGATAAATTTGTCTGAATTAAGAAGGTATAGGCTACTAACTATCGAAATATAACACATGTAAATAGTAGTGTAGTTGTCATTATTGCAATACCGATCAATAAACATTTATCGATTTAAGACTTTTATTTATTGTTATTCGATAATTATTTATTTAATTTGCATAAAAACATTAAAACAACTACCATGAAAAAGATAGGAAAAACTCAAACCGAACAAGTTTTGATTTTTATGAAGATATTGGCATGGATAGCATTCTTCGGATTTGCCGTTGCGGCTGGAGCTACACTTTTCATTTATACAGTAAGTGTTTGGAATCCAGATGCCGCAAGCCACCTATATGATGGAATAAATCTGTATGATCTAAGGCAAACCAGTTTATTGAAATATTCAATCACTATGTTCCTCTTAATATTAACTAATGCTATGAAAGCTTATGTTTGGTGGATGGTTGTTAAACTCATTAATAATCTAAAAATATCTAATCCATTTACCCGAATAATTGCATACAACCTCGCAAAAATAAGTTATACGTTATTCGCCATTTGGATATTATCGGTAACTGCCGGTGGCTTTTTTGCATGGATGGGTGACATAGCTGGCAACCTGAATGCTAACTGGAAGCACGGACAATTTTTGTTTATGGCTTGTCTGGTGTTTATTATTTTCCAGATTTTCAAGAGAGGTATAGAAATTCAGTCAGAAAACGATTTAACCGTTTAAGTCATGCCAATAATTGTAAACCTTGATGTTATGATGGCGCGGCGAAAAATGTCGCTCAACGAACTTTCGGAGAAAGTAAACATCACACTGGCCAACCTTTCGATTTTAAAAACCGGCAAAGCCAAAGCAGTTCGTTTTAGCACGTTGGAAGCTATTTGCGAGGCGCTGGATTGCCAACCTGGTGATATTTTGGAATATGTAGAAGAAAAATAATTTGCCTGATCCGCCTCGTGGTTTCTGTCATCTCGACGAGAGTGCGAGGAGAGATCTGTTACCGCAGTGCAAAACAATAACAGATTCCTCTCGGCATTCGGAATGACAATCAGACATCTAACATTTGTAAAAGTTGAGATTACACCAACTATTGTTTTGTTTTCAACGGATCAGCAGCCTCCTTAAAAAACTGCTCTTGCAATGCAGGAACAACCGTGTCGGCTTTCACCAGCTTAATCATTTCTACCAACTGGTCTACGGTATGATTAATCCACAATTCTCCGGCTTCGGCATTGGCATCCCAGGCCTCTCCCCCGTAATGATTCGGATAACTGGCATACCACCAAATTCCGGTGTAAACATATTTTAGCGCATTCATCCGATCCTGATCAACGCCCGATTGCTGTTTGGCACGGTCAACATGCACCACACTGGGTACTGTAGCCAACATTTCTGATGTTTCGCTGTTTCCGGCATGTTCATCAAACTGATCGTGACGTGTTAAAGCCTCAGCTTTTTCATCCACCTCCTTGCTTCCTTCGGGGCGAAACCAATACAAAGAATATCCGCGAGGTTCAGAAAGTTGCGCCATTCCAAAATAATTCAGAAAGGAATTGTTACCTCCATGTCCGTTTACAATTATTATTTTTTCAAAACCATTGCGGTGCAATTCGTCCAACGTTTCCTGCAACACTTTCCAAATCAATTCCGGTGAATACGAAATAGTACCCGGTTGATGACGCGCTTCGTTAATCTGGCTAAAATAATACCACGGAAATACCACCGTATATTCTTGTTCGGCTGCCCGAAGCGAATATTCTCTCGACATGTATAAATCCGTACCCAAAGGCAATTGTGGACCGTGCTTTTCCATTACACCAACTGGAATAATGCAGGTTTTCGAACTTTTTTCGACAGCTTTAACAAAATCAGGTGCGGTTAATTCTTCCAGGCGATACGGTAAATCCTGTGCATAAACAAACGAAGTGATGGCCAAAAGCAACAAGGTTGCAATTTTTTTCATAGGTCTTAGGTTTTAGTTAATATTTCCATAAAAATAGATTCTTGGAAACATTTTAGCAACGATTTTCTATTTTTATCCATAAACTTACAACATGCCAGTAGTAATCGCACATAGTCATTTAAATCCCGGTGGTGTTACCCGCATCATCGAATCGCAAATCGACAGCCTCGAAGGAGAAGAGATAAAAGTTTTGGTGGGTGCCTGCCCCGATGCCAGTACTATAACATCAAAAAATGCAGAACTACATATTATTCCGGAATTGAACTATCTCGAGCGGCGGAAATACACCGATCAGGAGGCCATGGAAATGTTGCACAGAATACATGGTGAGATTCGTCAATACCTCACTCCCGATACGGTATTGCATTTTCATAATCTCAATCTGGGTAAAAATCCGATTGTCACCTACGCGGTTTACCTGCTGGCAAAAGAAGGTGTTAAAGTGTTTAATCACGCTCACGATTTTGCTGAAGACCGCCCAAGTAATTATTCGTTTCTTGAAGAAATTATTTACGGTAATTTTTCGCAAAACCTTAACGAAGTGCTTTATCCAAAGTTGCCGAACTATCAGTTTGGCGTGCTTAATTCGTTTGATTTCGACCGATTAAAAGAGCTGGGCGTAACAGAAGACCGTATTGAGTGGTTGCCAAATCCGGTTACATTTAATGCATCGGATGACCTACCTGAAAAAGTAATTGCCAAGCAAGCTATTTGTGAGGAGCTGAATATAGATAGCAAAAAGCTGTTGGTGACTTACCCGGTACGCGTTATTCAACGAAAAAATATTGGCGAATTTATTCTGCTGTCCATTTTATTCCGTCACCGGGCAAATTTTGCAGTAACACAACCTCCGCAAAATCCGGTTGAGATTGAAATGTACAACCAATGGATTAAATTTTGTAACGAGAATGAGATTGACATTGTGTTTGAAGCGGGCCAAAAAGTAAACTTCGAGAAACTTTTACGTGGAAGTGATTTCTGCGTTACCACCAGTTACAAAGAAGGTTTTGGAATGGTATACCTCGAACCCTGGTTACTGGATACACCCGTGGTTGGCCGCGACATCGATTTTATCACCCGCGATTTTAAAGACGATGGTTTTAGTTTCCCCACGCTCTATTACAAGTTGAATATTCCCGGAATTAAAACCGATTTTAAAGATCTGAACTTAAAAATGCAGATGGAGATCATTTCAGAAGTTTTAAGCGGAAAGATAGAAAAACAAAAACTATTTGAACAAAACCCCATACTAAACACGTTATTTAGTGACGTAAAGTCGCACATAACAGAAAAAAACAAGATAATTATCAAAAACAACTATTCTTTACAGGGATATGGAATTAAACTTCAGAAACGATATAAAAAAATGGTTGGATAGTTCCGAGAAACTGCAACCCATTCCCACCACTTTTTGCCCCAATTTAAAAACCGATTCGAAAGAAAAGGTCAAGGCCGTTATTTTCGATATTTACGGGACTCTGCTTATTTCTTCGTCGGGCGATATCGATCAGGCTTCACTGAATAAAGACAATATGCGCGAAGCTATGGAAGCCGGCGGATTCGATTTATCGGGTTGCAAAGAAGAAACCTGCAGCTTTCTGCTCTATCAGCTACAAGAACAGGTTAAAAAGCAACACGAAGAGCTGAAAACAAAAGGCCATCCCTACCCCGATGTAGATATTTTCGAGGTGTGGAAAAACATGTTCGAAGCAGCCGAAAACAAAGGATTGATAAAACTGAGCGGCAACGAATCGTGGGCAGACACCATTATGGTTTTCGAACTGTTGAGTAACCGTGTTTACCCCATGCCGGGAATGAAGGATGTATTACTTGAAATTAAGAAACAAGGCTTGCCTATTGGTATTGTTTCCAACGCGCAGTTCTATACGCCCATTATAATGAATTATTTTCTGACCGGTGAATTTTCAACCGATCAACATATCGATCTTTTTGAAGAAGATCTATCCGTTTACTCATATAAAGAACTGCGGGCAAAACCCGATACGGCCTTGTTCGACAAATTTATTCCGGTGCTCAACAGCAAATACAATATTGAGCCATCGGAAACAATATTTGTGGGCAACGACATGCTAAAAGATGTTTACACCGCCACAAAAGCAGGTTTACGAACTGTACTTTTTGCCGGCGACGAACGCTCTCTGCGCCTCCGTGAAGACGACGCGCGCGTAAAAGGGATGTTCCCCAATTTTATTATCAACGATTTACAACAACTTACGGAAATTATAGGATGAAGCTAAACGATTTAAGAATAGGAATTATCCACTCCCTAATTGGCAAAAATGATGGAGTTTCCATTGTTATCGACCAAACAGTTGAGGCCATGTCGGAGCATATGGGAATTAACATTGGTAACTTTTTCTTTTTGGCCGCCCACTCATCGCCGCGTTTTAATGCACAAACAAACGATGTGTTCTGGCACAAAAGCGAGGCACACAAAACCATTTTAAATAATTTCAATAATCCCGATACTGAGGGCTTGGATGAATTGATTCATGAAAATGCGCTGTATGCAAAAAAAGTAATTCAGGAGTGGGTTGACGAAAACGATATTGACCTGATTATTGCACACAACACCTCGCATCCGTATAATTTTGTAACAGCCGTTGGTTTAGGTTATTACATTGAAGAATTGCGTGCCGAAGGAATTATCTGGCCTAAACTGATGGTTTGGTGGCACGATTCGTATTTTGAGCGTGCTATTTTTTCGAATCCCAACGAGGTGATTCAGAAATATTTGAAATACCTGCCGGGAGTTACTTTTGTAAATTCGATTGCGTTTATTAATAAGCAACAAATCGATTTGGGGAAAAGGCTTTTTGAACAGTTGAACGCAAGCAAACTGGAGAAATTCTTTAAACTGCGAACAACAGTTGTTCCTAACACCTGCGAAATTCCGTGGGATTGGGAAGATATTGATCCTGAAACAGAAGAGTTAATTTGCCCGGTACAAGACAATTACAATGATTCATTTATGAAGGACATCGGCCTTGTTCAGCAAGTTGAAAGCCGTGGTTTCACAATGGATGAAACAGTAATTCTGTTGCAGCACACCCGCGTTGTTCCGCGAAAGAAAATCGAATTGGCTATTGATTTGGCATTTGAATTGGAAAAGAAATTCACCAAAAACCGGGAGAAAAAATGTGTTGCGGTTATTGTCAGTGGTCACTCGGGCGATGAACAAAACCAGTACCTGAACAATCTTTATGTGCATTACACAGAGCTTTGCAAGGCAAATCCCGATAGCAATGTAGTACTGATTTTTGGCGAACACAACATCCTCTCGCACCGCGATATTATTGTGGACCGAAAGTTTTACAAATTTGCTGAAGTACCTTCTATTATAGCTGCCCATGGCGGAATTGGAACTTATTTCAGCGATGTAGAAGGTTTTGGTAACAACTTGCTGGAAATGATGTCGTACGGATTACCTGCGGTAATCAACAAATACGAAGTTTACAAAGAAGAAATTGAGCAATACGGTTTCGATCTTCCGGCAATTGATGGCGGTAGAGTAACAGAAGAACTGGTTGATTCGGCGTATAGACTTCTTACTGATATTCCGTACAGAAACAAAGTGGTAATGCACAATCTGCAGGTTTTAAAAGAAAAACTCGATCATAAAATAATTGCTGATAAGCTCGAACCGATTATCAAAAGTATGTACATGCGTGAGTTATAAAACAATTGTTCATGTTAATTATGCTATAAAACGCATATTTTCAAAAGACATACTTGTCGTTTAAAACAACAATTTTTTTATATTTAGAATGTTGCCGGAAGGGCGACACAATCAACAGTTATTTGACAATTAAAATAGTAGAAAATGGGTGATTTTTATCAGAATGGATTTGTAGCAACACTACATAATTTACGTGCCAGACCTTATGAGGAACTGGAACAAAAATTGGAAAAATTTAGTAAAAAACGTCCCATTGGATTAATCATTCCTTCCTTATATTCAGAACTTTCTCGCCAGGCATTAAAAGATATTGTTTCAGTTTTAAAAGATATCCCGTATGTTTCGGAGATTGTTATCGGTTTAGACCGAGCCGACGATTATCAGTACAAAAATGCACTGGAATTTTTTGCCGAATTACCGCAGCATCATCGGGTGCTATGGAACGATGGACCACGCATGCAGGAATTCAAAAAGAAACTTGCATCGAAAAATATTGTTACCAACGTTCCCGGAAAAGGCCGAAATGTTTGGTTTTGCTTTGGCTATATGATCGCCTCAGGACGATCGGAGGCAATTGCCCTTCATGATGCCGATATTGTTACTTACAACCGCGAAATGCTGGCACGATTGGTTTATCCTGTTGCTGATCCTACGTTCAACTTTAAATATTGTAAAGGTTTCTATTTCCGAACTGATGATGAAAAATTACACGGGCGTGCCGTACGATTGCTGGTTACTCCCCTTTTAAGAACGTTGAAAAAATTATTGGGTCATCATACCTACCTCGAATATCTCGATAGTTTCAGGTATCCGCTGGCAGGCGAATTTTCAATGCGTGCCGATGTAATTAAAACTATACGGATACCTTACGACTGGGGACTTGAGATTGGTATTTTAAACGAGGTGGAACGTAACAACTCGTTCAACCGGATTTGTCAGGTTGAAATTGCCGACCGCTACGACCACAAACACCAAGACCTGTCAGCCGAAGATGCCGAAAAAGGACTATCGAAAATGAGTCGCGATGTTTCGCGTGCAATTTTTGGAAAACTGGCTTCTGATGGAATTACATTAAGCCCCGAGTTTTTCCGTACGCTAAAAGCTACCTATTATCGTATTGCGCTCGAATTTGTTGAATTATACAAAGCCGATGCAGCAATGAACGGCCTTTCGTACGATTTCCATAAAGAAGAGGAAGTAATCGATCTTTTTGTAAAGAACGTTTATCAGTCCGGTATTCAGTTCCTGGAAAATCCTGATAACGTGCCCAATATGCCAAGCTGGAAACGCGTACAAAGCGCTTTCCCCGACATATTAGAAGAGTTTCATGAGATAGTAGAAGCAGATAACAACATCCTTTAAAAACCTGAGAAATATGATTAATCCCGATACTTCTTTCATAAAAAAAATTGAAAGTAGGCTGAAATTTATCTACAAAGAGAACTACGATAAATCGATTCTTGCCGATCTGATCCATGTGATTTCATCGTACCGAATCAACTCTTCAAAAGGCCAGAAATGGGATGAAAAAGATGTGGTGTTAATCACGTATGGAGACAGTATAAAAACAGATGATGAAGCTCCTTTGCAGACATTACGCGCTTTTTTAAACGAAAAGCTAAACGAACAATTAACGGTTGTTCATATTTTGCCATTTTTCCCGTACAGCAGCGACGATGGTTTCTCTGTGATCGATTTCAGAGAAGTGAATCCGGAGTTAGGCGACTGGCGCGATATTGAAGATTTGACAATTGATTACGACCTGATGGCCGATTTGGTGATCAATCATGCTTCGAGCAGAAGCCAGTGGTTTAAGAACTTTTTAAAGCAACACGGAAAAGGGAAAGACTATTTTATTACCGAAGATCCGAAAACAGACCTTTCGCAGGTTACACGTCCTCGAAGCACCCCACTTTTAACGCCGTACGAAACAGCAAATGGTGTCAAATACGTTTGGACGACTTTTAGTGCCGATCAGGTGGATTTGAATTTTTCCAATCCTGATCTGCTGGTTGAAATGATGGACATCCTGCTTGGTTACATCGACAAAGGTGCACGTATTATTCGTCTTGATGCGATAGCATTTTTATGGAAAATAGTTGGTACAACCTGTTTGCATTTGCCGGAAACACACGAGGTGGTAAAATTGATGCGCGATGTTGCCGAGTTTATCAATCCAGATACGATTATACTTACCGAAACCAATGTGCCCAACAAAGAAAATCTGAGCTATTTTGGCGATGGCGATGAAGCACACATGGTTTACCAGTTTTGCCTCCCTCCCCTGTTGTTGCATGCTTTGCACACGGGGAATTCAAGTTATTTATCGATCTGGGCGAAAAGTTTGCCGCAACTTGATGGAGATAAAACATTCTTCAATTTTACGGCTTCGCACGACGGTATTGGTGTTCGTCCGCTGGAAGGACTTTTACCCGACGACGAGAAAAACACGTTAGTGGAAAATATGAAAGATTTTGGCGGTAGGATAAACTATAAATCCAACCCGGATGGCAGCCAAAGTCCTTATGAATTGAATATTACCTATTTTGATGCACTTAAAGGCACACACAAGGGCGAAGATCAATTGCAGGCCGACAGATTTCTGGCTTCGCAGATTTGTATGATGAGTTTGGCAGGTGTTCCGGCATTTTATATTCACAGCTTAACCGCCACTCCAAATTATTACGAGGGCGTTGAAAAAACACAACACAACCGTACTATAAATCGACGTAAATGGGAACTGGATGAGTTGCAAAATGTACTAAGCAGTGACACACCACAGAAAAAAGTATTTGAATCATTGCAACAGCTTATTTTGCGTCGTAAAAAACAGGCAGCTTTCCATCCAAATGCCAGCCAGGAAATTCTGGATTTTGGAAATGATTTGTTTGGTCTGAAACGAAAAGCAGAAAATCAAACGATTTTGGTTATTATCAATCTTTGCGACAAAGAAAAAGAAGTAGAAATTCCGGAAGGTTTTACATTTGATTTGATTTCAGACTCAAAACTTAAATCAAATAAATTACAACCGTATCAGTGTTTGTGGTTGACATAGATCTTAACAGCCGATTATCGGCATAATGATAAAAAGATAAGGAAAATAAAAACGGGCTTTAAATTTAAAGCCCGTTTTTTAATTTCGTTTTATATCCAATTAACGATCGTTGTTGTCTTCCGTTTTAATCGTTGTTTTTTCCCAATCATCGCTGTTGGCAAACTTCCAGGTATTCAAAAATCCAACTTTGATAATGTTTTGCATTTTTTCCCAGTTAATTTTACTCAACTCATCCGATGGTTGATGATAATCAGGGTGCATTGCGGCCATAAAATAGAAAACAGGAATGTCTTCCTCAGCAAATGGAGCATGATCACTACCTCCACCCGGACGCTCCGACGGACGCAATTCAAGATCCAGATTAATATCGTAATCTTCAATATTCTTTTTAGTGGTTTCGCCAATAACAGTGTTTGCCTCGGTGTAAACCATGTGTGCCTGGTTACCTAAAGTGTCGCCTTCAGGATTTCGTGCAATCATATCATAATTCAAATTCAGCACCACATTCATATCCTTTTCTTTAGCGTCGCGAACAAAATAGGTTGATCCAAACAAACCTTTCTCTTCGCCCGTCCACGCTGCGAACACAATCGATTTTTCAGGTTTTTTACCGGTTGCCATAAAAGCTTTGGCAATCTCCATAACACCAACTGTTCCCGAGGCGTTATCATCAGCTCCGTTGTAAATAAAGCCATCCTGTTTTCCAAGATGATCGTAGTGCCCGCCAACAACAATAAATTCGTCTTTGTTTTCGCCTTCAATATATCCAACTACATTTCGTGCGTTAACAACTTTTGAATTAACTGAAGTTTTAAAGGCTATCGATTTTCCGCTAAGAACTTTCGAAGCCGGTTCCAAATTGGTAGCTGCCTCCTCTTCAAATTTTTCAATGTCAACGCCTGTGCCCGATAAAATTTCGTTGGCAACACGCAACGACACAGTGAAAGTCGACAGGTTTCCACTAAATTCTTTACCCGGTAACGACATTCTGTTTCCGTAATACGGATTTGGCCTTTTATCGCTTTCGTTAAAACCACCGTTGTCTCTGTAAACATTGTTTTGCGCCCAGCCCATCATCGGGTTGGCATCCGGACTAATTCGGATTACCGCCAAAGCGCCGGCCTCCTGTAAATCCTGCATTTTATTACGCTCGAGGTAATAAGCTGCATAACGTCCTTCAGGTTTATACTTTTTATAAGCCACAGAAGTCGTGTCTTTATGGCCCGGGTAACCCTGCAGGATCACAACAATTTTTCCTTCAACATCAATTTTTTTCAGATCGTCATAGGTTTTATCTTCATCCGAGTAGCCATAACCTGCAAAAACCAGTGGCGCTTGAACTTTTTGTCCAACAGTACCTGTTTGCACATAAAAATCGGTTTGATAGGCAAAATCCATCGAACTTTCGCTTCCCGGTTTGCTGGTAACTACCGAAAATACCTGCTCGTCGCCGGGTTCATATTCAATAAGGCCAAAATTCTGATAATAAGTATGGTACAGTTCAGGTTGTGCTCCGGCCATGCGTTCGCTTCGCGACGGCTGCGTGTAGGCTTCGTCGCCAAAGGGTTGAATTCCATAGGTTTGAAACATTGATGCAATGTAGTCAGCAGCCATATAAGCTCCTTTTGTTCCTACCGCGCGGCCTTCGGTCCAGTCGGATGCCAGAAACTCCAGTTGTCCTTTTATCGACTCCATTGAGATTGCTTCCAGTCCTTTTTCAACCTCATTTTGGGCAAATACCAGATGCCCCGAAATAAACAGAATTAAGAGTAAAGAAATTTTTTTCATGCGATTTAAATTGTTTTTATTAATGGTTTTATACAAAATTGGCTTTCTGAGCAATTATCTTCATTTGGATACTTTTTCAGATACACCGTTTTTTTTAGGATTACAGATAAAATGCTTTTGCTATTTTGTTATATACAAATTAATAGGTAGAAAAACGGGCTAGAAATTACAGTTTTGCCACATTCTAATTTCATGCTTCTTTTGTCAATTATCAAATAAAACACATTGTTTTCAATCACAATAATCTCAAATTGATAAATTTATGACAATAATCATAACATTTCGTCAACACAATAATAACAAATAATTACTTTCATAAACTAAACATTTGTCATGTTTTGCGGAGTTGTACTTTGCAAGTGCATGCGCGTTAGATATGCTAATAGTGAACTTAAGACGCATCTTAACGATGCTAAATTTGATACAAGATTTGAATTTCCTGCGGATAAGGAAATGCAACAATAGTATAACATTTAATCGGCTTCAATCGTATTCTCCGATACAGATTTTTATTTCGTATCAACTCAACTAACTTAAAATATCTGCCATGGAAAATAGTATACATTTAAACGGGATAGTGATCAAACACGAGAAGCTCGTTCAAATATCGTTAAGCACACCAAACAACGTTTATATCGCTGAGGCTTCCAGTCCGTATGCTGATTATTACGGGCACTCACCACGAATGGCCACCCCAAATTCAATCTTTCTTTTCACCAAAAAATTCTATTTTCTGGAACAATTGATGTGCTACTCATCGAGCATTGAAAAGTGCCTGTTTGAACGTATAAATATTGCCAGTGCAATTGTTGAATCGGACGATAAGCAATTCCCGGCCATTCGTATAAAAGATTTTCCTGATTACAGCCAGTTGGTGAAATTACAAAAGTGCTTAGGCGAAAAAAATGTACATCTCGTTGAAAAACTTCACCTGGAGGAAGAGGTTAAAACGATTGTGAGCAAAGTTTTTGTTTTGAAGGAATTGGAGCCTGATTTTTATATCGACGAGGTAGAAGAGCATAAAGGCTATTTTATTGTTGACCGACATCTTGATTCGGAAGAGTTTGAACGTGCAATTACACAAATCAGGTATAACGGTGTTTGTAAGCTTTTTGATGCCGAACAAGGCGTGCTGTTTAGCAATGGTAAACTAATCCATATCGTACGTATTTTTTCGGAAGCTTTGGATCTGGATATGCTTAAATGTTTACGAAAAGAATTTGTGAAGCTGTAGATACAACGAGTTATAAAAAAGCCCGGTAATTAATTACCGGGCTTTTTTTTATTACAGAGATTCTATTTCCTGTAGTTTTGCCTTAACCTCCGCGTCATCCGATCTTAATTCCAATGCCTTTCTGTAGTAGAAACGGGCCACATTATAATTCCCCGCTTCAAAAGCACTATTGGCAGTTGTTTTAAAGTTTTCAAACTGCTGCTGGCTCTGACCGGCAACACGTTCGGCCACTCGCCGCTCGATTTCGCGTAACTGCTCTCTTGGATAGGCTTCAGTATCTTTCTGCGAAAGAGCCTGATTGTACCAACCTCTGGCCACTGCCAATTCATTATTTCTGAAATTTTCGTCTGCCAGATCTATAAAACGTTGATATTCGCGGTCGCGTTCGCTAAGCATCCTATCACCCAGTATTCGGTTAATTTCGGCAATACGCTGTGGCGGATAAGTCTCTTCCGGTTTCAGATCCTGTGCCTTATAATACCAAGCTCTCGACACATTGTACTGCTCAATATCAAACGAGCCATCGGCCTTTTTAATGATCTCATCGTAAAGTGCATTTAAACCCGATTCTTCCAAAATCCGCTGTTCATCCAGCTCCTCTTCGAGTTGTGCAATTTGCTCTTTTCTTCTTGCCATATCCTCGGCATTAGCTTGTTCCTGAGCCAATCGCTGGCGTTCGTTTTCACGAATTTCGTCAATTTTCCGAATCTGTTCTTTCGGATATTCTTCATCAGGTTTTACGCCCAACGCAATCTCGTATTGCAGGCGGGCATCGTCATACGATTGTGTCCTGAAATGACCGTCGGCCACAACAATTACACTTCTGTATTTTTCATCGATAGCTTGCTGCTCAAGAATTCCATCAATTTCTGCGATCTTCTCTTTCGGATAGATTTCGTCCGGTTTTAATGCCAACGCTTCGGTGTAGTTCTCTTTCGAAGACGTGTAACTGTTTGCCGAGAAGAAACGGTCAGCCTGCATAATCAAACTCGAATATTTCCGATCTAACTCTTCCTGCGCGGCCTGTGCAGCTGCCAGTTCTCTTAGAATCTGGTCAATTTCATCAATACGTTGCTGCGGATATGTTTCTTCCGGTTTAATATCCAATGCTGTCCGGTATTCATTGCGTGAGTTTTCATAATTCTCTGCTGTAAACAATTCGTCGGCTTTTACAATGGCGTCGTTGTAGTTTTTATCTTTTTCGGCTTGAATAGCAGCTAAACGAGCTGCTTCAGCTTCGGCTTCTTCACGAGCCAAACGTTCTCTTGTGGTTACAATCGAATCGATTTTTGCCAGCTGTTCATCCGGATAAGTTTCGTCTACCTTTGCTTGTTTTGCTGTATTGTAAGCTGCAATTGCTGCATCCCAACCTTCGCGGCGGAATTCTCGGTCGCCTTCATCAACGGCATCTTCGTAGGCTTTTTGCGCGGCTGAAAGTTGTGCCAGCAAGTTTCCGATCTCGTCAATACGTTGTTGCGGATACGTTTCTTCCGGTTTTATCTCCAAAGCTGCCCGATATTCGTTTCGTGAATTTTCGTAATTCTCTGCTGTAAACAATTCGTCGGCTTTTACAATGGCGTCGTTGTAGTTTTTATCTTTTTCGGCTTGAATAGCAGCTAAACGAGCTGCTTCAGCTTCGGCTTCTTCACGAGCCAAACGTTCTCTTGTGGTTACAATCGAATCGATTTTTACAAGTTGTTCGTCCGGGTAAGTTTCATCGCCTTTAGCTTGTTTGGCCTTGTTATAAGCTACAATTGCTGCATCCCAACCTTCGCGATTGAATTCGCGGTCGCCCTGAGCAATTGCATCTTCATAGGCTTTTTGTGCCGCAGAAAGTTGTGCCAGTAAGTTTCCAATTTCATCGATACGTTGTTGCGGATATGTTTCTTCCGGTTTTATATCCAGTGCTGTCCGGTATTCATTGCGTGAGTTTTCGTAGTTCTCAGCGGTGAATAATTCATCGGCGCGGGCAATCGCATCATTGTAGTTTTTATCTTTTTCGGCTTGAATAGCAGCTAAACGAGCTGCTTCAGCTTCGGCTTCTTCACGAGCTAAACGTTCTCTTGTGGTTACAATCGAATCGATTTTTGCCAGCTGTTCATCCGGATAAGTTTCGTCTACCTTTGCTTGTTTTGCTGTATTGTAAGCTGCAATTGCTGCATCCCAACCTTCGCGGCGGAATTCTCGGTCGCCTTCATCAACGGCATCTTCGTAGGCTTTTTGCGCGGCTGAAAGTTGTGCCAGAATCGTTCCAATTTCATCGATGCGTTGCTGAGGATATGTTTCTTCCGGTTTAATATCCAGTGCTGCGCGGTATTCGTTGCGTGAGTTTTCGTAGTTTTCAGCAGTGAACAGTTCATCAGCGCGGGCAATGGCATCGTTGTAATTTTTGTCTTTTTCAGCCTGGATAGCAGCTAATCTTGCTGCTTCGGCTTCGGCTTCCTCACGAGCCAGACGCTCTCTTGTAGTTACAATCGAATCGATTTTTGCTAACTGTTCATCAGGATAGGTCTCATCAGCTTTGGCTTGTTTTGCGGTGTTGTAAGCTGCAATTGCAGCATCCCAACCTTCTCGGCGGAATTCGCGGTCTCCTTCTGCAACGGCTTCGTCATAAGCTTTTTGCGCTGCTGAAAGTTGTGCAAGCGTAGTTCCAATCTCATCAATACGTTGCTGCGGATACGTTTCTTCCGGTTTTATATCCAACGCAGTGCGGTATTCGTTGCGTGAGTTCTCGTAGTTCCCGGCGGTAAACAGTTCGTCAGCTCTGGCAATAGCATCGGCGTAATTTTTATCCTTTTCTGCCTGGAGCACTGCTAAACGTGCTGCTTCGGCTTCGGCAGCTTCTTGTGCCAACCGCTCTCTTGTGGTTACAATCGAATCGATTTTTGCCAGCTGTTCGTCAGGATATGCTTCATCTGCTTTCGCTTGTTTTGCAGTATTATATGCACTAATTGCCGCATCCCAACCTTCACGACGGAATTCGCGATCGCCTTCTGCCACAGCTTCTTCGTAGGCTTTTTGTGCTGCGGAATGTTGTGACAGGATTGTTCCTATTTCTTCAATTCGTTGTTGAGCATAGGTTTCGTCCCGTTTAATTTCCAAAGCTGCACGGTATTCGTTGCGTGAGTTTTCATAATTCCCAGCGGTAAACAGATCATCTGCCCGAGCAATGGCATCGGCGTAATTTTTATCCTTTTCTGCCTGAATGGCTGCCAAACGAGCCGCTTCAGCTTCGGCAGCTTCACGTGCTAAACGTTCCTGCTCGGCAATTAAACCATCAATTTTAGCCATCATCTCTGTTGGATAAGTTTCTTCCGGCTTTAACTGTGCAGCTTCCGCAAAAGTGGTTCTTGAATCTTCGTAGGCTTTTCTTTCAAACGAGCGATCGCCCTCTGCAATTAAATCATTGTATTCCCTTTCCAGACGTGCCAAATCATTCAATACCGTTGCAATTTCATCCAGCTTATCCTTCGGATATTGCTCACGGGGTTTTACCGTAAGTGCTTCGTTGTATTTGCTTCGGGCATCCTGGTAATTTTTTAATCCAAGCATATTATCCGCCTGGGCAATAATCTGGTTGTATTGTTGATCGACACCTCGCTGAGCAATAATCTGGTTAATTTCTGCAATACGCTCAACAACATGTTTATCACCCGCCTTCAGTTCATTCGCTTTTTCATAAAGTGTTTTGGCGTTGGCATAACTTTGTGCATTAAACTGTTTATCGGCCTGACTAACAAACTCGTTAAAACTGTTTTGTGCATACAAAATCTCACTTATCTCCTCTACCCGTTTTTTCGTTCTCGGCTCATTGGGGACTAATTCCAGCGCCTGCTCGTAGTTCGACAGAGCCTCGGGATAATCTTCCTTCTTGTAAGCTTTGTCGGCAGCTGCAATAAATTTATCAAATTCCATCCTGTTAAGGATGCGCTTCATTTCCTTTTTAGAGTCCTCAATGCGACGTGTAGCCTTTATGTCTCCGGGTTTATAAGACAATGCATTCT
This sequence comes from uncultured Draconibacterium sp., assembly GCF_963677575.1. Classification (NCBI taxonomy): domain Bacteria; kingdom Pseudomonadati; phylum Bacteroidota; class Bacteroidia; order Marinilabiliales; family Prolixibacteraceae; genus Draconibacterium; species uncultured Draconibacterium sp. The sequence goes on from NZ_OY782038.1 coordinate 562,526, forward strand.
CGAACGAAGTAAGTGCCCGATCGTAAAACTGCTTGCTAAACATACGCTCTCCTTCCGACATTGCATCATCATAACTTTTCTGATCTTCCTGGTTCTTGCGTTGTTCGGCAAGTAAATCATTAATTTCTGCAATCTTGGTTTTTGGATATTGTTCGTTGGGTTTTATTTCAAGAGCCTTATTGAAAAGTCCAAGCGCCTCGTTGAATAACAGTTCGTCGATCGCCTGATCCCCTTGTTCAATCAGGTTCTGATAATTTCCGGCAACACGCAGCTGCTCCTGTAACTCGGCAATTTTTTTCAACTGATCGTTTACATATTGATCAAAAGGTTTTATGGAAAGTGCCCTGTTGTACGAATTTTTTGCTTCGGGCAACTGACGATTTGAAAAGTGTAAATCGCCTTCTTTTACCAGTTTATTAAAGCGGGCCAACATTGCTGCATCCAACTCTTCCGCTGCCATTATCAATCCCAGAAGATCGTTAATTTCAGCAATCCGGTCTTTTGGGAACTGCTCACTGGGGAATATCTTACTGGCTGCTTTATAGCCATCCAGAGCTTCTAAAAACTCCTCGTTACTGTATTCTTGTCCGGCCTGTTCCAACAGTTCGTTGTATTCTTTTCGAAGTTCGGCCAATTCGGCACGGGTTAATCGCGCCATAAAATCAGCATTCTCATCAACCTGCTGTGCCTGCGCAATTGCCTGGTTGATCAGACGTTCAATTTGTGCATCGTTGTAATACAGTTCCTTTACAAAATTATCGACACTCGGACTGTAAAATATTTTCAGCACCGTGTTTTCGGCAAAGGAATTATCGATTCCGGGAATTTCAGTAAACAAATTAATATCTACCGGAAATGGAGGAAATTTAGGATCGGCATTAAGAACATCGCGTGGAACGTCGGTTTCAACCACAATCTTCTGACTAAAATTTCCTTCGTGCTCAAAAATCAATTCCCACTTGTGGTTCCAATTTAGCTCTACATTGTATTTTCCATCTGCTCCAACACCGTAATTATCAAGTCGTCTTCCATCGCGATACATTTGAATAATAGCCCCTTCGGGAGATCCTTCCTGAACGGTAATCGTACCTTCAACAGCCAATCCATTGGCACGCTGAGCCATTGACTGGCCAACACAAATTAGAAAAAATAGAATGGTAATTATACTTGTAAACCCCTGCTTCATATCAAGTTGTTAATTTAAAAAGAACGAAAATAAGAACAATAAATTATCCGTTAAATAAAAAGTACACAGTTTTTCGTTTAAGTGTTATTTTTAACAAAATGCAAGATTTATGCCTTGTTTTATTACACTTTTCAACTATAATATGTTATTTTGGCGCTTCATTCATTTTCTGTTTATATAATGACAACAAAACGCGAAGCATCTCTTTTCCTGGCATTGTTGCCAATTTTAATCTTAATAGGACTATTAACACTTAACGTATTACTTTTTGACGATACTCTGGCCGGTGCCAACCAGGTTGCGCTGATGCTGGCTGCTGCTATTGCAGGTGTGGTTGCTTACCGTTTAGGTTTCAGCTGGGATAAAATCAGTAAGAAAATTGTTTCGACAATTGGTTCAGCAATGCCTTCCATTTTAATTCTGCTTTTGATCGGGTCGCTGGCAGGAACCTGGCTGATCAGTGGTGTTGTTCCGGCAATGATCTATTACGGATTAGATATTATCAGCCCGAAAATGTTTTTGTTTACGGCAGTTGTGGTGAGTGCCATTGTTAGTGTTGCCACCGGAAGTTCGTGGTCGACCATCGCAACCATCGGTATTGCGCTGCTGGGTATTGGGAAAGCCATTGGAATTGATGAAGCGGTTGTTGCCGGAGCCATTATTAGCGGCGCCTATTTCGGAGATAAAATGAGCCCTTTGAGTGACACCACAAATCTTGCTCCTGCAATGGCCGGAACCGATTTGTTCACCCACATAAAATACATGACCTTAACAACGGTACCAACGATGACAATCACTCTGGTCATTTTCCTGATTATGGGTTTTAATTACGATTTTTCAAATGCCTCGATAAATGTAGAGGACGTAAAAGTGGCAATTGACGCTACTTTTAATACAAGTCCATTATTATTTTTAGTTCCGGTAATTTTGATTACAGTTATTATTCTAAAAGTACCGCCTCTTCCATCGCTGTTAATTGGAACGCTGCTGGGAGGATTGTTTGCCATAATCTTTCAACCCGAGGTTATTAATGACGTTGCCGGCAATATCAACAACTACGGAACAGCTTCATATGTTTCGGTTATGCAGGCCATGTTTGGCGACGTCAGTCTGACTACGTCAAATGCAAATGTAAATGAACTGCTCAGTACCTCCGGAATGCGCGGAATGCTTGACACTGTCTGGCTTATTCTTTCGGCAATGGTGTTTGGAGGTGTGATGGAATCGGCAGGATTACTGAAACGTATTACACAACCAATTATAAAGTACGCAAAAAGTACCGGAAGCCTTGTGGCATCAACAGTTGGAACATGTATCTTTTTCAACACCACTGCTTCCGATCAGTATATTGCGTTGGTAGTTCCGGGACGGATGTACCGAAAAGCGTATGAGGACAAAGGTCTGAAACCGGAACTATTAAGCCGTACGCTGGAGGACAGCGGAACCATTACGTCGGTACTTATACCTTGGAATACCTGTGGTGCAACACAATCAAGAGTGCTTGGTGTTGATACCTGGTCTTACGCTCCTTATGCCTTTTTTAACATCATTAGTCCATTTATGACCATTCTTTTTGCTTACCTGAATATTAAAATCAGGCGATTTGCAAAAGGAGAAAAACCTTCGGAAGTAAAAGAAGACTGATATCGAATTATGCATTTCGATTAACGGTTGGCTTGCCCAAAAACCTTCATTATCCTCACTATTTGTGCGGAAATTTCAGCTTTTTACCGGATCGTTTTAACTATTTTGGAGAAAATCCTAATTTTTTGTTAGAAGATCTTCTAAAAAAACGAGAAAAACCTAACTTTTTTTGAAAATACTCTCACTTTTTGAGAAGAATTTCCAGCTTTTTGTGAGGAAATTCTAACTATTTATGAGAAATTTTTCATTTTTTGTGAGATGAACGAGACTTTTTTCCAGCCCATTGACTCTTTTCACAAGGATAAGCTCACTTTAAGTGAGGAAATTCATACAGATAATCTCCTCCGCCGGATTACCGGGACTTTAGTACAAACTATTCTCATAAAGCTTTTAATAAAAGTTTCAGGTTTCCTTCCTTTTTTGATAGCATCCGTGGCATCGGTCCCTGGTTTCATCATTCCATTTAACAAATTAGCCGGAAGTGTAAAAAACATAAAAAAACACAGCAACAAAGAGTTACTGCGTTTTAATTTTATAATAGAAAAGTGAATTACGTTAATCGTTTGCTTCGTGGTTGCAATGTGGTTAAACTTCCGACTTGTACAGGCAATCCCGATTCAATGCTGTTTCTGGCAGCTGTTCCTATCAGAATTGACATAGCTCCATCACGCGTTCCTGCTAAATGCTGGAATTCGTCTTCGGCGTCGGGTGTTCTGAAAATATGATCGTGCAGTCGTACATCTCCACCTCCATGACCGCCACGACTGTAAGCAACGTTTATAATTTCCTGTTCGCCCCACAATTTATGCAGAATTATTGGCTTCAACATTTGTTTCTGATTTCCGCTCTGATCCATTTCTGCCCGGTGCATATCTTCCTGCGATATCTGCACATCTTCGAGATAAGGAACATCAAGAAAAGCTTCAATACGTCCTTCGGTGCCGTTAAATGCGACACGCCAACCTTCCCAGGGCGAATAAGTTGTAAGCATGTAATTCAGGTACACATTATTGGCGTATTTTACATTTACATTCATTTTATCGTAAATGTTAATCTCCGGCCGGAACAAACAATTATCGCGAATGTAACCATCGTACTGTTCGTGCTTTGCGTAAAGATTATATTCGGTAGGACTTTGGGTAATGTCCCAGAAAAACGGACAACTTCCCTTTTCATCGCACGACCGGCAATTTACACCACTTTTCTCGCTACGATTGCCATAAAACTCCAAATCGCCTTTGGCATAAACTTCATCCGGATCAGAATCGATCCACCAGTTCAACAGATCGAAATGGTGCGTGGCTTTGTGAATCAGTAAAGTTCCGCTCCACTCGCGCTGACCGTGCCAGCGCCGGAAGTACGAAGCTCCGTGACTGGTATTCAGCATCCACGAGAAATCAACTGAAACCAGTTTCCCAATGGCATTATTCATCAGCAACTCCTTGATCTTCGTATTGTAAGGGCTCCAGCGATAATTGAAACCAACGATTACTTTGCGTTTGTACCTTCGCTCGGCATCCAATATTTCCTGGCACTTATCTTCATCGGTTGTTAGCGGTTTCTCAGTAAGCACATCAACACCATTTTCCAACGATTTTATAATGAACTGGTGATGCGTAGCATCCGGTGTTGTTACAATAATTAAATCAGGCGTTTGCTCTTTTATCATTTCATCAAAATCAGTGTAGGTCTTGCAATTCTCACCCACTCCAATATAACCAGCAGCATATTTTACCCGGCCTGGATTTATATCTACCAGCGCCACAAATTCAAGGATGTCACTGTATTTTTCAACCAGCCGTTTTCCCCAGAAACTGTTTCCGCGGATTCCGGTACCAACCAAAACAATTTTCAGTTTTTCGCCTTCGGATAGAACGGCAGCTTTTAAAGGATTAGATACAACAGCGCCGGCAGCAATTGTGCCAATGGTAGCAAGAAAATTTCTTCTGTTTTGCATTTGTATAAGTTTAAAAATGATTATTCTATTTATACGAAACTTAATTTGATTAAATTTTCTTACCAAATACTTTTACTTGCCTTACGTAAATATTGTGTTAACTTTGCGATTAACGCAACTCATTTACAGCACGTTAATGAAACACTATAACCAAGTAAACAAGGAACTACAAAAAGTCTTAACAAGTCAATGTTTCTCAAAATCAGTGGTTCTTAAAGAGCTTTTCAAATATTTGGTTGAAAAATCGGTAAAAGGTGAAGAGCTTCGGGAGATTGAAATTGCCTACGAAATTTTCGGAAAAAGACAAAGCCAGGAAAAAGAAAAGAACATACGTATTTACATTTTTAACCTGAGAAAAAAACTCAAGGAATATTATGCAAAGGAAGGTACTAATGACGAAATTGTATTTTCCATTCCAAAAGGAAGTTACGAGGTTGACATTAAAGTCAATCGAAAACTCCTTTTTACAACACAAATAGCTAAACTGAGTCCTTACTTATTATTATTAAGCGCATTATTATTGACATTGACGTTGGTTGTTTACCAAGGAAAAAACAGATCTGAAATTACAAAAAGCTTTATTTGGAGCGACATTTACAAATCAGATTATCCACTGCTGATTGTGCTTGGCGACCATTATTTTGTGAAAGCCAGAAACACTTTGGGACAAATGGGAACTACGCGCTACCTCAATATAAACTCTGACAAAGATTTTGAAGAACTTTTAACAACACTTCCTCCAACTCAGAACGATTTCCAAAAAACCTCTCAAACATATATTAATAAACAAGCACCATTTGCCTTGTATAAGGTACTCAGTTTTCTTGGCGGCAACCAAATAGAGATTGATATGCGTTATTCGAGCGCCCTGCAATGGGAGCACTTAACCAACAGAAATACCTTATTTATAGGATCGTATAAAACACAGGGGATTTTAAAAACAATATTTGAAAAAACAGGCATTTCATTTGATTCAGAAACGTCTGAATTAAGCTATTTTCATGGCGATTCAATCGCTCTTTTTAGCACCAATACCGAAGAATTTCTGACTGAAGAATTTGCGTCACTAATTCATTTTAAAACCAGTGATGGCCGAATTGTGATGGCGCTAATGTGCAATACCGATTTAGGAAATATTGCAACCATAAAATATCTTAGCCAGCCGGAAAACCTAAAGCAACTAAAACAACTGCAGCAAAAATACCCACACTCTAACTTTAAAGCAATATTTGAAGTTAGTGGACAAAATCAAACCGATTTCCAAATCTCACTAAAAGAAATTGATCCGATAGAGTTGGATATTGATAAAATCTGGCCATAAATCATATGCCTCAGCATGTATTTTTGAAAATCAGGTTCATTATTTCCAATCTTCAACTGCCATTTCCGATTAAACAATTACATTTGCGCCTCAAAGCCGCAATTATTCGAGATTTTTTAGAAAACGATTGATATATAAAATCGTTGTATGGAGCATATTGATTATAATTCAGACTGGCGCAAAGTAGCGTCAACGATCTACAAAAAACCTACCGATTCCAAAATTTATGGCATGGTAGAATTGGATGTTACCGATATTGAGAAATATATTGCACAAAAAAGAAAAGAAGGCTTAAAAACCACACTCACCTATATTCTTACTTTAATTGTAGGGCGGGCAATTCGCAATGAGGTGCCCGAACTGAACACCTATGTTAAGGGTTCGAAAATAGCCCAACGCAAACAGGTTGACGGCGTTGTAAGTGTTTTACTTGCCGGAGGAGAAATGGGATCGGTAAAGGTTGAAAATGCTGATCAGCGCACCATTCAGGAAGTTACCGATGAAATTGCTGATCATATCCGCCAATCGCGGCAAGGAAACGAACGCGACGAAATGCAATCGAAGAATATGCTGGCCCGCGTTCCATGGCCTTTCCGAAAATGGCTGTTTCGCTTGTACCGTGTTCTTACTATTGATTGGGGAATTTCGTTACCTGGTATTGGTCTCGATTCGAATAGTTTTGGCTCGTATGTAGTTTCAAATATTGGAACAGTTGGCCTTGATACCGGATATGGTTCGTTACTTCCTTCATCAAATGTATCGCTGGTTTTAATTTTGGGAACAATTCAAAACAAACCTGCGGTTGTAAACGGCGAAATCGTTCCGCGAAGGATCATGTTGCTTTCTGCAACACTCGACCATCGCGTAGTTGACGGTTCGCATGGAGGACGTTTATTCCGCCACATTAAATACCTGGTAAAAAATCCACATTTGCTTGAAGAAAAACCGGATGCGAATCTGGCTAAATTTTAAGAAAAATATCCACTAAAATGTTGCAAAACATTTTGGATTAAATTTTTCCGTGTACGAACACGGAATCTTAGTATTTTTGTTTAGTTTTGGAAGTGATTAACTGGGATTAAGAGAATTAATCCCGAAAACGAGAGCGCTATCGAACTAAATAAACAAATACGAATTAAGGATATTGCCGAAAGAGCAAAGGTCTCTATTGGAACTGTCGACAGGGTTTTGCACAACCGGGGCGAGGTTGCCGAAGCAACAAAAAAGAAGATTCTTGAAATTGTTAAAGAATTAAACTACCAGCCCAATATTTTGGCAAGTACACTTGCCTCTAAAAAATCGGCCATATTTGCCTCACTACTCCCCCAACCTCCTGCGGGAGAAGGCTATTGGACAAAACCAATTAAAGGTATAAAAAAACGTATCTCGGAATTGCCGCAATACGGTTTACAAATTGAAGCGTTTACCTTTAACCAGACCGATTCAAAGAGTTTTGTTGAAGAAGCCAATAAAGTGCTCGCCATGAAACCCGACGGTGTTGTGCTGGCTCCCTTTTTCAAAAAAGAGGCTGCTGCTTTTATTGAAGAATTAAAAGAACTGGAAATACCTTTTGTTTTTATCGATTCGAATATAAAAGATGTTGGGCAGATCAGTTACATCGGTCAGAATTCTTATCAAAGTGGACTGGTTTCAGGGAAATTGCTCGACCTGATGTTGCCCGATGGAAACATTCTTGTTATTCATTTTGCAAAAGAGATGGATAATCAGAACCATTTGGTACAGCGTGAAATGGGTATTCACGACTGGTTTAAGCAAAAAAAGAATAACAACCACGATTTATTCACCATTGAAATTCCGGATACCAACTCGGATGCATGGATGGAAAAAGTAGAGCAAAGTATTTCAGAGAAAAATATTAAAGGAATTCTGGTCACCAATTCAAAAGTGTTTTACGTTGGCCGCTTACTTAAAAAACTAAAAATCAAAAACATAAAAGTAATCGGGCACGACCTTATTGAAGAAAACATTAAATACCTGAAAGAAGATATGGTGCAGTTTCTTATCTGTCAGCGCCCCGAAGAACAAGGCTACAACTCGGTAAACAAACTGTTTCGGAGCGTTGTACAAAAAAGGGAAATTCAGGAAGAAAGTTACACACCAATTGATATCGTAACCAAAGAAAACGTTGATTATTATAAAGAATTTAAATAAGAACTATGCAAGCATTATCATTTAACGACTTAAAAGGCAAAGTATGCGTAATTACAGGAGGAGCTGGAGTGTTAGGCACTGCCATGGTAAAAGCCATTGCTTCGGTTGGAACCAAAATTGCCATCGCCGATATCAATAAGGAAGTAGCTGACAAAGTAGCTGCAGAAATTGCTACCGAATCAGGAGCTGAGGTAATTGGCGTTGAGGCCAATGTACTTGATAAAAGTTCGCTTGAAAAAGCCAAAGCTGAAATCAACGAAAAGCTGGGATCAATCGATATTTTGATAAACGGCGCAGGAGGAAACAGTCCGCAAGCCACTACAAAAGTTGAAACGATAACCGAAGACAACATTGATAATCTTGAGGATACTTTCTATGGTTTGGAAATGGAGGGCTTCGACAAGGTTTTTGCCCTGAATTTTAAAGGCACGTTGCTACCGACAATGGTTTTTACGCGCGATATGCTTGCCCATAGAAAAGGTGTAGTACTAAATGTTTCATCGATGAACTCGTATAAACCGCTGACAAAAATTCCTGCTTACTCAGCGGCAAAAGCATCTATTAATAATTTTACCGAGTGGTTATCGGTTCACCTTGCCAAAGTTGGAATTCGTGTAAATGCCATTGCGCCCGGATTTTTTATTACCAACCAAAATCGTTTTTTGGTAACAGATGAAAAAACTGGCAACTACTCCCCCCGCGGACAAAAAATTGTTAACAATACGCCAATGGGAAAATTCGGAGAGCCGGAAGATCTGCAAGGTGCAACACTTTTCCTAATCTCTGATATTTCAAACTTTATTACCGGAATTGTTATTCCTGTAGATGGCGGATACAGCGCATTTGGTGGCGTTTAACGAGTAATTATAAAGTTTTGCCAGACAAGAAAGTAGTTTGTAAAAGCAAAAAATCACCCAGCTACCAAGACAACTTATTGTAGTACAGAAAATCAAAAAATATGAAACTGAAACAAAATTGTAAATATGCTATGCTGGTTCCCACAAGTATGGGAACACGCATCACTCCTGAAAACGGGCAACCGGTGCATTCAAGCGATAAATTCACATTGTACGCTACCAGTGCCGAAACCAATGTTGCAAGTATTTCATCGTATCTGGGATTGCCGGTAAAAGTGTTAACCACTTTTGTAAAAGACAGTCCCATCGCAAAATTTATACAAAGCAATTTAAAAGCACGCCACATGGATTATGAAGGCCCGGAGTTAGAGCAAGGAAATCCGTGGGGTTACCGTCATCAGATAAACATTGCCGACAGTGGATACGGTAGCCGCGGACCACGCGTTTTTAACGACCGTGCCGGTGAGGTTGGCCGCACTTTAAATGTAAAAGACTTTGATCTGGAACGTATTTTTGGCGAAGAAGGTGTACAGATCGTACACTTATCGGGCTTGATCGGAGCTTTGTCTCCTGAGACTACGCAGTTCTGCCTTGAAGTTGCAAGAGCCGCAAAAAAACATGGCACAAAAATCTCATTCGATCTGAACTACCGGGCTTCATTCTGGAAAGGTCGCGAAGAACAGCTTCGAAAAGACTTTACTGAGATTGCATCGGTTTCTGATATTCTTATCGGAAACGAAGAAGATTTCCAACTATGTTTTGGTATTGAAGGCCCGGCAGCAGGTGGCGAAGGACTGAACGCTAAAATTGATGGTTTTAAAGGACTTATCACCCGCGTAAAAGAGACATTTCCTAACGCTTCCGTTTTTGCAACAACACTTCGCGAAGTTATTAGCGTAAACGAACACCTTTGGGGAGCTATTATGCTGGAAGACAATAACTGGCATGTGGTTGAACCGCGAACCATTCGCGTACTCGACCGTATTGGCGGTGGCGACGGTTTTGTTGGCGGAATGTTATACGGAATTTTAAAAGACTGGGAACCGGAAAAATGGCCACAATTTGGATGGGCAACCGGAGCCCTGGCAACAACATTTTTAACCGACTACGCCCAACCTGCCGATGAAGAACAGGTTTGGAGTGTTTGGGGCGGTAATGCACGCGTTAAACGCTAATCGTTTATTAAAAAATCAGATCAAAATGATATATTTCGAAAAAGGATCTACCGAAACAGCCTTAAATGGTGCCGACCTGAGAGATGGCCTGTTTGAAGCATTCGAAAAAATGGGAGCTAAACAAAAAGTGTTGGCCATTCCACCGGATTACACGCGTCTTCCCTCGCGGGCAGGTGAACTCACGGAATTTACCTGGGAGTATTTTGGGGAACGATTAACCGATGTGCTTCCTGCGTTGGGCACACACACGCCTATGACGATGGAACAAATAAGCCACATGTTTGGGAAAATGCCAACCGAGCTGATTCGCGAACACGACTGGAGAAACGATGTAATTACATTGGGGACGGTTCCGGCTGAATTTATAAAAGAAGTTTCGGAAGGAGCTGTTGATTATTCGTGGCCGGCGCAGGTAAACAAAATTCTTGTTGAAGGTAATTACGATCTGATTTTATCTATTGGTCAGGTTGTTCCGCACGAAGTGGTTGGAATGGCCAATTATAATAAAAATATATTTGTAGGAACCGGTGGTGCTGAAGGCATTAATAAAAGCCATTACATTGGCGCGGCGTACGGCATGGAGCGGATGATGGGGCGTGCAGACACACCGGTGAGAAAGGTATTTAATTATGCTTCGGAGAATTTTTCAAACCACCTGCCTATTGTTTATGTGCAAACTGTTGTTGGTTTAAACAAAAATGGCAAACTGCAAACATACGGGCTCTTTATCGGCGACGACTTCGAAGTTTTTGATAAAGCGGCAAAACTTTCGCTGGAAGTAAACTTTGAAATGGTAGAAAAACCAATTAAGAAGGCTGTGGTTTGGCTCGATCCTACCGAATTTAAAAGTACCTGGTTGGGCAATAAAAGTATTTACCGCACACGCATGGCTTTAGCCGATGGTGCTGAGTTAATTGTTTTGGCGCCGGCACTGAAAGAATTTGGCGAAGATCCGCAAATCGACAAATTAATCCGTAAATACGGCTACTTTGGCACTCCTCACACCTTGAAATTGGTAAAAGAGAATGAAGATCTGCAAAACAACCTGGGCGCTGCTGCCCATTTAATTCACGGCTCTTCCGAAGGACGTTTCAATATCACCTATTGCCCGGGAAAAGGGAAAGAAAATGTAACACAGCAGGAAATTGAAAGTGTTGGATTTAAGTATAGCGATTATGATGAAGTAACTGCCAAATATGATCCGAAAAAGTTAAAAGACGGAGTTAATATCATGCCGGATGGCGAAGAAATTTTTTATATTTCAAATCCTGCAATTGGACTGTGGGCATACCGCGAACGGTTTAATTATTAATAAAGAAACAGACCGCAAAATTGAATACTAACAGCAAAAAAAACATCAACTGGGGAATAATCGGTGTAGGCAATGTAACGGAAGTGAAAAGTGGTCCGGCTTTCTACAAGGTAGAAAACTCAAAACTGGTTGCCGTCATGCGCCGAAATGCAGAAAAAGCTGAAGATTATGCCCGCCGTCATGATGTTCCCAAATGGTATAACGATGGATCAGAATTGATAAACGATCCTGACGTGGATGCGGTATATATTGCCACTCCTCCAGATACACATGCTTCGTACGCCATTGAAGCACTAAAAGCCGGCAAACCGGTTTACGTTGAAAAACCAATGGCGCGCAATTATTCCGAATGTTTGAAAATGCTAAAAGTTGCTGAAGAAACAAATACACCGCTGTGGGTGGCCTATTACCGGCGAACTTTGCCTGCTTTTTTAAAAGTAAAAGAGCTGATTGAGAAAGGAACTATTGGCAAACCTTTAATGGTAAATATTAAACTCTACAAACAAGCTCCCGAAGCCGATCAGAAACCGAAGGAAATGCGTTGGCATGTTTTTCCTGAGATTGCTGGTGGCGGCTATTTTTTCGATCTTGCCTCGCACCAATTGGATTACCTTGATTTTGTTTTTGGAGAAATCACCGAGGTAAAAGGACAAGCAGTTAATCAGGCCGGCCTTTATCCTGCCGAAGATACAGTGACAGGAGTTTGGAAACACGAATCAGGAGTTGTGGGAACCGGAAGTTGGTGTTTTGTTGTTGATGAAAAATCGGTGGAAGATTATATTCAAATTGTCGGAGAAAAAGGCGAAATTTGTTTGCCTTGTTTCACGCATGGCGACGTTATTGTAAAAAACCAAAAAGGAACGGAAAAGCTAAGTTTTGATAATCCGCAGCACATCTCGCAAAACCTCGTTGAACAGGTTGTAAATGAATTATTGGGAAATGGCAAATGTGTGAGCACCGGCGAATCGGCAGCCCGCACCAGTTGGGTACTTGACGAGATGGTTAAAGATTACTACAATCGACCACAGTAGGCACATTAGAACACATAAGTTATGATGACTCAAAAAATTGTAAATGCGATAACATATGATATAATAGGATGTGCTATTGAGGTTCATAAAGAACTGGGGCCAGGCCTCTTAGAAAGTGTTTACGAAAAGTGTCTTGCTCACGTCTTACAAGAAAATGGGATGAAAGTGGAGTGTCAAAAAGCTGTCCCTATTAATTTTAGAGGATTAAAAATAGACGCTGATCTAAGGTTCGATATTCTGGTGGAAGATTTAATCGTTCTTGAACTGAAAGCAGTTCAAGAAGTTCTCCCCATACATGAAGCCCAGCTACTAACCTATTTGAAACTCTTAGAAAAGCCGAAAGGAATATTGATAAATTTTAATTGTACTAATATTTATAAAGAAGGACAAAAAACATTTGTAACAGAACACTATAGGAAGTTACCGAAAGGAAACTAATGATACCTATTGTGCCTAATGTGGTGAAAATGAAAATTATAATCGATAATAAAATACCATACATAAAAGGTGCTCTTGAACCTTTTGCCGAGGTTGTTTACCTCCCGGGAAGTGAGACTACTCCTGCGGTTGTAAAAGACGCCGATGCAATTATTACGCGAACCAGAACCATTTGCAATGATAAATTGCTTCAGGGCTCGAAAGTTAAATATATCGCCACTGCAACTATCGGGTTTGACCATATTGATACAGATTACTGTAAAAAAGCAGGAATTGAATGGACAAATGCTCCGGGGTGCAATGCGGAGAGTGTAAATCAGTACATTTCTTCTGCCCTGTGCTCATGGGCCATGCGCAAAAGAACCGATCTTACAGGATTGACAATAGGAATTGTAGGCGTAGGAAATGTTGGTAAACGCGTTGCAAAGACCTGCAATATACTTGGCATGAACGTTCTGTTGAATGATCCTCCACGTGAAAGAGCAGAAGGAAGTAACGATTTTGTTTCATTGGAAACGATTCAAAAAGAAGCCGATATCATTACCTTTCATGTTCCGTTAAATATGACCGGAGAAGATGCTACTTTTCATATGGTAAATGAGGATTTCCTGCAAAACCTCAAAAAGAATCCGCTGATAATAAATTCGTGTCGTGGTGAAGTTTGTGATTCGGAAGCGATGTACAATGCCATTGAAGCCAACGATATTAATGGTTTTATTGCCGATTGCTGGGAAAATGAGCCGGAAATAAACCTCGATCTGTTAAATCTTTGCGAATATGGCACCCCGCATATTGCCGGCTATTCAAAAGACGGGAAAGCCAACGGAACAAAAATGAGTGTTCAGGCAATTAGCCGATTTTTTGACTTGGGAATCAACAATTGGGCCCCAACAGACGTTGAACTACCGAAAAACACAAGCATTGAAATTGATGGCAACCAACGTCGTGAATATTCGATTTTGGCAGAAGCCATTTTGAGCACTTACGACATTGAAAACGATGATGACGACCTTCGGGATGCACCGCTTAAATTCGAACAATTGAGAGGAGATTATCCTGTTCGCCGTGAGTTTAATACTTACACCATCGAAGCAAAAAATATTGAAACAAAAACATTGCAAAAACTGGAAGAATTAGGTTTTCAGATTAAAAACAAGTAATACAAGATAGCATGAAAAAATTAGCAGACATTGGTTTGATCGGGTTAGCCGTAATGGGCGAAAACCTGGTGTTAAACATGGAAAGTAAAGGCTACACAGTGGCTGTATACAACCGGACTGTAGAGAAAGTTGACAAATTTACAACTGGCAGAGGAGCCGGCAAAAACTTTATTGGGGCACACTCAATTGAAGAGTTTTGTGCTTCGCTGGAGAAACCTCGTAAAGTAATGATGCTGGTAAAAGCAGGTCAACCGGTTGATGACTTTATTGATATGGTTATTCCGCATCTTGAGGCGGGCGATATTATTATCGATGGTGGTAATTCTCATTTTCCCGATACCATTCGTCGTACAAAATATGTGGAAAGCAAAGGTTTACTTTATATCGGAACCGGAGTTTCAGGAGGCGAAGAAGGAGCATTAAAAGGTCCGTCAATTATGCCTGGAGGATCGCCGGATGCATGGCCACATGTTAAAGAAATTTTCCAGGCCGTTTCGGCAAAAGTGGAAAGTGGCGAAGCTTGTTGCGACTGGGTTGGCGAAGGTGGTGCAGGCCATTTTGTAAAAATGGTACATAACGGAATCGAATACGGCGATATGCAGATTATTACCGAAGCTTACCAGCTGATGAAAGAATTGCTGGGAATGAGCAACGATGAAATGCACGAAGTATTCAAAAAATGGAACGAAGGTATTCTAGACAGTTACCTGATTGAGATTACACGCGACATTTTAGGATATAAAGATGAGAACGGGGAAGAAACTGTTGAAATGATCCTTGACACTGCGGGACAAAAAGGAACCGGAAAATGGACAGGTATTTCAGCTCTTGACCTGGGTATTCCGTTAACACTGATCGGCGAATCAGTTTTCTCAAGATGTTTATCGGCTCAGAAAGATTTGCGTGTTCAGGCTTCAAAAGTAATCGAAGGCCCAAAACCGGAATTTAAAGGCGACAAACAACAGTTTATCAACGATATTGAGAGTGCATTGTTAGGAGCAAAAATTATTTCGTACGCACAAGGCTACAATCTGATGATGGAAGCTGCCAGCGAAAACGGATGGAACCTGAATTACGGTGGAATTGCCCTGATGTGGCGTGGTGGATGTATCATCCGTTCGGTTTTCCTTAACGATATTAAGAAAGCATTTGATAACAATCCAGAATTGCCAAACTTATTGCTTGATCCGTTCTTCAAACAGAAAGTTGAGGAAGCACAGGCAGGCTGGCGCCGTGTTTGTGCAACTGCATTGGCCAACGGAATTCCGGTGCCAGCATTAACATCGGCACTGTGCTATTTTGATGGTTTCCGCAGCGAACGTTTACCTGCCAACTTACTTCAGGCACAACGCGACTATTTCGGTGCACATACTTACGAAAGAGTTGACAAACCACGTGGTGAATTTTTCCACACTAACTGGACAGGCCGCGGCGGCGACACTGCATCGTCAACTTACAACGCTTAAAAAAATTAATGAGATAAAAGAAAAGGAAGCAGGTGCTTCCTTTTTTTATTTTTAGAAATTTATCATCGCTTTTATAGCCCCGAATTTGTAGCCCTCAACAACATCAAAAGCCACCGGCGTTTCTTCCAACGTAAACTCGTGCGTAACCATCTTAGAGACTTGTACAGCTCCGGAAATTACCAGATCAATAGCCTCTTCAACACAATGGTTTTGCCGACGCACATTAATTGCGGTTAATTCTTTTCGGCGCATTAAATCCATATCGAAAACATATTGCGCATCCGGCGGAATTCCAACCAAAATCAGCTTTCCTCCGGGCTTTAGAATTTTGGTGGCATTATCAACCGCTTTCTGATCGCCACTGGCCTCAAAAACCACATCGAGTAATAGTTCTTCCTGTTTTTGCACAGCAGCTTCTACCTCTCCATTTATAGGATTTATCAACCACGAAGCACCAATTTCACCGGCTTTACTCAAGCGGTAATCCAGCGGTTCAATCACTCCCACTTTTGTTACATCGTCGGCTAATAATTTCAGAAGTATACTTAAACCAATTGGCCCTGCCCCAAAAATACCAACCGCAGTTTCCTTTTTCTGAATTTGAGCCAGCTTAACTGCATAAACACCAATTGAAAGAGGTTCGATCAATGCTGCCTGTCTCGCATTTAATTTATCAGTAACCGGAAAGCATGTATACGACGGCATAACAATGTACTCCGACAAACAGCCTTCAATTTGTCCAGGACAACCTAAAAACTTATTGTTTCGGCAGGTATGCGGACGCCCTGCCAAACACTGATCGCAAGTACCGCAATGCACCGACGGATCGACAACCACCAGGTCGCCAACCTTTACATTTGCAACTTCTTTGCCGGTTTCAACAATTATTCCCGAACACTCGTGCCCTACCTTAAACGGGTATTCAACTACCTGCGAGCCGATCTTTCCTTCCGAATAATAATGAATGTCGGATCCACAAACCCCAACAGTTGAGATTTTTATCTTAACATCGGTCTCGCTCGTTAACTCAGGATCAGCTGCCTCCGTTAACTTCATCTGCCGGATACCGGTTAATACTACTGCTTTCATTTATAAAAGAATTAGCTATTTACAATTTCAACACCGGCTTTCTTGCCGCTTGTAAGTAACTGTAAGGAATTTATCCTTTCATTTAATTATTCGTCTTTTTCACTTACACCGCTGTAAGATTTCCTAACAGTTACCAAGATTTTGATTAAAAATACAATCTGGAACTATTCATGCCAAATAAAAGAGCATATAACTTAATTTCATTCGTTTAAAATTGTATGTTTTCATAGGCATAGTATGGAACTCGTCCCATTTTAATAATGCTTTTAAATGTGAATATATTACATGCTCGTTTCGTTTAATAATATTAAGTTACTCATTGTGCAAGTTCAAACTAATTCCTGAAATTCATACGAGATTTTCCAGAAGAAAACATTGAAGAATGTAAAAAAGGCACCTTTCATTACATTGAAATTTAGCTATAAATGTTACAAAATGCTACAATATTAAGTGCTGCTTTGAGCAGATAAAAGAATATGATTTTTATCATCTCATTCGCTTTTTTTGTATTTTTCGAATAAATCACGATTTTTTTCAAAAAACACCAAAACTATTCTATAACATATTGTCAATATCACAAACACTGACAATCAACACCATAAGCCTTATTAACAACATTATTTTAACAAACATTAATTAATTTTAAAAAATACTTAAGATTTAAATCATTTTTATACTATATTAGCGGTGCCTTATATGAATGAAACGATTTAGATACTTATTAGAACTACCTTTTCTCTATTAGACCAATAAGTTTTCTGATCTAACTAAACTAGACTATGAACAATCGGGTTATCAGCAAAAGATAACCCGCTTTTTTTTGCAAAATTGAATCAGGTCAAACGTTTCAGCAAACCCATAAACCGGAAGTAGAACAATATTCCTGCAGTTCCCAAGCCAACCAAATAACCATACCAGATTCCCTGAGGTCCGGCATTTAAAACAAACGCAAAAACATAACTGGTTGGAATACCAATTAACAAATAAGCTATAAATGCAATTAGCATGGGCTTGGTAACATCGGCCATTCCACGTAACGAACTTTGCATAATAACCTGCAAACCATCGAACAGCTGAAATACAGCAGCAATTATCAATAAACTGGCTGCCACTTCAATAACATTTTCATCGGTAGTAAACATTAATGGAAGTATGTGTCGGGCCAAAATAAATGAGAGCGCAGATAACGACATAACCATCAGAACCAAATGAGTAGAAGCAAAAACAGCTCTTCGTAGCGACACGTAATCCTTCTCTCCCATTTGATGACTTACACGAATTGTATTGGCCTGCGAAATGCCCAACGAAATCATATAGGTAAATGTCGCCAATCCAAGAGCCACCTGATGTGCGGCAAGCTGAGTCTCTCCCAGCCAGCCCATCATAACAGCTCCAATAGCGAAAGCAGCAACTTCAACAATTAATTGAAAACCAATAGGAATACCAATTCTCAACAGAGCCTGAATATCCTTTTTAAATATTCTCTGATAGCGGGCAAAAACAAAATATCGTTTATACCGATTATTACGAAGTATAAAATATGCAAACAACAAAGGCATACATATTCGCGAGGTTAGTGTACCGATTCCTGCTCCCATAAGCCCCATTTCCGGGAATCCGAACTTACCAAATATAAACACATAGTTCACCGCAATATTTATTACGTTGGCAGTAAGCGTGATTTGCATGGCAATTTTTGTATTTCCTATTCCCTCGAAAAACTGCTTTAAAGTGAAAAAGAACATAAAAGGGAGATATGAAGAACAAAGCAAGAGGTAATACGGCCGGGCCAGATGCAAAACATTTTCAGGCTGGCCCATATACGGCAAAAAGAAATATATACTAAACATGATCGCCGTTAAAGCGACTGATGCGGTAAGATGTGCTGCGATTCCATTTTTCAACCAAATAATAGCTTTCTGCAACTGGTTTTGCCCGAAAGCTTTGCCAACCAATGGCGTAAGGCCCATGGTTACGCCCATACCAAAAACCATCCCGATCATGAACACACTGTTGGCAAACGATGCTGCAGCCAGCTCTGTTGTTCCAACATGCCCAACCATCATATTGTCGGCAAGCGATACGGTAACCTGTCCGATTTGCGATAAAACGATCGGAAGTGCCAGAGTTAGATTACGCCTGTAAAATGGAATATAATCTTGAAATTTCATTCCGCAAATCTACAACTTCACGCTCATCAATTATGTAAAAACACAACTATTTTCGCTTATTAAATACGTATGAAACTTTAAACGAGACATATGGTTTTCTTTCAAAATCTGTTTCCACATACAGATTGTCTCCTGTAGTTCGGGTCTGATACTTCATACTGTCAAATATATTTGCCCATGAAACCTCGGTTGTTAGTTTTCGGCTAAAGAATGATTTACGCAATACCAGGTTCGAATAGGCATAGCCGTCCCGTTCTATTTGAGCGCTAATACCTTTGCTTTGATAAACAAACTGGTAGCGCAAACTGAGTGTTTTTGAGATTTTGAAATTATTATTGGAGCGAATACTTCCACGGAATATTTCCTGCGTATCCGATTTGCCATCTATGTTGGTAGTAAACTTATATAGATAGGTACTTGTTGACAGGTTGGTGTTCCACCAGTCGAAAAGTTGGTAACCCAACATAAATTCAACACCAATACTTAGCGACTCGCCTACATTTTCTCGTGTCCATTCAATAGAGTTGCCCTCGCCTGTGCGGTAGTAATTTCGAGCCAGACTGTTTGTTTGACGTGCAAAAACTTCTCCAGAAACAAAATTATCGTCCCACGATTTCAGGTAACCCAATTCGTATGCATTTACATACGATGGCATTAAGTTTTCATTTCCAGTAAACGAAATATAAGGCGTTTCATACCTTCTTAAAGGAATCAATTCCCAGTAATCAGGTCGGTTAATTCGACGCGAGTAACTTAATGTGAATTGATTTTCATCCGATATATTGTAAACAAAATGCGCTGTTGGAAACCAATCCCAGAATTTTGTTGTTGCCGGAACATTTACCAGTTCATCATCTCCAACCAGGTTATAACTGTAGTTTGATTCCCTATGAGTATACTCGCCTCTCATTCCCAATTGATAATCCAATTTCCCGAAACTGCTTTTAAACGTTACAAAACCTGCGTACACATCCTGTTTAAAATCAATCTCTTCATTTTCCTTATCATTAACAAAAACATTAAGAACATTGTATTTATCAAAGAAACCACTTTCCGTTTCCACCTTTGGAATATGATCCAGGTTTACTTCCAACCCGGCCTCCAAACGGCTTTTATCCGACAATTTATTTTCGTACGAAACATTAGCATCAATAAGTAACTCATTGTGCTCCTTTGTTTCGTAGCCATATTTTTCTGAATGGTCGCTATAAATCAGTTTATCGCTCTTCTTATCCTCCAGCGGTTGTAAATAGGAGGATGAACTTATATATGCCGACAACAAATTCGAACGGTCTTTCTTAAAAGCATGTTCGTAGCTTGCCACAACACTCAGATAGCGGTAATACAATTCGTAGCGGCTATCATAAATGTACTCCTCGTAATTCTCCAGATTGTCATCAACAAATTTACTTTCGGAGTACGTTCCCTTTTCATTGGTAGTATTCGATCGGCGAATCGGATCGGCACTTAATTTAAAATCGAGATAATCTTTATCGGTCAAATCGTAATTAAAACCAAGCTCCATGTAACTGTTATTTTTCCTGTCTTTTGATTTTACATCCCACAGCGTTTTGTAACGGGTATTTTCGTTGGTAACAGTCTGATTTCCTTGCTGCCACTGAATTCGCGACACATAATCATCAAGCTGGCCGTTTAAATACCAACCGCCACGTTCTCCTTTCTGATCCACTGAAAAAATAAACTCTGAAGATCCGAGTGTTGAGAGATTCAAACTGGTACTCACTTCAATACCTTCCAAACGATTACGCTTTAATATAACCTGGATAATTCCGGCTGTACCTTCCGCATCATATTTCGACGATGGGTTGGTAATAACTTCGATGTATTGAATTTTATTCGCCGGTATCTGTCGCAACTTTTCTTCCCCGTTTAATTCAGGACGACCATTTATATACACCAAAAATATTCCATCGCCACGGTACGTCAATCGTCCGTCAACATCCAGTTCCAACGACGGAATATTTTCCAATAAATCGATGGCTTTGTCTGCCCCTGGAAAATTACGAGCCTCAATCACTTTTCTGTCAACTTCGTATCTAACTCCTGACTTTCCTGATTGTACTGTTACTTCATCTAATGTTTTTTGATCGACCGTTAAATCAATCCGGCCTAAATCGAGCTCAGGATTTACTAGCTCCATATTTTCAATATGATACATATCATAACCCAGAAAACTGATTTTCAACTCATAATCTCCGTATGGAAGATCGCTGATTTTAAACAGTCCGTTTTCGGCAGTTATATCGCCATATATCTTAGTGGAGTCAGCTTGAGGCTCAACAATTACAGTTGCATATCTGACTGGAGTTCCGGATGTACCATCTGTTACAATACCCTTCAATTCAGCATTTTGAGCAAGCACCAACAAGCCCACTACTTCGAATATGGAGGTTAAAAATATTTTCTTAAGATTTTGCAACAAAAGTATGTTCATCCACGTGGTTAATTAGTTAGCTTCAAATGTTTTATCACAATGCTCAATTCCTACGCCTTTCACAGTTCTAAATCAGTGTGTTACGAATAAACCGACATTGAATAATAGGAATTCAGGGTTTGGAATAATAGTCAACTTTTAATCTTATAGGGCTCAAAAATAAACATATTTCTCAAAAAACTATGGCTTATCATAAAAAATATAATTTTAGACCAGTTGCTTTAGGAATTCAAATTTCTTCTCCCCGAAAAGCTAACATAAAACAGTTTTTTAGATTTATTAACAATTAAGCAGGTTAAAGGTATTGTGCAACAGGTAACTTCCAATGTAAAATTTTTGTGACTAAACATTTTTCACAAAACAGAGTTATTATTTGCAGAAATTAAGATGACTTAAACTTATATTGATTTCAAATTTGTATGAAGAAAATCAAAAAGATTCTAATCGCAAACCGAGGCGAAATTGCGATTCGCGTAATGCGAACCTGCAGGGAGCTTGATCTTGAATCAGTTGCCATTTACTCGGAAGCAGACAGGACTTCGCTTCATGTGCGTTATGCCCACGAAGCTTATTGTGTAGGTAAAGCACCATCGAGCGAAAGTTACCTGAACGTTGACAAAATTATAGAAGTTGCCAAACAAAGTGGCGCTGATGCAATTCATCCCGGTTACGGGTTCTTGTCGGAAAATGCCGATTTTGCCCGACGTTGTACCGAAGAGGGAATCGTTTTTATTGGTCCTTCACCCGAAGTAATCGTTCAAATGGGTGATAAAATTCAGGCCCGGGAAGCAATGACTGCAGCCGGAATTCCGGTAGTGCCCGGCACCAACGGAGAAATAAAAACTGAAACAGAAGCGCTGGAGGTTATTAAAACCATTGGCCTTCCGGTAATGATAAAAGCATCGGCCGGAGGTGGCGGAAAAGGAATGCGCCTGGTGAAAAACGAATCGGAAGTAGTTTCTGCAGTTCGTGCAGCCCGCTCCGAAGCGAAATCGGCGTTTGGCGACGATGCCGTTTACATTGAAAAATATATTACATCGCCACACCACATCGAGTTTCAAATTTTGGCCGACCAGCACGGAAATACCGTTCACCTATTCGAGCGTGAATGTTCCGTTCAGCGTCGACATCAGAAAATGATTGAAGAAACTCCATCGCCTTTAATGACTCAGAAGTTGCGTGATGAAATGGGAAAAGCGGCCGTTGACGCTGCAAAAGCAGTAAATTATGTAGGTGCCGGAACCATCGAATTTTTGGTGGATAACGATCTGAATTACTATTTCCTAGAAATGAATACTCGTTTGCAGGTGGAACACCCGATTACCGAACGTGTTACCGGAATAGACCTCGTAAAACAACAGATTTATGCTGCTGAAGGACGTGAATTGGAATTCGGACAAGAGGATTTAAAACAAAAAGGCCACGCTATAGAATGCCGGATTTATGCCGAAGACCCAGATAATAACTTTATGCCAAGCGCCGGAAAAGTATACAAGATATCTTCTCCGCTGGGATTGGGTGTTCGTACTGATGGTTATGTGTATGAAGGTTATGAAATTCCGATTTACTACGACCCGATGATCTCGAAACTGATTGTTTGGGGAAAAACACGCGACGAAGCCATTGCGCGCATGCGTCGGGCACTTTACGAATACAAAATTACCGGTGTTAAAACATCAATAAAAATGTTGGAACGCGTAATGAACAACGAAAACTTCATTGCCGGAAATTACGACACACATTTCATTGAGAAAAATCAGGAACAACTGCTATCGAACGGAATGAAAGACAACCCGGAAGACATGGTTATAATAGCTGCTTTTATCGACTATCTGGATAAACTGGGAAGCAACACAGCAGTAACCAAAGAGTTTGTACCGGCGCAAAGTCGCTGGAAAAAAATTTCTTACGTAAATCATTTTTAAACAAAATTATGGCTGTTGAAATTAAAATTGGCGACAGGAAAGCATGGGTTAACCTGTTGAAACAAGATGGCAACATTCTGGAAGTTGAGGTTGACGGAAAAACATATAATGTAGATTTGATGCACACTGCTGATGGCACATTTTCAATTCTTGAAGGTGGGCATTCGTACGACATCGAACTGGTTCCGGATGAAATGCCCAAAAAATATACCGCTTACACTTTATACGAACGTTATGATGTTGAAGTAATTGATGCTGAAGCGCGTTATCTGCAAAACCGCAATGCGAACGGTACGGGATCGGGCGACAGCAAGATTACTTCGCCTATGCCGGGCAAGGTAGTAAAAGTGTTGGTTGAAGAAGGTGACGTTGTACAAAAAGGCGATACTGTAGTTATCATCTCGGCCATGAAAATGGAGAGCGAATACAAAGCTCCAAAAGATGGCACCGTAAAAAAAGTACATGTAAAAGATCAGCAAACTGTCGACAGCAACCAGGTATTAATTGAATTGGACTAAAAGAAAAAAAAATGGATTTAAAAGCAAAATACGAACAGCTTGACGCACTTAATGCACAGGCCGAAATCGGAGGAGGCAAAGAAAGAATTGAAAAGCAACATGCCGCTGGAAAAATGACAGCCCGCGAACGCATTCTGCAATTACTCGATCCGGGAACTTTTACCGAGATTGACAAACTGATGACGCACCGAAACTATGATTTCGGAATGGAAGCCAATAAAATTTTGGGCGACGGTTTAATTTCAGGTTACGGAAAAGTGAATGGCAGACTGGTATATGTTTTTGCCCAGGATTTTACGGTTTTTGGCGGATCGCTGAGTAGAGCCAACGCCGATAAAATTGTAAAGATTCAGGAACTGGCACTAAAAATGGGAGCACCACTTGTTGGATTGAATGACTCGGGTGGTGCCCGTATTCAGGAAGGTGTTGAAAGCCTTGCCGGTTATGCCGATATTTTCTATAACAATGTAGTTTCATCGGGTGTAATTCCTCAAATATCAGCCATACTTGGGCCGTGTGCGGGTGGTGCAGTTTACTCTCCTGCCCTCACCGACTTTATTTTTATGGTAAAAGAAAAAAGTCACATGTTTGTTACCGGACCGGATGTTATTAAAACGGTTACTCACGAGGATGTTACCAAAGAAGAATTGGGTGGAGCCGATACACACAGCTCGAAAAGTGGTGTGGCTCACTTTACAGGTAACGACGAGGAACAAACCATTATGATGGTTCGCGAATTGCTGAGCTTTCTGCCTTCGAATAACCTTGAAGATCCGCCGGTAAAACCAACTATCGATCCATCAGACAGAGTTAGCGAGGAACTGGAAGAAATTGTTCCGGCCGACCCGAACAAGCCTTACGATATGCACGATATTATCCAGAATGTTATCGACAACAAACATTTTCTGGAAGTACAACCAAATTATGCACAAAATATTATTGTAGGATTTGCTCGTTTTGGAGGTCGTCCGGTGGGAGTTGTTGCCAACCAACCCGGGCACTTAGCCGGAGTTTTGGATATCAACTCGTCGGTAAAAGCTGCACGTTTTGTTCGTTTTTGCGATGCATTTAATCTGCCGTTGGTCACTTTTGTCGACGTTCCGGGTTTCTTACCGGGAACCGGACAGGAATTTGGGGGCATTATTAAACACGGTGCAAAACTGCTTTATGCATTTTCGGAAGCTACTGTTCCGAAAATTACGGTAATTACCCGTAAAGCTTATGGTGGTGCATACGATGTAATGTCGAGCAAGCACATTGGCGCCGATGTAAATTTGGCTTACCCAACAGCTGAAATTGCAGTGATGGGCCCTGAAGGTGCAATCAATATTATTCATCGCGAAAAAATGACCGATGAAGAAAAAGCAGCCAAAGTACAGGACTACCGCGATAAATTTGCGAATCCGTATAAAGCAGCCTCGCTGGGTTATATCGATGAAATTATTCATCCGCGCGATACCCGTAAAAAGGTTATCGATGCACTTGAAATGACACAAAACAAACGGAAATCAAATCCTCCTAAAAAACACGGAAACATTCCGCTTTAATCAGATTGATGGAGATTGAAATTCAGATTAATTGAGATTGAAGATAAATCCGGATAGATAAAATATCAAGAGATTGATTGAAGGTAAATTATTACTTTTTAGTCAATCTCTTTTTCAATCTATATCAATGTTAAAATCAATCTGAATGCTCAATAAAAGCTGTCATTTCGAAGGAGTAAGACAACTGAGAATTGAAAATCAGCGGAGCTAAATTTGTTTCAAAATATTACAGATTTCTCCTCATTCTTCGTCGAAATGACAGTATATTTGCAACGATCGCTCGGATGATGTGATTCGGATGAACAAAAAACCTCCAAAGTGTTTGAATCTTAACAATTTATTTCTATTTTTGCGCGTCCAAAATTTTGGATATTTATATTTAATAATTTAAAAATTAGATGATTATGTTGAATCAGTACGAAACCGTTTTCATTTGTACTCCCGTTTTATCTGAGCCACAGGTAAAGGAAGCGGTAACAAAATTCAAGGATCTCATCACCGAAAATGGAGGTGAAATGATCCATGAAGAAGATTGGGGAATGAAAAAGCTGGCTTACCCAATTCAAAAAAAATCTACTGGCTTTTATCACTTGTTTGAGTTTAAAGCCGATCCTGCATTCATTACAAAAATGGAGACAGATTTCCGTCGCGACGAGCGCGTTATCCGCTTCATGACTGTAAAACTAGACAAATATGCTGTTGCATATAGCGAGAAGAGAAGAAAACTTCAGAAAGCAAAATCAGAAAAAAAGGAGGATTAAACCATGGCACAAGGAAGTGAAATCAGATACCTGACTCCACCGTCAGTAGAAATCAAAAAGAAAAAATATTGCCGTTTCAAGAAAAACGGAATCAAATATGTTGATTACAAAGACCCTGAGTTTTTGAAAAAATTCCTGAACGAACAAGGTAAAATTTTACCTCGTCGTATCACCGGAACTTCGTTAAAGTATCAGCGCAAAGTTGGCCAGGCTGTAAAACGTGCCCGCCAGGTTGCATTGCTACCATTTGTAACCGACATGATGAAATAAGAGGAGGACTTGAAATGGAAATTATATTATTACAAGACGTAGAGCGTTTAGGAAGCAAAAACGATATTGTTGAAGTAAAAGGTGGTTACGCACGTAACTTTCTGATTCCAACAAAACAAGCAGTTGTTGCTACCGAGTCGGCTAAAAAAGTTTTGGCTGAGAACATTAAACAACGTGCTCACAAAGAAGCTAAATTGAAAGAAGAAGCTACTAAAATTGCTGAGCAAATTGTTGCCAAGAAAATTTCGATTGGTGCAAAAACAAGTACTTCAGGCAAAATCTTCGGATCGGTTAACACCATCCAATTGGCTGAAGCGATCAACAAAAAAGGATTTGAGATCGACCGCAAACAGATCACTATTCCTGAAGACAGCATCAAAGAAGTTGGGACTCATACAGCTAAAATCAAACTACACAAAGAAGTTGTGGTTGAGATTGAATTTGAAGTTGTTGCGGAATAAGCATATTTTTGCATACACAATACTAAAAACGGTAAAAGGGTTTCCAAATGGAAACCCTTTTTATTTTGTGCTAATTATCCACTAATTACACGAATTGCTCGAATTTGTTATAAAACTAAATTAATCTCGGTTTTACAATTCGTGTAATCTGTGAAATTCGTGGATAAAAAAGATTTACTTATCAAGCAACTTTTGGTAAGCAACAACATCGAGTATTCGACCAAACTTCTCTCCTACCTGTTTAAAATGCCCGCACTTCTCGTAGCCCAACCGTTCGAACAGTTTTACACTGGCTTCGTTTTCTGCGGTGATAATTCCCATTAATACTACGATACCAACTTCCAGAGCCTTTTGCTCCATCTGCAGCAAAACTTCTTTTCCAATGCCTTTCCCAAAGAATTCGGGTTTAAGATAAATGGTTACTTCGGCAGTGCGGTCGTAAGCGTCACGGGGTTTATAGCGTCTGAGGTAACAATACCCTGCAACTTCGTTATCAAAATAAATCAGAAACGACCGGAAGCGGCTATCACCAATGGGCAAAATTCCATTTAGTTCATCTTCTGTTACCGAGCCCGTATGAAAAGTAGCCGTAGAATTAGCAATATAATAATTGTAAATATTTTTAATCTGACTTAGATCTTTCTCCTCCAGTATTTCGAGGCGAATTGCGTTACTCATTCTAAAGCTTATTTTACAGCAATCGTTTCAATTTCGACCATAACACCTAGCGGCAACTCTTTTACAGCAAATGCAGCCCGTGCAGGCGGTGTCTCGCTGTAATATTTTCCGTAAACTTCGTTCATGGCTTTAAAATTGGCCATGTCGCTTAACAGGCAAGTCGATTTTACAACATCGGAGAACGAATAACCGGCCTCGGCTAAAATCTCGCCAATATTCTTCATTACCTGCTCGGTTTGTTCGGTAATTCCGCCTTCAACAACTGTCATTGTTGCCGGATCGAGTGGTACTTGACCTGAAATATAAAGGGTTCCGTTTACTTCAACAGCCTGACTGTAAGGACCAATTGCAGCAGGTGCTTTTTCAGTTGAGATTATCTTTTTCATAGTGTAAATTTTTCTTGTGAAGATACAAGAATATGCCTCAACTTTCAATATCAGCAATCAGTCATTAAAACTTATTAATGGAAAGAAAACAAATACCTATTTTCGATTATTGTTAACTGCGGAAGGGGCCATTTTTTTTTGCAAAAATGCATCTCTTCGCACTTAAAGAACCTCATTTTCTTAGAAAAACATTGCCCTCCAACTGCAGAAACAAGCGTTTTAGCAGTGTAATTATCGCTTAGAAATTAAAGTTATCGTAGTGGCTTTGCTGTTTCTGAATCTTCAGATCCTGTAGCATCGACGAAGAAGCGCTAATGGTAAAGCTGTAACTTTTACGGTAGCCAAAAGGCACAAAGTTAAACGACATGTTCCAACAGTGCAGGTCGCGGTTCAGGCGAAACGAAGTTAATGCAAATTCCCCTTCCTGAATATCGAAATTGGTCATCGCACTCATTTGCCATTTATCGGTAATACTAATATTTCCGCGCAAACCTAAAGTTTGTGTTACACGGCCATTTGGATTGGCACTGGTTGCACCGGTATAATTTAAACTGTAGTCGAATCCAAAATCCCAGGGGATACTAAAATCAGCATAGTCATCAAAAATTGCAGGCAAAGTTTCTTCCGGTGGTCCGGGAGTTTCCTGGTTGTCTCCTTCCTTATTTTCGTCTTTTTTCTTGTCCTTCGATTTAAAATTCATTCCAAACGAAAGGTTGGCCCGGGTTACACGTCCCAGCTTTTTAATCCCGCTTCGTTCGTTCCACACATATTTATGAATCTTGCGGTAATTCTCATCTACCATATAAGGGTCGAGAGTTGTTCCCATATTAATGCTAACACCTGCCACTGTTGTACGCGCCCTAATATTAAATGGCGCCAGATTCAGTGAGTCGCGGATCAGGTCATAAGATGAAGAAATACTCAGGTTATCAATAATTTTCACCTTTTTGTATTGCTGTTCTTCATCGTTTTTTGTCGAATCGCGCATGTCAAGCTTTTTCATTTCCAGGTTGTTGTTCAATGAGAATGAAATAGCACCTGATTCTCCCCTACCTGGAGATCCACCATAAATACCTCCTAAGTTGGTATCGAAATACTCGGTATTTCCATCTTCATCAACTTGCACTTCCTGCCAGTACCCATAATGTTCTTTACCAAAATCGGGCTTGTAACTAAACGCTATCGAAGGAGTCATTTTATGTCGTATCCCTTTAATCTTAGAATTCGGATTTCGCGGAATATACATACCATAAATATTGGCAGAAGCACTTAAACTGTAAGCATAATCGTAAACACGGTTTAATCCGGTAATCGTATCAATCCGAACATTGTCGGGAATCGATGAAGGATTTTCAGTATACTCGCCCCCTTCTTCATAGTTATAGTTATATTTTTTGAAGTACCATTTTTCGTTGTAGCTAATACCGGGGCTAAAATTGATGTTACCTAAAGAAAAACTCGGAAATGCAATTGGCAAATTATGGCGAACACCATTTTTCCAGTCGGTAGCAAACGAACTGTGCAGTATTTCGCTTTCTTTGGCATTAATCGAGTTCTTAAAGTTAGCAGTATAGTTAATACCAAATTTCTCGTAGAACTTTACCTTTCCGCTACGGTTCTTTTTCCTGAACGGATAGATTTTAGCCATGTTAAAAGTCATTTCGGGCAACGATAACGACATGGTACTGTCCTTGGTATTTTGCGAATGGCGCAGGTTCATCGACAAATTAAATGGCGTATTCTCAAAATTTCGTGCATACGAAATACTCGACGATTTTGTGGTCGTCAGGTAGTCGTTCATGTTGTAGGCATTCTGCTTATCGTATCCGCTCGACGAAATGTTTACACTGGCCGAGAATGTTTGGTTCGGATTGGCTTTTGAATCTTGCGAATGCGACCACATAATTTTGTATTGCATACCTTCGCTGTAATTATCCAGCCCCTTCTCTCCATATTTATTCTTAGCGTATTCAAAACCAAAGTTACCGCCAAATTTGTATCGTTTTTTGTAGTTTGTTCTTATGCGGGTTCCCCACGATCCCTTTGAATATATATCTCCCTGAACTGCCAAATCAAAATACTCGCTGGCCGCCCAGTAATATCCACCGTCGCGCAGGAAAAATCCACGATTTTGCTCCTCACCGTACTTCGGAATTAAAATACCCGACGAGTAAGTAGGCGAATTTGGAAAATACCCAAACGGAAGGATTGGAAAATATATCGGAAAATCCTCTAAAACCATGTAGGCCGGCCCGGTAATAATCTTATTGTTCGATACAACCTTGGCTTTCGTAAGGTGCAAATAAAAGTGCGGATGGTCGGCATCACACGTTGTATATTTGGCATCCTTAGTAATAAATACTTCTTCGCCAATCTTTTTAGTACGATCGCTGTGAATAAAACCTTCGCCCTGCGCCGAAACAACTTTTGTAATAAAAGCCTTTTCCGTTTCGAAATTGTAACGCATCGTTTCCGATTCGTATTCTTCTGAGCCTTGTCTGAACAGCGGTTTTTGCGTCATCTCTCCCACCGAGTCCAATATTCCTTCGGCATAAATCTCCTTGGTTTCCAAATCCAACTCAATATAATAAGCCTCCAGTTCAATGTTCTGATAGCTCACTTTTGCCTGGTTATATAAATATACTTTTTGTCCGTCGAGCGATACAATCATCGAATCGACAGCCGTATAATCAATAGGCGCATCAATTACGGGCTTTTCTTCTTCGACCATTCCCATTGTATCAATGCCGGTACTATCAAGTATAGTAGTACTATCAAGCATGGAGGTATCCTGTAAACTGTAATACTCCGATAAAATAGAGTCGGGAACCTGTTGCTGCGGAGCCACACTTATGGTTGGTTCCTGAGCTAAAATCAAAAAAGGAGTTACCAGGAATAAATATGTGATGATTAATTTATACAAAATGTTTTCTGCGTTTCAAATGTACTTCGGCTGCACAAAAATATAAATATGGCGTATACTAAAGTGCTATAAAATGTAAAATAATGCTAATATTTCTATTTTTACGTTTACAAGCCATAAGCGGGGCAAAACAAATAAATAAAATGGTATCGAACAAATACTAATTCTCCGCATTTATGTGTTTATATAGTTGAATACAGATCAGATATTTACATGACACAACAAGGTTTAAAATTACTTCTGTTAATTTGTAGCGTTTGTTTTGCAGGGCAATCTTTTGCTGCAAACCTATTTTCGGATGAAAACCAAAAAGAAGGTATTTCCGTTGTGGTTATCGACCCCGGGCATGGCGGCAGAGACCTTGGCGCATCGTTTGGCAACGCCGTTGAAAAGAACATTGTGCTCGATATTGCCCTAAAACTTGGAACAACAATAAAAGATAATTACCCCGATGTAAAAGTGGTTTACACGCGCACCACCGATATTTTTATACCATTATATAAGCGGGCCGAAATTGCCAATAAAAACGAAGCCGACCTTTTTATATCTATCCATGTGAATGCTGTTGGCGCCCGAAGTGTGCAGGGAACCGAAACTTTTGTGCTGGGACTTCACCGAAACGACGATAACCTGGAAGTGGCAAAAAAGGAAAATGCCGTAATTCTTTTGGAGGATGATTACAACACCACGTACGAAGGTTTTGATCCGAATCTTCCCGAATCGTACATCATGTTTGAAACCATGCAGGAAGAATTCCAGGGACAGAGTGTTATGCTGGCTTCGAGTATTCAGAACGAGTTTCGTGATTATGCCAAACGGTTCGACCGAAGTGTAAAAATGGCAGGATTCTTAGTATTGCGCGAAACAACTATGCCCAGTGTTTTAATTGAAACTGGTTTTATCAGTCACAACGGCGAGCGGCAATACCTCACCAGCGAAGCCGGAAGAACACGACTCGCCTATTCCATTTTCAGAGCTTTCCGCGAATACAAATCAGATATTGAACAGCGCAGTAGCTTTCATTTGGTAACAGAGAACGAAACTGAACCGGAAATCAACACATCGGAAAATAAAAGTTCAGACCTATCGCAACTACCGCTAGCTCAATCTGGAAGTCGGGCACCACAACAAAAGGCTAATGAAGTATTTTATTCAGTGCAAATAATGGCTTTAACACGAAAACTGGAAGCTTCGCCTGCTAATTTTAAGGGCGAACAAAATATCTTTCTGGTAGAAGGGCAAAACCTCAACCGTTACTTTTCCGGGAACTTTAAATCGATAAAAGAAGCCGAGTTGGAACAACGAAGAATAAGCTCGAAATACCCCAATGCCTTTGTAGTTGCTTTCAAGAATAACAACCTGATTTCGACTTTAAAATAAATCACAGCTTTAGCTATTTTTAGTCAGAAACTTTTACCGGTTTTCGAAGAACTATCGGGATAATTCGAGAAAATTGGGGGAAGTTTATGGCAAAAAGAGCAAAGCCTGAAACAAAAGTCCTTCTCACGCCATATTTGTATTTAAAATTCTTTGAAATAATCCGTTATTCCTGCTAAATTATAAATTCAAATCTGACGCAATTATGACTTTCTGTGAAAATATTTTAAAATCGAAATCAGGTTGATGAGTTAATTTCTGTAAAAAAGCTAACAGAGGATTGATTAATCCCTTTGGAATTGGCTACTTTTGCATTAAAATCTTATTTTTCCGCCATGAAGAATGCAAAATACACGAAACTTGGAATTTTAATCGTCTTTTCATTAGCCGCACTTATCTGGGGTTTAAATTTCCTGAAAGGCAACGATATATTTAAGCAAAACGACTATTATCATGTGTATTACGACCGCGTTGACGGACTGGTAAAATCGAATGAAGTAACGCTAAATGGTTATAAAATCGGACAGGTTACCGATGTAAAATTTGCACCCGATAACACCGGACGGCTGATTGTTACCTTCGCAGTTAAGTCTGCATTTAAAATTCCTGTAAAATCTACTGCACGCATTATAAGTAGCGACATTATGGGAACGCGTTCGATCGAAATTGTATACAGTGGTGAAAGTGAGATGTATCAATCGAACGATACAATACAGGGATCAATTGAAGCCGGACTGAAAGACCAGGTGAGTATGCAGGTACTTCCGCTCAAAAATAAAGCTGAAGAATTGCTTAGCACCGTTGATTCGGCCATTACTGTACTTACCATCATTTTTAACGAAGATGCACGCGAAAACCTGACTACCAGTTTTGCAAAAATTAGTCAGACCGTTGAAAATATTGAAGCCACAACTGCCGATCTTCAGGAAATAATGGCTTCGGAAAAAGGAAATGTAAAAAACATTGTTTCTAACATTGAAGAATTAACTGCCTCCTTTAAAAATAATGCAGCCGAATTTGAAGCAACCATACAAAACCTGAATAGTTTTTCTGATACGTTGGCTAATGTTTCGGTTACTCCTGTTTTAAATAATCTGACCGATGCTTCGGCAGAAATAGAAAATATACTGGAAAAACTGAACAGCGATGATAATTCAGCCGGTTTATTGCTTAACGACGATGAATTATACCAGACGATAAATACCCTTTCGGAGAATATGGGATTCCTAATCGGAGATATTCAGCAAAATCCAAAACGTTACCTTCAGGTTTCGGCATTCGATTTTGGAAAGGAAGTATACATTAATACTAAAGACGATGCTTCGTCGAAAGATATTGTTTTTAAAGTTCATCTTCTTTCAACCAAAACTCAATTGAGTACCGATGCCGAAATTTTTGCAGAAATAGATGATGTAGAAGAATACACCACAGGTAATGTTTATAACTATTTAACCGCAGCAACGAGCAAGTACAGCGAGATAGAAGAAATCTATCAGAATTTACGATTAGATTTTCCGGAATCAAGTATCGTAGCCTTTAAAAATGGCCGACTTATCAAGCTTAAAAAGGCTTTGAAGCAAATACGGTAATTAACCGTGAATTGTTGATAGCAATTTGCTCCAAAATTCGACCCCACCAGACCCCACCAGCTATATAGTTATTGTTCAGCCACTTAAAAATATTTAACTGATTTTCAGATACTTATAAATCTTTCAGAAATTTAAAATTTTAAACGCCTGACTTATAACCAACTATGACAAATGTTATTTTTCCAATAGATTTATGATTTTTTTTTTAACTTTTTTTTCGCAACTTTTGCTGTCGGAATACCACTAGGGAAATTTTTTTGTAGAACCTCATTATCCAGCAATTGTAAATGAACAACGAATACAGATCTGCATGGGAGAAATGCCTCAACGTTATAAAAGATAACGTTCCTAGCAGCAGTTTTAAGACCTGGTTCGAACCGATCGAACCGGTTAAATTAGAAAATAA
This sequence comes from uncultured Draconibacterium sp., assembly GCF_963677575.1. Lineage (NCBI taxonomy): Bacteria > Pseudomonadati > Bacteroidota > Bacteroidia > Marinilabiliales > Prolixibacteraceae > Draconibacterium > uncultured Draconibacterium sp. The sequence goes on from NZ_OY782038.1 coordinate 596,801, forward strand.
AGTATTAACAATTCAGGTACCAAGTGCCTTCTTTTACGAGTATCTTGAAGAACAATTTATCGATATTCTTCGCAAGACACTTCGTATGGTTCTGGGTAACGGAGCCAAACTTGAATATAACGTTGTTTTAAGCAATAAAAACAGTAATGAACCGTATACTGTAAGTTATCCAACGAATAACAATAACAAAATTCAAAATAAACCACTTACTGTGCCATTAAAAGCAGAGGAAAAAGCAACAATAAAAAATCCATTTATAATTCCGGGGATCCAGAAATTACAGATTGACCCGCAATTAAAACCGGACAATACCTTCGAAAATTTTGTTGAAGGCGATTGTAACCGACTGGCACGCAGTGCAGGTTTTGCCGTTGCACAAAATCCGGGAGGAACAGCTTTTAATCCGTTAATGATTTATGGTAATTCGGGTTTAGGAAAAACACACTTGTCGCAAGCTATTGGTATTGCGGTAAAAGAAAACTTCCCCGATAAAGTGGTATTATATGTAAACGCTAATAAATTTCAGACGCAATTTACCGAAGCAACGCGTAATAATAACCGTAACGACTTTTTACATTTCTACCAAATGGTTGATGTATTGATTCTTGACGATGTGCACGAATTTGCCGGAAAAGAAAAAACACAGGAAACATTCTTCCACATTTTCAACCACTTGCACCAAATGGGTAAGCAGCTGATTTTAACATCAGACAAGCCGCCTATTGAGTTAAAAGGAATGGAGCAGCGTTTATTGTCGCGTTTTAAGTGGGGACTGACTGCAGATTTGCAAACACCCGACTTTGAAACCCGAATGGAAATTCTGCGTCGTAAAATTTATAAAGACGGCATTACACTTTCTGAAGAAGTGATGGAGTACATCGCCTCGCACGTAACAAACAATGTTCGCGAGTTGGAAGGTGCATTGGTTTCGTTATTGGCACAATCGATGCTAAACAAACGCGAAATTACGCTTGAACTGGCAGCCAAATTAATCAACAAACTGGTTAAAAATTCAAAACGCGAGCTTTCTATCGAGTACATCTCAAAGGTAGTATGCGATTATTTCAGCATGCCTGTTGATGCACTGCAAACCAAAACCAGGAAACGAGAAATTGTTCAGGCGCGGCAAATCGCCATGTATTTCTCGAAAAGTTTAACAAAATACTCGCTGGCAAGTATCGGGGCACAAATTGGTAGTAAAGACCACGCCACAGTTCTCCACGCATGCAAAACGGTAAACAACCTGAAGGATACCGACAAGAATTTCCGACAGTTTGTCGAGGACATAGAAAAGAAATTAAAAATGTAATACCGGCAGGCTTTTAAGCCTGCCTTTTTTTTGCCCATATGATATATCTGATTCTGTGCATCCTTTCTTCCTCAATGATCTATGTGATTTTCAGAGTCGCAAAAAATTACAATTGTAAACTTCAATCACTCATAACAATAAATTATCTGGCCGCCGGTTTGCTGGGCATTCTTTTATCTCAACCATTTGCCAATGGTAAAAATCCTGTAACACTCCCCCTCTGGACACCCTTCGCTGTAATACTTGGCATTCTTTTTATTGCCATGTTTTACCTTATTGGTTACAGCTCGCAAAAAGCAGGAATTACCGTAACCACACTGGCCAATAAATTATCGCTGATTTTTCCGGTGGCCTTTTCACTGATCTATTTTAACGAAGAGCTTTCAGTATTAAAAGCAGTAGGAATTTTTACAGCTATAATAGCCGTTGGATTAACGGTTTATAAAAAAGAAATCACCAAAACAAACCTCATTTATATTGTTTTGCCGTTGTTTCTGTTCCTGGGGAGTGGTATAATCGACTCATTGGTAAAATATGTTCAGGCGGTAAAAATCTCAGACAGTGAAACTTCATTGTATACCATCATGGTATTTACAGTTGCTTTTCTATGTGGAATTGTAGTAACTATTCTCACCAAAACATACCGGCAAAAATTGAATACGGCAACGCTGTTTTTCGGGACACTTTTGGGCGTGGTAAATTTTGGATCGCTCTACTTTATTATTAAGGCATTGAATAATTCGGGATTAAAAAGTTCGCTTGTTTTCGCCCTTAATAATATGGCAGTTGTGGCATTTACAGCCATTTTAGGCACCTTACTTTTTAAAGAACGCCTGAATAAAATTAACTTTGCAGGTGTTGTTTTAGCACTCATCAGTTTATATTTTCTGTTATAATGGACGATCAATATAAAACCATAGAAACACCCAGTACCGGATACTTTAAAGATAAGGGCAGCAAGTTTTATTCTTATGCCTACCCCTTAAAAGATGAGGAGGAAGTAAAAGAGCTGGTTGCCGCATTAAAAAAGGAACACCATAGTGCCCGCCATCACTGTTATGCGTGGCGATTGGGAACCGAAGAAATTCGTACCCGTGCCAACGACGACGGCGAACCTTCGTCAACAGCCGGCAAACCTATTTTGGGGCAATTGCAAAGCTACGAGGTAACCAATATTCTGGTGGTAGTAGTTCGGTATTTTGGAGGGACATTACTTGGCGTTAGTGGCCTTATCAATGCCTATCGCGCCGCCACTGTTGAAGCCCTCGACAATGCCGATATTCTATCTAAACTTATTGAAATTCAGTATGAACTAAAATTTGAATACGCCATGCTGAATACGGTAATGAATAAACTAAAACAAGATAACTACGACATTGTGACAACCGATTTTCAGGAAAGCTGCCGACTGATATTCAAAGCCCGGAAATCGGAGGATGAAAGGGCTTTCAATACGTTTAACGATATTTTCGGTATTGAAATAACAAAGTTAGATTAGTTTTTTTGTGTTAATAAAATGCTAATAAGTACGCCAATCTATTTTTGACAAACGTTAACTAACAATGTATTTTTGAATCATGATGCTACGCGTGATATTCCACTTTAATTTTCTTGAGCGAGGCACTGTAAAACGCTTTGAGAAGATTTCTTTTTCCCAAAGTAGCGTCAGACGATTTTTAAAAGCAATCGTTTTTTTCTATAAAAAAGGTTCTACTTTTTTTCTAATTAACGAAGACCAACATTTTATTTTCCGAAATGTTGGTCTTCTTTTTTTCTGTCAAGTACATTATCAAAATCAATATTTAAGGCAATGAAGAAGGATTTAATTTCAATCACAGATTTCTCGAAAGAAGAATATCTGAGAATTATGGAACTGGCCGCGGATTTTGAAGCAAATCCCAACCAGGAACTTTTGAAAGGGAAAGTTGTTGCCTCCCTTTTTTTTGAGCCATCAACACGCACACGCTTAAGTTTCGAAACAGCAATTAATCGTTTGGGGGGACGAATTGTTGGTTTTGCCGATCCTGACAGCTCGAGTGCAACAAAAGGTGAAACACTGCACGACACCATCAGAATGGTAAGCAACTACGCCGACCTGATTGTTATGCGTCACCCGCTTGAAGGAGCTGCGCGCTATGCTGCCGAGGTTTCGAGCGTTCCGATTATTAACGCAGGCGACGGTGCCAATCAGCATCCAACACAAACACTGCTCGACATGTATTCCATTTTAAAAACACAGGGATCGCTCGATAACCTGAACCTGTTTATGGTTGGCGACCTGAAATTTGGAAGAACAGTGCATTCGCTGCTACAGGCCATGTCTGAATTCGAGAATCCTATTTTTAACTTCATTGCACCCGAAAGTTTACAAATGCCACGCGGCTATAAACATCACCTGGAAGAAAGAGGAATTCGTTATTTCGAGCACGAAGAGTTTACCGATATTATTTCGGAAGCCGATATTATTTATATGACACGTGTTCAGAAAGAACGTTTTTCGGACCCGATGGAATACGAAAAAGTGAAAGATGTATACATTTTAAACAAAGCAATGCTGGAAAATACCAAGCCAAATGTGCGGGTATTGCATCCGCTTCCACGCGTTAACGAAATTGCCACCGATGTTGACAGCAGCGAAAAAGCTTACTATTTCGATCAGGCACTGAACGGGATGTTCACTCGCGAAGCAATTATCTCACACGTAATGAACCTTAAATAATACCGCCATGGAAAAGAATGACATGAAAAAGAAGCTAAAATTAAAAGTTAGCGCCATTAAAGACGGAACAGTAATCGATCACATTCCGGCAAAAAGTTTATTTGAGGTAATAGCAATTTTGGGACTTGATACGATCGAAAATCAAATCACTTTCGGAACCAACCTCGAAAGTGGAAAACTGGGAGCAAAAGCCATTATAAAAGTATCGGATAAGTTTTTTGAAAACGACGAGATCAACAAAATTGCATTAATTGCACCGCACGCCAAACTCAATATCATTAGAGATTACGAAGTGGCCGAAAAGAAAATTGTTGAGATTCCGGGAAAAATTACAGGAATTGTAAAATGCTTTAATCCGAAGTGTATTACCAACCACGAAAAGATAACTACTTCGTTTAAAGTAATTAACACAAGTCCGGTTGCCTTAAAATGTAAATACTGCGAAAAGATTACAGCAGAAAACCAAATAAAAATGTTGTAAGAATTAATCGTTTTCCGCTAAATCCGCCTTTTTAAAGAAACAAGAAGGCGGATTTTTTATATATTTGCACGTCCAAAATCGAAAAGGAATAAATACCGGAGATTTTGAATGTTCTTGACAGATATGCCCAGTTGGCGGAATTGGTAGACGCGCTAGTTTCAGGGACTAGTGTCCTATTGGACGTGAAGGTTCGAGTCCTTTACTGGGCACCAGGAGAAATCCAAATTAAATCAAAAGCACTTAAAATCAATGTTTTAAGTGCTTTTTTGTTTTCCACAGGAGTCAAAAAAGCACAAAAAAGTCAAGATAAACGAGACTTTACCGAGAACAAACAATTTTAAAAAATCTGTTCTCGATATAATCTCAGCAACTATCATAAGCATCTCTTTTCCAGCATTTAAATTGATACTAACTGACTCAATTTGATCTTGAAAATAAGCCCCGAAAAGGGTACTTTTAAGCAACAATCGAGACCAATTTTTTCTTTAACCTTAAAAATGAGAAAAGATGAGATTAACGATCAACTTCATTGTAAAAAAAGCAAGACAGAATTTTTTTTGATATCCGAAGAAATATTGTTTATCTCTATATTTCATTCTGAATAAAACCGCATCATTACCTTGTTTTTATAACCTTGCTGAATAATTACAGGTTCTTTCATATAATTACCGAGGCCAAGCTGCGGATAATTCCATAAGTTATCGGTAATTATAAAAATTCCGTTATGGCCTCTCCATTCCGGTTTCGACATCCTGACAGCATCTGTTTCGGGCGATATAACCTGTATTCCAATGTTACTTCCTTCGAGTAAAGCAGTTGCTGTTCGGATATTTTCTTTCATCCCCCTGAAATTATTTGTAAACCCGGTTTCCTCCGGCGCAATCTGTCTCTGGGAAAATGAGCCAAAGAAACGACCGTCGTTGGTGTAAGTCGACCAGTCGCCTTCTATTTCATCTGCGTATTTATAAGCTACTCCTTTGGCTGCTCCAATGTGATTAGGCGGATATACCGTCCACAAGGCTTTTCTGTTCCATTGCAAACGGTCAATATCAGCAGACAATTCGTAGGCAATTCCCACCTCTGAAAATCCACCCTGATGAGTACCGTTCCAGGGCAGGGTTTCAAAACGTGGAGTAGGATCGGGAAAGCGTCGAATTTCATATCCGGTGGTTATCAAACCCTTCGAGTCAATCCTAATTTCGTACCTGACCCAAATTCCGGCATAATTACCAAAAATATCAATAACGGCTTCTGCACCTTCTTTAGAGACCGACAAATTATCGCACCACCACTCTCTCAATTCAATGTTAGATCCCGTAAACTGTAACATCGGGCCGTAGGTAATTATTTCCCTGCCTTTATAAACCCCCGATGTAATCAGCCCCTGGTATTTATCTACTTTTATACTGAAATCGGCTCCTGTTATGGTGTAATACCGTTCACTTTCGTTTATTTCAGGAGATTGGTCAGAAATTTCGGGCAATACAAAAGGCTGCGGGTCAATGGTCAGGGTAAATTCGTCAAGCTGAAAACCGTCGTTTCGCAAAAATTGCATTTCAACCACATCTCCGGTTTTAACTTTGCCGACAGGTATCGATAAAGTGCCAAATTCTGCAGGCGCCAATTCGGGACATATCATCGCCCCGGCCTTGTCTCCCACCTTCCATTTCATAGTAATCTCATTCATATTGGTATGGCAAAACCGGTTCTGCATTTTTATCTTCAACGCTTCTCCCTTTTGCGGAAGGTTGAAATAATCCTTTTCCAAATGCACCGGGCTGTACGCCTTTCGGGTAAGCCACACTTCGGGAATCTCGACTTTTGAATTCAAACTGGGAAACATGCCAAACTGGTCGCCCCCAAGCGCCCCCGGAGTGTTGTACATATAATCCCAGAAAAGTTTAATGCTTTCGCCCCAGAAATTATGCACATTCGGATCTCTTTCTTTCTCGGCGGCATTAAGTACAACATGGGCATATTCATCGCAAATCACTGGTAGTTGCGGGTCTTTCTCACGTTCCTTTACCAGGCTGTTAGCCATCCATACAGATGCCCCGTAATCACGCATTTCGTTAGGGCCAAAAAGCACATTCGGATAATGAAAGCTATAAATATCAAACGGAAGTTCTTCTGTCGTTTTAACTCGGTTAGACCAACTGAACATCACCTGCCGTTGCAAATCTTCCTTTTTGGCATAGCGATAGGCTGTTAGCACATTAGGTCCGTGGAACGACTCGTTACCGAGCCCCCACATTACTACAGACGGATGCGAGTAATCCCGTTCAATCAGATCTGAAGTAAGGCTGAGCCACTGGTAAGCGCACTCAGGGTCAATTTCGGGACCATACTTTGCGAAGTCAACCGGATTTTCATCCAAAACATAAACTCCATAATAATCGCATGAATCGAGGAAACTTTCGGTGGCCCATTTCTGGCGCGTATGGTTAACATTTATATCGCGCAACTGTTTGGCATCATTGCCTCCCCACATTCCACGGAATTTAACCTCCTGACCATTCACAAAAACCTGGTGCCCTCTTCGTTCAATTTCCCTGAAACCTATATTCCGCTCAACAGATTGGGATTTTTCGCCATCGGCTAAAAGGCAAGCGGTAAGTTTATAAAGATTTGGATGCTCAGCATCCCATTTCAGCGGGTTGCTAACAAAACTCTCGACATAAAAATCCTCTTCACTTTTTGGGACATCAAATTTTGAAGGATTGAGCGAAATTTTACTGCCTCCTTTATCTGCTAATGACAAGACTAATTTTCCAACCTGCTGTGGATTATGGATTTTTACCTTCATTTTTACCCTCAAAACGGCATCTTTATAATCACTGTCAAGATCCGTTTCAATGTTTGCCCTGGCGATATAATTTTGCGGGACAGCAAATAAAGTAACTTCACGGTGAATTCCATTGCCGGAAATAAAGCTGGCAAGCCCCGTTCTCTCTTCATTTGTATAAACTGCAATAACTGCTTTCGAACCTGAAATGTATTCGGTAATATCGGCAGACCATGCCATATATGACCCCCAGTGGTCGCGCACATAATTCCCGTTAACATAAAGTTTGGCAGTATGGGCAACCCCTCCAAACCGGATAATAATCCGTTTATCATCAAACGAGCCGGGAATTGTTATTTCCTGCTTAAAAAGTCTTTCTGACAGATTATTCCAGCGCCTCCTGTCGTTCCTATTTACAATGGGTTCCCAGCCTGTATGCGAGGCTATATCGGCTTTTATATCTCCTGAGAGCTTATTTTTTACCAACCATTGATCTGAAATATCAATTTTGAAATTCTTTAATCCCTCAACAGATGAAGGAATGGGGACTATCTCTGGTCTCTCCCAAACATCATTGGACGGAATCAAGCTTACTTGTTGGGCAAATATTTCTCCTGTCGAGAAAGCGAAAAAACAAAAAATGCTAAAAAAAACTATGTTCTTCATTTTAAGTTTAGTTAATTAAAGTTAAGTATAATACTGCTGTGAATCAGCACTCAATGAGATACAGTCAGTTCCTAAAACAAACATTAATTTCAAAATAAACAGGATTGTATCTTTTCTGACAGACACATCTCCTCAAAAAAGGTTTGTCAACAGGATAAGCTTTTTTGTTATTTTTTCGAAAGATTTATATAACAGGGCGCAGTCGGATCGCAGGAAATGGTTCCATCTTCGTTATAAATTAGCTCCTGCACATAAACAGCAGATCCACGCTTATTCATTTTGGCCGGAATAGAACTAAAATAGAACATGTAAGCATGTCCGTTAGATATCTCAATATCGGCATGGTTTCCCCTGGTTCCGTCAACCATTCTGACTCTTCTCCTTGAATCGGCATCCGACTTCGTTTCCCCCTGCCCTTCTACCGGAATACCTGAAACCAGGTATTCTTCCTGTTTCGACCAGTTTAAAGCATCATCAGAACTAAATACGGAAAGCCCTTTCCATTCGTCAACAATCATAAAATACTTATCGTGCCAGTAAATTACATTCGGACCTTCTCCTACAGTAGTAATATCAACCTTTCCCTTATCCGTCCATTTGTACAAATCGGGGCTCTCAGCATAATAAATTGATTTGTTATCGGCTTCATTATTATACCACAAACGCCATGTTCCGTTGGGCAACTGCATAATACAAGCATCGATAACTTTCCTGACCGCAAGTTTTAAAACCGATTGTGTTTCCCAATTAATACCATCTTTGCTGGTAAGGTGAACTATATCGCGGGGATGCTCCCAATCGTTAAAAACTCCCGGAACATAGGTAAGGTACATATGGTATATTCCTTTGTATTCAATTATTTCCGGCGCCCAGTATGTAGGATTTTCATCGGGGTGATAATCGATATTACAGTCGCCAATATATTTCCAGGTAGCCCCTCCGTCATCTGATGCTGCAATACCTATGGGTGTACCATGAATTGATTCAATACCATTAAGTCCCGGAACATTTGAACGTCGGCTTGTATAGTACATATACCACTTTCCGGCATTGGAATTATAACACACCATCGGGTCGGTGGAACCATTATATACCGGATCGATATACAATGGTTTGTCGACCAATTTGTAAGCAACGCCATCACGGTCAATCGTTTTGGGAACATCCTGCCCGTAAGTGTTCATTTGTGCCATCAAGACTGTTATTCCCAGTATAAGAAGTAACTTTTTCATGTTTATTCTATTTCAATATTTCAATAAAATTATTTTTAAAATTTTACTAAACCATAATCATTGTAGATCCTGAACCTGATCACTATTTTCAGTCTTTACACTAATAGTCAGCATCAACATCAGTTGCTCCTTCCGGCATTACCTTGCTGGGAGGAATTATACCTGAATGGATCCTGTAAAATCGTTCATGAGAAGCAGTAATGGCATCGGTTAATTCTTTGTAAGGTATATCTACAATATTTACTATCCCAATGTTATAATTTTCGCCATCTCTGCGCCCGGTAACCGGCTGGTCTGTCCACTGGAACCAATGTGCCCCAACAACATTCTGGTGTGAAAGGGCATTTTCGGTGTAATAAATATATGCAACACCCCTGTTATTCTGATCTTTAACCTGCGACAGGCCGGAAGCTAAACCTCTTTCAGGAGCACCAAAATGGTATTCTCCGATTATTATCGGTAAACCTGACAATTTTGCAACTTTATCGAGATAAGCCGGATTAGGCCTGTATGCATAAACATTTAACGAATACACATCGAACTTTCGAGCCATCTCTATAAGATAATCGGGCGGGGTACCTCCAAAACGGATTCCAAGAACCAAGTGGTTCGGATCATACTTTTTCACGTTGCGTATAACCATATCCAAAAAATCAGAAAAAGCCTTTTTGCAAAACTTCACCCTGTTTTCAGGTGTGTCCCCATTTTTTCCGAGGTATTTTTTCAGTGCTTTCTGAGTGCCTGTTTCTTTCCCTTCAAGGATTATATCAACACATAAAGATTCCCGGTTTGGCCAGGCAGGCTCATTACCAATGTAATATCCAATAAGAAGCTGATCATTTTTAAAGTCTTCAGCTTGCTTGGCAATTGCTTCTTCCAGTTCCTTTTCATAATTCTCGCCATAAACGTCAGGCAAACCCATGTAACCTTCCCTGATTTTTGTTCCTCTTACAAAGGTTATATAAGGCATTTCCATACTTTTCATTCCAGTATTAAAACCCCAGGCATTTAATCTTCTTTTTGTGTTTTTTTCCCATTCTTCCTGCCACATTTCGTCTCCGTAACGGTTCTTAATGTTATTCGCCAGGAAATCGGTATAAACATCGCTGCCTCCGAAGAAACCGGCTCGTGCTTTTCCCGGTATCGTATCAAAAATGCTTTCCCTGCGTGTAACACGGGTTCCCTGAAAAGGAGAGATCATATTGGAGCCCGTTGATAAAAAATAATGCCCGTCAGGGTCTATAAACCACCATTTGTCATTAATTTTTTCGACACGGAAATAGCCTGTAGCTTTTGCCTGAGAATTCTGATATCCGCCCCACTGGTCATAATCGAAATTCCCGGGAGTTAATGTTTTTTCTTCTTTTTCCCATATTTCATGTAACTGTTCGTCAGAAGTTATCTTTCCTTCCCACCGAATAGTTTTGAGTTGACCGTATTTATCAATAAGCTTTTCCGGATCTATAAATTTATCGCCAGGGTCTTCTGCGGCAACTCCAACCGAATAGACTTCAAGCGAAGGACTAGCAATTGGAGTAACCATCCTGAATTTAATACTGTCGACATTTTCAATTGGGCCAAATCCACCCCATTCCACATTAATCCAGCCAGCATCTCTGGGCCTGTTCCATGTTGCTGCCATATCGCTTCCATCGGAAGGCTGCTGCCGGTAAAACTGTAGCGGGATGCTTACCTGAACGTGAGCTTCAGCCAGTGGATGGTACCTTTTAAACAGGTATCGCCCGTTACTGCGAATCCCTATTTCGAATCGTTGCGATGAAGATGCTTTGAGTTCAAGAATTAAAAACTCCTGTTTGCTCCAATCTGAAGGAAGTTCTGAATTTAAATCGGTGATTGAGAAGGCCACCTCCGATATCCCGTTTCTATCTGGTACAAACTGCACCTTTTTTACATTATCACTACAGGAAAAAAAGAATAAGATACCTGCAAAAATACAGTATCTCAATACCCACATATATTTTTTTAATGACATAACGATATATTATAAATTGGTTAATAATTGAAAATCATCTTTTACATTTTTTAAACATCAAACACTCTATTGTATTCTCTTTTGCCCATCGGGCCTTTGTTTTAGGAAAGTATATTTATGGAAATTATTTGGCAACAAATGTTTCATCATCCCAAACCTCTTTCTTAAACATCGGTTACCTCCAAAACACTCCCCTGCCCAATCCATTAAAACATCTAAAAATTAACTGTTGGCCATTCTGCCCGGTCCCATGTAATTTCCTTCACAATTAGTTTCGAATTCCCATTATCATTTTTGTCATAACCATGCGCTATAAAATAAGTTTTCCCGTCGAAATCATAAACAGCACAATGGCCGATACCAGCATAATCATCTGTTTCTCCGGCCACGAGTGTCCCTCCACCTGCATACATTGGCAGGCCGTTTTTATCGAAATAAGGACCTGTAATTTTCCGTGAACGGCCTACCACAACATTGTAATTACTATCGAGCCCCCGGCAACAGTAATTAAGCGATACGAAAAGATAATAATACTGGTGCCTGTGGTAAACAAACGGTGCTTCAATTGTACCATCTCCCGGGTCTGTATCCGGCATTCCAAAAGTTCGTTCCTGTTTTGCAACACTATACCATTCTTCCGGTTTGGCAAGGGAAATCATATCGGGAGCAAGTTTAACCATCTTTATTCCTCCCCAGAATGAACCAAAAGTGAGCCATCCTGTAACTTTGCCTCTCCAGCTTTTCTCAAAATAGACATTGGCATCAATTGCATTCCAGAAATCCCGGTTTGGTATCGACTGTACAATCATACCATGATCTACCCATTTATAATTTGGATCATCCTGATCAAGTGTAGTGTTGGTCATTACTCCAATGGCCGATGTATTTTTTGCAAAAGCTGATGGTGAATAATAAAGATAGTAGGTACCATTTAGAAATTGAATATCGGGAGCCCAGTAACCTCCCCTGTAACCGGGGATAATATCATCTGTAACCCACTCTAATTTGGTTGGTACAGATTTTATACTCGTCCAGTGATCGAGATCGGGACTTTTCGCCATTCCTCCACCTGTAATAAATAAATAGAAAGTACTGTCCTGTTTTATCATTACAGGGTCGTGTGCTACAAAATTCTCTTCAAAAGTAACATTCAGCGATTGGCTAAAAAGCTGATTAGAACACAATAGAATAATACATATGAATGTTGAAAATGATTTTAGTTTCATTGGTTTTAGTTTTTATCGTATTAATTGAAGAAACAGAAAGCCATTAATATATTTGGCAATATTTTTTTAATGTCAATCCTAAATCGTAAGCAAAAGCCCGAATTGCTTCTTCATCTCTGTCTTCTTCTTTCTGATTCCGCCATGCCCTTATTTTAGCTGTTGGAGGATCGTACATCGGAACCATTTCGCACGCTTCAAGCAGGTTGGCACAAAACTCAGCAGCTTCAAGTATCTCATCAGTCGATTTCTTTTTATTCCTGAAAACTTCGGTTTCCTCCTTCATAGCATCTTCAATTAAATTAAGCGCTTTGTAGGCGTACCCTTCCTTATTGGGATTTGGCTTTATACTGGTCTCCACATCCCTGTTTCTCTGAAAACCTAAAATTGCTGCAATTATAGAAGGGTCGCGAACCGTACCGTCGGGGTAAACCAAACCATGAACATCGCCCCAATACCCGCCAATTATAAGATCGAATACATACCAGCCCACTTTGTGCTTTTCGCATATATCAATAGCCATATCATACGGATTGGCTCGCCCCAAACAAGCCATTTCGCTGTTTATGAGTGGTTTGTTTCCATGGTTCGCGGAGATCTCTTCAGCTTCCAGATAGCTGTTTTCTAAACGCTGACGTGTTTCAAGATAATCGTGAAAAGAAAGGACATCAACAAGATCGGCTGACTGCTCCAAAAACCGGGGATATGTAACTCCAACAGTAATTGCATTTTCAGGATCAATTTCTTTTACATATTTACAATAAAACCTTACAAACTCCCATATTTTATTCTCATGCTCCGTTTTCTCATCACCTGTTGCGTTGCGGAAATAATCGTTACATGATGGTTCATTCATGATATCCCACATCAGTAATCCCTCTTCGTTTTTTAAAGCATCGACAATAGCTTTTACATAACTTTTCCCTTCTTCTTTAAAATCTTCATCAAGGATAGCGGGATCAATCATATTGCCATTCCATAGGATGGGCATCGTAGATATTCCCATTTTATTGGCAGTGCGGACATAGTTCCGAAGTTTGTCAATAAAATTTTCGGGGTCTCTTTTATACCTGCGATAACCCAACCAAATTCGGGTGCTGTTCAATTGTAACCTTTGGGCATATTCCAAATCCCTTTCAATGGTAGCCTGATCCCCCATCCAACCGCCGGGATAACAAACACCACGAATGTTACTATAGTCTTTTTTAGGTTTTGCAGCCATGGAAATACCAACTGCAAAAACCAGTATTCCGGCTAAAAATATGTTCAGCTTCATTTCAAGGTTTGTATTAGAGTTTGTATTTACCAATAACTTTTAACTTGTCACCCGAGTCATCCACTTCAAGTAAAACCGGCTTACGGGGACCCGGATTTTTAGGATCCATACTTTGGTAATGAATTAACATCAACAATTTCTCGTCGAAAGTATGAAACAACATCCCATGCCCCATATTACCGGGGTTCAGTGCTTTTTTCTCGTGAATCCATGGCCCATCAAGTTTCCCTGATGCAGAATAGGCAACTCCTTGTGCATACCGGGTATCGCCCCAACTCGACCATAACATACCCAGTTTTCCGGTTTGTGTTTTAAACAAAAAAGGTCCGTCAGTAACTTGTCCCTCAATATCTTTCCCATATGTTTTTTCACCGATAGAAGACATAGTTCTCGACCAGGGCCCGTCTGATGCTTTAAATATTGTTTTTGGTTTTCCTACCGGTTCACTTAAATCTGGCGAAAGTTGGATGATATCCATTGTCCCATCTACTATTTGCAACCATTCGTGACAATAAATCATATAGGGGATTCCGTCTTCTATCCACAATGTTCCATCGAGGGTTGCCTGGTCGGCGGGTAAATAGATATTGTTCTTCATCGGACGGTAAGGACCTTCTGCTTTTTCGGCGATTAAAATATGTGAAGCCCTCCTTGGAATGTCGAACCTTTCAGGATTTTTTTCAATCGTTATTTTTGAATTAGTGAATGTGGCAAAATAATAATATTTCCCATTGTAGTAGTGCAATTCGGCAGCCCAGATCATCGGGCTTGGCCCCATCCACGATGAAGTATCTATTTCAATGGAATTAAAAGGCCCATGCCACATTTTCAAATCTTTACTTTTCCAGATCAAACCTCCGGTACTTGTTAAATAATAAGTCTGTGTTGTCTTATCTGCCAATATAAAAGGATCACTCATCCTTAGAGAATCAAATGGGACAGTACCGGGAGTCCCCTGCCTCATCCGAAACTTTGGAGGTGCAATTGTTTGCAACGATTGAGCCATTCCGGCATGTAAAGAAAACAATACAACAATAAATATTGCACCAATCTTAAATCGTTTATTCATAAGTATAGCTTTTATAAGTTGTTCTAATTAAATATTTTTTGAAAAATGATATTGCCAAACAAAATATGAGGATATTCTTTAAGGTTTGAAATTTGTGTATTTTGCGCTTCGACTATACATCCAAACGGGATTATTAATTGGCTACATTCGAACAGATCTTCTTCCAGAGAAATAGCCTGTATTTCAAACATTAGCTTTTTCAAGCAGTGCCGAAAAATTATTAATATAACATCGCCTACTCCCATATTTCCCTGAGCTTAATTTCCTTTCCGTTCATAAACAGTTGATTTTCTTTCAATTTAACTTTATTCATCAATTTTGCTTTTCCAAATTAAGCGCTAATATTAGCGGCTGATTTCTATTTTATACCAGGTAGTTATTATCTCCCCTACAGAAAACATCCAATTTCTACCTGATTTTTCCGCTTCAATAGTCTCTCCTAACGGGACGCCGGAACCATCAAGTGGTTTTACTACAACTTTCTTTGCTCTATCCAGATTGGATAAAGTTATTTTCCCGCTAACAACTTCAACTAAAGATGGAGCAGAGCCTCTTTTTATAATTTTCTTGCGCTCACTATCCCAAACCTGACCTGTGTTTTCTACTTTTCCTCCTGTTATGAGAAGCAGTTGATTTGAATTATTTATAGGTTTATCGTCTATGGAGGAAAGTGTTATCGCACTAAATTCGTTATCTACATTTACATCCAGATTGTCCAATTCCTTTTCAAATTCATTAGTGAACCCGATTATTGCCTGAGTAAAAGGCGTGTTTATTGTAACACAACCGTTACCTTTAGAATTCAACTCCCATGCCAGTTCTTTTGTATCAGATAGGAGCAACTTCTTATCCTGTTTTGTTTCATCATAGTTCTGTGCCTTGTCAAGTGACACAATTCTCACCTTGTGTTTAAATACATCGGAAGCATCGTATCCCGGAGTGTAATATGGAGAATCTTCGACCGGCATAGTCATGGTTTGGGAGATTTGCTTGTCAGAATAAGTCCGTAGTACCGTTCCATTTGCTTTTGCAACGTCAGCCCTTAGATACATTAACGAACCGACAATCATTTGAGGCATTTTTACCGGGTGATGAGAAATATCAAAAGCATCTCCTACAAAACCTCTATAATCAGGATCGGTTTTAGGTTCGAAAGTATAAACCATTATTCCAGACCAGTCCTGAAAACTTCCATAAGCAGAAATTAGTGGGATACCTTCACTTTCGTAATCATTGGGAAAAGCATTGTTTACCTCAGAAACAGTATATGGCATCCCGGCTAAAGCTATACGGGACAGTTTTGCGATGGTAGACGAATCCGGCTCGTTGACCATAGGCGTATTAATTTTACCCGGCCAGGTGGGATGTTGCCAGTAAACATGACCGTCAATTATATCCAATTCCCGGTTTGAATAGAGCATAGGATATTCACTTTGATTATGTAAAAAATCGTTGCTTCCTATTAATAATGATTTTACGCTAAGTGTATCTTTCAGATACTTCTTCATTTCAACAAAGTACCGCTTTTCAACATCTTCATAAAAAGAGATTGTTGCATGAACCCAATCTTTCTGTGTCTCCAGATTATCTTTCCTGCTCGCTCTTGATATTAATTCGCCTTTCTTTGCCTGTGCTTGTTTTCGGATAGATTCTATTTCTGCTTTACTAAATTTATTTCTTATGAAATTATTGAACATTTGTGTGAGTAATTCCGAATGATAGTTGGTCAGGTTTCGAAAATTTGGATCCCAGCTTACTTCACTGGCAGGATGTAAGGCATTTCTGTGCCAAGCGTCAAAAAGAGTATTTTCATTTACAAGCTCAACAATAACTATTGCTGGTTCGTTGTTATAACTCGTCTTTGTATATGGATTGTAATGCGTAAGTAAATCTTTGGCGAAATCTTTCTGTAGTTCAATTAGTTGCGAATCGAAATATGATACGTATTTAGCCCAGCCTATTTTTTTATAATCCTCAACATTGTCACCTTCTTTAAAGGTTCTGCCAACCAATAAATTTAAATCAATATATATTCCGTTTTCCTTAAGTTGGCTAATCCAGTAATCCAGTTTGTCCAATTGCTCTGCATCCAGATTTCCGGTATTATCAAAATTTGGATTGATCAGGCCACGGGGTGTAAAAAAGTCCAGAAATGTTAACCTTACACAATTAATCCCATATCTTGCTAACGTTTTAGCGTATAACCGGGCATCTTCTTTTTCCGGTATTTGAGTTGAACCTTTTGTCCAGTCAGTAATATTAACTCCCCATAACCTCACTTGTGTTCCATCGGGCTTAACAAGCTTTCCATTCTGCGCTGTGACAAAACCTGACTTCCCGGCTGGTTTTTCAAGTAAAAAAGAAATATCAATAGCTTCATCTCCTATATCCTGGTAATTCACACTAAACGGTTTGAGACCAGAATCACTATTCTTTTCAACCTTGCAATTAAAACTTAAACAGAACAGTAGAAATAACAAATAATATTTTTTTCTCATCGTAATAATTTCTGTATTGATTTATTATAATTGCCTGATAACTTATTCTTTAAGAGTAATACGCTCTATTGCTACATTGTCTTGCCGTTCACTATCTTTCGAAACAGGCAATGCACATTGCACAATTTCAATGTTATTGATGTTCAAAATATCGTTTCCTGTAACTATGCTTCCGGGAGTAACTTCATTATCAGGCACTGACGTTTGCGACTGATTTTCTTTAAATCGGAATTTCGACAATTCAATTTCATAGTCTTTTTTTTGAGGCATGAAATTAATGGTGGTTGTATAATAAAATCCCTCTGTTGTTCCCAATGATATTTCAACCGGAACCTCCTGGTTATTTAATGATTTACCAGTAAGCACCAGTTTCTTCTTATGCCCCAGTTCTGATATTCGTCCCCTAATTTTTTCGCGAAAATAAAAGGCAACCGGATTTAAAATACGACTGTCTAATACGATCATTTTTTTCCCTGGAATTTCGGAGGGATAAAATGTAAATCTTGAGTAACGAGTTGGACGATTTATTTTATTTCCATCTTTCGATGCATCAAAAATACATAAAGGAGTCGCTGGTTTCACAATCCTGGTCTCCCATGATTTATTGTCGTAATAATCCCAATCAACAGGTTTTCCCTTCACATCGGTAGGGAAAGTCCGTGTCTCATCTTTTAAATGAACACATATTACATAATTCAAAATTCCTTCGTCAGAAAACATTTCCTCAGGCAATTTTACATTCCACGTATAACTATCCATTTGTGTCATCGAAAATGAAGTTCTTCTAATTCCATCGCCTACTTTAAAGAGCTCTACTTTTTCCAACTTTTCGGGAGTAACAACTTTGGCGTTGATTTCCAAATTACTTCCTACAGCAATTTCTTCTGTAGCATCATGCAATACATATACTTTCGAGCATTTGTTATCGGGGGCAATGTATTCTCCCAATTTTATGTTTTTCCACTCACTTTCAGAATTCCATTCCGAGGAAACCCCTTCTCTTTGCAGAAGATAAGCTCCCGGAGATACTTTAAAAGCACCATTATCAGCCTGGGCAGAATAACTATTCCCGGCATTTAATTGTTTTATACTGAAGTTATTTCCCAAATCGGGTATCCGGATTTTCATTTTATAATCTTTCCAGATACATACTGAAACTTCTTTGCTTAAACTAGCCCTTTCAAATGGATCGTTTACCCCAATAGCATCGGGCATAACTTCAAGGCGCCAAACACCGTCTTCCAACTTATCCAGGAAATACGCCCCAAATCCGGGATAGTTTACAATTTTGGATCTTCCATAGCCGGCAATTTCTTTTAAGTCTGATAGATTTTCAGGTGCTGAATTTGTTGTATTAGTATATATAAATACTTCGTCGGTAACCATTTCTGCCAGGTTTTCATTATAACTTAAATGAAACGGACCAAAAGAGTTACTTTCAGGATATGCAATCTTTGGGCTGTTTCGCGGAAGCCACTCAAAAACCCTGGCAGCAATTTTTAAGCCCAGCGCCTTTTGAGGGGCATAAGCCAAATTCATGAAATGGGTTTGATATTCCGTGTTTGCGTAGGCAATATTCATTGGGTCGTAACAAAATTGAGCAGCAAACTGAAACCCAGCCTCCCTGAAACATCTGGCCATGGAGGGATATAAAAATGAATAAGTATTGTCTGCAGCGTCAAACTCATAAGACAAAAGTGCTTTTTTCGATTGCTGTATTTTTGAAGTGATATGATATTTCGGCCAATTGGCAACTTTTGGCAACAAATTACCTTTAATTGCCCTGTTAGAGACAAGCCCGGTAGAATACCATTGAACAGTTCCCCCTTCAATATCAGCATCAAGATATGCATCAAGTAATTGAGGTGAAAAAGCCATACAGTAAAAGACAGGTACCTTGCAACCACCATCCTTCAAGGATTTCACCATTCGGTTAATAAAATTTGTTGTTTGGTCAGGTGTTCCGCTATGATGAGGCTCATTATTGATCTCAATCGCGATAATATCGGGATCTTCATTGTATGCCAGATTTGTATATGGATTGGTATGCATTATAAATTGTTTGAGGTAATTTTCCTGGGCAGTTATAGCATCTGGAATTGTTAAACACCCATCTTTTCCATATTTTCGTGAAAATCCGGGTGTTTTTTTGTCCCATTCAGGATAACCGTTTCCCCAATATGCCAATGGAGTTAAAACAATCTTAAATCCTCTGTCTTTCATACTTTTTATTGTATAATCGAGAAGCCTTAAATGCTCATTCATTATCAGATTTCCTAATGTGTCGCTTATCTCCGTGTCCCATACATGAACCCGATATGCTTTTAATCCCAGCCGGGTAAGGTTATAAATGTCCTGATCAATTGCTTTTCCATGATCGACATTGACATAATTATGTGCCCTGTAGGAGTGAGCAAACGGGGTAGTATAATTAACTCCAAATAGATTCACTTCACTACTATCAGCAGACCATCTCCAGCATCCCTCTTTATCGACAAATGTTACCCCTTGTCCGCTAGCCGATTGTATGATAGAAATGTTAAATACAAACAAGATGGAAAATACCATACTTGTATTGATAATCTTATCCTGTAACACTCCAATTAAATTTGCCATGTTCTAATCTTTGTTTAATTACATAAAAGCCTGACTATAAGTCATTAAATTTTGAAAATAAAAGGTGCAGATCTTAGTTTATATTAACATAATCATTGAGGCAGATCAAATATTGTATCGTAAAAAAATTGAAGAAGTAGCTTGTCAAATGCTATATCCCACTTTCTGGTTAATAAAAAAATCTCTGGTAAAACTACATAATAGACATCATGCTAAATTAAACGTCTTTCCTTGATAATTTATTCCGGGCTGAATTTAATCTCCTAAAATCAAAACAATACAAAATTTTTTGTTTTCCCGGCTTTAACAGAAGTGAAAGCTTAGCCTTTTAATGAATATTATCAATCCTGCAATTTCATACTATTTTTATTAATTACAGCCTGGTTAAAAAGTTCAATGAGAAAAGCTGCAATAATATCTAACTACATCATTGTGCGATAAAACATACCGCACAATGATGTATAAAACTAATTATCAAGACTATAATCTGGTCTCTCGTACGTTTGCGCCAATGTTTTACCATAGGTTTCTGCCTGTTTTACAGCATAATCAGGAATAGGCATATATTGATGGGTTGGCTCAGCACCTTTGTATAATTTGCAGTTGTGGCGGTATTTGTTAAATCGAATAAGATCAACTTTTCGAATACCCTCATACATAAGTTCGTGACCTCTTTCCATTAATAAAGCATCCATAAAACCATCATAACTTGCAATTGCATCACCACTTAGCGGAGCCAGTCCTGCCCTCTCCCTAACATCGTTTACTCCCTGCAAAGCTTCTCCTGACGGAACAGCCTGATCTTTTCTAGCCACTGCTTCAGCATACATTAATAATACGTCAGCCCACCTTGCCAAAGGAATGTCTGTTGGTTGAAAAGCATTATCAATTTCAACAGGATACTTATTAATTATAAATCCAGACCAAGCCACCCCTATATCATCTCTCGTTATCAGTGTCCTTGCAGCATCATTCTGTATATAAGATGTTAAAACTGTATTTTTACGTGTATCTCCTTCTTCAAAAGTATCATAAAAATCCGGCGAAATGTTCCAACACTGCCCCCATCCTCCACCTTGATATACAAAAGGAGTTGGTACTGTATTTTCAACATCTGCATATTTTGCCACATTATTTGGAATTACATACCATGACATTGGATTAAAATTCCCATTTGCCCCGGATCCGTCACCGCTGGCACTAATTGAAACTGCTTCAATTACTTCAACGTTAAACTTATTATCCATTTTAAATTGTTCGGCATAGGCATCTTCTCCCCCAGCAGTAAACAATGTATAGCCTGAATTTTTTAATTGGTCATACATGTTTATTGCTTTATCATAATATCCATTCATATAAGAACCTTCGTTTAAATAATGACGCATTAAACAAACCCTTGCATAATCTGCTGTATACCTCCCATTGGGTTGATTATTTGACATGTTCTCAACCGCGTATTCAAAATCAGAAGTAATCAGTTCAGCCATTTGTTGCAATGTAGGACGTTCCAGATTTTCCTCTGCTTCACGATCTCCCACCAATGCAGGATCAGTAATAACAGGTACCGGACCATAAATATGCAACAGGTAATACATCATAAGCCCGCGTAATAAACGTGCTTCACCAAGGTAATTTGCCTTTTTAGCATCAGAGATCACAGTCGATTCTTCAATAGTTCCAATAATTTTAGAGAAGCGGGTAATATCCCGAATTTTTTCAAAATGTGAAGGATCACCACCTGAAGCACGACCGTAATAAATACAATCTTCATAATTCGCAGTTGTTAATTTTCTCCAGGACCCTCCCCAGGTTCTTGCTTCCCAAGGGGCGCACAAATCTGATGTTGAATCAAAAAGGCGTATTACACCTCCTTCTGCAACGTAGAAATTATGTTGATTAACACCTGTAAGATTGTATGTCCAGTTTACAGAGAAAGGAATATAACATGTCATTAAATAAGATTCAAAATCTTCTTCCGTTTTGGGGAAGTTCGAAGAAAAAAGCTTGCCATATATTTTGGGGTCAAAATTATCTTCGCAACTACTTACTAATAAAGAAATTGCTATTATAATTATCGTTAAATATTTATTTTTCATGGTTATCGTATCTTTTAATTAAAAACTAATGTTAACTCCGGCAGAGAATGTCCTCGTTTGTGGATACTCACCTTTTCCTCCTTTGTAGTCGCCTCCACTGTATACTTCCGGATCAAATCCTTCAAAGTTCGTAATGAGAATAGGATTCTGCGCATCAACATAAACCCGAATGTTTCGAATATACTTACCAACTTCGCCCAGCTTATTTCCACTTAAGTTGTATCCGAGCGTAATATTCCTGACGCGCAAAAAAGAAGCGTTCTGGTTTCCAATATTGGTACCGGCACCTCCGGGCAAGGTAACTGAAGCCAGACTATATGCTATTCCGGGAAATCTGCCATCCGGATTTGTTTGTGAATTCCAGATACCCATTGCATATTCGTTGGAATTAGCACCTTGATTGGCCAACTCGGTCGGACTTGCCCAATCCCATGCCCAGTTACGTTTATTAACTCCCAATTGGGAATACATAAAAATATCAAGATCAAAATTCTTGTACGTAAATGTGTTCCCAAAACCTAAATATAAATCAGGTACATTATTGTTCATTACAATATCGTCAACAGTAATTTCACCATCATCATTCTGATCAACTATAATTGGAAATCCCGGATAACGTGCACTTTCGGGTTGTGAAGACGGAACATTACTCATATCTACATTAATAAGTCCACTTGTCTCATAGTAATAATCTGCATTCATTGCTACACGCCCCTGAATTTCGTATTCATTATAATCGTAATTAGGCATTCTTTCTATCCAGAGTGCATTATATCTTGACAGGTTCAAAATTGATGACCATGTGAAATCAGCAGTCTGAATATTTTTAGTATTTAGACTGGCATCCCATCCTTGTCTCCTTGTATGAGCTCCATTAATCGGATAGCTTCCGAACATAGACAAGCCTGCAGTGTTTGCTTCACCCAGCATATCAGTAATGTCGTTTCTGAATAAATCAAAACTTCCTGAAACTCTGTCACCTAGGATATAAAAATCAATACCTATATTTTTCATGGTTGTTTTCTGCCAGCTCACATCAGGATAATCCAATCCGTTTAGTACAATAGGAATATACTTCGTTGAATTATTACTAAACATAACTTGTGAGCCAAACGGGCCATAAGTTCCATACAGTGTAGATCCCAGGTTATCGCTTCCTGTTTCGCCATAACTAGCTCTTATTTTTAACAGGTTTAACCACGATACATCTTCAAGAAAGCTTTCGTTAGAAATTTTCCATGCCATTGAAACAGAAGGGAAAATTGCATACTTACTATCGGGGAAAAATTTATCGGTGCCATCTCTACGTATTGTTGTAGCAACCACATAACGGTCTAATATATCAATATTGGCACGTATAAATTGCGAACGCTTTTCATCATCGTACCTGTACGAACCGGGAGTTATTATTCCGGTTGCAGCTCTTAAATTATCGTTGGCAATTGCATCATGCTGTTCATCGTAGGCTACATTTAATCCGTAACCTGAATTGAGGTATTTACCGATACCAGCAACAACATTTAATGTCAGAAAATCATTAAACGATTTATCAAACGCTAAAGTTGCTTCCATGGTTTGATTCTCCCGGCTGTCAGTTCCAAGACTTCCCCTCGACTTATACATTTGGTCGAAATAAACATATGACGGAATAAATACAGACCTTTTTGTATTTTCCTTATTATTTCCGTAGAGTAGCTTAGCGGATAAAATATTTTTAATCAATTTTATATCAGCAACAAAGTTCAGATAAGTACCATCAGAGTTAGTATTATCTTCAATATCCTCCATTGCAACAGCATTTGGAAGATTAATGAATACAGAATAATCGCCATTTTCATCTTTCACCGGTACGTTTGACGGATACGCCAATGCTGCAGTTAAAGCTCCTGCGGCCTGGGCTCCCCTGCCATTCGAAGTACCTCCTACCGATGAATTAAGGTAAAAATTCCGGTTAACATTAACAGTTGATGACAGATTAATAAACGAGTTAAGCTGAAAATCAATTTTGCTCCTTAATGAATAACGTTCCATTTTTGAATTTGAGACAGTACCTACCTGCTTAAAATAGTTGCCTGAAGTATAATACTGAATTCTTTCGCCACCACCTGTTATGTTTATATTATGGTTCGAAATGCTACCACTCCTCAAAACCTCGCCTAACCAATCTGTTGATTGAGCATTGCTTATCTCTGTATCAGAAAAAGCCGGGCTCCAGCCATTATCATACGGGGTAGAACCATAAGGTACCATTGCATTGTTATACAAGTACTGTTCTTTGTTATAAACATTAACCAGATTCATATAATCCGGTGCATTTAATGGTTGTACATATTTGGTATTTTCAACAATAGAAAAGCTACCATTGTATTTTACACTCAAAGGGCCTTTTTTCCCTTTTTTGGTTGTAATCAAAATAACTCCGTTTGCAGCACCAATACCATAAATAGATGCTGATGCATCCTTTAATACCTCAACAGACTCTATGTCATCAGGATTTAAGCCCGCAAGCCCCGAACGATTAACTGAACTGGGAATCACAGTCATAGATCCACCTGATTCTGTTTCCAATGAGCCATTAGGCATCATCACTCCGTCGATTATATAAATTGGGTTTTTCGCTCCCCGAATTGAAATATCAACATTTCCTCCGGGTTGTGCACTCTGAATTGTAGCCTGAAGACCCGCAGCACGCCCCAGCATTAATTGTGACATATTACTGTTCGATGATTTTGCAATATCATCGGTACTGACTTTTGAAATAGATGTTGTTAAGTTTTTTCGGGATACTGATCCATACCCTACAGCAACTACTTCTTCGAGTCCAATAGCATCAACAGCCATTGTTACGTCTATTGTTGTTCTGTTACCAATTTCAATTTCCTGCGATCTCATACCAACAAACGAGAAGGTTACCGATTTGGAATCAGCCGGAATTTCCAGCGAGTAATTCCCGTCAAAATCGGTAGTTATTCCAATCGTAGTGCCGGTAACAATAACTGTTACCCCGGGAAGCGGTTCTCCTTTTTCATCGGTTACCTTACCAGAAACGGATTTTTGTTGTTGTAATGCTCCTAATTCTCTTTTAAGCATCTCGGGGGTTGTTAACACAATAATGCGATCTCGTATTGAATAATCAACATCTGTACCGTTAAATACCAGCGCCAGAGTCTGCTCTATTTTTTCGTTTTCAACGGTTACATTAACTTTTCTTTCTACATCAATAAGGTTTTCGCTATACAAAAAATAGAACTCACTTTGTTCTTCAATATTCTTTATAACTTCCTTAACAGTGGCTCCATGCATGTCTAAATTAAGCATTTTACTTTGCGAATAACTTTTATTGGCAAAAACTCCAGCCACTGAAACCAATAACAGGAAAACCGTTAGTTTCATTACTTTCAATAGTTTAATTAGCCCGGAAAATTTCCAATCCCGAGTAAAACAGAATCTTTTTTTCATATTTTTGTATTGTTTTAGTTAGAAATGCCCTGTAAAGTGAAGCGTACAGGGTAATTTTTACAATCTCAGGGGAAATGTTAATAGCATTTCCCTGTTGTTTTAAAAAAGCAGGTTGTTCATAGGCATTTAAGTTTTAGTTCAGTTTAATTTAACTTTATCTCTTTCTCTCAATTAATATTCTTTGTTTTGAAAATGTTCCATCAGGATTCTTTGTGCGCGGCAATGTCCGGTAACTAATCGGTGTTGCAACCGACAATAATTCAAGTATTTGAAAAAGCGGCTCATCAACAAAGGTTACTGTATACTTGTATTTCGTTACCTCTTTTTCAACCAGTATTTCAACATTAAACATTCGACTTAACCTTTGGGCAACCTCTTCTATCGGTTCATTCTCGAAAACCAACCTTCCATCTTTCCATGCAATATATTTTTCAACCTGCACCAAACACGACTTTAAAACGTTAGTCTTCTTGTCATATATTATATGCTGACTGGGTATCAGTTCTTTTAAAGTTTCAACATTTCCGTTGTTATTCATTTTCTCTACCAACACCTTTCCTTCTATAAGTGTAGTTGCAATATTATTATTTTCAGGATATGCGTTCACATTAAAAACCGTACCCAACGCTCTAATATCAATACCACCTGCAGTAACTACAAAAGGTTTGTCAGGATTATGAGCCACCTCAAAATAAGCTTCACCAGTTAAAGCGACACCGCGAGTCTCTCCCCTAAAATTCTGCGGGTATTTTATCCGGCTGCTATAATTAAGATGAACCACGGATCCGTCTGACAACTCAACAACAGTTCGCGAACCAACAGGTGCAATCACTTCTAAAGAATCCACATATACCGTTGCAATTTGGTTTGTTAACCTTGCATTTTCAGAAATGGTATAAAATAAAAAGGCCAAAATCGGAATTAAAATGACAGCAGCAGCTTTCGATATCCAGCTAACTACCCGGTAATTCTTTCTCGGCCCCCTAAGAGGTTCTTCAATATTTAATTTATGGTGAATTTTATCAAGTAGAATATCCAGTTTTTCATCTGACACACTGCTGTCTCCTTCCTTAAAATGTTGCCAATCAATCTTGCTAAGCTCCTTACTTTCACTGAAGAAGAATTCTTGCTTTATCCACTGCATAACCTCCTCAACTTCCTGTGATGTACAGCAGTTATTCAAATATTTATCCAGCAGCTCTTTTGTCATCTTTCTTTCTCTGAACGGGACCTCATTATTACTGAGGCCCCTAAAAACTAACTAAACTATCATATAATGATACCTTTTACAAGTTATACAATTTGACAAACCGAAAGGACTAATAAAAAGATGAAATTTTTGACTAAAGGAACAAACTAATAAATAGGACACTAACTATTAGTCCATTATCGAGCTTTTTTTTAAAAAAAGAAAGTGTAGTTACCAGATGGTTCTTTACTGTATTTGTTGATATGCCCAGCTTTTCTGCTATTTCTTTATGACTTAATCCCTCTTCTCGGCTTAATTGATAAATTTCTTGTTGACGGGGAGATAATTCCTTTAACAAGTCTTGAAATTTATCAATTAACTCTTTATAATAAATTTCATCGGTAAGTTCGTAGCTCTCATCAATGTGCTGAAGCGATTTTACGTATTCTTTATACTTTTGTTCAGGTACCCTTTTTTTAAGTAAATTTACCGTTGCATTATGTGCTATAGTGAACAGAAAAGACTCAAAAGATGAATAGGTATTAATAGCATCGCGACTCTTCCATATTTTTATAAAAACTTCCTGAACTATTTCTTCTGCATCTGTTTCCTGCTTAACATAGCGCAAAACAAAACCATATAACCTTCTGGAATATTTTTTATAGATGAGATCGAAAGCAGACATATCTCCTTTTTTCAGGAGCTTTACCAGTTCAATATTAGATTTGTTATTATTCAAGTATTAGTTTAACTGTTAGTGCTACAAAAGTATCAATTAAAATTAATCAAGAAAATAAATGAAATATAACAAATTTCTTATTAAGAAACGATATATACCTGGTATTGAACAAGATAGCCTAAAACATAATATAAACAGGAATGAATATTTCTTGATTGACACAAACAACTCATGTTAAGGATACAAATATCCCCTATATAAGATCAG
The DNA here is from genome assembly GCF_963677575.1 of uncultured Draconibacterium sp. Lineage (NCBI taxonomy): Bacteria > Pseudomonadati > Bacteroidota > Bacteroidia > Marinilabiliales > Prolixibacteraceae > Draconibacterium > uncultured Draconibacterium sp. The sequence continues at coordinate 624,358 of NZ_OY782038.1, forward strand.
ATCTCTTATGTATTTAGGGATAAGTCGAATTCCTCTACTTTTGGGTGTGTCGGATAATGGGAGGAGGTCATACAGAATCCCAATCATCCTCCTTCACAAGTAATCCAGTAGACAATTCAATTCTTTTTCTTTTATGTGTAACTCTCACATAAATAGGGCAATTTCCATTTGATCTCTTCTTTGATGTTCTTAACAGAAATAAGATTGTAACTCTCATCATAAATAATTAAAAAACAGGACCCGAGTCACCGTATTTGACACCTAAAATTACATTATGAGAGGGCACAAAACAACAGCAAACGAGACCAATTCAAACCAATTAACACTAACTATTTCAGATAGTTACGAAGTTTTTTATGCCCCTTTTTATCCTATTTAACACATGAGGCACCAAATAGTCCCTCCAAAGTTGACTAAATTTGACCTTTTCTGGGGATTCAGAAAAACAAAAAGGCACTTAAATCATTGATTTTAAATGCCTTAAATCAATTTTAGTTTCAAAACTTGTACCCCGGACGGGATTCGAACCCATGACCTACTGCTTAGAAGGCAACCTGACCTATCCTAATACCGGACTTATATTCAACTCATTAAGCGAGCTGCAAAATCTCATTTCAAAGATATTTCAAAGATCATCCTGTTTTTGACCGTCTTTTCTGGTCCTTTTCAGGTAGTTATTTTGATTGTTCAACAAAGCAACCTCCTGCTCCAATGCCGATATTGTTTTATTAGCTTTTTGCAGCTGCCGCCGTAACGATTCTATTTGTTGATCTTTTGTCATTGTCATTAGTTACATATTTGCATGAAATCCTCAGCAGTAATATTCAACACTTCTTTTGCAGGATATGCATTTCTGACCGACTTAATTTTCTCCACCAGCGCACATAAATGATTCAGTTTATTATCCTGAACAGCGTAAAATACCCTAGTCTTATCAGCGTGGCTACCAAACGTGTTTCCGTTGTAGGTTAAAGTATTCCCCTTCCAGTCGACAGACTTCCAGAAAATGCGGTTAAACTGATCCCACTTTGCATACACCTCGTCGCGGTTCGTTTTTAGTACATTCTTTTCTCCAGATGTGAATTCATCAAACTCCTGGCACAAGCGTATCACCTCCAGGTAGAACTTCGAGTGGTTTTTATTGAATTCAATTTGTATGGAGAAATCCGGGATCATACCAACAAAATCAGCTATTCAACAGGTGTCAACGTATACTCATGTACCGGATTATATTCCATCACCCAAAGGAAAGGAACCAAAACAAAGACGCCGCCGATTATAGCTTCAACGTCAGCTTTCTCATTCCTTTTTATTGAAGTATTTAGGTCTTCATATCCTTCCATTTTTAAGACAACATCTGTTTCCGTACCGACAATTTTAGTGTCAGTCATTTTATAAGGCGTATCACCTACATACTGATCATCCAAAAATACCTTTGCCGCTGATGGTACAGACTGGATCATAGTAGTGCCTTTACATCCCGATAATAAGATGATTACCGCAACTATAAAAGCGGAATACTTAACAATCATGTTAGTTCCTTTCATACAATTATATTTTAAGTTCATGAATTCTATTACTAACGACGAAGCCGGTGAACTCGCCCGAAAATTCAAAGCCCTTCGGGAAATGCTAACGGAGAAACAACCTTTATCCATTCCGTCACCTCGTTACGAAGCTCAATCAATCCTGTTACTTTATTACCGCGTAACAAATCTTTAGCAATTCGCTTGTTCAAATCTCCGTTAAAGTTTATCAGCCAGGCAAGGTTTTCACGGGCATTACGTTTCATTTTCACATCGCCCTGTATCAACTGCATCCTTTGCAGCAGGTATTCAGTAATTTGCTGTTGTTTCCAGGTTTCAATTATGTTTTGGGATTCGTCTTTCATTATTATTAAATAAATTAATTATATTAGATGTCCCTTTGACTCGCAGTATGGCCTTTTAATAACCTTTAATGTTGTTGGGTAATAATCGTTCGCCGTTTTATTAATAACCGGTGCGTTATTGTATTTATTAACTTTTAGGTACCGGTTTGTTTGTTTAACTCTTCATTTCTGCGCATAGTCATGTCGTCGATAATTCTCTCATACCGCGCACACCTTTCTTTTAACTCATAAATTTCATCAATTAACTGCTTATACATCTCTGGTTCTTCTTTTGGGTTATTAATAGTATTATTTGTGGAGCTTTTTATCATATCACCGTTTCCGGTAAGAAGCCAGTCCACATTTAAATCAGGAAATTCATTTTTAATCTTAGTAATAGATTTATCTCCTATTGATTTTCTAATATTTTTTACATACGCGTTTGATAAACCAACTTTTTTTTCAAAAGATGCTGGATTTAAGCCTTTTTTTTCAATAAATTCTAGTAGTCTATCCCGAACGCTACTCATTGTTAATTGTATTATTGTTTTAAATTGTTCTATATTTGTTCTAAATTCTAAAATTCTTGCGATGAAAAAAGCGGTCAAGCAACTCAAAAAAGATCTGAAGGCACTCACCAACAGACACGATGTTCTTAGCGATTGGCAAGGTCAATCTAACGATTGGCTATATAAGCGCATAACTAGTATTAAATGGCTGGCAATTACCCTATTCATCGTTTCCATTGCTATCGATATTATCTGCCATAAATTAGGCTAACTACATACTTCATAAAATCCAGTATATTATCGCTTCCAACCGTGGATACAAACAAAGCTATCAAGCTAATTATGAAAGAATATTTCCTTATATACTCGGCATCGTACCAATGCGTTTCGTAATACACCCAACCCCTTTTTAATATTTTCTTGCCTTTTTTCGATACAACAAGAACTTTGCTTTTTTTATCTGGCTCTAATATTTTGTTGTCTTGCAAATCAGCTAACAAGCGATCAAGAAACTTTTTACCGTGCATCATTTCAATGTTTCTCCATAATTTTAAGTTTAATCTTTTTTTTAAAAATGCAGGCTCAAACCTTGAACGACTTATTCTACTTAATACTGAAAATGTTATTCTCTCTCTTTCTTTTTCGTCCATATAACTACATGATATATAGAGAATTAAAACATACATATTAGAACGAAATCTATTTTGCTCTATATTTATTTGCAAATATTAGAACAATGCTCTGTATTTGTATTTATTATTCAATTAACAATTCAAAAATACTAAAAATGGCAGATTCTAACAATACCACAAACGGGGGATTTCGCAAAGCCTGGGGAATGTTGCCCGCCGATGAGCAGCCAAAAATCAGGGAAAAAATTAAAGAAACATGCGGTTGGGCTTCCAACACTACTTTTTCTCAACGCTTAAATGGACACTCAGAATTTCGTCCGTTAGAAGTAGAAGCGCTGAAAGCAATATTCGCAGCATGGAACATCGACTTTGAAAAAGCTGAATACATTAAACAGTTAGCACAATGAACCCCTTATCTAAACGCGAAATGCAGGTAGCAGATTTAGTACACCAAGGGTATATTGATAAGGAAATTGCCAACCAGCTAAACATTAGTTACGAAACGGTGCGTACCCACACAAAAAATATCAGGCGTAAATTAAACGCCCGTCATGCTGTAGATATTACCCGCATTTTTATTACCAAGCTAAAAGAGAATGCTATTCAAATCATTCTGGCTATAGCAGCTACATATCTCATTCATAAACATCCCGAGATAATTGATACCATTAAAACTTCATTAGTACATCATTTAAAAATCTCATTCAAATGAATAACACGATCACATCCGAATTTCCAGAAAGAAGCAACAACGAATTGCAACAAGCAAAATTAAACTTCATTGAAGAACATGGTTTACAGGAGTATTTAAATTCTCACGAGTGCTATTTGAATACCCGGTGGTTAACCTACACCGAAATTCAGAAAGAAATGCGCGAAGTACGCTGGAACACCATCGCCGAAATGCAAAAGAATTATCAATACAACTAATCTATTCGAAAATTAAAGCACAGCCCTGCATAGCGAAGTGAAGTGTTAAAATTTGGCATAAAAAAAGCCGGATCACAAAACCGAAGTTTCGTGTCCAACTCGCTTAACTCAATACAAATAAAAAAAGGATATTTTACATTTGCAAAATAAATCTAAAAAAAATTACTCCAAAAGGTTTATTACATCCCTGTTTATACGATCACAAATGCTGTAATCTTCTTCTATATAAATATCTGCCATTTTGTGTTCTTTTGTAACGTGGCCAAGGCAAAAGTCAACATCTGCAGTTGTGGCACCTGCTTTATTTCGGGCAAGACTGGCCCAGCTGTGGCGTACCCATAATGTGGTAACCTTTTTTATTTCTTCCCGTTCACAAATGTTTTTCAATCCGGTGTTTACAGCCTTTCCTAAATTCTGAACTGTTGCATACCTGTTCTTAATATCAGAAAGAAATCCTTTCGACGAATATTTATCGAACAAAAACTGTAATTCCAGTTCAACTTTTATCGATAGTAGAATATTATCTTCTTCTTCCTCTCGGTCCATCTTTTTCCTTTCATATTCTACCCTCCCTGAAATTGGTGCTTCCAATTTATACAAATCCGCAATATTCATTCCCATCAAATAAAACAGCATCATAAATACATCCTTGCCCAAAATATCACGTGATTGATCACATTTGGAATCCCGAATTTTCTTTATTTCCTCGGTTCCAATATTCTTTCTCTTTCGCTTGTACTTTGGAATTTTTACCTTTTTAAACGGATCGTGATGTACTCTGATTATCCCTAAATCATCGTCATTAACTTCCAGCTTGTATTTATTGAATAATGCGCGAATGCCCCGGAGGTAGTTATTAATGGAACCGGGCTCAAGTGGCTTATCACCCGGTCCTTTTTTTCTCAGCTGTTTAATCAGGTCATTTAGTAGTGATGAAGTAATGTCATTGGCATCGATTATTTCTGATTTATAAAACCATGTCAAAGCGTTTAGCGAATCTTTGTACCAATTAGAAGTACTTTCTTTACGGGGTTCTGCAATTATTTGCCTTGAAAAGCTAACAAAGTTTATGTTCTCGGTTTTTGGGTCGGTGAACTTAACCAGGTGATTGCGTAAAGCGGTACAGCTCATTTGACGCAACTTCATGCTACCTATTTTTAGCACAATCTTCCGGTAACTCTGTATAATATCTCCCAACTCATAATTCAGGTTATCAGCCTCGGGACACTCCTCCAATACCTCCCCGGTTTTGCTCATATACATCGACGCGATAAAAAAACGCGTGGGTATATATTTACTATCGCCGTTGTGGTACACTCGTATTTTGATATTTGTGGTACCATCGGCCTTATTATGATTATCGGATTGGGACTTAAAAACTACAGGTTTAAATGTTGCCATTTTATCAATTTTAATGTGATTCAACACAAGCCTGTGAAGCCCAAAAAATGAAATCGTTTCAAAACTATTTCAAAGAATGCACTCTTTTAAACCCCCTTATTAAGCATAATTAAGTAGTAAAGTGCTAAATTTTAAGCAAAATAAGCGAGGGACACTGACTTGTGCCAACTCGCTTATCTCTTTGAAAATCAATGTCTCAACATCGATTTTTTCTCTGTACCCCGGACGGGATTCGAACCCATGACCTACTGCTTAGAAGGCAGTTGCTCTATCCAACTGAGCTACCGGGGCAGCCTTATTTTGCGCTGCAAAAGTATAAATCTAATTGCAAATAACAAATACCAAATCTGAAATAATTCAAATTGCAGAACATTTCAAGATTATACAGTGTAGTTCTGTTCAATAAAAAACCGTTCTATTACTCAATTAAAATAAATGGGAGTAAAAAGTAAACACTATTTTTGCGCCTGATTTGATGTCAAAATTTAGTAAAAACATACCGCGTCTCTATCTGGTAAAAATCTCGAAGTGGTTTAATATGGTTATGCCAATTGTTGTGCTGTTTTACCAGAGCAACAACATGGGGATGCACGAAATTTTCGTACTGAAAGCCATTTATTCCATTGCCATTGTTGGTATGGAAATTCCCTCGGGCTGGATGGCTGATGTTTGGGGACGTAAAAAGACGCTGGTTCTGGGAAGTATTCTGGGAAGTCTTGGATTTCTGATCTACAGTTTCTCTTATGGTTTCTGGGCTTTTGTGGCTGCCGAAATAATTCTCGGAATCGGGCATTCTTTTGTTTCCGGTGCCGACTCGGCCATGTTGTACGATAGTTTAAAAGCTGATAAACGTACCGATAAATATGTGCGCGAAGAAGGCCGGATAACCTCGGTTGGTAATTTTTCCGAAGCCATTGCCGGCGTAGTTGGCGGACTTTTGGCAGTCATTAGTTTGCGCACACCCTTCTATTTTCAGTTTGGTGTGGCAGCCATTGCCATTCCGGCTGCACTTACCATGATGGAACCTAAAATTCACTCCACCGAGCATATTCATTCGGTTATGAAAATGGTGCAAAACATTCGAAAAACCTTTGTTACGAATCATAATCTGCGTGTTGCCATATTGTTGTCGTCGGTAACGGGCACGGCAACACTTACTTTCGCGTGGTTTGTTCAGCCCTTTTTTAAAGCAATCGGTCTGCCTGTTGAATTTTTTGGTGTCTTTTGGACGGCGCTAAATTTAACGGTTGGCGTGTCTACTGTTTTTGCCTACAAAGTGGAAGAGTTTTTAGGAAGACGCTGGTCGATACTGTTGGTTATTATTTTGCTCTCGGTCGGATATGTTTTCTCCGGAATCACCATTTCGTACTGGGGACTTGGCTTTTTGTTTCTATTCTACCTGGTGCGTGGACTGGCAACACCAATATTTAAAAATTACATTAACCAGTACACCGATAGTGAAGTGCGGGCCACTATGCTCTCTGTACGAAACTTTATTATTCGCATTGCGTTTGCGGGCATCGGGCCATTGTTGGGTTGGATAACAGATAATATAAGCCTTAGTAAAGCATTTTTGCTGGCCGGGATTATTTATCTTGTAGCAGCAATAGCCGTTACTTTTCCCTGGTTACGAAACAAAAGCGAAGAAAAATGAGCAAATCTGTATTGATATTCGATCTTGACAACACCATTTACCCGGTAAGTTCAATAGCTAAAAAACTATTTGAGAAGCTTTATGCTGTTATCGAAAAGAGTGGCGGATACGAAGGAGATCTGAAAGCCATTAAATTGGAAATACAACGTACGCCATTTCAGAATGTAGCCAGCACATTTTCGTTTAGCGAGCAATTACTGAAAGAATGCATGGAAGTGCACATCAACCTAACTTACGATGATCCGATGCAGTATTTTCCCGATTATGAATTGGTTAGAGAACTCCAGCAAACTAAGTTTCTGGTCACTTCGGGTTTTAGTAAATTGCAGCACAGCAAAATCGACAATCTGGGCATTCGCAACGATTTTAAAGAAATTGTAATTCTCGACTTGCAAAAATCAAACGACACCAAAAAGGATATTTTCAAACAACTTCTGGAGGATTATAAACTTTCAGAAGAAGAAGTTTTGATTATTGGCGATGATATTAAATCGGAAATTCAGGCGGGAAAAGAGCTTGGAATCGACACGGTTATTTACGATCGTTTGGAAAAATACACTGACTTAAATCTTTCTAACAAAATCGAGAATTTTGCAGAACTCCCGAAGTTTCTTTAATCCGAATTATTCATCACAGAATTGCGAGAAGTCTAATGCGACGTAAGTTTCGCTCCCATTTTCGATACTCAAAAATGGACTCAACTATGTCGGGATTAATCCGGACAAACGTGACTATTGCTAAATTCATAAGAATTATCCGGGTTAAAGCTCCAGCTTTAATCCGTCGTAAGCCATAAAAACATTTTCCGGTAATTCTTTCATCACATCGTCGTATTTACCAAAAGCGTGACTAATGTGTGTGAGATAGGTTTGTTCCGGATTAATTCGTTGAACAATTTCCAGCACTTCTTCCAGGTTGAAATGCGACAAGTGCTTTTCTTTCCGCAAGCAGTTAATGATCAGAATTTTGGTTCCCTTAACTTTCTCTAATTCACTTTCTTCAATGAAATTGGTGTCAGTTATGTAGGTTAAACCGCCCACACGGTAACCATAAACCGGCAATTTATGGTGCCAGCAGCGAATTGGCACAAACTCAACTCCATCAACAGCGAACGGCGCGTCATCAACTTTACGCAATTCCATCTTCGGTATGCCCGGATATATAAACGTGGCAAACACATAATTAAAGATGCGTTTGATCGCTTTTTGCACCCGCTCTTCCGCAAAAATTTCCATATGGTTTTTCTGCACCCAGTTATAAGAACGAATATCATCTAAACCAAAAATATGATCAACATGCTCGTGTGTCAACAAAATCGCCCGAAGCGTTTTTACCTTTTCGCGCAACATCTGCTGGCGGAAATCAGGCCCCGCGTCAATCACAAAATTTTTATCGTTAATGTTTAGCAGTATTGAGGATCGTAATCGTTTGTCTTTTTTGTTTTTTGAAGTACAAACGTCGCAATCGCACGCCACAACTGGTACGCCCTGAGAGGTGCCAGTTCCGAGTAAAGTTGCATTTATTTTTATTGAAGGATTTTATTGACAGCAAAATTAATAAAAGCAATTCTATAAAAAGTATAATCACTACTTTTGCAAAAATCTTTTAACGAATGGCAACACTTTATCTCGTACCGAATGTTTTGGCCGATGGCGACTGGCAAACAGTTTTACCTGTTCAGGTGGAACCGATTTTAACCAACACGAAATATTTTATCGTTGAAAATATACGCACGGCCAGACGTTTTATGAAACAGGTAAACCGAGAGATAAATATTGACGAGTGTACCTTTTACGAAATTAACAAACGCACCAATTCTGATGACTTGCCACGCTTTCTAAAGCCCATTACTGATGGACATGATGTAGCTGTATTATCAGAAGCCGGCTGTCCAGGTGTTGCAGATCCCGGTGCCGAAGTGGTAAAAATAGCACATAAAAAAGGGATAAAAGTAGTGCCAATCGTTGGGCCGTCTTCCATTCTATTGGCGTTGATGGCCTCAGGGATGAACGGGCAGAATTTTGCTTTTAAAGGTTATTTGCCGGTTAAACCGCAGGAACGGGTAAAAGAATTACAGGCTTTGGAAAAAACAATCAGAAGCAGCCGGCAAACGCAGATTTTTATCGAAACGCCATACCGAAACAACCAACTGGTAAGCGACGTTTTAAAATCGTGCTCGCCATCTACATTACTTTGTGTGGCAGCCAATATTACCGGGGAGAATGAATTTATTCAAACCAAATCAATTCAGGACTGGAAAAAAGTCGGTGTTCCCGATTTGCACAAACAACCGGTAATCTTTTTGTTGGGGTAAAAATAGTTTTTCAGATAAGCTTGAGTTCCTGAAGTAATCTGAACTCCATCTCAAAATTTGGGGTAAAAATAGCCTTACCAAGGTTTTTCTCCACCTGATTTTTTGTCCAGAAACGAAGTTCTTCCACCTCGTCCGACTGGATGCCAAAACCTTTATAATCGTAAGTGGTAAACAGGTAAATCAATTCGGCTTCCACCTCCGATTCCCATTTGTACACTTTTTGCAGTTTTGCCGAAAAATCTTTTAAACCAATTTCCTCGAAAACCTCTTTTTTTAGTGCTTGCTCCAAAGTCTCACCTGCCGAAATATGACCGCCAACAGCCGTATCCCATTTCCCGGGTTGGATTTGTTTATCAGCCGGTCGTTTTTGAATGAGTATAGCTCCTTTATTATTGAGCACATGCAAATGCACCACCGGATGTAATAATTTACTTCCGTTGTGTACCTGGCTACGTGGTGCCTGACCGGTAACTTTTCCCTGTTCATCAACCAGAGGCACCCACTCTTCCTTTGTCAACGCCTTTTGTTTCTTTTTCTGACGAAGCATTTCGAATAAAAAATAAACACCAAAAATAATGTAAAATAATCCGCCGCTAATAAATGCCCAGGCTTCTTTGCTCATAAAAAAGGCAGAATAAAACACCAAAACTGTATGCACCAAAAAGATAAAGAACAGGCTCTTCATACTTTGTCGCATCTGCTGTATCTGGGCGGTATTAAACTCTACATCTTTCATGTAGCGTTGCCCCATCATCCCAACTATATTTACATTTGAGAATGCCGAAATGGCCAGAACAGCCACCAGAATCAGTTCGATCAATCCGGGTTTCAGCTTGAAAAAAATATCGTTGTCGAGCAGAATAGAAACCCCGCCAAGGACCACCAGTAGCAAAGTATCGAAAAGCACAAATTTCTCGAATCGCTTTTCTTTAATGGCAATCCAGGCCATTTCTGCCACACCTACACCTATAGCAACAAAAAGCCCGATTTTAGTCCCCCATATTTCATCAGCGGCGATGAAAACAAACAAAGGAATAAAACCAGGCAGTAATTTTTTAAATAATTGTGCTCTGTTCATAGGAAACAACGAGCAATAGATTATTCTTCCTCGTCGGTAGAAGTTTCAAAAGGAATAACCTTGTAAATTTCTACCTCCATTAAAACCGTTTGAAAAGCTCCGATAGAATATCCGGAACCTGATTGACCGTAAGCTAATTCAGAGTTGATCACCAGGCGCGATCTTGTTCCGGGCTGCATATAGGTCAAGCCTTCTTCAAGTCCCTGAATCGAACTTCCGGCTCCGACAGTAACCTCGTACGGTTCATATCGATGTCCATCAAGATAACCGTTTGTTTCGTCAACCAATAAACTATCCGGACCTTCGATTAACGACCAGGTAGCATAAAATAACTGAACACGGTCGCCAGCTTTTATGGTATCTCCCTCGCCGGTTCCAGGTTCATTAAAATAATAAAGACCAGATGCCGTAGGTTCCGCTCCCGGGTGAGCAATTGCCATGTATTCATCCAACAACGCCAGTTCATCATCCCTCATTTTTTTGTAATCAACTCCATCGTTACAGGCAAAAAATGCAACAGCCCCTAAAATCAATAAAATATATGATAATGTTTTCTTCATCTGATCTTTAATTATTTCTATCTATAAAATAGTGTGATTCAATTTTAAATTCGCTGCAAATTTAATGAAGTGGTTTTATTTCTACCACATCTACCTTAAAAACTATTGTAGTATTTGGTGGAATGTGGCCTGCACCGGTTTCGCCATACCCTAATTCGGACGGGATAATTAAAAACGCTGAACCTTCTTCATCAATAACGCTTACTCCATCATTAAATCCATCAATCACTCCTTCGGTACCTAAAATAAACTCCCATGTTTCGTCTCCGGTACTATCAAATATGCTACCATCCATAAAACTGCCGGTATATTTTATTACACAGGTATCTCCAACCTCAGGATAGGTACCATTTCCAATCGAATCGGTAATGTAATACACCCCCAGTGCTGTTGTATCAATATCCAGTCCCCTGTTTGCCAAAGTATCAAGATACACATCTAACAAAGCAGCTTCTTCAGCTTTTGTTGGCGGAATGTACTCTTCGCCATCGTCAATACATGATACTATTGCAACTCCGATAACAATCGCTAATAAAAATCTTGTAACTAATTTTAAATTCATTTTTAACATTTTTAAATTGTTGTCTCCAACAATTGATGCTTATACTCGGGTAAAAGTTGCGTGAACTTTAATAAAGTATTTTCAAAATCTAATTCCGACTCACCTCCGGCAGCATTCAAATGCCCGCCACCATTGAAATGGCTTGATGAAAATTCATTTGCAGGAAAATTTCCTTTTGAGCGAAAAGATGCTTTTACATATTCATCTTTTTCGATAAACAGCGCACTGAAAACTATATTTTTTATCGACAGCGGGTAATTTACAAATCCCTCGGTATCGCCGGGCTGAAAATTAAACCGCTTCAATTCTTCTTTACTAATACTGATCACCGCAGCTCTGTACTCCGGGAAAACCTGCATTTTCTCGTTCAGGCAATACCCCAGCAATTTCATACGGTCGGCCGAATAATTATGAAATACCGACGATTGAATTTTATCGGTGTTTATCTCATATTTCAACAATTCGGAAACCACTTTAAACGTGTTTTTCGAAATATTATGACTAAAACCACCAGTATCGGTAAGAATGCCAGTATACAATGCTTCTGCTGCTTTTTGCGACAGGTTTTCGTTTAATCCGGCTGCTTCAAGCACATCAAAAACCAATTCGGCAGTTGAGCTGTACGACGTCTCGGAAACCATAAAATCGCAAAACTGCGTAGGGTACGGATGATGATCGATCAATACTTTTTTCTTCTCAAACTCGAGAATTTTCTTTTCGAGCTTTCCGGCACGCGAAGCCTCGTTAAAATCCACACAGATCATTGCATCGGCCTGTTTCAGCCAACTTTTAGCTTTCTTTTTATCTTTATCGTAAATAATTACCGGAACATCGACAGAAAACCATTTTAGAAACACGGGGTAGTCGTTTGCAGACAATACCTTAACCTCATGTCCAAAATCGGCAAGTACCTGCCCGAGCCCCAGCGCCGATCCAATAGCATCGCCATCCGGATTTTCATGCGGAATAATGACCAACTTCATTTTCGAAGTTGTGAGCAATGCTTTAATCGATGTAATAATCTCTATGTCAATATTTTTCAAAACATTCAAAAATTAGAATTGGCAAAGATAAAAAATCTTGCCTCGCTTGAAAACGCTAATAACCCAAATTTTGTTAATATTGTAAAAGGCAAGCTTTTATTAATGACTTGAACCAATAAACAGACAAATAATATATAAAACTTTTAAAATGGCTGGAAACAGAACCTTTACAATGATTAAGCCCGGAGCAATGAGAAAGAACTACGAGGGCGCAATTTTAAAAATGATAAACGATGCCGGTTTTAAAATTCGTGCGATGAAACTCACGCGCATGTCGAAAACTCAGGCCGGTGCCTTTTACGAAGTTCACAAAGGAAAACCGTTTTACGATAAACTCATTCAGTTTATGAGCTCGGGACCAATTATAGCCGCCATTTTAGAGAAAGAAAATGCCATAGAAGATTTTCGGGAACTGATTGGAGCCACCAACCCGGAAAACGCTGCAGAAGGCACCGTACGTAAAATGTTTGCCTGCAGTGTTACCGAAAACGCGGTTCATGGCGCCGACAGCGATGAAAACGCAACGCGCGAAGCCGACTTTTTCTTTTCTACTTTCGAGCGGTTTTACGACTACGAATAAGCGATTTATTCAACACTTATTACAGCTGTAGTTTCGTGCGATTCTCCCGGAGCCAGATCGATCTGATCGTTGATCTTGTTCACCGTTTCGAGACATACAAAAGTTTCATATCCATCGTTGGGCATGTCGCTCATTTGCTCGCATGCTTCGGCACCGGGATTCCAAACTGTTGAACATTTGCTGCCTTTTTTTGCAATCCGGATACTGCGTTTAAAATACGGATCGTTAATGACACAATCAGCTTCAGTATCGAAATAATGTCGTGTTGTAGCTACTGATACTTCAAGAAGTTCTTCTTCCTGAACGTATCGATTGCCATCCAACTGGTTTTCGTAATGCGTATTTGCCAGTCCGGCAATTTTAATATTTTCGATAGCCGAAAGATTGAAATAAGTGTGCAGTGCCGATGTGTAAGAAATAGCAGCATCAGAAGTATTGGTAACTTTTAATGTAACCGACAACGAATCGCCAATTACAAAAATCATTTCAGCAACAAACTCGTGAGGCCAGTAAGCTTTGGTTTCTTCTGAAGATTTTAGCTGCATTGAAACATAAGTCTCCCCTTTCTCCAATGTATCAACCTCGGTAACTTCCCACATCGAAATTCGGGCAAAACCGTGTTGCGGCAAGGCCGAATTGTTTGCATGCGGGCCAAACCACGGAAAACAAACTGGAATACCTCCGCGAATTGCTTTGCCTTTTTCAAAAACACTGTACGGACTCATCCACAAAACATCGGTGGTTCGCATGGGCCTGAATCGGGTAATTTGTGCACCGTATAGGCAAATATCAGCTTCGGCATATTTATTTGTTATGGTTATAAAAGGCAGATCGCCGTCGAGTTCCATAAAACCAACTTCACCTTCAACTCCAAATTTTTCGTTTAATTCGTCTATATCCATAGTTCGTTCAGTTATTTAAAAACAATCCTTGTTATCATCTCTTCGCCTGCATTCTCATTAATGCGTCGACAAATTTCTTCGCGCATTAAAAACAGTTCGTTTTTTACCACTGCAGAAGTTATTTCAACATATAAAATCCGGTTTCGAATGGAAATATTTCGGGTGTAGCGCGCAATGGTTTTTCCGAGCAGGTTTTCCCAGCCCTCAACAATATCCACTTCTTTTAATTTCCGCTCCATGCGGTTTTCCTCGATATACTGTTTTAAAACCTCGCTTAACGATTGTGTATTACTTCGTCTCATTGTACCAGTTCTACTTTTCCTTTTTCTACTTTAAAAATACGATAATCGGCATCCATCTTTTTAATTATGGTATCGAGATGCTCGCGATTGGTGTCAGTCAAAAATATCTGACCAAACTGTTCGCCAGCCACAGCCGTAACAATTTGCTCCACCCGGTGCTGATCCAGTTTATCAAAAATATCGTCCAATAAAAGGATTGGATTTATGCCCGAAATCTCCTTTATAAACTCAAATTGTGCCAGTTTTAATGCCACCAGGTATGTTTTTTTCTGTCCCTGCGAACCCAGTTTTTTTATCAGGTAATCACCAATTCTTAGCTGTAAATCATCTTTATGAATTCCAACCGTTGTGTACTGCACTACCCTGTCTTTTTGTAACGACGCTTTTAGCATTGTTGCAAGATCCGATTCGTACAAATCCGATTGATGCACCAACTCCACCACTTCGTTTCCTCCCGATATATAATTATAGTATCGTTGAAAAACCGGAATCAGCTTTTCTACAAAACGTGTACGTTCTTCATGAATTCGTGTTCCGTATTCCACCAACTGATCGTCCCAAATGCCCAGCAGTTCTTCATCGAAGTATCGTTCGCTGGCAAACTGTTTTAGCAAATTATTCCGCTGCATCAGTGCCCGATTGTATTTTAACAGATCGTCGAGATAAGTTTGGTTGTATTGCGAAATTACGCCATCCATAAATTTGCGGCGCTCGTCGCTGCCCCCTAGAATCAGGTTTACATCCGACGGCGTGATCATCACCAAAGGCAACAATCCAATATGTTCCTGTAGTTTTTTATAAACCTTGGTATTCCGTTTAAACTGCTTTTTCTGCCCTTTTTGCAAACCACAATTAATGTTTTCTTTCGATTCCATTCGGCTGTAATTCCCGTTCAGCATAAAAAAACTCTCATCGTGATTGATATTCAGCTGATCGGTAGCATTAAAAAAGCTTTTGCAAAACGACAGGTAATAAATAGCGTCGAGCATATTGGTTTTCCCTGCGCCGTTCTTACCGATAAAACAATTCAGTTTTGGCGAGAACTCAGCCTTTACCTCCAGAATATTTTTAAAATTTACAATTGAAATTTCTTCAATGTGCATTATCTGTTTCTTTGTATTCGTTCGTACAAAACTAAATAAAAACGTTGCACATTTCTGAAATGTTGACAAAAACAGGATAATAACAGTTCGATGTTGATTATTATAGAAAATAAAACAAGCATTGGTTTAGCTGTTTTGAAAAAAAAGCTATTTTTGCGGCACAATTTTGAAATAGAGTGAAATGGCAAAGAAGAATGTAGAGCAAGCCGATAATTTACAGGAACTTGAAAGTGCGTTAACAAAAACGGAACAATTTGTTGAAGATAATTCGAAAATGATCAGCTACGTGGTTGGTGGAATTATTATAATTGTTGCCGCTTATCTTGGTTTTAACAAGTTTTATGTACAACCAAAAGAAGACGAAGCAATTTCGCAAATGTTTATGGCCGAGAACTATTTCGAAAAAGACTCGTTCAATCTGGCTATCAACGGTGATGGGAACTACTTAGGTTTCCTTGATATTATTGATGATTACGGTATTACAAAATCGGCTAACCGTGCAAAATACTACACTGGTATTTCATATTTGTATATGGGACAGTACGAAGATGCACTGGATTATTTAAATGATTTTAAAACCGACGATTTATTGCTGGCTCCGGTTGCCGAAGGTGCAAAAGGTGATGCATACCTTGAATTAGGTGAGACTGACAATGCATTAAAACAATACAAAAAAGCTTACGCAGCAAGCGATAACGAATTAACAACTCCGGTTTATATGATGAAAGCAGCTAACCTGCTTGAATCGATGGACGAGCTGGAAGATGCACTAGCCTTGTACGAAGATATTAAAGCGGAATATCCACAATCTACAGAAGGCACAAATGCCGACCGCTACATTGCACGCATCAAAACAAAATTGAATTAAAAAAAATTCAAACAATAGTTAAACCCCTCTTCGGAGGGGTTTTTTGTTTGTATAAACATTATTTTTGCTTTACCAGCAATACAAAAAAACAGAATTATGGCAACAAAAGATTTATCAGCATACGATATTAATTCGGTACCATCAGCAGAAAACATGCGTTTTGGTGTGGTGGTGGCAGAATGGAACTGGGAAATTACATCGGCACTGGGAAACGGTGTTGTTGAAACTTTAAAAAAGCATGGAGCTACTGACGAAAATATTTCAGTAAAATATGTTCCCGGAACTTTTGAGCTTCCTTTGGGCGGACAATATTTTGCAGAGTTAGATAACGTTGACGCTGTAATTCTGCTGGGTTGCGTTATTCAGGGCGACACCCGTCACTTCGATTATATTTGCGAGGGTGTAACTCAGGGCACAAAAGATTTGAACCTGAAATACAACAAACCGTTTATTTTTGGTGTTCTTACTACAAACGACGAACAACAGGCGCTTGATCGTGCAGGAGGTAAACTGGGTAACAAAGGCGACGAAGCTGCCATAACTGCCATTAAAATGGTGGCGCTGCAACAGTCATTTAAGTAAGTGAGACTCTAGTTTCAGAATCCGTCAGATGACGGTGAGCTGAAATTATCAAGTCGAACTTATCCCGATGCACAGCCATCGGGATCTGGAAGATTTTGTTACCTTCCCTTTTTGTTTGAGCGTATAATAAATCCAACTAAATGAAACAAGTTCTGCACATAAAAAATATGGTTTGTAACCGCTGTATTAAAGTGGTGAAAGAAGAACTTAAAAAGCTTGATATTGAGATTGAAACGATCGAACTGGGGAAAGTTGGTATCACTGAAGAATTGGATAAAGACCAAACAGAAGAAGTGCGTTCTGTTTTGCACGACAATGGTTTTGAGTTGATGAATGATAAAAAAAGTCAGCTGATCGACCGTATAAAAACCATTATCATTGAAAAAACGCATTACTCAAACGATGAAAAAGAGCCCGTTAATTTCTCAGATGTCATTGCCGGAGATCTTGGTCACGATTACTCTTATTTAAGTAAGTTATTTTCGTCGGTGGAAGGAATAACCATCGAAAAATACATCATCAACCAAAAAATAGAGAAAGTTAAAGAGCTGCTTGTTTACGGCGAACTTACCTTGAATGAAATATCCTACCAAATGGGCTACAGCAGTGTACAACACTTGTCGAACCAGTTTAAAAAAGTTACCGGGTTAACGCCTTCGCACTTTAAAAAACTGAAAGAACACAAGCGTAAACCGCTTGACGAGGTTTAGCTAGGGACAAAACTTATTTTCTTCTTTATTTACAGTCTCACGAAGATATCGCTGATTTTCGTTCACCCAAATGGGTGAAATTATTTCTGCGTAAAATCCCAAAATCTTATAAATCATTTCCAAAATCGTGTAAACAAAATCTCCATTATCCTCCTTTTCTTTGTATTATAATTTTCAATAGAATGCAATTAGGACAATACATACTTAAGTTTTTAGGCGATTTCGCTACCATTTTAGGTGAAATGGCCCCCTATCTTTTATTGGGATTTTTCTTTGCCGGACTATTGTATGCGTTTATTCCACGCGAAAAAATAGACAAGTATTTTAATGGTTCGCCATTTCGCTCGTCGGTTTTTTCATCATTATTGGGAATTCCGCTGCCCTTGTGTTCGTGTGGGGTAATCCCCACCGGAGCAGCTTTATATAAAAACGGGGCATCAAAAGGTGGAACTGTTTCGTTCCTGATTTCTACGCCGCAAACCGGTGTCGATTCTATTTTGGCAACCTTTTCGCTTATGGGATTACCATTTGCCATAATCCGTCCGATTGCTGCGTTAATTACCGGAATTTCAGGTGGTTTAATTACAAGTGTAATTACAAAAAATGAGCCTGCGCAACAGCATGTTGCAGATACAGTTGCAAAGCCAAAATCACTGGTGCAGAAAACTAAGGATGTTTTTCGTTACGGTTTTGTAGAGTTCATCCAGGATATCTCAAAATGGCTTGTTATTGGGCTGGTTTTAGCCGCCATAATTTCGGCTTTGATTCCAAACGATTTTTTTGAACTTTTAAACCTGTCGCCAATATTGCAAATGCTCTTAATTTTGGTGGTTTCGATTCCGTTGTATATTTGCGCAACCGGATCTATTCCGCTGGCCGCCATCCTTATTTTGAAAGGAGTAAGTCCCGGAGCAGCTTTTGTATTGCTTATGGCCGGACCTGCAACCAACGCAGCAACAATTACCATGATCGGTAAAGTTCTGGGCAAAAAAAGCCTCTTTACCTATCTCGGAACAATTATTATTGGCGCATTGGGATCGGGACTGATCATTGACTATCTGCTTCCGGTACAATGGTTTACAGAAATTACCCAACAACATTTGGGACACGATCACGGAACTCATCTGAATTGGTGGCAAATTGCATCAGGAGTTTTACTTCTGGGATTGATTATAAATGGCTACATTCAGCGATATCGTACTCCAAAAGAACAATCTGAAACACAATTAAATAACAATACAATGCAATTAAAAACAATTAAAGTTGAAGGAATGACTTGCAACCATTGCAAGGCGAACGTAGAAACCAACCTGCAAAAACTGGCGTTTGTAGATAGCGCAGTGGTAAATCTGACCGAAAAAACGGTTACTTTAGAGGGTGATAATATTGATCTGGACAAAGTAAAAGAAACTGTTGAATCGATTGGCTATAAAGCAGTGTAACTAAAAAGCATGTTAAAGCTTTGTTAAACGGTTGGTCAAATCGTTTAAACCTTTAATTTTGTAGAACGTTTATTTAGTGAAGTTTAAATTATAAATGATAAGAAAACTCAGCCATATTATTTTAGCAACCCTTTTGTTGACCACAACAATGGGATTGGCCGTGAGCAAACATTATTGCCACAGTTCGCTGGTTGATGTTTCTTTTTTCGCCCAGGCAGATTCATGTTGCGATAACGGCGGATGCTGTACCAACGAAAATCATTTTTACCAGGTAAAAGAAGATTTTTCGGCGCCCGTAATTTCCACAGTTCCGGTACTTGCTGAAATTGATGTTATGCATCAAACGCTGCTTGATCCTGATATTCTAATCCCCAACGAATTAACAGAAGAATTCGAATTAATAAATGCTCCTCCTCCACTAACGGTGAGGGAGTTCCTTGCGGAAGAACAATTATACCTTTTATGATTTTATTATGATAAACTATCTGGTCATGATTTTCTTCGTGATCCCGATTTTCTATTGTATTAATCTCATAGCAAAAAAGGTATGCTAAATAAAATCATAAAATTTTTTCTTGAAAATAAGCTGGTTACCATACTGGTTTTGATCCTCCTCGTAAGTTGGGGAATCATAACTTCACCATTTGGCTGGAACACAGGAGTTCTACCCAAAGATCCGGTGCCGGTTGACGCTATTCCTGATATTGGAGAAAACCAGCAAATTGTATTTACCCAGTGGATGGGACGATCTCCTCAGGATATTGAGGATCAGATTTCATATCCCTTAACCACTTATTTATTGGGAATTCCCGGTGTCAAATCCATTCGCAGTTCATCTATTTTCGGATTCTCCAGCATTTACATCATTTTTAACGAAGATGTAGAATTTTACTGGTCGCGATCGCGGATATTGGAAAAGTTGAATTCATTACCATCGGGACTTTTGCCTGACGGTGTTCAGCCCGCACTTGGTCCTGACGCAACAGCACTCGGACAGGTTTACTGGTACACCATCGAAGGGCGCGATAAAGACGGAAATCCGACGGGAGGCTGGGATTTGCACGAAATACGTACCGTACAGGATTTTTTCGTTAAATATTCGTTGAATGCTGCTGAAGGTGTTTCTGAAGTGGCTTCCATTGGCGGATTTGTACAGGAATACCAGATCGACGTAAATCCTGACGCGCTAAAAGCCTACAACATTCCGCTGCATAAAGTAATGCAGGCTGTTCAGAAATCGAACCGTGATGTGGGTGCTAAAACCATTGAAATAAACCAGGCAGAATACCTCGTTCGGGGATTGGGTTACATAAAAAATACGGAAGACATTGAAAAGGCCGTAGTTGCGGTTCAGGACAATGTACCCATTCGTGTAAAAGATATTGCCGTTGTTAGTCTCGGACCATCAACCCGTCGTGGTGCGCTCGATAAAGACGGTGCTGAAGTGGTTGGAGGTGTTGTGGTTGCGCGTTATGGAGCCAACCCGCTGGAAGTCATTAACAATGTAAAAGCAAAAATTGCTGAAATTGCTCCCGGTCTGCCGAAAAAGACACTGATCAACGGTGTGGAAAGCCAGCTTACAATTGTTCCGTTTTACGATCGTTCAACGTTGATCCATGAAACGCTGGGAACACTGGAAGAAGCACTGTCACTCGAAATTCTGATTGCCATTTTGGTAGTAATTGTAATGGTGCTGAACCTACGCGCCTCGTTCCTTATTTCGAGTTTGCTGCCCATTGCCGTGTTGATGGTATTTATAGCCATGCGCTACTTTGGTGTTGATGCCAACATTGTGGCACTCTCAGGAATTGCCATCGCCATCGGAACCATGGTGGATTTGGGAATTATACTCTCCGAAAACATTATAAAACACATTGATGAAGCGCCGCCCGGACAAAAACTCATCACAACGGTTTACGACGGTGCTGCCGAGGTTAGTTCAGCCATTTTAACCGCCGTTTCAACAACCATTGTAAGTTTTATACCGGTATTTACCATGCAGGCTGCCGAAGGAAAATTGTTCGGCCCGCTGGCGTTTACCAAAACTTTTGCCTTGATTGCTGCGCTCATCGTGTCGTTGCTGTTTTTACCAGCCTTTGCACACTGGGTGTTTGGAGCCAAAATCAAAAAGAAAAACATTGTACGCTGGCTGAACATCGTCATTATTCCGGCTGGAATTATTGCAATTGTTGCCGGGTATTTATGGGCCGGAGCCATTCTAATCGCCTTTGGTATTTCAGGGGTACTCAACCAGATTTACGGTGAAAAAGCGGTGAATACAACAGATGATTCTAAAATCGTCGCTTTATTGAAAAAATTTGGTCTGCTTGTATTAAAACACGCCAGCATTATTATTTCGGTAGTTGCGGTTGTTTGGCTGCTGGCCAAATACTGGCTGCCGCTCGGCGCTTCAAGAACAATCGTTACCAACTTCATTTTTGTTGGTTTGCTGGTCGGAATTATTTTGGGAGCTTTTTTGCTTCTCGAGCATTTCTACAAACGCATACTAACCTGGTGCCTGGAGCATAAAATCGCATTTTTACTCATTCCGTCGTTCCTTATCCTTGTAGGAATCACTTCGTGGATGGGATTCAGCAACCTGTTTGGCTTTGTTCCTAAAGGATTTGACAAGCTCGGTTGGAATGTTCGCACAACCAAAGTTTGGTCGACGCTGGCACATTCATTCCCGGGAATTGGTAAAGAATTTATGCCATCGCTGAATGAAGGAAGTTTTCTGTTAATGCCAACGTCAATGCCCCACTCGGGTATGGCGTATAACCAAAAAGTGGTTGGTCAGCTTGATATGTTGCTTACCAATATTCCCGAAGTTGATTTATCGGTTGGAAAAATGGGCCGTGTTGAATCGGCACTCGACCCGGCACCGATTTCGATGTACGAAAACATAATCAACTACAAACCGGAATACATGCTGAATGAAAAAGGTCACCGTGTACGGTTTAAAGTTGATAAGGACGATCGTTTTGTATTGACAAATGGCGAGAAACTCAACAACGAAGAAGCTTTGCAACGAGGAATTACCCGGGAAGATTTGATTCCTGATGAAAAGGGGAATTTCTACCGCAACTGGCGCGACAAAATAAAATCGCCCGACGATATCTGGACAGAAATTGTAAATGCAACAAAAATTCCGGGAGTAACTTCGGCACCAAAACTTCAGCCGATTGAAACCCGGCTGGTGATGTTACAAACCGGAATGCGCGCCCCGATGGGAATTAAAGTTTACGGCCCGGATTTAGCAACCATCGAAAACTTCGGGATTCAACTCGAAGATATCCTGAAAACGGTTCCATCGGTAAAAGCACAGGCTGTTTTTGCAGACAGGATCGTAGGAAAGCCTTACTTGTTATTCGACATTGACCGGGATAAAATCTCGCGCTACGGTTTGAACGTAGAGGATGTTCAGCAAACCATTGAAACGGCTGTTGGCGGAATGAAAATCACTTCAACCGTTGAAGGACGCGAACGTTTTCCGGTGAGAGTTCGTTACCCGCGCGAATTGCGTGACGATCCGGAATCACTGGGAAAAATATTGATGAAAACACCAACCGGAGCGCAAATTCCGCTGAGCCAACTGGTACATATCAGATACCAACGCGGTCCGCAAGCGATTAAAAGCGAGGAAACATTCCTGGTTGGTTATGTGCTATTCGATAAAAACGAAGGATTCTCGGAAGTTACCGTGGTAAACGATGCGCAGAAAGTAATTCAGGACAAAATTGATTCGGGAGAATTGACGGTTCCGGCCGGAGTTACCTACAAATTTTCAGGAAGTTATGAAAACCAGATCCGTGCCGAAAAACGGCTATCGATCATTGTACCGATTGTACTGATCATCGTATTTCTGATTTTGTATTTCCAGTTTAAATCAGTGTCAACATCCATGATGGTTTTCTCCGGTATTGCTATGGCGTTCAGCGGTGGATTCCTGATGATCTGGCTGTACGGACAAGGCTGGTTTATGGACTTTGCAGTATTTGGCACCAACATCCGCGAGTTGTTTCAGATGTACACCATCAACCTCAGTGTGGCGGTGTGGGTCGGATTTATTGCGCTGTTTGGTATTGCTACCGACGACGGTGTATTGATTGCCACTTACCTCGATCAGAGTTTCGAGCGCAACCGTCCGAACAATCTGCAGGAAGTACGAGCTGCTGTGGTTGAAGCCGGATTGCGAAGGATTCGTCCGGCATTAATGACTGTAAGTACGACCATGATCGCATTGCTGCCGGTACTTACTTCTACCGGACGTGGTTCGGACATTATGATCCCGATGGCGATCCCGTCGTTTGGCGGAATGGCCGTGGCACTTATCAGCATTTTTGTTGTGCCGGTATTGTACAGCTTCAGGGAAGAACGAAAAATTAAAAAGCAATAAGCATGAAAACTACGATTATATTATTCATTTCATTAGTTATGGCAGGATTTGCGGCAAATGCGCAAACCGATCAAATTTCCGCATCCGCGCTACCCCTACTCCTTAAAGGGGAAAGCCAGGCAGCGGAAAAAGTTCTCTCCTTGAGGGGAGTTAGAGGGGTGAGTAACGAGAATCAAGTTACGCAAACGCTGGAAGATTATTTCCAAATCGCTGCCGAAAATAATCCGGGGTTGCAAGCTCAATACAAGGATTTTGAGGCTGCCCTGCAAAAAGTTCAGCAGGTAAGTTCATTGCCCGATCCTATGTTTTCTTTTGGCTATTTTATTTCGCCGGTGGAAACACGCGTTGGGCCGCAACGGGCAAAATTTTCGCTAAGTCAGATGTTCCCGTGGTTTGGAACTTTGGAAGCCCAGTCTGATGCAGCTTCGCTAATGGCCGATGCAAAATACCAGGCCTTTCTCGATGCACAAAACCAGCTTTATTACAGCGTTTCGGAAGCTTATTTTCCGCTGATCGAGTTGAACCGCTTAAAAGCAATTGAGCAGGAAAATATCGAAATTCTGCAAGCGTATAAAACCATTGCGAACTCTAAATTTAAAAACGGAGTTTCGCCAATGACCGATGTTTTGCGGGTAG
The DNA here is from genome assembly GCF_963677575.1 of uncultured Draconibacterium sp. Lineage (NCBI taxonomy): Bacteria > Pseudomonadati > Bacteroidota > Bacteroidia > Marinilabiliales > Prolixibacteraceae > Draconibacterium > uncultured Draconibacterium sp. The sequence continues at coordinate 648,432 of NZ_OY782038.1, forward strand.
ATATTATGCTGAAAGATGCACAAACCAACCTTGGTATTCTGAATAAAAAGGAAAAACCACTACTGGTTACGTTCAACAACCTGCTCAACAGAGACGAAAACGAAGCGGTAGTTGTTCAGGATTCGCTTACAGTTGAAGCGTTACCTGAAAATTTCAGAAGAGATTCGTTGCTGACCAATAATCCAATGCTGGATGCAATCGATTTAAAACAGCAAGCCAGCGAAAAAAGTGAACTGGTTGCACAAAAACAGGGACTTCCGAAAATGGGTGTTGGTTTAGATTATACAATCGTTGGGAAACGCACCGACATGGAAGTGGACGACAACGGCAAGAACATATTTATGCCGATGGTTTCGGTTAGTATTCCCATTTTCAGAAAAAAGTACCGGGCAGCAGAAAAAGAGGCGCAACTGATGCAGGAAAAATACTCCTTTCAAAAGGAGGAAACCATCAATTCGCTTACATCCGGTTATGAGTCTGTTTGGTTTCAAATTCAGCAGCAAAAAGATTTAATTGATTTGTATGAGGAGCAAATCCTTGAATCCAATCAAACGTTAAATCTGCTGTTTAGTGCCTACGGAAATTCGGGAAAAGACTTTGAAGAGGTACTTCGCATGCAGCAACAACTGCTTAAATACGAAAAAATGAAAGCCATGGCAGAAACACAATACCAAACCGCTTTGGCAAAACTAAATTACATCACGGCAAAAACATATTAACGATGAATACGAATAGAAAAACAATACTAATAGTGCTGTCAACACTGGCAATTGGCTTGTTGCTGGGGTGGTTGATATTTGGCGGTTCAGAAGCCAAAGTTACAGAGGAACATCAGCATGAACACAGTGCGGAAGAAGTAGCCGAAGAAACGATCTGGACTTGTTCGATGCACCCGCAAATTCGTCAGCACGAACCCGGCGACTGCCCCATTTGTGGTATGGATTTAATTCCGATAGAGGAAGAACAGAATGGCGCAATTGCCCCGAATGCAGTAAGTATGTCGGCTACAGCAATGCAACTGGCCAATATTCAAACAGCCGTTGTTGGCGCTGCAGAACCGCTTAAAGTGGTACGTCTCGACGGAAAGGTTCAGGAAGATGAACGGCTGATTTTTTCACAATCGTCGCATATTCCAGGCAGAATTGAAGATTTACTGGTGAATTTTACCGGCGACTACGTAAAAAAAGGTCGGGTGATCGCTTCCGTTTATTCACCCGATTTGGTTACTGCGCAGGAAGAATTATTTGAAGCGCAAAAAATAAAAGATTCGCAACCACAGCTTTTTGCGGCGGCTAAAGAAAAGCTTAAAAACTGGAAGCTCACCGACGAGCAGATCAACCAGATTTTATCTTCAGGAACAGCACAGCAAACATTCGATATAAGAGCTGAAGTATCAGGTTATGTAACGCAGAAAAAGGTGAACACCGGCGATTATGTACGCAGAGGACAAACCATTTACGAGATTGCTGATCTTTCAAGAATCTGGGTGCTTTTTGATGTGTATGAATCGGACCTGCCCTGGATTAAAAAAGGCGACAAAATAACATATACAATTGAGTCGTTACCCGGCGAAAAATTTGAAGGAACGATTGATTACCTTGATCCGGTTATCAATCCAAAAACAAGGGTCGCAAAAGCGCGCATTGGTCAATCCAACAAGGACTTGAAACTGAAACCTGAAATGTTTGTATCCGGTAAGGTGGAGGCAAAACTGCCACAAACCGATGCTCTTGTGGTTCCGAAAACAGCAGTTATGTGGACAGGAGAACGTTCGGTGGTGTACGTTAAATCAGAAACCGATCAGGGCGTGTATTTCAACATGCGCGAGGTAGATCTTGGCCCGGCCCTTGGTGAAAGTTACGTTATTGAGGATGGTCTTCAAAAAAGTGAAGAAATTGTAGTAAACGGCACATTTAGTATTGATGCAGCCGCTCAGTTGGCAGGAAAACCAAGTATGATGAGTCCTGAAGGTGGTACTGCTCCAACTGTCCACAATCATGGCGGAATGAACATGGAGAACAATGAGCAAAGTTCAACGATAGAATCAGTAGAGGTTGATCCGGAATTTGTAAAACAGCTTACCGCATTTTACGAAGCCTACCTAAAAATGAATGAGGCTTTTATTGCAACCGATGCAGCCAAAGTAAGTGCTGAAGCAAAGAATACATCTGCAGCTCTTGCAACTGTTCAAATGGAATTGTTAAAAGGCGATACGCACATGGCCTGGATGGATCAGCTGAATATTCTGAAACCATCGTTGCAAAAAATTGGTAACAGCAGCGATATTGACGAGCAAAGATTAGAATACGCCACATTTAACCCGGCGTTCTACAAAAGCCTGAAGATGTTCGGGCTGGATAACGAAACAGCTTATTACCAGTTCTGCCCCATGGCCAACAACGACCAGGGAGCTTTCTGGCTAAGCGAGACAAAAGAGATCCGAAATCCATATTTCGGAGAAATGATGCTGAGTTGCGGGGAAACCCAAGACACGATAAAATGAAATTCAATTTATTAACCATTAAAATTTAACAAGATGAAAACAAAAGTTTTAAGTTTAGTAGCCCTATTTATGATGGGAGCATTTACCGTTTTAGCTGGAAATAAAACGAAAAAAATTAAAGTGTACGGAAACTGCGGAATGTGTGAAAGCCGGATCGAAAAAGCAGTTAATGCACTTGACGGTGTTTCAAAAGCAGATTGGGACAAAGAAACCAAAATGCTCGAAGTAACTTTCGACGATACAAAAACCGACATTCACAAAGTACACATGGCAGTTGCAGCTGTTGGTCATGATACCGATATGCACAAGGCTAAAGACGAAGTTTACGACAAACTTCCAAGCTGCTGCAAATACGACCGATCTGCAGAAATCAAAATGGAAGAAGAACACGAGGGACATATGCATTAATTTTTAATTGAGCTAAAAAGAGAGGGTTTCATAAGTTTGTGAAACCCTTTTTTTGTGGTCTGACTTCACTGGTTGTAGTAAAACTTCTACAAACAAATGTCAACTATTTCGCGACATGCCTCGTAAACAATACGCTTAGCAAACCTGTTAGAACTGGCATGGTTTTATAAGCGTATAAAGCAACACACTTTAAAATATTTATTATGAAGTACTATATTGAAACAACCATTGAAACTGACTTTGACTCAGCCGTAGAAAAAGTAAAAGAAGAACTAAAAAAAGAAGGATTCGGAGTATTATCAGAAATTGATATTCACGAAAAACTAAAAGAGAAACTGGATGTGGATTTCAAAAAATATAAAATACTTGGCGCCTGTAATCCACCAAAAGCTTTTGAAGCCCTGAAAGCTGAAGATTATATTGGCTTAATGCTTCCGTGTAATGTTGTGGTGCAGGAGTCGTCTCATTCAAATAAAATCAATGTTTCTGCTATCGATCCGGTTGCTTCGATGATGGCCGTTAACAATGCTGCCATCGAACCAATAGCCCATGAAATAAAAGAGAAACTAACACATGCCATCCGACAATTGTAGTTTTTTAAAAATGAATCCAAAGCCCCCAATCTGCAACTTTTTATTATTTTTGCTTTCCTCGGAAGAGAACGAACGATTAGAGCTTGAAAAACACTATTAATCATATCGGAAGTTTTTTACTGATTCTTGCAGGAGCAATTATACTATCGCATGCTTTTATCCCGCATCATTTGCACAACGGACAAGCAGTTATCGAAACATCCGATTGTCAGTGTTTTTATCACCATCATAAAACAGATTCTCATACGGCAAGTTGTACGCACGACCACTCCGAGAATGAAGCTCATGATTGTGTCCTTCACAACCTGCTGGTACTTCCGGGGAAGCAAATCAGAGCCGACCAGCCACTAATTATTACCACGCTGCAAAACTCTTACTGTTCGTTGCTGATTATCGGCCTTTTAAATGCCGATTTGAAGATTGCCGAAAGCAACTGGCAGTATCACATTGAAGGAACCATTCCCCTTCCCACAAACATTTACACTTCCACAAAAGGGCTTCGCGCTCCTCCTGTAGTTTAATTTTCCCCCCCAACACCATTCTGATTCTATTGAATTAAAACCCTGGTTATTATTTGGAAAATTAAATAGCATTAAAAATGAAATTGAAATTTTTATGGGTGGCAGCAATAGCTTTTCTATTGTTTTCATGCCATCAAAACTCACCCCATGACAGCGAAGCTGAACATGATCATGAACACGAGAAAATTCAATACACTGAATACAGCAACGATTTTGAATTGTTTGCAGAAGCCGACGCGATGGTAATCGGCGAGCACGCAAATATACTAGCACATTTTACTTTTCTCGAAAATTTCAAACCACTTGAATCAGGAAAAATAACCGCGAAACTTGTCGTGAATGGTAAAACAATAAGCCAAACGTTGAATGAACCGCTTCGGAAAGGCATTTACAGTCTTGAACTGGAACCAACAACCACAGGTGAAGGGAAGTTGTATTTTGATATCGAAACCAAAGGTCAACGATTTGAAGTTATCGTTCATGATGTTGACGTCTTTGCCAACGATGAAGAACTCCATAACCATCACGACCACGGGGACGAACCATCGGTAGTAAATGCTACCGTATTCACAAAAGAACAGTCGTGGAAGATTGATTTTGCAACTGCTTTGCCACAGGAACAAGAATTTGGTCCTGTCATTAAAACAGTGGCAAAAATAGAACCTGCACGCGGCGAAGAAGAGATTATTGCTTCAAAAGCTTCTGGCTTGGTACTGTTCTCCAACAATAATTTGGTTGAAGGGAAACAAGTGGCCAATGGCGAAAAACTTTTTACAATTTCTTCCAGCGAAATGGCGGAGAACAATTTTGCCGTTCAACTGGCCGAAGCTAAAAGCAATTACGAAACCAGCAAAGCAAATTACGAGCGAAAATCAGAACTGGTAAAAGACCGCCTCGTATCAGAGCAGGAATTACTGAATGCAAAAAATGCATATGAAACCAGAAAAGTAGTTTATGAGAACCTTTCGAAGAACTTCAATGCATCCGGTCAAATGGTAAAAAGTAAAATGAGTGGTTTTGTGAAACAGATTTTCGTAAGCAACGGTCAATATGTGGTTGCCGGACAGCCTTTGGTGAGCATTACCCAAAACAATAAATTACTGCTTACCGCACAGGTTCAACAGAAATACCTTTCGTTGTTGCCGTCGATAAATACTGCCAACATTACTACCATGCATGATAGTAAAACATATACGCTAGAAGAGTTGAACGGCAAAATACTCTCATACGGGAAGTCGGCAAGCAGTGATTCCTACCTGTTTCCGGTAAGTCTTGAAATTGGGAATCATGCAGGATTTGCTCCGGGAACTTTCGTTGAAGTATTTCTGAAAACAATGACCAATTCAAAAGCCATTACAGTTCCAAACAGTGCTTTGTTGGAAGAACAGGGCATTTACTATGTTTTTATTCAGGTAACACCCGAAATGTTTGAAAAACGCGAGGTAAAAATTAGTGAAACCGATGGTTTACGTACCGAAGTAATTTCAGGATTAAGTGCCGATGAGCGAATTGTAACGCAGGGTGCCATGCAGGTAAAACTGGCAAAATCAACCGGAGCTTTAGATCCACATGCCGGTCATGTTCACTAAAAGACAGACACTATGATTAACAATATTATAAAGTTCTCGCTAAACAACAAATACCTTATTATTTTGTGCTCGGTGGTGCTGGTAGTGTTTGGAATATACACGGCAAAAAACATGGACATTGACGTGTTTCCCGACCTTACAGCGCCTACCGTAATTGTAATGACCGATGCTCATGGAATGGCTCCTGAAGAAGTGGAGCGCCTGGTTACCTACCCCATTGAAACGGCAGTAAACGGTGCGATGGGCGTGCGACGCGTGCGCTCAACGTCAGGGCTTGGATTTTCATTTGTATGGGTCGATTTCGATTGGGGCACCGACGTTTACAAAGCACGCCAAGTAGTAAGTGAAAAACTAATTACCGTGCAGGAAGCTATGCCCGACAATGTGGCTGAACCAATTCTTGCTCCTCAATCGAGTGTAATGGGCGAAATATTTTTTATGGGCCTGCAAGCCGACACAACCGATCTGATGACTTTGCGTTCGATCGCCGAATGGGATATTCAGCCGGTAATTCTGGCAACAGGCGGTGTTTCGCAGGTTACCATTATTGGTGGCGATTATAAACAATACCAGGTGCTGGCCGATCCGTTAAAAATGAATTTTTACGGTGTTTCCATCAACGAGCTGGCCGATGCCTGCCGCGAAATGAGCCAGAATTCAACAGGTAAAATCGTCCGCGAACATGGTAACGAATATGTAGTGCGTGGTGTAGCGCGTACTTCAAAACTTGAAGAACTGGGAAACACTTTTATAAAGACTGTAGATGGCAAACCGATTCGCGTAAACGATGTTGCCGAAGTAAAAATTGGCAGCGCCGTAAAAATGGGTTACGCTTCACACAATGCCAAAAAGTCGATTATAATTTCGGTTTCGAAACAGCCCAAAACCAATACACTGGAGGTTACTGAAAACATCGAACAAAAGCTGGAAGCCATGAAAGCTACGCTGCCGCCCGATGTAACTATAAATACTAAAATATTCCGTCAGGCCGATTTTATAGAAACCTCGGTTAATAACGTACAACGTGCTTTGCTCGAAGGTGCAGTGCTGGTTATTATTATCCTGTTTTTGTTTTTAGGAAGTTTCAGAACAACAGTGATTTCATTGTTAGCGATTCCACTTTCGTTGCTCGGATCGGTAATTATATTGAACCTTTTTGGTCTCAACATCAACACCATGAGTTTGGGTGGAATGACCATCGCCATCGGTTCGCTGGTTGACGATGCCATTATCGACGTGGAGAATGTGTACAAACGTCTCCGGCAGAATTTCCAGTTACCAAAAGGCGAACGGCAAAGTTCTTTCGCAGTGGTTTACGAAGCCTCAAAAGAAATCAGGGCTTCTATTTTAAATGCAACGCTAATCATCATTGTGGCTTTTATGCCGCTCTTCTTCCTTTCAGGAATGGAAGGCCGCATGCTGAAACCTCTTGGTGTGGCCTACATTGTTTCGCTATTTATGTCGCTGATCGTTGCGATGACATTAACTCCGCTTCTTTCGAAGATGATGTTGTCGAGCGATAACTATTTATCGCGGAAATCAAAAGAAAGCTGGCTGGCACGAAGCCTCACTGTTGGCTATGAACGTTCGCTGATTTGGGTGCTGAAGCATAAAAAGGTAGTGGTATTCCCAATCCTTGGTTTGTTTGTGGTTTCGCTGTATATTTTCTCAGGTTTTGGACGTAGTTTCCTGCCCGAATTTAACGAAGGAGCATTAACGCTCTCGGTAATTACACAACCCGGCTCTTCATTGGAAGTTAGTGATCAACTTGGTAATCTTGTTGAAACCGAGATACTTTCCATTCCGGAAGTAAACAGCACCGCCCGACGTACCGGACGTGGCGAACTGGACACGCACTCGCAAAGTACCAACAGTGCAGAAATCGATGTGAATTTTACGCTAAATGACCGCGAGTTGGAGACATTTTTACAGGACGTACGAAGCAAACTTTCCGGCGTTCCGGGAATTGCATTTACGGTTGGTCAGCCTTTGGGACACCGCATCGACCACATGCTTTCGGGAACCCGCGCCAACATTGCCATAAAACTGTTTGGCTCCGATTTAAACCGGATGTTTCAAATGGGTAACGAGATTAAATCAAGCATTGTAGATATTGATGGATTAGTAGACGTCAACGTTGAACAGCAGGTTGAAATTCCGCAAATACAAATCCGTCCTAACCGCGATATGTTGGCCTTTTACGGCATTCCGATTCACGAATTCAACGAATTTGTTGATATCGCGCTTGGCGGTGAAAAAATGGCCGATATTTATGAAGGACAACAAACGTATGATTTGCTGCTTCGTTATAAAACCGATTACACCGATAAACTGGAAGGAATTAAAAATGCACTGATCGATACTTACGACGGAAAAAAGATTCCATTAAACGAGGTAGCAGAAGTTGTTTCGGCCAGCGGCCCTAATTCCATCAGTCGCGAAAATGTAAAACGCAAACTGGTAATTTCTGCAAATGTTGCCGGTCGCGACCTGCACAGCGTGGTAGAAGAGATCAAACAAAGTGTAAACGAGAATATCGACTTACCTGAAGGCTATCGCGTTGAATACGGCGGACAATTCGAAAGCGAAGAAAAAGCTTCGCGCATGTTGCTACTCACATCTATTGCAGCACTTTTTGTGATCTTCCTGCTTCTATTCCAGGAATTCAAAAACTTTAAACTGGCAGGTATTATTTTGCTTAATCTACCGCTGGCATTGATCGGTGGAATTTTTGCCATCATGCTAACATCGGGAATGTTGAGTATTCCGGCAATTATTGGTTTTATCACACTTTTTGGTATCGCTACCCGAAACGGAATTTTGTTGGTATCGCGTTACCAAAGTCTGGAGCAACAAGGCGAAAAACTCTACGAAACGCTGGTACATGGATCGAAAGACCGTTTATTACCTATTTTAATGACGGCGTTAACGGCTGCTCTGGCGCTAATTCCACTGGCAACAAAAGGCGATCTTCCGGGTAACGAAATACAAAGCCCTATGGCGCAGGTAATTTTGGGAGGTTTGCTCACATCAACCATCCTGAATATTTATGTAGTGCCTATCGTTTACTATGCCTTAAGCAAAAATGGAAACTCTAAAAAAGAAGAAAATGTCCACTAATTTCTCGAATTACACGAAAAAGATGAGAAGCAAACTGCTAATGAAAAATCGGATATTTAATATGTACGGGAATACGTCTCAGAATACAACGAAGATGCAAATTCGTGAAGTCGGTGTAATTAGTGGATTAAAAAATGGGATTAACATGAAACAAGTAATACTCACAATTATATCGATTCTGGCTCTTAGTCAATTTGTGTCGGCACAAAACAGCATCGAAGCATTACTGACTGAAATTGAGAATAACAACACCACGCTTTCGGCCATCAGAAAAACGGTTGACGCTGAAAAAATGGGCAATAAAACAGGTATTCAACTGCAAAATCCTGAAGTGGAATTTCACTATTTGTGGGGCGATCCGTCGGCAATTGGAACGCGTAAAGATTTCAGCGTTCAACAGTCGTTTGATTTTCCGTCGGCATATGCCTACCGCAACCAAATTGCTGACATGAAAAATGAGCAGGTGGAACTGGAATACAAAAAACAGAAGATGGATATTTTTCTTCAAGTGCGGCTGATTTGTGCTAAACTCACCTATCAGAATGCGCTGAAAGCAGAATACCAAAAGCGACAGAAAAATGCCAACCAGATCGCAAAGTCGGTTGAAACAAAGCTGAATGCCGGAGAAGCCAATATACTGGATCAGAACAAAGCAAAAGTTACGCTATTAAATACGGAAGCCGAACTTCGCCACATTGGAATTCAACGACAGACGCTATTACAGCAATTGGCAACTCTAAACGGAGGAAATGCGGTTGATTTTGATGAGACGACTTTTCCAACTGTTCCTATCGATAACGATTTTGAAAAGTGGGCAGCACAAGCTGCAGCTAACAATCCGCTACTAGCATGGTTAGAACAGGAAATTGCCATTTCAGATAAAAACACACAATTGCAAAAAGCGCAAAGCCTGCCAAAACTAAATGCGGGTTATATGAGTGAAAAAGTAGTTGGCGAGAGTTTTCGAGGAGTTACAGTTGGTCTTTCAATACCATTATTCGAGAATAAGAACACCGTGAAATATGCGCAGTTGAAAAATGAAGCGGCCCAACATCGTGAGACTGATGAAAAGCTACGTTTTTACAACGAAATGAAAACCTTACATGCCAAGGCAATCGCAATTCAGCAAAACATAACGCAATTTCGTGAGCAGCTATCGTTGCAAAGCGATCTTGAATTGTTGCGTAAAGCGCTGGACAAAGGCTCAATTTCATTAACCGAGTATTTATTTGAGCTGACAGTGTATTACGACAGCCTTGAAAAACTGCTTGATATGGAAAAGGAATTAAGCATTACCAAAGCGCAATTGTTGATTTACAGCTAAGGTGCTATTTATGAATGATTTATATTTCAAAGAATACTAACATGTAACATTTGTTAAAATGTCCCGGGATCAAAAATTGTTCCCAGCAAAACTTTTCGGCTGGCACCGGTTACCGAAGGTAAATTACCAGACAGATTATTTACTCTCCGCATAGCCAGCCATGCAAATGCAACAGCTTCAACCTGTTGGGGAGCAACCCCCAAATCTCCAGTAGTTGACACTTTTATGTTTGATAAACAGTTGCTAAGCCTGTTTAGCAATTGTTTATTAAACGCTCCTCCCCCGCAAGCATATACCGCATTTGTTTCGGGAGCATACTTTTTCACTGACTCAGAAACGCTAATTGCCGTTAATTCCAGTAAAGTAGCCTGAATATCTTCGTTTTTATATTCCTTAATTTTTTCGAGGTGATTATTCAGCCAATTCATATTAAATAATTCGCGGCCGGTACTTTTGGGGGCTGGCAGCTTAAAATAGTTATCCTTCAGCATAGTATTCAGCAATTTCGGAATTACCTTTCCTGATGTTGCCCATAAACCATCTTTGTCAAATTTTTCACCTTTAATGTATTGTATCCACGAATCCATCAAACAATTTGCAGGGCCGGTATCAAAACCTGTAACTTTACTGTCATCTTCTTCTGAAAGTATTGTAATATTTGCAATTCCCCCCAAATTTAATATTACCCGTTTTTCCTGCACATCGCTAAAATATGCCTGGTGAAAAGCCGGTGCCAATGGAGCACCTTCGCCACCAAAAGCCATGTCCATACGCCGGAAATCCATAATTGTTTTAATCCCTGTTTTAGCAGCAAGAAGGTTACCATTGCCCAATTGAATAGTGAAAGGGAAACGGGAAACAGGAGCATGAAAAAAAGTTTGCCCATGACAGCCAATTGCTTCTACCTGTTCTAAAGCAACTCCTGTGTCTTTTAAAAGATTTTCTACCGCATCAGCATAACTTACAGCCAATTGATGATCAATTTCGCCAAGTTTCTGCAACGAACTTTGATAGTTGTTTAATAACCGGTACATCTCCGTTTTTAAATCATTTGGGAAAGCCTGTGTGTAACTTTTAATGATTTGAATGCTACTATCTTCAAAAGTAACCAACACTGTATCTATCCCATCCATACTGGTGCCGGACATTATTCCGATATAATATTTCATACTTTCTATTTACGTTTGAAAATATAATTAATAAGAAAATTACATATAATATGTCATACAAATATAAAATAATTATCTTTAAACCCGTTAGTGAAATAAAATACAAGAAACAAAAATATCATAATGATCTCAAAATACGACATATAATACACAAAATACACCACATAGATACAATCCTATAATATTCTGTCTGTATTAACTGTATTTTAAGAATAAAATATTTTTTTCAAAAAAAGAAACAGAAAAGTTATAATATGTAATACAAATACTAACATTGACCAAGTCTTACGAGTCTTAACTTAAAAAAAAAGAGATTCTTATGAAAAAAATTTTCACTTTCATTTTCTTTATCGCATTTTTTATAAATGCTTTTGCTCAGGAAAGAACGATTTCCGGAGTTGTAACATCCAGTATTGATGGCAGTTCCCTGCCGGGAGCCAACATCACTATTAAAGGAACCGTAAAAGGTACCATAAGCAACATTGATGGCGAGTACACAATCAAAGTTTCAGATGGAGATATTCTGGTTTATTCCTTTATCGGAATGAAATCGGAAGAGCGTACAGCCGGTAACGAATCGGTAATAAATGTTTCGTTGGCCACAGATGCCCTGGGACTGGACGAAGTGGTTGTAACAGGTACCGGAACATTAACCAAAAAGAAACAACTGGGTAATGCTATTTCCACCATTCCGGCTGTCGATATCCAGGAATCAGGAGCTATTAGTGTTGGCAGTGCCTTATCGGGGAAATTGGCCGGTGCACAAGTTATGCAAAACTCTGGAAATCCATCAGGCGGTATTTCAGTCCGGCTTCGCGGAGCAAGTACTGTGCTGGGAAGTTCCGATCCTTTATATATTATCGACGGGGTTGTTGTTAATAACGAATCAAGAGAATTGATAAACCTTGGAGGTTATACTCAAAACCGTTTAGTTGACATAGAACCCCAGGATATAGAAAGGATTGAGGTAATAAAAGGTGCTGCTGCTGCTGCAATTTACGGATCGAGGGCAAGTAACGGTGTTGTTCAGATTTGGACAAAAAGAGGCAGCTCTGAAAAGCTTGATGTAAATTTCAACACGCAGGTTAGTATAAGCGAAGTGCGCAAAACATTGCCTTACAACAATGTAAACCTTGTTTGGGATGGCGACCAGGCTGTTTCAACAAACCCTGACGGCACTCCGGTACAACGCTATGATTATCAGGATTTGATTTTCAGAACAGCCATAGGTACAAAAAATTATATATCTGTTTCAAGGGCTAAAGGAGACACTAAATATTTCTTTTCCGCTTCGCACTTTGATAACGAAGGTGTGGTTGATAATACGAACTTTAAAAGAACTACAGCCCGTTTAAGGGTAGACGATAAATTGTTTCCATGGATGGACATGAGCGTAGGAACAACTGTTTCGTACAACACCAGTAAAAACCAGTTTAATAACGAAGACTTTAACTATGGGCTGTTAACCAGTTTACTTTTTGCAGATAACACTGCTGATATGAGGCCCACCAACGGTGTTTATCCAAGTTATGGCTGGATAACCAATATAAAAGAAGCAATTGACTTAGTTGATGCCCAGCAAATAAATAAACGCGTAATTACCGATTTTAAGTTGGCTATTCGTCCGTTTACCGGATTTTCGCTAGACTACACTTTTGGATATGATTACAGCAATTCAATAGGTAAATTGTATGTGCCGGTTGGCTTTAATACGACACCACAAGGCGTTTCGAGAAAAGAAATGCTTGATGAAATTAAATTGAACAACGATTTAAACGCCCGCTACACCTTTAATATTTCTGATGATCTGGTTTCTACCACTTCGGCAGGTTATAGCTTGCAGTACGAAAAATTCCAGGTTCTTTCCTTGTCGGCCGAAAATATGATTCCGGCTGTTGAATCATCTAACGCTGGTACTGTTACCGGACGAAATGATTACACGGCCGAAAAATCAATCAGGGGCTATTATCTTCAACAAACTTTTGGTTTTAAAGACAAACTGTTTTTAACAGGTGCCCTCCGCGTTGATGAATCATCGGTATTTGGGGATGACGAACGGCAACAGCTTTATCCCAAATTAAGTGGTTCGTATGTTATTTCAGACAATGCTTTCTGGAAAGACAGTAAAATAAGTGATGTAATGAATACTTTCAAGTTTCGTTCATCGTGGGGACAGGCCGGTAATATGACAGCAATTGACGCTTACGACCGCTATACGAATTACAATACTGTTTCAATCAACGGATCAACCGGGTTGATAAAACCGGGAACTCTAGGAAACAATACTGTAAAACCCGAAAAACAAACAGAGTTTGAGGTAGGTACTGATATGGAATTCCTGAAGGGCCGTATTGGTTTGGAAATGACTTATTATAAACAAGATATTGAAGACCTTTTACTTGCACGGACACTTTCGCCTTCTACCGGCGCTAATTACCGTGTAGAAAATGTTGGAACAATGACCAACAAAGGGTTTGAATTGATGTTAAAAGCCGGAATAATCCGCAAGAAAGATTTAAGCTGGGATGTAACCGCCACTTTTAGCACCAATAAAAATGAGGTAAATGGTATTGAAGGAGATATTATTACTTATGCCTGGGGAGAATCGGCCGCTAAAAACGGCTATCCTTTAGGAGTGTTTTATGGTTATTATTACGCCCGGAATGCAGATGGTAGCTTGTTGCTAACACCTGACGGGTTGCCGCAACGCGAAAAAGGACATTATGAAAATTACCAACCGGTTGCCGAACGAACTGAAAGCGGGCAGCCAACCGGAGAAAACCTGAAAAAAGTTATCGGAGACCCGAATCCTGATTATATAGCCTCTTTAATTAATGAGCTGCATTATAAAAAATGGTCGCTGCGCCTTCAATTCGATGCAGTGCAGGGCTACGATGTTATAAGCTGGGACAAACGTATTTTAAACCGTTTTCCCGGAGGAGACGGGGCAGCCAAAGAATTGTCAGGTGAACGCCCAAAAGGTTGGGGAGCTGCAGAATATAGTATTTACGACTCGTTTATCGAAGACGGATCATTTATCAAATTAAGAGAACTCTCCTTGGGGTATCTGATCAATCCCAATGTCGATTGGTGCAAATCAATCCGATTAAGCCTTACCGGCCGAAATTTATTTTCTATCGACAATTATTACGGAATGGACCCTGAAGTTAACAGAGAAGGTCAGTCAAATGTGGTTAGAGGAAACGATATGGCCAGTACTCCAATTCCGAGAATGATAATTTTTGGTGTAAACGTTAACTTTTAAAATCCTGAGAAATCATGAAAAATATACTAAGAAATATACTACTGGTTTTATTGGTAATTGCAGCTACGGCCTGCGACAAAGAATTTTCGAACCCCAATGAACCAAACGAAGAAAATGCCTACAACAGTATCGACGGATTTTTTGCCGTATGTATAGGCTTAAAAACACATTATTCTGTTACATCGCTAAGGTATGTGGTTTATGTTCCGGGAATAACTACCCGCGAAATAGGTACAACCAGTACTTACCAAACACCAATGGATTTAAGTTACGGAAGTACTTCGTTAACCAATATAAACACCGGAGTTGGTAGTTTATGGGCCTCGTTGCTGAAAGATAAAGGCCAGGCCGAAGACCTTATTGCCAACATCGATAACATTACAATGGAAGATGGTACGAGAAACGGTATTTTAGCTTTTGCCAAATATTTTAAAGCGCTTTCGCTGATTAACCTTTATCAGAATTTTGAACAAGCCCCTTTAATGAATTCGGATGATGGAAACGCCGAATTCTCGAATTTTGACACAGGAATAGCTGAGATTGTAACTTTGCTAACCGAAGCAAAAACATCAGTGGCAGCAGGTATCTCAAGCGATTTCTCATCAAGTGTTTTAGGAAATATCAACTTAGAGAATTCTATTGATGCGCTGCTAACAAGAGCTTATCTTTATAATGAAGACTACACCAACTGTATTAATATCGGTGAAGGAATCGATCTTAGTGCCACCTCAATGTTTTCTTACGATAACGAAAATTACAACCCCGTGTTTGATTTTGCCATAAATGGCTCGCCATATCTGTTTCCAAAAGATAATTTCGGGTTAAAGGGAGATTATATTCCATCTCCTGAAGATGGCAGGTACGACTTTTACCTCACAACGCCCGATACAGTAGAATTAGCCGAGTTGGGTGGAACCAAGCTAAAACAAATTAGTGGTTTTTTCTCTACATACAGTTCTGATATTCCGGTTTATCTTCCGGGCGAAGTTTTGTTAAACATTGCAGAAGCCTATGCGCGTTCGAACCAATTGGATGACGCTGTTTTTTATTTGAATAGCGTACTCACAAAAACTGATGATGTATACGGTTTAAATGCAAGTATGGATGACCAGACAACATTTCTGCTGTCGCTTTCGCAAGCTGAACTACTCGAAGAGATATACAAAAATCGTTGTATCGAGTTATTTTTTACCGGGCAGCATTTAGCCGACAGCCGACGTTTTCACCCGAGCTTGTCAATCAGCCCTAATACCGATTTAACAAGCGAGCGGAATCGAAATTATTATCCATATCCGCAGGAAGAAAGAGACAATAATTCAAATTGTCCTGCTGATCCTGAGATCTAAAAAATATACCAACTGAAACCATGGAAGCCCGGAATTTTTCAAAGTTCCGGGCTTCTTGTTTTTACAACATCGAAGGAATGAAACTTCTGCAAACACTAAAAATCATTTTAAACTCAATAACACATAGCAAAGAAATTAACATTGAAATAATGTTCACTATTACCTCTTTATTTATCCCCGAAATCTATTTTACAGCTTCATAGAATTAATTTATCATTCAGTAGTAACTATTAGAATTACAATACGTTACTACACTTAGTTTTTACATAAATTTTGGAATGCTAAAATTCATACTAATCAACAACCTAAAATCGTAATAGATTTCAAAAATGACCTATCAATTATTTATATATCTATTTATATAGATATTTATATTCTATGACATATATTTGCAGCGAAAAAAGAATCAAAAATGATTACTAATATGTCAACACAAAAATTCAATTACCTGTTATTATTGCTGTTATTAACGCCGGCAATATTAAAGGCACAACCAAGACCATTAAGTTTGAGCGAGGCACTCACCCTGGCTGAAGAAAACAATCTTAATGTGAAAAGTGCTGAAGCCCGTGTGGAAGCCGCACGAGCCCGCTACCGAATGACAAACTCTGTTTTTTTACCCGGAATTGAAGCGAGTCACACCGGAATGTCGACCAACGATCCGCTAAATTCCTTTGGTTTTAAACTAAAACAGGAAATTGTTACGCAACAGGATTTTAATCCTGATCTGTTAAATGATCCGGGAAGTATCGAGAATTTCCAGACTAAAATCGAGTTGCAGCAGCCATTGCTGAACCTCGATGGAATATACGCCCGTAAGGCGGCCAAAAATCAATTGGATGCCTTAGCATTTCAGAATAACAGGGTTAAACTGAACATTAAATACGAAGTAAAAAAAGCTTACTACATGCTGGAGCTGGCCGAGTCGTCGGTTGAAGTACTCGAAAAATCAGTAGCTGTAGCAGAAGAAGCTTTACGTTTAACAAAAAATAATGCTGAGCAAGGATTTGCAAAAGAAGCAGATGTACTGGAAGCCTCTGTTCGTGCTGAAGAACGTAAGAATCAGTTACTTGAAGTGCAAAACCAGCGACAAACAGCCAACGACTTTTTGGCCTATTTGTTAGGCATGGAATTCAGCGAAATAATTGAAACTACCGATTCGCTTATTCAACCACCAATGCAGGTTATTATCGACCGTAATTCAGTAAACCTTGAAAACCGGTCGGATATGCTGGCTTACCAAAAACAAATCGAGGCCGGCGAGAACATGGTTAAATCGAATAAAATGAAATTCGTTCCTCGCCTGAATGCTTTTGGGGCTTTTGAATGGAACGATGAATCGTTGTTCGGAACTTCAGCAAATAACTACATGGTTGGAGCATCATTAAGCTGGAGCCTTTTTAGCGGATATAAAAATGCAGGCTCTATTCAACATGCAACGGCACAACTCGATGAAGCACGAATTAACTACGAAGATTACCTGTCTCAAAGCCAAATAGAAATCAATCGTGCAACGCGTAAAATGGAATTAAATTATAACCGTATCCAATCAAGCAAACTGGCAAAAGAACAAGCGCAGGAGTCCTTACGAATCAGAACAAACCGTTTTGAACAAGGATTGGAGAAAACTGCCGACCTACTGATGTCAGAAGCCCTCACCTCTCAAAAAGAATTAGAATACATTCAATCAATTTATAATTACAAGCAAGCCATTTTCGAGATGGAATTGCTTATCGAACAAGATATTAACGAATAAACGCCATATCAAAAATGAAAACACTAGTACAAAAATCGACACTCATAATTGCAATTGCACTATTATCGATAATTGCAATCTCATGTGGTAACAAAGAGAAAGAACACGCTACGGCGCCGCAAGAAAAGGTTGCAGCACAAACTGCTGTTGCAGAACTTGCCGATTACCCGGTAGTACATAGTTTTTCGGGCAAGTTAGAGGCCGATAAACAAACAAATCTGAGTACCCGTATAATGGGACAAATTCAGCGCATTTACGTTAAACCTGGTCAGAAAGTAAATCAGGGCGATCTGTTGATCCAGATCAGAAACCAGGATATTCTGGCTAAAAAAGCTCAGGTTGAAGCCAGCAAAGTTGAAGCTTCTACTGCTTACGAGAGTGCTGAAAAAGACCTGAAACGTTACGAAGCACTTTATGCTGAAAACAGTGCGTCGGACAAAGAAATGGACGATATGCGCACCCGTTACGACATGGCCAAGGCACGTTTAGCTGCCGTTGAACAAATGGAAAACGAAGTGGAAGAAAACATGCGTTATACATCGATTCGTGCACCATACAGCGGAGTTATTACAACCAAATTCGTTCAGGAAGGCGACATGGCCAATCCGGGAATGCCTTTATTGAGCATGGAAAGCCCATCGCAATGGAAAGTTATTGCGCGTATTCCTGAAGCCGACATTGCCAAAGTTCAGCTGAATGATGCAGTTAAAGTAAAATTCACTGCAGCCAGAGTAGAATTGGAAGGAAAAATTATCGAGATAAATCCATCAACAACAAACACAGGCAACCAATACAGTGCTAAAGTACTGGTTACCGTTCCTGAAAACTGTACCGCAAAATTGTACAGCGGAATGTACGCCGAAGTATTGTTTGAATACGGAATACAAAAACGTATCCTTGTTCCAGAATCAGCTTTGATCCACCGTGGTCAGCTGGTTGGAATTTATGCTGTTGGTCAGTCGGGAAATGCCTTGTTACGCTGGGTGAAGACCGGTAAAACATTTGGCGATAAAATTGAGATCATTTCAGGTTTATCGGATGGAGAACAATATGTTGTGTCGTCTGACAGCAAACTTTTTGACGGAGCAATTATAGCTTCGAACTAACAAAAGGTAATTCCTCTGTGAATTACCCCTGTCGCTTCAATGAAGCTCCTGTCCCCTTTTAGGGGGACAATCGGAACAAAGTGACGATAGGGGGTCTATTAAACGGAACTTAAAAAACGAATTTAAGAGAAGAAAAAATGAAAACAGGATTTGCTGGCGGAATAGCCAAACAGTTTATAAACTCAAAATTAACGCCGCTGTTGATGGTTGCTTTTATGGCGATCGGTATCTACAGCTCGTACCTGACTCCCCGCGAGGAGGAACCGCAAATTGATGTGCCAATGGCCGATATTCTCTTCAGTTATCCGGGAGCCAGCCCGAAAGAAATTGAATCCCGCGTAATGCAGCCGCTCGAAAAAGTGGTAGCCAATATTCCGGGAGTTGAATACGTATACTCTACCTCAATGCCGGGCCAGGCCATGCTTATCGTTCAGTTTTACGTTGGAGAAGACATCGAACGTTCGTTGGTAAAAATGTACAACGAAATAATGAAGCACATGGACCAGATGCCGCACGGAACGAGTTTGCCATTGGTGAAGACTCGCTCTATCGATGATGTGCCAGTGCTGGGACTAACTTTTTGGAGCGAAAATTACGACGACTACCAGTTGAAACGAATTGCACAGGAGGTAAATAACGAAATTGAACAGGTTACCGATGTATCGGAAACCAAAGTAATAGGTGGTCGCTCGCGTCAGATTCGTGTTGTGCTGAACAACGGAGCAATGGCCCGCTATAATGTTGATGCATTGAGTATTGCACAGAAAATACAAATTGCCAACCAGCAATTTAACACTGGTGCTTTTAACAAGAATGATGTAGAATACCTAGTTGAAGCAGGTGAATTTCTGCGAACTTCTGATGATGTTTCCAACCTTGTTGTTGGCATTCAAAACGGAAGTCCGGTTTACATGAAACAGGTCGCCGAGATTCTTGATGGTCCGGAAGAACCGATTCAATATGTGAATTTTGGTTACGGAATGATGGACGAAAAGAAAAGCGACTTTGCAGGAGAATACGGGGCGGTTACTATTTCTGTAGCTAAACGTCGTGGTGCAGATGCCATGAAAGTTTCAGACCAAATTCTGGAAAAGATTAGCCATCTTGAAAAAGACCTGATTCCTTCTGATGTTCATGTTGACGTTACCCGTAACTACGGAGAAACAGCATCGCATAAAGTATCAGAACTGTTGATGCACCTTGCCGGAGCAATTATAGCAGTAACTTTTGTGGTAATGCTTGCCATGGGCTGGCGCGGCGGATTGGTTGTATTCCTGTCGGTGCCGATTACCTTCGCATTAACCATGTTCAGCTACTATTTCCTTGATTACACCTTGAACCGGATTACGCTTTTCGCACTGGTTTTTGTAACAGGAATTGTAGTCGACGACTCGATTATTATTGCCGAAAACATGCACCGGCATTTCAAAATGAAAAAATTGCCATTCATCCAGGCCGCTTTGCGCTCAATCGATGAAGTGGGTAACCCAACTATTCTGGCCACATTTACGGTTATTGCGGCTGTGTTACCAATGGTTTTCGTTTCAGGTTTAATGGGACCTTACATGAGCCCGATGCCAATTGGAGCATCCATTGCAATGATCTTTTCGTTGCTGGTAGCACTAACAATTACTCCATATCTCGCTTTCCGTTTATTAAGAGTTGTTGAGAAAGACGATAAAGTAAAAAAGGCATTCAAACTCGAAAATTCGCCGATTTATAAGATCTATTATAAAACGATGAAACCGATGTTGGAATCATCGTGGAAACGCTGGACTTTTATCGGAACCATCACATTTTTCCTGCTGGCTTCAATGACCCTGGTTTATTTCAAAATGGTGGCTGTAAAAATGCTTCCTTTCGATAATAAAAACGAATTCCAGGTAATTATCGACATGCCCGAAGGAACTACGCTTGAGCGTACGGCAGCCGTAACAAAAGAACTGGCAGCTTATATTGCTCAGCAGGAAGAAGTATTAAATTACCAGTCGTATGTAGGAACGGCTTCGCCAATGAACTTTAATGGTTTGGTTCGTCACTACGATTTACGAAGAGGTTCGAATGTTGCCGATATACAGGTGAACCTTACAGATAAAACGGAACGTAAAGCGCAAAGTCACGACATTGCAAAAGCCATGCGTCCGGGTATTCAGCAGTTGGCTAAAAAATTCAATGCCAACGCAAAAGTTGTTGAGGTTCCACCGGGTCCACCGGTACTTTCAACTTTAGTGGCTGAAATTTACGGACCGGATTACGATGAACAAATTGAAGTTGCCCGCCAGGTAAAAGACCTGTTTGCAGAAACTGCCGATGTGGTAGACATCGACTGGCAAATGGAAGACGACCAGGTGGAATACAAATTCAATGTATTGAAAGAAAAAGCGGCACTGGCAGGCGTTTCAACACAGCAGGTTGTAAACAGTGTTGCAATGGCTCTTGGTGGCCAGGAAGTAACACAACTTTACGCCGAGAAAGAACATGAGCAGGTTGGTATAGCCTTGCGTTTTTCAGAAGATGAACGTTCGAGCATTGAAGATCTCAAGAAAATAAATATCATGAGCATGACCGGCCAAAAAGTAGCGCTTGGTGATGTTGTTGAAATAAAAGAAGAACTTCAGGACAAAAGTATTTACCGTAAAAACCAGAAACGTGTAGTTTACGTAACTGCCGATATTGCAGGAGCACTGGAGAGTCCGGTTTACGGAATATTGAATATGAGTGAGAACCTGGACAAAATAGAGTTACCGGAAGGATATGTACTGAACGAAGAGTTTACACAACAGCCTTTTGTACAAGATACTTACAGCCTGAAATGGGACGGCGAGTGGCAAATTACCTACGAAGTTTTCCGCGATTTGGGAGCTGCATTTGCAGTGGTTCTGTTGGTAATTTATATGCTTATCATCGGATGGTTCCAAAACTTTACTGTACCGTTTGTAATGATGGTAGCCATTCCACTTTCGTTGGTTGGTATTCTAATCGGTCACTGGCTGATGGGAGCTTTCTTTACTGCAACTTCAATGATCGGATTAATTGCGCTCGCGGGTATTATGGTCCGAAACTCCATACTGCTCATCGACTTTATAAATCTCCGGCTTAAGGACGGAGCGCCGCTAAAAGACGCGGTAATCGAAGCCGGAGCAGTACGAACCACTCCTATCCTACTTACTGCCGGAACAGTTGTAATTGGTGCAGTAGTGATCTTATTCGATCCTATTTTCCAGGGATTAGCCATTTCGCTAATGGGTGGAACAATTGCCTCTACATTCTTAACGCTGGTTATTGTGCCGCTGATTTATTACATGACTGAGAAGAAAAAATACCCGGAAGAAGAAGCCCCGGTTGCTGAAACTCCGAAGACTGAAAATAACTTAACTAACGAGGAGGAAAAATAAAATGATGAAATTTGTAATTATTCAAAGCGCCGAAGCTTATCATCACGAGCTGGAGCAGATCTTTCGCGACATCAAGATTAATTCGTACAGCGAATTACCGGTTGATGGTTTTATGGAAAGCGCCGATGGAAATTCAGATATTTCCAACTGGTTTGGATCGTCAAAAAATCCTTACCGCTATTTTATTTCGTTTACTTTTCTTGAAGAAGATAAGGCAAATGAACTTCTCGCCAGGATAAAAGCATTTAACGACGAAGCCGAAGGAATAAGTCCGATTAGTGCCTTTATTTCGGCTATCGAAAAATATGTATAAACTATTAAATTATAATACGATGAAGGAGAGAATAATACGCGCAGTTGCAGGAATATTTGTGTTGACTAGCATTCTATTGGCCATATTCGTTAATATTTACTGGCTTGGCCTGGCAGGTTTTGTTGGATTGAATTTATTTCAGTCGTCGATTACAAAATTCTGCCCATTGGAATATTTCCTTGAAAAGGCCGGAGTAGAATAGCTCTGCAATAAAATGCGTAACGTGAAAGGTTGTCTGTCTCAGGCAACCTTTCTTTTTTATGTAAACCCGGTTCAATTCTTATTCGCTAGTTTCTTTCAGTAATTTCTCCTAACTTGTAAGACAAAAGAACACAAATAAAAACTAAGAAATGACAGACAACACAAACAAAAAAGTTGCCGAAAGCTTATGGAAACTCATAATGGCTCGAGGCGTAGTCCTTGTAGTTGTAGGATTAATTTTACTCCTGTTTCCTAAGGCAACACTTGCAACGCTAATATTTATACTCGGTATTTACTGGCTAATTGATGGGTGTGTAACCCTTTACAACACCTACAAACAACGAAACATCAGAAAAAACTGGTGGTGGGGATTTATTACTGGAGGACTTGGAATAATTGCAGGCTTAATTGTCGTTTTAAAACCATTTTCAAGCTCTGTGCTTACTACCTCTTTTTTAATGTGGTTTTTAGGATTAGTTGCGTTAATTAACGGAATAACCGGAGTTGTTACCGGAATAAGAATCAAGAAATATAACACTGGCGAACGCTCCATGATTTGGGGTGGAATATTTTCAATTATTCTTGGTATTATTCTGATTTCTTCGCCATATACATCGGCATTAGTAGTTGTTAAAGTGATGGGCTCTTTCGCCATTTTTGCAGGTATAATAACCATTTTACTCGCTAATCGTGTAAAAAAGAAAGCACAGGAAATTGAAGAATAACGGAACATTCCTTTTTCAACTTGCTGGAAAATGCAGAACCATATGTCTATTAAGGTTTTGTATTTTTTTTTGTATCTTCCTACAATCATTTTTTCCTCAGCCTTAATAAACATTTGTTCGTATTAATTTTTGTTTTAATGAAAAAATTAAACTATTTTTGTAGAGAACATATGTTTATGATATGAAAACAATAATTACTTCATCCGGAGACAATGTAGACTCGAAATTTGATTTACGATTTGGACGTGCAGGTTGGTTTTGTGTGTACGATAAAGAAAGCCACACAACCAACTTCATCGAAAACAGTTTCAAAAATTCAAATGGTGGAGCCGGTACAAAATCTTCGGAAATGGCAGCAGAATTAGGTGCTGAACAGATCATCTCTGGTCATTTTGGTCCAAAAGCAAAGGATATGTTGGAGAAATTCCACATTCAAATGATAGAACTGGATGATGATGAGCTGAATGTGAAAGATGTGATTTTAAAAATTGAAAACAATTAGAAACAATGCCAGGATTAGACAAAACCGGACCAATGGGACAAGGAGCCCAAACCGGCAGAAAACAAGGAAGATGCAACACCGCATTAAATGAAGAACAGTTTGCCAACTTTGGAAGAAGAGGCGGCAGAGGTTTCAGATTTAGAAATCTCGGAGCCGATGAAACCTTGCCAAGAGGTTGGGGACGAGGAAAAGGAAGAGGCCGTGGTTTTGGCCGATTAGAAAATTAATAATTTGAAATAAGCATGAGTAAAAAAATTGCTGTTCCCGTTGATGAAAGCGGGATATTGGACGGACATTTCGGACACTGCAAATATTTTGCATTATTGGATGTTGAAGAGACAACAATTGTAAATGAAGAACGGGCAACTCCCCCACCTCACGAGCCAGGAGTGTTGCCTAAATGGTTAGCCGAAAAAGGCGTTACAGATGTATTGGCAGGAGGAATGGGCCATAAAGCCATTCAAATTTTCAACTACAACAATGTAAATGTTTTCGTTGGTGCGCCGCAACTATCTGCAACCGAATTAGTACAAGGCTACCTGCAAGAAACCATTGAGTTTACAGCCAATTACTGCGATCATTAAATTAAGGCACCAAAATAACCGTAGTAAAATACAATAGCGTAACAGAATAGAGCGCATTTCTGAGTTGTTTTTCATAGTCGCTCAGAGTTAGCTACTAAATCGGTATTCCCCGGAGCAACACTCCGGGGAATTTTTTAAACATATTTGAATATGCAAATTGCCATTGCCAGCGGTAAAGGTGGTACGGGTAAAACAACCGTTTCGGTAAACCTGTATTACTTCTTGTCTGTAAAATATAACAATCGGGTACAGTTAATCGATTGTGATGTGGAAGAACCCAACGACATGCTTTTCTTTCCTCAAGCGAAGAAAGTAGCAGAAAAAAAGGCTTTTACCATCGTTCCTGAGATTGACAAAGAAAAATGTACGTTTTGTAAAAAATGTGTTGATTGGTGCGAGTTCAATGCAATTAGCATCGTTAAGAAACTGAAATTTGCAGAGGTGAATTACGAGCTTTGCCATTCCTGCAGCGCTTGTTTCGAGGCGTGTTCGTTTGATGCACTCACACCGGTTCAAAATCCGCTGGGCAGCATTTCAGATTTCCAGACAACCTTTGGCGCCGGCATATCGGAAGGACGACTCGAAATTGGTTCCGCAATGCAAACGGCTTTAATCAAGAAAGTAAAAAAGCAAGCCGATTCAAAACAGCAAATCACCCTGCTTGATGCACCTCCCGGCACAAGTTGCCCCGTTGTGGAAACCGTAGCTACAGCTAACTACGTCATTCTGGTTACTGAACCCACTCCGTTCGGTCTGCACGACTTAAAAATAACGGTTGAGCTGCTAAAAGAAATCCATAAACCATTTGGCGTAATTGTAAATAAAGCCGGTTTGGGAAATAACGATGTCTATCGGTTTTTAGATAATAATAACATCTCCTTACTAGGTAAAATACCGTTTTCAAAAGCTTATGCCGAGAATTATTCGCGGGGAGAATTGTTTGAAAATATTCCTGAAGAGGTGGATGAGGCTTATCACTCTATTATCGAAAAATTAACAACTATCATCAACTAATATGAAAGAAATTACCATACTAAGCGGAAAAGGTGGTGCCGGAAAAACAAGCATTGCAGCGGCATTGGCTTCGTTGGCTCCAAACGCTGTATTTTGCGACAACGACGTTGATGCTGCCGATTTACATCTGATTTTAAAACCTGAGATAAAAGAAACTCATCCATTTGATAGCGGCTCATTGGCTTTCATCAACCCGGAAGACTGTACCAACTGTGGAACTTGCCAGGAAGCTTGCACATTTGAAGCCATATTTACGAATTCGGATGGTTTCCCGGAAGTTAATCCATATCAGTGCGAAGGCTGTCGTTTATGCGAGCGACTTTGCCCGGTCGATGCCATTAAAACCAATCAAAACCTAAACAACCAATGGTTTGTTTCCGACACACGTTTTGGAACGATGGTACACGCCAAAATGGGGCCCGGCGAAGAGAATTCAGGAAAACTGGTAACACGCATACGGGAAAAAGCAAAGGAACTGGCCAGAGAAAATAAAGCGCATTTTATAATAAACGACGGCCCTCCGGGAATTGGCTGCACCGCAATTTCTTCCATAACCGGAACAAATGCTGTTTTGCTAGTTATCGAGCCAACTGTTTCCGGATTGCACGACGCAAAAAGGTTAGTGAAACTGGTTAATTCATTCCAGCTTCCCATATTCGCCATTATCAATAAGCACGATATAAACACTGAATTTACGGAAACAGTTGCACAGTACTTAGACGATAACAATATTCCGCTTGTTGGTAAAATTCCATTCTCGGAACTGTTTGTTGAATCGATGTTACACGAAAAATCTTTGGTTGAATATGCACCGGATCATCCAATAAGTTTAAATTTAGAATCGATTTGGAAAAAGATCAACAATAACTAGTTCTCAGAGAATTATGCTAACAATCTCTATTTTAACAGACAACACAGCCGGTGGTCATTTTTTGGCCGAGCACGGACTCTCCTACCTTGTTGAAATCGACAACGAAAAGATTTTATTCGATACCGGTCATTCTGATGTGTTTCTGAAAAATGCAGAAAGGCTCAAAATTGACATTGAAAACGAAGTAAACACAGTTGTTTTAAGTCACGGACACTGGGACCATGGGAATGGATTAAAGCACCTGAAAAATAAAATGTTAATTACGCATCCGGCCAGCTTTTCCAATCGCTACAGAAAAGTAAATCACACTACTGTTGGATTAGGACTAACAAAATTTGAGATTGAAAAACGGTTTACGTTAAAGGAAAGTAAAACCTCGCTACAACTTACCGAAAGCCTGTTCTTTCTGGGCGAAATTCCACGAAATAACGATTTTGAGAGCCAATCGACCAGCTTTGAATTTGCCGATAAATCGGATGATTTTATTCCTGATGATTCAGGATTAGCTGCAATTGTAAATAACGAACTGGTAGTGATTACCGGCTGCTCGCATTCCGGTATTTGTAATATTTGCGAACACGCAAAAAAGGTTACCGGAGTTAATAAAATAAAAGCTGTAATCGGTGGTTTTCACCTGAAAAGGCAAGACAAACAAACGTTAAAAACTGCTGAATATTTCAAACAGAATAAGGTTGAAAAGCTTTTACCATCGCACTGTACAGCACTTCCGGCATTGGCATTATTCCATTCAACATTTAAAATTGAGCAGGTAAAAACAGGTATGATCTTTAGATTTTAGTAGGCTTGCTGAAATACGATCTCGCTGATTCCTGCCACTTTTTTATTTGCAGGGTCAACGTAAACACGAACGGTCAATCTACGATCAGTGACTTTTACCACTTTTTCCGATGTCCATTTTAATTCTCCTGCGTTCAAGTCGTAGGTAGAAGCTTCTATGCCCTCGTATTCAATTTTTTGCCATGAAGCTAGTTCCACGTCTCCAACTTGTGCCCGCACCCGGTAAACACCATTACGTACATTAATTTCGTAATCAAAATAATTTTTAGGATTGCGACATTCTGCAGCTGAGTTTCCGAACAATACTTTCTTTAAACGGGCATTTCCTCGTTCGCCTTTTGTACAGAACATTACCTTATCGGCAGTATCCCATGTTCCTAACTGCCAACCCATTCCGGCATATTCCTCGTAGGCAAGCAGATTTTTCCTGTTTCCGTTTAATTGAGATTGCCGGGCAAAATCAACTTTCCCGCGGGTAAACGATTTCGTGAAATTAAAGGTGTTTTTAAAGTATAATTCGTAGAGTTGCGGAAAAAAATCTACGCAGTTTGTATAACGGTTTTCGTAATCAGGAATGGTATCACTTTTAACTACCGCCAATTGGAGATAAGCCCAGTTTTCGTCTCCCCAAACCGTTCCTAAAAGCTCACCTAATCTCACTTCCTGCCCTTCCTTTACCTGCACCGTGTTGGCATACAAATGATCGTAAATATAAAAAACAGAAGGATTCGAGCTGCTCTGCAAAAGTATACATGTCTCCTTGCTATTGCGCTCACCTTTTTTCTTTTCCACCCAAATTACGGTACTGTTCTCGATGGCAAGCAGCCAATGTTTTTCAATGCCCCGGGCATCCGTTAAAGCAACTCCAATTCCCTCATTAGATTTAACTTCACTACCGGAATTACACTCCTTCCCCTGGTACGAAAACATATGATTATCCTCATTCATATTCCAGTTAAAACCATCGTTATAACTTACCGGGAAAACAAACGAATCAAGAGAGGTCATGTGTTTTTTACTATCCGATACGCAAATCAATGCATCCTTTTTTAATAACCCGTGCGCTGCTTTATTCGAAGCCAGTTTTTTCACATTTCGGTTATCAGCCACAAAAACACGCACCATATTTATACTCATTGGCAAACTACGCCGGCTTACTTTCAGCTCAATCGTATCATTATTAACACTCAGTTTGTTGTAGTGATTTTTTATGTCGAGCAGAACCACATCAATCTCCTCAAACTGCACGGTATCACCAATATTCATATTGTAATAATTGCAGTTCCCCCAACAAAAATCAGGCTCGGTTAGCGGCTGTGCTTTCGCCGAAAAACCAAGCCAAACAAGTATAAATATGGTGATCAGTCGTTTCACTCCTAATTTTTGATTGAAGTCAGTTATCATTTGTATATTTAAAACACCTGAATCCGGTTTTACCCTGAAACCCAATTTCAAAATTCAGGTACTAAAACCTCTCTTTAACAAAACTATTAATAAAAGTAATGTTTAGAAAATTATGATACATGAAAGCAACCTCCACAAGTATTTTTCTGTCTGTATAAAATAAACAGCTGAATTTAATCAGTTTTTAATAAGATTTAGGAATAAGCGTATTTAACATACACTCGTTTTTTAGTAATTTTGATAGCGTTCAGAAAACAATTGACCCTATGAATAGATCGCTGCTTATTATCCTGTTATTCACTTTATCCATTGTGCAAAGCAATGCTCAATCGGTTGGGCTTGTGCTAAGTGGCGGTGGCGCCAAGGGAATGGCCCATATTGGTGTGATACGGGTTTTGGAAGAAAACAACATTCCAATCGACTATATTTCAGGAACTTCTATTGGCGCCATTGTTGGTGGTCTTTATGCTGCCGGTTATTCAACCGACGAAATGGAAGAGCTTTTTAAGTCGGACGATTTCTATTTCTGGTCTACAGGAAAAATACAGCGCGAATACCGTTACTATTTTAAACGACAGGAAGACGATCCGAGCTGGATACAGTTACGGGTTGCCAAAAAAGATGAAAAAGTAAAAATTCTGCCGCCAACCAATATTATTCCGGGCGAACAAATGGATTTTGCTTTTATGGAATTAACAGCTGCAACCAGTGCTGCCTGTAATTATGATTTTGACCAGTTAATGGTACCTTACTTTTGTATTGCCGCCGATGTAAACAACAGTAAGCCATTCGTGTTGCGCGATGGAGATTTGGGAAATGCTATGCGGGCGTCGATGACTGTTCCTCTTTATTTTAAACCCATTGAAATTGACGGGAAACTACTGTTTGATGGCGGTTTATTGAACAACTTCCCTACCGACTATATGAAAGAGATTTTTAACCCGGATATTATTATCGGGCACAAGGTTGCAGACGATGTAAAAGCTGCCGACGCTGACGATGTGATGCGTCAAATCTCGAACATGGTTATGCGGCCAACTAATTTCGAAATTAAACCTTCGGATGGAATTTTGCTTGAAACAAAATTTGATGATGTAGGACTCCTTGATTTTAATAAAATTGACACGGTTCTGGCCCGCGGAGAAAAAACTACACTGGCCAAAATAGATAGTATAAAACAACTGATAAAACGTCGTGTTCCCCAAGAAGTAGTTCAGGCAAAACGCGACAGCTTTAATGCACGAAAACCTGAATTAAACTTCCAAAACATTCAGGTTGAAGGCGTTAGCGACCCCATGCAACGACAGTTTATCATTCAAAGTATTAAACACCGAAATAACATCGTATCACTATCTTCCTTAAAAACCGAGTATTTTAAACTGGTGGCTGATGAACAGCTAAAATCGATTCAACCAATTACACGCTACAATCCCGGCACAGGTTATTTCGATCTGCATTTAAAAGTAGAACCCGAAAAACGCCTTGATTTGAGTATTGGTGGTAACATTTCCACCAAACCCATCAACCAGGGATTTGCTGCTATTAATTTCAGAAGTTACAAAAGCAGAGCTTATTCACTTCATTCAAACATTTATTTTGGCCGGTTTTACAGTTCATTTAAATTGGGTGGCCGCATTGATTATTCAACAGCGCTGCCCTTTTACCTCGAGTCGTATTTAACCTTTAACCGGTGGGATTACTTTTCATCGAGTACAGAGTTGATCTTTGAAGACGTACACACACCGTACATTATAAAAGATGAAACCAATCTCAGGCTGGAAACCGGTTTTCCACTGGGCTTGCATAGTAAAATTTATGCCGGTTTGGCTTACTCGTCTGCAAGCAACGATTTTTATCAAACCGATGAATCGGAAGAAGGAAACACGCCCTACAACTCAAAATTCAATGCATTTGTATCGAAGATAGGTTTCGAAAATAACTCACTTAATTACAAGCAATATGCCACAGAAGGTGCTCACCGCGGTGTTGATGGCAGATTTGTAATTGGCGAAGAGAAATACACAGCAGAAAATAATGCCACCTACTCAACGAAATTTATCAATCACAATTATTTTCAGCTTCATGCCCACTCGTTACGTTATTATTCGTTGGGTGAACGATTTGTATTGGGTACCCACCTCGAATCTTTTTTAAGTTCAAAGGAGCTGTTTCAAACCTACCGATCTACAAAACTTTCTGCCCAGGGATTTACGCCATCGCCACATAGTAAATCGCTGTTTATTAACGAATTTAATTCGAATAACTATTTGGCAGGAGGATTAAAAGCCATATTCAAGTTCTCACCCGATTGGCATCTGCGTGTTGAAGGTTATGGTTTTTGCCCCATTCATGAAGAGTTAGAACAACCAGACCTAACGGCAGTTAAAAGTGATGATTTTATCAATAATTATTATCTTCAGGGATTGGCTGCATTGGTTTATCAAACCGGAATTGGCCCGGTGAGTCTTTCGTTCAATTATTACGAAAAGAGTAATACCAATCTTTATGTCACCCTCAATTTTGGATATATCTTATTCAACAAAAGAGGTTTGTAGATTAAGAACCAGATTAACTACGAACATGATTTTCAATACCGGAAGGAAGCTCAAATGACAGCTCTACTACCCCACAAAATTTACCATTTTCCATCCACGGTTTTTGGGTAATTACCTTTTTTATTCCATTCTTTTCGGTAGTGTATGTATTCTCGGTGGGCGTTTCAAGCATTTCGCGAAGTTTGGTTTTCGACGGCTCCGGATGACAATCCAACAGATTAGTTCCCAGCAGTTTTTCGCCGCCGTACTTTTCAAACTGTCGAATAGAGAAATCATTCATATAAACAATAATACCTTCAGTATCGCAAACCGTAATTGCTCCACCAAAACCGTCCATCCAGTTTACGTCACAATCTTTCAGTGTCATTTTTTACAATAGCATTTCACCCATTCAACATCGAAATTAGCTGACGAACCTAACAAATTATCAATTACCAGACTTGAAGCATTTAACTCCAAAGGTTTATTTAAATCGTTGTTGTTGAGCATTAAAACTTCCTGTTCGTTTATCCTCCAGGTAAAAGTTGTCCCCGATTTTTCAAGTGAAAAGATATAAGCTCCTTTTTTCAAATTATTAATCTCCAGACCTTCCGAAGCAATTTTTCCACTTCCGTTCATGGTATAAATACCCAGAATATTTTTTGCGCCCATTTCAACCAGATTGACACGCGGAACATTGCTACCATTAGCCAGAAAAAATGAACTGGCCACCTGTTTTACCGGGTTAAAGAAAATTTTGGCTTCCACAATTCCATCCTCGAATTGATAATGTTCGCCCGAACTAATCATTCCAGAAGTATACTCGAAATCAGCTTGTACAAAGCCTGCAGGCATTTGCCAAACCATTCCCTCTTTGTTTTCTCTTTTAACCTGGATACTCAATTTATTACCGGTTTGAATGTTAGCGCCATCAGTGAAAACACTTAAGTCGCCGGGCATTGCATAATTTTGCCCCAGGGTTTTTGAAGTCGTTAACGAACTGGTCATCCATTTGGCATCATCCAGTTTTTTATCGCCAAACGAATCCTCAAATACAACGTCCCAGTTTTTATAAAAGTCAAAATCGGTGCTGTCTTTGTATTTGAAATATTTTACAAATTCCGGTTTTTTCTTGTCGGTTTCGTATTGTTTAAACTTCTGAGCATCTTCCGTTTTTTCCCAGCGCTTTTTATCTTCCAGCCATGCTTTTTGTTTTTTGTAATCTTCCGATTCAATCAACTCCTTCAATTCGTTATAACGCTTTAAGTCAAACGATTCTTTAACGTCCAGGTAGTTTTTGTAGAGTTTCGACTTCTCGTATTTTAATACGAAAGTAACCACAGAATCGCCGGCCAGTTTCTTATAATCCGAGTATTTTTTGTAGGCTTCGCTTTTTTCGAACTTCTTCTTATCTTTTAAATAGGCAACCTTCTTTTTAAATTCCTCGGTGTTAACCTGTTCTTTTAACTCGCTGTAGCGAACCAGGTTATGACTTCCGCTTATCTCATGATACAATTTCAGCTTTTTCGATTTCTCAAACTTGAAATAGTTTTTAACTGCCGAATCTTTACTCAGGCGGTTAAACTCTTTCTTTTTTTCTTTATCGTTAACGGCAGCCGTTTTTAACTCCTTGTATTGTTTCAGTTTGTCCGAATCTTCAAAAGCCTTGTGTTGTTTTAGTTTTTCTGAACCTTCCAGCTCATTAAAGGCTTTTATTCCGGCCGATTTTTCAAGCTTTTTTAATTCCTTTAAATGCTTCTCTTCTGCCGATCCATTAAAAACCTGGCTTTTAACTTCTTTCTTATCTTTTTCAAAATCGCCGTCTTTCACATATTCTTCCAAGGCATAAAAATCTGCCAGTTTTTGCGATTCTTTTTCTTTCTCATACCGAACCAGCTCAGCAGAACCTTCTACCTTAAAGTAATTTTTTATGCGCGTAGCTTTTTGCAAACGCTGAAATTCCTTTAATTGCTTTTCTTCCTCGCTCCCTTTAAACGATTGCCCTTCAACCTCCTTCTTTTTTGAAGCAAATTCACTGGAAGTGACATATTTTTCCAACTCTAAAAATGCTTGCAGTTCTTCTGAATTTTCCGTCTTTAAAAACTCTGCGTAATCGTCGCCCAATTGCTTGCGCTTTTTCTCGATTACCTCAACCGACTTGATCTTGCCTGTAAGTTGAAGTGAAAAAATTTTAAATGACATCTGGTTTGCTATTAGATTCGTATTTCTATCAAAAATAAAAATTTAATGGGTTTTTTAGTATTAAAACGTAATATTCTGGGGAATTCTCCAAATTTTAGCTATTCTATTTAACATATGTAATGTTTTTAACAAAATCACAGAATAAAAACAAAAGCTTCGTTCTTAGATGTTTATATGTTTTTCGCGCTGCCATTGGTGTTCCATGTTATTTTAAATAGATTTGGTCGGATAATAAAAGCAAACAATGATTAAACACTCGGAACTAATCCTGAATAACGACGGAAGTATTTTTCATTTACATTTAAAACCTGAAAATATTGGCAGGCAAATCATTCTTGTAGGCGATCCTGCCCGCGTTGATACCATTGCCGGTTTTTTCGACAAAATTGATTTTACGGTTCAAAACCGTGAATTTAAAACAGTTACCGGATTTTACAAGCAAAAGAAAGTCTCTGTCATTTCAACCGGAATCGGCACCGACAATATTGATATTGTATTAAACGAATTAGATGCGTTGGCCAATATCGATTTAGAAACACGAAACATAAAAAAGGAACTGAGTTCGCTTGATATCGTTCGCATTGGTACGTCAGGTGGCTTACAGACCGATCTTCCGGTAAATTCATTTGTGGTTTCTGAAAAGTCGATCGGGTTCGATGGTTTACTGAATTACTATGCCAACCGCGAACAGGTTTCCGATATGGATTTTGAAGCCGCTTTTCGGAATCATACACATTGGAGCGATTCGCTGGCAGCACCTTACACTGTCGATGCCGGGCAAACTTTGCTGGACAAATTTTCAGATGATCGATTTAAAAAAGGCGTTACCATTTCGGCACCGGGATTTTATGCCCCGCAAGGCCGGGAGTTGCGCTTGCCTTTGGCATTCCCGCAACTGAACGAATTGATTGAAACATTTTCATACAAACATTTACGGATAACCAATTTCGAAATGGAAAGTTCGGCCATTTACGGCCTGTCGAAATTAATGGGACATAATGCCCTCACGGTATGTTTGATTATAGCTAACCGTGTTACGCTCACAGCTAACGAAAACTACCGCGACGAGATGAAAAAACTAATTAAAGCAGTACTCGATAATTTAAGTAATTAGTCATGGAACAGGAAAGACTTAATGCACTAATCACCCTCCTCGATGATCCTGACGCAACCGTGTTCCACATGGTTGAACAGGAATTGCTAAAAGAAGATGAAGAGATCATTCCGGCTTTAGAAAAAATGTGGGAACAAAGTTTTGATGAGAACAGCCAAAGCCGCATTGAGAATATTATTCAAAGTCTTCAATTTAAAAGAACGTTTAGCGGGCTAAAAAACTGGATCAATCAAATGCCGGGAACACAAGATCTTTTTGAAGGATTTTGTGCGGTAGATAGATTCCAGTATCCCGACCTTAATCCCCTTAACCTGACCTTAAAAATTGAGAATCTGCGAAAATCGATCTGGCTGGAACTGAATAATTCGCTGACATTACTTGAAAAGACGACCATATTAAACCATTT
Organism: uncultured Draconibacterium sp.; assembly: GCF_963677575.1. Lineage (NCBI taxonomy): Bacteria > Pseudomonadati > Bacteroidota > Bacteroidia > Marinilabiliales > Prolixibacteraceae > Draconibacterium > uncultured Draconibacterium sp. Next base: position 683,195 of record NZ_OY782038.1, read on the forward strand.
CATTTTTAATTTGAATGGTTATTCGGTGAATTTAAGCAATCCCAATTCGCCACAAAATTGTTTTTTAAATCAGGTGCTGGATACCAAACGAGGCAATCCGGTTTCGATGAGTATATTTTATACAATCATTGCCCGTGCCATTGAGCTTCCGGCTTATTTAGTCGATTTCCCGAAAAACCCGCTGGTAGCCATCGTTGATGCTGAACTGGCACAAAAGGTACATGGATCAACACGCGATACCGAGGTATTATTTTACATCAATCCATCGAATAAAGGATCGATTACCAGCCGCAAAGAAATTGACTACCACCTGAAAAGGAACGAATACGGACCAGTAAAAGAGTATGCCGAGCCAAAACCTGATGTGTTGTTTATACAACGTTTGGTGGAATCGATGCTGGAGGCCTACAATGCGGTTGGTTATACCGAAAAGGAAGAAAAGATAAAACAATTACTTAGCTTGTTTTAAGGGCAAAATTTTAGGCATAAAAAAACTTCGACCGTTTGGCCGAAGTTTTTTTATATCTGTTAAATTGTACTTCTTACTTAGCGTAACTAACTGCACGGGTTTCCCTGATAACAGTAATCTTAATTTGTCCCGGATAAGTCATTTCATCCTGGATACGTTTCGAAATATCGTATGAAAGTTGTTCTGTGTCCTGATCGGTTAATTTCTCAGAACCAACAATTACACGTAATTCTCTACCTGCCTGAATAGCGTATGTTTTCAATACGCCAGGATAAGAAAGCGCCAAATCTTCAAGATCTTTCAATCGCTTAATGTATGATTCAACAACCTCGCGACGGGCACCCGGACGAGCACCTGAAATAGCATCACAAACCTGAACGATAGGTGCAAATAACGATTGCATTTCCACTTCGTCGTGGTGAGCACCAATAGCGTTGCAAATATCCGGTTTCTCTTTGTATTTCTCGGCCAGTTTCATGCCAAGCACTGCGTGTGGCAATTCCGGCTCGTCATCCGGCACTTTACCAATATCGTGCAACAGTCCGGCACGTTTGGCTTTTTTAGGATTTAATCCCAGCTCAGATGCCATCGTTGCGCAAAGGTTAGCTACCTCGCGCGAGTGCTGCAGCAGGTTTTGTCCGTACGATGAACGGTATTTCATTTTACCAACCAAACGAATCAACTCAGGGTGTAAACCATGAATTCCAAGATCGATAGCAGTACGTTTACCTGTTTCAATTACTTCTTCGTCAACTTGTTTTTTCACTTTCTGCACCACTTCTTCAATACGTGCTGGGTGAATACGTCCGTCAGTTACTAACTGGTGCAATGCCAAACGGGCAATCTCGCGACGTACAGGATCGAAAGCTGAAAGCACAATTGCCTCAGGAGTATCGTCAACAACGATTTCAACACCGGTAGCCGCTTCAAGTGCACGAATGTTACGGCCTTCACGACCAATAATTCGTCCTTTAATCTCGTCGCTTTCGATGTGGAAAATGGTAACAGCATTTTCTATAGCCGTTTCGGTAGCAACACGTTGAATCGATTTGACAACAATCTTTTTGGCTTCCTTGTTGGCAGTCTGTTTTGCCTCTTCCATTATTTCGTTAATGTATGCAACAGCTTCTGTTTTGGCTTCTTCCTGTAACGATTCTACCAACTGTTCTTTTGCATCATCAGCCGAAAGTCCTGAAATTTGCTCCAGTTTTTCAAGGTGCTGTTTATGAACTTTGTCAAGCTCTTCGCTTTTGTGTTCTACACGCTGAAGTTGTGTATTCAAATTTTCACGAATTACTTCTACTTCACGGCGAGTAGTTTCAAATTCTTTTGTTTTACGATTCAACTCATCGCGACGTTGATTTAACGTTGTCTCTCGTTGTTTGTAACGGTTCTCCTCCTTCGCCAAATGCGAATTCTTTTCGTTAATATACTTTTCGTGTTCCGATTTTAACTGCAGAAACTTTTCTTTAGCCTGCAATATTTTATCTTTTTTAATCACTTCGGCCTCAGCTTTTCCTTCGCCGATAATCCGATTTTTTTTCGCCTTCAGGGCCTTATCCCACACCAGATAAGCTAAAGCGCCTCCAACTATAAACCCTGCGGCTACTCCTATTATTATTTCCATACTTCAAAAATTAGTTACTAAAAAACCCGTAATAAACCAGATTCTCGCTAGAACCGGCCTAATACGGGCTTTGATTATTTATGTATTCAGACTCTATTTCTCTTCCTTTTCTTTCAGGAAGTCGGAAATATCATCCTTTATATCCTTTATATCATCGACAAATTGAGAGTAATCGCGGCTTTGTTGCTCTTCGGTGTAACGTAATGCCACCTGAAATGCGGTCATCGCCATAATATCCTGATTGTCGTTATCCTGAAACATCTTTCGAAATGACGAAATCGTTTCTTCAACAATCTTTGCAGCTTTTCTGTATCTCTCTTCTTCGTCGCGATTGATGTTTAGAGGGTAAACCCGTCCATCAATCTTAATATGTATTCTAAAGTCTTTATCTTTCAAAACATTACCTGTTTAGTAATGCGATACATTTATCAATCTCCCGTATCAAAAAATCAATTTTCTGTTTAGCTTCACCGGTTTCATCTTGCTCTGATAAAATACGGTTGGCTACTTTCAGTTGCTCGTAACTCCGACCTAATTCAGTCTTTTCATGCTCCATTAATTCAATTTCCTGCTTCAGGTTCTCTACCTGATTACTCAGCATTTTATTTTTCTGTTCCAATTCATTGTATTTTTCGAACAGTTGCTGTGTACTGCGCTTTAAATCATTAAGTAGCAAGTGATCCTCTTCGGTCATTTTAGCTGCATTTCGCGAACAAAGTTAACTTTTTTTCCTGATTGTAAAAGGAAATCAAATCGATTGCATTCTTTTTATGCTAACAAACCTATGTTAGTTGTTTGCCAAAATTGAACGAAGATTCTACCACAAAGTTGAAAACAAGACTTGCAGCCGTTATAAATTAATTAAATTTGGTTCCTCCAATTAACCCGGATAATTCATTTGATTCTAGCAACAAACATGTTTCTCCGGGTTAATCCCGACATAGTTGAGTCCATTTTTGAATCTCGAAAATGGGGACGAAACTTAGTCGCATTGGACAGTTTGCTTGGTGGAGATTAATATTACGGATTAAACAACAATGAAGACAACATTACTACATATCCTTCTACTATTTTCATTTTTTTGTACCGCGCAAAAACGCTACTATACCGATCCCGTGAAAATTCCATTACTGCTTAGTGGTAGTTTTGCAGAACTGCGCAGTAATTATTTTCATTCGGGTATCGACATAAAAACCCAGGGAACAACAGGTTTGCCGGTTTATGCTGTTGCCGATGGAACTATTTCGCGAATTGTGGTTTCGCCAACGGGATACGGAAATGCACTGTATATCGATCACCCCAACGGAACCACTTCTGTTTACGGGCATTTAAATTCATTTAGTCCTGAAATAGCGAAGTATGTAAAAGATAAGCAATACGAAAGACATTCTTTTCGGGTCGACCTCCAAATTCCATCCTATCTTTTCCCTGTAAAACAGGATGAAGAAATTGCCAAAAGCGGGGACAGTGGAAGTTCGGGCGGGCCACATCTGCATTTCGAAATTCGGGACACAAAAACCGAGGAGCCGATAAATCCGCTAAACTTTGGGTTTCCGGTGAAAGATGATATTGCTCCAAAAATATTTTCGGTGTTGCTGGTTCCGCTTTCCGACAGTTCGCACGTGGCTTATTCAGCTACTTCCAAAAGTTATCCGGTAGTTTTCTACGATGGCAAATACCATTTAAAGAACAATCCAACCATTCCTGTCTGGGGAGAAATTGGCGTTGCTGTGCAAACGAACGATTATTTTAACGACACTTACAACAAATGCGGTATAAACCTGCTACGCATGTCTTTAGATAATGAAGATCAGTTCTCATTTACACTCAACCGTTTTTCATTTAGTGATACGCGTTATTTGAACAGCCATATCGTATACGATCAGTACAAAACTGAAAAACGCCGCTACATTAAAACATGGATAGATCCGGGAAACAAACTCCCAATTTACACGCACAACGGCTCGGGAGGACACATAATTCCAAAGAATAAGCAAAACGGAAAAATTGAGATCGAATTACAAGATTCGTACAGAAATAAATCAGTTCTTGATTTTTCGATTGTTGGCAAAAAGGCCGCCGTTGCTCACGATTCTACGCAAGGCGAGTTATTTGCCTACAACAAAGTCAATGTTTTTAGTACTGATTCGGCCCGAATGGAGATTCCCGCAGGTGCTTTATATTCCAATTTTCACTTTGAATACAGCACAGAATCCGCATCTGACGAGTTTTATTCCGATTATCATTTCTTTCATAACAATACGATTCCATTGCACACAAATGCGACCATTGCTTTGCGCACCAAAGGTCTTCCTAAGAATTTACAATCAAAAGTTATCATGGCATACGTTCACCCGGTAACCGGCGAATTCAGCGCTGCCGGAGGTCGTTACAAAAATGGATGGGTAACAACAGAATCGCGTAATTTGGGTGTGTATGCTGTTACTGTCGACACAATTCCACCCGAAATTACGCCATTAAGTATTGCTGATAATAAACTCACCGAGTCGAACCGGATACGTTTTAAGATAAAGGATGATCTTGCCGGCATAAAAACCATTGAAGGTTTGCTCGACGGGAAATGGGCACTTTTTGAATACGCCCCGAAAACAGCTACAATAACCCATTATTTTGATAAGGAGCGATTTGAGCTGGGTAAAAACCACACCCTCAAATTAACAATTTCCGACTATCGAAATAACAATGCCGTTTATGAAACTCACTTTTGGAAGTGATAAAAAAGAAACAAAAATCATTCTTCATTATTCCCATTCCCTCTATCTTGCTACCAAACTTTAAACTTTGAACATGAACTCAGATCCTACAAAAAGAATTTTCGATATTCAGCAATTTGGCGAATTTGGCGGTGTAAATCCATCTATAACCGATTCTTCAACCTATACTTTTTTGGAAGGTGAAACCATGGAAGAAACTTTCCTTGGCCACATGGAAGGTTGTTTTTTATACTCGCGCCACTGGAACCCGAGTAATAAATACCTGGCTGATGCACTGGCCGCTATGGAAGGAACCGAATCGGCCTGGATTACATCATCGGGAATGGCTGCCATCACCTGCTCCATTTTGCAACTTTGCCACTCGGGCGACCACATAATTACAAGTGTAACCACTTATGGAGGTACGTATGCATTTCTTAAAAACTGGCTCCCAAAATACAATATCGAGGTTTCGTTTGTTGATATAACCGATCTGGAACAGGTAAAAATTGCTTTACGCCCCAATACCAAAATAATATATACCGAAATGGTTACCAATCCCCTACTTCAGGTTTCTGATATTCCAGAATTGGCAAAAATTGCGCACGACCATCAGGCAAAAATTATGGTCGACAATACTTTTACTCCCATGATATTTTCGCCTGCCCAATTGGGCGCAGACTTTGTGGTGTATAGCATGACCAAATTCATTAACGGTAAAAACGACTGTGTAGCCGGTGCTATTTGCGGCTCGAACGAATTTATCGGCCAGCTTTCGAATGTAAACGACGGAACTGCCATGTTACTTGGTCCTGTTCTCGATCCTCTGCGTTCGTCGAGTATTCTTAAGAATCTACACACCCTGCACCTGCGTATGAAACAGCACAGCAAAAACGCCTTGTTTCTGGCCCAAAAACTCAAAGAGATAGGTGTTCCAATAAAATACACAGGCCTCCCCGATCATCCACAACACGAACTTCACACCCGATTAATGAATAAGAACTACGGTTATGGCGGAATGTTATCGATAGATCTGGAAACCGAAAAACACGCTAACGAAGTAATGTTTAAAATGCAACAGGCTAATATTGGTTATCTGGCCGTTTCGCTCGGATATTTCCGCACGCTATTTAGCTGCTCGGGGCACAGCACATCATCAGAAATTCCTGCCGAAGTTCAGAAAGAGATGGGATTATCTGACGGCTTGGTGCGTTTTTCTGTTGGTTTAGACAACGATATTGAGGAGATTTTTAACCGCATAAAAAGCTGCCTGTAATACGAAATAAAAATCATTAGCCAGTTTTGTCATTTCATTATCTTTGCTTCATTATTTGAAACAAAACAGACTTAAAAATGAGGAAGATTAGGGTTGTAGGAATGCTGGTTTTGGCATTCATTCTTTTAAATCAGCAGCGATCAAATGCTTGTACCAATTTTTTAATTTCAAAAGGCGCTACTATCGACGGGTCAACGATGATCACGTACGCGGCCGATTCGCACACGCTTTATGGCGAGTTGTATCATCAACCGGCAGCAGATCACCCCGAAGGCGCCATGCGAAAAATATACGAATGGGACACCGGCATTTATTTGGGTGAAATTCCGCAACCGGATCATACTTACGGTGTTATTGGCAATATGAACGAATTTCAGCTGGCCATTGCAGAAACCACATTTGGCGGACGCAGCGAACTATCGAGCCAACCGGAAGCCATTATGGACTACGGCAGTTTGATTTATGTAACCTTACAACGTGCTAAAACAGCCCGCGAAGCCATTGAGGTTATGACCGGTCTTGTTGAAGAATATGGCTACTACAGCTCGGGCGAATCGTTTTCAATTGCCGATCCTGAAGAAGTATGGATTTTAGAGATGATAGGCAAAGGACAGGGCGAAAAAGGTGCTGTTTGGGTGGCACAACGTATTCCTGACGGTTTTATAAGTGGACATGCCAACCAGGCGCGTATTACGACTTTCCCGTTGAACGACTCAAAAAACTGTCTGTATTCCAAAGATGTTATTTCGTTTGCCCGCGAAAAAGGCTGGTTTATGGGCACCAATAAAGATTTTAGTTTTTCGGATGTATACGCACCGGTTGATTTTGGTGCCGCACGTTTTTGCGATGCCCGCGTATGGGCCGGTTTTAACAAAGTAGTTGGCGGAATGGACGAATACACCGAGTATGCAAAAGGAAATGTGGAGCAAGGTGGCGAAAATAATTATGCAACAAACCGTTTGCCGTTATGGGTAAAACCCGATAAGCAACTGAGCGTTCAGGATGTAATGGAAATGATGCGCGATCATTACGAAGGAACAGAACTGGATATGACACAGGATTTGGGAGCCGGGCCTTACGAACTGCCTTACCGCTGGCGCGGATTGACATGGGAAGTTGATTCAGTTGAATACTGCAACGAACGTGCAATTTCGACACAGCAAACCGGATTTTCGTTTGTTGCTCAATGCCGCAGCTGGTTACCCGATCCAATTGGGGGAATCCTGTGGTTTGGAGTAGACGACACCTACTCAACCTGTTACGCACCAATGTATTGCGGAATCAATGAAATTCCGGAATGTTTTGCAGTGGGCAACGGCGACCTGCTTACTTACAGCGAAACATCAGCTTTTTGGACTTTCAGCCAGGTGGCCAATTACGCCTACCTGCGTTACAACGATATGATTAAAGATGTAAAAATCGTTCAGCGCCAACTTGAAGATAAGTTTGTGGCTTTTGTTCCGGTGGTTGACAAAGCTGCAGAGACGTTGTACAACACAACAAACGAAGAACAGGCACGAAAATTTATTACAGAATTCTCGGTTAACGAAGCTGAAAGCATGACAAAACGATGGAAAGAACTTTATCATTACCTGATAGTAAAATACACCGACGGAAACATAAAACGCGAAAGTGGTGGCAAATTTGTGCGTACCGAAACAGGAATGCCGGCAACACCTATTTTTGCAGGGTACCCGGAATGGTGGTACAAGGCAGTTGTTAACGCTACCGGCGACCATTTTAAAGTAAAAGGGAACAGTCACTAAACGAAAAGTGAGTTTTCAGACTGAAAACCAAGCAAATAATTGTAAAATAAAGCATGAAAGTGTTTGAGGAGTTGAAAAAAACACTATTTTTGCAGCCGATTTAATGCAATCTCTTTGCCGATAAACATCGGGATACATTGCCAACTTATTAAAAATTAAGAAAATGGACTTAGTTAAATTAGTAGAAAAAGAATTTGAGGTGGAAAACAACCACCCAAAATTCAGCGCAGGTGATACTATCACTGTTAGCTATAAAATTAAAGAGGGTAACAAAGAAAGGATTCAGAAATTCCGTGGTGTTGTTATTCAGGTACGCGGAAAAGGAAACACCAGAACTTTTACTATCCGTAAAATGTCAGGAAACATTGGTGTTGAGAGAATCTTCCCAATCAGCTCTCCTTTTATCGAGAGTATTGAATTGAACAAACGTGGTAGCGTTCGTCGTAAGCGTATCTTCTACTTACGTGGCTTAACAGGTAAAAAAGCCCGTATCAAAGAAAAAAGATTCTAAAAATTGCATCGCAATAGTTAAAAGGTCTCCGTTTAGGAGGCCTTTTTTTTGCTCCCTACTCCAGTTTTTCAAGAACTACAAACCAACTTTCCGTTGCAACCAGCTGGGATATAAACATATTCATTTTTCAAGAGTTCTTTATTCTCCTCAAAAATTCATAACTTCAAACTGTAATCAATTGTTGGATTAACTTACCAATACATTAGTCATTGAACAATATGTACATCAAACGACTTTCACATCGTAATAAATGAATCATTTTAACATACAAATACCAGTTCTATGAAATCTTTCACATCCTTAATTATGCTGATGTTCGTTGTTACATCCTTTGTCAGCGCGCAAGGAACACGATTACTTCGTCAGCCTACAATTTCTACAGAAAGTATTGTTTTTGTTTATGCCAACGACCTTTGGAAGGTTGACCGAAACGGAGGCGACGCCATTCGTTTAACCACAAACGAAGGTCAGGAATCAAATCCTCACTTTTCGAACGATGAAAAATGGATCGCCTTTTCGGCACAGTACGATGGCAATACCGACGTGTACGTAATTCCTGCCGAAGGAGGATCGCCCAAACGATTAACCTGGCATCCCGGAGCCGATGTTGTTCAGGGATGGACACCCGACGGTAAAGTAATGTTTCGCTCAGGCAGAGAAGCACGCCCGACACAAACCAGCAAGTTTTTTACCGTATCGATGGAAGGTGGATTACCAAAAGCACTCGATATTCCGCGTGCTGCATTTGGCGAACTTTCTCCCGACGGAAAACAGATCGCGTACATACCGATTACTTTTTGGGATCCTGAGTGGCGCAACTATCGCGGCGGACAGGCAATGCCGGTGTGGATCGTTGATATGAAGACCAAAGACCTTATTCGTACTCCGCAACCGACAAAAGAACGCCACCTCGATCCGGTGTGGTACAACAACAAAGTGTTTTACTTATCGGAGCGCGATTATGCCAGCAATATCTGGTCGTTCGATCCGGCAACCAAAGAAGAGCAACAACTTACCAAACAGGCACAATTCGATGTTAAAAGCCTCGATGCCTGTAAGGATGCCATTGTATACGAATGTGGCGGATACCTGCATTTACTAAATCCTGAAACGAGCGATGACAAACAGCTCATGATCAATGTAAAAGGCGACATGAATTTTGCCCGCGAGCGCTGGGAATCGGTTTCTGCCGATAATCTTACCAACCCAAATATTTCGCCAAATGGCAAACGAGCCGTTTTTGAGTATCGTGGAGAAATCCTTACAGTACCAAAAGAAAAAGGTACGTGGAGAAACATTACCAATACATCGGGAGTGGCCGACCGTTATCCGGTTTGGTCGCCGAAAGGTGATAGAATTGCCTGGTTTAACGACGCCGGCAATGAATACAAACTGGTTGTTGCCGATCAGTTTGGTCAGAATCAAAAAACTTATGCACTTGAAAATCCAACCTTTTATTTCCGACCCGAGTGGTCGCCGGATGGGGAACGAATAACTTACACCGACACCGATTACAATATTTGGGTAGTAGAATTTGAATCGGGAGTGGTTACAAAAGCAGGCACCGATATTTTTGCGCATCCTAACCGTGAGATGCAACCCGTTTGGTCACCCGACAGCAAGTGGATTGCTTATGCACGCCAGATGAACAGTAGTTTTAAAGCCATTTTTGTTTATAACGTTGAGACGAAGGAAATCCTTCAGTTAACAGATGGAATGGCCGATGTTTTAACGCCCGCGTGGGATGCCAATGGCAAATACATGTACATTCTGGCCAGTACAACTTATGGTTTGGCAACCGGTTGGCTAGATATGAGTTCTTACGATCCGGATGTAACAAGAAATCTGTATTGCATTGTTTTATCGAAAGATGAAGCCTCACCTATTCTCCCAACCAGCGACGACGAGGAGGTAAAAAAAGATGCAGATGACGAGGAAAAGGAAAATGGCGAAAAAGAAGAGGAAAAAGAGGAAGAGATAACGGTTACTATTGATGTAGATGGTATTTCGGAGCGAATTGTTGCGCTGAACATGCCCAACAGAAATTACATGGGTTTGGTACAAGGACCTGAAAAAACAGTATTCGTAGCTGAATCGGTACCGAATCAAAGCGGATTAACTGTTCATAAATACGAAGCAAAAGACAACAAAGCCGAAGAGTTTTTGACCGGTGTACGGAATATGGTAACCTCTGCCGACAGGAAGAATGTTCTTTACCGCAAAGGCAGTGCGTGGGCCATTGCCGGAAGCGAAAGCAAACCTAAAAACGGCGACGGAAACCTGAAAACCGATATGAAGATCAAGATTGTTCCGTCGGAAGAGTACCAGCAAATGTTTGATGATTCGTGGCGTTTTATGCGCGATTTCCTTTATGTAGACAATGTGCATGGTGCACCCTGGGATAAAATTTACGACTGGTATTCACCAATGGTGAAACATGCCCGTCATCGTACTGACATGAACTACATTATCGACATGATAAGCGGAGAAGTATCAATCGGTCACTCGTATGTTGCCGGCGGCGATATGCCAAATATCGACAGGGTACCGATTGGACTGCTCGGTTGCGACCTTGTGGAAGAAAATGGTTACTACAAAATTGCCAAAATATATAATGGAGAAAGCTGGAACCCCGATTTTAAAGCACCGCTGGCTGCACCCGGCCTAGATGTTAAAGAAGGTGATTATCTGCTCGCTGTTAATGGCGAGGAAGTAAAAGCGCCAATTAATCCTTATAGTCTTTTCGAGCAAACCTCGGGGCGCCAGACGTTAATCAAAGTGGGTTCCACAACATCAGTTGACGATGCCAAAGAAATTACAGTCGAGCCGGTTTCAAGTGAACGCAACCTGCGCTCCATCGACTGGATTGAAGGTAACCGCAGAAAAGTGGATGAATTGTCGAACGGAAAACTGGCTTACGTTTATTTACCCAATACCGGAGGTGGTGGTTTTGCGTCGTTTAACCGCTATTATTTTGCACAACAGGATAAAAAAGGCGTTGTGCTCGACGAGCGTAACAACGGTGGTGGTTCGGCAGCCGACTATATGATTGATGTAATGAGTCGCACCTTGCTTGGCTATTTCAATAGCAAGGCCAACGATAACCGACCCTGGACAACACCAATGGCCGGAATTTGGGGACCCAAAGTGATGATTATTAACGAACGTGCCGGCTCGGGTGGCGACCTGTTACCATACATGTTCAAAGAAAAGGATCTTGGGCCGTTAATTGGTACCCGAACCTGGGGAGGCCTGGTTGGCACCTGGGATACACCACCACTGATTGATGGCGGACGTATTGTGGCGCCACGCGGTGGATTCTTTGATGTAAACGGCGAATGGGCCGTTGAAGGAAAAGGAATCGCTCCCGACGTTGAAGTCATTCAGGAACCAAAACTTATTTTGCAGGGTCGCGATCCACAATTGGAGAAAGCTGTGGAAGTTGCCCTCGAGAAGTTAAGAGGAAATGAATTTCAGCTAAAACCGGAACCAGCTGCACCGGTACGCTGGAAACGCCCCGATGGTTTTAAAGCCAACTAAAAATGGTATAAAAAAAAACGTTCTTATTACGAAGAACGGGGCTTTTCTTTTATATCAGGATCAATCAACCGCCTGATCGTTTTACGTTATAACCATCAGCTTTTAGCTGCTCAATAATACGCTGGCAAAAGTCGCCCTGAATTAGGATCACACCATCTTTAACAGTACCGCCTACCCCACATTTCGACTTTAGTTTTTTACCCAGTTCTTTCAGGTCGTTGTCTGATCCAACAAACCCGGTTACCAAAGTTACAGCTTTTCCTTTTCGCTTTTTACGATCCAACATTACCCGCAGATCCTGTTGGTTGGCAGGCAAAGTGTCCTGCTCCTCTTGTTCGTCCTTATTGTAGTTAAAATCAGGGTTAGTTGAAAACACCACTCCTAATCGTTCTTTCCAGTCATTATTCGACATATCATCTCCAAATTACTATTATACTTCCTGTAAAATAAGCCAATACCCAAAACAAATAAGCGGCTTTCGTATAAATAATATGATTTTTTCGTGCCTTGCAGTCGCGACCAAAAGCCAAAAACATTCTCCAACTCCACACAGTGTCTACCAGCATTACAAAAAACGCTGTTGCTCCAAGAAAACCGTGTAAGGTAAAGGGAGATCCTTTCGAGCCCAACATCATTAAACCAATTGCAACAATATCCAGCACCACACCTATCGATAAAAAAGCTACGACAATTCGTCCTACAATTCGAAATCGCACCAACGAAATGCTTCCAATACCATAGGCAAGAAACGAGAGGGTAATGACAAAAGCTCCAACAATGGCTAATGGACTCATGTTAATTGGTTATTCGAGTTGTAAAGGTAATCATATCTATGGCTACTATTCAACCAAACTGATAAACAGAAGGCCGGTTCAGCTTTAATCAAAATTTAACCGGCCGTTTGTATCGCGTTTACTCAGCAGCAGGTTTTTTGTCTCGCCGCTTTTAGTTACCTGTATAATATTGCTCTGATCGCTAAAAACATCGGTTAACAAGTTGCAATTTACTTCAATGTCGATCAGATTGGCAATATTATCAATTTCCATATACGCCCAAACCACATCTTTCTCCATCTCTTTCCCCACAAATGCGGGTTCAACATCCTTATCGTTTACCTTAAACCGGATACTCTTCTTTAAATAATCATAAATATATTCGTCGGTATGAGCATCTTCACGTGTTTCGCCGATGTAAAGTTTGTTGTGTCCTTCTTCCGACAATCCCTCAATCAGGTCATCGACAAAAATCTTTACCGAAATTTCGAGCGATTGACTTTGCTGGTTGAAATTAACCTGGCAAATACTCACATAAAAAGGATGTGCATTTGAAAAAAACACCCCTAAAAAAAGAAACAAAACCGGTAGAATTAATTTTTTACTTATTTTCATGCCCTTCAAATTATAGGGCAAAAGTAAAAATTTTATGAGTTTATTCGAGATGTACCTCAAATTGGGGTTCAAACACATTATTGACATTCATGGTTACGACCACATTGTTTTTGTTTTGGCATTATGTGCCGGCTACAATTTAAACCAGTTTAAAAAGATATTTATACTGATTACGGCTTTCACCATTGGCCATTCGATTACGCTTGCTCTTTCCACCCTGAACGTGGTCAATATATCTTCCGATTTAATTGAATTTCTGATACCGGCCACCATTTGTGTTACGGCTATTGCGAATATTTTGCCGTTTAAAGCCAAAAACAACCGGGTAGTTTATGTACTCACTTTATTTTTTGGGCTGATACACGGACTGGGATTTTCGAACTACCTGAAAGAGTTGCTGGGGCGCGAATCGAATATTTTAACGCCATTGCTGGCCTTTAATATCGGGCTCGAGCTTGGTCAACTGTTAATACTTGCCATTTATTTTGCGCTGCTATTTATTAGCATTCAACTGTTTAGGTTAAGAAACGATTTCTGGCGCATTTTTGTATCAGGAATGGCATTCGGTATTTCAGTTATTTTAATGATAGACAAAGCACCTGCCGTTTTTTAAATGCGCGTTAAATAACAGATCTAAAGCAATTACAAGCTTTTGTAAACAATTTGGTTTTTTTATGGTAGAAATTACAATAACTTAAAACTATTGTTATTTTTGCTTCTATCATTTTGGCATCGATATTAGACACTTTACAACATAATGAAAAAATTAGCACTTTTTATTACCTTTTTCGTATCGGCTTGGGCTGTTTCGTTAGCACAAGAAAACATTAACCTGAATAAGTTCAGACAGTTAAAACAAGAGTTAGCAACGCCCAATGTTTACCGTACAGCATCGGGAGCTCCGGGGCACGAGTACTGGCAACAAAAGGCAGATTACAAAATGGACATCAGGCTGGACGACGAAACCCAGCGAATTTATGGCGAAGAAGTAATTACTTACCACAACCAGTCGCCCGATATCTTGAAATATTTATGGTTGCAACTCGACCAGAATATGCGTGCAATAGATTCGGACACCTATAAAACCATGACTTCAGGATTGAACCAGCGTGTTTCATTTGGTCAGTTGAAACGTATGATGTACGATTTTGATGGTGGTTTTAAACTGGATTACGTGCAAAATACCGATGGTAACGATTTGCCGGCAACAGTTAATAAAACCATGATGCGCGTTGACTTGCCCGAAACATTAAAACCTGGTGAGTCATTCACTTTTAAAGTAAAATGGTGGTACAACATTAACGACCGCCTTACCGATGGTGGCCGCTCGGGTTACGAGTATTTAAAAGACGAAGACAACTACATTTATACCATTGCTCAGTTTTACCCACGTATGGCCGTTTATAACGAAGTGGAAGGCTGGCAACACAAACAGTTCCTCGGAACAGGCGAATTCACCCTGCCGTTTGGTGATTTTGAAGTAAGCCTTACCGTTCCGGCTGACCATGTGGTTGGTGCAACCGGTGTTCTTCAGAACACCGACGAAGTATTGACTCAGGAACAGATCGATCGTTTTGAAAAAGCCAAAGCCAATACTGAAGATCCTGTTTTCATCGTATCGCAGGAAGACGCAGAGAAAGCAGAGAAAGGAAAAGTAAAAGAAGAAAAAACATGGGTATTTAAAGCCGAAAATGTACGCGACTTTGCATTTGCCAGCTCGCGTAAATTTATATGGGATGCAATGGCCGTTAAATTTGGCGATCGCACCGTTATGGCTATGTCGTATTACCCAAAAGAAGGTAACCCGCTGTGGGAACAATACTCAACCCGCGTAGTGGCTCATACCGTAAAAACATACTCAAAATTCACGTTTGATTACCCATATCCGGTAGCTATTTCGGTACACACCGACCGCATTGGAATGGAATACCCAATGATTTGCTTTAACGGCGGCCGGCCAGAAAGTGATGGCACCTACAGCAAACGCACCAAATACGGAATGATCGGTGTTATCATTCACGAAGTGGGACACAACTTCTTCCCGATGATCGTAAACTCCGACGAACGCCAGTGGACCTGGATGGACGAAGGATTAAATACATTCGTACAATTCTTAACCGAACAGGAATGGGAACCTGGTTACCCGTCGTCGCGCGGAATACCGGCCAACATTGTTCCTTACATGAGCGGCGATACTAAATTTATTTCGCCGGTAATGACCAACTCCGAGTCGGTTTGGAGCCTTGGTAGCAACGCTTACGCCAAGCCAAGTACAGCACTGAACATTTTGCGCGAAACCGTTATGGGTCGCGAACTGTTCGACTATGCTTTTAAAGAATATGCACAACGCTGGATGTTTAAACACCCTACCCCTGCCGATTTCTTCCGCACTATGGAAGATGCCTCGGGAGTTGATTTAGACTGGTTCTGGCGCGGATGGTTCTTTACCACCGACCATTGCGATATTTCGATGGAAAATGTAAAATGGTACCAGGCCAACACAAAAGATCCTGAGGTGGAAAAACCATTGCAGAAAGCCACTGAAGAAGAAGCCGGTATTTCAATTACCACCATGCGTAACAAAGCATTTGCTGATGAAACATACCGGGCTAAAAATCCGGAAGCAGAAGATTTTTACACGACTTACGACCAGTATAAAGTAACTAAAGAAGATAAAGAGGAATATGACAAGTTTGTAAAAAGCCTGAGCGACGAAGAAAAAGAATTACTGGGTGCCAACCTGAACTTCTACCAGATCGATTTTAAAAATTTGGGAGGACTGGTAATGCCGGTGATACTGAAATTCGAATTCACAGACGGAACAGAAGATGTTCAGTACATTCCTGCTGAGATTTGGCGAAAGAACAACGAAGAGGTATCGAAAGTATTTATGTTTAGCAAAGAGGTAGAGCAAATTACCCTCGATCCTTACCGCGAAACTGCCGACACCGACCTGAACAATAACTACTGGCCGGAGAAAAAGCAACCAACTCGTTTCGAACTGTATAAATCGAGATTTGGCGGTGACCGATTCCCCGGAGCCGGCAAAAACCCTATGCAGAAAGCAAAAAAGAAATAATACCGATGAACTTCAAAAATGTCGTCCCGAAATCGGGACTCCTTTTCTCAGTCTATCGGCATTAACTATTGTAAAATGTAAAATTTGCCATACGCCATTTTACATTACAATTAGTATAAGCCTAACCGCAACATATATATTGTCAAAAAGGAAGCAAACTCTATAAAAGAGTGCTTCCTTTTTTTGTAGTACGAAGAACTCCATGGTTAATGCTAATACCAATTTGATTATAAAATGCCGTATTGGATATGCCAGTTATTTTCTGTTTATACAAGGCGAGAAATTTTAGCATAGCCGAGCTACGTTATAATTTTTCAACACAGTAGAAACGGAAAAGAACAAATTTATATGCGGCATTTTGTGGTCAATTTGGTATAAGATAAACAAAGGCTGTGCATTTAACCAGCCACCTGCTGCATTAACAGTTGAGACTGCTACATTGGCAGTCGCAACTCGTTCAGAGAAGTTCTCAATTGGTTCAGAGTACTACGAAGGTTGTTCTGAGGTGTTGGCAAGTAGTTCAGCGAACACCGCAACGAATGCAAAGAACGCCCAGTCAATATATTACACCTTTTTTTCAACTAAACCACTATGCATTGAAAATACATAGGTTTAAGATTTCGAATAAAATTCGATGGAATAAAAAAATAGAAGTGAATTATGAATATCGATTAACGATTTTAGATTGAAGATTTTAGTAAAAACACGGAACAAAAATATTGTATTGCACTTCATTCATTATTCATTTTTTTCACTTATCCTGCGGTAAAATTTCCTTAAATAGCTACGGCTATTGTTCATTGCATTGTTTATTTTAAGGTAATTCACGAATTCACTTCGCTCATTTTGCGTCAATTTTACCTTGGCTAAGCAAAAAATACTTCATAATATTTCTAAAAAATAAAATCAAAACAGTCTCTAAAAACGATATTAAGCGCAGCCAACAGCACGTTTTTGCAGAATTGTGTTTATATTTATTGTACCAAATACTTTAAACCGATGAATACACGCCCGCAAATAGTACTCAATCGTGGAGAGCACCGGCAACGCAAGGTAATTTTTTTACATTTTGCCTATAATGCGAAAATAAACGAACTACTGCGAGAAACAACGCAGGTGTATTGGAGTCGCACACACAGATGCTGGTATTTAATCGAAAAGGATTTCGATCTCGGTAGTTTTTTCGTAAGGTTTAAAGACCTGGCCTATATTCATTATTCGGCGTTAAAATCAGGGGCAAAACCTTATATGCCCCATGTGTTAAAACGCGATTACTCGTACCGGAATTTCATACAATTGCCCTCAAAATATACCGATAAACTTATACAGAAACGATATAGCGAAAGCACCATACGTACTTACTCGGCTTATTTTAAAGATTTTTTACACCATTTTAACGGCCATAAAATCGACGAGTTAAGCATAGAAGAAATAAACACATATATAAAACAACTGGTTGAAGAGGAACACATATCGGCCAGCCAGCAAAATCAGCGCATTAACGCCATAAAGTTCTATTACGAGAAGATTTTGGAACGAGAAAAGTTCTTATACCAAATCGACCGCCCCAAAAAGAGTAAACAGTTGCCCCAGGTGCTAAGTAAAAATGAAGTAAAAGAAATTATTAAGCATTGCAGCAATATAAAGCACAGGTGTATTTTATCGCTGATTTATTCGGCGGGTTTGCGCCGGAGCGAGTTGATCAATTTAAAAATTTCGGAAATTGAATCGGAACGGGGGCTAATAAAAATTAAGGATGCAAAAGGGAAAAAAGACCGCTATACGCTACTTTCTCCGGCTTTACTGAACCAGTTGCGCGAATATTACAAGCAATATCGGCCGCGGCATTGGTTATTCGAGGGCAACTCACCGCGCTCGCAGTACAGCACTACCAGTATTGCTAACATTTTAAACGAAGCAGCATATAAAGCGCGTATATACAGGCGGGTTACTCCACATATGTTGCGTCATTCGTTTGCCACACATTTGCTCGAACAAGGAACCGACCTTCGGTATATACAGGAATTACTTGGTCATGGATCGAGCAAGACTACTGAAATTTACACTCATGTAACGAATAAAAATATTGGGAAAATAAAAAATCCGCTTGACGACTTGTTTAATGATTCAACATAATATGTGTATATTACACACCTATATGGGTGTATAACAACACTTTTTAAAACGCTAAAAGCGATATAACAACAATGATGATGCACAGTAGTTAACGCCAAGCTTGAAAATCAGGCAATACACAAAATAATTATCTTTACATCTATGAAAAAAGGTATACAGAAAAATCAAAATAACCTGATTGACAACATTAAAGACATTATTTTCTCCGCAAGAAAATCAGTAGCAATTAATGTTAATAATGAGCTAATTACAGCGTATTGGAATATTGGGAAAATAATTATCGAGAATGAAAAGGCAAATAACATTGACAATTCTTCATCAAGACAAATAATCCTTGAATTATCAAAACAATTAACTGACGAGATTGGGAAGGGTTTTTCAAGGTCGAATCTTTTCAATATGAGAAAATTCTACTTGGAATATCCCGATGTCCAGACAGTGTCTGGACAATTAACTTGGTCTCATATATGTGAACTTCTGATTATCGAAAACACTCAGAAAAGAGGATTTTACGAAAAAGAGACAATTAACTCATCATGGTCGGTTCGAGAATTAAAAAGACAAATTGATAGTTCACTTTATGAGCGATTATTACTTTCAAAAGGAGAAACGAACAAAAAAGAGCTTTTAGAATTATCTCAAAAAGGACAACAAATATCAAAACCTCAAGACATTGTCAAAAATCCTTATGTTTTTGAATTTCTGGGAGTCCCGGAACACAAACCAATTTTAGAAAAGGAATTAGAGAAAAAATTAATCCGGCATATAGAAGACTTTCTACTGGAACTGGGGCGAGGATTTATGTTTGTTGGTTCACAGCAAAGATTAACAATCAACAATACTCACTATTATGTAGATATGGTATTCTACAACAAAATTCTTCGGTGTTATATTCTGATTGAGTTAAAAACCACCAAGTTGCAAATCAATCATGCCGGACAATTAAACACATATTTGAATTATTTCAAAACAGAGGTTAATGACAAAGACGATAATCCTCCTATCGGTATAATACTATGCGCTGAGAAAGATGAAATTGCAGCAGAATATATTCTCGGAGGGCTAGAAAATAATGTATTTGCCTCAAAATTTACATATGTTTTACCGGACAAAGACGAACTAATTAGAGAATTAGAAAATGTAATAAAAGAATAAAAGCCAGGCGTTAACACGTGGTATAAGGCATGGCTGGGTTTATGCGGATTCGACAAGTCGAATCTCGTCCCAACCTCAGTTTCGGTCGGACACTCAGACTCTCGTCTGACAGCCACGACCTCATACCACCACCGTTAGCGTTCATGTTGAAAAGCCCAAAATGACTAAACTAAATAAGAAAAAAACGAATGACAAAATCGATTAAAGACAAGACCAATAATATAAAAACATTTGACAGGCAATTTTTCAAAATGCTAGTTCCATTAATGCTTTTAATAGTTCTTTTTTTATTTTTTCCATATTGGTTTACAAGTAGGTCTTGGTTTGGAATTGATTTCTCCTCTACAGGTCCAATTGGAGATACAATTGGCGGAATTCTTGGACCATTTATAGCAATTGCAGCAGCAATCCTAACATTTTTTGCTTTTTGGGTTCAATTCAAAGCTAACGAACAACAGAAAATTGATTTACAAATTGAAAGATTTGAGAATAAATTCTACAACCTGATTGAAATTCATAGAAACAATGTAAATGAAGTAATTATTGGAAAATCTACAGAAGGAAGAAAAGCTTTTATACCAATGTTTAATGAGTTGAAATTTACGTATTTAATAGTAAAAGATTATCATAGCAAAGTTTACCAAAAAAGTTTCCCTGAAGACAAAATTTCGGAAGACGTAATTTATAATATCTCCTATTTAGTATTTTTCTTCGGTGTAGGGTCAAATTCTTCAAAAGTTGTAATCGATTTAATCGGAGAAAAAAATCATAACTTTTTCACTTGCGTTGAGGAATTTATTAAAAAGAATCAAACAGGTTGGAGAACTCAAAGAAAAAAGGGAGAAACGATTGGTGCAGATTTTGGAAATGAAGTATTTGAACTTGATATAAAATATATTCCTTGCAATGGTCATGTATCCATCTTGAGTCATTACATTCGAAACCTTTATCAAATCGCCAAATTCATCGAAGACCAAGATGAAAATCTTATTCCTTACGAGAGTAAATTTCAATATGCTAGTACGTTAAGGTCTCAACTTTCTGCACATGAACAGCTTCTGCTTTATTATAATTCTTTATCAGTTCTAGGCAAACCCTGGCTTGAACATGGATTACTTGAAAAATATTGTATTATAAAAAGTATTCCAATTCCTTTAGCAGACTTTTATAAAACTCCATTGTCTTGGTTGCCTAAAAGAAATACGTTTGGTAGGACAATGTTTGAATGGTCTGATATCAAAGACAGAATTAAAAATTTACAAAGTGAATAATAAAAAAACACGAAACGCTAACACGTGGTATAAGGCATGGCTGGGTTTGTGCGGATTCGACAAGTCGAATCTCGTCCCAACCTCAGTTTCGCTCGGACTGGTCAGACTCTCGTCTGACCGCCACGACCTCATACCACCACCGTTAGCAACAACCTTAAAAGACGAAAAGTAAAATGAAAAACAATAACTCAGAATATTACGTTTATGTTTATATTGACCCAAGAAATTTTGAAGAATTTTACTATGGCAAGGGGAAAGGGAATAGAAAAGATGCTCATTTAACTGACAATAGTGATTCTGAAAAATCGAAAAGAATTAAGGCAATTAAAAAAGAAGGATTAAAGCCTATTATTAAAGTAATTGCCAAAGACTTGACTGAAAAAGAAGCTTTCCTAATAGAAAAAACATTAATTTGGAAATTAGGCAGAACATTGACAAATCAATCATCAGGACATTTTTCTGAAAAATTTAGACCTCACAATACTTTGCATCTTGACTTATCTCATTTTGATTTTAAAAATGGACTATACTATGTGAATGTTGGAGAAGGTATTCATAGATGTTGGAAAGATTGTAAAAAATACGGTTTTCTATCTGCAGGACAAGATAGAAAATGGAGTGACCCTATCAGGACATTAGAAGTTGGTGACATTGTTGCTGCATATTTAAAAGGACACGGTTATGTTGGAATTGGAAAAGTAGCAGAAAAAGCCGTTAAAGTAAATGACTTTAAGATTAATGGCAAACCATTAAATCGATTTGACTTATTAATCCCGAATATTTATGATAACTGCGACAATGAAAAGTCCGAGTTTTTGACAAAAATAGACTGGATTGAAACAGTAGATTCAAATAATGCTAAATGGAAGTCAAAAAATGGATTATTTTCTACTCAATTAATAAAGGCTTCTCTTCAAGGACAACCCAAGACAATAGAGTTTTTAGAGACTGAGTTTGACCTGAATTTTAAAGAAATAATGATTAATGAATAAAAGGCAGTTGCTAACAATTTGTATATTGCAGTGCGGGTTCAGCAGTACTTGTTGCCTCTGCTCCTTTCTCTAGCATTTTTGTCGGTCGACAAAAACGCTCTTCGAATTCCGCACCGACAACATACAATTTACCGTTGTGTGTCAGCTTAAAAAAAGACAGTGCGTAAATTCAAGCAGGAAGTAAAAAATGAATGAACTAACAACTAAATATTTCATTGACAGAAAAGAATGGAGGAAATGGCTTGAAGTAAATTTTGAGACAGAAAATGATATTTGGTTGGAGTATCCTTTAAAGAAAACTAACAAGAAACGAATACTTTACAATGATGCAGTTGAAGAAGCTCTTTGTTTTGGTTGGATTGACAGTACAATCAAATCATTAAATGAAACGACTTCTATTCAAAGATTTTGTAAAAGACGGAAAAACTCTACTTTTTCACAACCAAATATTGAACGATTGAAATGGCTTTTTAAAAACAATTTAGTTCACTTCTCAATTAAGAATGAAGTTCTAAAAATAGTTCAGCAAGAATTCATATTCCCAAAAGACATAATAACAAGATTCAAAGAAGATAAAATTGTTTGGGAAAATTATAAGAACTTTACAGAACCATATAAACGAATCAGAATTGCATACATTGAAAGTGCAAGAAAAAGACCTGATGAGTTTAAAAAGCGGTTAAATAGTTTTATCTGCAAGACAAAAGAAAATAAATTGATTAAAGGGTTTGGAGGAATTGACAAATACTATTAGCCACTAAAGATTTGTATAAATTTTAAAAGAAAAATATGAAAAAGGTTTGTGTGTTTTTGTTTGACGGATTCTCTGATTGGGAGATTTCTTATCTAACACCTGAAATTAATAAAAGTGAACAATTTAGTTTAGTTTACTTCTCGAAAGATGGTAATCCTGTTAAATCTATGGGCGGATTGGAGGTAAAACCAAACCTATCGCTTACGGAATTAATATTAGAAGAGATTGATTTGTTAGTTTTGCCTGGAGGTATAGCTTGGGAGAAAAGAGAAATAACTATAATTGACAATCTTGTAAAAGAACTCGTTGAAAACAAAAAGTCAATCGCTGCAATTTGTGGGGCAACTTTTTATTTAGGACAGTTAGGGATTTTAAACAATTTAAATCACACAAGTAATGATTTAGGTTACTTAAAAGCAGTTGTCCCAGAGTATAATGGAGAAGAAAAATATCAAAATAAATTAGCAGTGGCAGACAAAAACATCATCACCGCGAATGGAATTGCTCCGATTGAATTTGCAACTGAGATTTTCAGAGAAATAAAACTAAAATCTGAGACTGAAATTGAAAAATGGTTTCAGTTATTTAAGAATGGAATTTGGAGTGAATAAAAAGCCGAACACACAACATTTTGTATATTGCATAGGGCAGATAGTGAGTATTTGAAGTTTTGCACTTTTTTCAGCACCGCCGAAGCGCAGCTTCGACGGCGTGCCTAATTCGCAGGTGTCAAACCTGCGCTTCGGCTACTTAGTAACCTGAAAGGAAAGTGCTTTTAAATGCCCTACGCAACATACAATTTACCGTTAAGCGCCAAGTTAAAAAAAGAAAAAATCGCTGGTTATTTACGAAGTCCGTTCTTTGGCTTTTGCCCGCTCCAAAATGCTGTCACAAAACTTGCTCGGCAAAGTTGGGCGCAGTTGCCAATTTTAGCTGTCTGAGAATTTAGCATTCCTGTGTTTTAGTCTGATTGTCCTCCTTTTTCAAGGAACAGCAGGTGGTTATCTGCCTATTAAATTGGGGGCGTTCGTACTTGGTAGTTAATTAAAATTGGCAAGAAAAGCCGCTGCATGCAAGTTCTCCGTCAGCTGTTAAAATACGGACTTGTAAAGCGTACGCTCCTACTTTGTAATCGGCAACAGTTACCGGCAACCAACCAGCAACTTTGACTTTTGGGGGTTAAAGAAAAAATAAATAAAAACTGACGTAGTTTTTTACAACTTTTGTGCAGAAAATGATACTTTTATACTGTTAACAAACTGACAATGAATTATAAAAACCAGGCGCTAACAATGTGCAAATGTAATGCGGACGACCGCAGTTCCCCTGCTTTCGCGCCCTGCTGGCGCACCGCCAATCCGTCTTGGACGGATGTCGGTATTAAAAATATGGTTAATAAAAAAGTCGGCTTGGCTCAGTGGCAGATTTGGCTGGACTCACTTTCAAATTCCCGCACTACACTTGCACACGGCCGTTGTGTGCCATTTTGAAAAAAGAGAATAGTACTAAACATGATAATGCCTTCTGACAAAGATTATAAAGAGACAAAACAAATAATGCTTAGCAAAAAAGTAATAAAATCCGAATTTAAGCCACTTGCTGAATGGATTGATAAAACTTTTCATGTTAAGACAATCAATATTTATTACGACACTATTGATAAAGGGACAAGACCGAGATTAAAAATATGTTTTGAACATCCTCAAGAGAAAGCACTTTTCAATGAATCTAATGGATTCAACTTTGACTCAAGAAAACAAAAATCAATTGCTGATAAATTCAAAACAACTTTAAAAAAACAAGGACTAATTCAAGAAAAAGGTATTATCGGACTTTTCAAAAAAACTCCAATATCAAAATATAAGACAGACAATATCTTGGTAATCTACGGAGACTTTGAGTCAATAGCAAAAATTGAAGCAAACGAAAGTATTCCCGAGGAAAAAGTTAAAGCGCTCCAAATGGATATAAATAATCCTGATGTATGGACAATTTCGAGAGCTTTCTCAGAAACAACGTTCTTCTTGCAAACAGACTCGCAGGTAAAAAATTATGAAAACTCAGAACTTCTTAAAAAATGGACAAACAAATATTTTGAGGTGCTGACACAATATGACGAATTCAAGTATTTTAAAAGGGAAAACTTTTCTGTCAATTTAGACAGCAAGGAGAATTTTGACAATAATTATCAGAGCAATTGGTACTACTATTATAAATGAAAATTAGAGAATTGGCAAAAAATTTTAATAACCAAATAATAGAATAATAACATGGCAATTACAATTGGCAATTATTCATTTGAAGGTCCTTATACTTCAACTGATAACTTACAAGACAATTCAGGTGTTTATGCAATTCATTGCAACGTCGATTCAAAGTATTACTTGATAGACATTGGTGAAAGTGCAAAAGTAAAATCGAGAATAGAAACACACGACAGAGCTGACTGTTGGGAGAAAAATTGTAACGGACAGCTAACGGTTTCTGTCTTGTACACTCCTAATAAGCAACAGCCAGGTCGTAAAGAAATTGAGCAAGAATTAAGAAAGCAATACAATCCACCCTGCGGAGAAAGATAAAAAACAGCACACAACACAGTACATATTGCAGGGCGGGGTTTGGTGGTACGCCAACTGCGGATTCTCGCATCGTAGTTCCGTATCCTTCGGACAGGAACGCTCCCCGAAATCCGCCCCGACAACATGTACCAACCGTTGGCGGTAATATTGAAAACGCCCTACACATAGAATTGACAAAAATATTAAATGGAAAAACAGATATTTT
Source organism: uncultured Draconibacterium sp. (assembly GCF_963677575.1). Lineage (NCBI taxonomy): Bacteria > Pseudomonadati > Bacteroidota > Bacteroidia > Marinilabiliales > Prolixibacteraceae > Draconibacterium > uncultured Draconibacterium sp. The sequence continues at coordinate 708,657 of NZ_OY782038.1, forward strand.
ACTTTAACAGAACAACGAAATGGGATAAGATTACAATCTTTTTGTATATAGTCTTATCAATTGGATTAACAGTTTATTACAAGAACAACTCTCTTGACTATAAATTACAAAGAGGGATTTTATTTGCTTATGCTTTTGGAACGCATTTCTTTTTATATCTGTTTAATTATAAATCGCTAAGAAATTTGAAAGTTTATTTTATTTGGTTTGCATTTGGATTAATTCATCTGTTCATATATTTCAAACTAAAAGACGTTGGTTATTTGCAGAATGTAAAAGGACATGCATCAACTGGACTTAGAAATACAGTTCCTTTGTTGATTTTGTACCAAGTTCTAAGATTTATAAGTGCAAAAACTCAAGGACAAGAATTGGTTGCTCCAGGAAGAGGTTCTACAACAGACTTATTTGATGATAGAAGAGTTACAATAATTGACTTTATAGCATTTGCAATTTATATGGCTGCAATGATTTTATTATTTTTCTATGACTGAGATTAAATTATATAAATCCCCTTGGAAAGCGCTAAAGCTACTCGGATTGACTATTCCACTTATAGCTGTTGGAATTTGGTTGATTTTAAGGGCTGAGAGTAGCCTATTAGATAGGATTATGGGGTGGATTGGTGTTCCATTTTTTGGATTTGGATTTTTCTTGGCTTTTTTTCATTTGTTCGATAGAAGACATCAGATAATTATAAATACAAATGGAATTTGGGATAGAACGACAAAGCAGGACTTTATAAGCTGGAATCTGATTAAGAATGCAAAGCCTTTAAATATATTTGGACAGAAGTTTATAAGCTTGACAATGGATAAATCTTTTAAATCAAGGAATAAACAATATAGTTGGGCAAGAAAGTTAAGCAAGGAAGTTGGTTCGTCTGGATTAGATTTGCAATTAAGTCAAATAAAAATCAACCCTATGACAATGACAAAATTCATAAAAGAAATGATAAAAACAGATGAACAAAACAGACAAATATTAATAGATAAATACTTTGATAATCAATAAAATACTACCGCCAACATTTTGTATAAGTAATGGCAGGCAAAGTGCTAAATATTAAGGCTTGTAGCCCGCTCAAACTGCATAGCGGTTTGACAGGAAAGCAGCCCGCAATCTGCCACTACTCATACAATTTACCGTTATGGGCAAGTTTAAAGAACTGCATACAAAATATTTAACGCTTTTTAAATAACCATTTTATGATATTCAATATTTATTACATAAACTTTCCGAAAGTCTACGAAATCAAGATGATGTTTAGCAATGTGATTTCATTAGGAACTGAAAAACAAACGGAAGAAAAAGATGGCAGTGACTCTGAAATAAAAAGTAGATTGGGTGCTAAGTTTTTAAACTTCTTTGGTGCGGAAATTCAAGGGAACTTAAAAAGTACAGGTTCTAATACGCAAAAGGTTTTAGAAACATTTGAAATAAAAACCACAAAATCAATAATACTAAATGAGATTATCGATAAAAGTAAACCTATTTCATCATTCGATAATTTAACAGAGGGAGAGTTAATCAGAATCGATAATGTTAATCTATCATTGGAAAATGAAGCAGAATTAAGAATTGTAAAAATGTTTACAAGTGGTGCTTTCAAAGGAGTAAATGTTCCTGGTGCTAATGGTTTTGACTTTACAAATCTTTTCAATTCTATGTTTAAAGATTATTCATACAAAATGAAAGGTAATTTTGACAGTATTGAAGATGAACTTTTAGTTAAAATCCCAATTACATTTGAAAATGAATTTGAAAGTTCATACAGTGTTGATGACCTTTTTATAGGAAAAGTTACTCTTCTTGGTTTATACAAAGGAAAAATAAAAATAGATTCTCTTAGAAATTCCTTCGAATTTTATAAAGACCTCGGAGAAATTACAAACTTTCAAAACAATTCGAATAAACCAGAGGATGAAATTCAGAACAGCCAATACGACAGAGATTCTTCCTCATTTCATTTTAAGAGCTCTAAATTTAGCAACAAAGAATATCACTATATTGACTTATTAGCCATTGTTCAAAATATCAGTATTCCCCCAACGAAATAATTTTTAAAAGATGAAGAATGAATTATTGTTTTTTGAACGAGATGATTTTAACGCCTTCAGAGCTATAAAAAAAGAAGAGGGATTTGAAATAGTTGGTATTACAAATTATATTAAAGACAATAGATTAATAAATGATTTTAATAGCCTTTCAACAATTATTGATATAACAACAATAGCCAAGTATAACCAAGACAACACCCAGCTGATTGCTGAGGAAATTTTAAATCTGTTTAGTGATGCAACAATATTTGTTGCTGACAAAAAGTATAAAGAGCATTTGGAATACGAACTTAGATATTGTTTTATAGAGTTTAAGAACATCGTACTACCTGAAACTGAAAACAAAAAGACGACAAAACAAATACCCAATCGACAGCATAAAAAGATTACAGACTTATCCGAAGATGAGCTAGATACATTTTTCTCAAAATTCAGAAACAGCCTGTACGGTCATGAAAAGTTTAAAGATGATTTCTATGATTTAGTTCGAACATTTAGAATCTTCAATAAAATAAAAGAACATAAAATATTATCACTCTTTCTGCTCGGTGAATCAGGAGTTGGGAAGACGGAAGTTGCAAGGACTCTTTATAAATGTCTAGGAGGTAAGAAAAAAATAGCAAAAGTAAATTTTGGCAATTACAGTAGTGAGTTTTCTTTAAGTTCACTTATTGGGAGTGCACGCGGGTACATTGGAAGTGATGATGGTGAAATATTTATCAGGGTTAGGGATACAGATGTTGGGATTATTCTAATTGATGAATTTGAAAAATCAAATGCGTCTCTTTTTAACTATTTTCTTGACGTATTAGAAAGTGGAAAGATTATTAGTTCTATGGCGGAAGAAATTGATTTGAATGGTTTTATAATAGTATTCACATCAAATATCAGAAAAGAGGATTTCCCTTTAAGAATATCCCCAGAATTAAGGTCAAGATTCGACTACAAAGGACAATTTACTCTCCTCTATGATGAAGACAAAAAAAAGTATGTTGAATTTAGAGTTAATAGTATTGCACGTAAAGTAAATAAAGAATATAATGTGCAATTACCTCCAGATTTATTTGAATATTTTTTAGAAAAAATTGATGTCGAGCTATTTAAAAACATGAGAGATTTAAACAAAAGTATAAAACGGACTTTTGTTAACTATTTATCAGAGGAGCATAGTCTGATATCAGAATACGAAGATATTACATCTCAATCCAAGATTAGTATCGGAAGAAAAATTATCAACCTCCTTAAACCTGAATAAATGAAAAACCAGCCCATAACAAATTGTAAATTGCATTGCGGGGTTCGTGCGGTGTCGTACGCTGGATTCTCGCAACATCGTTCCGTCCTCGCGGACAGGAACGAGCTCCGAAATCCGCAACGACAACTTACAAGTGACCGTTACCATGCATTTTGAAAACCAAAGACAACAACTGATATAAATGAAAAAACATAATATGAATAAATTTATCTTTCTTTCAATCATCACACTTCTTTTCGTAAGCTGTGATTCAAGTAAATTAGATGAAACGCCAATTGAAAAATTCATTGGTGTTTGGGAAATTCAAGGACGAACAATGTTTGATGGAATTGAAGTAAGTATTGAAAAGAATGGCTCTGGGAGCGTTGTCGGTAAAGTTGTGAAGTTAAATGACAACAAATACGTTCAAATGTTTTTAGAGGAGAATGCGGTTTGGGTGACAGGGATTAAGCGTTCTTCGAACTATCAATTCAAACTGACAGAAAGAAAAATTGCTAGTGAACTATTTTCGTTGTATGGACAAAAAACATCAGTTGAATTTGAGGTTCAATTCATTAATGATAACTTGTTTGGTCTTGGAACAGGAAATTCAGACCCTATAAAATCTGCGATAACATATAAACGCAAAAAATAGAACCATCTCATGGAAAACAAAGTCCCCGATATAATACTTGTTTACCCAACTGAAATTCCTGATGAAATAATAGAAAAGGAGTTAGAATTTCTCAACCACGACAAACATGACATTAAGGTGTTAAAAACCGATAATAACACTTTTATGGCATTCGAATGGATTGTGCCAACTGCGTTTATTGTCTATCTTCTTAAACCATATTTTAATGCATTTTTGTCAGAAGCAGGAAAAGACCACTACCATATTACAAAAAAGGGATTAAAGAAATTAGTCGAGAAAGCTAAACTTATAAAAGCTAAATTCTTAACCGCTGAAATTTCATCAAAGAAATTATCTAAAAATTATAGTCAATCAATTGTATTTTCAATAATCTTTCAAACTCAAGACAATAGACCTATAAAACTATTATTTGACAACGAAATGGAATTGTCCGATTGGGAAAATGCCATTGATGAACTTATAGAATTAATTCTGGAAAATTATAAGTCTTCCCCAAATGACAAATTATCAAAAATGATGGATGGCTTGGGAAAGGAAAAAGGAGATGAGATTTATGCAGTAATAAATTCCGCTTCTAAACAACTGGAACTATTAGACAATTATGGAATGATGAAAAAATATAAATAAAAAACGCATGGTAACAAATTGTAAATTGCATTGCGGGGTTCGTGGTGTGTCGTTCGCTGGATTCTCGCAACATCGTTCCGTCCTGCCGGACAGGAACGAGCTCCGAAATCCGCAACGACAACTTACAAGTGACCGTTAAGCGCCAAGTTAAAAAAAGAAAAAATCGCTGGTTATTTACGAAGTCCGTTCTTTGGCTTTTGCCCGCTCCAAAATGCTGTCACAAAACTTGCTCGGCAAAGTTGGGCGCAGTTGCCAATTTTAGCTGTCTGAGAATTTAGCATTCCTGTGTTTTAGTCTGATTGTCCTCCTTTTTCAAGGAACAGCAGGTGGTTATCTGCCTATTAAATTGGGGGCGTTCGTACTTGGTAGTTAATTAAAATTGGCAAGAAAAGCCGCTGCATGCAAGTTCTCCGTCAGCTGTTAAAATACGGACTTGTAAAGCGTACGCTCCTACTTTGTAATCGGCAACAGTTACCGGCAACCAACCAGCAACTTTGACTTTTGGGGGTTAAAGAAAAAATAAATAAAAACTGACGTAGTTTTTTACAACTTTTGTGCAGAAAATGATACTTTTATACTGTTAACAAACTGACAATGAATTATAAAAACCAGGCGCTAACAATGTGCAAATGTAATGCGGACGACCGCAGTTCCCCTGCTTTCGCGCCCTGCTGGCGCACCGCCAATCCGTCTTGGACGGATGTCGGTATTAAAAATATGGTTAATAAAAAAGTCGGCTTGGCTCAGTGGCAGATTTGGCTGGACTCACTTTCAAATTCCCGCACTACACTTGCACACGGCCGTTATAAATAATTATGAATTCGAGCTCTGAATATATCAGTTATAATAAAAATGAGTTACTGGATGAAATTCAGGACAGGTCAAATATTTTTGTTTTGACTTCAAATTATGACCACAAAAAAGATATTTTAACTTGTAAAGTAAATTATTGGGCTGTTAGACTATTAATATCATATATAACTCTGACAATTTTCATCATAATATTTTGGTCTGTGCGATTTATCTGGGGAGAAGAAATAAAAATATTTTTAAGCCACTACGTTACTGACCACTTTTATCCTTCGAACCTAGTTTTACTTCTAATTGACAACATCTTTATTTTAGCTTTTACAATTTGGACAATATTGTCCATTCCAGACATTATCTTATTATCTTTTTTAACAAAACATTTTAATAAAATCAAACTGGATTTTAAAAATAAACGACTATCAATTTCAAACATTGACTACTTGGCAAGGTATTTTTCACAGACACAAACAGTTGATTTTGGAGAGATAAAAAGAATATATACAAAAGATTTCTTCAAAAGTATTGGTATTTTTAAAAGGTCTATAACACTTCTAAAAGTTGAGACTTCTCAAGGAAAAGAGATTACTCTTTTACCAATTATAAAAAGCAGATTTCAAGATATAAACCATAGAAGACTAACTGACATAATTGAAGACTTAATTAAAATAACTATTTATAACAAATTGTAAATTGCATTGCGGGGTTCGTGGTGTGTCGTTCGCTGGATTCTTGCAACATCGTTCCGTCCTGCCGGACAGGAACGAGCTCCGAAATCCGCAACGACAACTTACAAGTGACCGTTAGGCACAAGGTTAAACGACTCACTGTACGAAAATTTAAACTAAATAAAAATGGCAAAAAACGGGACAAATAGATTAAGGGGAATGGCTCAATTTTCCTTATTTGCGACTTCTTACTTACCATTATTTATACTATTAATTGCAAAACAAATTAATTCTAATTATGAGTATCTAAAATATGGTGGGTTTGAAATTGAATCCATCGAAATTTTCATAACAAAATTTGGACTTTCTTTTGTCCTTTCAATAATTGCAGTTTTAGGTTTCATCGGATTTAAACTGACAATTTCGAACCTTGAAAATGATGCAGATAATGGATACACAGTTGAAATATTTGATATTAAAAACAAGAATAGTGAATCAATAAGCTACATTGCCACATACATAATTCCTTTTGCCTTTTTAGATTTGACTGGTTTTTTTGATTTTTTTCGATTCTATTTCTAATATTGATAATCTATCGAATTTACATCAACTCATCGCTTATTTTAATAAATCCAGTCCTCAATATAAAGTATGCACTTTACGAAATAGAATATGTTGAAGGTGAAAATAAAAGAACTGGATTTGTAATATCTAAGGAAAAATACTTACAAGAAACGGAACGAATAAAAATATATGAAATAGGTCACAAAATGTATTATTCTAAATCTTAAACACCATGCTAAATGAATTATTAGACGAAATCAAATCAGTCGAAACCAACGATTTGAAGTTATATTTTATAACAAGGACTCTTAAAGAAGGAATCAGTAAAAGAGCTAAAGTATTAGACAAATATTCTTTTAACTTATATCAGGTAGATGTAAATTCAGAGATTCGTGAACACCTCCATGAATTAACAATAGAACAATTAGAATATTTACATAAAAAGGATTACGAGATTCAAGATTATGACGTTATTTCTGAAGATACTGACCAAATCTTTACATATCAAATGCAAAACAAAGCAATGGCATTCGCAGATGTCATTAACAATAAATTGCCAAATAAATCACAAATCAATAAAGTACACAATATAGAGAGTTTAGTTCTTGATGAAGACTTGTGGGCTTATAGTGTCGGTTTCGACAATGAAGGTGACTGGATTTACTCTTTCAGAAAAATTATTAAGAGTAAAGTTGCTATTGATGAAACGGAAGGTAACCAAAAAAGTACACGGCAAAAGATTATTAGAACAATCTTTAATACCAATAGTAATAAACTTGAGCTTATTCACGGTGAGACAGTCAATTTGGACAAGCAAATTGATTGTGTTTATTACAATGATGCTTTTTACATATTCAAGAAAACAAATTTCGAACAAATAACAGGATTAACAGAGGAATTCAAAGTTGAAGCAGAAAATATAGTTACAGAACTTGAAGCGTCAGATATGATAGAAGGTGTTGATATTATAGCTGAGGAAGTTGCTAAAAATCCATCGATACATAAAAAACTTGTTCGATTACAAAAAATAGGTAATTATCAGAATTTGACAACTGATTCTCTTCTGAAAATGAAAGAAGTTGCCGAAACATTTGGCGAAACTTTGAAAAGTAAAAATGGCAAAATTCTTATTGAGGAAAAGAAAGATATTGATACAGCTTTAAAAATGTTATGCGACTATTACAAAGAAGGTAAGGTTTCTGGGAAAGACTATGGGACTTATGCTGGAAAACAATTAACACATCAAAATTAAAACCCAGTGCCTAACATTTTATATATTGCATAGCGGTTTCTGTGGTATGCGTAGCTCGGATTCCCGCCTGATTGTCTCAGTCCGTGCCGGACAGACAATCACCCGCAATCCGCTACGACAACATATAATTTACCGTTGTGCTTCATACTAAAAGAGACCGAACATAATCCAAATTGACAGGAATAAATATGAGAAGGAGAATTAAACTAAGTCAATCTGAAATAAAAGAAAAAGCCTTCGCTTCGCATTTTTTTAAATTTCTCTGCCAACCCTCATTTGGCACATTTACAAAGTCACACAGGCGACCACTCATCCTAAACTTTGTAAAAGAGCCAAATTTTGCCAACACACTAAAGATGGGAATATCAAAAGAAATAGCTGTATGATTGAAACAAGTATAAATAGTAATTTTTTGGATTTGTTCCATCAAATAATTGAGGATTATGAACTAGATAATTCCAATAGGCTGAACGTATTTACGCTTAAAATGCAAAATAACAGATTTGCATACAATGACTTGGTAGATTTGCTTGGAAACAATTTATACTACTTTGCTCTTTCAAGAACTGAAATACAAAAACTTATAGATAATAATCAGTTTGATACTCTGATTAAGAGAACAAAAAGTAAATTCAGAGATTACACATCTAACGAAGGAGAACTTGGTGAAGTAATGCTGTATTGCCTGCTCGAAGCACATTTGAATGCTCCAAAAATTTTGACAAAATTAGAATTAAAAACAGCAAACAATGACTATGTGAAAGGTGCAGACGGTGTTCATTTATTAAAACTCGATGATGAAAATTATCAGCTAATATTTGGAGAAGCCAAATTAGATGCAGACTTAAAACAAGGAGTATATGATGCATTTGGGTCAATATCAAAACTATTGAAAAACGACAATAAAAAGCTTGACTTCGAATTTGATTTGGTCAATAGCCAGCTAATAAAAGAGGTTTATGATGAAAATCAATATGAAAAATTGAAAAGCATTTTGTTGCCTAGTGCAAAAATAGATGAAACTTATTTAGATTATTCATTTGGTATTTTCTTGGGCTTTGAAGCAAAAATAACGGATGAAGAAATGAAGCTTTCTAATCCTGAATTTAGAAAACAAATTAAAGAACGAATAAAACAAGAGGTTTTGGATATTGTTAGTTCTTTTAATTTTCAAATAAGAAAGGAAGAATTTACAGGATACCAATTTTACATATATATCATCCCCTTTTCCGACTTAGCAAAAAAGCGTAAGGAAATTATAAAAGACTTGACGGTATGACAATTATTGAAAAACTCACAGAGGACATTCTAATGGATGAGTATTTCAACCAGCTTTTTAGAAAAAGCTCTTTGTTGTCTGCATATAATCAGTTCAATATTTTAAATAATGATACTCTCTCCGAGAAAGAGTTGAAAGATATTTTAAGATTTGCTGATATACTTTCAAACTCAACCGATTCGATAGCAAGAAATAAAGCGTATCAAATTATCACGTTTTTAAATACAAACTATTTGAATAACCCAATATATAAGACTGTTTCTAAAGCAGTATATTCAAAACTTGGGAATTTTCCTGCAATTAAATACCTTGAGGAATATAATGAAAACAACTCCGAACTTCCTCTAAATCGCTTAATAGAAGTTGAGGCAAAGACACTAATACAGCAAGTACCAGGCAGTGACAAATTTACATTTACAGATGCTCAATTTGAGTTGTTTTCAAGCTTAAGTAACTCAATTGAATACAGTTTTTCAGCACCAACATCAATGGGCAAATCATTTATCATAAAGGCTTTCATTAAGAAAGTTATTAAAAATGTACCCCCTGAGAATTTAGCTGTTATTGTTCCTACTCGTGCATTAATAAACCAGTTTGCAATTGACCTGAAAAGTGAATTGACAGAAGTGTTAGAAACTTATAAATACAGAGTTGTAACAAACTCAAGTGTAAGTGACCTGATAACTGAAGAACAGCACAACTATATTTTTGTCCTTACACCAGAGCGATTGATTAGTTATTTATCTCAAGAGAATAATCCTTCAATAGGATTTTTATTTGTTGATGAAGCACACAAAATTGCAAGCAATAAGGATAGTCGAAGCGTAACATCTTATGCAGCAATTGAAAAGGCACTAAAAAAATATGGCAATATTAAATTGTATTTTGCCTCACCAAACGTGTCCAATCCTGAAATTTTTTTGAAATTATTTAATAGAAACAGCAATGGTAATTCGTATAAGACTAGTGAGTCTCCAGTTTCGCAGAATTTGTTTTTTGTAGATTTATTAAATAATAAAATTGACTACATCGCTGGAAATGATAATGTAGAAATGGCATCTGAAGAATTCTTTTCCGCTAATAATTCTATTGATGATTTAATAAAGAATGTTGGTCGAGAAAAGAACAATTTGATTTACTGTAATAGTAAGAATAGAACAATAAACTACGCTTTTAACTTTTCAAAATCATTAACCAAGATACCACCTAATGAACAAAGTAGTGATATAAAAAAAGCAATTAATCAAATCAAGGAGTACATACATCCTGACTATTATCTTGCAAATTTATTAGAGTATAAAATAGCTTACCATTACGGGAAATTACCACAACTGATAAGGAATTCCGTTGAAGAACTTTACCAAAATGGTGATGTTACAAATGTCTTTTGTACTTCGACCCTTCTTGAAGGTGTAAATATGCCAACTCAAAATATTTTCATTCTCAACAACAAAAATGGTTCATCCAAATTAGAACCAATTGATTTCTGGAATTTGTCAGGTAGAGCAGGAAGGTTGTCAAAAGAGCTTTATGGTAATATTTACTGTGTTCAGCATTCTGATTGTGAATGGGAAAATAAAGAAATATTGCATAGAAATGCCATAGAGTTAAAACCTACTGTTTTAAATAGGATTGATAGGAATATTCAAAGAATTGAAAAATTACTTAGAGAACAAGAAATTTCAACTCCAAAGACTGAAAAAGAAATTTTACAGTATATCGCCAATATCATTAGCGTTGACACAATGGAACTTCAAGGCAATAGAGAGCCGAGTCCCTTACTAAAAAAACTAATTGAAAAAAATAAAGAAACTATTATTGAATTGGCGAAATCAAAAGTTCAAGATTTTACAATTCCAGTTTCAATTCTTAATTCAAACCAATCAATCAATCTCTCAGTACAGGATAAGGTTTTCAATGAATTATTGAAAAGACATAGGCAGGGTGTAAACATAAAACTCCCATCGATAAATCAACCAAAGTTTTATCAAGTTTGTAAAAGAGTTTTAGATTATATGTTCGATTTGTATGAATGGAAAAATGCGGAAAAGAAATTAAATAACCCTAATAGCCTATCTTATTATGCTACAATAATGACCCAGTGGGTCAAAGGATTTAGTTTAAACCAGATTATTCAACAATCTATCGAATACCATAATAATAAAAACAAAGAAATTATTCTGGACTATGATTATAACAATCCAATTGTTTTTAATCCTAGAGACAAAAGGCATATAAACTACGTGATTGAAAATGTGATTGAGGATATTGAATATATTTTACGCTTTTTGTTTGAGAAGTATTTTAATCATTATCATAGCATTGTTGTAAACCTACTTGGAGAAGAGAATGCTGGTGAAAATTGGGCTACTCTACTTGAATATGGTACTCAAAATAGAATTGTGATTGCTTTACAAAATACTGGAATTTCAAGGCATACAGCAATAAAACTATATGAAAAATGTAGAAACAGCGGATTAATCATTAGAGATAATAAACTTGAAAGAATTGACAAACAACTTGTTTTGCAAAAATTCAGAAAGACCTCAATGGAATATGATGAATTGATAAAAATATTATAGCCAACGCACACTTGTAAGCACATTTGCAGGTCGCACAATGCCACGGCGAGACCAAAACCTGCAAAAGAGCTTCCAAGTCGCTGCCCTAGAAAAAGAGAAATTAAAAAAAATGCCCCACCGCACGAGTGGAAAATGAAATGAATGAATTAAGAAAATAAAGTACGAAAGCACAACATTTTGTATAAGTAATGGCAGGCGATGTGGTAAATATCAACGTTTGTAGCCCGCTCAAACTGTGTAGCGGTTTGACAGGAAAGTACCACGCAATCTGCCACTACTCATACAATTTACCGTTAGCAACCATTTTAACAGACAGCGAATCATATGAAACCAAATATTTTTGATATTTCAACAAAAGAGTTAAGCCAAGACGCATTTATAACGTGGCTTTTACAATGGGCAGATATAGCCAATGAAACATACGATAAAAATTTAAATAAATGCGGTTCTGAATTTGTAACGACATTAATTAAAAAAAATCATTCATATTTTAATGAACAAATTAAAAATGTTCGAGCTGGCAGACAATGGGAGAATATTGACGTTTGGGCAGAAGTTAATGACAAATATCTAATAATTATCGAAGATAAAACGTACACAAAACAACATTCTGGACAACTTGCAAAATATAAGTCAATAGCAGAAAAATGGTGTGAAGGTCAAAAATATGAAAAACCAATCTGTGTTTATTTAAAAACGGGAAACGAGTCTCAACAAAGTTTAAAAAAAGTAATTAAAGAAGGATTTGAAATATATAATAGACAAGAGTTTGTGACTCTTTTAAACAATCACGATTTAAAAAATGATATTTACAATGATTTCAAAACACGATTAAATAGAATAGAACAACTTAATCATAAATGGGAAACTAAGGTAATTAAAGATTGGAATGGAAATGATTGGCAGGGATTTTTCCAATTTTTAGAAAATAAAATAAATCTAATAGGTTGGGACTTTGTTAATAATCAAAATGGCGGTTTTTGGAATGCAGTTTTAAATTGGCACTATTGGGATATATATCCTGTTTATTTACAGACTGAAGAATATAAATTATGTTTTAAAATTTCGACTGACCCTGACGAACCTGTTGTTATGCCAGAAAATGTAACAAGAAGCGGAATTAGAAATAAACTAAGTCGCTTAATTTTAAATTCAGCAAAAGAAAAAAATATTTCAACAATTAGACGTCCAGACCGATTTGGAAATGGAAAATATATGACTGTTGCTATTGTTGATGCAGAAAATTGGCTTGGAGATAGAGAGAAAATAATAAATAAAGAACAAGTAGCCGAAAGACTTTTAAGTTATAAAAGTTTTTTGCTTGAAACTATTAAATAAAAAACGGTTGCTAACATCTTATAAATTCTATGGCGGTCTCTGTTGTACGCCAGCAGCGGCTTTCCGTATGTTAGTTTAGCTTGTATTCGGACAGAGAAACAGCTCGCAACTCCGCCACATAACTTATAATTTACCGTTACCAACCATATTGAAAAGACCAAATGAAACTACTCGATAAAATAGTATTTGTCTCATTTCTAATAAATCTGATATTCCTAATTTCAGTAATTCTACTGCCTTTTATTGCAATTATATTCCCTGAAACAATAGACAAAATTCTATTCAGCAAAGACCGGACAACCTTTAATATGGTTGCGACACCCTTAAATTTAATAGTCTTCTTTTTTTGGGGGTATTGCTTATGGTTTCTGTTTAAGTATGACAGGTATTCAAAATCAATATTTCCTCTTTTCTTTTTCAATGCATTGTATGCACCAATTTATTACTATCGAGTAAAAATTAAAAAAAGACCGTTGAGAAATAAAATTAATAAACCTATTGAAGAAACTGAAACTAAAGGAAAAAGTATAAGCGAGGAGGAATTCATCGACTTGACAAGAAATAACGTGTTCGGAGTGATTGACTTGTGGGCATCAAAAGAAAGCCAATTGGAGTATCAAAGAAACGTTCCAATAGTGCAAGTCTCTGATGAATTATTCTGTCAATGGGAAGATTATTATTTTCCAGCGTCAGATGATTTTAGACAAATATTTAATCCTACTGAATTGAAATTGTTATCGGAATTTGATGAAACTCTAAATGCAATTGCAGATATAACACCTAAAAATCTTCCTTTGATTGATGAATTTATTGAGACAGAGGAATGGAAAACAATGAATAAAAAAGCTATTGAGATAAAAAATAAATTAAATACGGTTGGTAACAAATTGTAATATGGCAGGCGGGGGGTTTTAGCGGTCTGACAAGTCAGACCTTGCGCCCACTTTCCTGCGGGTCTGACAGGATTTCTTCCAGAAATCCCGCCCGACCACATAGTGTGCCGAGAAGCGATGAATCGGCAAATAAAGTTCATTGCATGCTGTAATTAAGATGGTGGAAGTTGCAAACGAGCAACTGGGCACCGATGTCGCCTTGCAGGAGGGGGCATCAAACCACCTAAAGGTGCTGTGTTTAAGAGGCATGGTACTGAGCGTTTAGGAAAAGGCTTTACCACGAGTAAGGTCAGGTGTGGATAAAGGAGATGAACTAACCGTAACCGCTGAAGAGGTGTCGAGAAGTGGCCATATCTAGTCAAAAGCTACGAAGTATGTGACGGAGTGAAAAGTAGTATTGGAAACAATACTAAGTTTGGAAGTTACCTGTTTACTATCCATTCGGCTGGCGTCATTCAGGCGGCATGACCTTTATCCGGGCTTAATTACGGAACTCGGGAACCAGTCACATTGATGTTAAGCGAAAGGTACAACTGGCACACCCTGGAGGCCGAATAGCAATGCAATGTACTGGGGCGGACTAACCCGTAGTAGTGATGAAGTTTCTGTAATGGAAATGGAGCGAAGGGGTTAGCTGGTATAGTTTAATTTTTTTGCCAACCTTAAAGGGGATGAGCGTTATAGAATTAGCTATATTAGAAGAGCCGTATGACGGGAGACTGTCACGTACGGTTCTGTGAGAGGCTTAGGGGTGAAATTCCCCTTTGCCTACTCGACCAAGTGACCGTTAGCGGTTATTTTAAAAAGACAGAAAAATGTCAAGAATCAGGTATCGACATATCAGAAAAAAAGTAAAAGAATTGGCAAGTAAAATAAACGTACCGGACAATTTATTACCATACTACAAATATTCAAATGGAGAACAGTCTCCACTCATTGAGATTGATAGAAATGAAAATCTTCATTATGTTCTCATTGAAAGAGGAAAGGAATTCGAAAGAAAAACAACTGAGGATTTTGATGAACTTTTGTATTGGATTTTTTCGAGTATTACTGCAATAATGTCTTTTAAATACGAAATAAAAAATAGAGTAGAAAACAAAGATGTTAGAAGAATTGCATTTGAAAAACAGATAGAACTACTTTCAATACTTGATGAAACCTGGAGTAAAAAAGAATATGAGGAACATATGAAAATTCTTGAAAAACACCCTTTCGATGATTTATCAGGACTCAGGACAACGTATTGCAGAGAATTACGGGAAAAAGGATTACAAGAAGAACAAATTGAAAAATTAGCTTTTGAGAAATATCCATTAAATGAAAAACAAGACTTATCAAAAATAAAAATTGATTTGGAGAAAAATGAAAAGGATAAAAACGTGCAAAATATCGTTGATACATTTTCAATTTTTCATGATGGAATTATCACAAAATGGACTGGCAATAAAACAAATCTGACTTTGACAATTGAATGTCAATATTTAGCAAATATTATAGATAATTCATTTGAGTTCTTCTTTGTTGATTTAATCAATATCGAAAAAATTAGTTTTAATGCTTGGATGAATCCCATTAATCTACCCCAAAAAGTTTTTACCGAAATAGACCAAGTTTTCCAAGCAAACCTCGAAATTCTCTCAACCGAAAATTTTGGAGACGAGGTTGTAATTGACTGTAACCAGCATGACACAAACTTTGACTTTTGCGGGGGAAAGTTGAGTATTAAATGTGATGACATCATAATAAAAAATCAGAATAACAAGGTTCTAACAATTAACGATTTAGATATAATTTCAAATGAATATTGGAATAATGTAAATGACAAGAAATAAAAAAACAACCGCTAACAAATTGCAAATTGCATTGCGGGGTTCGTGCGGTGTCGTACGCTGGATTCTCGCATCGCAGTTCAGTCCTGTCGGACATGAACGCGCTCCGAAATCCGCAACGACAACTTGCAAGTGACCGTTGGCGGTAATATTGAAAACGCCCTACACATAGAATTGACAAAAATATTAAATGGAAAAACAGATATTTTACTTTAACAGAACAACGAAATGGGATAAGATTACAATCTTTTTGTATATAGTCTTATCAATTGGATTAACAGTTTATTACAAGAACAACTCTCTTGACTATAAATTACAAAGAGGGATTTTATTTGCTTATGCTTTTGGAACGCATTTCTTTTTATATCTGTTTAATTATAAATCGCTAAGAAATTTGAAAGTTTATTTTATTTGGTTTGCATTTGGATTAATTCATCTGTTCATATATTTCAAACTAAAAGACGTTGGTTATTTGCAGAATGTAAAAGGACATGCATCAACTGGACTTAGAAATACAGTTCCTTTGTTGATTTTGTACCAAGTTCTAAGATTTATAAGTGCAAAAACTCAAGGACAAGAATTGGTTGCTCCAGGAAGAGGTTCTACAACAGACTTATTTGATGATAGAAGAGTTACAATAATTGACTTTATAGCATTTGCAATTTATATGGCTGCAATGATTTTATTATTTTTCTATGACTGAGATTAAATTATATAAATCCCCTTGGAAAGCGCTAAAGCTACTCGGATTGACTATTCCACTTATAGCTGTTGGAATTTGGTTGATTTTAAGGGCTGAGAGTAGCCTATTAGATAGGATTATGGGGTGGATTGGTGTTCCATTTTTTGGATTTGGATTTTTCTTGGCTTTTTTTCATTTGTTCGATAGAAGACATCAGATAATTATAAATACAAATGGAATTTGGGATAGAACGACAAAGCAGGACTTTATAAGCTGGAATCTGATTAAGAATGCAAAGCCTTTAAATATATTTGGACAGAAGTTTATAAGCTTGACAATGGATAAATCTTTTAAATCAAGGAATAAACAATATAGTTGGGCAAGAAAGTTAAGCAAGGAAGTTGGTTCGTCTGGATTAGATTTGCAATTAAGTCAAATAAAAATCAACCCTATGACAATGACAAAATTCATAAAAGAAATGATAAAAACAGATGAACAAAACAGACAAATATTAATAGATAAATACTTTGATAATCAATAAAATACTACCGCCAACATTTTGTATAAGTAATGGCAGGCAAAGTGCTAAATATTAAGGCTTGTAGCCCGCTCAAACTGCATAGCGGTTTGACAGGAAAGCAGCCCGCAATCTGCCACTACTCATACAATTTACCGTTACCACACATTTTGAACGAGATGCAGAAACTAACAATCATATTATTAATAATTCTGTTTTCCACAGGCATTATCTATTCTCAGGATTTTAAAGAAAATTCAATTGGAGTAGCTACTGTAAAACTGGACTTAGAAACAGAATATGAAATTGAAATTTTGTTTCCGTACAAGACAATTTCCAACTATGAAATCGAGAGACCGATTCTTGAATGGAAAGACGTAATGACCAAATTTGTAAATAACTCACCAATTACATTATTCGATGACATAGGAGAATTGGCGACATTAAATTTCAAAGACTCGATAAAAATTGAATTTTGGTGTGAAAATGACGGTGGAATTCAATTTAGACCAACATTTACGACAAGGATAAAAAAACAAGATTTAAAGAGAGAATTAAAAACAAACTTTCAAGCTGACAATGTTTCTTGTTTTGTAATCACAAACATTAACAAGGAAAAAATTGAGCCAGTTTCAAAGAAAATTCCAAACGATAGAATAAAACTAAGAGGAGATTTAGATGGTAATGGAAATCTAGAGGCGATAATTTGGGCAGAGACAGACGAAACAGGAATCTGTGATTTGTCTTTTCATTTAACGTTTGGAGAAAAGGACTATTACATAAACTGTTGTGGACCATAAAACATAAAAGAACATGCAATTTCATTTTAAATTAATTCTCATTGTAACAATAACTATTCTTATTGCGAGGGAATTACATGCTCAAGAAACAAAGAATAATTTATTGAAATGCAATATTGAAATTGTACTTGAAATGAGTGAAAACATCGAAAACTGTAATGACGAATTGATAGTGAAATTTCTGCAATCATTTGGAAGAGAGTGTAAAAACAATGTGGAATATTGTGAGTTCAGCAATGAAGTTTTGTTTAAACTACTACAAAGTCAACCAGAACAATTTTCCAAGGTGCTGACCAAATATAAAGACAGCATTGATTTTAATTATCTAATCCAGGAAATTGAAAATCCTTTACTTGATTTAGTTAAACTTGAGAATACTCAAAAAAGAATAGTAAAATCAATAAATGACAAAGAGTTAAAAAACAAACTGAATACAGCTTTCAATAAAGCAATAGAGAAAAATAAATAAAAAACGTGTGGTAACAAATTGTAAATTGCATTGCGGGGTTCGTGCGGTGTCGTTCGCTGGATTCTCGTTTCGCAGTTCCGTGTCCTTCGGACAGGAACGCTCTTCGAAATCCGCAACGACAACTTACAAGTGACCGTTACCAGCAAGTTTAAAAAAGACATTCAACCACCGTGGATGAGAAAAATAAAAATAGAATTTATGACGATTATCTGTTCGAAAAATACTCGAATGTAGATTCGTTTATTATTAAAATAGAAGAGTTTGATAAACTTGACCTAACAAGCAAAAACTCAAAAGAAATAGGTCAATTATACTTTGAGTATTTTCCACTAATCCCATACATATGGTTTGGACAAAAAATAGAAAGATTTAATAAGCATATTTTTTATCGAGTTCGGAAGAATATAAATGAAAATGAAGAAGCAATAAATCTAACTAGTACATATTCATATCCAAGTTCTAAACTTTGCGAGCATAATGGAAGAGCAAATAGAAACGGTAAAAGTGTTTTTTACTGCTCAGACAATGCAATTACTGCTATAATGGAATGCCAACTCAAAACTGGAGACATCGGATATTTGAGTATTTGGAAACCCGATGCAAAAAGGGAAATGAGAATTCAATATAGTTTGCCTAGACATTTACGTCCAGACAATAAATGGAATGAAGTCCGAAAAGATATTCACCCTTTAATAGAGCAACATTTAATTGAAAATTATAAAGAAAAGAAAGAACTCTATATTGCTCTAATAAATTATCTATTTAAAAAATTTATCTCAGAAAAGTTTCCTTATCCATTGACATCATGGTTAGCAGACAATTATTTGTATAGTGAAAATTGGATAGATATTCTTTTATATCCGAGTGTCGCAGGTGGACAGAAAGATTGTAAT
Organism: uncultured Draconibacterium sp.; assembly: GCF_963677575.1. Lineage (NCBI taxonomy): Bacteria > Pseudomonadati > Bacteroidota > Bacteroidia > Marinilabiliales > Prolixibacteraceae > Draconibacterium > uncultured Draconibacterium sp. The sequence goes on from NZ_OY782038.1 coordinate 727,809, forward strand.
ATGGCTATTCATCCAAACTCCGTTGACGACAATATTAAGTTTAAAAAAGTAATTAAATTCAGAGTAGTTGACGCGCAAGTAGACAAAATTGCATATAGACCAATTTCAGTCGGAGAATTAAAAAATCAAAATATAGTTTGGAGAAAAGCACAAAAAGATGAAAAAGACTTTTCTAAATTTGAATAAAAACCAGCTGGTAACACAGTACATATTGCAGGGCGGGGTTCGGTGGTACGCCAACTGCGGATTCTCGTTTCGCAGTTCCGTGTCCTTCGGACAGGAACGCTCTCCGAAATCCGCCACGACAACATGTACCAACCGTTGTGCGTCATGTTGAAAAAGCAACCATTAAACCATGAATTCCGTCTTATCAAAAAACTAATCTTATGAAATCAAAAATTCTGCTATTAATCGTAACAGTTGCTTTTATTTTTGGATGCAAAGATGAATTCGATGAAACTTCATTCAACGGAGTCCTTTCTAAATCATTTCAATTAGATAATATTGATAACATATCTTTTACTAATGACAACGGATTGCTTATTTCTGGTCCCGCAGGCGAAAAATATACTTTGATTAAAACTGATGAGAATCTTAAAATTGAATGGACAAAAAATAATTATGAATGGGGAAACCTTATTTATGGTTCAGGCTTGGTTCAGTCAATCTATTCTTTCCAAATAAACAAAGTTTTTCAACAAAATAACGGACAATATATCTGTATCGGAACAATTCAAGAAGGGACAGATATGGTATGGTCATCAACATTAATTATAATTCTAAATCAGGATGGAAATCAAATTCAAAAATTTAGATTCGATGACATGTATGTTTCAAATGTAATAAGAACAAATGATGAAGGTTATATCCTATTTGGATATGGCATGACAATAAAACTTGATAAAAATTTCAATCTCCAATGGGAGAAAAATTTTAAGGATAATAAATATTCTCCAATCCAAATTGTATCCACATCAAATAGCGGTTTCGCAATTACCGGTACTTACAATGCTTCTCATCAAGTATATTTGAAAACATATGATTCAGAAGGGAATGAGCTTTTAAGCAAAACTTATAAACATGACGAAAACCCTTCGCTGGAAGGTGGAAATGATATAGTACAGTTGCTTGACGATGGATTTCTGATTGTTGGGAGGGCAGGCAGAACTTTACCTCAAATTACCGATTGTCAAGTGATTCGGACAAATGAAGTTGGTGACACAATATGGACAAAAAGATTTGAACATCGAACATATAGTTGGTTTGACCAAATTATTTTCAATGAATCAAACAATTTTGTTTTTGAAGGAACAATAGGTTTTCCAAATGAAATACAAGAATCTTTTTTAATGAAAATAAACAGTAATGGAGAAGTTCTGGATTCTATGACCGTAAGTAAATTTGAAAGGATAGTTCATTCACCATTAAATTATTATATAAAAGCAACTAAAGAAAATTCAAACCATATCAAATTGACAATGATAGATTCTGATAATTTATTTAAAAAAGAATAAAACACGAACGCACAACACAGTACATATTGCAGGGCGGGGTCGGTGGTACGCCAACTTTGGATTCTCGTTTCACAGTTCCGTGTCGTTCGGACAGGAACGCTCTCCGAAATCCGCCCCGACAACATGTACCAACCGTTGTAAGCAAGTGTGGAACACCAACTCGACACATTGACACGATAAAAGAGAATTGAAATAATACAAAAAACGGATTGACTGGATAGGTGCTCCGTTGATAGGGCGGTGCAGTGCGAGGGAATTTAGTTTGTTTTTTCTCCCCCCGCGCAAAGAAAAAGAAACCTCGCCCACAAAACAGCACATTTGCAAACTGCTGCAAGCCAGACCTGCAAACCAAAGTTTGCAAAAGAGCTGTTTTTTTTGCCAGCGCACCAGTGCTAATTTGAAAGTGAATAGTTATTTTTATTGGCAATATTATAATTCATCAATTAAAAGACATTTGAAATAATTAATAACCCTACAAAATGAGTAAAGCAAACGAATCAGTAACAGAGGTTTCAGTAAAAAAAATTGCCTTAGGAATTAGCATTTTTATTTTCCTTAGTACATTACCATATTGGTTAGTTGATAGAGATAGCAACTTTTCAATAATCAATTTGATTTTTAGTAAAGTTATGGGACAAATGGGTGATGTCGAATTAGATGCAGAAACTTCTTTATCACTACAATGGGCAAAATATTATTTTCACTTAATTATTACTTCAATAGGATTATTAATTTATTTCTTTTCAGATACATCGAAATATATAGGATATGCGTTGTCTAGATTTTATATGGGCAAATTTTTCCATGGTAATAGCAAGGCAATGAACCAATCTACCAGGATATTGAAGATTATTATAACCCCTGTTTTTATAATAACGATTTATCTACTTCTAATGGGACTAATTGATGCAAATACAATTCCTATTAGGAATTTTAATTATGTAATGATTACCTTCTTAGTGCTTTTAATCACTTGGAATGTTGGCTATCCAGAATTTTTTGAAAATACAAGTTTGTCTGGAGAATATGATTATCGAAATAAATTAATGTTGGTTAAATTAAGTGGGACACAAATAGCATACATAAGGAAATCAATCAATAAAGATGAGTGGCAATTGATTCCAAGTGGTAATGATGCTGATTTTTCCTATAAACAGATTTATGTAATTCCAATAAACAAACTTACTCATAAAATAGAGAAAGTAATTTTTATTACTACTTCAATTGGTGAAATCATTGGTGATATAATAATGCGGCCTAAAAAGAGTAAGGAAAAAAATCATTTTCCTGAAATGTTAAATAGAAATCAAGTAGCTCACTTATTTGATATGACCAATATCTCAGAGTTTGAAACTGCAATTCGCTTTGCATTGAAGGAATCTGAAATATTACCTCAAATTACTAAAAAGTATGAGTATGTAAATGATTTCTTTACTACGAATCCAAATATTTCTCCTAATGAATGGGATACGAATTTTAAGGGACTTTTAACTGAAATTGATAAGATTGACTTCATCAAGGGTATTACTGATTCAATAGAAAAAAATATTAACCAAATGTTTGACGATAATTATGTTTTTGAAGTTGAAACTAGAGTAGATGTTAAGAATGAAGGGCCTAGAAAATATCTAGAAGACAAGTATGGTGAATATTTAAAACAAATACGAGAGGAAAATGCTGGTATTGAAAAAGAATACCGTGGAGCAGATATTGAAATTAGAAATGAATTAAGGAGAGCGCTTATTGATGTAATGAAAACTTCTCCAAATAATAAGAAATTAGAACTAATTAATCTTATTACAGAATTAGAACATAATCCTAATAAGCAACTCCATAATAAAGCAAAGCAAATCTTGGAGGCATCTGTAGTTGAAAATAATAAACAATTAGAATCAGGTGATTTTAAAAAGACTGCATCTAAAATCACTTTAACATTATCTCATTTTACTAGTGACGAATCATCTAAGGATGATATTGATGAAGCAATTTCAAAGTGTAGCGTAGATTATTTTGATATTAATAATTTAATTGTTGATGAGTTTTTAAATGATTTATATGCAAATTGGAAATATGACAAGGAGCCAAAAGAAGAATCCGAGGTAAAAATACTTGTTGAGGAATCATTACAAAACATAATTAATAAAAAATAGATTTGTCGCTGTATGCAAAATGAGGAGCAAAAATACCAGTATACAAATAGTTTTATTTTTGATTGGGAATATCAGAGTGAGGAAGAGAAGCTTGTATTAGGTGAAAAAAAATGTACTGAATTTATTACGGGTTTTAAAATTCTTAGCATTCCTGAGTTTAATGAACTTCAAATGTATAATGCGGAAGAACATTACTATAACACTCTTCTTAGACAAAAAACTTTTTTAGACTCAATTTATAACGTATTTGTTAAGGCAGCAAAAGGTTTATCTGCATATATAGAACTACGTATACAAAACAATCCAGAAATAAAAACAATTGATACTTTTATGATTCTTAGGATTGTCCGTACTGGTAATATTAGACCGAATCTTTCAAGAATAAAGAAACAGTTCGAGGAGGTTATTCCTGATGAATATGAATTCGTTGTATTAAATGAGACAGAATTAAAAAATGTTTTAAATCTTGAAGGTAAGTCTATCGTAGAGATACAAAAAACTCGTAATTTATTAAGTGTTGGGTCTTTTTATCATGAAGACAGTTTAGGAATCCCACCAAGAAATCTTGTTGAATGGGATAAAACAGCAAATTATCATATCCCATGTACAAGCTACATTGAACCCAAACGGTATAATTTTTCAAACTTTTATAAGCTCTTACAGAATGCTAATGAAAAAGTACAATTAAGAATCTCCGTAGGTTCAATTGATGTATATAACTTTGAAAAGAACTTAGCTGTGAAATATCTTAATATGTTAAAAATAACGTATATAGATATGCTGACCCCAGAGTTAAATAATTATATTGAAGCTTACTCAAAATACATAAACACTAATCATTTGCTGTCAATAAAAATGCAAGTGAGTGCTTCAATAGAAAATACTGCACGTGCCTTTGCAAATGCCTTTTGTAGTCAAATTACATATGGTGAAGTTAAAAATGTTACTAGCTTTCATTGTTTTTCATTAAATGATACTCCTTTAGAAATTTTAAAGGGTGATTGGGAAAGTTGCAATCATTATTATCATGTTAATCCAGAGGTTGAGATTCCTTTCAAAGACCATGAAGAATTAATTGATTCATTTATTCAACGAATGCCATATATAAGTGATACTTCTGAAGCAATGGCAGTATTTAGGTTGCCTATAGCTCAAGCTTCTGGAATACCTGGGATGATTTCTAAATCAATTAAACCTTTTTACCAACCAAATCCAAAATCAAAACAAGAGACCAATAATATTGAATTAGGAAAAGTAGTTGTTTCAAACAAGGTTAATAATGAATTAGAATATTCTTTACCTTTAAAAGACCTAACTAAACATGGGTTAATAGTTGGGGCTACTGGTTCGGGAAAGACTAATACAACATTAAATTTTGTAAAAGAATTAATAAGAAATGACATACCATTCCTTATTATTGAGCCAGTTAAATCAGAATATTATGAGAAAGTTAGTAAGTTGTTACAGGAAAAAGGCAAAAGGCTAAAAAGGTTTCAATTATCAACTCCATTTAAACAAGACGGTAAGGCTAATAAAGATTTCCTACGCTTTAATCCATTTGTTGCTATTCAAGGTATTACACCTTTTCAACATTTATCTTATATTAAAAGTTGTTTAATGGCAGCATTTCCAATGTTTGGTATTATGCCTGCTGTTTTAGAAGATTGTCTTTATGAATATTTAGGTCAGGATTATAAAGTAAAAGGTAAAGACGGTCAGTCAGTTGTTGTATACAAAGGATTATGTAAGAACGATTTTTTTAATATTTCCAAAAACACGAAACATCACCTTAAGGTTAATGGGAAAATAATAAACAATCGATATAAAACATTAAAGGGCTTTAGTCAATTTGTAGAGAAATATTTGAATGAAAACAAAAAACAATTTAATGATAAAAGTAGTGCAGAACTTGTTGCAAGTCTAAGTCGGCGCTTATCTAAACTAACAAAAGGATTATTAGGTCAGATTTTTTGTCCAGAAAACTGGAGTGATTCAGGTCATAACTACTCAAATATAGATAACAATATTGATGTTGTTTTAAATCAACCATGTATAGTTGAATTAGAAGCATTACCTGATAATGATGACAAAGCATTGGTGATGGCTTTTCTGCTTACATATCTTTTTGAAAGTAGACAATTGAGAAAATCTCATAGTAAGGAAAATCAACTGCATGTAACCTTAATTGAAGAAGCACATAGGCTTTTAAGTAGTTCTTCTTCCAAATCCTCAGGTGGGGGAGAGAATGCGAATATGTCACAGGATAGCGGTACAAAAACCATTAATCTTTTTATAGATATGCTTGCTGAAATACGAGCAAAAAATGAATCAATTTTTATTGTTGAACAAAGTCCAACTAAATTAATTGCAGATGCCATAAAAAACACCAACCTTAAAATTATGCATAGAATCACAAATAAAAGTGATAGAGATTATTTAGGTGAAGCAATGAATATGGATGAACAACAATCGAGATATGCAACCACTTTAGAGCAAGGTGAAGCTCTTGTTTTTGATGAGCAACTGAATAAACCTATTTTAGTCAAAATGAATGAATTCGATAAAAAAGAGTAATATGAATGATGATGAAAAAAATATTCCTTATTACCCAGGAAAAGAAAACCGAATTGATATAGATAAGACAGAAAGACGTATAGGTAATACTGAACGAAGTGATTTGGAATTTTATCTACAACAAAAAGAGGCTAAAGATATATATGATAAAATGACAAATGCCTCAACTGCTGATAGTTTTGGTGATGCCCTTGATACTACGCTTTTAAATAGAACTAAAAATGGCCTTTCAAAAGAGGAAGAAGATTATTTATACGAGACAACTCCTTCTTCTGATTATACTGATTCTTATGACCAGAAAACAGATTCTCCCAACAATGAATTTGATGACACCTTCTCAGTACAGGATATTGAAGGATATACTTCTGCAAATATTAAAAATGTAAATTATAACTATATGGATGAAAACCTTAATTCAAACAACGACAAAGTAAACGAATTTGATGACAATAATAGTGATATCACAGAGGTGCCTCAAGAGGATATTAATGAAGTAATTGATGGTGAAAGTGAAATTGAGGAAATTACTGACCCTTCAATTGAATTTGAAGAAAATGCTAATGAAATAACAGAAGTTCCTTTTGACGAAAATCAGGAATCAGAAGATTTAACCGACCCTTCAACAGAATTTTCAGAAAACAGCGATGATATTACGTATGATGATAGCAACGACATAACTGATGATTTCTCAGAAAATGCAAGTGATATTACAGAAACAAACGAAGACCCAATAGAACCTGATACTTATGATAACAATTATGAACCTCCGATGCCATGATAATTAATAATCCCAACTTTTTGAAAACAATACTTTTTTGCTTTTTAGTTTCTATTCTCAATGTAACTGTTAATGCTCAAAAAATAGAACGTCAATTTAAATATAGAGGTTATTCTGATTATGTAATTAATAAGGATAATTTCAAAATTTATGAAAATAAAACTTTAAAAGAAATTAAAGATAGAAGCAAACTGAAAATGTTACAAAAAGGAGCCACTACAAGGTGGATTGAAATCTATAAATATGAAGGCTTTGAAGGAGAATGGGCAGAGATATCATCTATAACATACGAGGGACATAGATATAGCATGAATCGTAATTTCATGATGCGCTTAAGTGATTTAACAGAAATAACTACAGGTATTTATAAAAATTTGAATGTTGAATTCTATTCCCTTAAGCCTGGTGATAAATTAATTGGCGATGTTAATCCCTTGGAAGATTTTGTTTCTGTAAACATTCTTTTTATGGGTAAAATAATAGAACCATCTGAAGATTTAATAGTCAGTAAGAACGATATTGAGTTACTTGATGCAAACATTGATGAAGATGAGTATGAAACAATTTTTTTAGATAATTTTGATAATTTAATTACTGAATATCTTTATGTTATACTGATTGTTTTCTTTATCTTATTTATTAAATTCGGAATATTTTGGGGTATCTTCCAGAGACGCAAGATAGCTATTGATAATAATATAGTATTAATAGATGGTGTGAATAAGGCATCTGTAAATCTTCATAAAGGACGAGATGGGATTACTTATGTAAACGTGATTCCTAATAACAAGAAAAAGATGCAGTTTTATTTTCCATTCCTTGATGGTAAAATAAAAGGTTCTACAAAGGATATTAAAAAAACTTTAAAAGTAGTTTTTAAAAGGAAAAGTACAGTTGCGTTTCTGATAGCACTTTTCCTTCCATTTTTGCTATATACACATGTGTTTTACCTTGTTAACCTCCAATTGTTTCTATTTATGCAAGTTTCATATTTTGACTTATATAAAAATCTTGAAGTACTTGTTATACTAATAGGGGCATCTTTTATTATGTTTTATATTATGAAGTTTATAGCTTTTAGAATTTTAATCATTAAATATAAAAAAAGGTTTAAATCTGCATTAAATAGCTATTTTATGGGATAGTCCAAATTTATTAGAGCCTACAGCTATTAGAAGCATAAGGAAAAGTATTTAAAGAATAATGGGGAAAGCCCACCCTATTTGTAAGCACATTGGCGAGTCTCACGAGCCACGCTCAGACCAAAACTTGTCAAAGAGCTTACAAAGCCAGCCCTAAGTACCGCCTTTAAGGGCGGTTTGGGGTTTGCCCACCCACAAAAAACAAAATAAATTCGTGCTTCGAATCAAGGTCGGTGCGGATTGATAAGAATAAAGATTAGATATGTAAAAACTTGAAACAGATAGACTTTGAATAATGAACACCAGCTTACAACACGGTATATACAAAATGGGCGGGATTGTACTAAAATAAAGGGCAGTAGCCCGCTTTAAAATAATAACGGATTGATAAGTTTGAAGCCCGAAATCGCCCACATTTGCATATACCCATCCGTTAGCATTAATTATAAAAACACGTGAGTTGAGCTTATGAATTCAGGAGATATAATTAAGAAAGAAATAAAATCGACTTTGAAGGAAATTGAATTATTTTCAAACTTCGAATGCTTTACAATTAATAAATCATGGAATAACTATCTCACCAATTCAAAAATAAATATCATTTGGGACTCGCTAACTTATACACTCAATTTTGAATTAGAACTAGTAAATGAAATTAATCCTAATGACATTAACTTTAAAAAGATAGGTCTAAATGACGATATTGTTATTTCATCAAAAGAGAAAACTTTTGTAATTCCTGCTTTTAGCATAAACCACATAAAAACAAAACGATTTGTACAAACAAAAAAAATCGATGGTGCTATAACATGTCTTTTCTCTAAATCTTTAAAATATTCTGACTCAAAATATTTCCGTTTGGTAGTAAATATTAACGATGAGAATGAAACAACAATTTTTACCGGGTGGCTATTTCGGTCAGACCGTGCCACACATTTCGATTGAAACCGTGCCACTTTGAGAGATGGTGCAATTATACAAAAAAATTAATTTTCACTCTTTAAAATTCCTTTTCTCAGCGATTCCCCTTTCAGGTCAATACGGTGAGATGAGTTGACAATCCGGTCGAGGATTGCATCGGCAATAGTACCTTCACCGATAATATCGTACCACACAGAAACCGGTATTTGCGAGACAACAATTGTAGATGTTTTGTTATACCTGTCATCGATAATATCCATTAGTGCTTCGCGACTGTGGTTATCTAGTGCCTGAAGGCCAAAGTCATCGAGGATAAGCAGGTTTGTTTTCTGCAACTTACTGAGTTCTTTCAGGTAAGTCCCATCGGTTTTAGCCAGTTTCATCCGGGCAAACAAACGGGCTGTGTTTGAATACAAAGTTTTTAGCCCGTTAAAACAAGCCTGGTGTCCAAGTGCCTGAGCGAGGTAGCTTTTTCCAACGCCCGAAGCCCCTGTAATTATCAGGTTTTCTTTACGTTTGATAAAATCAAGCGTTGTCAGTCGGTTAAACATGTTACGGTCGAGGTTCCGTGCTGGCTCAAAATGCACTTCCTCTACGCTTGCTTTTTGACGGAAAGCTGCTTGTTTTAAAAGCCTTTCGATTTTCTGGTTCTGCCTGCTTTCCCATTCATGGTCGGTAAGCAAGGCCAGGTACTCATCGGGGGTGAGCTCTTGTAAACCATTGTTTTTTACATGTTGTAAATGTAGGTCGGCCATTGCGCCAATGCGCATCTGCCTTAGTTTTTCAACTGTTTGATTGTTGTTCATATTATTAAATTTTAGAGTTATTTATAAGCCGCTGCCCCGCGCAGGTTGCTGTGTGCAGGGATATGCGGAATATTGCTGTTTTCTTTCGGGAAAGGAAGTTTGTCTTGTTTATTTTTTAAGATGTTACCAATACGCCTGTAGGAATGAGTTCCGGCAAGAAGGGCCAGTTTACAAGCGTTATTTAAGCGCTCTGAACCGTAAGCCTTGTGAAGCTGGACAATGCCCATGGCACTTTTGTAAGCTGTTTCAGGATAGTCGCAAGTGGTCACCAACTGGTCAACGAGTGTCAACACATTTTCTCCATGTTTGGCAGCCATACGCTTAAAGAAATCCGGGTTCCAATCGGTCCGTGCCCGGTGGGTACTGCTTAAATGCTCTTTGATGGTATTATAACTTCCTATGGTATAGTTACGTTTGTGAAGGGCAATACGCTGGTGGTTATAATACACTTCAACAGTGGATGCCGTATAGTGGATAAGTGTTGACTTACCGATATACCGGTACGGAACGCTGTAATAACTTTTTTCGGGTGAAAAATACACATAGCCAATTTTCTGGACCTTTGCCCTGCGGTAATCTTTCATCTGATAAGGCGTGTCGGGCAGCGGTTTTAGATAGCTGCGTTCCACCGATTGAAACAGTTCCCGGCGGCTGGCCTGTTTTCGTTGAAACAGCAAGTTGTTGTAGTCTTTTAAAAGTTTTCTTATCTCGCGGTTCAGGTCGTCAAGCGAAAAGAAATCCATATCCCTTAGCGGATAATAAATACGCTGATAGGCAAGATTAACGGCGTTTTCGACCAATGCTTTGTCTTGCGGGGCATAGCTGCGTGTTGGGTTGATAACACAGCCGTAATGACAGGCAAAATCTTTAAACGTACGGTTTATCTCTGCTTCGTATTTACTTGCCCGGGTAACGGCCGATTTTAAATTGTCCGAAACAATAGCTTTGGGCACACCTTCAAAGAATGAAAGGGCACCGGCAGTACAAGTAATAAGATCTTCGCGTTTTTGGCTTAAACAGGCTGTAACATAGGTATATTGACTATTGGGCAGGATCGCAACAAAAACTTCTACCGGGATAAGCTCCCCGGTTTCTTTATTGATGATATGCAGTTTCTTTCCTGCAAAATCGATGTACATCTCCTTTCCTGCCTCATGTTCCAGTTTCATCGAACCTTTCACCTGGTCGTATTTTCGGTGGTAATGTTCCATAAACTGGGTGTAGCTGTAAGGGTTGGAAACCTGGCCCTGGTATTCCTGGTAGTGGTACATAAAGGTAAAACCGGGGTGGTTGCGTTGCTGGTTTACTTTGTCGAACCAATCCATCAGCTCGTCATACCGGTCAGTAATAAGCGTGGTGTGCGCCGTAAAAAGCTCATCCAGTCGGTGAGGATCCATTGCCAGCAGTTCCCCGATACTGTAATCGCTAGCCCTTGCCAGTTTGATATAATTGTTGACGGTGTTGCGCGAGATACCTAATATCCCGCCAATCTGCCGGTTGCTTTCCCCGTCGTTGTGCAACGATAAAATCTGTTTTAAATCCATCGGATCAAGTTTGTTTGCCATATCCAGAAAAAAAAATCTGCGATATAGCTGTTTTTACCTGATCTCCCAAAGTGGCACAAAACGAACCGTTAGAGTAACCAGCCTGAACCGGAGTGGCACAAAACGAACCGAAAAATATCCGCTTTTTAGCTATCCGGTGGCACAGTTTGAACCGAAATCACTGGCACAAACCACTCCGAAATCGGTGGCACAAAACGAACCAGAATAGCCACCGGGAAAAAATATGAATGTGGTGATATTCAATATGGACATGGCTTAACTTCTCTCCAAATAGACAACTACAACTTTGATATTTTTAGATGTGAAATAAATTCACAAAAAAAATTAGTTATAGAATCTTTGGATAAAATAGATTTCAAATTATTCCAGAAAACATCTAAGGCTATAATTAAAGGATTAGCTTTACTATCGGGCAATTGGTATAGAGACAGATATTTTATTTTTGCTTCAGACAGCCCGTCGTTCAACATAATTGATTCAATTCATTACGAATTTCTACACAAGTCAATTGTAACTGACTTAGGTATCATAAAACCTTTTGAGTTCAAACTCTATCAAGAAAAAGTTAATAATAAAAAGAGTCTACTTACGGACAATCTTTTCCCTGCTCATATTTTTTCAAAAATTATTGAAAAATTGTTATCAAACGAGACATATAATAGAACGATTGAAATGATAATCGAATGTAGTAATAATGAATCTGTCATCATTAGGTCTAGTATGTATTATGTTTCTCTTGAAGCAATCGTTGGTTTAATCTATCATGAAAATAAATCAAAGCTAAAACCAATAAAAGACACAAAGGATTTAAACGAACTTCTTGAAAAAATAGCTAAAGAAGTTTCAGAATATGAGAAGAAATTTACACCAAAAGAGCTAGAAGTAATTAATAAAAAAATCAAGCATTTGAACACTCCATTTAATGTAGATAAACCATTAAAAATATTTGAGTTTTATAAAATAAATTTACCTGACAAATACATCACTTTATTAAAAGACAGAAATACTTTTTTACATGGTTCAGTTCCCTATCTCGAAGATGATTTCAAAAATAACTTACTCGAAATCAATCTTGATTCATTTAGAGTTCGTTTGCTTGCGACAATTTTAATATTAAAATATGTAAACTACTCAGGACACATAAGAAATCTAGCTGGACAATTTCTTTTTGACACTAACAGATTAAATGATGGTACTTATGACTTACAAGAAAGTATATATTATGAAATTTGAAAAACTATTAAATAACTAATGCTAACACGTGTAACCGTTGCACAACCCCGTAATTTTCAAGATACTGTTTAACACTACATAGAAAAACGAGCTGTTTTCGCTCGTTTTAAGAAGGACTTTTAATTTTCAGCAAAAGCTAATTTCTGACGGAAACCCGGGTTTAAGATCCTTCATTTTTAAGCTGAGAGACGAAAAATAAAAAGCAATGGCTGCTGCCATCGTTTTCACATGTTTCGCTTCAAACTTCAGCAGCTTTTTCAGGTTGTAAGCCGTAGCAGCCATTTGCACTACCTTATTAGCTTGTTCAATTCCAATTGTGTTTATTTTCCGCAAGCCTGTAAACTGGGTCAAGGTTCCCCAAACCGGTTCAACTGTAGATTGTCGCTTGCTTTTCATTCTCCGGCCAAACTTGCTTTTTATCCGTTCGTTATTCCTGGTATACTGATCGACATAAATGGTTATACCAATACGTTTTTCAAAACTTTTTCCAATGCACTGCTGCTTTATGGGACAACCCTTGCAATCGCTGCGCCGTGTCAGGTAGTAATCCTTCCAGTTGCCTTTCTCTGCTCTGCGTACCCGAAAAGTTGCCTTCTTTCCCTCGGGGCATAGCCAGTAATTACCATCTTTTTCGTAAGTAAAACCTTTGGGGCCACCTTTGTATGTTCCGTGCGGGGGAATGTAGCTTATAAGGTTTTGTTTTTCCAGAAAAGCGTAGTTCTCGCCGCTGCTGTAACCTGCATCGGCCAATACATTTCGCCACATCAGGCCTTCTTGCAAAAGTCGCTCTTTCAACCGCAGGGTTACATCCTGCAAATTTGTACTGTCAACACGGTCGGCATGATAGGCTTTGGCATCGGTAATTACATGATTGGCTGTATCGACACTAATGTTTCCATGGTAATTCAGCTTTCGGGCTTTCCCCGGTTTTACGCTGATACGCGCATCGGGATCGCTGGGACTGTAATGTGTTTTGTTGCTGGTGTATTTGGCTCCCTTGTTCCTCGATCCGGGGCGTGCATCCTGGTCTTTTGACCATTTCTTTGTCCGAGACTTTATGCCCTGAAGCTCCCGCTTGTCTGCTGTTATAGTTTGTTGCTGCTGACTGGCTTTGTTGTTTTTTGCTTTTCGATGGGGATAGTTTTCTTTATCCTTTGTATTTAAATGCCGCACCCTGCGGAGATAATCATCCAATTCTTCTTCCGGGACTTTCAATTCAAGGCTGTCCATGCTTGCATTGGCTTTTATCGGCGCAGAATCCATTGCCTGCGTATGACCGGAAACCATCCCTTTTTCTATGCACATCCGTAAAACCTGTTCAAATACTTTTTCGAATAATGCTTCCGGAAACAACTGGCGGGTCCGGCTTAAGGTACTGTGCCACGGCAATTCTTCATCGATGTCGAACCCTAAAAAATAGAGGATGTCTAAACGCATGGAACAATGATCAATTATATGCCGGTCGCTGATGATATTTTCAAGATACCCTACCAAACAAAGCTTATAAAACACGATCGGGTCGATACTTTTCTGACCACATGAACCATAATAAGCTTTGGTCTGGGAATACAGATATGATAAATCCAGAACTTCTTTTAACCTGCGATAGAAATTTTCTTTGGGAACGCGGTGAGATAACTGGAAGTTGGAAAACAGTTTCTCGTGATAAACTTTCTTCCCCTGCATTTTTATTTACAAGTTAATGAAAGATAGCTTCTTACTCTCCGAGATTATGCTAAATTTGTTAACAAAACATGGTGAGTTGTGCAACAGACACATTTTGCAAATTGCATTGCGGGGGTTGGTGGTGCGCCATCCGCGGATTCTCGTAACATCGTTCCGTGCCGGACAGGAACGCTCTTCGAAATCCGCAACGACAACTTAGTGTGCCGAGAAGCGATGAATCGGCAATAAAAGTTCATTGCATGCTGTAATTAAGATGGTGGAATCGACCCACCAAAACCGTTGTACAGGCAAGGATTTTAAACCACCTAAAGGTGCTGTGCTTAAGAGGCATGGTATTGAGCGTTTAGGAAAAGGTTCTGTCATGAGCAGAACCAGGTATGGATAAAGGAGATGAACTAACCGTAACCGCTGAAGAGGTGTCGAGAAGTTGCCACATTCTGTCAAAAGCTGTAGAGTAAGTTATGCAGTGATAAGCACAGCGGAAACCTGTTTACTGGCTGTGCGGCAGACGTCATTCAAGCGGCATGACCTTTATCCGGGCTTAATTACGGAACTCGGGAATCTGTCCTGCAATGCAAAGGGAAACGCACAACGGGAACAACCCGAAGGCAGAATACCGATGAGCAGGAACAGAGACGGACTAACCCGTAGTAGTGATGAAGTTTCTGTAATGGAAATGGAGCAAAGGGGTTAGGTTATACAGTATCATAACATTTAACAACTCGCAAGAGGATGAATTTATGGAATGAGACAAAATCAGTACCTATAAGCAAAACCATGGTATGGGAAGCTTATAAGAAAGTAAAAGCCAACAAAGGAAGTGCAGGTGTTGACCAAATCAGCATGGAAGAATTTGATGCCGAAAGGTCGAAACATTTGTACAAGCTTTGGAATCGTATGGCATCGGGCAGTTATTTTCCTCCACCTGTTAAGGAAGCCCGGATAGCTAAGAAAGACGGTAAAACCCGCTTACTTGGTATTCCAACTATCTCCGACAGGATTGGTCAGATGGTTGTAAAAGATTATTTAGAACCAAGGTTTGAGGCTATATTCAGTACTAATTCTTATGGTTACCGACCAAAGCGAAACGCCCATCAGGCTCTTGCAATGGTTCGGAAAAACTGTAGGAAAACAGACTGGGTAATCGACCTCGACATAAAAGCTTTCTTTGATAATATCGACCATGGGAAACTACTGCGTGCCGTGGAGAAACACGTTAACGAAAACTGGTGTTTATTTTACATCAAACGGTGGCTGAATGCACCCGTGCAAACAAAATCAGGAGAACTGGTTCACAAGCAGGGGAAAGGCACTCCACAAGGTGGTGTGATAAGCCCGTTACTCGCGAACTTGTTTCTGCATTATGCCATAGATAAATGGCTTGAACTAAAGCACAAAACAGTGAATTTTGTTCGCTATGCCGACGATGCAATAATTCATTGTAAGAGCAAAACTCTAGCGGAATGGCTGCTGGAAAAGTTACGTGAAAGGCTGAAAGATTGTGGATTGGAACTTCACCCTGAAAAGACAAAATTGGTTTACTGTCTTGACTATCGTAGACAAGGCGTTCATCCAATTGTAAAGTTCGATTTTCTGGGGTACTCGTTTCAACCACGTACAACCAAATCGCCAAGGACAGGGAAACTGTTTCTTGGGTACGATTGTGCTATCAGCATTAGTTCTAAGAAACGTATTGCTGATAAAATGGAAGAACTTAACATTGTGGGATTGACTTACAAAAGTATTGTTGGTGTAGCTCAATTTCTAAACCCGTTTATTCGGGGATGGATTAACTACTTTGGTAAGTTCAGAAAACACGAGTTGAACCCAATCTTTATTTGGCTGAACAAGCGATTAATCCGCTGGGTTAGGAAAAGGTACAAACGCTACAGAATCAGTATAAAAAGAGCATTCCGATGGTTTACAAGAGTTAAGGAACAATTCCCGAGCCTGTTTTACCATTGGCAACTTGGATTAGGTTGATAAAGCGTTTAGATTTGTATAACAAGAGCAGTATGACGGGAAACTGTCACGTACGGTTCTGTGAGAGGCTTAGGGTGAAACTCCCTTTGCCTACTCGACCAAGTGACCGTTATACCGCATTTTGAAAACAGACATACTAATTATCAATATTACGGAATTGAACTCAATATAATTATACAATAACGACAATTTATTTATATATTTGTGTATGATTTATATCTTGGATAAAATAAACGGAGAACTGGTAAAATCTGAGATAGTACCAATGGATAAAAATACCATTCCTCTGAAAAAAGATGGGTGGAATTTTAATTGGAGAAGCCTATCTAAAAATGAAAATGGACAAAGCTATATTTTAAGGACATTAAATTCGCCAAGCCAAATAGAAGGAGCTTTATGTTTAAAACTTGAATATGGTATGCTAATGATGGATGCTTTAGAATTGGCTCCCCACAATATTGGACAAAAAAATAGACGCTATGATTATGTAGCAGGGTGCCTAATTGCTTTTGGATGCAGGGAGAGTTTTAAGATTGAGGGAGATTACAAGGGATTTTTAACATTTATTTCTAAGACAAATTTAATTAAATGGTATGCAGAAAAATACGGAGCAGAATTAGCCCTTGGACAGCGGATGTTTATTGATTGGGAAAATGGAGAAAAATTAATTGAAAAATATTTGTATCGAACAAAAATTGATTAGTCATGAAAAACAGGATAGAAGAACCACAAGAAAGTATGCTAACTCAACGGATGGATGTTGGCTCACAAGGATTTAATGATTTCCAGGCTATTTTATTAAGCAAATCAAGAAAACGAACTGAAAGCCAAAAAATGGGAATAGATTTATTGACTATAAAATACGAAATGGAAGATTATCTAATTTCGGATGAATCGGAAGTTAAACCTGTAGGAGAATTTTTAAAGACTATTTTAAGAACATTAAAAATTCAGCAAAAACAGTTTGCTGAGTATTTGGATTTGAAACCATCAAACCTAAGTAAACTGATAAACGGAGAACGTACGATAAATTATGATTTAGCTTTGATATTTGGGCGGTTGTTTAATCATAACCCGATGTTATGGATTGAAATTCAAGCAAAAAATGAATTAAACCGGCTACTTCATGCTGAGAGAAAAAAATATTCAATCTATTCATTGAGTGACTTAGTACGAGAACAAAAAAACGCGGTATAACACGTGTAACCGTTGCACAACCCCGTAATTTTCAAGATACTGTTTAACACTACATAGAAAAACGAGCTGTTTTCGCTCGTTTTAAGAAGGACTTTTAATTTTCAGCAAAAGCTAATTTCTGACGGAAACCCGGGTTTAAGATCCTTCATTTTTAAGCTGAGAGACGAAAACTAAAAAACCACCTTCTTAGAAGGTGGGCTTGAAAGAAAGCCCCTATAAGGGGCCAAAGTTGAGCCGTTGTTGCTCTTCGAGACGTTCTTGATCTTCTTGATATTTGACATATTTCTTGATCTTTTCTTCATCAAGGCCAATTGTGTCCACACAGTATCCTCGTGACCAAAAGTGATTGCCCCAATAGGGTTTTACCTTTAACTGAGGATAACTCTTGAATATTTTGATAGCGGTCTTTCCTTTCAAAACTCCCATGAGTTTTGATATTGAGAGTTTTGGAGGAACACTAACTATCAAATGGATATGATCTGCTTGAATATTTATTTCATCCAACTGGCAATCTTTCCATTCAAGCAACATCGGGATGTCTCGACTCAATTGATCTTTGACTAGACCTTCAAGAATACGGTAGCGATATTTTGGTGTCCAAACGATATGATACGTACACCGATAAATGACATGACTTGATTTCTTGAAATTACTCATGTCACTAAGTTAAGAATTTTAAATGCAAAGCCTTTGAAACATTACCACCACCAAAGGAGGTGGTTTTTAAGATTATAATAAAAACCGAAACGCTAACACGTGGTATAAGGCATGGCTGGGTTTGTGCGGATTCGACAAGTCGAATCTCGTCCCAACCTCAGTTTCGGTCGGACTGGTCAGACTCTCGTCTGACAGCCACGACCTCATACCACCACCGTCAGACTGTCTAAAAACCTAACCTAATTTTGTTAAAAACTAAAGCACATACTAACACCGCTGAAAAACAATCATTTGTAACTTCAGGCATGAATTACAAAGTAATCACGAACGCCAAAAGTTTCAATCACTGTGAGTAAGTTTATACAAGGACAAAACAGAGAACAAATCTACCTTTTCCCAGTTTCACTGAATGATGCTGTTGATGCCGAAAACGAAGTTCGCTTAATCGATGTTTTTGTTGATAGCCTCAAACTGGATGAGTTTGGATTTAAATCCCATTTTATTGAAAATGGGAGACCTGCATATCATCCAGCCGATTTATTGAAACTATTCATTTATGGATACCTGAACCAACTACGTTCATCCCGAAAACTGGAAAAGGAATGCAAGCGAAACATTGAAGTAATGTGGCTGCTAAAAAGCCTCCAGCCCCACCATAATACTATCTCTAATTTCAGACGAGATAATCCTAAAGCCATAAAAAAGGCATTCCGTGAAACCGTTAAAATTGCAAAGCACTTTAATCTGATTGGTGGTACTCTGATTCCTGGGGACAGTACAAAACTTCTTGCGCAGAATAGTAAGAAAAACAACTTTAATCAAAAGAAGATAGACCGTCACCTGGAATACATCGAAAACAAACTGGCTGAATATGAAAAGGCATTGGCTGAGAGCGATGGCGACAAAGACGAGATTAATAAAGAAATAGACAAACAAAACGAGCGCAAAGACGGGTACAAAAAACTGGAGAAGCAGCTAAAAGAATCGGGACAGGCTCAAATATCAACTTCTGACCCCGATAGCCGACATCAAATTACCCGTAATAATATTACCGAGGTAGCTTACTCGGCACAAACTACCGTTGATGCTAAAAACTACATCCCGATTGATTATAAAATAACCAATGCCAACGATAAAAGGGCGATGGGAAACATGTTGCGTAGAGCAAAAACTATTTATTCTACGTCATAACAACTTTACTGCACTTTACGACAAAGGTTATCATACGGGCAGAGAACTGGCCATTGTCGATGAACTTAATATAAACACACTCGTTGCAATCCCTCCGTTTTCAGGGGCTTCTCATGCACCTGACCTGAACTACGATGTAGAACATTTTGACTATAACCCTGAAACCGACACCTACATTTGTCCGCAAGGAAATACTCTGAGAACCACTGGCTATTGGCATGTTGCGAAAAATCCCAACGGGGAGATAGCTTATCGGTTCAGAAACTATACTACTCCAAAATGCAAAACCTGCGAAGTACGCCCACTGTGTACAAAATCGGCAGCAAACGGAAAACAGGTCAGGCGAAGTGAGTTTGCAACAAATATTGAAAACAACAAAAAACGAATATTAGGCAGCGGAAAGTTATACAAACGCAGGCAGGCTATTGTTGAACATCCTTTTGGAACAATAAAACGGCAATGGGGATTTAGCTATATTATGACCAAACAAGGGATACAAAAGGCAAGTTCCGACTTTGGTTTTACGATGGTAGCTTACAATTTAAGACGGCTTCTAAATATTATTGGTTCAAATGAACTAAAGCATTACCTGGAAGGCATTGCACAATTATTTTGGCTGAATATTGCCCTATTAAAGTCATTTTTAAGCTGTTTCCTTATCTTTAAGCAACAATTGACTGAAGAAACCGAGAATGCAATTTTGAACCTGAAATTTGTAAAATAGAACAATATAACCACAACGCAACGGAGTTTTTAGACAAACTGCCGTTAGTAAACAATAAAAACCGACGCAACCATTTGACCTTTAAATGAATCTTTTGAGAAAACAAACCACTCAATAATATTAGATGATGAAAACAATATTGATCCTTTTAGTAGTTCTATTATTTACCTCTTGTAATAAGAAAGACGAAGAGCTTGTAAATAACGCCCAACCACCAAAAGGTTACATGAAAAAAATGATTGAGCCCGATACTTTAAATATCTATCAGGGGGAATATTATATACGTGCAGACTTTAAAAAAAATGGTTTGTCTGAAAGTAAGGAATTAGTTTTTACTGAAACAACTCAGAATATGACGGTGTGGTGGCATCCATCACAGCCGAGCCTTGGAATGTCATCTCAAGGAGTGAATTTTTCGGATTCTGAAACAGATGAAGACCTCAGTGTAATGTTCTATTTTAACATCGCAACAGATACCCTGTTTACATTGGCTTATGCTGATTATCGGTGGGCTGATCCATGGAGGAATAAAGCAGGGATGAATATAGAGCACTACGTACCTGTGCCTCGTAAAGAAAGTACTTACCTCTATCTGGGGGGAAGTTCGACTGATAGTTACTGTCAAATTTCATACATCGGAAGTGACCGAATTAATGGAAGTTTTCATACAACCTGGCGCGAATGCTGTGGTGGTTTGGAGACTTTTGATGTTTATGGCGATTTTTCAATCCCCTTAATTAATGCTACAGTTTATGTAACGCCTTAAATTTGGGATACGATGCTACTAAATTAAATACCACCACTTGCAAAATTTTTCACACCAAAACCGATGAAGAAAAGCATACTACTCCTGTTCCTGTTGATTTTTGTCTTTAGTTCTGTTAAAGCTCAATTTTCTGAAAATAATGCCATTTATTACTCCGACGGACTGAATATTGGCAACTACTTTGGAGTTGATATAAACCTGAACTACGTTTATCAAGAGAAGTATTCGGTAAAAATCGGGTACATTCATAATTGGAGAGAACCCAAATCTCAACCCGGCGACTATTCATCAGGTTTGGCAAAAGCATTACTTTTTGGAGCAGCAGATCCTCACGACCAAATGAGAAATTACCAAATTGCTGTGGGAAAAATATACCCTCTTAACGAAAGCCGGACAATACGGGTCAATTTCTATGTTGGGCTGGGTTATACCCAAATAAAGGAACCTGAAAACTGGCTAAAAACAGAATCGGCATTCCTTGCGGAAAATTATATCTGGAATTATGAGAACCGGAATACAGTTAGCCTGATAATAAACCCAAGAATTGAATTTCCGTTTACCACCATTTATGGTTTATCAATATCGCCAATGTTACAGCTAAATAAACACCGAACCTACTTCGGAATTGGTGTTGGACAAATGATTGGCTTACTAAGAAACAGAAAGAACTAATCTCAGCAAAATACATATTGCAGGTCGGGTTTGCTGGTTCCCCCTATAAAGTCATTCTAACCGATAACAGTTGCGAATTTAGATGACAGAATCATTAAATGCCCCAAAAAGTACCAATCTTAAAATTTTAGCCGAACTTAGCGCCGAAAATCATTCCGGGAAAAAGAATGATTACTGGTTGACAACAATTTCAGAAATAAAACAAACAGAACATTTATTTAATGTCAAAAGCTAAAAAAGATATTTCGGACGATACGCCAAACGGCTCTTTTCTAAATAAATTTGAAATAACAGCACTAAGTCCTATGCAGGAGAAGGCAGGCAAAACCATTCGCTCAAAGTCGGATGTGGTATTGCTTTCGCCTACAGGAACCGGAAAAACGCTGGCTTTTCTATTGCCATTAATAGAAACACTTGATGCGAATTGTGCCGAGATTCAAATCCTGATACTCGTCCCCTCGCGCGAACTGGCCCAGCAAATTGAACAGGTAACCCGGAAAATCGGATCGGGTTTTAAAGTGAATGCCGTATATGGCGGACGTGCCGGCACACTCGATAAGCTCGATTTAAAACATCGCCCGGCAATTCTTATCGGAACACCAGGGCGGGTAGCCGATCGCTTAAGGAGGGATAAATTTCCTTTGGAATATATCCATACCCTTGTGCTCGATGAATTTGACAAATCGTTGGAAATAGGTTTTGAAAAGGAAATGTCGGAGATTATTGAATCGCTCCCCAATGTGCTTCAACGAATCCTGACTTCAGCTACCAGCGACGCCAAAATTCCCGACTTTGTAGGATTACAGAAACCTGTTTTTATCGATTATTTGAAGGACGGGATTTCTCAACTAACGATTAAAACAATCCTTTCGCCCGAAAAGGATAAATTAAATACCCTGGGAAAAGCGCTGGCATTTATTGGCAACCATCCCGGAATTATTTTTTGCAGTTTCAAAGATTCGCTTGAACGGGTAAGCGATTTTTTAACCGCGAACAATATTAAACATGAGTGCTTTCATGGAAGCATGGAACAAATTGATCGGGAGCGGGCACTCGTTAAATTCAGAAATGGAACAATCCAACTGCTTTTGGCCACCGATTTGGCTGCCCGTGGACTCGATATTCCTGAAATAAAGTTTATTCTTCATTATCACCTTCCGCTGCGCAATAAAGAATTTACCCACCGAAACGGACGTACAGCACGTATGAAACGTGATGGCATCGCTTATATTCTGCATTGGGAACAAGAGGAGCTGCCAGACTTTATCCGGGAAATTGCGCCGGAAAGCTTAACAGTTGAAGACCTACCCACAGCTACACTTCCTTCGCCGGTAAAATGGCTTACCTTGTATATTACCGGGGGGAGACGAGATAAAATATCAAAAGGTGACGTGGCTGGTTTATTGCTGAAACAAGGTAATGCCCACAAAGATCAGATAGGTGTAATTGAAGTAAAACAGGATTGTACCTATGTTGGTGTACATGCCGAAATAGCGAAAAAGCTTATCGAAAAAACCAACAACAGCAAGTTGAAGAAAAAGAAAGTGAGAATTAGTGTGATCTGAAATAGCTCTGAAATTCATGTCGAAAGAAAAACAACAAATAAAAGCGAGGTTACATCCGCGAAATAAAAACCGGGAACCATACGACATTAAAGCCTTAATAGGCGTTAACCCGGAGCTGGTAAATTATATCAGGCCGAATAAATACGGGGTGAATTCAGTCGATTTTTCAGATCCTGCAGCCGTAAAAACGCTAAATAAATCGTTGCTGAATTATTACTATAAAATTGACTTCTGGGAGTTTCCGGATAAAAATCTCTGTCCACCAATCCCCGGCCGCGCAGATTATATCCATTATATCGCCGATTTGCTAAGTGAAAGTAATTTTGGGAAAATTCCTACCGGAGATAAAATCACCTGTTTTGACATTGGAACAGGCGCCAGTTGTATTTACCCAATTATTGGTGTTGCAGAATATGGCTGGAAATTTATTGGCTCCGACATTGACCCGAAATCGATTGAGTCGGCCAGCAATATAGTTAATAACAATACATTACTTCAAAATAAAGTTGAATGCAGATTGCAGAATAACCCGAAAGATATTTTTTACGGTATAATCAACAGAGAAGATAAAATAGATCTGTCGATATGCAATCCTCCGTTTCATTCATCTGCTGAAGATGCGCAGAAAGGCAGCCGAAGAAAAGTTAAGAATCTGTCGGGTAAAGATTCCAAAAAACCAACACTTAATTTCGCCGGAGTTAGTAATGAACTCATTTGCGATGGTGGCGAAAATAAGTTTATTCAAAAGATGATTAAAGAGAGCAGGAAATTTGCCAAAAACTGTTTTTGGTTTTCAACTTTAGTTTCCAAACAATCGAATTTAAAAGGGATATATAAATCGTTAGAAAAATTTGAAGCCCAACAAATACAAATAGTACCAATGGGAACCGGAAATAAAACGACCCGAATTGTGGCATGGTCATTTCTAACTAAGGAAGAAAAAATCAAGTGGGCAAAAATCAAGTGGGCAAAAACCAGGTGGCGTTAAATATCCGGCAACGCTGGTACAAAATTTAATATCAGTTTTTAACCACAAACGACCCCACTCTCCCACTCTTAAAACTCAAAATACACCTCCTAACTCATTCATTTTAACTACTGTAAGCCGAAGCTGCATGCCACAACTTGATCTACATCAAGTTGTTTTCTTATCATAGGTCAAGTGTACCAGGCATGGAGCTGCAGTAACTTTGTATCATAAAATTTAAACAACGAAAAAAATGAAAAAATTAAATTTACTTTTGGTAGCAGTAGCCATAATAGGAACACTAACTGCAAATGCACAGTCGAAAAAAGAAATCGCTGAAGCAAAAAAACAACTCAATGAAATTTTAGCCGGTCAAAAGCTGACTGAAGATTACCTGCAAAAATTCGATACACTGGATTTCGTGGTTTACAGTAACCAGGAATGGGAAAGATTACACGAAAGTCATGCCGAAAACATTCTTGTTTATTACCCTGACGGAAGCACAACTGTTGGTTTGGAAGACCACATTGCAGCATTAGAACCGATGTTCGTTTTTGCGCCGAACACCAAGATTAACGTTCACCCAATTCGTTTTGGCACCGGACAATACACCGCAGTTACCGGTTATATTGAAGGAACATTTTCAGACCCCATGCCAGCCGGTGACGGGAAATTTATTGATCCAACCGGAAAATCATTCAAATTACCCATGGTTACCATTGGTCTGTGGAAAGACGGAGTAATGTACGAAGAGCACCTTTTCTGGGACAACATGGCATTTATGCAACAAATCGGATTGGCAAACTAAGTTGAAACAATAAGAATTATTCATCTATAATAAGTAATACCATGAAAAAATTAAGTTTATTATTATCGATAGTGGCTGTTTTGACTTTATCAGCATTCACAGCCGGAACTCCGTCGGTTTGGACAAACGACGCACCTCACTCGCAACTGTTCTTTACAGTAACGCACTTAGGAATTAACGATGTAAGTGGAACATTCGACGACTTTACAGTTAGTGTAGAATCAGAACAAGCTGATTTTAGCGACGCAGCTTTTAACCTTACCGCTAAAACAAACTCGATTAACACCCGCGTGGAAGCGCGAAATAACCACCTGAAAAGTGCCGACTTTTTTGATGTAGAAAAGTACCCGGAACTGACTTTTACAAGTACAGGTATTAAACCGGCAGGCGAAAACAAGTACAAACTCACTGGCAATCTTACCATCCACGGCGTTACAAAAACGGTTACTGTTGATTTGTGGTACCGCGGACAAACCACCAACCCATTGTCGTCGAAACTTACCACTTCGTTTCAAATTAACGGAACCATTAAACGTTCGGATTTCGAAGTTGGCGGAAAATTTCCGGAAGCGATTGTTAGCGACGAAGTAAGAATTGTTGCAAACGGAGAGTTTGTACAACCAGACCAACAATAATTTAGAAATATGGATCTTTTGAAAAGTATATTAGGAATTAACCAGGGTGCTGCAACTATTGATGTAGCACTTCTGGTTTTACGAGTAGCAATTGGCGTGCTTATGCTCCGCCATGGTATTCCAAAAATAAAAAAGTTACTATCGCCTGAGCCGATACATTTCTTTAAAACATTCGGACTAAGCAAACGGCACTCATTAATGGCTGCAGCATTTGTGGAAGTCTTTTTTTTAATTTGTTTGATACTGGGACTGGGAACACAGCTTGCCGTTCTGCCATTACTGTTTACCATGTTGATCGCTGCATTTCACACACTTAAATCGCAGCCTTTCGACACGAAAGAAATACCCGTTTTGTTTCTGCTAATCTACATTACCTTATTTCTTGCAGGAAGCGGAAAATTCTCACTGGATTACCTGCTTTTTGGAATTCGATAACTCAACTGTTTGCGGTGAAAACTTCCCTAAAGAGCATTAAAAGTAACTTAAGTTAAATGTTTAAATTTGGAGAAGTTTTCATTGAAGTTGTCAAAAGTAAATTGTTAAAAAGAAAGAATGATAATTGAACATTGAGACACAACATTTTATATCATTCTTTCAAAAAAATTGTGTTGAGTAAAAGTATAATAAAAAAGAGATTTGCCCATATCTAAATTTTGGGGATTCGAAAAACAATGCTAAAGTCAAACATTATCAAGTGGTTGAAGCAATTTTATATAGATTAAAGACGGGGTGTCAGTGGAGGCAACTTCCCCTGAAACAGTTTTTCAGGATTAAGTACCGGTGGCAAAGTGTTTATTATCATTTTCAAAAATGGTGTAAGGACGGAAGTTTTGAAAAGGTTTGGCAATTCTTGCTTAACAAATACAAACATTGACTTGACTTATCCAGTATCCAGCTGGATGGTACCCATACCCCAACCAAACGTGGAGGGGAGGCTGTGGCGTACCAGGGCAGGAAAAAATCCAAGACAAGCAATATGCTCATTCTAACAGACAATCGGGGGATGCCATTGGCATGTAGCGACCCAATTGCGGGTAACCACAACGATGCTTTTGAGCTTGTCCCTATATTCAGCGATATGTTGGATGGCCTGCAATTGGCAAGCATACCTATTGATGGCTTGTTCCTAAATGCCGATGCTGGTTTTGATACGGAAGATTTTCGCACTTACTGTTTTCAAAAAGACATCATCGGCAACATTGACCAAAACAAACGTAATGGTAGTGAGCACGGGCATTTATTTGATGAGCTACTATACAAATGCAGGTTTGTGGTAGAAAGAACTAATGCATGGCTTGATGCTTTCAAAGCTATTCTGGTACGTTTTGAAACAAATTCAACACATTGGAAAGCTCTAAATATACTGGCATTTGCCGTTATTTTAATGCGGAAACTTTAAACAACTTCATTAGTAATAATCAAACCTTGCAACAGTTTAGAATGAAAATTATTTTAGAAACAGACCGACTTGTATTGCGGGAATTAAACAGTAGTGATGCCAAAGATTTCTACCGCCTAAACTTAAATCCAAACGTTATAAAATACACAGGTAATTCGGCCTTTAAATCGGTTGAGGAAGCCAGAATATTTCTAAAAAATTACCCGGATTACAATTTGAACGGCTATGGAAGATGGGCTGTTATTACAAAAGAAAAGAATGAATTTATTGGTTGGTGCGGACTAAAATTGGGAGAAATAGCAAATGAAACAGATATTGGATTTCGATTCTTTGAAGAAGTTTGGAACCAAGGCTATGCAACCGAAAGCGCCAAAGCCTGCTTAAATTATGGCTTTGAAAAACTAAAGCTCAATCGAATCATCGGAAGGGCAATGAAAGAAAATATGGGGTCGATCCGGGTTTTGGAAAAAATCGGGTTGGAATATAAACAGGATACAGAATTTGATGGAAAAAGCGCGGTGATCTATCAAATCGAAAAAAATCACCACAGCAATTTATAATCCCACTAACTCACCACCTCTCCTACCGATCCGTTCTCTCCGGGTTTCAACTCAAATACAAACTGTGGTTTTAAGTCCGGCTCTGTACGGTGCGAAACATAAAGAATAGCCGTCTGGCTTTCGTCGGCAATTTTATTAATGAGTGCCGAAAGCAGCGCCGCACTTTTATCGTCCAATCCGGTTGATGGTTCGTCGAGTATCAATAGCGGCGGATGTTTTATCATTGCACGCGCAATCAACACCATTCGGCGGTGCACCTGCGACAGATCTACAAAAGCCCGGTTGCCTTTATCTGCAAGTTCCAGCACTTTTAGCCACTCATTAGCCACATGTTTTTGGATTTCGCTTGGCCGGTGGTACAATCCAATGGAATCGTGAAAACCGGAGATCACCATTTGTTCAGCAGTGTGGCGGCGTTTAAACAACTCCATCATCGACGGTGTAAAATACCCGATCTTCTTTTTGATCTCCCAAACACTTTCGCCAGTTCCTTTTCGGAGGCCAAACAGTTCGATGTTTTGCCCGAAAGCTTTTGGATTATCGCCGTTAATCATGGTTAAAATAGTCGTCTTACCCGATCCGTTGGAACCTTTGAGCTGCCAGAACTCCCCGGCTTTGATAATCCAGTTTATGGCACTCAGGATTTGTCGTTCTTGATAATGTACCGACACATCGTTGAGTTTAATCAACTCATTGTAGTTCACATCTTGCTCGTGCAAAGGTCCCGGTATTTCGATAGCAAAATGCACCTCTTCTTCCGGCTCATATTTTTCTAGGTATTGTTTTATTCCATCGGTAAAAACCACTTTACCATTGTCAACACGCATGGCATGCTGAATAAACGGTAACAGGTCACTCTTTCGTTTAAACACTTGTATCACGGTCATTTCGTTGGAAATGGTTTTCAGGCGAGCTTTTAGCTGCTTTACCGAAGCCACATCTAATGCATCAAACGGATTATCGAGAATAATAAAGTCGGGCTCTTTCGCCATCAAATATTCGAGTAGCGCCTTTTTTTGTTCTCCGCTCGACAAGGTTCTAATACTACGGCCAAAGTTTTTCGTCAACTCAAAATTATCGTGTCTGAATTCGTCTTCAATAAATCGTGCCAATGTCGTATTCGAAAATAATACTCCCCTTTTCCCTTCCAGTTCCGGTAAATGCTCCGAACTCTCCCCTTTCAAAAGCTTTTTAATAAAGGCCGAATCCATTGCCAGATCGTCACCGTTTAACGCCACATGTTTATGCATATTCTGTGTTTTGAGTACGCAAATTAGAAATATATGAGCAATTACCACGCAGAACTTCTGCATTCGAATAAATTCCTCTCCATTTTTTTATTTTGAATTAATCTTAATAAGACGTAAATTGAATTCAATTACCCTCCGACATACCTTTCAAGCCAAAAAAAAAATCCAAGATCAGCCTGCTTTTAGTCGAAAGTGAAGTTATTTGATTGATATGTATAACTTAAAATACAAACTATGAAAAAGAACAAATTTGTTTTGCTGATTTTTGGAGCTCTGTGCTTAGCGATGGTAAACTTTTCGTGCACCAACGGATCGAAACCGGCGGCTGCTGAAGCACAACCAGCTGAATTAACAGGCAAAGAACTGGTTGTACGTGGCGAGTACCTGGTAACAATAATGGGCTGCAACGATTGTCATTCTCCCAAACGAATGGGTGCCAACGGGCCGGAACTTATTCCCGAATTGCTTTTGTCGGGCTATCCGGAAGACCGCCCAATACTCGATTTAAAGACAGAAATGACTGCGCAGGGTTTTGCCACTTTTTACCCCGATTTAACCGGCAGTGCAGGCCCTTGGGGAATGTCGTTTGCCGCCAACCTTACACCCGATGCAACCGGTATTGGCACCTGGAGTGAAGAACAGTTTAAAAAAGCTATGAAAGAGGGTAAATTTAAAGGTTTGGATGGAACACGGCAGCTTTTACCACCAATGCCTTCTGAGAATTTTAAGGATATAAAAGATGAAGATATCTCGGCAATTTTTGCCTATCTGAAAAGTTTAAAGCCGGTTAAAAATGTGGTTCCGGCAGCTATTCCTCCGGGTGAAATGTAAACGCTAGAAACCACTAAGACACGAAAAACACTAAGGTTTTCTATCACCTAATCTAGGAGTTCTTGTGTTTTTGGGAATGAAAAAATATTGATTATGCGCTTAGCGGTTTTGAACAGCGTAGCGCATTTTTGATTTACAGAACGAGTCTGGAATGCGCCACTCCGAACCTGTTTCAGGAGCGGTGCAACAACAGCCCCTGAAACAAGTTCAGGGTGACGAACATTGTAAATGATCTGCTCTTAAAGCTGCCTCATTTAGGAACTCTTTTAACGTTCTATCCGAATTCGGGCGTCAACCGCCAGAATTTCCTTTTCGTTACCCAACAGTGGATTAATATCGATTTCCTTTATCTCAGTGGCAAAACGCAGCAACCACGACAGGCGCACAATAATATCCACATACTTATCGATATTCACGCCTTCCTGTTTACGGAAACCTTTTAGAATTTTGTATGATTTGAGACTGGTAACCATCGAGCGCGCTTCGTTGTGTGTAAGCGGCGCCAAACCAGAGGCCACATCTTTCATCACCTCCACGTAAATACCGCCCATTCCGCACAATACAACGTGCCCGAAAGTTTCTTCGTAGGTAGCACCTAAAAACAGCTCGTTTCCTGCTGCCATCTGGGCGATCAACACTCCTTCTGTTCCTTCAATCTGAAACAGGTGATGAAACTCTTTGCGCACCTGTGTAACATTCCGAACATTCAATATTACGCCGCCAACTTCGGTTTTGTGTACCGGGCCAACAACCTTCATCACTACCGGAAATCCAATGTTCATGGCAGCCAGCACTGCTTCCGACTCTGATTTCGCCACCATTTCTTTTACCCGCGGAATACCCGCCAAATCAAACAGTTTATGAATTACTTCGGGCGGCTGATAACCATTTTCCGTTCTAGCAATTACTGCTTTTACCGCTTCTGGGTCAATTCCCTGTGCATCTTCTGTTTCAGCTACAGGCTGTGGCGTATTCATAACTTTTGTTAGCGCACGCCCCAGCAACACCTCGTCGGGGAAGTTTACATTGCCCCGCGATAAAAAGTGGGCAACATCATCTTTTACATTTATTAGCGATGGCAAAATCGGGTAAATTGGCTTTTTACAAACCTTCATTTTTTCAGAAAGTACATCGTAAACATCTCCAATCGGGAATAATCCCGGACTACCAAAAATTACTGCCATTCCATCTACATCAAAATCATTCTCGCAAGAATCAATAATATGCCCCAGTTGCTCTGCGGTTCCTGTTGCCAGGAAATCGATAGGATTTTCCACCGACGACCCGGGAAATAACTTTTGCAACAACGCTGTTTTTGCTTCCGAATCGGCTATCTCCGGAATTCTTAAACCGCCGTCTTCCAAGGCATCGGTAAGCATTACGCCCGGTCCACCGGCATGTGTAACGATCGCCAGTTTCTCGCCCTGCAATTCTTTACACATAAACACGCTGGCCACCGTGGTCAGCTCCTCGCGACCATAACAACGTACAATTCCGGCTTTGCGGAACAGTGCCTCAACTGCGGCATCTGAACTGGTAAGCGCCCCGGTATGCGACGAAGCTGCACGACTTCCGGCCGATGAACTTCCGGCTTTTATCGCAGCAATCCTGCATCCTTTTTTTATTAGCGAAGTAGCATGATGCAACAACTTATCGGGATTATTAATATTCTCGATATAAAGCAATTTTACGCGCGGACTTTCACCATCAACATAGTGTTCGTCGAGGTATGCCAAAACATCTTCAACGCCAATCTGTACACTGTTCCCCACGGAAAAAACACTGGCAAAACGCAAACCTTTCGGAATACCCGATTCCATAATAAAAACAGCTGTAGCTCCCGATCCTGAAATAAAATCGCAACCTTCGGAAGTCAGTTCTGGAATAGGCGTGGTAAATACGCTGGCATGCCAGGGCGTCATCACGCCAATACAGTTTGGCCCGATTAAACACGCGTCGTGTTCCTCAACAGCCCTTACAATTTGCTGCTCAAGCTCTTTACCAACATCACTGGTTTCGCCAAATCCTGCTGAAATAATTATAAATGCTTTGGTGTTATTTTGCTCCGCCAAATCGGTAATAGTTTGCAAACAATATTTGGCAGGAATAGCCAAAATAGCCAGATCGATCTCCGGCAGTTCTGCTACATCCGGAAATGCAGGAATTCCCTGAATCTTTGATTCATTGGGATTGATCGCGAAAAGATCGCCGGCAAAATGATGATCCAGCAGGTTTTTAATAATCTTTCCACCGGGCTTTGCAATATTATTCGACGCACCAACAACCACAATACTGTTGGGTTTGAGTAATTTTTCGTTAATCATAGTTCGCGCTTTTGCAGCATAAAAGTAGGTAAAACCACGTTAACCTTTCCTGATTTTTTTCAACAACAAATAAAAGCGAGGCCTAAATAACGTGAAATACTTATTTTTACCTGAAAAACTACAATGACCGATAGCAAAGAGCAGAAAATAGTTGTGTTCACCGAGCTGAAAGATTCGGATCAGAACCTAATCGTTCATGGTTTGAAACTGGCAGCTATTTTCAAGAAAGAGCTTTGTTTACTCAATAATTATAAGCCCAAACAGAAAAAACAGCGCGATGAGTTAAAGCAAAAATTGCAAAATTATGCTGCCATTATAAAACAGGAAGTGCCTGAACAAAAAGTATCGACTCTTTTGCTATCAGAAAGTCAGACACGACTCCCCGACCTGCTTGCCGAAGATTATGAAGGGATAATCATCGTACTCAATTCCCTCTATTTTAAAGACTATTTAACCGCACTAGCTGAAACATCTGTTCCATTTTTGGTTGTTCATCCGGAGTCAAAAATAGCAGATTACAATCACCTTGTTCAGCCAATTGATTTACGCAAAGAAATGAGCGACAGTTCGCTTTGGTGCTCTTATTTTGGCCGTTTCAATAATGCAGAAATTGTTACCATTGTAGCCAATGACAAGACAAAAGAAGCCCAGAATAAGGTGAGTAAAAATGCTGAACTCACACGCAGACTCTACCATAAATTCAAAATAAACCATAAACTTTATAAAGGCAGTAAATCGAGTTTACGCAATGTATTTGAAGCGCTTGAACTGGCCCTGGCATCCGATTGTAACTTACTCGTTATTCTGGGAAGTTCGAGTATTACGCCACTGGATCTTCTGATTGGATTGCCCGAAAAAAAGGTTATTAACCGGGCAGGCAAGTTGCCGGTGATGGTCATCAATCCCCGGAAAGACAACTATATTTTGTGCGACTAAGCGGAGTTTACAGTCTTAGTTTGACAATTCTCCAATTTAGCAATCTAACAGTTTTTCAATTTATCATTACATTCGCATTGAAATTCTGAATTTAAATGAAACGAACACTATTTCTACTTTTCCTATTCAGCGCATTGTTCAGCCGCGCCCAGGAGTTTAAATACCAGGTATTATTCGAAGGCATTGGCGACAACCGTGAGTTTACACAACCCTATGCATACCCGCAAACGATTATGGGAAGTCGCGGAGCTTTTGAAGTAGGTGTTGATATCGATAATCATCAATTACGCGGAGGATTAAGTCATTTGCTTGAATTTGGCAGTGATTTAGATGCACAAAAACCGAAACTGACGCTTTATTATCAGTTTCAGGATGAAAACAAAAAGTTTGCTTTTGGAGCTTTTCCACGCCGCGATAAAATTGATTTCCCGCTGGTAATGCTTACCGATACATTACAATACTACCAGCCAAATATTGAAGGAATGTTTGGAGAAATCCGCTGGGACTGGGGTCACCAAAACGGATTTGTAGATTGGGTTGGCCGGCAAACCGAAACTCAACGCGAACAGTTTATGGCCGGTTTTTCGGGCGATATATTTCATAAAAATTTATTTATACAGAATTACCTGTTGATGTTTCATAACGCTCATACACTTAACAACGATCCTCCG
Source organism: uncultured Draconibacterium sp. (assembly GCF_963677575.1). Classification (NCBI taxonomy): domain Bacteria; kingdom Pseudomonadati; phylum Bacteroidota; class Bacteroidia; order Marinilabiliales; family Prolixibacteraceae; genus Draconibacterium; species uncultured Draconibacterium sp. The sequence continues at coordinate 761,314 of NZ_OY782038.1, forward strand.
TTACATATCGAGGATTTTATGGGATTTGCATTGCAGGCCGGTATTAGAACCAAAGATGATGCTCCGGTTAAAGGCTATTTTAAAGCAGGAGTTCTCAATTCAACTTACCGGGAGCGCGGTGTAACCGACGGATACGATGTGTCAACAACACTTTTTGCCGAGCTACAGGGCCGGTATAAAAACATTGGAATAAAATCGGTACTAAATGTGGGAGGCGGTCATAAATTTATGTATGGCGATCCGTATTACAGGGCCGATGATTACTGGCGTACAGATTTTATATGGTATTTTATCAACCACGAAAAGATTCAAGGCAAATTTAACCTTTCGATGCATTTTGTTGATTGGGATACGCTCGATCAACAACAACAACTTTCCATTATTTATGTTTTTGGGAAGTAATAAAAAGAAAAAAGGATGTCAACATTATCTCATGACATCCTTCTTTCTTTTTAATGCTTTGAGCCAACTATCTCACAATATTCATTTCATCTAATAAATACCCCGCACCCGCAAACTTGTCGATAATAAACAGTGCATAGCGAATGTCGAGCGAGATGTTTCGGCAACGTTCCGGATCAAACATGATATCGCTCATGGTACCTTCCCAGCAACGATCAAAATTCACCCCGATCAGTTCTCCGTTGCCATTTACAACCGGACTTCCCGAATTACCACCGGTAGTATGATTCGAGGCTGTAAAACAAACCGGCACATCTCCATTCACTTCATATTGTCCAAAATCTTTTGTCTGATAAAGTTCTTTTAAACGATCCGGCACATCGTAGTCGTAAATCTCTGGATTGTCTTTTTCCATTATTCCAGTCAGCGTTGTATAGTACTTGTATTTAACGCCGTCTTTTGGTTCGTAACCTTCCACTTTTCCGTAGGCAACGCGCAACGTAAGGTTGGCATCCGGGTAAAAAGCCTGTCCTTTTTTCATTTCCATCAATCCGGCCATGTATATTTTCATGTTGTCTTCGATTGTTTTATTGATCTTTTGAACCTCCGGAATAATATCTTTCTCATAAATAAAGTTCAGTTGATTGAACATTGCAATCATCGGATCTTTGCGCAATTTCAACAACTGTTTCTCCGAGCCGTTTTCAAGCAGATCCTCCAGCTTTTCACGATCGGTTAAAATCGACTTCTGATATACTTTTTTCAGCAGTTTTTCCTGATCCAATTGTTTGATTGTTTCCACCACCTCAGCAGGTAAAAACGAAGGATCGAGGCCATTAATAAGCTCCGGCATCAGTGTGATAAACAAAGCTTCGTCGGTTGTCTGGTTAAAATCTTTATAAAACCGGGGAAGCGCTTTAAACATAGCCGAACGCATGCTTTCAACTTTTTCATCCTGGTCGTTCTCAATATTATTGATGATTGAATTAATGGTACGCGCCTGCCCAAACAATTCTACTCCACTCATTACTATTTCGCGGTAATAATCGTAAGCTTTTATGTATTTTGAATAGTCGGCATACAGTACATCAAAAGCATTAAAAACCGGTTCGTATTTGTTATCCCAGGTGTCATTTTTCTGTGCCCATTTTTTGAACCCTTCTTCATAAGCCAGTTTTTTATCAATGGCATCCAGGCGCTTTAACCCTTTTATTTCGCCCTGCCATTTTTTCCACGCATTGCTGATGCTTGCATATTTTGCAGCATACTGAATACGTATTTTCGGATCCGATTCCATATCGCGGCCAATAATATCCAGCTTTTTATCACGCAACATAATACGGTCCGGGTCGCGCTGGTTCATGGTAACATCAACTGCCTGATGCGGCCAGTACTCCATTGTCGATCCGGGATTTCCAAATACCATTGTAAAATCGCCGGGCTGAATACCTTTCATAGAAACGGGAAACGATTTCTTTGGTTTAAACGGCACATTATCCGGCGAATATTCTGCCGGTTCGTTATTCTCATCGGCATAAATACGGAACAACGAAAAATCGCCGGTGTGGCGCGGCCACATCCAGTTGTCGGTATCGCCACCAAATTTTCCAATTGCCGATGGTGGCGCACCTACCAAACGAACATCTTTATAAACTTTGTAAACATACAGGAAATACTGGTTGCCGTAAAAAAGAGGCTTTACCGAAGCTGTGAATTTCCCATTGTTTTTAGCTTCTTTTATGATGCGGTCGGTATTTTCTTTAATCTTTTTGTCCTTTGCTTCTCCTTCAAGATTGTCGGTTCCGGCCATTACTTTTTCGGTAACATCTTCCATGTACTCCAAAAAACTTACCGTTAAACGTTCGTTTGGCAATTCTTCATCGCGACTCATAGCCCAAAAACCATTGGTCAGGTAATCGTGTTCTACCGTACTATGCGATTGAATCTGCCGGTATCCGCAGTGGTGGTTGGTTATCAACAACCCTTCATCCGAAATCAGTTCTCCGGTACATCCTCCACCAAAAATTACCACAGCGTCTTTCATGCTCGAGTGGTTTACATCGTAAATATCATCGGCAGTTAGTTTAAAACCCATTTCCTGCATTTCTGCCAGATTGTATTTCTCCAGCAGAATCGGAATCCACATTCCTTCTTTGGCCGAAAGCTGAAACAGACTTAAACCAAGTAATAATAGCAATAAACTCTTCTTCATCATTCTTTAAAAATTTAAAAGCGTTAAAGAGAATAAAACCGGAAGATTTAAACAATGATTTAAAACATTATGAGCGTTGAATTGTCATGTATTTCGAAAAAACAAAAACAATTAATATGAAATTTCGGTGTTCTGAAAAAACGAAATTTACAAACCCAAAATGAAATACCGTTTTTAGGTTTTAATCCATCCTATGTAAATCATTCTGGTTCTCAAATAAGACGAACAGCGCGCCAAAGAATTCATTTTAATAGTTAAATTTGTACAACAATCAACGGACGCTAACTATGATTGATTTTTTACCGAGTACAGTATTATTCAGCTAATAACCGCTTTTACTGCAATCGGAATATGTATACTTTTATGGAAATTCAGAAAAGCCATTGAGGTGCGCTTCCTGATTTTACTGGAAGTTTTTGTTGCTATTTGGGCATTTAGTTACGCACTGGAATTTGGGACTCTTCTTATGGAGGAAAAAGTGTTTTTCTCGCAGTTGTCGTACCTGGGCATTGCATTTATTCCGGTTACTTACTTCTTTTTCACCACCGCATTCAGTCAAAAATTTCATTTAGTAAAAAAGCTTAATATCATTATTTCGCTTATTATTCCAATAATTACACTGGTTTTGGTATTTACCAACGATAAGCACCATTTAATTTGGAAAAACTACACCCTCAACAACAGTACCAACATGTTGTATTATAAACATGGAATTTGGTTCTGGATTTTCGACATATACGCGTTTACGCTAATTGCCTGGGGGATTTTTAACCTGGTAAGTTCGATATCAACCTTTACAACTTTTTACAGAAAGCAGATTCGACTTTTAATCGTTGCCTCGCTTATTCCGGTAATTGCCAACCTGATGTATATCTTTAATATCAATCCGGTTCCGGGTTTCGACTGGACTACTGTTTCATTTGTTTTAACCGGTTTGATTATTGCATTTGGCATATTCCGCTACAAAATATTTGAGCTGATTCCGCTTGCCCGCGAAAAACTGCTTGGCACCATGAATGAAGGAGTTTTGGTAGTCAATCCCAACGGGATTATTGAAGAAGCCAATCCTGCGCTGATAAAAACATTTAGTCTGAATGCAAACACAACCATTAATTCCAACTTTGTTCAGACCTTTGAAAAGTTTCCATCAATTATTGAGCTTCTTCAGTCGGATGAAGATCGGGTTACAGACTTTGAGCTACAGCACAACAATCAAACCTACTATTACCAAATAAGGATTACAGCGCTGTACGACCAGTTGGAAAAACTTAGCGGAAAGCTTATGGTTTTAAGCGATGTTTCGTCCATTCGACTCGCAAAAATTCAGCTTACAAAAAAGAACGAGCAGCTAAAAGAGCAAAACAGACGAAACGAGAAACTAATCGACGATTTGGATGCTTATGCACATACGCTGGCTCACGATCTGAAAAACTCGTTAGGAGTGATCTACTCATCCAGCGATATTATTCTGGAAGCGATTAAAGATGGCGATATGGATACGATTAAGCAGTTTTCGAAAATGATAAAAGAATCGTCGTCGAAAACGATAAGCGTAACCAACGAGCTATTGAAAATGGCCACTGCCGGGCACGAAGATGTTGAAACAACACCAATTGAAATGCAGCATGTTTATGATGCGGCAATGGCGCAAATTACAGATCATATTACCGATTACAAAGCTACAATTGAAGTAGAATGCAGTTGGATAGATGCGCAGGCTTATGCGCCATGGATTGAGGAAATCTGGATAAATCTGCTATCGAATGCCATGAAATATGGAGGTGTTCCCCCACTTATAAAAGTGGGCTGTGAGTTAACCGGAAACGGGATGGTGAAATACTGGGTAAAAGACAATGGCGACGGTATTTCGAAAGATCAGCACGTGAAAATATTCAGAAAACATACACGGTTACAACCCGATAAAGCCAACGGCTACGGACTGGGCTTGTCAATTGTAAAACGTATTATTGAAAAGCTTGGAGGCAAAGTGGGTGTTGAAAGTACCGGAGAAAAAGGTGCGGGCTCGATGTTCTACTTTAATCTTCCGGTTGCCAGAGTTGAATCACTCAATGAGGCGCGCTAATATTTCCCACATATCATCGTGAAATAGCACCGGAAGCAACGAATTATCGGGGGCCTCTCCCATTCTAACAACTACAATTCCTTTACTGGGTAAAATTTCAATAAACTGCCCATCTTTTCCCATGGCAGCGAATAGTTCGTCGGGAGCATTGGGACACATATCTCGCAGAACGGGAGTAGTTAATCCCGGCAGAACAACCGAGCCTTTCCCGTTTAACCACCATAAATAACCGTATGACGGGTTTAAATTTTGTGAGGTGTTCACCATCTCGTGATAATAGTTTTTATCGCTCAAAATATCCAAATCATCCCACTTCCCCTCGTTTTGAATAAGCAGGCCAAAACGTGCGGCATCGCGTGCTGTACTCCAGTAAACATTATTATAATCACTCTTTATCCAGCTTCCGTCAATACCAGTTATTTGTCCCAGGTAATCGGACGTAAACTTGCTGTAACTCATTTTTGCGGCGGCAGCTACAACTTCCTCCAGCAAAGTATATGGCGCATTATGGTAAAACCACTGTTCGCCCGCATCAACTTCATAAGTTAAACATTCCGGTAAGGTGCAATAAAAATCTTCAACCTTATGATTGATTCCGGTGGTCATGGTTAGCTGATGTTTTATGGTGATTTGATTTTCTTTTTCAGTCGCCATGCTTGTCCAGCCTTCACCAAGATAATCCGAGATTTTATCATTAATAGAAAGCATTCCTTCCTGCTGTGCAATTCCAACCAATACTGCGGTTAACGATTTGCCCGCCGATGCCCAGTACCAGTTCGAATTTTTATCGAAGGAAGCAATATTCAGAATATTCTTCCCCCAATATTCCTCAATAACAATGCGGCCATTTTTAAGAATCATGAAAACTCGTGTGTTATTGCTCTCCAGAAAACCGTAAAGCTCTGGTAATATTTCTTCATTCCAACCCAAGTCAGAAATGGACATACTTTCCCATGTTTCCGAATCCGTTGGCGGAAAGTATATTTCGTTCTCTTTCGGATTATCAACAACCGTGTCATCAGAGCATCCGAACAGTAATATCAGGGCTAAAAGGAAAGTAAAACGATGCATAACTATTGATTTACTTTCACCAATATACGGAAAATTATTTAGCTGACTTAATGGCTGTTGCAAACCGATCGGCAGCTACTTCCAGGTAATTACCGGCGTTTTTAATGGAATCCTCAACATTGGTAGCCTGCTCCATCACTTCAGCCAGAAAGTCGATTTTATGTTCGGCTATTTGCTGTTCAGTCAACTCACTTAATCCACAAAAAACAGCCAGTTTCTGGTTGGTCCGTGAATCAAGCACGCCTTTAATTACTTTCCCTGAAAATGTTTGCTCATCGAACTTACCTTCGCCGGTAACAATCCAGTCGGCGTCTTTTACCTGCTCATCAAAATTGGCAATTGATTTGATTAACGCAGTCCCCGATTTTAATTCTGCATTCAGAAATAAAACGCAGCCGGCACCAAGTCCTCCGGCCGCTCCTGCTCCGGCAATGTTTTGCAGGTTCTTTCCGAATTGAGCTTCCACCTTTTCGTTAAAATTTCTCAGGCCGGCATCCAACTGTTCCACAACCTGCTCCGAGGCACCTTTTTGTGGCGAATAAATATATGCTGCTCCATTTGGCCCAAATAAAGGATTATCAACATCGCAGGCGACTTCAAACTTAATGTTCCGGAGTTCTTCGTTAACCATCGAAGTATCAATAGTTGCCAGCCGGTTTAAATCTTTCCCACGCCCTTCCAATACGTTATTTTCTACGTCAAAAAAGCGAAATCCAAGAGCACTTGCCATACCCATTCCGGCATCGTTGGTTGAGCTTCCTCCAATTCCCAGAAGAATATGTAAGGCCCCGCGTTTTATGGCGTCCAAAATCAATTCTCCGGTTCCAAAAGTTGAGGTTTCCAGCGGATTCATTTCTTCGTTTTTCAGCAAACGAATTCCTGATGCTTCCGCCATTTCAATAAAAGCCAGCTTTTCTTTTTCGGCATACAAATAATTAGCTTGAATGGGACGAAACAAGGGATCGTGCACCTCAACTGAAATCAACTCTCCGCCGGTATAAAATTTCAGGGCATCAACCGTTCCATCTCCACCGTCGGCAAGTGGCAACTTTACGATTTCAATATCTTCGAGATGTTTCTTAATGCCACGTTCAACGGCATCGCAAAACTCAATTCCGGTTAACGAGCCTTTAAATTTGTCGGGTGCAATTACGATCTTCTTCATTTCCCTAAAATAATACCAATTCTGAAAATGTTTAGGCTATTTAATACTATTTTCAAATTGGGATAATGCCGATATAGAAAAACCCAGGCATTGGGAGTGAGCGAACCGATGGCACGATGTTTTTCATCATCGGTATAAGAATATTTATCAGGAGTTTGCTGTTCACTAAAAACGGGAAGCCATAATTAACTTCCCGTTCTAATTGCAGAATATATATTCAGAAATCGTATTTAAATTCTGATAAACAAATTAAACTTTTGGCAATTGCCAGTTTTTATTATAGTTGAGCGTCATCAAATCGGTGGCTGCAGCCTCGTTAAACGACTGCGATGTATTATTCCAGTGAATGCGCTGGCCAACGCGATAAGCCATATTTCCCATCTCGGAAACGATGGCGGTTTTTGCACCAACTTCAACAGGAGCATTTAAAGTGCCGCCTTTTCGAATACACGACAGCAGGTTTTGCACATGCTCATCCAAACCATCGCCATAATTTTCCTGTGCTTTGGCTTCAAAAAACGGTCCTTTCAATTCATTACTGTGATCGGGTAATACTTCGTAGCCATTTCGTGTAACTACCAAAGTTCCCTTCTGCCCAACAAAAGCAACACCGTGCGCTTTTTGGTACGGTCCGATTCCCGGATTTAATCCACATTCCCAAATCATGGTATGTTTTGGATACTGATAAATGGCCTGCTGAATATCGGGCGTTTCAATGGCTCCCGGTTTGTGGTAAAAAATACCACCGCCCGGTGAAATCGACTCAGGCATTTCGGCATCCATTGCGTACAATGCAAAATCCAGTAAGTGAACGCCCCAATCGGTCATTGCACCGCCTGCATAATCCCACCACCAGCGGAAATTATAGTGAAAACGATTTAAATTAAACGGACGTTTTGGAGCTGGTCCCAGCCACATATCATAATCGACATAATCCGGAGCTGCCGAATCTTCCATTACCGGATATGGCGTATCATACCCTTTGTAAATCCATGCTTTTACCAAATGAACGTCGCCAAGTAATCCTGACTTCACAATTTCAGAAGCTTCGAACCAATGTTTCGAGCTGCGTTGCCACATGCCCACCTGGCAATATAATCCGGGATGTTTTGCCTGGGCTGCTACCATTGCATTACATTCTTCAATGCTGTGCCCCATCGGTTTTTCCACGTACACGTGTTTCCCTGCATCCAGCGCCATCATCATCATAATGGCATGCCAGTGATCGGGTGCACCGATAATTACCGCGTGTACATCTTTGTTATCCAATACATCTCTGAAATCGGCGTAAGTAAGCGGTCGTTTACCCGTCATTTTTTCAACTTCGGCAGCTCTTTTCTCCAGCACATTCCTATCAACATCACAAAGCGCCACACAGGCTACATTGTTTTCCTCACGTAAAAAACTCTGAAGGTTATTAAATCCCATCGATCGACAACCGATAAGCGCCACATTAACCTGCTCGGCAGGCGATGCACAAGCATTTAAAAGCCCCGGAGCAACGCCAACTGCCGCTGTGGCAATAGCCGAATGTTTTATAAATTCTCTTCTATCTGTCATTATTGTAATAAAATCTAATGTTTTCGGTTGTTACTAATGTTTTATTCATCAATTAATTTTGAAATTCTTTTGGCTTTCATTTTCCCGGAATAGACAATAAGCGAGTATTTTAAAACCAGTGGCTTTGTTGTAGACAATTCAACCGGTTCAGAACCCGGCCAGGCAATATTTTGCATGCTGTTCTTTTCGCGCAGAATCAGATTCTGCGGATAACCGGGATTTTCCTTGTTATCGATGATTGCAATCCCTGCCTTGGAATTTCCTTTTCCAAGCGATCCTGAAATGTTTACAAATCCGTCCGACGGAGCCGCATTGTCCTGAGGTTTTATACTACCACTTTTTCCTGAAAACTGAACATCGTCGGGTAAAACCATACGAACTGAAAATCCGCCATAACCTTTTTCATCTTCCGAGCCACCAATCCGTAAATTCTCTTCCAGCGCTGTCAGCCGGATTTCAAAATCAATTCTTCGATACTTTAACGAGCTTTCGTGAATGTGAATGGAAACATTCTCACGAATATATGGCTTATTAATACCATTCTTTTTCCATTTGTCGGACGACCACAGCACTTCGCTTTTCAACCACACCGTTTTGTCCGGATCTTTGATAAATTCTATTTCCGTAATTTCCTGGTCAAAATCTTTTATCTCCCACGGATCGCCGATACGTTCATCGCTAATCCAAACCTGATGCCAGGCCCAAAAAATCCCCCGGTGATGCAAATGATCAGCAGGAAAGTCTTCGGTTAGTACTTTGCCGTTAAGTCCCCAAAGCGGATGAATATAATTGCAGCGTTCGTAGTCACCATCAATATTTAGCGGGTGCATTTGGTAGAACAAAACGTTTGATGAACCATCAACGATTTTTATCCCATCCTGCTGTTTTTTCATAGTCAATTGTCCCCAGGCCAAACCATTAGAGAGTAGCACAAAAAGTAGCGATATTACAAAAGATCTTTTCATGACAGATCCCCCTTTTCTATTATCGTTACCTTTGTTTTTACATCGTCGTCGGTATATTCAACTTCCAGAATTTCAACATTATTGAGTTGATTAGAAATGATCGCCTTGTCATTCTCGGGCAGAATAAGCCAGATATTGGCAATAAAAGCTCCCATCGTTGCTGAGTCGGCTTTAACCGAAACAGTTCTTTTTCCTTCAACAGGAAGTCCGGTAGCGGGGCTGATGATCTTGCGCTCTTTCATTCCTTCGCCATCGTCGCGAATATAAACGGTTCCGGTTGTATAAACGGTTTGCCCCGACACCTCAAAAACATGCGAAAATTCGTTAGGTTGCTGCTGATTTCGGATTCCAAGTGGCCATTCTGTTCCTGCCGGATGATTTCCCAGTGCCAAAACCACATCTTCCTCAAAACTGATGATGGCATTTTTTACCCCCAAATCGATTAAAAGTGGTTTAACCAAATCGAGTGCAAATCCTTTTTCTATGGCGCCAAAATCCAACTCTACTCCATCTTCTTTAAAACGAAGTCGTTTGTTATCGAGGTCGAGTTCTATTTTATCAAAACCACATTTTTTTTGCGCTTCTTCCAGTTCGTTTTCGTCAACATCTTCCTTTTCAACCCAAAGCGATTGCACAGGAAACATGGTTATATCGAAAGCGCCCTGACTCATCTGATTAAAATCCTTTGCTATGGTCAGAATTTCCCACAATTCGCCGGGAACTTCCATCCAAACGTCTTTTCCGGTTTGATTGAGCTCGTGAATATCAGACAATAAACTGAAGCGGCTAATGGTACTTTCCAGCTGCTCAATATCGGCTTTTATTTGTTGAAATATATTTTTTGCGGTACCGGCCTCAAGGTTGGGGAGCACTACGTCGCAATGACTGCCAAAAGCCAGAAAAGTATCACTAAAAATAGTAGGTTCCGTCATTCTCATAGTTTTATGGTTTCAGTAGAGCACTAAATTAAAAAAGTAAGCGAGATTTACAGACCTTCGCACCAACAAATACAGCACTTTTGTTAATTTATATTCCTTCTTTCTAATAAAACGAATACAAAAAAAGGCAGGGAATTCCCCGCCTTTTCAATGCTTATCTATTTCTAAACTTTTGGTTCCCAATTTGGATCGTAGTCGCGGCCCCATAATTTCATGGCGTCGCGGTCGTACATAATTCCGGTTTTATCGTCAATGTCAAAACCATGTCCGATACGGTAGGCAACATTTGAATAGTGTACCATCGTTTGGCTGATTGCGCCTTCCATAATGTGTGAATTCAGTTCACCAACACCACGAATTCCGTTAAACCAGTTTTGCACATGTTTGGTCGACATGTCGCCGCCGCCACCAAGCGCTGTTCCGGCTTCCTGCGATGCAGATACGCTGTCTTTCACAATTTTTCCGCTTCTGTCGTACAGAATATATTTTCCACGGTCGACAAATACAGTTCCTTCACTTCCGTAAATAATCGTTCCACGACCTCCCATTCCATAGGTATCATAAGCATTTCGGCTGCGGCCATCCCATTTAATCACTTTGTCGCCATCAAAAAGGAAAGTAGCATCCATGGTATCGTACATTTCCCAACCATCGTCGAAGAAGTGACGTTTACCGGCTTCAACATGTACATTGTTTGGTAAACCTACCTGCAGTGCCCAACGCGCAACATCCAGCTCGTGCGTTGCATTATTTCCTGTTTCGGCGGTTCCGTAATTCCAACCATACCAGTGCCAGTTGTAATTCCAGGTTTCTTCGGTGTAATCGCGGTGAATAGCTGGTCCCTGCCAGATTTCCCAATCCAATCCGTTTGGAACCGCTGCTTTTTTCTGTACAGGCACTTCTCCCCTTTGATTCAGGTAAAAAGCCACCGCACGATACGGAACTCCAATTACTCCGTTATGAATTTCTTTAATGATCTCGATGGTATGATCCGAAGAACGTTGCTGGTTACCCATTTGAACCACCTTGTTGTACTTTTCAGCCGCTTTAACAATCATCTCATTTTCGTTCATGTTGTGGCTACAAGGCTTCTCAACGTAAACATGTTTTCCGGCCTGCATAGCCATTACCGAACCCGGCGTATGCCAGTGGTCGGGCGTGGCATTTATAATACAATCCACTTCTTTATCATCCAATACTTTCCGGAAATCGTTCTCCAGTTTTGGTTGGTAATCAATGTGCTTTGAAAAGTTTTCGGCAGCACGTTTACGTTGGTGCTCCATAACATCGCACAAATATTTTAGCTCAACGTTGCTTTCTTTTTCAGCAATTGGTGCGTAATATGCCCCCAAACGGCGACCAAGCCCCATAATGGCAACATTTAGTTTATCGTTGGCTCCTAAAATTTTGCTGTAACTTTTTGCAGACATGCCCATGGCAGTTCCACCAACTGCAACACCGGCTGCACCTGCCGACATCTTTTTTAGAAAATCTCTTCTGTTAGTCATATTGTTGTTTTATTATTTTACAATGTTGCTAAAATCCCTCTAATGTAGCCAAAACTTTCCATCATTGCAGGCAGCGGATCTTTTCCTTCCGGTTCGTATTCCAGCGCCAGCGTTCCTTTATAATCTAATTTGATTACTGCTTTCAGAAACGACTGAAAATCGATTACTCCATGACCGATTGTACAAGTTGTTCCATCGTGCTCTGCTTTGGTTACATCTTTTATATGAATATCGAAAACACGATCGAAAAAGTCTTTTACATCCTGTTCCGGATCGCGGCCAATACGTTTTGTATGGCCGATATCAATGCACAATCCCATGCGTGCATCCATATCTTTTATAAGGTTGTAAGCACTCTCGGCACTTGGGTACAATTTATCGCCCGGACCATGATTATGAATGGCCAGTTTAATATCGTAAGCTTTTACTTTTCCCTCAACATACTCGAGCAACTCGTGGTTTGGCACTCCGATTATCATATCCATTTTGGCCATTTTTGCGTATTCAAAGCCCTGGTCAACATCTTCTTTCGATCGCATATAAATTACGCCACCACCGTAGAGTGTTACGCCCTTTTCGTTACATAAAGCCAGCGTTTTTTCAATTGCTGCTTTATCCGAATCGAGAGGCAGGTGCATGCTTTTAAAGGTTACACGGTTTACACCACAACGTTTTACCATATCCAAAGCAGTTTCGGTATCGAACTCGCGCAATGAGTAAGATGCAACACCAAAGCCAAATTCCAGTTTAGCTTTTTCTTTGTTTGCCGGTTGCACTGAGGCCTGCGAAAAAACCGGAACTGCAGATGCGACAATTCCCAGTCCTGCCGCTTTCAGGAAATTTCTTCTGTTAGTCATAAGTAGTAGTATTCAATTTGTCTTATTACTGTAAATAAAATTATCGTTTCAGATCAAGACAAGCCCCCTGTAAATATTTTCTTCTAATAAATTCTACTATTAACCAGAACGAACAAATGTAAATCGACGAAGATGTCCATTTGTTACAATTATTAGATTTTACGTTGGTTTAAACTTACCGTGAACGAACACGACACACAAATATAACCATAATTTGGAGCTTGCCAATCGCTTCTTACAAATACCGGAAATTTTTTATTGTACCACTATGAAAACAAAAAAGGCTACTTTTTAAGTAGCCTTTATATCTATTATTGTGTAATACCTAACTGGTCGAAAATAAATGCATATTCCAGTGCCGTTTCTTTTATCCATTCATAGCGGCCGGATGCTCCTCCATGCCCATAATCCATGTTTATATGAAATAACAGCGGATTATCGTCGGTTTTCAATTCGCGTAATTTGGCTACCCATTTTGCCGGCTCCCAATACTGAACCTGCGAGTCGTGCAGTCCGGTTGTAACGAGTAATGCCGGATAGTCTTTGGCCTCCACATTATCGTATGGCGAATATGAAAGCATATAGTAATAATACTTTTCAATTTTTGGATTTCCCCATTCGTCGAATTCGCTTGTGGTAAGCGGAATACTTTCGTCGAGCATGGTAGTTACCACATCAACAAAAGGAACCGCGGCAATTACACCTTTGTATAATTCAGGACGAAGATTGATACAGGCCCCCATTAACAGTCCGCCGGCACTTCCGCCCATGGCAAATAATTTATCGGAGTTGGTGTATCCGTCATCAATCAGGAACTGGCCACAGTCGTTAAAATCGGTAAACGTATTCATCTTTTTCAGCAGCTTACCGTCTTCGTACCACTGGCGACCATTAATCTGGCTTCCGCGAATATGCGCAATTGCATACACAAAACCACGATCGAGCAAAGGCAAACGAGCCAGCGAAAAACGCGGATTGTAAGTATATCCGTATGAACCATAACCGTACAATAACGTAGGATTATTGCCGTTTTTCACCATACCTTTTTTATACACGATCGACATCGGGATTTTTGTTCCGTCGCCGGCAGTTGCATAAATACGCTTAGTTTCGTAATCGTCTTTATTAAAACCACCCAACACTTCATCCTGCTTCAGCAAGGTGCGTTCCTTTGTTTTCAGGTTATAATCGTAGATCGAATTCGGAGTTGTCATTGATGTATAGCTGAAGCGGAAAACATCAGTATCAAAATCAAGGTTTACATTCGGACTAATCGTATAAACTTCTTCGTCAAAATTGATGAAATATTCTTCGCCATTCCAAGGAATTACACGAAGCTGGTTGATTCCTTCAATTCGTTCGGTTACAACCAGGTAATCTTTCAAAATTTCAAAATTATCGAAGAAAACATCGCTGCGATGTGGAATAACCTCGGTCCAGTTTTCTTTTTCGGTTGCTGTAACCGGAGTTTTCATTAAACGGAAATTCAAAGCATCGAGGTTGGTACGAATGTAAAAGTCGTTACCAAAATGATCTACCGAATATTCAAGCCCACGTGTACGTGGCTGAATAATTTTGAATTCACCTTCCGGGTTGTTGGCATCCAAAAACTGATATTCCGAAGTCAGTGTACTTTCGCTTCCTATGATCAGATATTTCTGCGACTTGGTTTTATAGATAAACACTGAGAAAGTTTCATCGCCCTCATAAAACACCTCTACATCATCTTCAACCGGTGTTCCGATTACGTGCTTCATAATCTTTTCAGAACGCAGCGTAACATCGTCTTTCAAGGTATAATAAACCGTTTTGTTATCGTTGGCCCAAACTGCACTTCCTGTTGTTAAAGGAATGGCATCTCCCAGGGTTTCGCCGGTTTCCAGATTCTTAAAATAAATGGTGTATTTTCTCCGGCTAACGGTATCAACACCATATGCAATGAGTTTGTTATCCGGGCTTACCGACAATCCACCAAGCATAAAAAAATCTTGTCCTTCAGCCAGCTCGTTCTCATCAAGCATAACTTCTTCTTCGGCGTCGAGACTTCCCTTTTTTCGGCAGTTTACATCGTATTCTTTCCCGGGTAATTGTTTGTAGTAATAGTAGTATCCATTCTTTTTGTAGGGTACCGACTCATTTTCCGGCTTAATTTTCGACTTGATCTCCTCAAACAATTCTTCCTGAAGCGGTTCGGTGTGTTTCATCACAGCATCTTTGTAGGCATTCTCAGCTTCGAGATGTGCGATCACTTCAGGATTTTCGCGCTCGTTCATCCAGTAATAATTGTCAACGCGCGTGTGACCATGTATCGTAAGTTCTTTCATTATCTTTTTTGCAACAGGCGGCTCTATCTTCTCTTTCGAAGTACATGCCACCAAAAACAGTCCCCAAATAAAACTCAAATAAATTAACTTTTTCATGCTTTTGGTAATTAGGTGATATTATTAATATATTTTTTCAGGAAATTCTGAAATTACATTTAAACAACCAGCTTTCAAAATGAAAGTTCAACCAATTATGATTAATTTGACGTTTGTAGAAGCGTTTTACTTATTTCGAAAATTTATCTTCTGAATATTTTTCAAAATTTCAATCCGATTATAAATCGATTCGATGACCTGGTCATATAGTTTATCTTTTAAAATATAATCCTCAATATCCACATCGATGTTCGGATTATCGTTCACCTCAACTACGTAAACCTTGTCATTTACCAACTTCAGGTCAACACCGTACAAACCGTCGCCAATCAATGCTGCTGCTTTTAAAGCTGTTTTAACCACTTCTTCCGGAACATCTTCAATATTCACTGTTTCCGAATCGCCGGAATACTCTTCTGCGTCACCAGTCCAGTTGTAAATTTGCCAGTGTCCTTTTGACATGAAATACTTACAGGCAAAAAGTGGCCGATTGTCGAGTACCCCGATTCTCCAGTCGAATTCAGAATACAGAAACTCCTGGCAAACGATCATATCCGATTTTTTGAACAGCTGATTTATGGCATCATAAGCCTCTTCCTTATTTTCCACTTTTGTTATTCCCAACGAAAATGCACTGTCGGGCTGTTTTAACACCAGCGGAAAATTCATATCGTCAAGGTCTTTCTTTTCAAATATGTTCTTGGTAAAAACAACCGTTTGTGGAGTTAGAATTTTGTGTTTTCTGAAAATCTCGTTCTGGAATATTTTATTGGAGCACCGCAATACCGACCACGGATCATCAATTACAACCAATCCTTCAGCATACGCCATTCGCGAAAACTCATAGGTGTGATCGTTTACATTCGTCGTTTCGCGGATAAAAAGTGCATCAAATTCGTTGATTTTATCAAAATCATTTTTTGTAATAAACTCTGCATACAATCCTTTTCGATTGGCCGCCAATTTGAACTTTTGAAGTGCTCCTTTGCATGATGGCGGAGTTTCCTCTTCAGGATCGATAAGAATGGCAATGTCGTATTTATAATTGATAAGCGTGGTTTTATTAAAACGCCGTTTGCTAAAATATTTGCGTGCAAACTCGTAAATCACTTCGATTTCGCTTTCGGGCAATTTATTTAAGGTTAAAACTTTAATTCCTTTTATTATCCATTTCTCCTGCTTTACAAATTCAATCTCGAAAAGGGGAGTTTCAAACAAAAGATAAAGCCGGTTGGCAATTGAGCTAAATCCTTTTGTGGCCGTCTGTCCGAAATAAATTTTAAGCTGAAATTTATCGTCTTTAACTTTTTGCAGTGCTTTGCTTATCAACTCATCAATATCGTACGATGCGGAATGAATAACATTCAGCATTTTAAAGTCGCGCAAGGTAACCGAACTCGGAATTACACGGTGACCACGAGCTGCCGCCAACAACGACACATAATAACCATAGCTTTGGTATTTGTACGAACTACAAAGATTAAAAACTCGCATATCGCTGCTGTTCTGGTAAACCGGGTTGCTGATGTACTCTTTTACCGAAATTACTTTTGCGTTTACATCGGCAAAAGTCCATTTATGCGGTTGGTTGATCACTATAATATTCGTGGTCTTTTTCCGAACCTCTTCGGCTTCCAAACTAAATTCCATTTTCACAGCATCTTCCCCTCTCGCGTAATAATCTGCAATAGTGTGCGATTCCTTAAAACCATTCTTTTTATACCACCCAATCAGTTCGGTATTTTTCGATTGTACCTCTATCAATATTTTTTGATAATGATTTTCGATTGCCTGGTTCTTCACATAATTCAGTATGAAAGTGCCTAAGCCGGCATTTCGGTATTCTGCCACAACAGCAATCGAATAAATTCGCAGCGCATATTTATATTTAAACAAAGTAAGCGCCCCGACAGATTTACCTGCTTTCGATTCTACAATTAAAACTTCCTGAAACGTACTATCCAGGCTGTGTTTGATACTTTTGCGTGAACTCTGTTGAAACTGTGGAAAAGATTCACTTTCCAGCTTTTCAAGGAAATCGAAATCACCAGGTTGTGATTTTCTGATATTCAAATCCATTTAATGCGTTATAAATCAAAATTAATTGAAACCTGTTTAACACTTCAACCCCATAAACACTTTTCGGCAATTACCGCCTGCATTTACAGGATCAATAAAATGAATAATCTTTCCTATTTTATTGACAAGCAAAAATACGATATTGACGCATTAATTCCCATATTTGTTAACTAATTATGCAAACGGAAATAACCATACTTATTTATTTTGTTTTTATTGTCGGGATTGGCGTTTATTCGGCCTTTCGGATTAAAAAACCATCGGATTATTATGTTGCCGGGAAAAAAGCCGGAGTGTGGCAGGTATCCGGCAGTTTATTAGCCACCATTCTTGGCGGCTCAGCATTGATGGGAACCATTGAATTAAGCCAAAGCAGAGGTTGGGCTGCCTTGTGGTTTTTGTTTTCTGCGGCAATCGGATTGTTTATTCTGGCACCTATCTCGAAATATGTAAGTCGTTACGGTAATTATACATTACCCGAATTGTTGGGAAAGTTCTATGGGCGCAAAGCCGAACGATTTTCCACCATTATAATTCCGTTAGCCTGGTTAGGAATTGTAGCCGCACAAATTATTGCTGCAGCCCAGATCCTGCAGGGACTTGGTTTTATTTCGTATCAGAATGCAGCGATTTTATCCGGAATGGTTTTTATTGCTTACACTCTGTTGGGAGGCCAGTTAAGTATTCTGAAAACAGACACTGTACAAGCTGTTTTAATTATTAGCGGATTGATAGCTTTACTGTTTTTTGCGATTAAATCGCCAGAACATACGCAGGTAGAACCTTTAAAGTTTTCTGCGCTGTTCAATTCCAAATTTTCGGTTGTTGATTTGATCGTTCTGTTAATGACATATTCCGTAACTTTTATTGTAGGACCCGATATTTACTCCCGCCTATTTTGTGCAGGAAGTGAAAAAACTGCCCGGAGAAGTATAATTATAGTAGCGTCTATTTTAATCCCGGTTTCGTTTGCGCTAACTTATTTAGGTGTTTATTCCGGAAAAGAAAATGAAGGAATAATGGCGTTTGCCGGACACCTCCTTCCCAACTGGGCTTATGGTTTGTTTATTGCGGCATTGCTCTCGGCAGTAATGTCTTCGGCCGATACCACTTTGCTTACTTCAAGTATGATCTTAAGCGAGCTGTTCAGCGGAAACCTTGAAAAGAAACAGGCACTGCCACTTACGCGCTGGTTGGTTGTTGTAATCGGGATTTTAAGTTTGCTCATCTCGTTGTATATAACTTCTGTAATTCAGGCTTTGCTTCTGGCGCTAAGTTTTTTCTCCGGAGCTTTTGTTGTTCCTGTGTTATGTGGTTTGCTAGAAATTAAAGTGAACAACAATAACGCGATATGGGCGATCGTTTTTGGAGGAATAACAGCTCTAGGAGGCAAACTCTTAACTTTATTCGATTATCAGGGATTTGGAAACAGCGTTATCATTCTTAGCTATTTTATTAATGCCCTGTTCCTGTTTATCGGACGCAATTCCAAAAACACATCTGAGAAATCAACAGATTTCTAAGTTTCTCAGATTTTAAAATTCTTCGCGATTCTAACTGAATTCACTTATCCATATTCAATCTTCATATAATTGTTTTTATTTTGTCACGTTTAAACAATTTTCGGTTCCAAACGAAAGTATCGTTTAAACCTGTCGGGAGGGAAACATTCGACAATTTAAAGACATAGAACTTAATAGGAAGGACGATGAAATACAAGCAGCTTATTGAAAGTCTGAGAAACGAATATTTCTTTTATTCTCACAATCTTAAAGGAGATTATCTTTACATGAGCCCGTCGGTTAAAACTATTTTGGGCTACGATGTGGAAGAGGCAAAACTTGGTCTCGTGCAACACATGACCGACAGTGAGCTGAATGATAAAACCAAAAAAACGCAGAAAAAAAGCGCTACCGGAGAGCAGCAAAAAACGTTTCAACTGGAATTATTTGCTAAAGACGGATCGATAAAAGTTATTGAAATTACCGAGTCGCCACTGTATAACGAAGCTGGTGAACTTTTATCCATTGAAGGAGTAGCCCACGACATTACCCGACGGATTGAGCGAGACAAAACAATTAGCCAGCAAAACCAAAAGTTAAAACAACAGACGGAAGAACTGGAGGCTACCATTGCCGATCTTAAACAAACTCAATCGCAACTGGTACAATCTGAAAAAATGCGGGCTCTCGGGAATCTGATTGCCGGCGTTGCTCACGAAATAAACACTCCAATTGGAGCAATAAATGCCTCCATCGATAATATATCGCGCTCGCTTGATGACTCTTTGGAGAATATATATACTTTGTTTTCGGAAATTTCGGAAAAACAACTGGTGGCATTTTTTACCATCATGAAAATGATTCGCCGCAACAAACCACCACTCATTTCAAAAGAAAAACGTTATTATAAAAAGCTGGTTAAAGAAAAACTTGATAACGCCGGTTTTGAAGATACTTACACCATTACCGATCACCTAATCTACCTGAACCTTTACGAAGATACCGACCAGATAATTCCGATACTGCAAATTGAAGATCCTGTATTTATTTTAAAATCGTTACACAATATTTACTCGATCAGAAAGAATTCGGAGAATATAAAAATGGCTATAGAAAAGGCATCGAAAGTTATTTATGCCCTGAAACGTTTTACTCATAAAGACCAGGGAATGGCAAAAGAACTGAGCAACCTAAAAGAGAATATCGACATGGTACTTACGTTGCATAATAACCGAATAAAACACGGTATTGAAGTTACTCAGAATTACGACAACAATATTCCGCTGATCAATTGCTACCCCGACGAGCTTGTCCAGGTGTGGACTAATCTTATATCCAACGCTATTCAGGCAATGGATAACGAAGGAAAACTTACCATTTCGATAAAAAACCTGCAAGAACGTATTCAGGTATCAATTGCTGACACCGGGAGTGGCATTCCGGAAGAGCTTCACGAAAAGATTTTTGAACCATTTTTCACCACAAAAAAAGCAGGAGAAGGTACAGGAATTGGTCTTGAGCTTGTCTTAAAGATTATTGAAAAACACCAGGGCACTTTAGAGTTCGATAGCAAAGTAGGAGAAGGAACTACCTTTACCATTACTTTACCAGTTAATTAGTATAGTTATGAAAAAAAAAGCAATAGTTTGTGTTGACGATGAAAGCATAATTCTCAATAGTTTAGGCGAGCAGATAAAAAACATTTTCGGAAATGAATATTTGTATGAATCAGCTGAAAATGCGGAGGAAGGACTGGAAGTAATCGAAGAATTGACAAAAGAAGAAATTGATGTACTAGTAATCGTTTCCGACTGGTTAATGCCAGGCAAAAAAGGCGATGATTTTCTTATTGAAGTTCACAAAAAGTTTCCAAAAATTGTGAAAGTAATGCTAACAGGACAAGCAGATGAAAAAGCGATTAATAACGCGATAAAAAATGCCGGCTTACACGCCTATCTTTCAAAACCCTGGTCGGCAGAGGATTTAGAACAAGTGATAAAAACCGGATTAACTAACAACGAAAAACAAGGGTAAATGAAAAAACAAACAATTATTTGTGTTGATGACGAAGAGATAATCCTGGAGGCAATTCAGGAGCAACTGGAGTCAACTTTTGGAGAAGAATATGATATTGAGACCTCAGACAGTGGCGAAGATGCATTGGAGTTCTTCAAAGAACTTATGGAAGAAGGACAGCAAGTACCGGTAATTATTTCCGACTATATTATGCCGGGAATGAAAGGTGACGAGCTATTGAAAGAAATACACAAGCTTTCACCCGAGTCGTTAAAAATCCTTTTAACCGGCCAGGCCAGTATCGAAGGAATCAGCAACGCCATAAACAATGCGCAGCTTTATCGTTTCATTTCCAAACCTTGGGATAGAAACGATTTGGTTTTAACGGTTAAAGAAGCCGTAAAAAGTTTTTTGCAGGAAAGGAAAATACGCAAACAAAATAGAGAGTTACTGGAGCTGAATGCCTCGTTAGAAGAGCAGGTTGCCCAGCGTACCGAAGAATTAAGAGAAGCCAATGCCACTAAAGATAAATTCTTTTCTATTATCGCGCACGATTTGAAAAGCCCATTTAATGCGCTATTGGGACTGTCGGATGCCATGCTGGAAAACTGGGAAGTGTTTGAAGATGAAAACAAGTTGGAATTTGTTCAGGATATTCACGATGCCTCGAAAAATACCTACGCATTATTACAAAACCTGTTAGAATGGTCGCGTTCGCAAATTGGCAGTGTGCAGGTTAATCCCGTAGAATTTAATCCCGTAGAACTAGTTCATGAAAACCTTGAGGTATTAAAACAACATGCCGAATCAAAACAGATTTCGATTACAAATAAGGTAAACAGTGAAGCTCTGTGCCACGCCGACAAAAACATGATATCAACGGTTTTCAGAAACCTAATATCAAATGCAATAAAATTTACGCACCCAAATGGAAATATTAAAATTACTTCGTTTGCCAAAAACAGCCACTACGAGTTTTGTATTACCGATGACGGTATTGGCATGGACGAAGCCACCAAAAAAGACCTGTTTAATTTAAGCAGCAAAACACAACGTTTCGGCACATCTCATGAAAGTGGCTCCGGCCTGGGACTTTATTTATGCAAAGAATTTGTAGAGAGTAATCACGGAGAATTATCGGTTATAAGTAAGGAAAACGAAGGAAGTACCTTCTGTTTTACCCTACCCATTGCCCATTAAACGGGTTGTGTAATATCATCTAAAAAGGCATGATATTTTTTCCCCAGAAGTGGTTTTAATTCAGTATTTACCCAACTGTGGTAATTGTTGAGCCACTTTCGTTCCTTTTCGGTCAATAAATCTACTTTTATAAGCGATGTATCTATCGGACACAGTGTTAGCGTGTCGAAACCCAGAAAGCGGCCAAATTCAGTCGTTTCCCGCTCTACACAAACCATCATATTTTCGGTACGAAGTCCGTACTGTCCTTCTCGGTAGAATGCCGGTTCGTTAGAAAGCACCTGCCCCGGAAGCATCAGATTTTCGTTGTATTCCAGCCTTATCGCCATCGGTCCTTCGTGTACATTTAGAAAATGACCAACACCATGACCTGTTCCATGACCATAATTCATTCCGTTATCCCACAATGCCTGGCGTGCCAAAATATCAAGGTGACAACCTTTTACGCCGTATGGGAATTTGGCTTGTGTTAAACCGATCATTCCTTTCAGCGTGAGCGTAAAATCAGTTTTAAACTGATCAGAAACTGCTCCCAAAGCAACTGTTCGGGTAATATCGGTAGTTCCGTCGATATACTGACCGCCGGAATCAAAAAGCACTACTCCATCAGCTTCCAATGGCAAACCATCGTCGGCTCCAATATGTAGGTGAACAATCGCACCGCGACTTTTATATCCAACAATAGGGGGAAAGCTTTCGCCTTTAAAATCCTCTTGTTTGGCCCTGAACTCAGCCAGCTTTTCGCCAAATGCGTAATCCGTTATCGTTTCTTTTCCAATCGTCTCTTTTAACCAGTGTAAACATTCTACCAGTGCCACACCGTCTTTTTTCATGGCATTTCGAAAACCTTCCAGCTCAGTATCGTTTTTTAATGCCTTTTGGATCGCCACCAAACTAGTTCCTTCAACTATTTCATTTTTGCCGGCAAGCGCACTGTAAGCTGCAAAATTTAATGTTGACGGATCGATATAAATCGTTTTACCCTCAATTTCTGTCAGGTAGTTGTAAAAAGTGGTATAATCTTTCAATTCAACGCCATCGGCTTCAAGTTTCGATTTTAGCTCCGAATCAATTTTACCGGGATCGACAAAAAGTACACTTTCATTCTCGCCAATTACAGCAAAACCTGTAAAGACAGGATTGTAAGGCACATCTGAACCACGCAAATTATACTGCCATGCCAATTCGTCTAACATCGAAACCACATGAATATCGGCACCAAATGCCGCCAATTCATCGGCTATTTTTTGTTGTTTTTCAGATCGTCCAACTCCAGCGTATTTAACGTCAAGCTCAAAAGCCTTGTCGCCTGGAACTGCCGGGCGATCTTCCCAGATAGCTTCTAATAAATCCGGTGTTTCTACCAGTTCAATATCTTTTTTCAAAAAACCTTTCTGCAAACTTCTGAAAGCGTCAACTGTCAGCGATTGAGCATCGAGCCCCACTTTACTTCCGGCAGATAAATTCTGGCTAAGCCAACTGTCGGGCAACACAGCATCAGGAACGCGCAACTTCATCATTTCAATTCCGGTACCTTCCAGCTCTTCGGTTGCCTGCAAAAAATAGCGAGAATCAGTCCACAAAGCTGCTTTATCCAAGGTTACTGCAACCAAACCATAAGAGCCTGTAAATCCGGCAATGTACTCACGTGTTTCCCATCTTTTGGGTAAATATTCGCTCGAATGCGGATCGGTTCCTGAAATGTACCACGCATCAATACCGAGCTTTTTCATTTCGGCGCGTAAGGCCGTTAGTCGTTGTTTTATTTCTGATTTCATTGTTTATGTTTTTATGCTTCGAAAATAGTCTTTAACAAATTTCTTAATCGAGGGGGCAGGAATATCATCGTAATCCAATACTTCTTCTGAGTAAAATTTATAATCCAGAATATCATCCATTGGTTTTAGGTTCTCAACAGAACCGGCGGTAACCTGAAATGCCATATCCAATGTAAACACCGTATACTCTGAAAAAACGTATTCGTTTGGCGCAGAGCATAGGTATTTCAACGATTTTACTTTTAATCCCAACTCCTCATTCAATTCGCGCTTTACAGCATCTTCTGCCGATTCCATTGGATCTATGAACCCCCCGGGCAGATCAAGTTTGCCATAGTTGGGTTCAACTCCGCGTTTTACCAACATTAGTTTTCCTGAATCATCAGTCACCAAAGCTGCCACAGCAGCCGATGAGTTTATAAAGATATGAAAACCGCAAGTGGCACATTTTAATGAACGTTCGCCGGATTTATTGAATTCCGCAGAACCACATTTTGGACAATATTTTAAAACTTTTAAAGGATGCGTATCCATTTAATTCGATTTGCGAATATCGATTAACGATTAAAGAATCTCAAAGGTTCTATTTTCCATCTGAAATCAAAAATCGCTAGCCTTAAATCATCATTCAATTATTTCTCTTGCTTTTAGCCAGTCGATAAACAAATTTGGCCAGTTATCTGCCGGAATTCCGTTTTTGCGAATGCCAAAGCCGTGACCACCTTTTTGAAAAATATGCAACTCGGCCGGCACATCAAATTCCTTCAATTTAGAATAGAAACTGATGGAGTTCCTGGGAGGAACAGCAGTATCATCGTCGGCCAAAACAAGAAATGTTGGTGGCGTTTCAGCACTAACATTTAACTCGTTTGAATACTGTCTGATCAATTCTTTATTGTGACCTTTTCCAATTAAATTCTCTCTAGATCCCAAATGGGTGAACTCTTCGTTCATGGTAATCACCGGATAGAGTAACAACATAAAATCAGGGCGACAACTCTGTTGCTCAGTCTTGTCCACTCTTTCTTTATTGCCATAATCGAAAACCGTTCCGGCAGTTGAAGCCAGGTGACCACCCGCTGACGAACCGGCAATTCCAATCTTTTCGGGATTAATCCCCCACTCTTCAGCATTGGCGCGAACAATACGAATCGCTTGTCGTGCATCGCTCGACGGAACTTCGTGGTTTCCGTAAGGCAAACGGTATTTTAATACAATTCCGATAATTCCTTCTCTCTGAAGAAAGCGTGCAATATCATACCCTTCGTGGTCCATTGCTTCAATCCAATAACCACCGCCGGGACAAATTACCACGGCCGCACCGGTATTAATCTCGGCTTCGGGAGTAAAGACATACATTTCTGCTTCCGACACATTCCGAACACGCACACCATCGTATTTTTCTTCGGGATCGGTCATCCCGTTGTCGTTTGGTGCACCGTTGGGCCACACTTTTAATGTTCTATTTTGTGCAATAGCAATTCCGGTTATCAATGCAAATAGTAGGATTAGGTTGATTTTCTTCATAATTATTTAGTTTTTGCTCCAACAAAATAGTGCTCTTTTTCGGCAAACAGCACATTAAAAGTTGTTAGCGAACCGTAAGCACGCGTTATGTATTGCTGGATATTCACTTTTTCTTCGTCGGTCAGCGATTTGCTGCTATTAATATTTTGCTCCAAAACGCGCAGCCTGTCGCGTAACATTACAATTTTATGGAAGAATGTTTCAACAGGAATTTCTTTTGGTTTCAAATCAGGATTGGCCGGTTGCAATAACATTGTTCCACCTTCCCATTTTTCGCCTAACGGAATCACCTCGTTCAACGCAGCATGTTTATCCAAGACATAATTTAAAACCTTTTCTATTTCACCAATTGAAAGCCCCGATTTGGGTGCAGTTTCATTTGCTTCCAAAACCGTCAGGTCGGTATTTCGTTTTGTAATCTCCATTTTGCCGCCTCTCTCAAAAAATATTTCGTAAGCAGTAAGGTTGTCTTTACTTATTATTCCTTCTCCGTAACGCGGATGTTCCACTCTGCTTCCAACAGTTAAATCTTCCATTTCAGTTTAATTTATCGATCGGTTAAGATAAAGTATTTTTAGGTGTAAGTTTATGAGAAATGCCACCAACTTTTAACCGGATTAATTCAAAAAATGAATTAATCACCTCCTGGGCTGACGAAATAATTGAATTTCAATTATTTGTCAGGGTTAACCTTGACATTAAAAATCATTCAGCAATTTTACATCGCCATATAAGCTATCGATTTTTAATCGTCAACACTTTGTGTGAAAAATTCAATAAATTTTTCAGGTTAATTATCGGAAGCCATAATCAAACGAGGTTGCCCTTTAACACGTTTACGCTTTACCTCGTAATCGCGGGTGTACGAAATTACCGAAACACCTTCGTTCATATAACCTCCAAACTGCGTCAATTGCTCGAAATGATAATTTCCCTGCATCTGGAAAGTATGCATGTACGGCAGGCAACCGGCAAAATCGTTACCGTAAGTTATTAATGCCGTTAAAAAGTACATAGTAACATCGTAGCCCTGAAAACTAAAGTTATCAGGTTCCGTACCGAAGTTGCTCCTGTATTTTTCAACGAAATTAATGGTTTGCTTATTCGAATAATCGG
Organism: uncultured Draconibacterium sp.; assembly: GCF_963677575.1. NCBI lineage: Bacteria > Pseudomonadati > Bacteroidota > Bacteroidia > Marinilabiliales > Prolixibacteraceae > Draconibacterium > uncultured Draconibacterium sp. The sequence continues at coordinate 787,713 of NZ_OY782038.1, forward strand.
TGTAGTATGGCGCAATGTATTTGAGCTTCAGATTATGAAATTGTTCCAACTGAATACTTGAGTAGTTTGGATAACGGTTTGAACCGATCAGCGTAATCGAATACTCATCAGAAAGGTTGTTAATATTGGAAATAGCCACACTTAACTCTCCTTCGTTTTCAGATGGAATGTAAACCACATTTTCCTTGGTTTTCGACATAATTCGTCGCAAGCCAAAAGCGCCTTCGTTTTCGAAATCATAGATCGTAAAATTAACCCCCTCGTTACTACTTAACAAACCTGAATTAAAGAATTTCTCGCGCAATAATTCAACCAGTTGTCCTTCGGGAGTACCTGAATAATTCGAAGTTTTTACGATGATAAAATTACTGTTAAAATGCTCCTCAGCAACCATTTCAGCTGTTTGGCGAATCAGATAATCGCGCGACGGATTTACCTGAAAATACTCTGAATTCGATCGTGTAACAGAAGTCTGCGAAGCTAGTGGAGAAATAATCGGAATTCGATTCTTCGCAGCGTAGGCAGCAATCTCCTTTTGCACGTTCGGGAAAATTGGTCCGATAATCAAATCAGTGCGGAAAAACTCGTTATCCATAAAATACTGGCGTATCGAATCTTTGTTTCTTTGCGTATCAAAAACATTGAGCTTTACATCAAAACCAATATTCTGCAACGAATCGACAGCCAAAAGTACGCCTTCGTAAAACTGTACAAAGTTTTCACTTCCACCGTAAAACTGCTTAAACAATTCTTTACGTTCCTCCAGTTCAATGGTTGTATCCTGCGCAATTTCTGTTTCTTCGCTTGTAAAAAGTGCCATTGAATCAATCACCAAATCTTCTCGATTCAGCGTGTCGTTCGCTTCGTAATAGAAAGGCAAAAACAAAGCCACATTGTAAGTTTTTCCTGAGTACGATGTCGACAAATCAGGCACACACGATTCAGGAATTTCAACCGGCATTTCTACCGCATAAAATTCTTCGAGCATTTTGGCTGAATCGATGTCTGCAATCACAATATTGTCACTCTCGGGTTTGGCAAAAATTTCTTCCGGTTTTTTCGGGATTAAAATGGTTTCACCGTAAGCTAAATTCCGCCGGTCGAGTATCGGATTGTATTTTATAATGTCCGGTATAGTAACATTGTATTGTTTCGACAAACCATATAAAGTTTCACCTTTTTCCACCAAATGCTTCTCAAAAGCTTCTTCGTTTACCGGCTTTGCCATTGGTTTATTGGCCTCTGCAACTGAAATTTTAATTACAGCTCCGGCCGGAAATCCGGTATTTAAAATCGGGTTTATCGCTTTTAGTTCCTCTGCCGAGACACTGTATTTGCGTGTTATTCCCCACATGGTTTCACCCGATTCAATAATGTGTTCTATGTAATTTCGGTTGCCAATATTTTCAATTGGTTGGGGCTTACTAACATCACCTTCCGATGCGCCGGTTTTTATCGTCAGGGTCATCCCTGTTTTTAGCTGCTTTGCATCGGGATTTAAAGCAATAATTTCCTGCTCAGTGGTTCCATATTTTCTGGCAAGCGAATACAAGGTTTCTCCTGAAACCACCTGATGATATGTAAAGTGTTCTTCTTCGGTTTTATCGGGCTCATCTCCTATTCCTGTAGTCTCTTCTTCCCAATATGGAATATTCAGTTCTGTTCGCTTTTTAAATTTCCGAACAGTTGGGTTGTAAGCATAAAGTTCCTCCACCGTAATACCAAACTTTTTGGCAATAGAATAAGCTGTTTCTTTACGCGACTCAATTTTATATTTAGTAAATCCTGTAGGGTCTCCTTTCTGATCTGTTGAAGAATTCTGTAGTTCGATGCCTTCAACATAAGGAATTTTTAGCACCTGCCCAATCGTCAGCCCTTTATCAATACCCGGATTATTTTCCTCAAGTGCTGATTGTGTTACACCATACTTCTTGCTTAACGAATAAATTGTTTCGCCCGCTCGGACTTGGTGCATAACAAACTTTTTGCCTTGAAAAATAACAACCTCGTTTTCAGCAAAATTCTGCCCTAAAACCTTTTCGGTTGGCAACAACAGTAAAAATGCCATGCATAGCAGCAAAAGACTTCTCATTAAAAACTGGATTTAAAAATTCGTTCAAATTTAGTAATTCTGCAACAACACTTAAATCTTAACGTATAGTTTCCGAATTAATTTTACATATTTTCGGGCAAAGGCACTCCCAACACCGACCTCTTATTAACACGAGTCCTAATTTCATTCACATTTGAAAAGATTTTGATACGTTATTAGTACTTTTGTGTTTTCATCTTATTAAAATTGTTTATTCATTAAAGTATAAGATGGAACTCGCATATTTTAAATTTTTTGCGTATGTGGCAAGTTTTTGTCATGCTCGTTTCATTAACTAAAGTAGTTTTTCATGCAGGAAAAGATTTTAATCCTTGATTTTGGTTCTCAATACACACAATTGATTGGACGCAAGGTCCGCGAACTAAATGTTTATTGCGAAATTCATCCTTTTAACCACTTTCCGGAAATTGATGAAAGTGTAAAAGGAGTGATCCTTTCGGGTAGCCCGTATTCAGTTCGCGACGAAGAAGCACCTCGTCCTGATCTATCGAAAATTAAAGGCAAACTGCCGGTTTTGGGTGTTTGCTATGGAGCGCAGTATATGGCTCACTTTTATGGTGGCGAAGTAGCTCCGTCCGACACGCGCGAATATGGAAGAGCGAATCTGGGATTTATCGATCACGATAGTATTCTGTTTGAAAATATTAGTTTGCATTCGCAGGTTTGGATGTCGCATGGCGATACCATTGTAAAACTTCCGAAAAATTATAAGGTAATTGCATCAACCGAAGATGTAAATTACGCAGCTTATAAAGTTGATGGCGAAAAAACCTGGGCCATTCAATTCCACCCTGAGGTTTACCACACAACAGAAGGAAAACAGCTGTTGCAAAATTTTGTGACAACAATTTGCGGTTGCGATCAGGAATGGACACCTGATTCGTTCGTTGAAACAACAGTTCAGGAATTAAAAGATCAATTGGGCGACGATAAAGTTGTACTTGGTCTTTCGGGCGGTGTAGACTCGTCGGTTGCCGGCGTATTATTAAATAAAGCCATTGGCAAAAATCTTACCTGCATTTTTGTCGACAACGGTCTGCTTCGTAAAAACGAATTTGAAGATGTTTTGCATTCTTACGAAGACATGGGACTGAATGTAATTGGCGTTGATGCCCGTAAAAAATTCTGGGACGATTTAGCCGGAATTACCGATCCGGAACAAAAACGAAAAATTATTGGTCGCAACTTTATCGAGGTTTTTGATGAAGAAGCGCACAAAATACAAGATGTGAAATGGTTGGCTCAAGGAACAATTTACCCCGATGTAATTGAGTCGGTTTCGGTAAACGGACCTTCAGCAACTATTAAATCGCACCACAATGTTGGCGGTCTTCCTGAAAAAATGAAGCTAAAAGTGGTTGAGCCACTCAAGCTTTTATTTAAAGATGAAGTGCGTCGTGTAGGCGGTGCGATGAACATTAAAAAAGAATTACTGGGCCGTCACCCCTTCCCGGGACCTGGATTGGGAATTCGTATTCTTGGAGATGTAACTCCCGAGAAAGTTCGCATTTTGCAGGAAGCCGATGCTATTTTTATTAACGGACTAAAAAACTGGGGTCTGTACGACGAAGTTTGGCAGGCCGGTGTAATGTTGCTTCCTGTTCAATCAGTTGGAGTTATGGGTGATGAACGTACTTACGAAAATACAGTTGCTTTGCGCGCTGTTACCTCAACCGACGGAATGACTGCCGACTGGGTACACCTTCCATACGATTTTATGGCAAAAATGTCGAATGAAATCATTAATAAGGTTCGCGGAATCAATCGCGTTGTATACGATATTAGTTCGAAGCCACCTGCAACAATTGAGTGGGAATAGTTGTTGCAGAATGTAACGTTATCAATTTTGGCAGACTTATTGCGTAATTGTTTCGTTATAAATAAAAATTGAGAATTATGGTCGTAACAAAAATTAAACATATTAAAACAATTGGATTAGGAATATTTTTAGCACTCTTTCTGATTGGCCCTGTTGCTACACAGGCACAAAACGAAGTGCAGGAAAACCAGGTAAAATTTGCCCGTTTACTACGTTTAGTTGATGGTTATTATGTAGACTCATCAGATGTTGGTGACTTAACAGAAAAAGCCATTGTACATTTGCTTGAGGAGCTTGATCCGCACTCAACATATATTTCAAAAGAAGAAGTGGATAAAATGAACGAACCGCTTAAAGGAAACTTTGAGGGAATCGGTATTTCATTTAATATTTATAAAGACACCTTGATGGTAACCACAACGATTTCCGGAGGTCCTTCTGAAAAAGTTGGTTTGCGTGGCGGCGACCGAATTATTGAAGTTGACGGTGAGAACATTGCCGGAATAGGTTTGAAAAATTCGGATGTTTTTGATTTGTTACGTGGAGAAAAAGGAAGTAAAGTTGACTTAACCATTGCCAGAAAAGGCGAAAACGATCCGCTGGATTTTACAATTGAAAGAGATAAAATTCCAATTTTTAGTCTGGATGCTTCATACATGCTGGATGAGTCGACCGGTTATATTAAACTGAATAAGTTCTCGGCTACTACAACGGAAGAGTTTGCAACAGCCATGAACGAATTGAAGCGTGACGGAGTTCAAAACCTTGTTCTCGATTTAAGAAACAATGGCGGAGGTTACCTAAAATCGGCCATTGAGTTAGCTGACCAGTTTTTAACCGATGATCAGTTAATTGTTTATACCGATGGAACAAACGATCCGAAAAGAGAATATAAAGCAACTGCAAAAGGTTCTTTTGAGGACGGTAAAGTAGTTGTTTTGGTTAATGAAGGTTCAGCCTCGGCAAGTGAAATTGTTTCGGGAGCTATTCAGGACTGGGATCGTGGAGTTATAATTGGCCGTCGCTCGTTTGGAAAAGGATTGGTACAAAAACCATTTTTCCTGAATGACGGATCGATGATTCGTTTAACAACCGCTCACTATTACACACCTAGCGGCAGATGTATTCAAAAATCGTATGAAGAAGGCATAAGCGAATACCGTAAAGATTACGCCAATCGAATTAGTAACGGCGAGATGTTTAGTGCCGACAGTATTCATTTTGATGACGAGTTAAAGCACAAAACACTGGTTAATGGCCGCGATGTTTATGGAGGTGGCGGTGTAATGCCCGATATTTTTGTTCCGATGGACACATCATCGCATTATGCATATATGAATAAACTGAGAAGAAAGCAGGTTACTTATAATTTTGTGTTGGATTATGTTGATCTTCATCGCAAAGATATCGCGAAACAATATCCTAAATTTGATAAGTTCAATGAAAAATTCGAAATCTCGGATGAAGATATCGATCAAGTAGTTGCCAAAGGTATTGAAGAAGGTATTGAGAAAGACGAAGAAAGTTTGTCATTCTTGAAAGATGATCTGAAACGGGAACTCAAAGCTTTAATAGCCCGCGACGTGTATTCACGAAACGACATGTATAAAGTTTTAAACGAAGATGACGATGCTATTATAAAAGCTCTTGAAGTTTTTGATAATCAAGACAAATATGCCGCGCTTCTGGTTACAGCTGATTAATTTTTATGACTGATATAGTTTTGGAATGGCTCTTAGGTAATTATATTGAAATACTGGGAGCCATTCTTGGTTTAGCCTACATTTTCTTTTCCATTAAACAACACATTTTAACGTGGCCAACTGGTTTATTAACCTCGGCGCTTTATGTGGTTGTATTTTTCAATGCCCGGTTATATGCCGACATGGGGCTTCAGGTCTATTACGTGGTAATTAGTATTTATGGCTGGTATTTCTGGCTAACCGGTAAAAAACAAAACGAAACAAAAGTTGCCGTAAAAACAACGCGAAAAGTATTGTGGCTGAAACTCGCAGTAGTTTCAATTGCCCTTTATGCCCTACTCCTTTTCATTCTGAGCAATTATACCAATTCCGATGTTCCACACATGGATTCAGTAACAACAGCGCTCAGCATTGTTGCAACCTGGATGTTGGCAAGAAAATACATTGAACACTGGTTGCTATGGATATTTATCGATGCATTTAGCGCAGGTTTGTATGTGTACAAAGGTTTGTGGGCTACTGTTCTTTTGTTTATCGTTTACACAGTAATGGCTTTATTGGGCTATATTGAGTGGAAGAAAGACCTGAAAAGTATTGAGGCAAAAAACTAAAATAATTGCCTTAACCGGAGCTAAGTCGATTGTAAAAACGACACCTACTAAAGCAATGGATTACCACTTCCCTTATCATACGATAAAAGGGAATCCCGTAGAGCATGCAAACGCTGCAATACAAGTCATCTCAAGTTTAGATTAAAAACCTTCAACAAGAACCTTCTTTTATACGTTATATGTTACAATCTTAAATGAATGTAATTAGTTTTGTAATATAATTCAACGATATGACAAATAATACCGTAGACCAAAAAATTTTAGAAACAGTAGCCAAGCTGAGCAACCCGGAATCGTACAAATTAGTTTGTCATAAACATATGATGGGAGACCCACTCCCATCAAATAAACAACTGAAACGAATTATTAACCTGGTACGTGAAATACTTTTCCCCGGCTACTTTGGAACGACTACTTTAAAAACCACTATAACTCCACATTATATGGGAGTTTATGTTGATGAGTTGCTTGAAATGCTTACCCGCGAGATTTTGGCCGGACTGTGTTTTGAGTGTACCGACGAGTCGGAACAAAGAGTTGAAAAGCACAGAACAGATGCGCAGGAAAAAGCAGTTGCTTTTATTGAGTCTCTTCCGGAAATCAGACGAAAATTAGTGACCGATGTTGAAGCTACATTTTTGAATGATCCTGCAGCAAAAAACTTTGGCGAGGTTATTTTTAGCTATCCGGGAATTAGGGCAATTACCAATTACCGTCTTGCACATAAATTGTTACAATTAGATGTTCCGCTTATCCCACGTTTTATTACCGAAATGGCGCATAGCGAGACAGGAATTGATATTCATCCGCGTGCTCAAATTGGCGAGAGTTTTACCATCGACCACGGTACAGGTGTTGTAATCGGGTCGACATGTATTATTGGCGATAATGTAAAAATATACCAGGGTGTTACATTAGGCGCAAAAAGTTTTCCACTCGACGATGATGGTAATCCGATTAAAGGAATTCCACGTCATCCGATTTTGGAGAACAACGTAGTTATTTATGCCGGTGCAACCATTTTGGGACGTATCACAGTTGGAGAAAACTCTGTAATTGGAGGTAATGTTTGGGTAACCAACGATCTTCCGGCCAATTCTCGTGTAGTGCAAAAACGCCCTCGAGATATTCCTTTTATGGACGGAGCAGGTATTTAAAAACAAAAAATCAAATCATTGAAAGAGTATAAATTAATCGCAAAAACCTTTTCCGGGTTGGAAGATGTTTTGGCTAAAGAAGTGAAGCGCATTGGCGGTAAAAACGTACGACGCGGAAAACGTGCCGTTTTTTATGACGGTGATCTTGAATTAATATACAAGTCAAATTACAACCTTCGTGCGGCTCTGCGTATTTTGAAAGAAATTGAACATTTCAATTTTAAAAATGTCGATCAGTTCTACTTAAAGTGCAAAAGGGTAAAATGGCAAAACTATTTTAACGTCGATCAGAATTTTGTGATTAACAGTGTAGTCGTAAACTCACGCGATTTCAGAAACTCAATGTTTGCCTCACTTAAAGTGAAAGATGCCATTGCTGATTATTTTCGTGAGAATTTCGGAAAACGCCCTAGTGTTGATACCGATAATCCCGACATTATTATAAACGTTCATATTTTTCAGGATAACTGCACTTTGTCGATTGACAGTTCGGGAGAATCATTACACAAACGAGGATATCGTGTAAAACAGGGAGACGCTCCATTAAACGAAGTATTAGCTGCCGGAATGATTTATCTCTCCGGATGGCTTGGAAATTCGGATTTTATGGATCCCATGTGCGGATCGGGAACTTTACCAATTGAAGCCGCAATGATTGCACAAAATATTCCCGCAGCTAAATTTAGAAAAGAATTTGCTTTTCAACTCTGGAACGATTTTGATCCTATACTCTGGGAAAAAGTAACAGAACCGGTTGAAAAGAGAGAGTTCAGACATAAAATCTATGCATCGGATATCTCGGGAAATAATTTGCTAAATGCCCAAACCAATGCACGCCGAGCGTTAGTATTTAATAAAATACAATTTGCGTGTTCCGATTTTAAAAACCTGGATATTGATTTGAACAATGCAACCATCGTAACTAATCCTCCCTACGGAGAACGATTAAAAGAAAATGACCTCGACGGACTTTATTCGATGATTGGAGAGCGTTTAAAACACCAATATGCAGGAAACACTGCCTGGGTACTTAGTTCTTCTCTAGATAGCTTAAAATTTGTTGGACTTAAACCATCTCAACGAATCGATTTATTTAACGGGGCATTAAAATGTAAGTTTAATAATTACAGGTTATTTGAGGGGAAGGGAAAATAAGGACATAAAAAAAGGGTTAAAACCGTCCTTGTTTTAACCCCTGTACTAACAACTCAATTGGTTCTGTATATAGGCTATTCTTCTTCAAAATCGAAAATATCTTTATCACGTGTTTTTGGTGTTCCTCCTCCTCGAACCTCAGAAAGCTCATTTGTAGTTAAATTTTCAAAAACACATTTATCTAAAATGTCTGAATTATATTTTTTAGTTATAGCTTTCATTGTAATTGTTTTAGCTTATTCTTCTTCAAAATCAAAAATGTCTTTGTCTCTTGTTTTTGGAGTTCCACCACCGCGAACTTCATTCAAATCTTCAAATGATAGAACTTCAAAACCTGATACGTTTTCCGTAAATAAATCAGCTATAACTTTCATATCTTTAAATCTTAACAGTTAAATACTTTTTTTATTCTTCTTCAAAGTCAAAAATGTCTTTGTCTCTTGTTTTTGGAGTTCCACCACCGCGAACTTCGCTCATTGCTTCTTTGGTGATTACTTCAAAACCAAAAACTTCGAAAGTATTCTCTGTTGATTGCAACTGTCCCCTTTTCATCGTATAATAAATTAATTCGTTAAACTTTTAAAACACACATTCACTAATATATTCTGATAAGTAGAAAAAGGTAACCCCCCTTTTTTGAAAAAAATTGAAAAAAGTTCTATTTTGGTGGTATAAATCACAACATCAGATGACAATTTTCAAGAAGTTAAACTTCATATTTCTCATAGTATTCCTCCCTAATATCCTGCTTGCACAGGCACTAGACTCTTTGTCGTTAGTACTAAAATCCAACGAGTTACGAAGAGAAGGGGCTTTTCTTACAAGAGATGGAAAACATAATGAGGCTCTGGTAGTTTTTCAAGAATACTTAGAGTATCGAAAAAAAATTTATGGAAATGAAAATTATTATCTCGCAACAGCCTATTATTCCATTGGAATTAGTTACAAAAACTTAGGAGAAAATGACAAAGCACTCGAAAATTATATGCTATCTGAGAAAAATATGTTTCTCAGAGATCCTTTAAATTATGGTTTGCTTGGCAACCTATATATTAACATTGGAAATGTATATAGAGCCAAGCTAGATTACACAAATGCTCTTAAATATTATAATCAAGCTTTAAATACTTATAAGTCACAAACACCGATAGATTATCAGAATCTTACCGATGCTTATTATGCTATTGCAGAAATACAATTTAAAAATAAAAATTATCAGGAAGTACTTACTATCGTCAAAGAATGTTATCATACAGCTGATACAGCCAATCAAATCTATTTTGATGATGTACTAGGTGCAAGCTATCAAATGTTGAATAAAGCTGATAAAGCAGATAAGCACTATACGAGTGCTATAAGACTGGCCAAACAGTACTTCGGACCATCTTTAGATTTGGCAATTGCCTACATGAGTTATGCCGATTTTCTATCTGAAACTAATCAATTTGAAAAAGCAATTGAAAACCTGTCTCTAGCCTACAAAATTTTGCAAGATGAGCAGAAAACTTTCGGAACTGAACTTTCCAATTACTACGAATTCGAAGGAAATATCTACCGAAACCAAACTATAAATACTCAGGAAATAAACGCATTTAGAAAGGAAAAAAGACAAAACTTACTTAGGTCAATTGATTCTTACAAAAAAGGATTAGCAGCATTGGAAGTTAAACAAACCAATCCTGAAAATTCAGATATTCAAATTCAGCAAACACGTTCACTTGTAGATTGTATAGGTTTAATTAAAGAAATTGGTGATGTGTACCTTGAAATTGCACTCCTTGATAATGAAAATAAAGGCATTGATTTCAGTAAAAATCTCGACTATGCGCTAAGCTGTTATAACAATACAAGTAAACTTATTCAACAGGCGCGAAAAGAGATTTCGAATGATGAGAGCAAGATCCAGCTGTCAAACCTGCAATACCAAACCATTAGTAAAATTATTGAAACAGCGTACCTCGCCTACAATTATTCGGGTAACCAGGACTTCCTTGATATTGCTTTTAACAATTCGGAACAGCTAAAAAGCAGTGCACTATTCGATAAAATTGCCAATGAACTGGCACTGGGAAATAGTCTCATCCCTGATAGTCTGCTGGAGCTGGAACGAAAATTAAACAATACAATCGCCAATTATTCCGAATTACAGTATGAAGAACTGAACTATTATGATGAACCGGATAGTTCGTTGTTGGAAGAATATAATAATGAGATTTTTAATGCATCGCGTCAAAGAGATGAGCTGAATCGATATATGGAAGAAAGTTACCCCGACTACTATCAGTTAAAATATTCCAATTCCACACTCAGTTTAGATGAAATACAAGATAAGGTTGACAGAAAAGAAGCGATTATTGAGTATTTTTTAGCTGAACCGGCAGAAGAAAACACCGCAAATGGCAGCGATGCCGACACATTAACTTCGTTGTACACGTTTTTTATAACGAACGACAATATTGAATTTCACAAAAAGGCACTTAGTAACGATGAAATCCAAGCTTTAGAAGAAACTTTTCGGTTTATGTCGTCAACCGACTACATGTTTACACACAACGAAGATGCCAAACGATACTGCGTTTCATCGCACCGTTTATACAATCTGCTGGTTGCTCCTTACGAGCAAGATATTACTGAAAAACACCTGGCAATAATACCAGACGGAAAGCTGAATTACATTTCATTCGACGGGCTACTAAAAACGCTGCCCGACACCAGTGAAACCATCCGCTTTAACGAACTAAATTACCTGATAAAAGATGTAAATATTAATTATGCGAATTCGGTGAATATTTTTCTGAAGAACAAGGCTTCAAACCCAAAACTGCGAAACCACACACTGGCCTTCGCTCCTGAATACAATTCTGAAGAATTTAAAATGACAGGCACAAGCTATAAACTTGCACCACTGCCGGGCGTACAAAAGGAGGTTGATGCAATCGCAAAATCAGTTAACACAACCATTTTTAGGAGCAAGGATGCAACCGAAGAAAATTTCAGAAAGCAAAGTGGCAATTTTGACATTCTTCACCTGGCAATGCACGCCTATATTAACGACTCGTTACCAGCATACTCTCGCCTGGCTTTTAGTCAAGATAATGACTCAACAACTTTAGATGATGACGGCTGGCTAAATACGGCAGATATTTATAATCTCGACTTAAATGCAAGTATGACCGTACTAAGTGCATGTAATACCGGTATAGGTAAACTTCAAAAAGGAGAAGGTTTGATGAGTTTGGCAAGAGGTTTTTTATATGCCGGTTGTCCATCAGTTGTAATGTCGCTGTGGGAAGTTGAAGATGCAGCCGGCACAAAAATTATGACCTCCTTTTATAAATACTTAAAAGCAGGTAAAACAAAAGACGAAGCACTTCGGCTGGCAAAACTTAAATACCTGGAAGAATCGAATTCAAGACTTGCACACCCGCACTACTGGATGAGTTTTAAATGTATTGGCGATAATTCTCCGGTTTATACCAGTTACGACCTTTACTTTTTTGCCATTCTAATTCTTCTGATTATCGCTTTTTCTATCGACCAGGGAATTCGCATAAAAAAAGCCCGTCGTAACCGACAGGCTTAATTGAATGTGTATATGTTTTCGAATTAATCTTTTGGACGATTCTTCGATTATTTAAAAGAGTACTTGAGCTTTCTTAAAATTGCCTTTGCATCTTTTTCGTAATGACCTTTGCGATCAATAACTGCAAGCAATTCTTTCTTAGCCTCTGCCCTCTTATTCATTTTCAGGTAACAAAGTGCTTTATACCACTCGGCTTCTTCGATAAACATGTTATTTCCGTGGTCAATAACTTTAGTATACTCCGTTACCGCACTCGGGTATTTATTTAAGTTCTGATAACTCAATCCTTTATAAAACTGTGGAACAAATTGCTCATCAGTTTTAACCGTTGCATCATTTAACAGATCGATAGTTTTCTGGAACTCATTCTGCTGAAAATACATTTGAGCCTGGTGTATCACACTCACATCGCTGTCAACCGAACGTTCAGATGCCCATGTTGTCGACTCAAAGTACTTGTCGTACGAATTGTCAATCGTATTGGTATTCATTTGCATTGCGCCAAGTAAACCTACCAGTACTAAAACAACGGCCACGCTGCTGCGCCAGAATTTGGTAGAACCGATCTCTATACGAGGCATTATAATCGATTTCACCTCTTTCTTCTCGGATTCGTCTCTTGCGTCTTGCAGTTTCTGACGTAAGCCCATGATATCCATTTCCGAAACGGCAGAGTTTATATTCTCGCGAAGTGCTACTTCCGCCATCAGATCGGTATTTTCTTTTAATTCGGCACTGAATTCTTCTAACAGACCTTCCTCCAGTACTCCATCAATAAAGTCTTCAATGGCTTGCTCGCTAACATTCCACGATGTTTCAGACTCCATGATATTTCTTAATTCACTTCTCAGATCCATTACATCGTTTTCTGCAACAGCCATTTCAAGCTCTTTATGCAGATTAACTTCTGATTGTAACAGCTCGTTTTGGTTCAACTCACCTTCAAATTCGGCAAAAATATCGTCGCCCATTTCTCCTTCAAGATACGAGTCGATATCTTCAACTGAATATTGTGGTTCAACCGATTTTGCAACCTGCTGCAATGTTTCACGCAAGTTCAAAATGTCTGTTTCCAAAACAGCCTCTTCAAGACCTTCCAGGCCTTCCATATCAAAACCGTTCAGGTCGTCTTCAATGGCGACTTGCTCAGAACCGTTTTGCTCTTTATAATAATGGTGTATGTTTTCGTTGCTGGTTCGCTCATGCTGATATACATGAACTTTTGGGAGCGATTCGAAACTTTCAATAAGTTCTTCGGTGGTTAACTCTGCGGTGGCTTCTTCAAATTCGCTGAAGTCGTCTAACAGCTCGAAAGAGCCATTTAACTTGCCATTTGTACTGTTTGTTTGAATTTCTTCGAGTTTCCCTTTAAGATCGAGAACATCCATTTCCAATACGGCATTCTGGATATTCATCTGAAGTTCAACTTCTTCTCTTAATTCCGGGTTTAATTTTAACTCTTTTTCAAATTCTTCTCTCTCTGGTTTGTTTAAAAGATCTAAACAGTAATCTTCAATGCGTCCAAATAATTCTGCTTTAGGTGTCATCTTCAAGTATCTTTTTAAATTCTGTATCTTGCTTAATGCGCTTTATTAACAGTTCTTTACATTTATACTTTCTTGTTTTAGCGTATTTTTCAGATTTGTAGCCCATAATCTTTGCAATTTCTTTTAAAGGGACCTTTTCAAAAAACATCTGCAATAGCTTCTGACAATCTGTACTCAAGGTTTTGAAATGCTTTTGATACAATCCATATTTCTGGTTTTTATCGACCAATTCTACCAGGTTGTCGTCGTAAACGTCTTCCTGAAATGGTAATGAATCGTTCAGCTTTTCTTTCTCAATCCGTCGTTTCTCTAATTGCTTTAACCACAAAAAACGACATACTGAAAATAAATAACCTTGAAAAGAACTCTTTTCGAAAATTAAATCGTTTTCTTTTAATTTCCTGTAAATAACGATAATAGCTTCCTGAAAAATATCACTGGCATCGTCCTCACTTCCTTGGTTTTTCTTAATGAAATAATTTACTTTATAGTAGTACTGTTTGTATATGTACTGCAAAATTAAATTATCGTGCCTTAAGATTCCTTTCAGGATTTGCGCATCCGTATAATTTATCATCTTCTAATATATTATTCGATTATTGGTCAAAAGGTAACCCTCTATTTAAAATTATTCTATCCACAACTTAATAACCGCCTTGTTGGTAAACGTGTAATTTCGCTTATTAACAAGCCGTTACAAGATTTGATAAAGATAAAAATTTAATTAAAAAAGAAGAAAACTTTTGGACTTAATGTTCGTAGAGGGCTATAAAACAAAAAGGACAGGTTCAACAACCCATCCTTTTCTCATTAAACTAACTAACCTAACTAAACCTAAACTTATGAAAATAAACGTACCGCAAATATAAAGGCATATTGTAAATCCGACAAGAAAAAGATGTTAAATGGTGTTAAACCTTACAACAATTAACATTTTATTTACTGTGCTACGAAAGTGTATTGAATCGTTCCTTTTTGGCGGGCGGGCGCTGAGTTGTCGCTGTTAAAAACCGTTCGGCTTGCTGCTTCTTTTGCATAGGCAAATAGCTGTTTGTCGCGGATTGACTGATCGTCGCGAGGTTCAGCGTCAAGAACCTTCCCCTGGCGGTTTACAACAATATCTACAATTACTGTTCCTCCGCCTTGACTCAGATAAACTGGAACAGGCAAACGCAAATGATACCGATTTTCGAGGTAGTAAACGATGTTACTTTCTCCGGCGTAAATTACGTTCTTTATCGAGTCTCGATCCATGCCTTCAGTGCTTTCAACCGGCATTTCAATATCGCTTAAATCGACTGTTTCTTTAGCCAGGTTTTTATTGACATTCTGAGAGAGTTGTCTGGCGGCTTCCACTTCTTTTAAGTAGTCATCGTCGAAAAACTCGTCGGTTGAAGTGGTGGTATTTTCCGTTGCCGACCGATTTGAAGCAACATTTGTGCGCGTATTGGTAGTTTGTTCAATATCGGCTTGATCGGTATTCTCTTCCTCTGCCGTTTCGGGTTCTACAATTTCGGGTTCGAGCATTTCTGCCGGAAATTCGATCATAATCTCCTCCTCTTTTGGATTGCCTTTCATATTAACGTCGGCCAGCAAAAACGCAGAAAATAATAGAATATGGAAAACCAGCGTGCCGATTACTCCATAAACATTTCTTCTGTATAACTCTCCAATCTTCATTTGCAGCAAAAATATAAAATTAGCCGCGATATAAGCCGGAATTCAAAGAGAATACTAATTTATTTATGTTGATAATTATTCTGGATGAATGCATAAAAAAAGAGTTCCCCAATGCTGGAAAACTCTTTTCCAATTTATTTCGTTGATTCTATTTTGTTGCGGCAATCATTGCTCTGAAATACCCGATCGATTCAGCGATTCCCATAAACGGATCATCCATATTTCGTTCGTGTTCCAGACTTACAACTCCAGTGTAATTCACTTCGCGAAGCATTTTTACAAAAGCCGGGAAATCAATAATTCCTCTTCCAACTTCTACCGAGTAACCTTCTTTCGTGCGGCCTGTAACATCTTTTAAGTGAATATCGAAAACCCTCGATTTGTATTTTTTCAAGTCGGCCACCGGATCTTTTCCATTTCGTGTATCGTGACCAATATCGAGACACATTCCAATGCGCGGATCAAGATCTTTTGTGTGTTCCCAAACATCTTCAGCATCCGGATAAATATCAATATCAGGGCCATGCAAATGAATGGCAAAATATACGCCTGTCTCCTTCACTTTTTCATTTACGTAGGGAAGCAACTCGTAATCGGGAACACCAACAATTGTGTTAACTCCCACTCGCTTCGCATAATCAAAATACTTGTCGATATCTTCCTTGCTTTTCATATACAGCGGACCAACCGCATAACCGGTAACTCCGTATTCGGCACATTTTTTATGAAATGCCTCAATTTCTTCCGAAGTGCTGTTAACCGGCAAGTGAAAATCTTTTATACAGAGATAATGAACGTCGCACCGTTTTAGGGTTTCCAACGTGGTTTGCAAGTCGAAATGCACAAAAGTATAACCGGCCATTCCGAGCTTAAACGATTCATTGGTTTCAGGTGCCGGCTGAGGATCTGGGCGTTTTACATCCTGTGCAGTTAGCGAAAGGGTAAATAACAGTATTAGTAGAAAAGAAAGCGCTGATTTATTCATCGTATTAAATTTAGTTGTTTCAGAAAAACAAATGTAACAATTAATCGAATACAACACAGATCTTAATAACGGTGCGTGTTTGAGAAATTACGCAAGTTTATATTCCAAGCAATTTATGACACCCGGTAACGATCAATCAATGGAAACTGATTGCATTTGAAGCAGCAAATAAAGAGCAATTAAACGGTTTGCCAGCGTGTTGTTATATTGTAGTTTTGAGCGTACTCTTCTCGCTCCTTTTCTTCGGCTGTTAACTTGCTTTCGCCTTCCATATTTATCAGCTCAACACAGGCATGATTAATGTCATTTTTTTCGTTTTTAAAGAATTTTTTCTTTATTTGATCGAATGCACATCTAAAGAATAAATTAATCTTTTTCATTTTCTCGCTTTTTTGAGTTATTTCTTTGAGTCGTTCAACCGTTGCAACAAAACAGCGGCAAACGAACTCATCGATGTATTCTGAATAATTACATGATCCGGCAGATCCAATATTTCATGGGTAAAATTCCAGATCGCTTTTACACCACAGTTCACCAAATCTTCAGCTACTTCCTGGGCAACACTATTTGGCGTGGTTAAAATGGCAATCTCAACGTCCAACCGGTCCGACAAATGGAACAACTTATTATACTCCAAAACCGGAGTATTTCCAATGTGATGCCCAATCTTCTTTTCATCTACATCAAATGCTGCTATCACTTTCAGTCCCAGCGTTTGGTGTTCCTGATAAGCCATTAAAGCTGAACCTAAATTACCGGCTCCAACCAGAAACGCTTCATTTACATGATTGAATCCCAAAAAGTCTTCCAGCGCATGACACAACTCGTAAGTATTGTACCCCACCCTGGGTTTTCCTTTTACCCCGGTAAATGCCAAATCTTTTACTACTTGTGTTGGATCGCATTTTAGTTGTTTACCAATCGATGGTGCCGAAATATTCATCACCCCCTGCTCACGAACTTTTTCAAGAAAAAATAAGTAGCCCGGCAACCTCCGTAAAGTTGGTTCCGGAACTTGTTTTCTATTTTTTCTTAATGCGATCACTTTTGTAGCTTTTGTCATTTAGTTCACTTTAAATTTAGCAATAACTCAATTTAGAGAATTTTTTCTTTATTAATATTATATGATTATTTACCTAATGTTAACATATAAATCTTACTGATTTTCAATTGCAAAGAGCAGTTTGCAATTTACAAAGAATGGTGCAAAATTCATTAAACACAATCTACTAATCGTTGAAAGGTTTAGATACCGATTAAAAATTACGAGAAAATACAAGTTTCTTAAATTTCAGATATTCACTTTAGAAAAATAATTTCTTATCGTGGTCCAGAAAAGATATGCCTGCATCGATCCGAATCCGATCAAGCGTTTGTATCAAACCCTCACTCATTTTCCACGTCATTTTCGGACTTTCGATCAATCCGGCATCCAAACATTCCATAACATGTTTAGCTTCGTATTGATAACCTGCTCCTTCTTTCGTTTCATTTGGAATTAACAGTTGCTCTTCGTCTTGTTTCCAAACGGTTAAATCGGTTGGTGTATACCAGCGTGGATGCAAAATTACGTATCCATTTTCACAGCAAAATTCGGTTTGAACCGGCGAATGCACTGCAAAGCTTGAAGAAAGACTAGCCATCTCTCCACCTTTGTATTTGAATATCATCTGGATACTTTCCTCGCTTCCGGTGGGACTAAAATCAGCTGAAGTCTTAATTAAGTCAGGTACACCCAAAGATGACAACGCTGCAAATACCGGGTAAATACCAATATCCAAAAGTGAGCCGCCACCCAATTTAACGTTGTACAGGCGTTTGTCTACGTTAAACTCAGCGTTAAAAGCAAAATCCGACCGAACCATTTTCAGTTTACCCAATTCGCCGGAATTAATGATATCAAGTGCTTTTTGAAAACTCGGTTGAAACATGGTCCAGAAAGCTTCCATCAGAAAAGTATTGTTGTCCCTGGCACATTGTATCATTTGCACTACTTCGTGCTGATTCATGGCAAAAGCTTTCTCGCAAAGCACAGCTTTTTTATGCGACAGGCACAACTTGGTATGCTCAAAATGGTGCGAGTGTGGTGTTGCAATATAAACTACATCAACGTTTGGGTCCTCAACCATTTCATCGTAACTGCCATACGCTTTTTCAAATCCCAGTTCGTTGGCAAAATCCTGTGCCCGGTTCAAGTCACGTGAAGCCGCCGCATAGAGTTTTGCATTTGGCAACAATTTTAGGTCGTTAACAAACTTATTGGCTATTCTGCCACATCCCAAAACAGCCCAGTTGTATATTTTATTCATGAATTTTATATTTAGTTTGAAGGCTAAATGTACAAACTAAATATACAATTGAAAAAATGGATGGTAATTTTAGTCTACCTCTGATTTTGATTTAGCAGATTCGAAATATTTTTGAAATAAAGTAAAACGTTGCGACTTGCTCTGTGAACGTTTCTTACGTAAATAAGAGAAATGCAGAGGTGATACTTTTTCTATCTCTTCTAAATAATCAAAACAATACCATGTCTCGTTTAAACCTACTGATTCAACAATCATTGTTTCAATGCTCCGGTTCATCAAACCTAAAAAATCATCGCTTTTTACACCTTTAAAACAACGCATCTCTTCCAGTGCCATGCGCCCAAAATGAATGGTTTTGTTTACAAACCGGCCCAAATCTTTTTCCGGCAAACAGGAGAAAATGGTTTTAGTAGACGCTAATGAATCTTCTTTTACATCCTGGATATCATCGAGCAACTGCAAATAAATTCCATAGCCAAAAAGCGCTTGTTCCTGTTCACTGGTCATTTCTCCGGCAACAAGGTAACCATCGGCTAAAACCGATGCACCACCTTTTTCGAAACAAATAGTACAAATCTCATCATCAGACAATCCGTTGTGTGCAATCATTTTCAGACTATTGGTTTGTCCCTGCTGAATAGCATACAAACTTTCATATACTTTGGGGAATTCGCTGCGCGGAAATTCTTCCTCAAACATGTTTATTAAACTAAATAACTGCTTTTCGGTATGACTTTCGGCTTCCTCAGGTTCGCCATGCAAACATCGGTCGAAACGTACTGAGAAGACTTGTTTTTGATCGTTACTAATTTCGGGGTCGTCCAATAAATTATCGCTGTAGGGATAGATCATGGAATAAGCAAAAACCGAGGGTGTGATATTTACCGGCTTTTCGGCCATTAATTGTAATCCATTCATTATCCACACATTTCGCATCCCCTGGTAAATATCTTCCGGGTTCAACTCGGGTCCAAATGCTCTCGCCCGATAGAAAAAATCTTTCGAAACATCTTTAAATTCTTCTGACAGGATAATTTCAAGATGATCGGGATCAAAATCAAAAACAGTCTCGAGGAACGACCGGAACATGGGAAAAAACGATTTTGCAGGATCATTTTTTACCTGTTGCACTTTACTAACATTCTGCAGCTCTTTCAATTTTTTATGAAAACCATTGAAGTTGCGTTCGTGGGCAAATTTTTCTTCTGCTGAGTAAGTTTTTGGGAAATGCGGAAAAGTATCGGGACTCCGGTCCCACATTTCTTTAAAATGGTCAATGTAATCCTGAACAGGTAGCATAAATCTTTGTTTTCCACCGAAATTAGCGGAAACAAAAGAAATACGGACAATTTATTAGATAATCGTGGGATTTTTGAGGGTTAAATGAGCTTTTGAAGCTGTAAGTATCATCTCAAATGATAAACAGAAGTCTATGCATTTGAAATAATACTTTCCATTTATTATGCAATGTTGGTATAGACAGCCTGAACGTCTTCGTCCTCTTCCATTCTATCCAACATCTTTTCAATTTCTTCCATCTGCTCTTCGGTAAATTCAACCGGAGTAGTTGGAATACGTTGCAATTCTGCTTTTTTAACGTCTATTTCCAGCTCTTCAAATTTATGCGCCATGTCGCTAAAGCTGGTGTATTCGCCATAAGCGTAATACGTTCCTTCGTTCTCTTCAATTTCATCCAAACCGGCATCAATCAGCTCCAGCTCAATATCTTCCAGTTCCATACCTTCCGGCATATCAAACTCGAAAACAGCTTTTCGTGAAAACATAAATTCCAATGAACCGTTAGGAACCTGACCACCACCGGCTTTGTTAAAATAACTTTTAACGTTAGCAACTGTACGGGTTGTATTATCGGTTGCTGCCTCAACAAAAACCAATACGCCGTGCGGGCCTTTTCCTTCGTAGGTTGTTTCAATATATGCCGTTGCATCTTTTCCCGATGCACGTTTAATAGCCGCATCAATATTCGCCTTTGGCATGTTTTGCGCCTTGGCGTTCATGATAGCCGTACGTAGTGCAGGATTCAAATCCGCTTCAGGGCCACCTTCTTTTGCTGCAATGGTTATTTTCTTCGAAAGTTTTGGAAAAACTCTCGACATTTTATCCCAGCGTTTCTCCTTCGCTGCCCTCCGGTATTCAAATGCTCTTCCCATGAATAAGTCTGTTTTGAAATTTTGTGCGAAAATAAATACAGAAAACCTAATTACCAAAAACAGTGCAGGTGTTTTTACCTTTATTGCACTTCCGGTAACAATTTCTGTTCGATTTAAAAAGAAAAATATAGTACGACATTTGACCTAAACCGAAATCTTCTTCGGTTTACAAACTTTATCTTCCTTTTTCACTTTGGCGCCACATTTTTTGCAGCTGTATTTTGGATCTTCTTTATCTTGAAATCCCTTTTTTTTACATGCTTTTTTGCTCATCTCCAACTTTCCTGTTCACGATGTACTACAACAACATTCACAGGATAATTGTTTTGCAAATACTCTCCAATTTTCTCGGCCGAATATACCGACCGGTGTTGTCCGCCGGTACACCCAAAACCAAGCGATAGATGTGTAAATCCACGTTCGAGATAAACTTTCACCGATTGATCGACAAGTACTTTTACCGCATCAATAAAAAGTCTGATCTCCGATTTTTGCTCTAGGAATTCCTGAACCGACATATCCTTACCACTAAGCTGTTTGTACTCTTCGTAACGTCCCGGATTATTTATCGCACGGCAATCGAAAACATGGCCGCCTCCATTTCCAGACGGATCTTCAGGGTAACCTTTTTTATACGAGAAACTGGTAATTCGCACA
The DNA here is from genome assembly GCF_963677575.1 of uncultured Draconibacterium sp. Taxonomy (NCBI): domain Bacteria; kingdom Pseudomonadati; phylum Bacteroidota; class Bacteroidia; order Marinilabiliales; family Prolixibacteraceae; genus Draconibacterium; species uncultured Draconibacterium sp. Next base: position 809,203 of record NZ_OY782038.1, read on the forward strand.
GTCAGGTTCGATTTTTCCTGCCCTATTTCCTTTAAAACTTCGGAATGAGTAAGCTGCTTTAACACACTGGTCAGTTCTGGTAAATCAACCGGTAAATTCAAATCGGCAAGCAACACTTCCAGGTTTTTCAAAGCGTAAGGAATACTTTTCAGAAAATGTTCCTTTTTCTCGTAAAAGCCACGGAATCCGTAAGCTCCCATTGCCTGCATAATACGAATCAATACAAATCCTTTAAAGTAAGCTGAGAACTTCTCTTCGTCCACTTTCATGTATTTCTTCAGTTCCGAAATATAAAAGTCGTACAACTGAGCCCGCACACTTTCCGGAATATCTGCTTTGCCATCATAAAGTAAGGATGCTAAATCGTACTGCAATGCACCTAAACGTCCACCCTGGTAGTCGATAAAATATACATCATCGTCTTTTAGCATCACGTTACGCGACTGAAAATCGCGGTAAAGAAAATAGTTGGAACTTGCACTCAGCAGGTAATTACTGAATAATTGAAAATCATCCTCCAGTGCCTGTTCGTCGAAATGTATTTTTGCCAACTTCAGAAAATAGTATTTGAAATAATTCAAATCCCACATCATCGATTGTTTATCGAAAGCTTCGCGCGGATAACACACCGAATAATCCATTTCCTTTCCGGCAATAATCTGGATTTTTGGTAGCGCCTGCAGCACCTTTTTATACACCGAAATTATATTTTCCGAAAATCCTTCCTCTTCGCGCGTTTTCGTCAGGTATTCAAAAAGTGTGGTGTTGCCTAAATCCTCCAGCAAATACTTTTTTAAATCGGAGCTAACCGCATACACTTTCGGCACTTTAATTCCTTTATTATAAAAGTGATTACTGAACGAAAGGAAAGCCGTATTCTCTTTTACATCGTTATTCGTAGCACCAATTATTGTTCGGTGTTCGTTTCCCAAACGGCAATATTGGCGGTACGAGCCCGACGGAGGCAACAATTCAAAACGTTCTACTTTTTCGTTAAAATGACTCTCAAAGAGTTGGACTATTTCGTTTTTTTCTGAAGTATTCAATGATCGAATTTTTAAATTAAACTTACATTTATGGTCTTAAACGTGAGCTATGTTTAAAACAAAAATCAAAAATATCCTTTTTTTGAGATTACTACGAAAATTCTTGGTATTGATTGGAATTTTCTTTGTTGTTTGCCTCGGCTTTTCATTCACCGAACAACCTTACTGGGGCTACCACTGGCTGGGTACAAGCAAATCAGAGTTAAAATGGGAACCCAAAACAATCATTTTGCTGGGCGGTGGCGGAATGCCAAGTCAAAGCAACCTGATGCGCAGCTGGTACACCGAAAAAGCGGCCAAATCATTTCCCGAGTCAAAAGTAATTGTTGCCATGCCGGGATTATTAAGCGACAGTTTAAGCACACCTCAGTTAATGAAATCGGAACTCGAACTTAGAGGTGTTCCTGCTGAACGAATCGCTTTTGAAGCTGAAGGAACAAACACCCGCTCGCAGGCTTTGAATTGCCAGGGAATAGTAAAAATGCAGGATCCCATATTGTTGGTCACTTCTCCCGAACACATGCGCCGAGCCGTTTTGGCGTTCAAAAAAGTTGGCTTCGAAAAGGTAAACGCCCTACCCGCCTTCGAAAATGCCGCCGAAGCCGATTTTTCGTTTACCGACGATGAGCTGGGCGGAAATTCAATCCTAATTCCTGATGTTGGCAACAACATAAATATGCGCTACCAAATGTGGAACCACCTAAAATATGAGATTCTCATTGCCCGCGAAATGGTAGCACTTACTTACTACAAACTTCGGGGCTGGATTTAATTTTAAAGTTGAACAATCAAAACAGTTGGTTTTTCGTCGCGCAAAATATCAACTGAAATTGTTGCACCGGCTTCGAGGTTTTGCAGACGATCCATGTATTCATAAATATTACCCACTTTTTTTCCGTCGATTGCAATAATAATATCACCCTTTTTCATTCCGGCAGCGTACGCGGGTTTACCTTTCGAAACGGCATCAACACGCATTCCGCGTTTTTCCACACCTGCAAAATCCGGCATCACTCCCAGTGTTACTTTAAAACGCCCTCCCCGGCTGCGCTGGAACTTACTTCCGGCTTCCTGAAAGGTTAATTTCTCTGCACGGTTTACCACATCGTCAACCAATGCCGCCGAATAATCCATTACTTTTTGGGCACCTTCAAAGTTGATTAATTCTACATCGTCCTGCGGAGTATGATAATCGGGGTGTGCGCCGGTAGAAATATAAATTACCGGGATATTCTGCAGATAAAAGGAAGCATGATCCGATGGTCCGATTCCTTCGCTGGTAAATGCCTGCTTAAAATCTGTGTTCAGATCATTTAATAAATCTTCGATTTCTACCGAAGTTTTTGTTCCGCCAATACTTAAACTGTTATCGTCTTTTAAGCGCCCAATCATATCGAAATTGAACATGGCCACCATTTTATCGGTCTCAACCGGAGGTTTCATGGTAAAAGCTTTCGAGCCTAACAACCCCATTTCTTCTGCGCCAAAAGCCACAAATAGTACACTGCGTTTGTTGGTTTTATCACCGGCTAATTTCTCTGCCAGTTGAATAACCGCAGAAACTCCCGAAGCATTGTCATCCGCACCGTTGTGAACTGCAACTGTATCGATTGCGCGCGAACCTGAACCCGGTCCGCCCATTCCCAAATGATCAAAATGAGCCCCCACAACAACGTATTCATCTTTTAAAGTCTCATCGTTACCGGGTAAAATCGCCGCCACATTTCGGGTAGTTGTTTCTTTTAACGCCACATTTACTGTAGCACTAACTGTAGTCGGGACCTCGAGGTTTAAACCGGCATTTTGCTCCAGTATTTCTGCTTCCAGTTTTTCAACGGTCTGGTCTGTGCCCTTCAATATTTCGTTGACCACCTTTCGTGTTACCTGAATAACCGGAATAGAAAAACGACTGCTGTTTTTATCAAAAAATAATGACGACAATTCGTCTTCCTCACTAAATTTTGTACCTGCCACGAAAATTATACCTGCTGCACCTTCATCCGATGCTTTTAATGCCTTAGCGCGTTCGCTCGAAAACTCAAGGAAAGGACTGTTTGGATTATCAAGATCAGGATCGCCCTGAAGCACCAACATCCATTTTCCATTAATATCAGTACTATCAAAATCATTCCATTTCAGCGAATCGCGATCAACCTCCAAACCAAAGCCAGCAAACACAACTTCTGCAGCAACAGTTGTATTCGCCGAAAAAGCATAAGGCAAAAAGTCTGTTTCAACTTCGTATTCCGTGCCGTTTACCTGCAATTGATTTCCATCGGCAATTTCGGCTGAAGTCACCAAATTAAATTCCTGAAACCCGTTATCAAACAACAGCTCCAATCCGGCAGCCTCAAATTTTTCAGCAATGTATTGTGCCGCCAGCAAATCGCCCTGCTCGCCCGATTTACGTCCTTTTAGCGAATCAGAAGCCAGATAATCGATATTCTCATGAATATCGTCAAGCGTTATTTCTTTGTTGAATTTGGGGGCACAAGCCGCCATTACAAATACCAGCGCAGCAAATACAAAATTCTTCATAAACACGAAATTTATTTTTGGTTTTGAAAACATCGGGGAATATATTTGGTTTTATGTTTTGTACACGTTTCTAAAGAATCGACAAATACATAGCAATAATAACTATAAAACGTGATATAAAAAAAGTAGATGTGTATATTTACCACTTCGTAAAAAACAAACATTTTGATCTCATTCGGCACAAAATACTGGTTTATATTGTTGCTCTCCATCACCGTTGCATCGGGGGGTGTTGTAGTTTTACTTTACTATAAAAGCAAAGCCTTAAAAGAACTCTCGAAACTTCAGCAAAGCCTGTTAATGGCGCTAAGGTTTCTGGCATTTTTCCTCATTGCTTTTTTCCTTTTATCGCCATTTATCCGCAACCTGAAAAAGATTACTCAAAATCCTGTTATCATTACTGCGTGGGATAACTCCGGCTCGGTTGTATCGCACGCGGATTCATTACAACTAGCAAATGCAATTAGCGATGAAAAAGCAGAGATTGAACAGCATTTAGGAGTCGATTTTGAGCTGGTTAGCTACACTTTTGGCGAAGAAACTCAAACCGGTAACAACTTAAATTTTACTGAAAAAGGATCGAATTACAGCGATTTGATTTCTACAATAACCAACAATCATTTTAACCAGAATATTGGAGCGTTAATCATTGCCGGAGACGGAATTTACAACCAGGGAAAAAATCCGCTGAACATGCTCGATCAGGTGAGTTTCCCGATTTATACCATCGGACTTGGTGATACCACAGTTATTGCCGATGCACGTGTTCAAAATATTCGTGTTAACCGGACCGCTTTTTCGGGAAATAAATTTCCGGTTGAGGTGGATCTGCTATTTTCGAAACTAAAAAACACGCCGCTGAAGCTTTCGCTTTTTAAGGATGAAGAAGAGTTACAGAGTGTGATGATCACTCCATCGAACGATAACTTTTTCGATACCAAAGAATTTGTTCTGGAAGCCGGATCTGCCGGACTGAAACACTACACGATGCAAATTCAACCAGCGGCCAACGAACGAAATACCAAAAACAACAACGCAGGCTTTGTGATCAACGTATTGGAGAACAAACAAAAGATACTGATCATTTCAAACGGATCGCACCCCGATATTGGCGCCATAAAAAATACACTCGACCAGCAAAAGACATACGAGGTTTCGATATTTACCGACGAACCGTATCCAAGCGATCTGAGCGAATACAACCTGCTTATTTTAAACCAGCTGCCAAGTACCGGAAAGTCGATGGCTGAAGTGATGGAAAAAGCAAACAACAATCGTTTGCCCATTCTTTTTATCGTTGGCAATCAAACATTTTTACCGCAGTTGAATATTCTGAGCCAGGGCGCGAACATTGAACCGTTGGCAGGAAGCGGCGAAGAAGCCCAACCGGTTTTTAATTCAAATTATGCCACGTTTAATCTTTCGGAAGAGCTGATCGAAATTATTCCTCAATTTCCGCCGGTACAGGTTCCGTTTGCTAATTACGAATTAAATCCAGAATTCTCGACACTGTTGTATCAAAAGTTAAAAGGCATAACAACCGGAAAACCACTAATTGCCACCGGAAAACTGGAAGGACAAAAACGAGGTTATATTTTTGGAGAAGGAATTTGGCGCTGGCGACTGTTCGATTATTACCAAAACCAGGAACACGTTCATTTTAACGAGCTGATAAATCAGCTGGTGCAGTATCTTGCCTTGCGCGAAAATGAGGATAATTTCATTGTTGAATTCAACCCGGTTTACACCGAAGTTGATGATGTGGTTTTAACAGCTGAAGTTTATAATGATGCTTTTGAACGAATCGGTTCGGAAGAAGTAAACATTAAATTGCAAAACGACAACGACGAGGAATACAACCTGACATTCGATGTACAGGATAAAAACTACTACCTCAACGCCGGGCACCTGCCATTGGGCGATTATTCTTTTACTGCCGAGGTAACTATTGGCAACGAAACTTTTACCGAAACAGGAAGTTTTACCGTGGTTCCGGTTAATGTTGAGAATATTATTACACAGGCCAACCACACCTTGCTTTATCAATTGGCTAATTTAAGCGGCGGTAAATTCTACCAGCCATCGCAAGCCAGCGATTTGGTTAACGAGTTGCGTCAAACCAGTAAATTAAAGGCAACTACTTACTTTCAGGAGATGGTAAATCAGCTCATAAACCTTCGTTGGTTATTCGTTGTTTTACTGTTGCTGTTAAGTACGGAATGGTTTTTGAGAAAATACTGGGGAATTTATTAAACATTATTCATTTTACGATGAGCATATTCAAACAAACTAATTACATTCTACTCGTTAGCATTGTGCTTTTGTCGTATGCTTGTAGCTCAACAAAGCGGATTATGGTTGAATTTCCGCAAAAGCCAAAAAACGAAATTCCGCAGGATGTACAAAGCCTGCTTTTGGTGAACCGCACTGTTGATGACAAATACAATGACCTGCCCACCGATTCACTTCAAAAAATATTTTACCAGAAGGATTTTGACCTCGATACCACCATTTACGACCTCTCCGCGGTTGATACCTCGTTAAAAGCCCTGGGCGAATTGCTCTTTGAATCCGGCAGGTTTGATTATGTAATTCCGGAAGACCGTTTTCTGAAAGCTGAGAGAAATGCATTTTTCACCAGTTCGATGAGCTGGCAGGAAGCTAAGGAGCTTTGCGATTTGTACCAGACCGATGCTGTTTTGTCGATGGATCTGTTTAAAACACGTGTAGCAACAGAACTTGCCGAAGAATCGGTTTTCGATCCGAACGAGGGATTTTTCAGAACGGCAGTTGGTGCAAAAATGGTAATTGTTTACAACACACTTTTTCGCGTATACGATCCATACCAGGAAAAAATACTGGCTCGCGAAGTATTTCAGGATACATTGTTTTGGGAAGATTATGCACTTGGCGTAAGAAGTCTGTTCGCGGATTTTACGCCTGTAAAACAAGCGCTAACAGAAGCAGGAATTGCAGTAGCACTCGACTTTTCGGAAACGATAAGTACCGGATGGCAGAGCGAATACCGGATAATATTTGATAAAGGAAGTACCGCATTAAAAGAGGCCGCCGCACTTACCGATGACGGCGATTGGACAGACGCAATAGAAGCCTGGCAAACCATCACCAATCAATCGGGATCGAAGAGTGAAAAAAGCAAGGCATTATTTAATCTTGCTACCGCCTGCGAAATACAGGGAGATATCGACTGTGCCATTCAGCATGCCCTCGAATCGTACAACACAGCCTACCACCCCATCACTTATCAGTATCTCGAATTGCTTGAAAGCAAGAAAAAACAACAGAAAAACAACACGAAATGAACCGATTAATCTTATGGACCTTACTTTTACTTAGCACGGTTTCGTGTACGGTATACAAAGATTACCCGATAGAAATTTATACACCCGGCGAAATTGCATACCCGGCTAATGCTGAAAATGTTGCCATCGTTTACCGTAATTTTAAATACAGCGGCGATACTTTGATTCATTATTATCAGGATGACTTCCGCCTGAAAAAAGCCAAAAACGATCCGAAAAACCTCGACAGCATTTTGGTTAATTTAAGCATGAGCGAACTGGCGAAAAACTTGAAAGAGAAAAATGCTTTTAAAGAAATAAGAATCTTCCCCGAGCTTTTCGAGCCACATACAGGCAAAAAACTACCGGCACTAAATATGGAAATGGTGCAGCAACTGGCACAAAAAACAAATACCGACCTTGTAATTTCATTGGAGACTTTTTCAGGTTTTTACTCTGAATATTCATCAACCGCGGAAATGCCTACAAAATCAAATGAGGTAATTACCGCAGCCGTTTGGGCCGTTTACAGTCCGTTTGAGCAACGACTTATTGAGCGAAAAACAATGATCGATACCATTTTCTGGAACGGTTACGATGCAAGCGGAAATTATAACCGGAAAGCCAAGTTACCACCACGTATCACCGCCCTAAAGATAGCCTCGCAAATGGTTGGCGAAAATTATTCAAAACGATTTTTTGCTTCGTGGGAGAATGTGAACAGGATGTATTCTGTTCCTCCACTACCCGATTTTGCGATGGCCGACGAGTACGTACAAAAAGGCGAATGGGACAATGCCATTATGCTTTGGAATCGCTATGCCGACGACAGCAACGGGAAAATGGCCATTAACGCGCGGTACAATCTGGCACTGGGCTACGAAATGAAAGACGATTTTGATACGGCCGAAAAATGGCTAAATGCAGCCTTACAAATTGCAACCGACTACCACAGCAAAGAGGAACTGAAAATGATTTTTGAATACCAACAGCTACTTGCTAAAAGAAAAAAAGATATCTTGCGTTTAAACCAATAGCAAATGAAACGAGCATGAGAAAGGCTTTCACAGGCGATCTATTAAAAGCATGCGAGTTCCATCTTATTCTGATGAAAACAAACAATTTTAATAAGAAAAATCGCCCTCTTTTTGTATATGGCGTTTTAATGCTTTTTGTTTTAGCAAGTTGTAATACGCTATATAATACAAAAACTATTGATATCGAAATTGTTGAGCCATCAACGATGAGTGTTGCCTCAAAATTCAGAAATATTGCTGTTCAGTACAACAATGTTAACTGCTCGCCAAACAAGTATTTAAACCAGTACGAAGAATTTGGGAAGCAAAAAACGGAAGAAGAAAACTCGGACAGCATTGCCTCGCATATTTATTTTGAACACTTTATTTCGGAGATAAACAACCAGGCATTTTTCGATACGTTATTTGCCTTGAACGAGCGCAATTATTCAACAAGCAGAATTGCTGACACAATTAATTACGCACCCTATTTTCGCGAAGATTCAGCAACACGTATAACAATGTCGCCCCAACAAATTAACGTGCTAAATTCAAGCTATTTTCTGAAAAGCAATACAACACCGGTTCGTCCAAAAACCGATTCACTGATGATACATCAGCAATTTGGATTGTACACTCTCAAGCAACTTCAAAATATTCGCAATAACACCGGCGCCGACCTGTTACTTTCGCTCGATTATTTTGGAGCAAGTGATGGCCGTTATTTCGATCGTCGCTTAGAAATAGGTAACGAGCAGGTTACCAACTGGACACAGTGGAGCTTTTACGATCTAATTGACATGGAATATGTGTTGGCATATTCGAAACTCGACACGATTAGTTGGATGGAGTATTCGCTTAGCCAGAATAAAGCGTCTGACGTTTTACCTCCCCGCACCGACGCCATTTATAATGCAGCAGAAATATCGGCAGAGAATTTTGCGCGAACAATTGCTCCTCACTGGGTGCAGGTACAGCGAATGTATTACTCTTCAGGACATGTGGAGCTGCAACAAGTCGACGAACTCGTTCAGAACGGCCAATGGCTCGCTGCAGCCGAGCTATGGAACAAACAGCTTAAAAACAAAAATCAGAACATTGTTGCAAAATGTATGTACAACCTTGGTTTGGCTTGCGAAATGGAAGGTGACCTGGAAGCTGCTTTGGGATGGGTAGTTGAATCGTATCATATTTTCGGGCCAAAGAATGAACTTCATGCAGAAAATTGTATGGAGTACATAAGGGTATTGAGTACCCGGCAAGCCGACATAAAATTACTAAAGCGGCAATTTAGAGATCAGTAAGTTTCGAATTAGAAATGGGTTAAAAGAAAAGAGGGAAACCACTGTTTCCCTCCATATTTAACCAAAAATCACAACATGAAAATATTGTTGTTTAAATTTAGAACTTATTGTTGTAAAGTTCCAAATTCAAACTTATGTTTTAAAAAAGGAATTTAGCTTTTTAACATTTTAATCCCGTCAGAAACGAAAGTTATCAATCGTTTTTTATACAATCCGCCAATCGCCTTTTTAAAGTTTTTCTTACTAATACCAAACATGGCTTTTATCATTTCCGGCGATGATTTATCCGACACGGCCATAAAACCATTATTTGCTTCTAACTCCGCCAAAATCTTTTCCGAAATAGCATCAACTTTTTCGTAACCAGGCTCCTCCAGCATCAAATCGATCTTTTCATCGCTTCTTATTTTAGCAATGTAGCCTTTTGTTTGGCTGCCAATTTCCAACGTACGAAATACCTGGTTTTTATAAAGCATTCCGGTGTGCTCCAGATTCACAATCGCTTTATAACCGAGATCTGTTTCTTCCAAAATAATCAGGCTAACCTCCTGACCGTTGGTATATTCAGGTGGTGTATTATCCAGAAACTTATGCAGCTTTGCCGAGGCCACAACGCGATTTGTCAATAGGTCGAGATAAATGTATACCCAGTAACTGTTTCCTTCCTGCATTTTAATGCGCTGTTCGCTAAACGGAACCAACAAATCTTTTGCCAGTCCCCAATCGAGAAATGCGCCAAATTTGGCTGTAGCTTTTACGGTTAAACGGGCAAACTCTCCAACCATTGCCAAAGGCTTCTCGGTTGTGGCAACTAAGCGGTCTTCCGAGTCGGTATAAACAAAAACCTCCGCAGTTCCCTGTTCTTTCATTTCTTCCTCAACATACTTTCGCGGCATTAAAATCTCGCCATGTTCACCACCGTCGAGGTATACACCGTTGTCTGTTTCCCTGAGAATTTCCAGGGTATTAAATTTTCCTATTTCTGCCATGAGTGAATTTGTCAAATGCGCAACAGTTCTTCCGCTGCTTTAATAGTTGTTTCCGTAAGATTTTCGCCTCCTACCATTTTTGCCAGCTCTTCCACCCTTTCGGCGGCATCAAGCGCTTTAATCGAAGTAAAAGTTTTGCCCTTTTCTTCAAATTTGTACACCCTGAAATGCGTATCGCCTTTAGCGGCAATTTGTGGCAAGTGAGTAATATTTATAATCTGAGTATTGGCCGAGAATGATTTAATAATCGTTCCCATTTTAAGTGCAATTTCGCCAGACACACCAGTATCAATTTCATCAAATACGATGGTTGGCAGTGCTTTTGAGTTACGAAGCAGGTTTTTAATGGCCAGCATCAACCGCGACATTTCACCGCCAGACGCAATTTTCGAGATCTCATCCGGTTCGGAATCAGGGTTGGCACTAAACAGGAACGCAATCTCATCTTTTCCTTCAGGCTGAAAATCTTCCAAATAATTATGCACAACCTGCAATCTGGCCTTTGTCATTCCCAACTGGTTTAAATCGCCAACTACCGAACTCTCGATTTTTTTGAAAGCCCTTTGCCGCGTTTTACTTAAAGTTTGTGCAAGCTTCTCAAGTTCTGCTTTCTGACCTGCCAGTTTATTTTTCAAGGCTTCTATCTCATCCTCGTAGCCCACTGCCTTATTTATTTTCTGATCGAACTCGTCGCGCAAAGTAATTAACTCGGCTACTGTTGCCACATGATGTTTTTGTTGCAGCGAATACAATAAATTCAACCGATCATTTACCTCTTCAATCCGGGCCGGATTAAACTCAACGCGTTCAGCCAACATTTCCAGCTCCTGGTGAATATCGCTCAACTCAATTGCTGCACTTTCCAAACGCTCAGCAAAACTTTCAGCGTCTTTCAGGTAGCCTGTAACCTTGTTTAGCGTACGATGGCCGTCTTTTACGCCCTGTAACACCGAGAATGTTTCATTATCCAGCAAAGCCACCGTTTCGGTAAGTGCTGTTTTAATTTCTTCGGCGTGGTTTAATTGTTCCAGCTCCGACTCCAAATCTTCCTGTTCGGTTTCTTCCAACCTAGCTTCTTCAAGCTGCGTATACTGAAACTGGAAATAATCCAAATCTGCCTGCGCCTGCTCTGCATTTTCCTGCAGTTTTTCAAGCTCCTTTTTGGCGCTTTTGTAGGCTGCAAACTGAGTTTTATACTTTGCTAGAGCCTCACCGGCACCAGCAACAGAATCAACTAAATTGAGCTGAAATTTCTGGTTGCTTAACTCCAGATTTTGGTGTTGCGAATGGATATCGATCAGCTGCAAACCCAGTTCACGCATTATTCTCAGGTTAACAGGAGTATCATTTATAAAAGCCCGGGATTTTCCTGAAGGCGTAATTTCGCGTCGTAAAATTGTGGAAGTATCGTAATCCAGATCATAAGTCTCAAAAAATCGTTTTACCGGATAGTTGCTTACTTCAAACTGCCCTTCAACAATGCACTTTTTATCCTTCTCTTTCAGCACTGAGAGATCGGCCCGGTTACCCAAAATCAAACTTAAAGCACCCAAAATAATCGACTTACCGGCACCGGTTTCACCTGTAACCGTATTCAAATTGGCATGGAAATTAACCTGCAATTTATTTATGAGTGCGTAATTCGAAATGGATAATCTGGATAGCATAATGACAAAAGATCTTCATTAATAATTTCTTTGGCTAAAATAACCAAAATGAGAACACAGAATTACATTCTGGATAAATTGGGGATATCTTTTTAAATGATAGGGTTAGAAGCCTTCGTTTTCGTTGATCTTCTCGTATTTTCTACCGTTTGAAGGATCAACCTCATTTAAAATGGCCAATACTCGATTTCGCTCATCAGGGAATGATTTTGAAAAAACATTGACCAGTTCATCGGCTTTGGCATCAAAAAACATCTGAAGAATATATGTAGACGGACGACGGCGGAATACTTTCTGAATATCGCGCAGTGCTTCTGCTATGTTTGCACGACCTTCTTCTAACCTGTCCGACATTAAGTCCAATCCGTTACGATGATAATTATACATACACGTGCGGAACGATGAGTATGATTTATTTAATACATTCTCGATTAACCAGTAGCGATTTCTTTCACTCTCAAAAGCTTTCCAACCGCGTTCGCGTGCATTCTGTGAATTATTTACAATCGCCTGTGCTTTCTGAAAATATTCTGTTCCACCTTCTTCAGAAAAAGTATCATAATCAAAACCCAGAATCACATAGGCATAAAACGCCATAATGTTGGTCAGGTTGTCGCGATTCGAAGTTTCGTTAAACTCCAGCGGTTGAAACTCAACATACTTACAATGGAAATCATTGTCTTTAATATTCAGTACTGTTGAGGTGTAACTGGAATTAAATATCGGGCGCGTCAACTGAACCTGTATAGACCCTTTAAACTCATCGGCAGAAATCTGTTCGTCGAGACGGATTAGAATATTACATCTGATTTTTTCATCGTAACTGTACACATGATCAGTCCATTTTCGGTTATTCATAAAATCATACAGGTCAGACTGCATGGTTCGGAACAGGTTTTGGTTAGCCCCCTGAATTCCTCGTGCCGAAACGGTTACGTTACAACGAAGTTCCTGAGTTACACCTTCACCAACGAAAATAAACAGAAATAAAAGCGCTATTACTATTTGCTTTATCATATGCTAATGGTTCAATTCTATAATTTTTGCTACGATATCTTTTGCTACCTCAGCTTTATCTTTTAACTCAAAACCGGTTTGTTTATTGCCCTTTTCAATAATCGATATTTTATTCGTATCAACACCAAATCCGGCTCCTTTGTCCTTCAACGAATTCAGCACAATAAAATCGAGGTTCTTTTTCACAAGTTTACTCTCAGCATTTGCCAGTTCATTGTTGGTTTCAAGGGCAAAACCGACCAAAAGCTGCTTGTTGGTTTTTAGTTTACCTAATTCGGCAGCGATATCTTTTGTTGGTTGCAATTCTATATGCCAGTTTTCTTTGCCGCGTTTTGTTTTTTCATCCTCCTTTTTGGCAGGAGTAAAATCGGCAACTGCAGCGCACATTATTGCACCATCGGCACTTTTAAAGTGCTCAACAGATACCTGGTACATCTCTTCGGCTGATTCAACCGGAACAACTGTTACACCCAGTTTCTTTGTCGTTACGGAAACAGGTCCGGATACCAAAGTTACGTCGGCACCTTGTTCGGCCAATTCTTCAGCAATGGCATAACCCATTTTTCCTGAAGAATAATTACCGATAAAACGAACGGGATCGATTTTTTCGAAAGTAGGACCGGCAGTTACCAGGTAGGATTTATTCAGAAGTTTTTTTTTTACTCCGAGCTGATGAATAACTGCTTCGAGAATTTTTTCAGGTTCTTCCATCCTGCCCTTGCCAGTTAAACCGCTGGCTAATTCTCCTTCTCCGGGTTCAACAATAATATTCCCGTATTCTTTCAGAATTGAAATATTCCGCTGTGTTGAAGGATGTGCAAACATATCGAGGTCCATGGCAGGTGCCACCATTACCGGGCACTTCGCCGAAAGATACGTTGTGATCAACATATTATCGGCAATTCCGTTGGCCATTTTTCCCATGGTTGATGCAGTTGCCGGAGCAATAACCATTACATCGGCCCACAATCCCAGGTCAACATGGCTGTTCCATGTACCGTCGTTTGCACCAAAAAACTCGCTAACAACAGGTTTGTCCGACAATGCTGATAAAGTTACGGGTGTAATAAATTCTTTTCCGGCAGGTGTTATTATAACCTGCACTTCGGCACCCTCCTTTATAAAAAGCCGAAGAAGCATTGCTGCTTTATAAGCTGCAATACTTCCTGTTATTCCGAGTATAATATTTTTTCCTTTGAGCCTCATAAAAGGGCATCAAAAAATTAGATGCGTTTTTTGTTCTCGCGCGTTGGATTACGATGATAGATTTCACCTTCTTTTAATTCTTCAAACGCAATAAGAGTTGGTTTTGGCAAACGCTCGTAAAATTTAGAGATCTCGATTTGTTCTCTGTTTTCAAAGATTTCCTCCAAATTGTCGGTGTACGAAGCGAATTCCTGCAATTTTTGGTTAAGCTCTTCTTTTAATTCCGACGAAATTTGATTTGCTCTTTTAGCAAGAATCATTACGGTTTCGTAAATATTTCCGGTTTCCTGAGTTAATACTTCAAGGTCGCGCGAAATAGTTGACGGAGCTGCTTTTGTTTTCTTGTAATCCATATTCTAATTAATGTTTAAATCTTCTTCTTTATAATTTAATATCTCAGAGGCTTTTTCGTAAAATTTATCTACCTCCTTTTTGTGTTCACTGTCGGGATATTCGTCGATAAACGAGAAATATTCGTCGAGTGCATTTGTATATCGCTCGTTTTGTTTATCAATAACACTTTTGGAAGCCAATAAGTATTTTGCTTTTAACAACATATATTTCAGTTCTTCGCGATATTTACTGTCAGGATATTTTTCCAAACTATTTCCTAACGCAATTACCGCAGCTTTGTATTGCTCAAAATCATAGTACAATTTAGCACTTAAATACGATTTATATACCAATTTATCTACCATTTCGTCGATTAAGCGGTTGGCTTCGTCAACACGGTCGCTATACGGATACAAGTTAATGTATAACTGCAACGCATCGATAGCCTCTTGCGTTACCTGTTGGTCGAGCCTTGGTTTTGGCGACAATAAATAAGAACAGTACCCAATCATAAATTGTGCCTCCTCAACATAGTCGCTTGTTGGAAATTCTTTTACCAACGACTTAAAATAATGACCTGCCATTAAATAGTCTTTCTGACCGATCATACTTTTAGCATAGTAATAATAAATTTTGTCGGCTCGTGAGGTTCCTCGGTAAATATTCACCAATTCTCTGAAGAGTGTTGCTGAACGTACATATTCCCCGTCTTCGTAATACTCAACAGCCTTTTTGTATTTAAACTCGTAGTCGGTACTTTTTACAATTTTGTTATAGTCTCCGCACGAAGCTGTAATCAATAAAATGGCTAGTAATCCAATCCCCAAAAATCTCATTTTCATAAACATGGCGCAAAAATATACTTTTTTTAATTAATTGAAACGAATTAACCCTCAAAATTTAAGGAATTTACAGCTTTTGCCAAATATGTTATTTCACTCATTAACAAATGCATAGATATAATCCCTCGAATTATGGTCTGTGAAAATAGGTCATATTTCTTAGGTTAAGTTGATGTGTTAGTATTATTTAACACATTTGCTGAGATTTTAAAAAAGATTACATTTGCACCCTTATAATTTAAACTTAAAAACAAATCATCGTGGATATATTTGATAAATTCAGAAATAATAAAGGTGATATTGGCAAGTGGATGGACCAGATTCACGGGTATTTTGCGTTTCCAAAACTGGAAGGCGAAATTGCAGCCAGAATGAATTTCCGTGGTAAAGAAGTATTGACATGGAGTTTGAACAACTACCTGGGTTTGGCCAACCACCCGGAGGTAAGAAAAGCTGATGCTGAGGCTGCAGCACAATATGGTATGGCTTACCCGATGGGAGCCAGAATGATGTCGGGACAAACAGTTAAACACGAACAACTGGAGCGTGAATTGGCTGCTTTTGTGAGCAAACCTGACGCCTTTTTGTTGAACTACGGTTACCAGGGAATGGTTTCTGCAATCGACGTGCTTGCCAGCCGTAACGATGTTATTGTTTACGATTCTGAATCGCACGCCTGTATTATGGATGGAGTTTTCCTTCATAAAGCAAAAGGTGGAAAAAGTTTTGTGTACCAACACAACGATATGGAGAAATGTCGCAAAATGTTAGGTTTTGCACAAAAACGTGCTGCTGAAACAGGTGGTGGTATTTTATTAATTACTGAAGGTGTTTTCGGTATGACTGGTCAGGTTGGTAAACTTGACGAAATTGTTGCACTGAAAAAAGATTTCGATTTTCGTTTGTTTGTTGACGATGCACACGGTTTTGGAACAATGGGACCAACAGGTGCCGGTTCGGGTGAGCATTTTGGTGTTCAGGATGGAATTGACATTTACTTCGGAACATTTGCAAAAGCAATGGCCGGAATTGGTGGTTTTGTTGCTTGCGAAACTGACATATGCTACATTTTACGTTACAATATGCGTTCGCAAACTTTTGCGAAATCATTACCAATGCCAATGACAATTGGTGCATTGAAACGTTTGGATATGATTCGAACAATGCCTGAATTGCGTGAAAATCTTTGGAAAATTGTTAACGCGCTGCAAGGCGGATTAAAAGAAGCCGGTTTCGATCTTGGAAAAACAAATACCCAGGTTACTCCGGTTTATATGAAAGGTGGCGAGGCAGAAGCAACTCAAATGGTGTACGACCTTCGCGAAAACTACGGTATTTTCTGCTCAATGGTTGTTTACCCGGTAATTCCTAAAGGAGAAATTCTTTTACGCTTAATACCTACAGCGATGCACACTATAGAAGATGTAGAAATAACATTGAAAGCATTTAAAGAAGCACGCGAGAAACTACTTTCGGGAGCTTACAAAAGTGATGACTTAGCAAAGGTTGAAGTTGATAAATAATCGACAATAACTATAATATTTGAAAAGGGAACTTTGCAGTTCCCTTTTTTTATGCCTCTATTTAATGAATTTTGTTGCCCAGTTAATGTATTGTTCCCAATCAAAAGCAGTCACATCATGTTCTCCGGTTCGGATATGATAGGCAACAGTGTTTTGTATGGCTTGGTTAATTTCCGGCATTTCGGTTTGCTCAATTCCCTTTTTCCCGTATAACTCAAACACCGGAGTGGCATACAAAGCCGAAAGAAATTCGCCTTTTGGGTCTGACCACCGATCCTCTTCGGCACTGGCAACATAAACCGGACGCGGTGCAATCAATGCAATCAGTTCGTGCTGATCAACCGGCAAGGCCTCCTCGTTTTTGCTGTAATTCCTGAAGTTTTTACAAAACCAGTGCGGAAAGGAATTATTGATTCGCCACAAAGTTTCGCCAAACCGACGTTTCGATAATGCTGCGCCACCACACCCTGATTCATTTGAAATAACACCCGCAAAACGATCATCGCTGGCACCGGCCCACAAAGCAGTCTTTCCCAGCCGCGAATGACCAAACACAACTACTTTCGATTCGTCGATAGCCTCATCACGCTCAAAATAATCCATTGCCTTGCTTAAGCCCCACGACCACGCAGCGATCGATCCCCACTCGTTGGCAGCTGGTTGTTGCTGATCGTCGATATAAAACAAAGGATGAATACCATCCGAAAAATCATCTTTATCCGGATCAACTTCTCCGTAATAAATAGTTGCCAGTCCAAAACCTGCCTCAATTATCTTATCAACACACCAACGGTTGGTTCTAACGCCTCTCGACTGCTCGGTTAACTGGTTGTTTATTATTCCAAACGAAGGATTATTTGCGGCCCACGCTTCCGAAATAACAACCTCAACATCCTCGGTTATCGTATGATTTCCATAAAAATTATAACCAACAAACAACGGTGCTTTTTCAACACTTTTAGGTAGATATATTAAAACTGTAAAATTTAATGTTTTTCCGTGGTTCTTAAAAATAAGATCAATTTGTTTTCGTATTGCTTTTCCATGCAAAGCATTTTCACTTTCTTCCAATATTTCCACCGATGAAATTGCCAGCTCGCGGGGTACCTCACCATACATATTTTCGGTAAAAAAATTGAGTAGTTCAGGACGTCGCTTGTTTTCCCATTTTTTTGAATTGCGAATTTTTTTTCCGCTAAAAGTTCGCAACGGATTTGGCAATTTAAATTCGGGAACTTTACTCTCATCGTAATTAGCATCAAACTGGGCTGACACATTAAACAGGAAAGCAAAAAAGAGTAGGCACAAGATGAGTTTTTTCATAATCGATAACTGTGAATTGAATCAATAACCCTTTAAAATTGGCAAATTGTAGGTGTTATGCCAAAGGTTTCAGCAGATTTTTATTTTCATAATCCGGTTCTTCAGGATTTTAACCACCAGAAAAGTCGAAGGATGAGCTTATTGCTGCAAAATTTTGCCTTCTTTTTTGTACTCTTTGCGGATTCCGGCCAGCAGAGTTTCCTGATTCAATGTAGCATTTCCCTTTTGTATCGATAACAAACCGGCATAATGAATTGAGTTGACGATGTTTGCACCTGTTAACTCATAATTTTTAGCCAGTTCTTCTAAATCGATGTCTTTATGCATTTTATTTTTGGTGGGCATGTATACCTGCCAAAGTTTCAAACGTTCGGCAACTTCGGGAGGATCAAACTCAATAAAAGCATTAAAACGGCGGGTAAAAGCACTGTCGATATTTCCTTTCATGTTCGATGCCAAAACCACCAATCCGTTGTGGGTTTCTATGCGTTGCAAGAGATACGAAACTTCCTGGTTAGCGTATTTATCGTGTGCATCGCGTACATTGGTACGTTTGCCAAAAAGTGAGTCGGCCTCATCAAAAAATAATATCCAGTTTTTGTACTCAGCCTTGTTAAATAATCCCGATAGATTTTTTTCTGTCTCACCGATATATTTCGAAATCACCATCGACAAATCAACACGGTATACATCTCTTCCGGTATATTTTCCCAGCAAACAAGTCGTCATGGTTTTTCCGGTACCTGACGGGCCATAAAACAATACCCGAAATCCCGGTTTAATTTTGTCGCGCATGCCCCATTCGCCCATTAACTGCTCGTTATAATTTAACCAGGTTTCCAGTTCTTTAATTTCTTCCAATATCTTTTCTTTTAACACTAAATCTTTCCATTCCTGTTTAGTTGAAATTCGTTGCGCCGGGAAATCGCTGCTTAATTTGGGCTTCGATACTTTTCCTGAAGTAAACAAGTCGACATATTCTTCGTCCATGATCAAACGTCCGCTCATTTTGGGTTCGCCTGCAGGAACCTGTTCAATATTCAGTACATTCTTTTGGAAAAACAGATGTTCCTCATCAAACAGTTTAGCAACTTCCATACGTTTTTCGATGTCTCGTCCGGCAAGAATGTACAAAACAGTTTCGCCGGTTGGTAGTATTCCGCGATGGTTCTTTCCTTTTACTCCACCAAAATCCGGGAAATCGCCACCATTTGGGAGGTATTCAGCAATAATACCGGTAAAATAATCAGGCAAAATATGAGGCACCAAAGCGAGTAGTAAAATCGTAACCTCTGCTTCATTCAATTTATTATCAAGCATAAAGTGTTTTAATTCTCCATTGCTCCATTTAACAACCTCATAAGCTTTTGCCGATTCAGAAACATTAGTCTCATATTCAGCTTTCAAACGCTGTTTTATGTTTCTGCTAAGTTCTTCAAAAGCGATGCTCTGGACCATGCTGCAATAAAATATTTACTTCTGATTCTCGCTAACGAGCATTTCATTACTATTTTGATAATGCTCCAGTGCCTCGCCCAGCGTTTGATAAAATTCGCGGGCAAATTCCGGATTCATAGATAACATAATATTCGGATTAAATTCACCATTTACGTCCGATCCAATAATTAGTCGCAAAGTGTATTCACTTGTTCCAATCTGAATAGCATCCGTATACATTTCCTGAATTTCTTTCATATGATTAACCTTGTATATTTATTTAACTAGCAAAAGAAACAAACACTTTATTTCAACACAAAATGCTCGTTTCAATATAATTTCGATCTGTCAAACCAAATACGGATCAGGTAATCCCACCGACAAATCCCCTCCACGTGCAATATTCCTCAACAAACTATGTGGCACAACATGTGCTTTCACAGTTACCAGGTACTTCTGTTGAAAATCGTTTGAAGTAGGATGATCAACATGATTACGTAAGCCATGTAGTACCTTCCAGGTTTGAATTCTGCACAATGGTGTAATTACCTGAAACTGCCGTTGATTTAGTTTCTGCGGAACTGTTACCGACCAACTCCATTCGCGCGTTGACGAACTTCCGGCAGAGTTGGTAATTGATTGTCCGGTACGATCAACCGCCTGACGAGAATTTGAGAAGGACAATGAATCTCCTATTCCAGCAATGGATGCAGAAATATTGGTATTCGACCCCGATCCAATACCGTTAGCTTCAGCCCTTGTTCTGGCCATTGCATATCCTTCGGAAACCTGGCGCGACATAGATCCGCCAATGGTTACTGTTCCCCTTCCCGATTCTATTGCCCGTCCATATTGCGATTGATAATCTCTGGCGGCCGGCTGATTGCTTACCAACCTCATCCACTGAATATGATCAGAATCTGTTACAAGTGACGGGTCGACAGGTTGATAACCACTTATGCGTTCATTTTCGGTTCTTTGCTGACGTGCCAAATCGCTATTCGGACCATTATCTTCTGTTGAAGGCATTGCATCTTCAGTTGGATCCCGGTACAAGTTCGGATCCTGCGAACCTCTTGCTCCGCTGGCGTCGGTCGACCTCACCTTACGGAACCCACCTGTTGCAAACAAACCACCAATTCTTGATGCTGTATAGTTCCCGGTTTTCTGCAACGAAGCCGGATCATGAGGCATAGCCATAACAGTCCATTCTTTCCAGACATATTCTGGCAAAACCATCCACGACTGCTTTTCACGTGGCGATGTATTTTCGATCTCTTCCTCCTGCCAGCTAGTTACCGTATTCGAATTTTGTATGCTTTGACTGGCTCCGATGGCCGTCTCCAGCGAATTGGAAGTTTCAGTACTCCAGCCAAAGGCAGCTCCACCTCCGGCAGAAATAGGGCCTATTGATGCCGTTGGCACCACATCCAATCCAAAACTTTGTGCCTGTTGAACGCTGTTTACCGAACCAAAACTCCGTTGTGCAGTAAATCCGGTATTACGAATATGCGACTCACTTAACTTGATTTTCAATTTACCTACTCCTTCCAGCTGAAAGGGAACAGCCCCCATAAAATCATACAACCGGGGAGAAACAGTAGGCTCAGAAATCGACTGAACAGGTTCGTGCACTGTAAAATTGTGCCGGGCTTCTATATCTGCTCCAAATGTACATCCTCTGACAGCACTCCATGAACCGGCTCCACCTTGATGAGTCATTAAAGAAGTTAAGATAAACCGACCTGAAGCTCCCCATCCAAAGTTCCCCAGACTTCCTCCTGTGGGAGTATTGAAATGTCCATAAAACGATGATTGCGAGGCCGGTGTTCCTGAAGCATGGGATTGAAAAACAAAACGACCGGCGCCTGTCGGTGATCCCTTTATAAGGTTTCTTGCCCATTCCTGACCTTCAGCTACCTCGACAGTACAATATTCTTCATCGTCCCAGGGCCACGGGTAAACATTATAATCGCGTGCCATCTGCACAGTATCATTCGATTTTACCCCGCTTGCTCCCTGCTGAACAGTATGTGCTAATTCGTGGGCTAAAAGTTTCTTTCCACCCGCAGCACCAGGTTTATACCGACCACTGTTAAAGTAAATATCATTGCCGCTGGTAAAAGCATGAGCCCCCAAATCTTTGTTCATCTGAACGGCCGTACTATCGGTATGTATGCGCACATTACTAAAATCAGCACCAAAACTGCTTTCCATTTCCTGTTGAGTTCCTGCATGCATTGGCTTCCCGCCTCCCCTACTATTGTTCAATAGTTGTTCGGTTTTATTTGTACCCGATCCTTTTGCTCTTTCAGTTTTTGTTTGAACCTCTTCCTCTTCTTCATCTACCTGCTTTTGAACAGGCATTTCCTCCTCTTTTTCTTCCTGTGTTTTATTCATCAATTTGGGTTGTGCCTCTTCTTCCTCCTCTTCCTGTTTCTGAACCAGCGGAGTTATTGTTTTTCCTAAAGCCTGTTGTTGTGAAACCGGGAAAAATGTTGACGCTTCGGATTGTGATTGCATCACCCGGTCGGCTATCTGATCAGCTTCCTGTTCATATCGATCGTCAGGTTTACCCACGTTTAGCTTGGCCTGAACAGTAAAAAATCCCGAACCGTTTTTTGAAAACAAGCTATTAGAAATTGCTTTTGCCTTTTCGCTATTTTGAATTTGTGTTCTCATATCTTTACCATTCTACAAATATTAATTCCTTCTTCCACGGCAGTTTAATAATGGAAATGTTCCATTGTAATTTCTCCAACAGAATGTCCTGTGTTTTTCGTTCTATAATCAGCTTAAAATTCCGGTCTTTTTGAATGAGCTTGCCACTTCGTTTTACAAACATCTCCCGTAAACCATCGGGCGAAGTATTTTTTAAAGCCGGCCAATTTTTTATAATTTCACAGAGCATATTGTCTGCTTCCTTTTTTATCGCTTCATTCAGTAAACTCTTAACCGGCAATGCTGTTTTCAAGGGCACATCACACAGAAACTTTTCAAGAACCAGATCACCTTCAAAATACTGATCGTTCCCTGTGGCACAATAATGAAGCGCCTGAACAGCTCTTAATTGATCATCGAACTTTATGTTTCCTACTTCATCGAGCCAGTAAAATTGCTGAAAAAATAATTTCAAAAAAGGGTAAAAAAGAACCTGCCCTGCATTTTGAACGGCTATATCGCCGGTCTCACTATCAAAAAACAGCGGTTCTTTTTCTACTGTATAGCTATCCCTATGCGAAATAATGATTAGGCTATCTTCAGTTTTTCCCCCTTTCTGATTTGTCATTCCCTTTTTCAAGGGCTGATTCCGTTTGTGCTCTTTTATCAAAACCAAAACCTTATCGCAATCTTTTTGCGAGAGCATTAGACCTGTGTGTAGAGAAATATTTTTAAGTGTATTTCCAAGCTGATGAATTTGCTCATCTATTGATTTTTCGGAGTAATTCTCTGCTATGTATGCTGCATAAAACAGAAGCAAATCCGGTTTCCAGTTAATTTCAGGCTGCTTTAAATCGATTTTCAATAAAACTGAAATAAATTGATTTCTTAGCGTATTATTCAGGCTTTTTACAAAAGTGTTCCAACCTGATTCTAAAATCAGGTTAAAAACCTTGAATGAATTAATGAATTGCATGATGTTGCCAACCGGTAGCTGCATTACAAACCTCTCAAGAGCTCTTTCATCTGATTTCAGCAACTGTTCTAATTCCATCACAAAATGCTCCGTCTCAATACTTCTTGCCCATTCATTTTCCGACAGTATGAGATCGATATCTGATTTTTGCCCATACCAAGGTAAATGCCCCTTCTTCAGAAAGAATAGAAATATACTTTGCAGATTTTGCTCACCGGATATTTTATTTACCTCATGGTATTCTGAAATACCGTTCGATCGTTTACTCTCACCGTTTACAGGAAAGCGTTTTTCGATAGCTGTGATGGCCAGTTTTTGCTTAAGCTGATTTTCGATCTCTATTCGCAAGGCATCGGGACTTTCCCAGCTATCCAGCGAAATATCGAGATCGATCCGTTCAAAACGAGAGATACTATAGCCAGCATCCAAATCATTAAACAGTTGTTCCAGTCCGGGAAAAACCTGATCGCTCAAAAAAGCACTAATGTGATCTTTTAACCAATAGGCTTGCTTCTCGCTTATCACATCGATCTCAAGAAAAACCTTGTTAATGATATGTCGCTCAGTATTCAAAATCAGAAGAACTTATTTTCAATTATCGTTTTCATATGTTCGGCCAGAAATAGCATGTCGGCAACTTCTTTGGCATAAACATCAACGAACTTTTTCATGGTATCGCTAAAGATGATTTGCATTCCCTGCAACCTTTTCAGCATATTAAGTATTTGATTGAGTATGCTGTCGATGAGATCACCAAACTTTTTGATCACCTCGTTGTCCTGGCAACCCAAAACGTTGTAGAAAAGTCGCAATTGCAATTCGAGCAATATTAATGCCTGTTTCTGTAGTTCCGGGTTATTTGCCAGCTCCATAACCATACCAGAGGTATCATTCAAAAGTTTCGGAAACATAACCTCCAATTCAGCGTTGGCATCGCCTTTTAAGAACTCGTCGATACGGTCGAGAACACCTTCTTTGAAATCAGCGATACCACCGTAAATACTACGAGTTTGTTTAAATATTTCTGCCAGAATTCCATCAGGATCGAGTTTAATGGTTGCCAAAATCTTCGCATCCCCCAGTATTGCAGCTTTTGTTTCTTCAATACAAGTATTTACCGGTGCTTCCTCGATGTACTTTGTTGTTACCGATGTACTCATCCGGTCCTCTGGGCACACATCCGCACCTCTTGTAACCAACGTAATCTTCCATTCCGAAGGATCATCAGGTCTAATATTGATCGTTAGCGGATCAAGATTCGTTGTTGTCTGCGGAGAACCATTTATCGTCCATTCAAACGTTGAAGCATTTTTGGATTCGTTGGTAATAACAAGAATATTTTGATTTTCAAGCTGTTTTGGCGTACAAGCTGCCACTGGTGCTGCATGAACTGTTACCGAAAAACCGGAATCTTCGCCGTTTAACAAAAAGGTAATCGTTCCGGGTTTTGCTGCCGCCGGAATAAAACTAAATCCTCCTGCATTATTTGCAATTACTCCATCACCCGATATCTCAACTTTAGCGCCTTTGGGTGCTACTTTAAACGGATATTCCGTTTTATCATTGGCACAGAATGTATCGGGATCAAGACTGATTTCCGGCTGTATTTCAGCAAAAACAATATCGTGCTCAACAGTTGTTTTGCAAATGCCATTGGTCGCATTAGCCGTTAATCGCACTGTTACTTTGTTTTCGTCGTTAACCGACAATTTATAAGTATGCGAAGGATTTTGTGCGGTAGCCGTTGCCCCATCGCCAAATTCCCAGAAAAAGGTTGTGCCTTCCAGGTCTCCGGTAGGAACAAAACGCTGAGTAGCATCGGTAGTTGGTTCGGCAGGCACACCAAAATCAACCTGAATTCCCCGGTAAACGGTCAATACCGCATCGGTTATCTGGTTGTCGACCGTAAAATGAATGGCCTGCCCTAACATCTCTTCCGGGAAGTTTTCAGCTACAATGGTAATTTTTCCGCTCTCTATACTCACTCCCGAAACCTCGGGATTCATTCCAATTTCTCCGTCGGCAGGCGAAACTTCGTAAAGTATCGAATCGGTATCCGTTAGCAAACAATAGCTGTTACGCGAAAGCCGTAATGTTGCCGGTGGTTTTGAAATGATGTAATTGATCGGTGCACAATCGGAGCAACACATATAGGGCAAAGCAAAATCGGCCACTACCGTATTGTCCGCAATTTGTGTTGTTGGTATCAATCGATCGAGCACATTAATTTCTTTTAAACGGGAAGTATAATCCTCGTATTTAATCAGTTCTGTGGCGCTTTTCAACACGGTGGATCGCTCTGTTAATGACAGATTCTCAAGATTCATGATCTTATCTAAGATCAACGATTTTGAAGCTGTAAAATCTTCAGCAGCAATCAATGGTTTGGCTAGTACAGCGTCGGAAAGTACATTAGTTACATCGCGTGTTGTTTCGCTGTTTTTGTAGACCAGAACGAGTGTTCCACCCGGCTCAACACCGGCTTTATGTTCCAGCCCGGGATGTTGCTCAATAAATTTCGAAAGCTGCAAACGCAACAAGATCTGCTCCTTGCGTGCATTTACTTCGTCCAGTAAAACTTCGAGCTTCTTACCTGAGCAACAAACTGTGGATAACTGATTGATCAGTAAACCTGTAAACGACTGTAAACCAACCGACAGTTTCGTAGTTTGGTACCTCGCTTTCAGCTTTTTCACGAGGCTGCACAACTGCGTTAACGACAGTTTATAATCGTTTACCCGGCTTACATCAACCAGGTTAACCGCTACCGGCATTCGCTGAGTGAGCACGTAAGTATGCGCCATCAGTTCCACCGATTTATCCACCACAAATTCTTTTAAATCGGGTTCGGCATTCCATTCTTCGGTATCAACCTTATCAGCTAATTTTTTGCTGGCATTGGCAATAATATCATTTACCGAGCCACCTTTGGTCTCTTCAATCGCCTTGATCATTTCCACGCCAATGGTATCTTCCACCGTTGTGATATTCTCTTCAACTGCTTTACCTTTATCGGCCTCTTCATACAAAGTTCTTGAAGCTGTACCCATCGTCGATTTGTAATAAACCGGTTGATAAGCTCTGGCGGCTGTATAATTCACATCAAAATTCGTATTGAGCTCCATCGGCCTTTTCAAATCGAGTTCGGCTTCCTTAACATTTGCCCCGGGAATCTTGGTGCTGAAAGCCGAAAAGAAACCGGCCACCTCGGCAAGAATGCAGTCCTGCTCTTTGGTCCAAGCTTTAAGCATCACTTTAAGGTCCTCGAATTCGCACTCGTAATCATCGATGTCGAGATTATCCGTTCTGAGATTGACTGACAGTGCTTTTACATCGAACGAAAGACCGTACTTTTTTTTCTGATCGTCGAGTTCTTCCAGCACATCGCGGTAATCTTTTCCCTGGTGACCTTCGATCCGGTAAAAATCGGAGGTATCCATATTGTAGTTCAGTGGATCCTGAACCTGCGGCACCGATGCCAGATTTTCAATCCGGTATCCGAGATTAAAATTGTATTTGAATAATTTCGTTTTTGAAAAACTCCAGGCCTTTAAAAAGTTGGTATCCAGCCTGTAATAAAACGGGATACTTCGCTGGCTCAATTCAGGCAATTTATTTGATGGTGTGATCCTGATCTCACCCGACTTGACGTTATAATTGTTAATCAATTCAAACAATTTCAGCAAAAGACTTCTGGCTTTTTCAATCTCTTTACAATCGCAGCCCGAAGCCGGCGAAGGATAAAAATCATGACGCAAATCTTTGGGTTCGCTATTAACTTCCGACAGCAATCCCAGCATCAAATGTTTTGGAAAAGCAGTAATATCGGGCAAACAAAGCTGTTTCAGCTGAAGCAGCAAATCTTTTAATTCGTTGTAGGTATCTACCAGGTCTTTTAGCAGATCGTAACGGTATTGAATATCGAAAGGTACGCCATAAGGACTGAACGCATAATAACTGTTCAGTTTTGAAAGAGTGGAATTCAGCGAAGTTTTGGGAATACTAACCTGCAACAATTTTCCAAAGTTTTTTACGATCAGACTGATCCCCTGTCCGAGTTGCGAAACCGTATTGTTTTTGCTTAAGGTGCTGCCTTTTATTGCATCGTAATACGCCCGTTTTAATTCTTCGTATTTCGAGGTATTGATTTGATTGAGCACCACCCGTTTCACCGCCGGTTCGGGCAGACTAAAGTACTGTTCGAATCGGTCGTGGTTGGTATAAATTACATCGTTGGAAGCGATAAATTCGGCATCGGCTTTTGAGACCAGCAACACCCGAAGGCGATTGATCTGTGCAACTCCCTGGTTGTCGCAATCAATAGCTGTACACAGGTCGCCTGCATCGGCAAACGACTCAAGGTAAAGCAAAACGACCATATTATTCAAGTCAGGCAATTCAGTTAAAGGTGTTACATCTTCAACCTGTGTATCAGCAGGATGAAGTTCAAACAGATCAAGCACTTCAAAAGCCATTTCTTCGCCACCTGTAAGTTTTCGAAAACGTTCATACGAAGCAGCATCATCCTTAAATTTCTTATACATAGAATAGGTCAACGAACTATTCTTCAATGGCGACTTCTCAACGGCCTTTTTCAGTTGAATCAGGTCGCCGTCGGTAGTTACACCAACACCTTGCGAGATGGTAATTTTTGTGTCGCTTTTGCTGACCTTAAATCCGCAAACCAGACCAACGCCATTCAGAAAAACACGCGTCAAACGGTCTTGATCGTCGAAGTAAGTTATAAACTCATTCAACTGGGTTTCAGTCAATACCTGGTTATCGACGAAAGTATGATACTTGGTTGTGATTTCTGTTAATTTCGATGCCATCACTTCTGTAATTAAAGGTTTCCAATATTTGTTCGGCCCAGAATCATCCGGCCTTCCAACGAATCTTCTTCTTCATCGCAATCGATCAATCTGCCTGCCGGGTAAATCGAATTCAGTTGTTCGAGCGATTCTATTAGCTTTTTCAATTTAGTCTTCACTTGTTTCTGTCCCGATTTTGTTTTCGAGAGTAGAAAATCTTTGTATGCATTTTCAAACTGCACCATGTCGTTCTTGTCGTCATCCCCCCAGCCTTTTGGTTCGCCAATCCAGCAAACGCGCGCCAAAACATGCGCCGGTAATTCACGACGTATCAGGTCTTCCATAAAGTTTCGGAAATCCATGTTTCCAAAACGGTACGTCCTGCCGGGTAAAATCACCGTTACGCGGTACGAATATGGATCAATCGGTTCGCAGCTTTCGCAGTTATCGGTACACACCGACATAAACTGGTCTTTTAATCCCTCATCGGCAGTTACATCGGGGCGCAGCAGAATGTGTTCAACAATGTACATTCCTTCTTCTTTGAAATCTTCGCGCAGGAACCAGATCAGATCCAGGATCGCCTGTTTTACTTCTTCCTGGGTATCGTAATACAAAAATTGCCGGGCAATAATCCGGTCGGTACTGTCGGGATCGGCATTCAGATTAATCACGTCAAACGAATATTTGCCACTCTCTGCTTTTTGAATTTCGAAATTGCCGACCTCGGCTTCATCATTAATGGTTACCGTAAAACCGTCTTCGATGACTTCAGGATCAGTTTCCACCACTTTAACGATCGACTGATACATTTCTTCGCGGGCAAAACGGGGCGCATTGTAATTTACCGTTGCCGAAAGCACGGCCTCGCCTTCATCATTCCTGATCCGCCAGCGGTAAACGGTTTTGCCGTCCGAATCTTCCAATTCATAAATTTCGGCGAATGATTCGGACAAATTACGCCGGCTAAAATCTTGTACACCGCACAAACGGGCTATTCGTTTTTGAGCACCGGCCACGTTTTTTGTATTCCACAGCTGAGCCGATTCCTGATCGAAATAATTGAACGCACTACCCCGCCAGTTACTGATGCCTTTGTTTACAATTTCTTTTTCCCCATCGTTTTCTTTCACAATCTCGCCGTATTCCGAAAGAAAAGTTTGCTTGGTATTCACCACTGCCTGACCGGCATAATCGCCATACAGTTGTTTCATTAAAAATGAATACTGGCTGTAATTTTCGGCAAAGCGCGCCAGCAAATGATCAAGCAACTGATTTTTGCGCACAATATTATCGTCGAGATCTGCCAGCAACATTTTGGTCAGGAGTTCATCATTTGTCTTTGGATAGCCTTCTACCAAATCGGCAAATCCCTTAATGTCTTTTACTGCCTGCGTAAAATAAGTTCTGCTCAAACTGTTGTCGACCGCCAGCAGTTCCTTGACTTTATCGAGATGTGCAAAGTAGCTGGCAAAAATCTGGTCGAAAAACAGGAGATATGCTTTTAATTGCTTCGCCTGTGCTTTTCGTGTAACCGTGGCCCTTGAATTCAAACCCACCTGCCCAATTCCATAAGTCTCCGGAAAATCGTTTTGAATGGTAGTTGTTGCGCCGGTTCCCAAATACTCGCCTTCAGGAACGGGAATATCTTTATCCAACGCTGAAAGTTCCTGTCGGTCGGCTTCCTCGGCATCCAGCTCAGCCATGTATTCTTTTACTTTTTTGCTGTTTACATTTACCGGCAACACGCCCTTGTAGTAACTGAAAGCACTCAGGTGGCAGCGAACAGGTTTCTTCCCCTCATCCACACAAACCAGCCAAACATCCTTTTCCTCTTCGGGATTGCTGCAATCGTTTATCGAAATGTCTTTAATGAGTTTCACCCCATCAATTTTCATGATCAGCTGAACAATGTCGGACAGACGAATTTCTTTTCGCAAACGGGCGTTTTCCAATTCTTCGGGATCGATAAAACCATGCCCAAGAACCGGTCCTTCAAAAATCTGGTCGCTTGAATACCCTTTTTCAAACATTTGCTGCAAGGAATAAAACCAGAGTTTGGGCGTAAAATAGGCGTCGATGGTGCGTAAAACCTGCGCATGAACTTTTTCTTCATCCACCTCGGGATCGAGTTCAATGCTGGCACACACCTGAATCGGGTGCGTTTCCACCTCTTCTACCTCAACCAGATCTTCGCAAAGGTTTCGGTTGGCATGGTAAGTAGTAATTATTTTCTGATCAATTTCCTCAATTTTGTGCTCCTGATCATCCGCTTTTTTAAGAACGCGTTCGTCGTAATCGACAATAATCTTGTACAGCCCGTTTATAATGAACTGCTTTTGTTCTTGTTTATCAAGAGCTTCAAAATCTTTTGGATCATAACTCAGTAGATCGTGTTTACAATCCACATGAACTGTCTTTTCATATTTCTTGAGCCAGCAGTTTTTAACTCCATCAATATCAATGAACAACTTCCTGTAATCGGCTTCAGTAACCGGTTTTGAAGGCAAAATCTGAGTGGCATCAAAAAACTGGTCGTTAAGCGATCCCGAGCCTGAAGGTGTTAAAATGTTTTCGAGCGGCATTGAAATGCGTGCGCCCAAATCGGTAATAGCATAACTCAGCATTTCGAGAATGGTAATACCGGGATCGTGCTCGTTGTAATCGGTCCAGATATTACCGGCGAGCTTTTCGATGTATTCCTGTCCTTTTTGGCGCAGGAATGCATAATCCAGGTCGTCGCCTGTAGCCACCTTTTTAGGAATGGTGATATGTTCGTTTAACTCTGACATGGTTCTGCTGGTTCAATTTTAATGTTTGAACAATTATTATCAGCATCGTAAACTCCGTGTATTTTAGACGATACCAAAATGGCTTCGGGACTGTTCGGACTTGCAATTTTAACTTCTAATTCCTTGCCTGTTGCGGCATTGGTTTGAAACAGTTTTAAATCGCTGACAAAATCCACATATTTCAGTCTTTCAACATAATCGAGAACAATGCTTTTATGCAATGAAAGGCCAAACTGCAGAAGTGCTTTGCTGTCGAAAGCCCAGGGAGAAAGCAGGTGCGTCAAGTCTTCTTTTAGCACTGATTTGTAATAAACCTCGTCGTATCCCTCGTGAAATTGTACTTTCAGATCGACGCGTACTTCCTCGTATTCGGGATTAATCACTTTCGTACTGATCAAAGGAGAGTTCAATTTCCGGATAAAATTCTCAATACGATTCAGCATTGCCTTGCTTACCCGGGGTTGATAAATATCGAATACATTTCTGTTGACGATGTCGGGAATGACCACCAACACCACATTTCCGGGTGCCAGATAGCTTGTTTTTCTTTTTTCTTTTTCAACTTTGGTTGATGTATGATTTAGGCACTTTACTTTATGAATTTCAGGAAATTTCTGTAACACCAAATGCTCGTAATCCCACAAAGTAATGGCCCGGTTTTTATGCCTCAATCTTTCACTGACACGTCGATAAAAAGCTGAATCACTTTCCGTTGGCTGGCCTCCAAAAGAACTGTAAGGTTGCGAAAGCGACTTAATTCTTGGCGGCCTTACTACCATTTTCGAAATGGTACCGGAGGTCAAACCGTCGTTCAGATGATCCAGCTTGTTATCGTTGTTTTCAAATTTGGCTTCTACTGCCTGTGCGTGAATTCCAATAACTTTTGAAACCGCATTGTATTTTTTGTGAATCCTCGCTCTCAGCCACATCATTCCGCCGGGAAGCAAAGTGTTGTCGGCGGTGGCTTCTTTAGGAATTTTAAACTTGAAAATGCCCGATTTCAAAAGGTTATCGGTTTGGTTGGAGATAATGGAAGAACGTTCCAGCCTTTTCCATTCGTTCCTGCACAACATCCACCACTCTACTTTTTGTTTCCCCACAAACGATTCCACTTCCGGATTTTCACTGCCTTCGAGCACCTGTATCAACAATGACATATTTTGTTGTGGCTGTGCATTTTCAAGTCCGATGTAGAGTTCTCCGCCATTACAGTAGGTGGGTACAGCATGCTGTATTTTTGCTTCGTCTTCGGGCAAAATCTTGTTGGCAATTTTATGCTCAATATCTTCCAAAGCCTGACCAAATGGATGTTCGTGGTACAGTTCAAAATCTTTAAACTCATAGGTATTTTCTGCAGGTTTTAGTTGAGCAGAAGCGAAGTAGTCCAGGGTTAGTTTTTCGATAAACGGCGCGTAAGGTTCGTTCGGAATCAATACATTTTTGTCTTCATTGCTCATCGCAGCTGCGTATAAACGGGGGTACATCTCGTGCAGAAATGTACGGTTTAGCGACAAACGCACCGGACCATTTTTTTCGGAAATCGAAACAGGATTTGAGACACTAAAATCCAGGGTGTAGAAAATTTCATCATCACGCGTTTGTTTGTCAAACAGTGCCAGATTTTTCAAACCTCCAACCGTTTCCCAATCCTCTTGTTTACTGATTTCTACTTTTGCATTAAAATCATTTAAATCATCAATTATTCGATCATCGAGTTTGTACTTTTTAATGGATGTTTCAGGATTACTTCTGCCCGGTAGTTCAATCTTCCTCTCCTTTATCTCTGGTAAATCTTCCAGACTCAACTTGTATTCTTTACTAAATATCAAATCGGAGTAGTCCAGTACACTTAATTGTGTAAGAAATGGCTTTCGATATGCTGCGTACCAACTTAAAAAGTCATCCGGCGTATTTTTCCATTCAACATTAATATTCAACTTGTTCCATTTCTTTTTATACAACTCGGCATAATCCACATAAAACTTCGATTTTTTTACCGGCTGTGTGCCAAACGGATAAAAAGGTTTTGCGGCATTTATTGTACCAATATCGTTGTAAAGATTCAGATTCTCAACACCAACCGCCGCCACATCGATCGAGAGTTCCTTTAGTTTTTTGTCCACTAGATCGCGGTAGAATTCGTGCCCCGTTTCATTGCTCATGTTGATGAGCACACGACAAACCGGAAATTCTATATCGAAATTTTCGGCATATATCTTTTTATCGTAAGTCACAACAGCTTTTTCGTCTTTTGGAATTTTGAAAAGAATGCGAAGAATACTCAAATCGGTGGCATCAGAGCCGGATGAAAAATCAGCGCTGATAGCGTCGTTCTTATATGTATCGGTTATTTCTGCAGAATCGAGCCAGCCATTTTCGCCGGTACACAGAATTTCAAGATTGGCTTTTAAATCATCAAACGAATACGATTTTGAGAGTGCTGTATCAAAATCGAGTGTCAATTGTACAAAGCGCTCTCCTTCCTGCAATTCAAGGATTTCGCCCGAAACCGCAAAACCAATTTTGGCATCCGGTAATTCCGGGTATTCGCGCAGGTCCGAATCATCACCTTCAGGTGGCAGTTCGTAATAGGCAAATGGCCACCATTTAACATTTTTATCCGGGAAATCGGCACCGGCACCGTCGTAAGAATTGGCGACATCCGCAGCTCTTATTTTTTGGTTTTCGTGATCGTTGTAAACACTTTTTAGCGCCGCCACTTTTGCACGGTTGGCTACCAAATTTTCCTCAGTTTTATAAATGAGTTTTTTGCCTACTGTATCTTTTCCGGCATCCAAGCCTGTTGATTTGGCTATAATTTCAGCTTCGGCGTTTTTTGCCAGTTCAAACAAAACATGAACCGTATCAGGAGTTGCTGCTTGTTTCTCGAGTTTCAGTACCCTTTTATAGTAAAAATCGAGGTGGCGTTGGGTTAAACGGTTAAAATGTTTCTTCGTGGTATCGAGGAGTTTTAGAAACGTTACGAACAAAGCCAGGTGCGGTGTAATTTCCAAACCGTTTTCGAGCTCTTCCAAAAAGCTTGTCAGTTCATCTTTTGCGATAAAAAAGTCCTGCCAGTTACCGGCCGGAACCTGTTCGTTTTTTGTATCGAAATAGTTGACATGATCCGCAAAATCCCAGGCAAATTTCATCCACTCTTCCAGGCCAAAGTCGTTCAGTTTTACCCAGGCCGGATCAAGCGCTTTGATAAACCGTAACTGTTGTTCGGTACCTTCCCGGGGTAGTAATATGTCTTTTCCGCAATTTGCCATTTAAGTTTCGTTTATGTTTCGCTGCCTTCGGTTTTGTAGAATGGGAATACCATATTTTTTCGCGAGTTGGTCGACCGGATGGTATAATCAATGTTGATCAGTAATTCGCCTTCCAGTTCGTTAATCGGATCGATGGCGATTTTATTCACGTCAATCCGCGGTTCATGATAAAGTATGGCTCTTTTTATCAAGTCAATCACATAGGTTTTCAACGTAAGATTTAAGGGTTTAAAAAGCAGTTCATCAAGGTTGCATCCGTAATCGGGCACCATAATCCGTTCACCCAAACGCGTTGATAACAAAATCTCAAGACTACTTTTAATGTCTTCTTCGTCCTCCAGAAGTTTCAGGCTTTTTCTCCCCTTTTTAAATTCCGGGGGAAAACTCCATCCGCGTCCTAAAAATGAGTTGTATTCCTGCATATTAACCTCCAATTATTACGGTTGCACTTCCCATTATTATTGATCCGCCGTGAGCGGTAAGATCGCCTACACGAGCGGCTGGCATTCCTCCGATCAACACTGTACCCGATCCTACTATAATCGTATCGGGCGGCCCGGAACAAGTGGCCATATCGCCTACCCTTGCAGCGGGTAATCCTTCAATTAAAACTGTTGGACTCCCGGGAGGTAAAACCGGTCCTCCAACATGAGGAACGGGGCCCGGGTTTACCATCGGACAGGTGTGCATATCTGTTATTCTTGCTGCTGGTGGCATATTAATTTATTTGTACTAATGATCCTGTTACTTTTGTTGTAGCCGGCGATACCAGTTCAGATCCGGCACCGCCTTCGGCTTTAAATTCAGCAGTGGCTGTAATGCCAACATTCGTTCCCTCGATGTTAACATCGCCCGTTGCTTTTATCGAAATATCTCCGTCGCTTTCGAGTGTTATTCCGCTGGAATCGAAGGTGCTTACATTTCCTGATTCGTCTTCAATTTTTATGGTTCCGGCATCGTCGTCAACCGTTATTATTTTGCCACCGGGTGTTTCCAAAACAATCGATTTTTTCTCGTCGTTGAAAATGAATTTCAGCTCACTGCGGGTCACAAATCCTTTTTCGTTATTGGGTTCCTCGGGTTCCAACGGCGAAGGCAATGCACTACTGTGTAACATGCCCAGAATCACCGGATCGTTAGGGTCGTCATTCAAAAAACCAACGATCACCTCATCATCCGGTTCGGGGCGAAAAAACGATCCGCGATTGTCGCCGGCATCGAGTGTAGCAACTCGCGCCCAAACGCCTTGTTCGTCGTTGTTAATTATGGGCATGCGTACCATCACACGGTACTCGCCGTTTGGGTCGTCGTGAATTTGCGTGACTTTTGCCACATGTAATCCGCTAACCGCACCAAGCAATCCGGCTGCCGGCATTTCATTGATATCGACTGTTTCGGAGAACCATTTTGGGTTAATTCCGAATTGGGTATCGATCGTCCAGTTTCCTTCTGTAATTTGATGGCGAACAGCCGAAACATAAACTTTGCCGTTGAAGCGATCGCCAACACCGGACAATACAACAGTTGTATTTGGCTTCACTTCAGTAACGCCCTGAAAGCGCACCCGCCCTCGCGTTTTCGACAGTTGATTAAACAACTTTTTGGCATTGGCCCAATCCTGTAAACCGGCATCGGTACTGGCGCTTCCATCGCGCAACTCTAACTTGTCAAGTTCAATTACCGAAGCCAGTTCGTCGGGCGAGATATTTCCGTTGAGCTCTACATCGGCATTGTTGGCTTCCTTTTCTACGATCTCCTGGTTCGCCACATCCCAGCCAAAACTGCTTACATTGGCAAACTGGTTTCTTGCATCCATTTCGGCATCAAAATCAAGGATGGTAGCGCCATAAACAAGCGTCATTTTTTCTTCCTGTGAATAATCGGGAGCCAACACTGAAAATTTACCATCATCGATCACACAAACTTTTCCGTTGGCCTGAGCCCGTGTAATGCAAAAATCCCAGTCGCTAACACGGTACTGCACCATTTCAGGATAATCTGCATTCGTTGCTTCCACATCGGATTCCAAACCATGAGCACCAATAATTTCTTCCAGAATATCGCTGTCTTTGCTGTCGTAGAAATACTTGCTTTTGCGGCCGATGCTCATTTTCACGGCCTTGTCTTTGCATTCAATTTCCAGTTGTGCTTTGTCTGACCGGATTTTCAGATTATGGCGGATTACAATCCCTTTGAAAATCGTTTCTTCCTCGGAATGATAACCGCTTTTTATCTCAATATCCTTTCCGGGAACAAAGAAACTTTCGTTGCTCAACACAAAATCCTGTGCCGCAGGATCGCCGTCGAGCAAGACAATTTTTGCCCACGGAATCCGGTTGATCTCCTTTTGCACCGTAATGCTCAAAACCTGGTTGGTAGAAGACAGTTCTTCCCCTTCTACAAGAATTTTGTAAGTAACCAGGTCGGCCGACCGTGCAGTTGGTATGACTCGCGTTTCAGGCATATTTACGATACTTTTTCTATGGGCGGAAAGAATATTTTCTGTCCTACCTCTAATTTTCTAAAATTGGTGATGCGGTTTGCTTTTGCCACTTCGAGGTAATATTTCGAGTCGCCGTAAATCCGGTGCGTCATCAATGGCAGCGTATCGCCTTCTTTAACCTCCCGAATGTGAGTAAGGTCGGGCGAATTATTATTTTCGGTGGCTACCCGCAAAGTATCCTCAACAAAACCTTTAAATTTTGCGTTGGCCGTTGCGCGCAGCGGCGTACCGTCGGATTTAAACAGTTTAAAGGTGATATCTACTTCGGTTAAAACACCTTTGAATAACAGCGTTCCCCACGAGATAACCAGGTAATTGGGACGGTGCTCATCGCCGTTGTAATCGAAAACCACTCGTTTAAACTGGTCGATATCTTCCATTATACCGTTTCCTTCATCCGCCGAAAGTTCATTGTCATCGGCAGTTGAAGTGTCGCCATAATTCACCAAAACTCCTGTTCGGTCGAAGATAAACTCCAACTCCAGGTCTTCGGGCGGTGTGCGATTATAACGCGGCGAAGAAGAACTTGTCCCCGATGCCTGCTGCTCATTCTGCTCCACCTTGTACTTAAAAACATACTTTTCCGGGTTCAACAAAGTCTGAAATTCGCCATTGGCAACTTCGTTATTGAACTGTTCGTCGCGGTATGCTTTTATCTGTAGTTTTGTAAGTTCTCCCGACATATCAGCGTTCTTCTTTTTTCGATAATATTTCCATCACCTGTTCCACGCAGGCTTCAATAATTTTCTCTTTTGAGCTTTCCGACTCACCGCCACCACTGTTTTGTCGCTGTTCCGACTCACCGGAAACATTGATCTTGATGTGTAATTCCTTAATTTCTATCGGCATAACAATTAAATTACGTTGAAATAGTTATAAGTAAGTTCCAGTGTTTCGATGGCCAGTTCGCTTTCTTCGGCATTAAAATCGCTCATGCTCCATTTTACCGGGTAGGCATGAACGACGTTCCAGCTCATCAGCGGCTCATGATTTTCATTCAGCAGTTTTACAATGAGATTGGTGGGCTTGAAGTTGAAGTTTTCAACGGCATCGCGGCACCATTTTATAACTTCCGAATCCACCAGTAACCCGCGTTTCAAAACCAGGTTCGGATACTTGGTTCGAACCGGGACTTTGTGTTTAAACCGGTTTTCTCCTCCTTCGGCAATTTCTTCGGTGTCCACGTCAACAGTCAGTCCTGCAACCGACTGGAAACGCTGATCGCCGCTACTGGCAGAAATATTCGGAAACTCAACACTAAAATGAAATCCTATGGGTGGATGGAATTCACTCATTCTATCATAGTCAGCTTTTCATGTACGAACTCGGCAGTTTCGATGGCTATTTCGTTGCCATCGGCTTTAAAATCGGTAGCCTGAATTTTGGTGATGTAAGCATTGATCGCTTTCCAGCTCACCACCGGCTCGTGACTTTCATTTAGTAAACTGATTACCAGATCACCACGATATTTCTCGCCTTTTTCCTCAAAATACACTGTTTTCACCCATTTTTCGTAATACTCGCGCCCTTTGTCGGCAAAAGTTCCTCGCTTCAAAGTAATGTTGCTGTATTTCGACAAACCGGGTTGTTTGCTTTTGTGGTATTCAGCATCAGCACCGGCACGGTACTCAATCACTTCGCGTTCGAAATCGAGTCCTGAAACTTCGGTGCAGTTAAATTCTGTGTCGCCAAAGCTCACTTTAAAATGAAACTTTGGTAATGGATATGTAGTTGCCATAATTTATTCTTTTAAAGTGTTTTTGATTTAAACTTCCTGCATTTTATGTGAGAACCGCAGAACGATGAATTCTGCCGGACGAACTGCTGCCATTCCGATCTCGATAATCATATAGCCATCAAGAATATCTTGTGCGGTCATTGTTTCGCCCAAACCGACTTTAACAAAGAAGGCTTTATCAGGCGTTGGCCCTGCCAGTGCACCGGCTTTCCAAAGGTTCACCAGGTAATTATCGATCATGGCTTTCACTTTCACCCAGGTATTTGCATCGTTAGGTTCGAAAACAAAGATTCCGGTTGCTTTTTTAACCGATTCCTCCACCATGTTAAAGAAACGACGTACCGGAACATAACGCCACTCATTGTCGTTTCCGGCCAATGTTCGTGCACCCCAGATAAGGGTACCTTTTCCGGTAAATGCACGAATAGCATTTACTGATTTTCCGGCCTCAGTATCAATATTCAGATTTTCCTGATCTTCGCTGGTAATATTAACAGCGGGGCCTTTTACTGCAGTAATGGAAACATTTGCCGGGGCTTTCCAAACACCACGGTTAGAATCAACGGCTGCGTAAACACCTACCACTGCTCCACTTGGAGGAAGAATCACTCCTTGTTTATTTATAGCTGCTATGATTCCGCTATAAACCGGATCGATCTGCTGCAGCGTATCTGTCCTGACTTTACGAGTAGCTGTAAGCTCCGAATAGAATCCATCAATCAATGCATTCAATTTGTCGTAAAGTGCGGTAAAAAACGGAGCGGCTTTCGAAGCAGTGCTGGTATCGGAATAAATATCGTTAGCCGAAGTTGTTGGTGCAGCGAAGGTGTAATCCGAAAAATCAGTATCAAAATCTGCCAACGTTAAAATAGGGCTGTCCCATGGAGGACCGGCCGGAACGCTTCCGTTTGCAGCATCGCTAAAATAAACGTAAGCATACAATACTTTCAGCAACTTATGAAACGGCGTGTCTTCATCAATTGTCTTAACATGAAGGCTGGCCGCTGATTTAGGATCGGCAGTATCACTATCGGTAAATGTCAAATCATAAAATGTTTTAAAAACGGAGTAAATAACACCTGCCTGAGTTACCAGTTGCGGCCGGGTTGTAATTGGACCTAAAGCAGTTGGTGCAGCCTTTGCTGCAATATCGGCATCCAGATTTCCGATGATAGCCACCAAATCGCTGTTAAACAATGAAGTTACCGGACTCACCAGAACACCGCCTTTAGTAAATGTACCCGCAACAATAGCGTCGTAATCAATTTTAAAAGGCAATGTGGTTTTTAACCACGGATAGTACGTTGCACCATATTTCAGGTAATTCATACCCACGTTGTTTCTGAACTTGGCCACAGGATCGTCGGTTGGAGTCGCTTCATTGTTACCGTTAACGATATCCAGCACCGAAAAGCGGTCCTGTAATTTATTGCATTGCGCCAGCATGGCGGCATGTAATTCACCGGCACTAGCTTCTGCCAAATGAACCGATTCAGGAATAACCAACAATGTAGGCAAGTCTTCTTTCTCAAGCGTTGCAAGTCCGGCCAACAATGCATCTTTTGTCGACGAAAGATTGGCATTAGAAAATGGATCGTCATCATAGCCTCCCACGGAAACGATATAACAATCGCCGCCGCCGTTGGCGAAGAACATTCGCAGTGAATCGTAAATCAAAAATTCGCCATTTACCACCACCGATTTCACTGAATTATCAGGTTTCAATTCTACTTCGATAGTGGTTGGATCGGGAGCTCCTCCAAAAAAGAACTCGTACTCTTTAAGCGAGCCTATTTTTATGGGTTTGAGAATACTTTCGGCATGAAAGTCAACGCCATCAACCACAGCCTCTTCGGTGTAGCCAATAAAGGCGGGAATTGCGGTTTCTACCTGAGCAACCGAAGGCGGGAAAATGGATATTTCCTCCACGTAAACGCCGGGTGTTTTGTAAGTTGTTGCCATAACTGTTTTGATTTAATGTGTTACATGTATATTTCTGAGTATATTTTATTATCGGCCGCGTTGGGCTTTATTAATTTCGCATCGGGATTAGGCAGTTCATGGTCTCCCAATTTTATACTGATAAAGCCTTGTGCGGTTAACGGATGTTCGGTCTTCGTTACCAACTGACGAGCACTTCCGTTTTCTTTTTTTACATCGTCGCTGTTATGCGTTTGCTGGTTGGTGTCAAAAAAGTAGCGCCAGATTGTTTTCCGGTTGGCAAAAACAATATTGAATTCGCGCGGATCGTTTCGCAACGTCCCGTTTGGTTTAATTACATGATACGAACCACTTTCACCCATCATGCCAACTCGGATAATACCAATCAGCTTGTTTTGTTCTTCAAGCGTCAGCTGTTGCATTTCATTCTTAATACTTTCTGAATTTAATCGGTAAGTATCGTCGATTTCAGCATTGCTATTCGACTTTTTAATTAGTGGAAACCCCGGATATTCAGTGGATAAACGATTGTTGGAAAAGAAAAACAATTGACCAGCATTTGCCAGCGCCACTTGTGTAAAGTGATTGAATGTACTGTTAAAAGTTTTCAGCAAAAAAGTGAGATGCAGAGAGTCGCTTAATGGAACAAAAGGACTGTTAGAATCGCTCTCTGATACTTTTGTCCACACCATAAAACCCCGGTCGGTGTTTTTGAGGATTAATTTATGACCATGAAGTTTTTGATTAGTTGTTGCTGAAGGAACGATAGAAAAGAGGTCGGAAAGCGGATAACCGGCCAACTGTTTTTCTTTTTCAACATCAGACATACTGAAATAATCGTCAGCTCCTTTATTCAAAAAGTATTTGTGCAATATATTTACACTGAACAAAGGCTTATATATGGTTGAAAAACTCATTAATTTATATCCTTTAGGGTTCCCTTTATTTTTGTTATTAGTTCTGTGTTTGCTTGTTTCTTGCTTCGGTCAACCTGTAGCAGTTGTACTTTGTAGATTACTGAGGGTAACTGTCGTCCACCGTGGGTGCCCCAAATGTGATTCCACACCTCGAAACCCGGCGTATAAAGATCAACAACGAACTTAAAATCATCGAGTTCCTGCATCGACACATTCGAGCGGTTATACACTGTATTTTGAGCAGTAAAAACCTTTTTCCCCTGGAAATATTCAATTGTTTTTGTAATGCTGATCAGTGAATTGGAGTAAATATCGCAATTGGCACTAACCATAAAAAAGAGGTTAATATTTACTGCCGGATTAAAATATTCGGCCTTATTATTAACCACCCTACTTGCTGGTTGATTCTTTAATGTTGATTCTTCCTGAACACTCAACAAAGAGATAATAACCTTTCCTTCAAGGTTTTTTGCTTTGTCGGTTCCTGAATCCAGCAGCGCCAGGTTTTCCAAAACAACAATTTTGCCCAATCCGGCATCATCCAGATATGTTTCCAGTTGTTCTTTGAGAATTTGAAGAGTTTCGTAAATCATAATCACCTTTTCAGTTTCTACTACTTACAAGTAAAACATAGTTTGTTGCGTCCTTTAAGAAGGAATCCTATACTAAAAAGGGCTGTGGTTATTATCTTCTGTATTTGTTGAAGTTTTAGGAACTTCAATCGTTTAATGGTGATTACAAGTTACAACAATAAGAGTCATAAGTCAATACTTAAACTAAATCTAAATAAGACAACATCTGTTAAATCCTACATAACAACAACTTACAGGATAAATTTTGTTTAAATAATTGATTTTTAAGAAAAATAATTTGGCTAGTAGTTTTGTTTTAACTGCACAAAAAGTTGTTCAACTTCTTTAATCAATGCACTGTGTGAACCGCCAAAATGGTTAAACATAAACGAGAATACCAGTTTGTGTCCTTTATCGGTTGTGAGATAACCCGAATAACAACGCACACGTGTCATCGAGCCACTTTTTGCCTGCAATGTTTTGCCAGGTAGTTTTTCCGTATCGAAACGTTTAAAAGTCCCTTTACCGGCTACAGGCAACGACTCTACAAATGCATCGTTCGAAGCCATTCGTGTTAAAAAACGGGTGAAGAATGCCGGAGACACCGCATTAAAATGCGAAAGTCCGCTACCGTCCTCCATAAAAATGTTTTCCATGCTTAATCCCCTGTCTTCCCAGTATTTTTTTACTAAATCAATTGCATCATTCCGGTTGCCCAGTCCGTTTTTCTCAACAGCAAGCTGTTTCAGAAAATGCTCGGCAAAAAGGTTTACACTTTCATGGTTCAACACTTCTGCAATTTCAGCTAATGTTGGCGATTCCTGCGTATAAATCAATTTTGTCTTTTTACTCACATTTTTTTCAAAACGTGTGTCGCCGTCAACAAAAACACCCTCTGTTAAAAGATTCTGCAAAAATGAATCGGCCAAAATTTTTTCAGGATCAGGAACAGATGCTTTAATAGTGAAAGCTTTACGGTTTCGCGGAATAGTACCACGAATTACACGATGCTTGTCAAAAGGACCGCCAAAAACATAGGCATTGTCGCTGTTATTATCTGCCGAAAGTACTTCGTTATCGATTTGTAAGCCATCAATTTTAGGATAGGTTTGAATTACCTTTGTAAGCTTTCCAACCTTTTTAGGCGACGAAAATGTTATTCGGTACATATTATCGAATACCGTAAATGCATTAGATCCGGCGCCGTAATAATTTCCAATATCGCCCCAAACCCAACTGTCAGGAATTCGTTCAGTGTCGTAAATTCCGCTATCAAGGATCAAATCTCCTTTTACTTTTTTAATGCCCGAAGCCTTTACCTGTTTGGCCCAGTTTTTCAAAAATTCAAAATAATGATCCTGAAAATATTCCGATCCTAAAGCCGGATCTGCCCCACCAATCAATACCAGATCGCCGTCCAAAACGCCGTCTTTATCAATTTTTCCCGTGTACAAGATTTGTGTTTTAAACCGGTAATCAGCCCCTAAAATTTCCAAAGCGATTCCCGAAGTGATCATCTTCATGGTAGAAGCCGGAACCAACAATTTCTCAGCATCCAAACTAAAAATCGTTTCGCCCGAATTCAGGTCGATTACATTCATTCCAACCAAAGCATTTTTGTAATCTTCCTGCTGAAGCAGCGTTTCTATAGCCGATTTAAAACTGTTTTGAGCAAGGATTTGCCCACTAAAAACCAAAAGAAAAAGTAGAGAGAAATATCGTACCTGCATTTTTTATTATTTTTGAAAGTCTAAAAATAACAGATTGTTTGGCTTGGCTATGCAAATCGAAATTAATTTGTATGACAAATTCAATCAATTAATATCAAAAAACAATAAAATGCTGCGAACAATATTAATAGTTGGCTCCGGAGGTTTTTTAGGAAGTGTTTTGCGCTACCTGGTTCAGATTTTCGTTGAGAAAGGAATGAGCACCACTTTTCCGTGGGGAACATTTGTTGCCAATATGGCCGGAAGTTTTATTATTGGTATAGTGTTCGCGCTGGCGCAAAAAGGCAACCTGCTGAATGCCGAATGGCGCATGTTTTTGGCGGTAGGATTTTGCGGCGGATTTACCACTTTTTCGTCGTTTGCCTACAACAACCTCACTATGCTAAAAGAACAAGCCTACGGACAGTTTGTAATGAACGTAGGCGGAAGTTTATTCTTCGGACTGTTGGCT
This sequence comes from uncultured Draconibacterium sp., assembly GCF_963677575.1. NCBI lineage: Bacteria > Pseudomonadati > Bacteroidota > Bacteroidia > Marinilabiliales > Prolixibacteraceae > Draconibacterium > uncultured Draconibacterium sp. The sequence goes on from NZ_OY782038.1 coordinate 853,110, forward strand.
GTTTACCTGGGAATGATTCTCGTTCGGCTTATTTGGTAAATTTATCTGCCCATTTTTTTCCCGATTAGTTTCACCCCATTTATTGAAACTAAAAACCATTATTTCTGTAAAACTCTGTAGTGTAAAACCTAAAATTAACAGCGCTATGAAAACATCAGAGAAAACAGGAATTTTGAAGATCTATATCGGAGAATCGGATAAAATAAATGGCCGGATATTGTTTGAAGAAATTGTTTTTGAAGCACGAAATGCAGGAATGGCCGGCGCTACAGTTTACAAAGGTGTAATGTCGTTTGGTGCCAGCCACAGCATACACACCATGAAAATTTTTGCTTTATCGAGCGATTTACCGGTTACCATTGAAATAATCGATAACATCGATAAGATTGATCAGTTTGTGGAAAAACTAAACCAAATACTCGACAACAGTCAACGCGGAGGATTAGTAACTTTCCAGGAACTGGATGTTGTTCGCTACGAAAAAGGCTTAAAATACCGCGAAGAATATCATTAAAAACAAAACCCTCGAACCAGTTGCAATGGTTAAGCTTGTAACATATTAACCTGGTAATTGGCATCTGTTAACCCAATATCAAATAATTGTCAGCAGCAATACTACCCCTGTTTTCGTGTGCAAGAATTTACTAACTTTGGTCTGCTTTTTAAAATCACGGCTTAATGTCTTGATTTACTGAAAATAACAGATTTATATTTAATTTAATAAAAACTACTTACAATGTTAATTAGCGACGTAAAAGCAAGAGAGATTATCGATTCTCGTGGTAACCCAACTGTTGAAGTTGATGTAACACTCGAAAGTGGCGCGTTTGGCCGTGCTGCTGTTCCATCAGGAGCATCAACCGGCGAAAACGAAGCACTTGAACTACGTGATGGCGACAAAGGCCGTTACTTAGGAAAAGGTTGTTTAAAAGCTGTAGCAAACGTTAACGACGTTATTGCAAAAGAAATTATCGGTATGGACGCTACCGATCAGGTAGCCCTCGATAGCAAATTATTGGAACTTGACGGTACAAAAACAAAATCTAACTTAGGTGCAAACGCTATGTTAGGTGTTTCGTTGGCTGTAGCAAAAGCAGCTGCCGAGTACTCTGAGCTTCCATTATACAAATACATTGGCGGAACTAACGCAAAAACGTTACCTGTTCCAATGATGAACATCATTAACGGAGGTTCTCACTCTGATGCAACTATCGCTTTCCAGGAATTTATGATCCGCCCTATTGGCGCTCCTACTTTCCGAGAAGGTTTACGTATGGGTGCTGAAGTTTTTCACGCGTTGAAAAAAGTACTGGCTGCTAAAAAACTTTCAACTGCAGTAGGCGACGAAGGTGGTTTCGCACCGGCTTTAGGTGGTACTGAGGAAGCTATCGAATCAATTCTTACAGCAATTGAAAACGCCGGTTACAAAGCAGGCCGTGCTGAAGACGGTGGTGATGTTTCTATCGCGATGGACTGTGCTTCATCAGAGTTTTACAAAGATGGCGTGTACGATTACAGTATTTTCGAGCCAAACGGCGTAAAACGTACTTCTGAGGAGCAAGCTGCTTACCTGGCAGAATTGATTGCTAAATATCCTATCGATTCTATCGAAGACGGTATGGATGAAGGCGACTGGGACGGATGGGTAAAACTGAACGCAGCTATTGGCGATAAATGCCAGTTGGTTGGCGACGACCTTTTCGTAACTAACGTTGAATACCTGAAAAAAGGTATCGAATTGGGTGCTGCTAATTCCATCCTTATTAAAGTAAACCAAATTGGTACGTTAACTGAAACTTTGGATGCCATTGAAATGGCACACCGTGCCGGTTACACCTCAGTAACTTCTCACCGCTCGGGTGAAACTGAAGATTCAACAATTGCCGACATTGCAGTGGCTACCAACTCTGGTCAGATTAAAACAGGTTCTATGAGCCGTTCAGACCGTATGGCAAAATACAACCAGCTGCTTCGTATTGAAGAAGAATTGGGTGCAAGCGCTATCTACGGATACAAAAAAATCTACAAGAAGTAAGAATACTTTTTAGATATTTCTGAAAACCGTCTTTCGTTTGAAGGGCGGTTTTTTTATGCCTTTTACTGGCCAATAGTTTCAAACAATCTGATTTGCACTGTCCCTGCCTAAAGGGCAGGCAGGCTCCTGGGCGGTGGTTATACCAATTTGATTATAATTAGTTTATATGCGACATTTTATGTTCAATTTGGTATTATGATATTTTGAGGCGAATGGTTTTAGCCTTTAATCATTTGTATTAATGGCTAAAGCCAAAATCTATTTGCAAACAAAGATACACCAGGCTAAAGCGTGGTGCAAAAAAGTGTCTCTTGATAAAGAGATGTTTTGTGCTCCGAAATATAAAATCGTATAGCTGATAATAAAACAATAATAATTGAACAAACTCCCCTCTCTACTTGCTTTATAAGTAAGAATAATAAACTTTATTACGCATGTTAAAAAGATCGGGTATATTCATCTTACTGCTTTTCATTTCTGTTTTTACCGAAGCGCAGGCCCCCAGTGGTATTCCTACCGGAAAACCGGAACCTTTAGAATTGACGCTGACAAATATTATCGTTTTTATTGTTCTGCCACTTGTTATTGTTATCCTGTACATTTATTGGAGACGCAAAAAACAGAAGTAAGCAGTTTTTCTGCGAGAAACATTTTAACAGGCCATAAAAACGATCATAATTCACGGGAATCACCAACAGGAATAAAAGAAACACACTATTCAACTAACACTCCCTTACTCTCTTTAGAAAGGCTTGCCTTCCGTAAGGCTGTGACGGTTGTAACGTAATCATAATCAAGATGAGTCAATAAATTTTGAAGCCGATTTTGCTATTAATTATTATTGAACTTTCCGAAAAAAAAGGCAGCCCTCAAACGAGAGCTGCCTCCAACTTATAAAGTTGTATCGTCATCTGTCCCTTATTTCATCTTCTCTCTTTATCGTCTTTTTACCTGCTCGTTATTATCGGCAATAAGTTGAGCTACGGTTGCAGCAAAAGTGCCGTAGGTAGCTGCCTGGAAACGTTCGCCATAGCGCAGAAACGGCACCAGGTCGTCGTCTATAATGGCTACTCCCATTTCGTTGTTTTCGGTTACCAAACGGGTAAAAATTTCGGCAAGCATAGTGTCTTCGGTTAATCCCGATTGCTGAAACGAAGTGTTAATGGTGCGTGTTGTTCCATGAATTTCGGTAGTGCGGCTGTTAACTATAATTTTTTCAATCATAATGCTTAGGATTTAATCATTCATATTGTTGTTTTGGGCCGGGTGCTAAAGCTTTTAAATGGATTATTTTAATGAGCTCAGGAGCACGAAGCGTTTCAAAGTTACAACATGCCTGGCAAAAAGCAAAGTCTTTAGCTTTATGTTACTGAACATAAATTCATATTTTACGGCATAAACATTAATTAAAACCAGGGCCGGCGATGATTTGAGCTTTAAACGTATGTTTATGTTCCAACCATAGAAAAGTTGCCATTTAAACGTACGTTTATGTCCCAGCCATGGACGAATTGGCATTTAAAGGTTTGTTTAAGCCCCTGGCAGCCGTTTTTTGTGGTATAAAGGTTTGTTTAAGCCTCCCCCAACGGGTGGGCGGCGTTTAAACGTACGTTTATCGCCTATTCTTTTTCTTTGAAATTATGATTACATTTATTCCTCATAAATAATATGCATTGAACTTTTGGCCTCAAATAAGGAAATTTTATACGGAGGTTGGGTTCCAAGGCCGTTAGGCGAATTTAACGAGCAACGTTTGGGAAGATAGCTTTTGGAAAATTATTTGAAAATTATGAAAATAGAAGGCGTAATTTTTGACTTTAATGGAACTTTATTTTGGGATACAGAAATTCACAATAAAGCTTGGGATTCTTTTTTAGAAAAACATAACTTAAAATTATCAGACAACGAAAAGAATAAAAAAATTCACGGAAAAAATAATAAAGATATTCTGAATGGTTTGTTTCAAAAAGAACTTTCAATAGAAGAACTTAAAAAGTTTGGAGAAGAAAAAGAAAAGATATATCAAGAACTATGTTTACAAATGAATATGCAATTAGCACCAGGAGCAATAGATTTTTTCAAATTTCTCAAAGAAAGAAAAATTCCATTTGCTATCGCTACTGCATCGGAAATTGATAACATCAATTTTTATTTTGAACATTTAGAACTTGGTTCTTTTTTTGAAAGGTCAGATGTGATATTTAACGATGGTCAAATGAGAAGTAAACCTGACCCCCAAATATTCAATAAAGCAATGGATGTTATGGGATTATCAGAAAAAGAGACGCTTGTCTTTGAGGATTCTATTTCAGGAATAAAATCAGCAGAGAACGCAAAAGTTGCGAAAATTATAATTGTAAATTCAAATAACGATGATTATAGCAACTGGAACTATCAGCAAATAAAAAACTTTGCAAATGTTGATAAAAAACTATTTGATTGAAAAATAAAAACTACGCCTGACAATGGCTCATAGGCAATGGCGGTGAAACTCGTGTTTCGAGTGTCGGATTCCCGCACTGACTTTCGCGTTCTGCCGAACGGAAAGTCGCACGCAATCCTCCACTGCCCATAGCCGAGACCGTTAGTGGCAAGCAAAAAAGAGGGACATGATAATGTATACAAATTACAATAAATTAAATATGATGAAAACTTTAAACTTTGTTTTACTAATTCTGATTTCAATAATAATTCTTTCATGTGAAAAAAATGAAGTAGATGATACACCTTCTTTAACATGGACAAAGTATACTACCAGTGATGGACTATCAAATGACAATATACACGCTATTGCAATTGATTCTTCAGATGATATTTGGGTAGGCACTGATTATGGAGTGTCTAAATTTGATGGAGTTAACTGGACAAACTATGTTGATTTCAAGTTGCAAGTTCTGGCGATTGCAATAGATAAGGAGGGAGTTAAATGGTTTGGAACATATGGAGGAAGCATAATGAGTTTCGATGGAACAAATTGGAAATATTACAACAATGATAAAAGTTTATCCAATTGTAATGTGAGCAATATTGTCACTTCGATAGCGATAGATTCAATAGGAAATAAATGGTTTGGAACAGCTAGTGGTGTTGCTAAATACGATGGAGAAAATTGGACATCTTACAGCACGAGCGACGGGTTGGTAGACGATTTGGTTGCATCAGTTGAGATTGACAAACAGGGAAATAAGTGGTTTGGAACCAATGGAGGTGCTTCAAAATTTGCGGATAATAACTGGACCAACTATAGCTATAATAATTTGGATAATACAAAAGGAATCGCAGGTAATGGAGTAAGGGCAATAATTACAGATAAAAAAGGAAACAAGTGGTTTGGAACTTTGGGCGGTTTATCTGAATTTGATGGCGTAAATTGGACAAAACATGACACGGAGACAGAATGGTTAGTTGCGGGTTCTCCTATTCTTTCGGCAAATATTGATACTAAGGGAAACCTTTGGTTTGGTTCAAATGGATGGGGTATTTCTGTTTTTGATGGCGTAAAATGGACTACTTATACCGAAGTTAATGGAATAGGCATTGACCCTGTTTATGCAATTGCTATAGATTCAAAAGGTAATAAGTGGTTCGGAACTTCTACAGGCTTACTTAAATTAACAGATGAGAATTAGAAAATAGAAGAAATTGCCAGCCGCTAACACATGTAACCGTTGCGCAACCCCATAATTTTTAGCCCCCTGTTTAAGATTTAGGTAAGATGAGTTGATTTTAGGTGTTTTCAGCTGTCTTTGTCTTTTTCAGCAGAACCTAAATTCAGGAAGAAACAGTAGCTTAAAACCCTTGATTTTTTGCCCTGAGAGACAAAATGTAAGAAGCCATGGCTGCTGCCATCGTCCAACTATATTTTATCCGTCATTTATTCGCAGAAAAATATCGCAGACCATTTATTATGATAAAATAATTGCTTTGGCTACCTTTAACCGGACGACGGATAAAATACTATTACGTTACGTTAACGGCAATTATAAACAACAGACTAACCAATGAAAATAAATAAAGATAATAGTATAGAATTTGACCATGAATATGACGCTGTACTAATTATTGGTAACGGATTTGATTTGAATTATAATCTACCAACAAGATACTCTGACTTTATCAAAACCCACCATTTTGAAAATCTTATTAAAGAAGAAAATCAGTTTGCTAAATATTTAAAGGGTAAAGAACAATTAGAAAACTGGATTGATATTGAGAATGAATTAAAAACATATGCTTCATTGAAAAAATCTGACAAAACTAACTTTTTTGAAGAGTTTAAAAATATATCTAAATCATTAACAACATATCTATCTGAAATCAAATTAACGACGGTCGATAAAACATCAACTGGTTATAGGTTTTTGGAACAATTAAGAAATGCAGACACACTGATTATTGATTTTAACTATACAGATACTATTTCAACACTGCTAAATGAACTTAAAACGGGAGATGGACATAGATTTGACCATGTCAAGATTCATGGGTCAATTGCGGATGATAACATAATTTTCGGAGTTGAAGATAAAGCTAGATTAGCTCCAGAACACGTTTTTCTAAAAAAATCCGTAAATAAAAATTTCAAAGCAGTTGACTTTAATTATCAACTCAACAATTGCCATTTCTTAGGAATATTTGGTCATTCATTGGGAGAAACTGACCATATGTATTTTGATGACTTTTTTCAAAAAGAGTGTCTTCGAGACGATGACAATAAAAGAGACATCCTAATATTTCATTATGGAGAAAAAAGCTATTATGATATTTTCTCACAACTAGATACTTTAACACTAAAACGGATTTCTAAACTTAAGAAGTTGAATAAATTAAGACTAATTGACACAAAAAATAACAGCCGTTAACAAAGTGCCATATTGCATAGCGGGGTTTGGTGATGAACCAACTACGGATTCTCGTTTCGCAGTTCCGTGTCCTTCGGACAGGAACAAGCTCCGAAATCCGCAAAGACAACATGTACCAACCGTTATGATAAAAAATTCGAACTATAATACACATTACAACAGGTCAATCATTTTTTTGACTTTTAAATAAACAATGACTTATTCGAAATTGAAATATTATCAATTAATTGCGCCATGTGGAATGAACTGTGGATTGTGCATCGGACATTTGCGAGACAACAAGCCCTGCGGAGGTTGTTTTAAAAAGGATGATGAAAACAAACCTAAATATTGCAGAAGTTGTGCTATTGTTAATTGTGAATTCCTTAATCAAACTAAATCCGGATTTTGTTACGATTGCGAAAAATATCCTTGTACTAGATTAAAAAGACTTGACAAACGATATAGGACAAACTATGGTATGAGTATGATTGAAAATTTAGAGTATATTAAAAAAAATGGACTGGAGAAATTTCTTATGAACGAAGAGGTTCGTTGGACATGTTCTGAATGTGGTCATGGATTATCAGTCCATAGAGACTTTTGCTTAAATTGTAAAACTTTAAAAAATTAAAAACGCACGGATTTGTAATATGGCAGGCGGGGCATTTATCTGCGAAAAATAAAATCTAATTGGTTAATAAAAAATATGAGAAATGGGAAAAACTATTAATAAAAGAAAAACACAATATTCTTTCATCTATTTATTGATTGGATTTATTTTCCTTCTTTTTTTTAACGGCAGATGGATTTTGCCGATTGCGGCATTTATAGCACCTATATTTCTCATTCGTTTTTTACGATTTCAAAAACCATTTAAAGGATTTCTGATAATTGTTCTTGTGGGTTGGGTGTCAAACATATTCATATGGAAAGGAATGTTGCCCATGTCAGGGTTTTTCTACTACCTGGTTTCTTTTATGATGAGCGTATTTACTTCGCTGACATTTTTGTTAGACCGAATTTATACACAAAAATTTAAGGGAATCGTTTCAACACTCATATTCCCGTCTGTTTATGTGATAATGGATTACATTACCATATTAACTAATCCTTCGGGGTCATACGGAACTCTGGTTCACACTCAGTCATCTTTACCCTTATTACAGCTTGTCTCAATTACTGGCATTTGGGGAGTAATATTTTTAATTATGTGGACTGCATCAATTATAAATTGGCTTTGGGACAATCATTTTGAGAAAAATAAAGTTTATTCAGCGTTTTGGGGATTTGGTATTCCTTTTCTCGCAGTAATTTTATGGGGGCAAATAAGATTGTCTTCTACAATTGATTCACCAACTGTAAGAATAGCTTCAATAAACAGTACTAAAACAGCGTATCATCATCGTATGACAACGAATTTTGACTCTTTAATTGAAAAGGCAAACCAAGGATTTTTAGAAAATTGTGAAATAGCGGCTTCATCAGGTGCTAAAATAATATTTGGACGAGAAACAATCATCAGTTTGCCCGTTGATAAAGAAACTGACTTCATCGAAAAAGCTAAAACAATTGCATTACGCGACAGTATTTACATTGGAATTCCTATGCATGTAATACCTAAAAAAAATTCTAATGAGAATCCTGAAAACAAAATAATTTGGATTTCTCCAACAGGAGAAATACTATTTACATATCATAAGGCAAAGCCAACTTATCCGGGTGAATGTGATTATGGAGATGGAATAATAAAATATTTTGATTCGCCTTATGGAAGAGTTGGTTCAGCCATTTGCTTCGATATGGATTTCCCATTTTTGATTAGTCAAACCGGCAAAATGAATATCGACATTATGTTAGTGCCAGGTAGCGACTGGAGAGAAATTTCGCCATATCATACTTACGTTGCATCTTTAAGAGGAATTGAAAATGGTTTTAACATGGTTAGGTCAACATTCAAAGGATTTTCGGCCTCCTTTAATTATAAAGGACAACTTTTATCGTCCAATGACTTTTTTAAGACCGATGAAGTAATTTTATATTCTGATGTGCCAGTAAAAGGACAAAAAACGATTTATTCATTTTTAGGAGATTATTTTGCATGGCTCTGTATTATATTCTTTTTCTCAATGAATTTTGTTTACGTTAAAAATAAATGGATTAATATAAAAGAGAAATGAAAACCCAGCTGCTAAGCGTGGTATAAAGTATGGTTGGGTTTTGCTCGATTCGACAAGTCGGATCTCGGCGCAACCTCAGTTTCGGTCGGACACTCAGCCTATCGTCTGACCGCCACGACCTAATACCAACACCGTTAGCAAAAATTATAAAAAATAACACTGCTGTCACCAATTTATAACCCGCACCCCAACCAAACAGGCTGAAAGCAGATGAAAAACAAACTACTTCAGGCCTTCAATCCAGTTAAGAATTTTGCGAAAATGTGTTCCTTCCCAGTAAAGCTGTCCGCATCCTTTACATTTCCAAAATTCGTTACACATGGAAAAAGTATCGTCAGGAACCTTGCCTTTTACCTCATCGGTGTCAACTGAAGTTAAACTCCCGTTACAAACAGAACAGCGCGAAAATGGCTGAAAACTATTTTGGAGTTGCAGCCGTTGCACCACCTCGCGAAGTTGTTTTTTCGGATCGCTGTTGCGTACCCAGTAACCATGTGTAGCTGCAGTATGTTTCAAAACGCCTTTATCGCGGGTTAAAATAATACGTTTTTCGGTTACCGAAATTTGCACAATTTCATCATCTTCCAGGTTATTCCGAAAAAGTGTATCGAATCCGAGCAAACGTAACTTATGAGCCAGTTTTCCCAAATTTACATCTACAACAAATCGCGTTTCACGCAAAGGTTTCGGACGCAAACGAATAACTGGCGAAATATCAAGCGACTCAAAAACCGGGTAAACCGAAACCTGCTCCCCTCCTTTCAGCAAAGCCTCAAAATCAACAGAAACACCTTCAACCAAAATTAAATCCACTTCGGTGTGCGGCACACCAATTGCTTCGATGCTGTTCTTTACCGATGGCGTACCTGTAAAAGTGTATTCAAATGATTTCTTACACTGATGAATGGGTAAAAACTCATTCAATTCTTCGTAAAACCGAAATATACAAGTACGACTGAGTGCTTCATGATTTGCGTCAGATTCTTTCACTACTGTACAGTTTTAAACAATAAAGTTACGAAGCTAAGTATGGCAAATGCTCTAATGAAACAAAAATCTCAAACTTAAAACATACGAGCCGGATGAGCAGCCTCCGGTTTTAGCAATGTAAAATCCTTAAAGACTTTAATGTCTTTGAAAACGATGGAAAAAACAAAACGCGGCTCCTGTTCCAACTTTTTAGGAAAATAGCCGAGTTGCAGATGCATAGCCGGAAAAATCAAACTCTCGTTTTTTGTGCTGGCCCATATGCCAATTTCAGAATAACGATCGACATCTTTAGCTGTATCATTTGATTTTGCTAGCCACCCAATATTCATATACGGATTAAACGAAAATCGAAATCCCCAAATCTGGTAATTGGAATAAAAAACCGGCCTGTAATACAGCGAAATATTCGAATAATCAGTGTAACCTGCCAGGTATTTGGTTGCAAACGAGCGTGTTTTATAGTATGGAATCAGGTATCTCGGATTTTGAACAGCGTTGTATTTGAATTCAAAAAGGTTCCTCATTTCAAAACTACCCAATTGCCCCAGCGGACTCAGGTAATCAACCCGGATACCAGTCAACTTGTCTTCAACACTAGAGTTATTAACATATCCGCCAATTTCGGAAAAGGCAGAAAAAATACCGGCATTATTAAAATAGAGCGAGTAATTGACACGCAATCCCGAGTAAGACCGATTATAATATGTTGTTTTATCCCAGCCTGAGGTAAGGCTAATGTTAAACCCGATAGGCACATCCTCAACCGTACCGTATTGCAGTAAACGACTGGTTTTTATGTACGACACCTTCTGGCAGGATAAACTTGCAAGGTAAATATCTCTATTATGAAACTGGTAGTTTGTGTTCGGATCAACAAGCGGCCGGTCGGTATAATCAACTGATACATAACGTATAGCCAAATTCAGAAATGGTTTGGTAAGATCTTTATGAAAAAAGAAAGATTGCCCTAACCAAAAATCAAAAAGACGAACCTCGTATTTACTGTTATCGCCCCCAACGGAATCCGGTGTATACTGATGATTCTCTACATTCTCACGCAGCTTTTCATAAATAACTTCACCTCCACGCCGGGTATGCGTTGTAATAAAAGGTTTTTCCAGCTGAATACTGAAATCTTTCCTGTCAATGCCATTTTGATAACTGATTTCGTTATCTACAAAAGTTCCCCAAAGATTATTTACAGCATAATAAGCACCATATCCAAACTTTTCATCGGTACTTCCGTCGTATTCTCCGATAACTCCAATGCTGTGCCCCAAACCTGCAAAATTACGAGTATAAGGTTCTACTTTAAAAGCATTATAATCATTTATATCGCCACTAACACCAATAGGATACCTGTCTTTAACCATTACCTGCACATTTACCGAATCTTTTGAATGGCCTGCAGGTGTTATTTTTATATAAGCATCTTCTATATACAAAAGGTCGCGAAGAAGGCGCTCGTTATCAGAAAAAATACGGGCGCTTACCTGGTCATTCTCTTTAAAATGCAAATTTTTACGGATAACACGCTCGCGTGTCGGGCTGTAGGTTTTGTTCAAAAAACGACCAAATCCTGAAAAGTCAACATTGGCTGTATCAAACAGGTTGCCATCTAAAATCGGAACTCCCTCAATTGTAATATTTTTTATAATTCGCTCCTGGTAGAAAGTAAAATACTGGTCTGAGGGATTAAAATCTTTCGGTAATTGTTCTTTTTTACTCCTGATTGATCCCATAAGAAAATCGCCATAACGACTGTTCAGGCGTTTTACCGATTCGATCTTTTCAGGATGTTTTTCGTAATACGACGACTTTCTCACCAAAAAATTTTTGATGATGTCGTATTCTGTTCCTTTTTCAAGAATTACAGCCGAATCGTTTACACCATAATATATGGTATCTTTCAGCATCAACAACTGATCGAAACGAATGGAAATAGTATCGTGCTTTTGTGCTTGTGCAACCAAAGTCAAACCAACCATGCTCAAAAATAATAAAATGTGCTTAATGTGTTTTAGCATCAAACAAGTTGTTCTTCAATTCGGTAATCAATGTTGATTAAAGATAGAAATTTAAGGTTGATAACGTGCAAGGAGAAATTACAAATTATGATTAAAATGATTCTACAAAGTTAAAATATACGCCTTGCGAGTCGCGCCCCACACCAAAATCGACACACACATTCATTCGTGGTTGCAATTCAAGTCGGTAGCCAAAACCACCGTTCGGTACCCATTTTGATAAACCGACCACATCGGGAGCAATACTTCCTGCTCCTAGCCACATTACCATTCCGCTTTTGCTTAAGCGGCCATTTGCCTTTTGAAAAGTGTAGCGCCACTCGCCAAGCATAAAAGCGGTAGTATTATCGCGGTAATGGCCCATTAAGTATCCGCGCAGGTTTTTCCCTCCCGAGAAATCGGATAACTCCGTAATTGGCACATCGCCGTAGGTGCTTCGGATAAAAAACCGAAATGCCAGCACATTTCCCGGGCGCGTTAAGGTTTTATAGTGCCGCAAATCGAGCGTATATTCCTGGTAGTCGTATTTGCTTCCCCACACATTATCGTAAAACATAGCCGAAAAATGGAAATAAACGCCGCGCCAGGCATTAACAACAATATCGCGGGTATCGTAAGCAAATTGTCCACCAATTCCATTCAGAAAATAGGTGTCGTCAAATTGTGATCGGTACGGATCGTCTTCAACAGGCTGGGCAAAGTTTTTTGTAACAACGTATGCCGGCCTCAAACTAACACCAATAAATACCGAAGGTTTTATCTTGTAAATGAAATCGAAATTAAAAGATGAGTTGGTTTCGTGGTACAAAGTTGTGGTATCCGATTGATGAGAGTCCTCAATTTGGTCAAATCCTTTTCCGTAGTAATTGTTGTCTTTGTCGCGGATTACCAGGCTGGCATTTACCCGAAACTTATCCTCCATCCAAAACGTTTTCAGATGCGACTGGATTCCAAAATTGCCCTTGGTACTGTAAAAGATAGTGGCCGGAAGTGATGAGCGCTGCGAAATACTATCGTTTTTGTTAGCTCTGAACGAGTATAACATTCCCCCGGAGATCAGCAGTCCGGCATCAGCAGTATAAGCCGGCGCAAACATTGGAGACAACCATGGTTCTCCGGCTTTAATAACAGCCTCTTTTCTTGCATTTCGCTCGTTCCAGCCATCCTTTAATTTGCCCTGAGCATTTGAATTATCAAAGCAAAAAAGCAGGAGAAAAAGAAGTATAAATGGTGCTGATTTCAAGAGTCAGGTATATTATGATTTAATCAAAGGTACAACTTTACGCCTTTCAAGATCAAATACTTTGACAAACAAAAAAAGAAGATTAATAAAAAATTCTTTTCACCGTAGTAGCCAAATTCAAGGCATCAAGCGCATTGTCACTAACTGTTCCCGTTATTTGCCGTTAAAACCTCAAAATTGATTACACTTTTTGTAGCAATCATTCATTACACAAATTTGGTTTGGAATACCCAACTTTCCTAAGCTAATATTTTGAATACAGTAATCTCTGCTTAGATAAAAATGAAGCTCCTCGCAGCAAGCTGACGAGGTATCACATCAGAAAATCATTATTTTATTCGCACCAAGGTGCGAGGAATAAAACCCATAAGATCCCTCGTCTATCGCTCGGGATCAGTTCGGCTAAATGATTTTGAAAACAAAATCATAGTCTCACTGATTTAAAAGCGGAACTGTTATGGATTGTCCTATTCTCGGGCTCACCACGACCCGCTACGCAACTTGTTTGCCGAAGAACTCACTTGAAACAGAAAGAACATTGAATATTTTCGGACTCTCTTTCATATAATACAATTTTACTGTTTCGCCAACTGAGTACCGGAGTTTAAATTAAAAAAATTCCCGAATATCTAACTAAAATCAATAGATATCCGGGAATGACTTTACTATCCATCCTAAACATTGTCTTCCAAAACTACCTTTTACAAATTCAACCAATAGGAAACCTTCAAGTTAATCGAGCGGAATTTGGGCCCAAAGTCTTTGGTAAAGTAGTTGTCGTTGTACACCAGATACAAATCCGACAACGGAGCAAAACGCCATTGCAAACGCGAATTGATTCCCAGGTTATCTCGCTGATTGCTATACTGTACCAGTGTTGACCAAAATACCGATTTACTAAAGGTGATATCAACCTTTGGCGTTACCAGCCAGAAATCGGCATCGGCATGCGGATCGGGCAAACGCAAAGCATCATAACGCGTATTCAAACTCAGTAAAGCCCATGGCTGAATACGATAAGTTAATGCTGTAGAAGCTGAAAAACTGTGCCCGTTATAAAATTCACCACCCGATGTTTCAGCAGTTAGCGAAAATACCTTTGCCGGATTAGATGCATATTCAACACTAAAAGTATTATAGGTATATCCCTGGTTTCCGGGTAAAGGTTCGGCTCCCGAGCGTGTAGGATCGAAAGCAAAAGTCAGGTAGGTATAATTGTTTCTAAGGTCCAAACCTATCGTTGACTGGTCTTTAAAATTAATGTCGTAATACAAACTGTAAGTATGGTCGGTTTTCTTCCAATCCATATTCGGGCGCCAGTAATACAAGGTCATAATACCTACATCGTGAAAACTTATTATGCCATTTTCGGGGTAAAAATTATACCGAAAACCGTTTCCATTCTTAAAAACACCTCTTCGTTGCACAAATCCCAGATCGGCCTGAAAATCTTCATCCACATACTGTAAATCCAATATATAGCGGAATTTTCGTGGTTGATAAGTTACGGTAGTCTGCCACGAATAATTGCCCTCCGTATCATCCGGATTTAGCGACTTGTGCAGGTAAAATTTACCTGTCCAGTCGTTATCGGCCGAAGCCAGGTTATAGTCGATACCGATCACCCGATTGTATTCTTCGCTTGGATCCTGAAAATCGTAATCGTCAAAAGTCTGGCGGTTAACAGCAAATATTCCGAAACTTGAGCGTGAGAACATCTTGCGTTGCATGGTAAACATCATGTTATTGTTCGATGCTATCTCGTTACCCGGATCTTCATCGGTTTGCATATTCAGAAAACCAAGCCGCCACCTGTCGTTTAGTTTCCCGCTTAAACGTACACCACCAATAATACGGTTTTCGATCATATTCCCGTTGGCGTCGCGTGCCAATCCAATACGGCGCGAAAAGAAAGGATTTGCCGAACCATAAGCATCGCCGTAGCTGCCAAACAAATCGTTATTGTCGATGAAGAACTGGCGCTTTTCAGGCAGGAAAACCTCGAAACGGGTAAGGTTGGTAAATATATCATCCACCTCCACATTCGAAAAATCGGGATTAACCGTAATATCCAGGTTCATACTGTTACCGATGGCCAATTTAGCATCGCCTCCAAACGTAAAATCGCTTTTGGTTTTATCGGTTGTAAAGTCTTTCGATGCCAGCGTATTCACATAAGGAATAATGGCAAACGGCGTGCGCGATTTTCCCAATGGTTTTTCAAACTCCATATTTCCCATAAATGCCAGACTAGATAACATTTGGTTTTGCGGAACCGGTGCCCAGGCACTTTGCTCGTTGGTTTGCATATCCCAGCGGTAACACTGTACCCGCCAGGTTTTGTCGCCTTCGTGAAATTTAATCGAGCTTAACGGAATGGCAGCTTCTAAAACGTAATAATCGTCGTGCATGGTACTTTCCAATTGCCATTTCTGATCCCAGCTGGTATTAAAACCATTTCTGCCGGAGCCGCCACCTGAAATAAAAGCCTCGCGCTGCACGCCATAAGGAGTCATCCCGAAAAGGAAAGCGGTGGTGCCATCTTTAAAAGTGTCGAACATTAACGTAACATTGTCGTTACTGGTTCCGCCAAAATCGCGGCGCAACGAGGATACAATATAATTGTCGGATTGTGCTTCAGCCCTGATTCCAATGTACAAAGTATGGTCGTCATACAGCAATTGAAACTCAGTTGTATTCATAGCTTTTTCCTTATCCGACGGAAAGAATTGCCAAAAGTCTCCTCCTTTATCGGCTAGCTTCCATTCGGCTTCATCTAAAACACCATCAATAGTAATTGGCGACGAAATGTATTTCACCTGGATACTCCGTTCGGTGTTTTGTGCTTTCAAGCTAATTGTTGCGCTTAGTAAAAGAAAAGTGAATACAAAAAAGGCAATAGTTCTTATTCGTACAGAATACAAAAAAGGCAATTGTAAAGTCATGATTTTAAGTTATTAGTTTAATGTTGGCAAAACTAAATGAGAAAACATTTTACGTTGCTACCACCAGTACAGTTTTATCTACCATTTTTACAGGTTCAGTTATTTGGATATGATATTAGTTGAAAGGATTTAAATTATCAATGCGTTGCGATAAATACTACTTTCATCAAGATAAAAATGTCAAACAAGTGTTACAAGCAATCAACAGAGCTATCGAAAGTAAGAACCTCCGCGATTTTATATGCGAAAGCAACCGCGTTGCCGGATACTCTTTGTAGGTTCGTTTGATGAATCACCACAAAAACATGTAGCCCCTTGCATTTAAAAGGTAATTCGGAGCGTTATTCCGGTTGGATAGTTTTTAGTTCGCCAACTATAAAAGTGCCCCGGAAGTACTTCCATTTTTATTGATTGGAAGAACTGAACTTTATTAATTCTGTCGATACGCGATATCCCGGTCATATACATCGTAAACCCGATTATAGTGGCTGCTACCCCACCAGTCATGAGTGTTGCTGCTGTAATACACAAAATTCCGCTACCTCCCGACGAACAGTCATCATTGAGTGCCGCTCCACCTAAAATTCCTACCAACCCTGCCGCAGCCCCAACTACACAAAGTGTTTCTCCCTTCCATTCGAGGTTTCTGGCTTTCTGATAATAAAGCGTTAGCTCCTCATTCGATGCTTGTTTCAGATTTCGCATTGAGTAAGTTCTCTGAGCCATGCCTGGAAAGACCGTCAACAGAAATAATAATCCAATGATGAAATGCTTTTTGATCAATGTTCATTTTTGGTTTACTAAACAAGTTACAAAATAACTCACTGATATTCAATAATTATAGAAAATAACACCCCGTTAACAAACCTTCATTTCATAAATATGTTATTGATAGATAATACGCTCAACGTATAAACTATTAAAACAACTTACTGCTAAAATTATGAAACAACTTGCACTAATTTTTCTGATTCCACTTATATCGCTAACGGGCTGGTCAAAAGGAATAAGCATCCCTTTGATTGGAGATAAAGCCCCTTCATTTACTGAAAAGTCGACAAACGGAATATTGAATTTCCCAGAGGATTTTGGCACTAACTGGAAAATATTATTTAGTCATCCGCTGGATTTTACAGCTGTTTGTACATCAGAATTATGCGGACTGGCACGCAACCAGGAAAAGTTAGATTCGTTGGGTGTAAAAGTTGCCGTTGTTTCAATTGATGAAATTGACAGACATCTCCTGTGGAAAGAATTTATGGAACGAGTGCTGAATGAAGAAAACAATGCCACTAAAATTGAATATCCCATTGTCGCTGATCTTTCGGGAGAAGTTTCGAAAAAGTACGGGATGTTACATCATTCGGTAAATGACAAAAGAGATGTTAGAGGTGTATTTATTATTGATCCGGACAATATTATTAAAGCCATATCTTTTTACCCGATGAATGTTGGACGAAATATGGATGAAATACTGCGAACAGTTGAAGCATTGCAACTTACACAAAAAGAGAATGTACTTACACCAATGAACTGGCAACCCGGCGACGACGTTCTTCTTCCGCATAAACCATACACATCCGAGGAATTGGAACAAAATCCGGAACTGAAAGACCAGTATTACCACAAAGGCGAATACATGTGGTTTAAAAAGATGAAGAAAAAGTAATTGATAAAATGTTATAAAATCAGTCTAGCGCTTGTGATATACTCCGGTTGAGCGCCGGCTAAACAAGTCACGACCGATACCAATAAGCTGAAGATTATCAATTTCATCCATGTAACTCAAATCTCGATCTCTGCTTAGCACCAATACATTATTATGGCTAGCCAAATATTCTTCTAACTGCTTTTCTTGTTCAAAAACAGGAATTCGGTTTTTAGCATAAAAGGCAAATGCATGGTCGAAATCTTTGTAGGCAACTACCTCATCATGTGTACTTACCATTGCCTCATATTTTTGAACCGGCGACTGATCATCCATTACCTGAAAAGGTTTCCAAAAAATTATAAAGGTTGTTGCCATAAAAACAGCAGCAATAGCACAAAGTCCGTATTGTGTCGATCTTTTCCGTAACACCAGTGCAATAATACCTCCAACGGGCAATAAAAAAAGGAACCATGCAATCCATCCAATGTTCTGTAATGGCGGCGTATTTTTTGCCAAAAAGAATACCCCCAAGGGCAACACCACAGTTAAGAACACGATGATATAAATTTCGATCCGCAATTTGCGAAGGGTCACTTTATTTGCACTTAATCCGGCAATAGTACTTCCAATCATCAAACTCAGGAACGGATAAGCCGGCGAAGTATAATTGACCAACTTGGTTTGCGATACAGCATAAAAAACAATTACAACTAATGTTGATAAGGCGGCCATCACCATTAGCGGATTACTTTTTCGTTGCTGCCAGGTTTCTTTAAAAGCACGAATAGCGAACACCGAAAACGGAAGCATTCCTGCCAATACGAATACAACAGGCATTACAAACGATCCGCTATGCCCCTTTAACCCAGTATCAAAACGATCTAAATTATGCTCAAAAAAGAAGGCTCTCGTCCATTCTCCTCCGGTTCTTACATGCACAGCGTAATACCACGGTAAAGCTACAGCCGCAACCAGTAAAACTCCCCACCACGGTTTTAGCTCCACTAGTCGCTTCCATGTAAGTGTTTTTGTAAGCAGCATAAAAAGCAAAAAGGTTAACCCTGGTAATAACAGGCCAACCGGACCTTTTGCAAAGATTCCTAATCCCAGGAAAATATACATTAACGCAAACCACTTCCAGCGATTCGAATGCCAACCTTCGTAGAAAAAGTATATGGAAAGTGTGTGACAAAGGATGAGATAAGGATCTGGTGTTGCCAATCGAAATTGGATAATAACATGCATTGATGCCAGCATACTTAAAGCTGCCCACCAAGCAGCTTTTTCACTCCAATGGCGGCGTGCAATCCAGAAAGTTGCCAATACTACAAGTAGTCCACACAAAGCAGAGAAAAACCGGGCGCCTCCTTCATTTGTACCAAACAACTTGTATCCGGCCATCATTCCGTAGTATTCCAAAGCGGGTTTATCCGTCCGGAGATCGCCGTTAAAAGTGGGCACAACCCATTCCTCATTTTCCATCATTTCTCGGGCACATTCGGCATTTCGTGCTTCTGCTACCTGAAAAACACTTGTTCCTCCCAAAAACGAGAAAAACAGTAAGCCGCTAAACAACAAGATCAATAAAAAATACTTCATCACGTAATTTAAAACACATGTCTATGGTTTCCAGACATTAAACAACCGAACATATCTTTTGTTTTGCAAATAGATAGTAAGCCCCCTTCCAATGCTCTTTTAGCACCATTGCACTTTATTCTTTCCCTGAACAAACATACATACCAATTCTGAAGAATCTATAGTTTAAGTCATCCTTTGCGATAATTTAAAACAAACATTATCTGAATTGACCGCGCCTACTATATCTTAATAAGAGATAGAAATATTCAAGCCAGAAGTCATTTCGTTTGTTAAGGTTGGAGCTAATGCCAACGCCGGCTGAAAATCGATAAAATAATTTTTTCTACCAATTGAGACTCTATCCCTTCTTCTCCCAGTGAGAGCGCCAACTGTAACTCCAACCAAAGTGCCAACAACAATATATGATACCTGTTTTTCAACTACATCTTCACTTACATCCTCTCCAGTAAAAAGATCTAAAAACGATACGCAATATTGGTCTCCGAATTATTTATCCCGCCACAAATTCCATCAACAATCAATCCTCCTACTCCTCCAACAATAGCACCTCTTTCGGTACTTGTTGTTTCATATTCAAGGGCGGAAGAGGGCAAATCGGAATATGCGTCTTCGATGTAGATAAAAGTATTTCCAAATCTATTGATGTTGGAATTTCTATAAGTATACAGACTCAACTGGCGATGAAGAGTTTGATTGATGCAAAAGGATGCTTCGAACAGAAATTCAATGACTACGATTGACCACAAACGTTCCACTGGTAAAAACTCCGAGATGCAAGAAGCAGAGATACAGCGAAAAACCTCATCGCATAGAGTTTAACAAAACTCCGAAAAATTGATCCGGGATGTTATAGACCACCGGAAAGTTCTCAAAGTGATTTTGGTTTTCTATTCAATTTAAGAAAAATGAAAGACAATACCTCAAAACTCAACCTGCAATATTTTCACAAACTACTATAAGTCAACATCAAGAATAACGTTACAGATTATTTCACCTCAACCCCATCATAATAACGAACACCATCTTTTACTGACCAGTGTTTTAAGAAATCCCACAACCGTGGCATTTCTGCCGGAATAGAATTATGCGCACGATACATTGTACGCCCCACTTTAAAAAGCGGAATATCCTGATCATCCTTCCAGGTCCACGTATAAAAACGTCCGTCTTTTTCCATATTCGAACCGTCGCCAGACGCTCCCAGTTTATTGGCTTTTAAATAATATTCTGCCCACGCATCCAGCATATTTTCGGTATCATCCCAAAGCGTTCCGGTCATCATTTCAATATCGCCTTCGCCAATAATGCAATAGTTTGGAATGGTTTTGTACGATGCATCTTCAACCGACGTTCGACCAAAACCGGGTTCATTACTAACCGAACTTAATCCCGATGTTGAAGCAATGGCAGCAAAATACTCCGGGTTGGTGATACCGAATCCCTGAACTGCAAAACTTCCTGCCGATTGTCCGGTGGCATAAAACCGGGTAGCATCAACAGGGTAATATTTTTTCATGTAAGCCGCCAGTTGCTCGTAAAACAAACCGGTATTTGCATGACTGACGGAAACAGAATTATTGCTGTACGTTTCGCAAAGAATGACAAGAATACAGCCTTCCTGATCGGCAACTTTCCACCAAAGTGTATTGTGAAAAAATACTTTGTCGGTCTGACTGTTTCCGGGAAAGACAAAAACAACAGGCGCTCCGTCCGGCCAAATTTCAGCAGCTGACTCAGGCACATACACCTGAAATTCGCGCAATTCATCTTTTACAAGCATGTTCTTTATCTCACCATAATCTTTCCGTGGTGCCAAATGCCTGCCATATGCCGTTGTATTGTCGTAAGCTACATATTCGCTTAGAAAATCATACACCATTTTGTTGAGATTCGGATCGAGAACATCAACGTCTGTTTCCAGGGTTGCCACTTTTGAAACCGGACCAGAATATGCTGTTGCCCATGCTTTTGAGCTTTCTGCCTGAGGATAGACTTTGGCTCCCCATAATTTGTCGTCGTTCGAAGAAGAGATTGAATATACATCATTAACATTGCTCCAGTATTCAATACCGGTTGAGACTCTATTTAAATCGGAATTAATAAATAGTGATGGAATCGGGATCTCATTATAGGCAATACGCAGTTCTTCCGGAATTCCAATCGCTTTATAACCAGACGAACCTCCGTCCATAAACCTGCTGCCAAAAGCTTCATAAAAATCGTTTCGCTGACTTTCTGTATTGATAAACACCTGGCTGATTACTTTCAACGGATTTTCAGCAGACCACGCCTCCAGCGCCAATCCTCCGTTATCAAAGCCAAGCAGATAACTAATTCCAAACGTTGAAAAATAGCTATTGCCGGAATAAAAAGTCATTACCGAATCAACATACTGCTTCTCCGATTTTACATCTCCCCAACCGTCCTCAGAGGGTTCCAACAAAACAATACACTCTTCATTCTTTTCAGCCAGATCGAGCCAGCCACTTGTTACTAAAAACTCAGTGGTACTAACATGTTCAGGAACTGCAATTACAGTAAAAAACGAGCGAACCGGAGCTGATGATGAGATATAAAATTTAGCGAACCTGCTTTGTCCGTTTATTTCAAACGATTTTTCAAGATAACCTGTTAAGGGCAATTTATTAGCTCGCTGAAAATCGTATTCCGGCGGAGTAATTTCATCAAGTGATTTTGGTATGAACTCCCTTATTACGTCTTCTCCAGGGCCTCCAAAACCGGGTTGTGCATTCGTCGGAAAACACAAAATGGCAAATACAAATAAGGCGATCAGGTTTATAAGGTTTCTCATGTGGACTACGTTTATTGTTCAAAAAATTAGTTTGATTTAAAAACGTCATCCATAAAATCCATAACCATTTGCAGCGCCTCAATACTGGCCTCTTTGGTACTTTCCCCAGTTTCGCCAATAAAACTGTGCGCCACGCCGGGAATAATATGAACGCTCGATTTCAGGTTGTTGGCTGTCAGCAACTCATTAAAGTCAATTGATTGCTGGTAAGGTATTACAGGATCCTCCGATCCGTGAATCAGCAGAAAAGCACCATCGGTTTCGTCGACATAGTTTACAGGACTTGCCAGCTTTGCTTTTCCGGCAAAATAACCGCCGGGACCACCACCCTCACCCATTCCGGTGAGATCGAAAATTCCGTACCAGCAAACTGTTGCCTGAACCTGATCCGACTCTGTAGCCAATTCATCGGGTAAATTAACAGGCTCTAATTCTTCAACTCCGCCTGAAGTTCCGGCCAGTGCCGCCAAATGACCGCCTGCAGAAGCTCCCCAGACCATAAATTTGTCCTTGTCGATGCCATACTCACCGGCATTGGCACGCAACCAACGAATAGCTGTTTTTACATCCTGAACGGCTGCCGGAAATTTTTCTTCTCCACCCAAACGATAATTGATAGATGTAACAACATAACCCCGCGAAGCCAGCATTGCCAATGTAGCCGGCCAGTTATCGAACGCTCCGGAGTTGCGCGAATGACCATTTTGCCAACCACCACCATGAATATACATGATTAGCGGATGCGTAGTAGTTGTATCTGCCGGAAGGTATAAATCAAGACGCTGCGGGCGATAACCCGAAATCTGCTGATAAACCAGATCCTGATAGCCAACAACTCCTCCGGGAAAACTAATTTTTGTTTTCGGATAACGGTTTTCCATCACAACACCTGCCGCAACAGGAACATCGTTAATCGTCCAGGCCGGAGCAGTTTCGGCAGCGGATAAATCACTCTCATTTTTATTGGTATCAGTTACCCGTGCACAGGAAATAAACAGGGTTAAAGCAGAAATTATCAATACAAATTGATTCGCTATTTTCATATGTTAAAAGTTTAGTTATTTGTTTTACTCTCTGGTTCTTGCCCCTTTTTGTTAAAAAAAGCCATTTTTATGGCAAAAGTGAACAAGTCGATTTTCACGCTTAAAGTTAAGCTTGTTTTCTAATTTGTTAGTTTTTGCCACACTTAACTTTCAAAGTAAAATAAAAATCTTGCCATCACGAATTATTTTATAGTTTTATGCTCCAAAATTTTTACATTAAAAATAAACTCAACTAAACCAATATAAATTTTGAGCAGTTGTTTTTATCGAAACTAAGTTGTTTATGCTACAGACCTATCTTATAGAACCGAACAATATTCAGTTGTCCGAATCTCCTGTACCCGAGCCTCAAAAAGGCGAAGTTTTAATCCGCTTAACTATGGTTGGAATCTGCGGTTCCGATATTCACATGTTTAAAAACGGACACCGGCTTGACAGCCCACTGACAATTGGTCACGAAGGAATCGGCGTTATTGAGAAAGTTGGAGAAGGAGTTTCGTCATCGAGAGTTGGAGAACGCGTGGTTATTGAGCCCAATGTTCCGTGTTTACATTGCCCGGAATGCTGGAGTGGCAAAGGAAATGTATGCAGGAATAAACGAATAATCGGGGTGAATGAAACTGGGTGTTTCGCAGAGTACATCTCTCTCCCGGATAATATTATTCATACTTTACCTGATTCAATTTCAAACCTTAATGCCGTTGCCATTGAACCTACAACTGTTGGATTGGCTGCTTTAAACCGATCGAAAGCCAAACCGGGAGATACGATTGCGGTTATTGGGCTGGGTGCCATTGGAATGTTGCTTACACACATTGCATTGTCGCTGGGGTATAAAGTTTTGGTTGCCGAGTTGGTTGAAGCCAAAATCAAAAAAGCAGTTGAAATGGGTGCTCACTTTGTAAAAGGAGGAAATTCATTAAAGGAAACAGCCGAAATATACGAATCTGTTTTTCATGATGAAGAAGTGGCTGCCGTTTTCGAATGTGCCGGCTCTGAACAATCTGCGGCATTAGCCATCCAGTCGGTACCACGTGGTGTTGATGTTATTTTGCTGGGACTTTCAGAAGAAGGATCTGCCTTTAATCCACGTTTAATTTCCAGAAAAGGAAATCATATCATTCCATCGTTGATTTACGATCATCCGTTTGACTTTAAGCGGTGTATCCGTTTGATAGAAAACAAGGTTATTGATCCCGGATTTATTGTATCAAAATATTACCCGCTTACCAATTTGCATGAAGCACTTAGCGAAGCGATAAAAGGATATGAAAGTAAGATAGTAGTCACTATCCCCGAATAAAGAAACCGATAAAATGAACAATTCGAACAAATCAAACCAATTCTCCCACGAAAATATAACGCAAATCATCGCCCATAAAGCAATGGCACCGTTTCAGGTACTGGTTGTTATTATGTGTTTTATTTTAAACATGAACGACGGAATTGATGTGATGGTAGTATCGTACACCGGATCAGAAATTCTTGCTGAATGGGGATTAACCAAGGCTATGCAGGGTTACATCTACAGTGCAGGTTTGGCAGGGATGACATTGGGTTGCCTTTTTGTTGCTCCCATAGCTGATCGCATTGGAAAACGAAAGTTATTTATATATGCCGTTGCCGTTGAAGCTGTTGCCATGATTTTATCGTCGATGGTAACCGACTATTACCAACTGTTGGTTTTACGATTATTTGCCGGATTGGGAATTGGAGGACTACTTCCAACGATGGCGGCTATTGCGGCAGAATTTTCAAACAACTACCGAAGAGATCTCTCTGTTGGATTTGTACAGGCTGGGTATCCTATCGGGGCCATTTTTATGGGCTTTTTTACCGCCTGGGCCGTTCCTGAATTTGGCTGGCGTTTTTCTTATCTCGCAGCGGGATTGATATCGGCAGCCATGTTGGTAATGGTTATATTTTATATGCCCGAATCCATTGAATACCTGTTGATACGGCAACCTAAAAATGCACTGCAGAAAGTAAATAAAATACTCAAAAGAATTGGCTACGATGAGATTGATCAACTTCCGAAGATCACAGTTTCGGAACCGGCCAGCGTAAAAACACTATTCAACAAAGAGTACAAGTTTTCGACTATTCGTTTATGGATCGGAATCTTTTTTGGATTTATGACCTTGTACACACTTATCAGTTGGGTGCCCAGTATTGCCACCGATGCCGGAATGCCTTTTAAAATGGCCACCTATGTTGGAACCGCATTAAACGTTGGGGCTTTTATCGGAAGTACCGGTATTGGCTGGCTGGCAGCAAAATTCAAATTACGCAAACTCATTTTCACCTTTTTCATTATCGCTTTTGCAATTATGGTGGCGTATGGTAATTTGCCTCTCAGCAATGCCTTAATGTTTATTATTACTTTCCTGATCGGGATTTTCGTGCAAGGTGGTTTTAATGGATTTTGGCCGGCCACAACACGCGTTTACGCTCCTGAAGTTCGAACAACAGGAATTGGCTGGGCAACCGGTGCCGGACGCTTTGGAGCAATCGTAGGACCTGCATTTTTTGGTATCCTTTCCGATATGCAACTTTCCATCTCCACTTTGTTTATTATCTTTTCAATTCCGTTGGTAGTTGCCGGATTAGCGGTTTATAATATTCCATCTAAGAATTTGAGATAACTTACCCCTCCTAATCTCTCCGTCAGCTGACGGAAATAAATGTCCCCATTTGGGGGATTAGGCAAACATTTTTTTTGCACCGTTCTTTAGAGCGGTGTTAGAAACAGACATACTATCTCAGATTTTTATGGATTTTGCAAAATAAATTTACTAAAATCCTTAAAAATCGGCTTGATTTAGCTATTCAGATTTCACCGCCTTAAAAGACGGTGCAAAAAATACTATTCGAAGTATTTATACCATTAATTAATTCGAACTCAAATTCTTATTACAATACGTATTCCTCTTCAATATTGAAAGTAACTACTTAAACAATTTCTGAGTAAATATAGCCAGGTAACTACGCCAGTTGTTCCAGGTATGTCCGCCTTCTGTTTCCAGGTATTCGTATTTCATTCCCATATCATCCATCTTTTTCCTGAAATCCTCGTTCCCTTTAATCAACATGGGCATATCGTCAACACCAATCGCCATCCAGTACAATTTGTATCCATTTTCCATTTGCTGTTTCAGCTTCTCATCCTGGTTTTGATAAACCGGCGAAGTAGTGTTGCCACCACCCGGGCGAACACCTAATGCCGACGAAAACAAGCCAACATAATCGAAGGTATTTGGATAATACAACGAAATATTAGCCGTATGAAAACCGCCCATGGACAAGCCGGCTATAGCACGTCCCTCTTTTTTGTCGATAGTGCGGTAATTCGCATCAACAAAATTTATTACATCGATAAAAGTTTCCTCAAACTTTCCATCCATGGTGTGTGGCAGCGCAAAGGTTGGCTTTACAAAACCATCACTTCCTTTGCCGGGAGCTGCTTCCTGCGAAACATTTCCGTTGGTCATTACTACGATCATTGGCTTAACTTTTCCCTGTGCAATCAGGTTATCCAGTATCTCAGCAGCTCTTCCTGAGCCCGTCCAGGCTTCCTCATCGCCCCCCACTCCGTGAAGCAAATACAACACCGGATATTTATCAGAACTTTTTTCATATCCTGAAGGTGTATAAACCGCCAGCCGGCGCTTTTTTTCGTTTCCGGGAGAATTGTACCACCTGAAAGCAACCGTGCCGTGAGGAACATTTTGTACTTTGTATAAATCGGCCTGTCCACCGCCAATAACAAATACGCTCGACAGGTTACCAACATCGCGAATGGCAAAAGCATTACCCGGATCGGTTGAGCGTGCTCCATCGATGATAAAATGATAGCGGTAAAATTCCGATGGCAAAACCGGCGTGGAAAAACTCCATACACCATCATCGCTTTTTGTCATTTCGTAAGTAATGGGTGCAAAAGCTTTCCCGGCATCCAAACTGCCCGAAACACTTACCGATTGGGCTTCCAGAGCCTTTACCCGGAAAGTAACCGAGTTATCCGCGTTAATTTGCGGCGAGACTAGAGGATTTTCATTAAAAAGATCCTGCTGTGCACTTAATGTCAGGGAAATAAATCCCAGAATTAAGGAAAATAAAGTTTGTTTCATGATTATTTGTTTTTATTGGTTCCTATCTCAAATTGAAGTTGTTTAAAGTTTCCGCAGTAAAATCACGGTAAATGCTATTAAATTCAGTGCTTTCCAATGTATAGCATTTGTTTCAAACCGTACTAAGATTGCTTTAAATGCATCAAGCCATGCGTTAGTGCGTTCCACAACAAATCTGCATTTATACAGTAAGTCGTCGAATAAGTATTCACGATTTATCCCATTGCGTTTGTTTTGATCAATATTGCCAATAATTTTTGTTTCCGAACAATAACGGCGGAACTCTCCTGTATCGAAGCCAGAGTCAGCATTTAAGAACAATCCATCGGTGTGTATCCCTGAGTTTTCCAGAACGGCAATCATTTTCTTTGCCGTTGGAACCAGGTTGTATGCATCATTGTGGTTCCCGTCAATAGGGTCGCTACAAGTTAGAGGGATGCCTTGGCTGTCCGTTAAAATCAGCATATTACTTGTTTTTGCTTTTTTCCTCCCCTGATAGGCAACTGCTTCTCCTCCACGTTTAGTTGGAGTATGTGTACCATCGAGCTGGATACTTGACAAGTCCAGCAAGTGTTTGTATTTGTTCAGGATGTTTTGCCACATCTCATCCCAGCTTCCGTCCTTGCACCATTTTTGATAGTGGAAATACACACTTTGCCAGTTGTATTTGCAACGGAAGAATTGTTTCATAGGTAATTGCCTCCATTGACACCCTGTTTTTAATCGATATAGTATTGCTTCAAGCACCTGATAATCTCTTACTTTTGCATTATTCTTTGAATTCCCAAATTTTAAGTAGGGACAAATCTCTTTTTTATTATACTTTTACTCAACACGATTTTTTGAAAGAATGATATAAAATGTTGTGTCTCAATATTGAAATATCATTCTTTCTTTTCAACAGTTAACTTTTGACAACTTCATTTAATTCGTTGTAAATTACAAAATAATTATTCTTTCTTTTTTACAATACTCAGTTCTGTCCACCATTTACTAAATGTTTGCGTACTGTCTTTCAGAAATATTGGTTCGCCAATTTTTGGTGTCAGAACTGAGATGCCGGAATCAGCATGGTTTTCAGTTATTTTATTCAAGGGTTCATCCCACGGGTGATTTGCCAGTGCAAACTTCGAATTATGCACCGGAAAGATTTTTTTAGTATTTAAATCTTCGGCTACTTTAAAAACCTGATCAGGCATGGTATGGATTAAGTTCCAGTTTTTATCGTATTGTCCTTGTTCCAAAATTGCCAAATCAAATGGCCCGAATTTATCCCCGATTTCGGCAAAGTGGGTATCGTATCCCCCATCACCACCTAAAAACAAATTGTATGCAGGCGTTCTCAACACAAACGACACCCACAATGTTTGATTTCCTTTTAATCCCCGGCCCGAAAAATGTCGTGCCGGAGTGGCTGTCATCTTCCATCCTTCGGCTAACTCAACTCCTTCAAACCAATCGAGTTCAGTAATCATTGAAGGATCAAATCCCCAGAATTCAAAATGCTGACCAACACCCAAACCACAAATAACATGTGCTGTTTGTGGCTTCAAACTCATTACCGTTTTGTAATCCAGATGGTCCCAGTGATCGTGCGTGATTACCAGGTAATCAATTGCCGGCAAATCTTCCGAATGGTAAACATCAGTTCCCTCAAAAATCTTATTTATAAACGAAAACGGCGAGCCATAATCGCTAAATACAGGATCGATCAAAAATGTTTTCCCGTTCACTTTTATCAGGTACGAGGAGTGCCCGAACCAGAGCACAAAATCCTCATCCGTGTTAATTAATTTTATATCGGTTTTTATAGTTGGAATTGCATCTTCCGGCGTTAACCTTATTTTCTTTCTAGTCATAAAATCGAACATCACCTGCATCCTGCTTTTATCAGCAGTAATTGTTGGTGTTTCGCTGAAGTTTTTAAATTCTCCATCGCGGTAATTAGGCGACTTTTTTATGCGTTCTAATCGTTCTCCGCGAGGTGTTTGTCCAAATTTTTTCTGTCTAACTGTAAACATAGCTGTTAAAGTAATTAATAAAAGGATTGTTACCAGTATTGTTATCGTTTTCTTCATAATTCAATAAAAGCTTAAAAGCCTCAAATAATGAACAACAAAGATGATAAGGATTTGATTTAATAAGCTATCCGAATTACGGATTTAATTACCCGTATTACGTATTATTACGAACATATGATTCTTAACCCTATTATCCCATAACTCTCTCTACAAGTGCAAATTAATCCAAATCAATTTTTTCAAGTCAAATACCAAAACGTAGAAAATCAATACAACTAATAACCTTATGAAAAATCGAATCCGTTACATTGTTTTGTTTAACCTCTTCGTTCTTTTATTCGCTCTGGCGCTACAAGCACAAGATGAGGTGGGCATTAAACCGCTAACAGGCGAAATTGAATTTGACGGACTGGTTGATGAGCCGGCCTGGAAAATGAGTCAGGAGCTTCCGCTTACCATGCATTTTCCGGTATTCAATAATCCACCATCGGAACAAAGCCAGGTATACCTCACATTCGATAACGATAATTTGTGGGTTGGTGCAATTCTGTATTATAAAGATGTTGACAATATTGTATCAACCAGTAAAAAAAGAGACGAAGAATCGGAAAATTCGGATTCGTTTGGGATTCTGCTCGACTCGTACGACGACAATGAAAATGCACTTGCCTTTTTTACCATGCCATCGGGATTGAAGATTGACTATTCCGTTTCGAATGATGGCGAAGGAGGTGGCCCCGGCCCCGGAATGAGCTCCAAAAATTACACATGGAACTCCTACTGGGATGTAAAAACCACCACCACAAACGAAGCCTGGCATGTTGAAATGCGCATACCGTTTTCAAGCTTACGATTTCAGAGTAAAAATGGCATTACAAAAATGGGCCTGATCGTAAACCGAAGTATCAGTCACCTGAACGAGATAAATACTTATCCGCCTATCGATACAAAATATGGCCGCGGTGCCAACACCCGCCCATCTTTGGCCAAAACCATTGTTTTTGAAGATATCAATCCGCGAAACCCAGTTTACATCTCGCCATATGTTCTGACAGGAACCACCCGCATGAACGAACTAAATGAAAACGAAACGGCATATGAAAAATCGGATGATCCGGAACTCACAGGCGGTTTAGATGTAAAATATAACCTCAACAACAACCTGACTCTGGATTTTACCGTGAATACAGATTTTGCCCAGGTTGAAGCAGATGATGAGCAAATTAACCTTACGCGCTACTCGCTGTTCTTCCCCGAGAAAAGGCTTTTCTTCCAGGAACGTTCCGGCATTTTCAGTTACGAACTGGGCGGTCCGCAGAACCTTTTTTACAGCCGAAATATTGGTATTGCTCAAGGCGAACCGGTAACCATTTACGGCGGAGTACGAATGGTAGGTAGGGTTGGCAAATGGGACGTTGGGTTTCTGGATATGAACACGGCAGACTTTGAAGAAACTCCATCAGAGAACTTTGGTGTTGCCCGATTGAGAAGGCAGGTTATCAATGAGAATTCTTACATCGGTGGAATGATGACAACACGTCTTGGCTTCGATGGCAGCTACAATATCGCTTATGGTTTCGACGGTATTTTTAAATATACTGATATTGATTACGTTACCGTAAAACTGGCACAATCGCAGGATAAATCCATGGATTCAAAAGTGTTTTCTATGGACCCAACTTTTTTCTCTTTAGAGCTTAACCGCCGCTCAGAAGCAGGATTCCTTTACGAAGTAAAATATGCTTACTGGGGCGAAAAATTCGATCCAAAATCGGGTTTTGTTTTTATCAATAATGTTCACGAAGTTAGAGCCAGTTCAGGCTATGGCTGGATAGCTGATGAAAAATCCCCGATTTTCAAATATTCTTTCGAAGGAGATTTCAGTATAAAAAGTCGGATGGAAGACGGGAAAGTTGAAAACATGGAATTGGCACCGCAATTTAAGATGGATCTGAAAAACGGAATTGGTATGTTTCTAAGTCCAGGCTATAATAAGGAAGGTGTTCCTTTTGATTTTGAATTACCGGGCGGTATAATTGTTGAACAGGGAGATTATTCGTACTGGGCATTTCGCTCGCATTTTAACACACCTCGAACTAAAAAGATTGTTGCAAATTTCGGTATCGATGGAGGTGGATTCTACAATGGCAACCAGTTTTCAGTGGATCTGAAAACCGATTTTAATATTTCATCCAGTTTTCAACTCTCGGCTTTTTACAAATTCGACAAAGTACGATTTGATGAAACCAACCAGGAATTCACCAATAACCTGGCGCGTTTAAAAGTCACTTACATGCTGAATACCAAATTATCTATGAGCGCATACATGCAGTATAACGAGCTGGAAAATCTTATACTTTCCAACTTCCGGTTACGCTATAATCCACGCGATGGGAACGATCTTTACCTGGTGTTAAACGATGTGCGATTTGCTGACAAAACGGATTTAACTCCCACCCCTCCGGGATTTCTTTCGCAAACGATATTATTGAAATACACACACACATTTAAATTATAAACTATGAACCGAGTTAAATTGATTTTAAACATCTTATTACTGATAGTGATGCTATTACTGATGGATCCCCGGTCGTTTTACGGACTGGAATTTCACGAATGGGCAGGACTAATAATTGGCTTGTTTTTCATTCTGCACAAAGCGCTAAACTGGAGCTGGATAAAAAAAGTAACGGTATGCTTTTTTAAGAGCTCGCCGGGCCGTGCACGATTAAATTATGTGCTTGACGTATTGCTGCTGGCCGGAATGGTATTGATGATTTTAAGTGGAATTGCCATTGCGCGAACCATTGATTTTTCGTGGATGAATCTTGGAGGCTCCGGCATGTTTTGGAGGGTGATGCACACCAGCTCATCGTTTATTACACTGGCGCTTTTTGGTATTCATCTGGGGCTGCACTGGAAATGGGTACAACTCCGTTTTAAATTCAAAAAAGTAGCATCATGAGCAGAAAAATAATCAACGGAATAATATCGCTGGCCATTGTAGTTGCAGCAATATACGGCTTAGCACGACTACGCTTTATCGAACGTAGTATTTGGATATTTAAAACAAACGATATGCAAAATACCCGTCGGGGTGGTTTTGAAAGAAGTGGTCGCGAAGGAAGAGATTTCAAAGCACGACCACAGGATTTTGGCGGCAGAGAGCGCCTGAATTCTGAGAATCTGCCTGACAGTGTCCGGCAACGTCTAATTGCCGAAAGAGGTGCCCGGGTTGAGAACGATAGTTTACGCCAAAGCCGTGTACAAACAGTTACCCGCGAAAGAGGTGATCTCAGAGGCAGAGGTCAGGGGCGCGATTTCAGAAGAGGAAGTAGCGTTCGACTGGTTAATGTGAGCTGGTTCTCTATCGTTTTTGCCGGTTTTACAGTAGTTACCATTTACCTGGATATGCTGTTAAATTTTATTAAACGAAAGAAAAAACAGAATGAGTGTTGAACAAAAATTAGTCAACTCAGTTTAAGTGTCAATTCAACACATTTTAGTAAAATTACACACGCTATCAGGAGTGTGGTTTATCAGAAATTTCAAAAAAATAATTATAAACAAAAATTAGATCATCTTATGAGTAAAGTAGTTTCACGCTTTAGAGTTTATCATCGGTATCTTGGATTTTTCCTTGCCGGAATAATGACAATTTATGCCCTAAGCGGCACAATTATGATTTTCCGTACAACGGATTTTCTTAAACAAGATAAAATTACGGAGAGAGAAATTGGAGCAAACGTTCCGGCAGAAGAGTTGGGTGCTAAACTTTTTATACGAGACCTGAAGGTTTTGGAAGAAGATGCCAATACCATAACTTTTTCGCAAGGATCGTACGATAAAACAACGGGCGTTGCAACTTACACGGTTAAAGAACTGCCTTTTGTATTAAAAAAGATGGAGAGTCTGCACAAAGCAACCACCAATTCGCCATTGTTTTTTCTGAATATCTTCTTTGGCATTTCATTGCTGTTCTTTTCTGTTTCCGCATTTTTCATGTATACCAAAACCAATAAAGTATTGAGAAAAGGTGTGTATGTGGCCATTGCCGGGCTGGTATTTGCAGTAATTATTGTGCTTATATAAGGACATTCGAAAACCACAATACAAAAGAATACCCGGCAAGAACTGCCGGGTATTTTGGGATATACATCCCTAACCAAACTAACTATAGAAAAATCAGAAGGAAAATCCTTCCGTAGGTTTTTTAAATAACTTCCCATTTTTCAAGCACCGTTTTACACATCGAAAAATCGTAGTTACTGTAAATATCGAATCCTTGTAATTCCTCTTTTTTACTGTTGTAAAAGTCCTTTATCCATTTTTCAATGGCAGCAGATCTAAAATCAACGGCATCAATACTGTTCAGTACCCAGTTACGATCCATCATCGTACGATTTTTATCGTTAAGAATTCGCAGGAACATCTTTTCTGCCAGATCCTTTTGTCCTAACCTATATAATGTTTCACCAATTAAGACCGCTGTTGCTGTTGCGTCTTCATCTGCTGAAGCTTTTAATGCCGGCAATGCCTGTGCTGCATTTTTAATATGAGTCAACAAGCCGGTAGCACCCCAGTAACGCAATGCTGAATCCTCATTTTTAAGCAATTCAATGTAGTCCTGAATTGCGTCGTCACCCGGTTGTGTGGCCAGTTCTGCCGCGGCCAACAATTCATCAAAAGGACAATCTGCAGAACGCATATAATCGTACATCGATCCATCTCCTGCCCTTTCAGTATATTCAGTTTCCGGTATCAGTGCCACATCCCGAATCTCTTTCATCCAGCGAACATTCTCTTTTCGCATGCGCTTCAGCACCTCTTTATACGCCGGATCATCGGCCAGATTATAAAGTTCGTTCGGATCGTTCTCTGTATCGTAAAGCTCCTCAACAGGTTTCGTTTGAAAGGCGATACTTTGCAAGTCGTTACACTTCCCGGCCAGATAATAATCCTCCCATGATTGGGCAGAACGCGCATTGAACAAATAAGCCAGGTGCTGCAAATAAATCCGAAAAGGCATGTAGTTTCTAATGTAACGGTACTTTTTGTCACGTACGGCACGGCTCATATCAATACGTTCGTCCATGCGACTGCGCGTCATGTGAATATACTCAGGCTCGGGTTCAACTGCATTTCCCAGAAAAGCGTTACCCTGCATATAATCCGGTTTTTCATCTCCGATAATACTAAGTAAAGTTGGTGCCAAATCCACAAAACTAATGTTGCGATCAACTCCATCGCCCGGTTTGTCTGCCGGAAAATATTGTCTGTACTTTTCAGGAATACGAACGATAAACGGCACCCATGTTCCGGTTTCGAAGATATAACGTTTACTGCGCGCCAGCACTCCGCCATGATCGGCATAATAAAAAACAATGGTATTGTCGGCCTGACCACTTTCTTCCAGCTCTTTCAACAAGTCGCCAACCTGCGCATCCATATCCTCCATTTTGTCATAATACTGCGCCCAGTCATGTCGCATCTCTTTGGTATTGGGATGATGAGGCGGCAAAACCACATCTTCCGGTTTGTGCCTTAATTCAACATCAGGAGTAAAAGGAAAGATCTGGCTTTCGTGTGTTGTCATCAAATTGAATATAGCAAAGAACGGTTTCCCTTCCGGCCTGTTTTTCCAATGTGCCGTTCTGCTGCACTCGTCCCACATGCTGTTGTAATCACCTTTATAGTTGTAATCAGTTTTTACATTGTTCGTGCAGTAATAACCGGTTTTTCGCAACAACTCGGGATAAGGAATTACAGATTCCGATTTTGGATAAGTACTCCGCATTTGCTCGTTTCCGTTCGATGCAGCATAAACACCGGTAATAATCGTATTTCGCGCAGGAGAGCAAACCGGACAGTTGGCGTAGGCATTTGTGTAGCGAAACCCTTCAGATGCCAGTTTGTCCAATGTAGGCGTAGTTGCAAAGGCATCGCCGTAACACCCTAAAAAAGGGCTGTTATCTTCGCTGGTGATCCACAAAATATTTGGCCGATCTTGCTGAGCACGAACATGCATACTCAACAAGATCGCAAATAATAAAACTATCCTGCTGATCTTTATCTCATTCAATTTTCGCATTTTGGTTTAGATTAGAAAATAATTACAAATATCACGATTCCAACTGAAACCGTCGTTCAGTAAAAATACTAAAATGTACTACTCCGCGCTAAAATCCCGGTGCAGAATTGTGGCTAATTCATCTACAATGTCCTTGTATTTCGGGTCATTGGCCAGATTATTAAACTCTTTCGGATCATTTTCATAATCATATAGTTCTGCTCCCAAACGACCTTCGTCCCACTCTGTATAACGATATTTTTTAACGCGAATAGTTCGTCCGAAGATGGTAGGATTCTCAGAAGCAAGGCGTGGATTAAAACTGTATTTCGACTGTCCTTCCTGTGCCCGTGGATTTACTGTTCGTGCCTGAATGGTAAAAGCCGGGTGATCCCACTCTGCCTCTGGATCTTTTAGAAGTGGCACCAAACTGTGGCCCACCAAATCTTTTGGAGGCTCCAAACCGGCAAGTTCGGCCAGTGTGGGGTAAAGATCAACCAGTTGCACAATTGCTTCGGTTCTGGTTCCCGATGTTACTCCCGGCACAGAAATTAATAATGGCTGATTCGATCCCTTTTCAAATAAAGTCTGTTTTTGCCACTGTCCGTGTTCTCCCAACTGATATCCGTGATCGCTCCAGAAAACAATGATAGTATTGTCCAACAAATCAAACTCTTCCAGTCCGTCGAGCAGTTTACCAACTTGTGCATCAACAAACGAAATGGAAGCATAGTAGGCCTGAATCGCTTTCTTTTGTTGCTCCTCTGTCGATCCTGCATTTGGTGGCCAAATCCAGGCTGCAGCATGTGGTTTATTCTCCCAGTCGTTTTCAGGATTTTTATGCAATTTTATGTCCTCCAGCGGGTACATATCGAAGTACTTTTTCGGCGCCATATACGGGATATGCGGACGATAAAAACCAAGCGCCAAAAAGAATGGCTCGGGACTTACACGACCGGCACCATAACTACCATACGCACTTATCATCTGATTTCCGGTGCGCTGGCGCAAAATACTTAAAGCCACATTTGCCGAAATAGCATCGGTTACCTCATCATCGTTACAATCCATGGCGAGATAGGTTCCCAACATTACGGCATCGCCACCCTGAAGTTTATACTCATCGGTTTTATCTTTTCCAATCGGATTGTACGTTGTTGTCCATGAAGCCGGATCATCGTGTCCTGCATGACCAATATCGCCGGGAACCCCCTGGTGAAATATTTTACCAATGCGGCAGGTAAAATAGCCGTTATTCTTGAATAATTGAGCCATTGTTACGGCATCGGGCAACTTCTCACGAAACCGGGGTCCAAGATCAAAAACTCCCGTTTTATCCGGGTAGTAACCAGTCATTAACGATGCACGGCTTGGCCCACATAACGGCGCCTGGCAATAGGCATTTTGAAACACTACTCCCCTTTCGGCCAAACGGTCCATATTAGGTGTATAAACATCCGGATTCCCAAAGGTATTAAGGTCTGTACTCATATCATCGGTTGCGATGAACAGCACGTTCATTGGTTTTTCCTGTGCATTCCCGGCTAAACTCAGCCCCAACAACACACAGCAAATGCTAATTAGTTTTTTCATATGTAAATCGTTTATTTATTCTTCTCCTTTTATTTATCGATCACAAAGATCAGTCTATCGCAAATCAAGCTGATCAACAACCGGAACCACTGTAGCTTTATGTGCTTCCGCTAATTCTCTTAACTCTTCAACTACATCAAGATGTTGCTCCGCAATATCGTATTTTTCCGATGGGTCAACACTCAGGTTGTACAATTCCGGAACTTCAAGTACCGTCGGCGCCACACCATAAGTTGCCGGACGTGTTACAAAATGTGCTTTGTATACTCCCTTTCTTACGGCATAAAGCTGTGTTCCAGCGTAATAAAATACTTCTTCGCGTGGCGATTTAGCCTTTTCCGTGATTACGGAAGTAATATCATAACCGTCGTAAATCCGGTCGTCAGGAAGTTCAACACCGGCCATTTTACAGAATGTTGGAAGCAAGTCCATCGTAGTACCCAATTCGCTTACAACGCCAGGATCAACCATTCCCGGTCCCCAAAAAACTGTTGGTTCCCGCATTCCGCCTTCGTAAGTTCCGCCTTTTCCTCCTCGAAGCAAACCGGCACTTCCCCCATTCTCATTAAAAAGTAACCACGGACCGTTATCCGAAGTAAAAATTACCAACGTATTGTCATCCAAGCCATTTTCTTTTAGTGCGTCGATTACTTTACCCACACTCCAGTCAATCTCTTCAATAACATCTCCGTAAGTTCCTCTTTCGCTTGTTCCTCTAAATTCATCAGAAGGAAAAAGAGGCACATGAGGCATTGAATGCGCCAGGTATAAAAAGAATGGTCCGTCTTTGTGCTCGCCGATATATTTTACAGCTTCTTCGGTATATCTTCTTGTTATTGTTCCTTGCTTCGCAGGTTGTTCAATTGTTTCACGGTTTCGTTTTAAAGGCACATTAAAATAACCTTCCTTAGGATTGTTACAAGCCTCAAAATAGTCTACGCCTTCCGGAAAATTGTAGTCCATATCGTTACTGTACGGAATTCCGAAGTAATAGTCGAAACCATGCGAGTTAGGATCGAAAGGCTGCAAATGTCCAAGGTGCCATTTCCCGATGATAGCAGTTGAATAATCGGCCTGTTTCAATGCCGATGCAATGGTTATTTCGTTTTCAGGAAGTCCACCTTTCGAGTCGGGGAACAAAACCCCGCGCTTGTCACTTGTCATTCCTGTTCGTATAGGCAGTCGGCCCGTCATTAAACCTGCACGCGATGGCGTACAAACCGGTGCTGCCACATAAAAATTTGTCCACTTTTGGCCTTCAGTAGCCAAGCGGTCAAGCTGAGGAGTTTTTATAGTTGGGTGCCCAAAAACACCAACATCGCCATAGCCCATATCGTCGGCAAATATTATTACGATATTTGGTTTTTGCCGGGTTTCTTCTTGTGTTGTTGCGATGGTACAGGCAAAAGCTGTAGCCATTAACACGACCAATAGAACGACATTCCGAGAAATAAGTTTGATTCGCATTTTGAGTTGATTTATTTGATTAGTTGATTTCTCGTCTTCTGTAATTAAGTTGGTAGACCTTACAACTACCTTTAGGTTTAAACAAAATTTATAATATAGAACAGTTTAAAATTATTCCCTATTCTCCAGCTTTCGTCTTAACTCTTTTGGAAGTTTCGACATATCGAACTTGAAGCGGTAATCCAAAAATGAAATACCTTCGAGCTCAGTACCTTTTGTCACCTCATCCCACCATTGCAAACATGCGGCTTTCATTTCTTTAGTTTTTTCGGGATAATCGCTGGTAAGGCTGTGCTGTTCTTTCGAGTCGATAAGCATATTAAACAATTCAACCGTTGGTTCCGGTCCGTTTTCTTGCGGGAAAAAACTGTAGGTTTTACTCCAAACCAGTTTCCAATCTCCACTACGCATGGCCACAGAATTCAGGTTTGCCCAGAAAACATCGCGTTCGGGCATTGGCTCATTGTCAATTAAAGTTGGCAACAGGGATGTTCCGTCAATCTTTCTGTCATTTTCAATTCCGCAAAATTCCAGTATCGTTGGCATAAAATCCATTGTCAGCATCAGTTCATCCGTTCTCCGATGTTTAAATTTTTCAGGATAATAGAAGATAGCCGGCACACGCGTTCCTCCTTCGTAAACCGTGGCTTTTGAACCGTTAAAAAATCCGTTTGCTCCGGGATATTTATCAGCAGCCACTTGCAATGCTCCGTTATCCGATGTAAAAATGATCATCGTATTTTCCATAATTCCCTGGCGCTCCAACTCGTCGATCAGCATCCCCACACCTTCGTCCAATATCTTAATCATTTCGCGATATCGGCGTTGGTATTCGGGAACTTCCATAGCTGCACCATTATCGTACATATAGGTATCTTCGGTACGGATAGGCTCATCATTACGTCCCTGAATTGGCGTATGAATAGCAGCATGTGGAACATAAAGGAAGAATGGTTGTCCTTCGCTTTCTTTTACAAAATCAACCGCGTATTTGTTGATCAAATCGGTAGCATAACCGGGTTCGTTGGCTTTCTCTTTGTTGTGCCACCAATCCACTTCCGGGGTAGTATTATAATGCGAAATAAAGTCAACATTTCCTTTTAAGAATCCACGAAACTCGTCGAATCCATGATTTGTAGGATTGTATTTCATGTCCATTCCCATGTGCCATTTTCCAAACACGGCAGTACGATACCCGGCTTCCTGAAGTTTTTTTGCAAACGATGGATTTGTTGTAGGATCAAGTCCCTCATCTCCTCCGGTTTCAGAATAAATATGATTTAGCCCAACACGTTGCTGGTACGAACCGGTCATTATTGAAACCCGCGTCGGCGAGCAAACCGGCGCATTGGTATGAAAATTTGTACAAACAACTCCTTTCGAAGCCAGCTTGTCTAGTGCCGGAGTTTCCAACCCGATTCCGCCAAATGGTGTGATTCCTGAATAACCAAGATCGTCGGCCATTATAAGAATTACATTCGGCTTTTGGGAAGCATCAAAATTAGCTGCCGACAATTTTTGCTGGAATACCGGAAATAGTATTAAAACATACAGAATAATAGAAATTTTGGAAATAGGTTTAGTCATGACATAAAATATTTGTTCTTTCTAAAAATAGTTTGAATTGATTGTTTAACAAAAGAAACAGGAAGGGGAATCCCCTTCCTGCATAATTATTTAACTAGTAGCCAGGGTTGTTTTCATTAATGTTGGTATTGGCATCAATTTCCGCCTGAGGTATCGGGAAAAGTACATGATATTCTTTTGCATTAACTCCTCTTGAAATGGCATCTGAAATTAATTTTCCTTGTCTTACCAAATCTTCTACTTCTTTTCCTTCAAAATAGAATTCATGGAACCTTTCTTCCAGAATTTGATCTCTTAAACTTGCCTGAGTAAAGTCTCCGTCAGAAAGTAAAGAAATACCAGCTCTTGCTCTTACCTGATTAATTAAGTCAATCGCTTCCTGAGAAGGACCACCAATCTCATTCAAGGCTTCTGCACGTGCAAGTAAAATATCGGAATATCTTAATCGTGGCAAATCAATACCCGAAAAAAATGCAACGGCATTCGGATCAAAACCAAATTTAATGGGTAAAGAATGATCTTCTCCGTAACCAATAACCGTTTCACCGGTTTGTTTACTGACATAGCTGGTAGCAATCCCGTCTAATCGAGAATCATTTTCTTCAAATGAATCCAAAAAACTATCATACAAATAGGTTCTTGTAGCCCATGTTCCCTGACTTGGCAATGGCAATGGGAAATCGGTAGGATAAGCAAGTGCCATAAAAAACTCAGCGCTATTTGCTGCATCCGCAGGATTGGCCCAAACCACCTCACTATTGCCTTCATTTTCGGGACCAAAAGCATCCAGGTAATTTGGTTGCAAACTGTATTTTCCAAGACCAATAATTTGTTGTGCTGCGTCAGCTGCTTTTTGCCATTGATGCGTATTTAAATAATGTTTGCACAAAAATCCTAAAGCACCGCCTTTACACATTCTTCCATATTGAACAGGTTCAACCGGTAGGTCAGCAGCAGCTTCAGTCAAATCGGTTTCAATCCTGGTTAACATTTCCTGCTCCGATGCTCTTGGTAACTCCAGTTCAGTAGTTTCAGTAGTTGTAAATACCGGTGTTGGACCAAAATGATTGAACAATGCTGCATAAGATGCTCCTCTGATTCCTTTCGCTTCAGCCGTAATCAGCTTTCTGTAATCGTCGGAATAATCTGCATCTTCCACCACAATTTTATCCAATAATATGTTTGCATTTCGGATAGAAGTATATGGATTGTTCCATAAATCAGAACTAAAGTATGCATTATTCGAGTCCCATGTGTAGGTCTGAAAAGTTACGGCAGTACCGGTTTCCCAGGTTCCTCCTTTTCCGTATCCTATTCCCGACATATAAACATTAATGAAAAAATCTCGGGTAAGTGTAAAACCTGTTGCATTAAAAGAACTGTATGCAGAATACACAACCGTATTCAGTCCGCTTTCCGTCTTCAAGTATGAATCAGATAATTCAGAGTATACTTCTTCGTCCAATACATCAGAACAACTGTAAGGCACGAAAAACACTGCTAATAGTAGAATTGATATAAATATTTTATTCTTCATGTCGTAAAATTTTAAAATTGAACATTTACACCTAACATCCATGTTCTTGACAACGGATAGGCATTGTAATCTAATTTTACACTACTTTGTCCAAATGCATTGGCTTCCGGATCGTAACCAGAATAATCAGTTATAGTGAAAAGATTTTGTCCTTGGACATATACTCTTGCTGAAGAAATACCAGCAATCTTAACAGGGATATCGTAGCTTAGCTGAACGCTTTTTAATCGGATATAGGAAGCATCCTCAATAACAAGGTTACTTACTTTACCTGCATCGTAAGCACTTGTATTGGCTCCTGATGGCCATTTGGCATCGGTATTTTGCGGTGTCCAGCGATCTTCAACCTGTTCAGTAATTCTGTTTCTGCGGAAGTTGGCCGGATACATACTTTCAATAGCATTAATATTCAACAGATCGGCACCAAACTGTCCCTGGAAGAAAAAGTCGAACATGAAATTTTTGTACGTGAACGAGTTTCTCAATCCAAAAGTCACATCAGGGAATGGATCTCCAAGCACTTGTAAATCACCTGTTGAAATCGTTCCGTCGTTGTTATAATCTTCAAATTTAGGATATCCCGGTTGTGCATCAGGCTGAACGGAGAAGTCATCTCCTTCCTGGAAAATTCCGGTAATTTTATATCCATAATAGGAATTAATCGGAATTCCGGTTTTAATAATTGCAGTATTACCAACTGCCTGAACATTACCTGTATTAATCAGGTCGAGAGAGCCCAGGTCAGTCACTTCATTCTTCAGTGTTGAGAGATTAAATGTGGTATTCCATGTAAAATTATTTTTAACAACATTTCTTGAATTAATCATGAATTCAAATCCACTGTTCTTCATTGATCCTGTATTTCTGTATACAGAACTAAATCCGGAAGATTGAGGTAAAGGAAGATTTAATAACATGTCCGATGTCTTTTTAACAAAATAGTCGATCGATCCTGTAATTCGTCCCTTAATAAATCCATAATCAATACCAATGTTGGTTTGCGCAGTAGTTTCCCACTTCAAATCAGGATTGGCAATCCTTGCAGGAACGGTTCCAACATAAGCACTTCCTCCCAAAATAGCTGTACCACCAGAGCTATAGGTACTAAGCGACTGGTAATTACCAATCGATTGGTTACCTGTTTGTCCCCAACTGGCTCTTAATTTTAGCTCAGAGAATACATCAGGTACAAAATCTTCTTCCATTAATTTCCAACCCAGCGCGAATGATGGAAAATATCCCCATTTCGTATTCTCACCGAAACGAGAAGACCCATCAGCTCTTATCGAACCGGTTAAAAGGAAATTATAGATGGAATAATTGGCACGTCCCAGATAAGATAACAAGGTGTATCCCTGCTTATTACTTGAGATATCGCGGTTTGCCGGATCACCAAGACCCAAATTATTAGTCATTACATCATCTGAAGGGAAATTATTGGTTCCTGCAGAAAACATTTTCTGAATAAAATCCTGGTAAGTAACACCAGCCAAAACATTCAACGATTGATTTTCATTAATCTCTTTCGAATAGTTCATGGTATACTCCGCCAATACATTCGATCGATCTAACGACGCAATATTAGCCACTCCATTATTGGTAGCGCCGTGAATAGTTAACCTGGAGTTATATACATCCCGGCGCATATTCTGGTTATCGAAACCGACATTGATCTTCGCATGCAAATCAGGAATCACCTCATAATCCAGTGTTACATTACCAAACATACGGTTGGTCTCGTTTTTATTGGTTATCCCATAAACAGTACTCATTGGGTTGTTAATGGTAAGATCGAATGAACGGTAATAATCTCCATTCTCATCAAAAATCGGAAGCGTAGGATCGTATAACAGAGCAGTATTTACCGGACCGGCACTTTCGTTGGTATTTACACCCCCGGAGTAGTTATCGCTGTTTTCTCTACTCACATTTAAGTTTACACCGAAGTTAAGTTTGTCGTTAATTTCCTGATTCAGGTTTAAACGTGCAATGTATCTTTTTACACCGGTTTCTTTAACCACACCCTGTTGATCGAAGTAATTCAGCGAAACGTAATATTTCGTTTTTGCCACACCGCCCGACATCGACAAGTTATGGCTTTGGATGGGTGCTACCCGGTATATTTCATCCTGCCAGTTTGTACCGGCACCAATTCGGGAAATATCTTCCGAAGAAAATACAACACCTTCTCCCTGTTCCTGCGATAAATCGTTGATGATATTGATGTAAGCTTCCGTATCAAGAATATCAATTTTTTTAGCCACAGATTGAACTCCGGCATAACCATCGTAACTAAATTTAATTCCACGAGTACCCATTTTGGTAGTAATAAGTACTACACCGTTAGCTCCACGCGAACCATAAATAGCAGTTGCCGAAGCATCTTTTAAAATCTCAATCGATTGAATATCGTTTGGATTTAATGAGTTCAATGGGTTTTTTGCATTATTATTATCACTTACTAATGCTGCATTACCACCGGCAAGTCCTTCGCTGTTATCAATTGGTAAACCGTCGATAACATAAAGCGGCTCGCTACTGGCATTTACAGAGCTGGCACCACGAACACGAATAGACAATCCACCACCCGGTTCGTTCGAAGCCTGAGAAATCTGCACACCGGCAATACGTCCCTGCATGGCCTGGTCGACCGATGAAATGCCACCCTGGTTTAAATCTTCACTTTTTACCGAGGCAACCGAACCGGTTAAGTCGCT
Source organism: uncultured Draconibacterium sp. (assembly GCF_963677575.1). Taxonomy (NCBI): domain Bacteria; kingdom Pseudomonadati; phylum Bacteroidota; class Bacteroidia; order Marinilabiliales; family Prolixibacteraceae; genus Draconibacterium; species uncultured Draconibacterium sp. Next base: position 897,601 of record NZ_OY782038.1, read on the forward strand.
CTTTTTAACTGTACCATAACCAATGGCTACAACTTCTTCCAAACCAATGGTTTCTTCCGTCATAACGATATCGATCGTGGCCTGTCCGTTAACTGATACTTCCTGCGCTTTCATTCCTACAAACGAAAAAGAAAGTATCGCATCGCCAGGTACATCAGGAATCGAATATTTCCCATCAAAATCGGTAATGGTTCCCTGGGTAGTTCCTTTTATAACTACCGATACACCGGGCAGTGGCTCACCACCTGTATCCTTAACAACACCACTTACTGTTAGCTGCTGATCGGCACTTGCTGTAACCTCGTCAGTCCGTAAAGCTATCTGCCGGTTATTTATTCTGTAACTAACATTGACATCTTCGAATAGCTCATCAAGAATTTCGTTAATTACTTTACCTTCAACAGATATACTTACTCTGCGATTTACATCAACCTTACTTGCTTCATACATGAAGTAAAATTCCGATTGATTTTCGATGTTGGTTAGTACATCTTTTACGGTAACATCTTTTAAATCTATGTTTAGTTTGGTTGCTTGAGAGTAAGAGCTAATAGCGAAGGAGTTATACACGAAAACGAGTAAAATAAATACGGTTGTTTTCATAATCCTGAATAATTTGGATTTCCATATAGTACACCATACGGAAACCATAGATAAACGTTTTTTTTTCATAAATTTGTTTTGTTTTGGATTTAGTATTCAAACATTACATTACCTCAGGGTCGCAAACGTTGAGGTATAAGACACTAAGGGGATGTTGGTAGCATCTCCTTTTTTCTTTTCATAAGTTAGCTTAGTTCTTTTCGTTACATAGGCATTTCATTTTTTAGTTTAGTGAGACAATTACTTTCGAAATTATTTTTGGATTTTTGCTGTAGATGATGTTGTATTTTATGCCACAGGAGAACTGAATAAGGTCAAAAATGTCTTCCAGACTCTCATCCATTATTGTAGCATTAAATACAAATTCGTTTATTTTTTCGTCTGTTATTTCAATATCAACGTCGTACCAACCTTCCAGTTTTTTGAACACTCTGTCCATCGAATCGTCTTCGAAAACCAACAGTCCTTCGCGCCAGGCCGTGTACTTATAAGTATCAACTTTACTAATTCGCAGAACGTTATTTGCCTCGTCAAAACTGGCCTTTTCCCCGGGGACCAACATTACATTTTCAAAACGGTTGTTGTTATGCGAAAGCTCTACACTGCCCTCTTCCAATACAACATCCATCGTATTATCAAACGTAGCTGTATTTACATTAAAAGACGTTCCGTACACTTTTACTTTTACAGCGTCGTAGGAAACCTCAAAAGGATGTGTTGCACTTTTAGCTACCTCGAAATAAGCTTCGCCACGCAGATCGACAGTGCGATTATCAGCATAGAAATTATTGGAGTAGGTTAATGATGTTGAAGAATTTAAATGAACCACCGAGCTGTCGGGTAAGATTACTTTTGAAGATTCTCCTCGTTGCGTTTGTATTGTAGTCAGAAAATTCTGAGGTGTTACTTCTTCTTCTGCCGGTCCGAAAAAATTGGAAGCCACTCCCCCAATTCCAACAATCAGGAAAATAATAGCAGCTACTTTCCAGCGAATCAAAATGCGTATCTGTTTTTTTCTTTCCAGTAATTCAAGCAAACGTTGCCAGGCTGCTTTCTCATCGTATGCATCGATAGAATCAATCTCTGCTTCCAGATTTCCATCCTTGCGAATTTCGTCTAACAGCTCCTTGTTGCGCGGATTATCGTTCAGCCAGTTCTCCAGATCGCGGCTTTCTGCCTCCGACGCTTTATTAGCCAGATGCTTTCCGATGAGCTTACCTTTTTTTATGGATTGTATGGTATTCTTAGTCATTTAGTTTCTGTTCTTTTGGTGCCTGTTTGGCCGCCTTTTAACTATAAAACGACAAGAGTAAAGATTAGGACTACAAAAAATTAACAGAAAAATAAAGAAAAACACTAACCAGCTAAATATATGACATTTACAATCATTATTTCTTACAGTTATAGGTTAACGACAAACTAAATAGAAGATAAACCGGGTAATATTTTCGCGAAGTATTTTATAAGCTCGTTGCTTGTGTGTTTTTACCGTATTCAGTTTAATTCCGAGCTTTTCTGCAATAGCATTGTTCGACTCTCCTTCCATGGCCAAAAGAATTACTTTCTTCTCCATTACGGATAGTTTTTCAATCTGCTGATGGATATAATTGTACGTCTCCTGTTTTACTACATTTTCAAGAAAAAACTCTTTCGAATCGACAAGCCGTTTTCTTAATTCCATGAACTTGTTTTTCACCTTGTCGTGTTTCAATTTATCCAAACAGGAATTTCGAATAGCGGTATAGAAGTATGATTTAACAGAGGCGAGGTCCGGGAATTCTTTGTTCTGCTCCCAGAAAGAAATAAAGCTTTCCTGAACAACATCTTCAATTTCATATCTATCAGAAAGAAATTTAGACGCGAATGCACAGAACGAAGCATAATTGGCGTAATAAAAATCACGCAGTAGCACACGCTCGCTGCCCGTAAGCTTGATCTCGTAGGTTGTTAGTTTTGTCTGCAAAAGTCGTTAAATCTTACTTTCCTAAACGTAAATATAACTTTATGACCTTAAACTTTGCTCAATTTCCGGCAAAATTATGGCAAGCACTGCGAAATAAGCTCGTTGTAATTTGCACAATAACAATGCGATCTGCCAATTAATTTAAAACAGAATGAAGCTCCTCGCAGCAAGCTGAAGAGGTATCACATCGGAAAATCATTATTTTACGCACCAAGGTGCGGGGAATAAACCCCATGAGATCCCTCGTCTATCGCTCGGGATCAGTTCGGCTAAATGATTTTGAAAACAAAATCATAGTCTCACTGATTTAAAACAGATTTACAACGATGACGGTTACCGGGATTTATCGTCCTTCCTGTTTTCTGGATTTGACAAAATATAATTACAAATGCGTTCAAACGATTTATCGTTTCGGATAATGTGTTCGTGATACCGCGATTGCCAGGCAAAATCGGGGTTTATTTTTCGGGCATATGTTGTTTCCCCAATTTTGAAACCAAGTGGTAGAGACGCAATGCATTGCTCCTCTACGTGGCCATCCCCGCCATCCGTACCGTTTCCATTGCCCCGTCATCATCATCGGTATTATATTGGTTTTTTCCAATTATAATTATGGCATGAAGATCATTCGGCATAATTATATTTCACCCATGGTTAAATTCATATCAGGGCGCAAATCAAATGTTTTTACTCATTCAATTAAGGCAATTTTACCAATTACCGATAATTGCATTTCCCCATCCACAACATGGCCAAAATAATGTTCCCTATATTGTGATTTTCGATCTCGCGCATAAATCGACTCTTGCAATTAGCAAACTACCGGAACCTGCGCCACTTGTTACAGCCACGTCTTACGACACAGTTATAACATACTGTGCAAAACGGGTCATTGGGCGGGTGGTGTCGTCTTTCACTTCAAGGTTCACAATAAATTTATCGCCAGCTTTTGCGTCGGCAGGAACTGTGAATTCAGTGCTCCAACCGGTCTCTGATGAAACGGCCAGACCTTCTGCTTTGCCATCCATGTAGGTGCACGAGAAAACAGGAACCCACCATTTTTCCACCAACGTGTCTCCGTCAGGATCTTTCGCATTACCGGAAAGCGAAACCGTTTGTCCCGGAGTGGCAGTAAAATCCAGTTTTTCTGCCGTTACTATCGGAGCATGGTTACAGTCTTGTGGTTCGCAAATCGCCCAGTCTGCACGTGCCGCCAGTTCTTCCCACATTACAATGGTGTAATGGTTGCTTTTTTTAAAGGCTTCAGGTGTTGGCCCCAGGAATTGGCGACCGCTGTTGGTAACATCCGGGCGGAGTCCGATGTTGATGAAAGAGGCGCAACCAAACTGGCAAATGCTCCAGTCGTACGGTTTGAAATCAACACGCGGAAAATCGGCAAGGTTAGCAGGCCCCCAGCCGAGTTCGGCCGATTTTGCCCAATCCATATAAGTTATCAGGCCATAGTTGTAAATAATCGGTTCGCCATAAATAGCACGTCCTTCGCCATACAACCAAATCTCCTCACAGAGTTTACCGTGGTCCTCTTTGTAAGCATCCAGGATGAAATCGGCGTGAAGGTAGGGCTGAAGCTCATCATCGGCGCGCATCGGGGAATTGTAGCTCGACGCAAAGAAAGAACCGTAATTAAAGAATCCACCTCCGTAGCCACCATTCTGTAGACCAGGGAACATCTCGTCAATTTTGCTGTCGGCACGGCAATTGTCTTCGCCATCACCACCGATACGAACCTTAGCCGTTACTTTTGCAAGAACCTGCTCCCACTCCGGCGTTCCGTGATACTTCTCGTAAATCGAATACAACGCACGTACGGTGGTGTTAATTCCGCCCCAATGCTGAATGTACAACGGGCGCATATCATCGTCCATTATGCATTCCTCTATAAATTCAGAGCCATCGGTTTCGTGGCGGTAATCGCCTTCGAATTCAATATTACCAACCTTTGTTATGCTCCTAAGGTGTTCAGGTGAAGGAAAATTCGGATTGTTTTTACTCATCAGTTGATAATCGGCTTCGTAATAATCCAAAACACGGTCGAGCCAGGTGGGGTCAACCGGACGATACTCTGTAAGATCGGCTGCCGTCTCCACACGATGTTCGCAATGTTGAGCATTACATCGGTAATTTGGAGTTATCTCGCCCAATGTATGTTCGCCGTGGTCGCCGCTGAAATGATACATACCTGCTGTCCAAACGATTCCGGCAATGTCATATTGGTCGGCATACATCAGGCTTAAAAGCAAACCGTTCATATCATCTACTTCCAGGTCGGTGGTAATCAATATTCTTTCCTGCTGGCTTTTGTCAACTTTTACAGCGGTGTCTTCCGGCCCTAAGGCCTCTTTTGGTGCTGACGATTGTTCGCACGAAACGAACAGAAGCGCGGCCAATACAGGTGTTAAAATCGCTAAAAATGTTTTTTTCATTGTATAAATTTAATTCAGGTTGATAGCAATATATACTAATTAAATTACAGTTATAATTAATCTGTGATAGTGCCTTAAAACCGGTTCGCCCTTGTCTTCGGCCTGAAGTACCAAATGAATGGTTTCACCCGCTTTGGCATCTTCGGGAATGTATAAAGATGTTGTAGCATCTGTAGTACTGGCAAAGGAAACATCGCCCTTGTAACTCCCAACTTTGAATTGTATCCAGTTTGTGGAAATCTGGTCATTATCCGGATCAAACACATTGATATCAAGGTTAACAGTGCTACCCGCAGAAGCAATCATTTCAAGAGGTCCTTCAATGACAGGTTCATGGTTTGCATTTTCATACTCAGCGGTAACAGACCAGTGTAACCGTGCTGCAAAATTATTTTGTATGGTCGGTAAGAAATCAGGAAGAACTTCATCTTCTTCTCTTCTCATCGCATACGGGGCAGTGTACCCGGCTACTTTCTCTTCTTCTGAAAGCTCTTTTCTGCGTCCGGCCCATCCTCCATACTCCTGGCCTTCGTGCGCTCGTAATCCGTTACCGATCAGGTTCAGAAACATTGGCGTGTCACCTTCGCTAATAAAATTACCTTCCGGCTGAGGCGGTGTCCACACCCAATACCCCATATCGCGAAGTTCATCTGCTGTATATCCTTTTTCACCAAAATAGTCGGTAAAATCACCGGGAGCCATTTGCCGGCCATCGCCCCACATCCGGTAATGCTCACCAAAAACACCTTTGCTTTTGATATTTTCCAAGGTCCATGCTGACGAAAAATAGATGGTATCTTTTGTACCGGCAACTGCACGCTTGGCACCGTATCCCAAACTTGTAACCCCTGTATTAAGCATGATAGACTCTACTTGTGGCCAGTTTGGTTGCACATAATCCTGATAAGACAGATCCTGTTGACCGGACAGGCAAAATTTTGCTTTTGCCGATACTTTTGCCTTAATGCTTTCCCAGCCAGCAGTACCTTTATATTCTTCCTCTATCGATTTAAGCGCTCGTGAAGCCGTACTTGGGCCACCCCACACCTGAATAAAAACAGGCCTTGGGTCATCATCAAGAAGAATCTCTTTTATCCTGTCAGAGCCGGGAGTATCATGAGAAATATCACCTTCAAACTCCACATTGCCAACGTATATTTTTGACTTCAATTCCTCAGGCGCAGGATAATTTGGATTATGCACTTTTAGATTCGGATAAACCGATTCATAAGCTTCAACCAGGTCATCAATAAACCGCTCTCCTTCAGCCCATCTCCATGAAGTTTGAGGACCAAGATCTCTTCCATTAGAGGAATATTCTCTTCCGGGTAGATATTGGGTAGTTCCTTTTCCGTCTCCTCTCCAATGAAACCGGCTACTTGCGTATATTAATCCTTCAATGTCAAAGTCTGTGCTAAAAAGTAAGAAGCGAATCATTGAATTGTTATCATCCAACTCAGGATCGCAGGTCACTACAACACGCGGCTTAGGTTGTTCTTGTCTTTCTTCTTTTTGGGTACTTGTGCAAGCAAATAAAAACACGCATATTGTTGCCGTGCAGATTAAAAATTTAGGCTTCATTGTATTTAATTTAGGCTCTATAGTTACAAGTTCATAATTGGCAGGACAGAAAATTCTGAACTTAACGAATGCTAAATATAACAGAAAAACGCACAAGAATAAAACCTGAGGCAAAAAGCATTTTCTATTTGTTACTCAACACAAAAGAGGCACTAGTGTTAGAATTTAAGGCACCCGGCAACCAGCTGTCTTTATTACAAAATTCGCCAAAGAATAAAAAATATTAGTTTTACCTGTTAAAAATAACCGGAATGATCTTCGAAACATATTCATACCCCAGAGCCGCAGTAATTGGTAATCCTTCCGACGGCTATTTCGGAAAAACAATTGCCTTTTTGTTTTCCAATTTCGAGGCGCGCGTTCAGCTTTACGAAACTCCTGAGCTACAGATTTTACCCGAGCGTTTAGACGGTACCAATTTCAACAGCATACAAGAATTGGTTGAAGATGTAAATATTGCCGGGTACTACGGTGGAATGCGTTTATTGAAAGCAATGATCAAGATTTTTTATGAACATTGTAAGGCAAACAACATAAAAATCGACGACAGGAATTTTACGATACGATATAAATCGAACATCCCTTTTCGTTTGGGGCTGGCCGGATCAAGTGCAATTATTACAGCATGTTTACGTGCGCTGTGTATGTTTTATGAGGTAAAAATTCCGAAACCCGTTTTTGCCAACCTTGTTCTTTCCGTTGAGACGGAAGAACTTGGCATTGCTGCCGGATTGCAGGACCGTGTAGCGCAAGCCTACGAATGCCCGGTTTATATGGATTTTGACCGCGACCTAATGGAAAGCCGCGGTTACGGCGAATACCAGGAACTCGATGTAAAAAACTTCCCGCACTTTTATATTGCCTACCGTAAAAATCTATCGGAAGGAACCGAAGTAGTGCATAATAACCTGAAAGCACGCTTTGAAATTGGCGACCCCAAAGTATTGCAAGCCATGTTGCGATGGGGACAAATTACCGAAGATTTTAAAGTGGCTTTGGGTAATAACGACTATCAAAGCATGCACGATCTTATTAACGAGAATTTTGATTTGCGACGAAAAACGATCAATATCTCAAAAGGAAATATTGAAATGGTAGAACTGGCCCGTTCGGTTGGTGCCAGTGCAAAATTCACCGGATCGGGAGGAGCAATTATTGGTACTTATTCCAACAGAACAATGTTTAACAATTTACATAACTCCCTGAGCAGAAAAGGAATTGAAGTTATAAAACCCAATATCGTTAACAATTAGAACATGATAAAAAAAGCAGTTATACCGGCAGCAGGTTACGGAACCCGTTTTTTGCCGGCCACAAAATCACAACCTAAAGAAATGATCCCGATAATAGACACACCCGTTATTCAATATGTCGTTGAAGAAGCGGTTGCCAGCGGGATTACTGATATTTTAATGATCATCGGAAAAGGGAAACGCGCTATAGAAGAGCATTTCGACCGGAATCCTATTATAGAAGAATCACTGGAAAGGAAAGGTAATTACGAAATGCTGGAAAAACTGAAGGGTATTTCCAACCTGGCCAACATTCATTTTGTCTGGCAAAAAGAAATGAACGGCTTAGGCGATGCTATCCTTCATGCGCAATACCACGTGGGTAACGAGCCTTTTGCGGTTCTTCTTGGCGACACACTTGTTCAGGGAAAGGGCCCGATTACCAAACAACTGATTGATGTTTACGAAAAATACGGTGGTTCAGTTGTTGCCATGGAAGAAGTAGAACCTGAAATGGTAAGCCGCTATGGAATTCTTGACGGAACACTTCTTTCCGACGATGTTTACAAAGCAAACGGTTGGATTGAAAAACCGACCCGCGAAGAGGCTCCATCGAATCTGGCGATTGCAAGCCGATATATTTTTACACCTGAAATTTTCGACTACCTGAAAAACACCACTCCCGGTAAAAACAACGAAATACAACTTACCGATGCCATGCGCGATATGGTAAAAGAACATCCTATGTATGGCTTAAAATTCGACGGAAAACGTTATGATATTGGTGATAAAATGGGTTTCCTGAAAACCAACCTGGAGTTTGGGCTGAAAGACCCGGAAATAAGCGAAACATTAAAAAGGTGGATAAAAGAATTTGCACAGCAACTTTAACACTGCTTTTTACGTTTTACAATTAGCTATATTTTTATACTTTTGCACCACTTCTATGGGGCTGACTGGTTTTGACAGCGGGTAGAAGAGACAGGTAAGCATGTCGGGTTTTGGTTGTTGACCCGTTGAAAATAATGATCAAAATTTTAATTGGCGAAAATAATTACGCTCTTGCTGCGTAATCTAACAGTTTAGATTACACTTAATTCCGAAACAAGGTTTTGGAACAAGACATCGCCCGGATGCTAATGCTTTGAAGCGGTCCGAATTTGCGGTGCAAATAAATCGAAGCTAGCTTAAACGAGGCTCTGGCGTTTTTGCGAAATTAAAAGAGATAAGATAGTAGTTGGTGGCTTTGATCCGGCTGCTATTCGAAAATTAAGTCAGAGATAAACATGTAGAAAGCTTGTAGCTTCCTCGTTTGGACGCGGGTTCGACTCCCGCCAGCTCCACTATGTTTTATAACACTACTGTTCTACAGTTAGTTACATACGTTAAATGTATGTCAGTGTAAATAAAACATGTATTTCATCTTTTGTCGGTTAATTTTTTCACGTTGGGGAACGCGAAATTTTAACGGATATGAGAAGGAAAAAACTTTTTAGAACCCCTTACCTGTACGATGCCGGTGGCGACATCGCGAAGTCGTGGTGGATCGAGTTGGGATATCGAGATCCCAAAGACGGAAGGATGAAACGGAAACGTTACCAGGAAGATCTATCTCTGTTAAAAACGAAAAAAGCACGTTACGCGAAAGCAGAAGAGCTGATTAGGATTTACACCGCAAAGCTGAATAAAGGCTGGACTCCGCTCGATGATTTGAAAAACCAAGTCGTTTACGAGGACGAACTGGAGTACCACGAAGCAGCCCGTGTGTATGGACGCAAGCGAAAAGCGAACAAGAACATACGATTCTATGGTTCGGAATATATTTCCCACGTTAAAGGAATATCTGCAAAAAAGACTTATGAAAGCTACCGCGGCAAGATCCGGGAGTTTACCAGCTGGCTAGAGCGCGAGAAGTTGGTAGATAACGATCTTGGAACATTTGACAATGCTTTAATCATCCGATTTTTCGACTACCTAATCAACGAGCGGCAACTGGCCAGGCGAACCGTAGAAAAATACCGGATGACACTACAAAAGTTTTTCTCATTCCTGATCAACCGAAAGATACTCCTGGAAAACCCGGTGCACGATATTGACGTTCCGGAGACGGATGAAGACTTCTCGGCCATGCCGTTTCTTGATGATGATATGGAAAGGCTACTTCCGGTTATGCGCGAACAGGATCCGCAATTATTTTTAGCTGCATTGCTACAGTACTTTTGTTTTGTTCGTCCAGGAAACGAAATGTTAAACCTACAGGTGAAACATATTAATTTTGGGGCCCGGACTATTTTAATACCAAAAAACATCGCAAAGAAGCGCAAGGAGCGCGTGATCGACATCCCTACCCAACTTTTTGAGGTGCTGCAGCAACATGGAATTCATACTTATGGAAAGGAATTGTTTTTAATTGGTCCGTTTGGGCGACCAGGTATCAGGCAAATTGGAACCAACACGCTCCGGAACCGGTTTAATAAATTCCGGGATGATCTTGATCTGTCGAAAAGTTACAAGTGGTACTCGTTTAAACATACTGGTGCCGGCAAACTTTTGGAGAGCGGAGCAACCATTGTTGAGCTAATGAACCAGCTGGGGCATACCGATATTACTTCAACCTACCGATACATTAAGCAACATTTTGGCGAAAGATCGGCGCATGTTCGAGAGAGTTTCCCATCGCCAAAGGGATTTTAAGCCATAAAAAAAGCCCGGTCAACACCGGGCTTCTCCAATAAAACTAATCAAACCTAAACTTATGAAAAAACTAATCTTTTTCTTTTGTAAAGCCCCTGACCGAAGCGTCAGGGGTTCTGAATTTACAAACCCGGTTATACAATTAAATTAATGATCTCTGATTTTACCACAACCGGGCAATGTCTTTATGTGGACGGGGTATGCGTCCCGCCGCCTTTTTTCAAATTCGGCACTATAGTTCCGAGTATACCAAGGAACCTGGAGAGTATTGTGTTGTCTTTTTCCGTGGGTGTAAGTCTTACTATAAATTCAAGTAGTAAAATGAGCACCGTTGCCAGCCACTTCCAATTCCGCTTTGCGTAATCTGCTAACGATTCTCCTTCTTCAATTGCAGGAGGATCTTCTAACTCGTACTGCGGATCGGAACTGAGCGATGCATATAAATGCTCTTCGCCCTGTAGGTCGTCAACTGTGATAACAATCTCGGCAACACCGGTGCCGTCCTGGATGAAACACTGAGGCGGATCATCAAGCGCCTGCGGCTGGGCAATGCCTTGCATCGTGCCAACGGCCACAACAAATAGTGTGAAAACTAAAAGCTTTGCAAATAAATTTCTCATAGCACTTTAATTAAATGATTAAACTATATCGTTACTAATTGGATCTCAATTTCTTTAGATTTTACCGGCCGGAAAAGGACACTGTCTATTTAGATTTTCGGGACCTCCGTTCGGTTTTCCTGGCCATTCGTTTTTCTTTCCGGGATAATTCCTGCTTCAGCTGAACTTGCTGTCCATTGCCCTCCCCTTTTTGTTTTATCTTCCCAACCTTTTGCTCCTGCTCCTTAATATAGGTTTCTGCATTAATAACTGTTTGCGGTTTCTCTTTAAAAAATACCATTGCCATTGCAGCAAAGGCGCCGGCAAAAAACATGCTTATGTATGGCCAAATTTTTTTCATCAGTTCAGATCGTCGATAATAACCAGGCGGGCACGGGTGTCATTTCCCATTGCATTCATAAAAATTTCGAGCATATCGCCAGAATAAATCATGTCGGGTAATTGATCATGCCCGATATTAATCCTTGCTTCTCCAGGAGAAAAGCAGCCGTTCAGTTGGTCCCAGTAATTGGCTGAATGGAATTTACATTCACTTCGGCCCGGAATTCCTTTTGCCTCCCAAAGTTCGCACTTAAATTTTGGCGAATATTCTTTTACCAAATCGTAAGTTCCGGCTATTACGCAACTGATATTTTGTTTATTATCGAGCCATCCACGCTCCATCAGGTGTGAGTTAAAAAGCACCCGGCCATGATCAACAACAAGCAATGTTCCCAGGCTTTGTTTATGGCCAGTAGTGTCGCGTAAAATGTAGACTGTCTTGTTATTTTTTCTGCTCACGACGTTTGGATTCTTTAAGTTTTAAGCGATAACTGAGAATACCAAGGACTAATCCTGTTACCAGGGAAATAACGGTAAGTACCGGTGTTATCTTCTCGAAAAATGAAACAATACCAACAATACCTCCGGCACTTGGAGCGCCAACGGCAACTGCGGTTTTACTGAGAACGTTTTTGGCTTGATCAGCCAAAGTAGTAGCGAACTGTAAGAAAGCATTCATCATCTGAAAGTTTTATGTAAATATGGCTTCCAAATGACGGTTCCAAAAGGACAGATTAATACCCGTAAATACTAATACAATCGGGTAACGGGAATTGGTATTGAGGCACAGTTCCTACTAATTTGTACAAGGCACCGGAGGAATAACTAAGCGATCCGTTTGCAAGAAAAACATCACCTCCGGCGTTTGCTGCTCCCATGGCATAACCACCAATTCCTATCCGGGTTTGAGTGGTGGGACCACCGGTTAAAATCATTACACTGTATGTATAGCCATCGAGCAAACAAATAACGTCTTCACCATTTGCCAGGGCTTCCAGTGTTTGCGGATGCCGTGATCCTACATCATTGTCATAGTCGAAATCACTCCAGTTGGTTGGATCGGTTTTAAGCGCTGTAACCTGCCGGTCTTCCACAGCAAAAGCGTACAGCCTGGAATCGGTTTGTAACATTCGCGTAAAGTCCACATCGATATCCAGTATCTCGTTATTATCAAAAAGCAAATCGGTTGACCGTGTAATTTCTCCTAACTTCGAGCACATGTAGTAATAGCCGTTGTAATATTCGAAATCGCGGATCGTATATCCCACCTGACCATTATTGCCATTAACCACGCCGCTTATTACTGCAGCCGAATAGTTGTCGAAATCATCCTGATCGAACCACATATATGTCCGTTGATTGTTTATGCCGGCTAACACTTTGCCGTTGGTTACGCGAATGCCCGAGATACTTTCAGAGGTATCGAGCACCCGGATACTTTGCATTCTTATTCCATCGCTCAGATCGTAGATGTGCACATAACCATAATTGCCACCCACAAAAAGTTGCTTGCTGGCCGGGTCGTAATCAACACAACAATGGTGTGCATAATCTGCCGAGGATATATCTCCAAAAACAGAGGTTGTTTTAAATTGTCCATTCTCGTCAACCAGGTAGGGTTTGCCGTATTGGTTTACGCCCACAAATTTCGGTACCAGGGTTTGTTCAGTTCCGTCGCCACCACCCGGAACAACACCGGGATTAAATGCCCAGAAATTATCCTCCACTTTATAAGCCTGAATTTGCACGAGTGTTTCTTCCTCCGGCCCCGGATCGGCATCGATCTGTTCGATAAGGAATTCGCACTCGCTGTCTTTCATTTTCTGATAGATATTATTCATTACATAGTGAAGGATCCGTGGCGGGAAACGGAAGTCGGCCTCGATGGGTAAACAGCCTGCCAGGAAAGGAGCCGTTAATCGGTAACGGTTATACACAAAGCCGGCATCGCCTTTCCAATCGAATTTCTTTCCGGAGGTACTTTCGTCGCCACCGGTGTTATTTCCTTTGTAAAATAATAGCCGTGGCGAAAAGGCTTCGCGCACACTCGAGAAGGTTTTTGAATTGCCATTCTGATAAGCTACGGGGTAACCTTCAGCGGCCATACGTAAGGTTGAAAAGGAGCTTTTTATTTCTTCCTGGTCTTTATCGCCATCGTTAAAAAAATAGTTTTGAAGCCCAATAGAAACAGGTTTCCAGGCTTTTATAATTGACTCGCTGGCTATTGCTCCATTGGTTACTTCGCCGGCGGTAAACCATCCGTATTCGTAATAGGTATTCTCGTTAATCACCAGTCGGATATCGCCCTCTTCTTTTGGAAGCAATACGTTTTTTAAATCGGAATAAGAATTTACCGGGTCCAGGATCTTGTCTCGCTTATCATCCAGCTCTTCCCAAAGCTCGTTGAAAGCTGAATCGTTACTATCGTGTTCCCAGCTAAACTTTAAGGTCACATCTTTACGTTCGCCCACGCGCCACTCGCTTACCCGGTATTTCGAAAGGTCGAAAGGATCTCCTTTTAAAACCGCTTCCCTGTCGATGATCTGAACCGTGCGGTTATTATTAAACCAAAAGAAAGTGTTAAAAGTATTCTGCGTTGAAAGCAGCAATTCTTTTACATCGATAGCCGGCAACAGGTCGTGAATATTAAAGGCGGCCAAATCCCAGGTGGATGCTGAAATAGCCAAAAGCTCCTGGAACTGAAAGGTACCGGTAAAAAAATTGTACAAATTAAACCCCTGCTCTTCCAGTGTAGAAGTGTCTTTCAGAATATTGTAGTTGTGATACAAACACAATGTTTTCAAATCGGCATCGAGCTTCAGGAAATTATCGGAAATATAAAAACCATTTTTACGAAGCAGGGTATCGATAAGCCGGTGCAGAAACGGAAATGGAGAAACCACAGCCACGCCATCAATACCGGCAGAGGTAATTACACCACCGCTGCCTGACTGGTTGACGAAAAAATCGGCTGTAGACTCAAACTTATTGGTCAACTCTTCAACGTCGGCCCCATCATCCGCTTCCACCATCCGGCCTTTGTCTTTCCAAAAGCCACGGTTCATTAACCGGATGGTACACCAATCGTCGCTGTCGGGATCGAACGTGGTTTTATTTATAAAATTTTTGTCATCACCAAAGTCGAGCTCCGTTAGGTTCTTTTCGCGAAGCTCTTCACCCATTTTACCTACATTGTTTTGGATCCAACCATCGACAGAACCTTTTGCACCGGTAACAACAAAATCGCCGGTAACCAATGGCAAACCAAAATGCAACAGTTTTGCACCGGAAAAATGTCGGTCGTTTTGTGTGGCACGTTTGGTAACCTGGTTGGGATTTTTAAGCTGCTGCCGGTTACCGTCAACCGGAATACTGATATCGGTTGCCAGAGGTCCGCGGATTTCTTTAAACATAAAAAACGGGTTTTTAACCGTAATCCTGCAGCTGAAATCGTCGTCGGTAAGCAGCGGTTTATTATTGATGGTGATGCTTAACATGAGGCAGTGTTATTGAAAAGTTACTTAATCGTGGACGGATCAACAGCCACGTCGGTTCTAACATTGCGGAAAGAAATTTCAGGAGGCAAACCTTTTACCAGGTTTAATCGAACCTCTTCACGCTGTTTATTCCACATACGCCCCTGAAATTGTTGGAATGCCACGGCGTACTGCCCAATGGTGGCGTAATACACGTTGTTCTGATCTGCAATCACAATCGGCCTGAATGCCAAAGTGTCCAGGAGAACAACATCATCGGCCATCAGCGTTATTTTTTGCGTGGCATACTGGTAATCGAGTGCTGCCGTTACCGAATCTTTATAGGTTTGCTGTTCGGCCTCTAAAGCTAATTGAATAGAGTCCTGTTCTGTTGTTTGTGCGTGTGCGGTGGCCATTGCTACAATGGCAAAAACCGCTAATAAAATTACTTTTTTCATATTATTAATCTGTTGAATCGTTTGTAGTATAATGACTAAAACCCATTTTAACCGTACTGCCGTAACTGTTCGACAAATACAATATTACTTTATTTAGCGACGCGCCGCCGGTTCCTACCGTTGGCGTTACTGTTATGCTGGCCGGGGTTGTGTCTATTATTGTTTGCGTGCTAACATTGCGCGAACCGTTGTTATAATACCCCGACGTTATAAACTTCATTATTCCAACCAGGGCGCCGTTTAAATCGGTAACGGTTACCGAAACTTCTGTCATTGAATATAAATTAGTCGTCGATAATACATCTGTACCAATGTATTTAGCTATTGAACCGCCGCCGCTGGTTACCTGGTTAGATGTGTATGTAATGCCGCTGGTGCTAACCGCGCCGTTACTTGCGGCGGTTATGCGGCCGTCGGCGTCTACGGTTATGTTTGCGTTTGCGTAACTTCCTGGAGTAACTGCTGTGCTTGCTAATTCTGCTGAGCCAACTACACCATTATCAATACTCCAAACAGTACCCGAACTGCTTACTATTATGTCGCCTTTGTCACCGTCTGTTAATCCGTTTAAAGGTGTGCCGTTAATCTCTATTGAATTTACGTCTAAATCTTCTGTTCCATCCCATAAATCTAAGTTTGCATTGTTCCAATCTTCAATCCATGGCTCCCATGTTCCATCAACTTTTCTCCTAAAAAACTTACGGTCAGATGATGTAGCAATAAATGTTTGCGAAGCATAATCATCATTCACATTGAATTGAGTGTGCACTAAATAACCATAAGTTATACCTGTGGGGGAATTGGATGCGTTACTGGCGTAATAAAATCCACTTTTTACAATAGAATTACAGTCCACTATATTCGTTGTTGCCCTAAGATTAGAACCGTAAGCTATTCTCTCTGATGTTATCCCATCGACAAAATCAGCATTTAAACCACTTCCGATACCGTCAACTGTTTTAATTTCTGTTAATAACTTAGATGCGGAAGTAAGCGACTTTGTATAAGTTGACACATTTGGGTCAGTCTCATAAGCGTTAACCTGCGATTGTGACAACTGTGTATTTTCGTCGATAAAATTAAATGTTTCGTTTGCAGCTTGATTTATGTCGAAAGCTCCAATATTAACTCCATTTCGTTGAAAGGTTATTGTTGAATTGTTTACAGTTGGTATGGTTGGTTTATTGGTCAGGTTGTTGTAGTTTAAATAATAGCTACCTTCTTGTCCGTCAAGTGTGCCTGTCCAATTACCTGATGTTGAGTTTATATACCCCGCGTCATTGGGAAAGTCTAAAATAGTTAGATCATTATTCAAATCTGACAATTTAGTTAAGTTTGCATTGTTCCAATCTTCAATCCATGGCTCCCATGTTCCACCAACTTTTCTCCTAAAAAACTTACGGTCAGATGATGTAGCAATAAATGTTTGCGAAGCATAATCATCATTCACATTGAATTGAGTGTGCACTAAATAACCATAAGTTATACCTGTGGGGGAATTGGATGCGTTACTGGCGTAATAAAATCCACTTTTTACAATAGAATTACAGTCCACTATATTCGTTGTTGCCCTAAGATTAGAACCGTAAGCTATTCTCTCTGATGTTATCCCATCGACAAAATCAGCATTTAAACCACTTCCGATACCGTCAACTGTTTTAATTTCTGTTAATAACTTAGATGCGGAAGTAAGCGACTTTGTATAAGTTGACACATTTGGGTCAGTCTCATAAGCGTTAACCTGCGATTGTGACAACTGTGTATTTTCGTCGATAAAATTAAATGTTTCGTTTGCAGCTTGATTTATGTCGAAAGCTCCAATATTAACTCCATTTCGTTGAAAGGTTATTGTTGAATTGTTTACAGTTGGTATGGTTGGTTTATTGGTCAGGTTGTTGTAGTTTAAATAATAGCTACCTTCTTGTCCGTCAAGTGTGCCTGTCCAATTACCTGATGTTGAGTTTATATACCCCGCGTCATTGGGAAAGTCTAAAATAGTTAGATCATTATTCAAATCTGACAATTTAGTTAAGTTTGCATTGTTCCAATCTTCAATCCATGGCTCCCATGTTCCACCAACTTTTCTCCTAAAAAACTTACGGTCAGATGATGTAGCAATAAATGTTTGCGAAGCATAATCATCATTCACATTGAATTGAGTGTGCACTAAATAACCATAAGTTATACCTGTGGGGGAATTGGATGCGTTACTGGCGTAATAAAATCCACTTTTTACAATAGAATTACAGTCCACTATATTCGTTGTTGCCCTAAGATTAGAACCGTAAGCTATTCTCTCTGATGTTATCCCATCGACAAAATCAGCATTTAAACCACTTCCGATACCGTCAACTGTTTTAATTTCTGTTAATAACTGAGATGCAGAAGTAAGCGACTTTGTATAAGTTGACACATTTGGGTCAGTCTCATAAGCGTTAACCTGCGATTGTGACAACTGTGTATTTTCATCAATAAAATTAAATGTTTCGTTTGCAGCTTGATTTATATCGAAAGCTCCAATATTAACTCCATTTCGCTGTAAGGTTATTGTTGAATTATTTACTATTGGAATTGTAGGCTTATTTATCAAATCCCCATAATCACCCGAAAAATCATCAGACTCGTTTTTGTCCCAACCGTCAAAGGCTGATTCGTTGCCTGTAATATCGGCGCCTGTGAAATAATCAAGTTCATCAAAATGAACAATATTGGCAGAATCGGCGGCAAATATTGGATCAGTTTCCGCTGGTATAATAACCAGGTTAAGCAAACTGTCGAGCCGGATAGACTTTTTCTTATCGTCGTCAGCATCTTCTATTAAGAACAAATCATCGCCGGCGGGGTTGCTAATTCGCTCCAAAGGGTCTATTGGCGCTATACGCGACCAACTTTGCTGTGCAAATGTTAATACCGGTGCCAGTAGCAATAGGATTAAAAGTATTCGTTTCATTTTATTCCAGTTTTGAGTATTTATAAAAGGCTATCAATTTTTCACTACCAGCCGGTGCAGAAATGTTTTCGCCGAGAGTCCAGGTATTTCCATCAATGGTAAAATCGGTTGGTTGCAGTGTAAACGCGTAGCTTATAGATAAAGCCACGTTATTAAGATCAGTCGGAGTTTTTTCGGATGTAAAGCTTTTATTATCACCATCAACTACACCTGTCAATACTTCTCCGAATTTATAGGCATCATGATTGATTCCAATCGAAATCCAGTCGATCAGCAATGACATGCGGTGATCCTTGAACAGTCCTTTTAACAAACGCTTTGTTATCCCTATCATAATCAGTAGCGGTTATTGTGGGCTTCACTTAGTTCCAATTCAAAATCGTGCAGGTTTTCGTCGATAGCGCCCAAAGCTTCCGCGCTGTTTTCGATGTTTACCGGCACAACATAGCCTGTGGCCACATCGAGGATCCACAGCTGGCGGCTCATAATAAAATGTTCCAACTCGAGTATTTCTTCCCACGATTTATGGCCGGTGTTGACGATCCATTTCCGCCGGCCGGATTTGGCAGAAATTACCTGCGTGCGCTGCCGGGTTGTGTCGGTATTCTGTGCGGTACGTTGCGCTGTTGTATGCTCGGCCGGGAAGTTGGTTTTTACTTTGCCGGTAAACCAGTAACAATCTACTGCGCTGTAGCGGTTAAAAGCAAACACCTGAGTGTTGAATTCGTAGTAAGTATAATCGATATTTAAAGTAAATTTTTCGATTACCCGTTCAACACCATTTTCGAGGTAACACTCGTAACTTACTACCGGGTTTGCACTAGCCACATCGAGGCCAAGCGTGGCCGGATCGACATTAAACTCGTATATGCTTCCGTGATTAACCGTTACCGCCTGCGAAATGGTACCGGTAGTTCCGTCTTGCAGCGTGTAATCGGCTTTAAACGTAAGATTCAGTGCTGCCGCTGCCGACGACATGCACCAGAGTTTTGCCAGTGCTGTTGGTGCAATCTTTACACCATCGGGCAAAGCTGTTAACCATTTGCCACCAACAATAAACTGGTTGTACCAATTGGTTGCCTGTTCGGTGTAAAGGTCTTTTTCGAACTCGGATAAACCGCCCTGCAAAACAGTTACTTTATATTGATCGCCGTTAAGTTCTGCCCAGTTTTCCTGGCGCTGGTTGTTTTCGATATAGCTTTCGCCAATATCGAGCGAAATGAGTGCGGGGATATCGGCGCGTTCGGTGCCCAACACTCCACCTGTTGACGAAAACGTGGGTACAAAGTAGCGGTATAAAAAACCGGAGATATCGAACCAGGCATCGCCGTTGGCATCGGGAATGTTTTCGAGAATCTGCGGCATACCATCGAGCTTGGCATCTTCGCTGGTAATTTTCAGAAGCACCCGGTAAAGATCGCCTTGCACGGTATCGGTATTTATTTTAACCCGAATTTCGGTGCCTTGTAATTGCACCGCTCCACCTGGTATTGTAATTTCTAAAGCCATACTACGAGTTTAAAGTTTTGAGTTTAAAGTTTAAAGGACACTACATGCCCGAACCCTTTTGCTGGCGTTTGTATTCATCTTCCAGTTTCGCGAATTTGTCGTAGGAGAATGGAATTTTAAGCTTCTCTAACCGGGTAACTGCTTTGTCGAATTTGTCAACGTCGATAAAATATGTATAGGGTTGTGTAGGGTTTAAGCCTGAAGGTTCGGAAGTTGGGCCACCGGAAGAAAATTCGCGACGGGTTGAAACTATTGCCGGGCCAATATTTAACTGACGCAATGATCCGCTTTTACGTGCAATTTCGATCATGTTTATGAATGGCCTGAGCAGAGGATTGTCCACTCCTTCTTCCGGAATTACATATTCTTTTTTGTGGACAATGCCGGCAGGTTCGTATTTGCCTCCATCGCCCGTGTAACCACCGATTGCGTAACCTTTAGTATTACTATTTGAAGTAAAAGCTTTGTTTACCAATCCTTCAATAGCGGCAAAAGTGGCTTCAATGAGTGCAATTTTGGCAGCGGCGGCAAACATCAAGGCAGGATTTAATGATGCAAGTCCCTGAATAGTTACGCCTGCAATAGCAATTTCAGTTTGTACCTTTAATTGTTCGAGGGCAAATATTAAGATGTTTTTAGCAAATGTTTTAAAGGCATCTTCACTTCCTGACATCATATCGAACATTCCCTGTGAAATGACATCGATAGTATCCTGGTACATCATTGCCTGGGTCTGTAAAGTCTCTACAAGATCTTCCTGGTCCTTTGCAGCTTTTGCAGTAGCCTGGGCGTTACGTTTAAGCAGCTTTTCTTCTTCAAGCAATTTTGTATTAACCTCCTCAACCGCTTTTTGTTTTAGCTTAAGCGGTTCAATAGCTTCGCGAACAGCTTTATTGTATTCGTTTTGTTTATCGACAATTTTTGTTTGTAAATCAAGTTTTTTTGATTCATCAGTTTCAAGCTGTTCCTTTGCCTGCAGATAAACAATTTCGTTGGCCAATAAACGGGCATGAAGAAATTTTTGCATTGATTCTTCAGCACCATATTGTTCTTTTAGTTTAAGAATACGCTGTTTGTTGGCAATATCAAGGGCTTCGTTGGCTTTATCGAGGTCGGTTTTACCTCCATTACCATTCCCTCTTTTTTTCAATTCAGTATCAACATTCTTAAGGTAGCCTTTAAGATTTTTAAGCCGTTTTTGGTTAGCCTTATTGTCTGCCTCGAGATCCGCAGACAAGTATCGTTTCCTTGCTAAAATCTGAGAGTCAAGATTTATCTTCTGTATTTTCGACAAACCTCCCTGTGTCCGTTGCTCAGTAAGTTCCCGTAATTTTTCATCTTCAGATAAACGTTTTTTCAATTTCTGAATTAACAAAGCATGATGATCGTCTTCTGCTCTTAGCTGAGTCTGCATGTCAGACTTCAGAGTTTCCAGCTGATCTTTTGAAAGATTTTTAATAATGCCAGCACGCTCTTCTAACGTTTTTGTTTGCCCTACTAACCGGTTACTTTCTTTCAAAACTTCATTGAACTCATTTTGCTCCTTTTTTGCAACTTTAGTTTTATCCCTGAAAAGCAGATAAGCCGTGGCAGCAGTAGCCAAGAGTGAAACCAACAAACCGATTGGACTTAGTTTAGTAGTGGTATTGAAAATCCGCATGGCAGCAGTTGCCCGTTTCACATTACCAGTAAACAATGCTTGTGCAGCCGCCAGTAACAGCATTCCTGCCCGTTCCGTTTTTTGCCAGAACACGCGAGCCTTAGACAAGGCCAGACCGATTCCCACCTCTTTGTTTTTCCTGGCTTCCCATAATGCCATGATTTTTACGGCAATGGTATATGACACAATTGAAGCAGCGACAACAACAATCTGCCTGCCGTGGTTTTTAAACAGGTCGATTGTACTGGAAAGAAGCTTTAAGGTGAGTTTTCCGGTACGTAGGAAGTAGGTTTGTGCAGGGATTAATTTTTCGCCAATTTCAACTACATATTCGTGCATGGCCTCTTTTGCCTGTTGGCGTTTGGCCATATCATCAGAAGTATTATCGATGGCCTGCTGTATAACGAAATTTTCAGCTTTAATAGCTTCCGTCATTTCATTAATGTACTCCCGGTTCTGGATTATAATCTTAGCAGTATTGGCATTTTCGCGGCCAAATATTTTAGTGTATTCGGCTGATGATAATTGTTTGTTGGCAAGGTTTTCCAAAGCTTTGTCTAATCCCACTATTTCGGGATTGGTTTCGTTGGCCCCGGACGACAGGATGGTAAAAAAGTTACGCAACTGGATACCTGCACGGTTGCCGACTATCCCGCCTTTTTCTCCCAACACTTCAATAAGCGAAACACTCTTTTCGACCTCGACATTGGCATCGGAAGCATTTTTCCCGAATTCTTTAATCGACATTCCCACCTCAGGAATTTGCACAGCTCCCAATTTTGCACCACCGGCCAAAGCATTGGTGTGGCGGGCAGCTTCACCGGCAGGGGCATTGTATTGGTTCAGCGCTTTTGTTGTGGCATCAATAGCATCGGCAAGCGGCATACCTTCGCCGGCTTCGGATAAGATGAGAACCTGTTTAGTAACTTCGGCAAGGGCCTCTTTGTTTTTCAGCAAAGCCGGTTTTGCAGAACCAACCAACTGATAAGCTTCCATAATCTCATCGACCGACTTCTGGATTCTTACGCCAGATTCGTCCTGGGTAGTAGCAAATTCAACGGCCCTTTGTTCTAACCAGGATAATTCTCCATCAACCAGTCCGGTTAAGGCTTTCACTTTTCCGCGCATATCCTGCCTTTCCAACTGGGCATCGATTGCACGTTGAGCAGTCATTTGAACACCAACCAAAGAAGCAAGGCCGGCAGTGGCAACGGAGAAATAACGGTTAAAACCATCGGCAGTACGGCTCAGCCACGATTTCTGAACTTTAAGAGAACCGTTTACTTCATCGAGTTTGGCACGCAATAATTTTGCCTGTGCAGCCTTAGCAGCAAAACCGGGATCCGTTTGCTTCATTTTTCCAAGCTGAACATTGAGTGTTCGAAGTGCCTTTTTCAAGTCGTTGGGAGCAGCTCCGTTCAGATTGCGAAGAACTTTCTCGTAATCGAAAGTTTCTTTGCGGAGGCTCCGGGTAGCAGCTTCAACACCTTTCAGCTCTTTTTTCAGCTTGTTATATTTAACAGTGTCGCCGGCTTCCTGGGCAGCCTTCATTTGCTGGCGAAGCTCCTTTGCTTTTTTCTTAATTGCATCGAGAGCGGCTTCGGCCTGTTTGCCATCGAGGTAAATGGTTGCTTTTGCTTTTTCGTTAGCCATTGCACATTGCTTTATGGTAGCAATCTACAACGGGAAAGGAGGGTTTGAAAGGACAAAAAAAAGCCTGCTATCATTGATAACAGGCTTTTTAAAATTTTAAAATTATTTTACAATGGCAAAGCAGATAATTCTTCACCAACCTGTTTTATTACCGTAAAAATTTTACGGGCCTGATCTTCGCTCATTGGCCTACCTGCCTTGTATTGTGCCAAAAGCGAACGGTTAATACCGGCACGTTTGGCCACTTCAGTAACCGGTACCGGAAGGTCGTTAAACAATTCGTCGACAATTACTTTAATATCATACTCTAATTCTTCGGTAATAAAACGATCGTCAACGTCTTGCGCCTCTCCAATTTCAATTAAACCTTCAATGTGTAAATCAATGGCCTCATTAAGGTTCTCTTTCAGTTCTTCCAATGTATCGCCTTGCGAATAACATCCGGGAAGATCTACTACTTCTGCCCACCAGCCATCTTTATTGGGCCTTACCAACACTTGAACTACCATTTTAAACTATCTTTTAGTGTTATTTTTTTTTAAGCAGGGCTACTTGAGCCCTGCCTGCTTTAAAATTGAACTTTCAAGTCCTTTAGGGACTTCTTTGTTCACTCCATGAAACGGAATGGTTACTAGTCCAGGCTTTTCAGGATGCCTGAATTGCATATGACTTCCTTTTTGCCTAACTAAGTACCAACCATCCTTTTCAATGAACTTAATGATCTCTTTCGATTTCATATAACAAAAGTAACACTTTTGTTACTTTTATGCAAATTTCAAGGTAACTTTTTTGTTACTTTTTAAATATATTTAAGGTAGCTTAGTGAATATCTCCATGACCAAATCGGAAGAAAAGGCTTTGAATTCGTCTTTAATACCAAGTACTTTAATTTTATTATCGATGGAAGAGCCGTAGAGCTTGAGCAATTCTTTCCGGTTACGCTGTTCCATACATAAAATTTCGTCGGCATCTTTTACATCGTTTTCGGTACAGAATGTTCCGCAATGGATACGGCAGGCTGCCTGGTTAGATCCACGCGACCACACTTCGCTATTGTGATTCGTAAGTTTCAGCAAAAAAGCAGCAGTGGTGCTACGGTTTACATTGGCCGAACAGACCGTTAATATTTTTTTACCAGCCATTCTGTTTTCTCCTTTCCTGAAATTCTTTAAATGTTATTTTCTTATTTCCGGTAACCGAATCAATAGAGCTGGATCGCGAAGATCCGGAGCTGTGTTTAGCTGCCAGCTTTTTACCCTCTTCATCAAATTTTTCGACATTGGTAATGATCTCAAGCTGGGCTTTACGTGCATATTTTGCAGCCAACAGCTCTTTTAATTTTTCGAGCTGAGAAAAGAACACTTTACTATACCAGGCTTTCGGACGGCGATTACTAAACTCAACTTCTTCAACCGTAACACCTCGGCCAACCCCCATATCTACAAACTTTCCGTAATACTCGAATGTAAAGATTATCAGCTCTGGATCGCCATTGGACTGGGTTTGTACGGTGTGATAAAATGAACGGAGCAAAGCACCGGTACTCATAATACCTAAACGCTCAATTTTTTGTTCCCAGCGCTCGATAACGATATCGGCCCATGCTTCAACTGTTAAACCCAGATTTGTATTATCGGCCATTATACCAGGTTAAAATTTTCGTTGGTAATTACGTAACTAAAAGCAAAGCCATGGTAATTCTCGATTAGTGGACCAATACGGCGGTAATCGATACGCGAAGAATCGAAACCGTAAGCAGGATCGCCAAAATTGTGAGAATCGGCTTTAAATTGTTTAAAGAGTTTGAGTGCATAAAGTTTGCACTGGTTTTGTACAGTTGTGCGCGAAGAACTGTCGTTTAATTTTGCCTTACCAATAATATAGAAGGTACGAAAACCATGGTCGGCATTTTTATCATCCAAATCGAAATAACCGTCATCGTCATCTTCCACCAGCAACATGAAAGATTTAAGGCTGCGAATGTTTTCCAAAGGTTCCTCCAGGTTTCTCATTCCGGAAACGCGGTGAATGGCTTCCAGCTCGGGAGCCACCCCTTTAATACTGTCAAGATATGCGTACTGATCGAACATCATTTTTTGGGTGCGTTTTCAATTTTAAAATTCAATTCGTAGAAACATTCGTGAACGTGAGTGCGGAAGATCCGCTCATTGTCATGCGGTTTTCCATCGTTCAGGGCAGAGAGCAGGTTGAGGATTGCCTCTTCCGGATCGGCTTCTACTCCATTTCCTTCGGCAAAGAGGTATGGGTATTTGTTAACCATGAAGTTTTTGATACCCGAAAACCACAAAAAAACAGCATATTTTTCGTAGCGCGTAGCGCGATGGAGAAGCAGGCGACGTTTTTTCGTGTACAGTGTGCGGAACAGTTTGTTTAGGAAAACACCCTTACCGGTAGATGCAAAAGCGTTGAAAAAATTATCTGCCTCCAGGAACGTTTCTAAAGAAACATTGTATAGTTTATGGTTACAGGCTTTGTAACCTTTAATTTGTGGATTGCCGGCCGGCAGTTCTATTTTTTCGCACAGAAAATTCAGGGTACTTACCAGGGTATGAAACAACCCGGAATCAATATAAAACTTCTTTTTGCCCGATTTAAACCAGAACTGATGTTTTCCCTCGTCGAAGAAATCGCGCCATTGTAAAACTTTCCAACCGCTAAACACCAGGAAGCACCTGATTAAGAAATCAGGCTTTTCCATTCGTTTCAGAAAAATGCGGGCAAGTTTTACCAGTTCTTTCCCTTTTATGTCTTGCCACTTTTTTGGCAAGCTTAAATCAATTCTGAGTTCAGAATCCGGCCCGGAAGATTGGTTTTTCATCGGTGTTTTTTTCAATTACTGTTGCAAGTATCGATGCGTACAAATCACTGTCGCGAAATGTTGGATAAGTATCGGGCGAAGCCAGCAGTACTTTACGAACTTTCATTAAATAGCTGTGCGCTTTGTCGGGTTGGGCAACTACGTAATTGACAAAAGCAAACTGCAGGTTTTTAAGAATTGCCTGGTTTGCCGGGGTCATATCGTTATCGCGAAGTTGCTCTATAATTTCGTCGGAAAGCTCGGGACTGATCACCGGTGCAATGGTAAGGTTAATTACATCGAGCATTTGAGGCAGCTGTGCAATGTAATCTAATCGCGTTCCTTCAAACGGTGCAATCCTGCGGAAGTCTTTCAGCTTATGGATATAAGTTTCGGTGAGCAGGGAGTAAGTAGAGGACCCTTTCCAGTCTTCGTGGTACTGGGTTGTTTCTTCCAGGTACTCAAGCAGGCGCTCAATACTTTCGGATAACCAGCTTTCTACGCCTTTGGTTAATTTCTCGACGCGCTCTTTACTGGCCGGAGCTTTGTTTTCGGTTCGGGTAACTGCAAAACCGGCTTCGGTTTCCACCAGGTCGAAAAACGGAATGCCAAGCAGATAACCTTTGTTGGCTACCACACCCTCGGCATATCCTTTCAGCGTTTCGTTACCGGCATCCTCCAGCTTTGCATACAAAGCAAAGCCGGTAATTTCGCGTTTTACCCATTCGCGGGCTTCTTTTATAAAGGTTTCGTATTTTACAAACTCTCCCCCGACTATTACCGGAACGAGTTCTTTCATTCTGTCGATATCTGCTACTAACATGGCTTATTCTTTTGTGGTTTCCTGTTTGCCTGATTTGTTTTGGTCGAGTGTTGTAAACTCGATATCGGGAACTGCAATTACGATATCGCTGTCCCAACCGTTGAATCGTTTTACCAGATTAAGTGGCCTGAGCAAACGATCTCTGAAAGGTTTCATAAGGGCCTGTTTCATCATAAAAAGTTCCCGTTTATCGGTACCTGAGAATGAGCCTTTGTTTTTTCCCGGAGTGGAACCAATTACACTTGAATGAACACCCATCGCATAACTGATAATATTTGATACTTCCTCACTATCCTCAATTAATTCACCACCTTTGCCACCATCAATATCGATTATTTCGATATATTTTTCTTCTCTTGCACCGGCAGCAGAATGAATCAATTCTTTTATTGCAACAATAGCCTTCCCTTTTTTGTCAGCACCAGTTAAAAAATCATTAAATGCCTGGTGCTCCTGATCGATACGAGCCTGTACCGCCTCTTTGTCGTTTTGGTCAATCCCCTCTTCTTTAAAAATGGATTGAAAGTATTTGGGCGACAGATATATAATTTTATTCACTCCAAATCCATGTTTCAGAAGTGCTGTCTTGGCAACGGGGATCATCGTTGAATAATCGTACCAGCCACTTTGGAAGATAGACCACCAGTAAGCATGTTGATAGTAGGTTCGTCCTGGAGTGGGAAAGTTTACCGGGACTATAAACCGAAGATCTTTGTATTTTCTTTTTTGCAGGTATTCTTCCAAACTTGCTTTTGGGTTAAAGCGGTCGAGCACATCAGTTTGAACAATGTCCGCTCTTTTGGGACTATCGCCCCATTTTGAAGAGTAGTAATGATATGGTATTTTACCGTTTTTAGCTTTGGCCCAACGGCTAAAAACAGCTTCTTTACTCCGAATTGATGTGATTTTCTTTTTATCGTTGCTGATAATAATTTCAGGGAATACATTGTAGAATGCTTTTAGGTCGGTAAGTTGTTCCAGGAAGTAACCCTGGATATCGTTATCCTCGAAAAATTCGTAAGCTTCACCATCAAAAATTTCATCGTAACCGGCTACTTTGCCATTCTCTATAACCCGGCGCATTGGTTTAATGCCGGCCCCATAGCCAACATTTACATTAAATTCGAGGTTGGAAGAAACCATTTCGCTTTTCTCCATTTTCTCGATTACCGTTGCCGGGAGATTGTTATCTTCTCCCCAGGGAACAATCTCGTAATTGTCGATCTTTTTTATTTCGGTAGGCTCTTTAAAAAAATCGCCGCTCGATTTCATGGCCAATATTGCTTTTGCCTCCGGAAGATAGGTTAAGCCACCAACTGAGATAGTTTTCATAGTACTACCTCCTCCCCGTTGAATTCGGTAATTGTGCAGCGGCGAACAGTGCGGATTTCCTCGCTTGGAAGGAATTTGATGTTCATTGTCCGGCCTGAAGAATGGAATGAAGTGCACACGGCTTTTTCGGCCAGTACTTCGTAACCTTTTTTTGCCGTGAATTTGATTGAAAACTCAGTTCCGGCAGGCTCAACCAATTTGTGGATTTGCGAAATATGAATCATTGCCTTTAATTTTTAAGGCAATGTAATACGCGAAATGAGGGAAGGAAAGGACAGAAAAGCTACTCAATGAGCTTATTCATGGCTACCTGGTAAGTTCTTAAACCTTGCTTTGCCCGGTTAAGGAGTATCTCTCTTTTGGGATTGTTGTTTGTTTTAATTTCGGCAATCAGCTGGTTGCCCTGATCTACTACCTTTTGAAGTTTTTCTTTCATGTCTGTTAGCTTTTAAAAGAGGACCGTGTGGTGCTAACAGACATTTATTGCAGTGCAATACCAGTATGCAGGGACTTTCACCCATACTCACGGCCCAATACCCTTCTGGTATTAGCACTGTCTTTAAAATGTCGTTAGCGCTCCAAAGGTAGTAAGAGTTTGGAGAAAAATATAATATGAATTACTTATTGATTGTCGAGCTCATCAAGAAGAGAACCCTGCTTAGGTTTTAACATATCAGTAATTATTTCATTGTGTGTTTTAGTAAGCTCTTGTAAATCTTTAATTTCATTTTGCAACGAATCAATCTTCTGTTCCAGTTGAATTTGTTTTGCTTCAAGTTCTTTGACCTTTGTATTTTCACTGGCACATCCAAACATCGTAATTACTACAAAAACAATAAATATTCTTTTCATCTTCGATTGATTTAAGGTTTTGAATTTTGGTAATTACCAAATGTAATGAAAAATGGTAATCCCATCGCATGAAGCCACCACACGGCGCACGCTGTTTAGAATTATTCTACACAAAAGCATATTTCACGATTTTTCAAACCGTAATTGCCAAAATTTAGACAGGGCGGCGCGGAGTCATTCAATGAACAAAGGGGGAAGATTCTCCCCTTTGAACCCAAATTAATTTTGATTTTTAATGAGTTACGTTTTTTTAGGCTGTAATAGCGTGATATTGGTATTTTCTGCCAACCAGTTACCATTTTTGATAGAAAATATTTTTCATTTTCTTCATGTAGGGAAGAAATACCAACAGAAATACAAACACACACAACATACTGTTTTACAGTATTTTACATTTCACAAAGTCGTTGTTTTTTCGTATATTAGTATAAGCAATTGAGGGGAAACCCTCAGAGAATTAAAAGTTTAATTTAAAATTTTAACTATGACAACAAAGAATGCTGAAAAGGCAAAGGGGCAAAGTGTGCCCAAAATGGAGGTGAAGAAACCGAACACCACAACAGCAGCCCAAACCGCAACAAAGGCAGCTGAGAAAAAAAACACAGTAGAAGAACTTGAAAAGCAGGTGCAGCAGCTTAAAGCAAAACTGCAAACAGTACCGCAGGATCTGACCGCCCGAATTGATTACTTCAACAACAAAAAGGAGCTTATTAGGAAACTTGGCAAGTTGGAAGCAAGCCACAAAAACCTGCAGGATCATCTAGACAACATTGCAGAAGTGTCGGCAGCCGATGATTTTGAAACGGACGAGTTTGTTTTAAGCATTGAGGCGGGAACCAAGTACAGCAAGAACCAAGTGTTTGCCCTGCAAAACCCTGTTTTAATTGGTGATGTATTGACGTTTTTAATGGGAAAAATGGAGGCAAAAATCGAGGGACTGAAAAAGGAGATTGAAGCCTAAAAAGAAAGGGGGAAACCTCATTTCCCCCTCTTTTATAATTAAAAGTTTAACACTCTTAACTATAACAACTATGAGCAAAGATAAGAAAACCGCACGGAGAGAGCAATTTTTACAAAAAAGAAAACAGCTTATTGCGCAAAGCCAGGTAATAAGGGCTTTAATTGAAGCCGGAGAATATGACACCGTTAATGAGGGGTTAATTGAAACATACATAGAAGCCAACCCCGGAGCGGAAGAATTTAACACCTTTAACCAGTGGAAAGAAAAAGGTTACACCATTGTAAAAGGCAGCACGGCTTTTGTAGTATGGGGGCAGCCACGCAAAGCGCAACAAACTCCCGAAGGCAGCGACGAACCCGAAGAATACAAATACTGGCCACTGTGCTATCTGTTTAGCAACGAGCAGGTATTTAAAAAAGGCACAACACCCGAAGCAGTTCAAGAGCCAAAGCAACAACACCAAATGCAGCCCGTTGCAAACTTCGACGAATTATTGAATTAAAATATTAAGTACATGTACAATAGGCGAACATTTTTTAACGTAGTTTTTTGAGGTGACCGCCTTAACAATGACCTGAAAAAACAAAGGGTTTAGAGATTGCACCGCAGCAACCGCAGCAGAATAACTATGTGTTATTTTGCGCGCGCCGATATGGTGTTCCGTGCCAGCATTGCGTTTTACGCAAAGAAATTTGCATTATATGCAAATAAGTTAACTTATAAGTTAACCGGCACTCTACCGGATTTATTTAATGATTTTTGCCAACTCTTCGCCTCCAGGGAAATGCACCGCAGCGAGTTTTACAAAAAGTTTTTACTTTTAAAGAAAAAAGCAAATGAACCGCAGATTCAAACAAATTTGGAATGAAATTGACAGTCAGACAAAAATAAATTCATTCCTAACATTGATAATAATTTTATTGACGATAGTTAACTCCGTTTTTCAGTACAATACAATAAAGCAAACTAAACGCTCCCTGACTCTGAATGAAAAGAGTATGGAAATGTTTCGAGACCAATATGTAACGTTAAACAGGCCGTATTTGAGTTTAAATAATGTGGTTTCAACGAGAAGAAATAATGGAATGGAAATCAGGGCATCCTTGCATAACAATGGAAATACTCCCGCATTAATAGTTGAGAACAATTTCATTGATCTATATGGAAATGGTGTAAAATCAGTTAGTAAAAAAAATTTCTTCATAAATCCACACGAGGCTGTTGGGGATCTATTCGCATTTGTCCCAAATGAATCCATTATGGATACTACTCCATTCTACACTAATTATTTATACCACAGCAATCTTGTAGATACCACTTATTATATAGAATATTGGGGAAAGATTCATAACGGGAATGTTATGATCGATAGCATGAAATACTAACCCCGCATAACTCCCATACCAACACCACGAGCTCCGGTTTCATAACTATAAAAATTCATACCAACAAATAAGGTATCAAAAGCGTCGGTACCATCGGTTCTGTATTCAAGCCGGTCCTCTTCCGTTTCGGCCAGCTTTTCGCCGCTTTTGTCTTTTTGGAAACCATGTGGGCCAACCTTAACTGCGGTTTGTTGCATGGCTGGGATTAATGCCTCGTTGTTTTGTTCGTTAATTTGGATGAACAGGTACTTTTGGCCTTTAAACGCCTGGTCAATTAGCAGGTATTTTTCGTGGTGTTTTAGCGGGTTGCCGATGTGTACACGGGTAACATTCCAGCCATTCTTCTCAAACTGACTGCATATTACCGAAGCAAAGTCTTCATCCGACACGGCGTAATTGGATCCCAATGCCGTATTGTCGAAATAATACACTACTTCGCGGGTGTGATGGAAGCGGTAATAGTTACAGAAATCATCTACCAACTCCCGGAGCTTCCGTTCGTATTTAACGTAGAACGATTTCAGTACTTTCATTTTCATTCCGTCTTTCTGCCCGGCCACCAACCAGTTAATATTCGCGTTGTAATCAAAAGCAATACTTATTGGTTTATCCAGGTCAACATCTCCATCCTGTCGGCAATCCTGCTCAGCGGCTTTTTTAAGGTCATAATCGAGGTTTTGCAGGTAAGAGTTATCAAATGCCGTGTAAAGGTGATATTTTTCGCTCAGCGCCGGATAAAAGCCATCTTTAAGCTTTCCGGGGCGAATGCACATAATCGAGGTTTGAAATACCAGTGGCGGGAGATCCCTTTTCATCTGGGCGATGTACTTTTTTCCCAACAGCTCCACATTCTCAATTGTACTCCATTCCCGGTAGTAAACAGCCACACTACGGAACTGGGCCAAACGCAAACGCTTTTGGTAAAGCAGCTTTTTGGTATAGGTGTTCTGTGGTTTTTGTTTTAAATCATAGATATCCTGGACCAACTGAAGAATGGCTTCAATAAGCAGTGAATCCATTTCTTCACGATACTTCAGAAACCAACTCCCTTTTTTAGTCGATGGCATATCGCTCATAACAAGTATAGAGTTTAACCAGGGGCAATCTGCCCAAGGCCCCGTAAAACCACCATTGGCAGGAAAGGTTTCATCCTTTAGTTTGTCAAAATCTACAAACTTAGCTTCATCAATTAACAAATATTGTAGGGTGAGAGAGTTAGATGTTCCTGGAATATCCTGAGAGATTAAGTACCAAACAGAGCCATTATACCAGCTGATCACGTGATCGTACCGTGCCGGCTCCCTGACAGGTTTTGCAAAGTTCCAGGCTTTTGCCGGACGATGGCCAACACAGTAATGGATATCGCGTTTAAAGCCCATATCGTCGAGTGCCTGAAGTGTACCAGGTAATGTTTGCGTTAAAATTCGCTGAAAAGCAGCACCAACTATACCTCCCGAACTACGAGGCATTTGCTGAAGATTACGCAGCGACCAGTTAGAAGCAAAGCCGTGGGTTTTTCCAATTCGTCGACCACCTACAATAATGCTAATTATAGCTTGTACAAGCTGAAACTCAATTTGAGGACGATTGTAATATATTTTCCGTGTTTCACTTGTCATCCTTCACCGTTTCGTATTCAATATCCTCAATCTCTATTTCGCCCTTGTATTTCTTATACAAGTCTGCAATTACCTTCTCTTTGTTTTCGAGCGGTTTGCCACCGATCACTCGCGGATCCGTTGTCGGTTCGGTTGGTTGCGGAGCAATATCTTCCCACGGAATTTCAATACCATCTTCTTTATCCAGGCGATGATATTTAGCCAGCTTATCAAGCGCCATAATGCGCTCCATCAGTTTCTTTGATCCCGCAGCTTTGGCCTCTTTAACTACCGCTTTCAGTTCTTCGGTTACCAGGTACCTGATCCATTCTTTACCGGCATTGCGTACATTACCCAACAGGATCCTTACATTGCTGATATCGACATAAGCCTGAGTCTGGCTAATGTTAAATTCTGTCATCAGAAAATCGCGCAATTCTTTATCATCAATAATCGGATTTTCCAAACTTTCGGTAAAACATGCACGGTATCGTTTCAGCTGTTGGCGTTCAGCCGGAGTAAGGTGCTCTATTTCGTCCATTTTATCGAAAAGCACCCCTTTAAATTTATCTAAAGCCGGTTTGCGTGGCATGTCAATAAAATTGCTTGATTTTGGGAATTGATTAAAGGACGATTATTCGCTCCCGGTCATTTTATCCAAATACTCTTTCACAAATCCTTCAGCCTGCGGAGATCCTTTCTTTGCAAATTCAACGGTTAGTTTCCGGATATCTACCATGCTCTCCAGCTTTCCTTTAAGGTAAGCTTTGGCCAAAGCCGATTTTTTACTGCGCACCTGGCGACGGAACTCCACCACATCAAGATCCAACAGGATGGCAATTTCATCGATGGTAAAAAACAAGCTTGAGTATTCCTTTACCTGCTTTAATATTTCCTCGCTTAATTCTTTCATCCGAATAACACACAATCGTTTTCCATAGCTTTTATTTGTTCCAAAAATTCAGCAATAA
Source organism: uncultured Draconibacterium sp. (assembly GCF_963677575.1). Taxonomy (NCBI): domain Bacteria; kingdom Pseudomonadati; phylum Bacteroidota; class Bacteroidia; order Marinilabiliales; family Prolixibacteraceae; genus Draconibacterium; species uncultured Draconibacterium sp. Next base: position 931,505 of record NZ_OY782038.1, read on the forward strand.
AAACCGAATCAGAAAGGATGATCCCGGATTCGTACCGGTGATTATTAGTGGCATTGTTACTCATAATCGACAAGTACTCCACCCCGGACCGGCAGATGTAAATAAACTTGCTGTGATTATTCGTAAGGAAGAGCCGATCCACATTTTTAGCGGCATACAGGTTTATCCTCGGGTTTCTGTTGGCAATGGTAAAATCCAGGAACATGGTAATATCGGCAATGCGGTGCCGGTTGCGTATTATCCGCCTCACATAAGCCTCAGTAACAGCAAAGGAGCTGACGATCATTCGGTCAGCTCCTCCACATTTTTCCAATAAATAATCAAAAACTGTATGCGATTGAACGTTCTGGTTCAGGTATAAACCAAAGCCGTTACTCGTTTCCGTTATCTTCAAGCAATCCCAGTTTTACCAGTTCAACACGGGTTTCTTCCTTAATTTCGGCTTTGTGTGCAACCAATACAGCCACGCGCTCTTTCAATTTTACAATTAGCTTATCGCGCTTGTCACCTTCCAAATCAGCAACTTTTTTCAAGTTCCTGGACAGATAACTGCGGGCTGCATTTACGTCTTTCAAATCCTGCATTTGCACGCTTTCAGGTTTTGGGCCATCGCCACCGGTACCCGATTTTTCTTCGGTCTCGGTTTGTTCCTGGTTGTTGTCCGGATCCGGATCTTCATCTCCCTTATCGATCCATTCATCGATAGTGGCCCAGCGTTTGGCAATTTTATCATCAAACTCAACCAACTGTTTGCGAAGTTCAGCCCGTTCGTTATCACCTTTGGCCAGCTTCATTTTTTCGTGCACGGCGCGCATTAGCTTGTGTTCGTCGCGGTTTTTAAACCACAATTCCTGCAGGTGCTCCGGCAGGTCGCCCAAATTAACCTGGCGGCCATCGCGCACTATTTTTACTTTTTCTTTCAGTATATCATCGGCAGCTTCCTCAAATTCGGCAAGCTTATCCGATATCACCTCGTCGGCATCAGATCCCATTTCCGACAATTTATCGTCGATAACATCCTCAGCTCCTTCCAACAGTTTTTTACCAGCCGATTCAACCACCATCCCGGCTTCGGTATGTTCCTGGTGCCTTGTATCGGCTTTCATAATTGGCCGTATTGGCATAACCGGCGAATGTTTAATGAACACACGCTCGGCAATTTTTTGCAGTTCGTAAACCAGTTTGCTTAACCGGCGTTTACGTGCCAGCTGAAGGGCCAGTGCACGGTTGTGGCCAAACCTTACAAACAGGTTGTAACCCTCGTCAAAATCTTTCTCATCAGAAGCTAACCAGGCTTTAATCTCTTCCCGGTTATCTTCACTTTGTTTATACTCTTTCCTTCTTTTGTCCATGTTTTTAATGTATTAAAAAAGCCCTGCCCCATAAACCAGGAGCAGGGCTTGTAATTATTAACCTAACTAAACCAATTATTATACACCCGGAGTAAATACACCGGTAGCGCAATCCAATGTTCCGTCCGGAAGTACGAGAATTCCGGTATAACTCGGCAATGGCATAAAGCCTGGAGCTTCCACTTCAATGGTTAATCCTTTTTCAGATCCTGCAGCGTCGCCGCTATCTCCATTCACATTTGTTGTAGAATCCCAATACTCATCTCCAATTAAAACAAAACGTTTTTCAGTTGGATGCGGAAGAGGAACAACATATATGATATTGGAATTAAGTGCTGTAATTGCTGCACTTTTAGCAGCATTGCTTATATCAGGAAATTTAAACATTCCCTTATTTATAAACATCTTACAGTCTTTCTCTCCAGTACTTTCCCAACTTACCTTACCTTTTCCTTGTGTAGAATAAAGACGATTGAAGGTCTTTCCTGCTACCATCCCAAAATCGCCATCATACGAAGCATTCTCATCACCATTTGCAGGAGCTGCATTTGGCTGAGGAAATGTTGCAATGCTTGTTTTTGGAGCCCAAAAAATTTCGTTTTTAATCCCGGATGGGTTAATCTGACCATCAGCCCATCCCAGATCTTCAAAAATACCTGCCATAATTCAGATTTTAAGCGGTTGTGTATTTAACAGCGGCGTAATACTCTTTTGCAAAAGTTTCGTATCCTACACCAAAGTAGGCCATCATAAAGAATTGTACCATTTTAGGGTTATCGCATTCGCGGATTTTCACATCCTCTTTATCTGATTCCTGGTCGCAACCAACCTTTGTGTTTTCTTTTATGGTAAACTCTATGTAGTTAGTTCCTTCCATATTATCAAGCGGCACAAAAACACAACGCCCGCGGGAGCCGACCAAAGTACGTTGTTCAAATTTTTCATTCCAGGGGGTATGGCCATACTCTACCTGGAACCAATCTTCGTACATGTCAAGTATTGAATCAGGCAGCTTCAGCTCAACACGCTGTTTTTTCAAAAGACGGTCGAGGTTTCGCCACGAAAACTTCAGGCGGTCGCCAACATTGTCAACGGTCCATGGGGTTAAAGTATCGTCAATGTAATTCCCCTTGCCTTCTGCCAGTGTACCACCGGCAATTGCAGCCGCAATCTGAGTAGCATAACCATTAAAAAGATCGGCTGATGTATTGCCCGCAGCATTGCGAACAGCAGTATAAAGGTTATCGTACAATTTTTCTCCAACTTTTTTGGCCATCTCAAGCGCTACCCGTTTTGCAAAAGCACGTTTGTCGGGCCTAACATTGGTACGTTCGGTGTATAATGTTCCCAAAATTGCGTTAGGGTCAAATTCTTTCACCAAATCACCCAGGAATGTTTCCCATTCGTAAGGATCAATTTTGGTGTTGTCAGTAGCATCCTTAGCCGTACGGTAAGGGCGCAGCTCAGCATCGGTGGTTAAAACACCGCCAACTTCCCTCCCCTGTATGCCTGTTTTTAAAACGGCATGTTTCATAAACGGTGCCAGGGTAGCCACCGGCATTGCCTTCAACTCTTTTTTGTACTTGGTTCCGGCGTCAATTAATTCTTGAACAATATCTATAGCCATAATTCAAATTATTTTTGTGGATCAATTATATCTAAACACGTCGCATAAGCCTCAAAGAAGTCTTCAGCAACAGGATCTTCGTTGTCACCGCCGCCAAGGTTGTCAGTGTTAGTGTCAACATTAGCCGTTTTAGCACCCGGTTTTCCGCCAAGTTCTTTCACCTGGTTTTTCAGGTTTTCAATTTCAGTGTCCTTATCGGCCACGTCTTTTTTCAGGTTCTTCACCTCTTCTGTCTCTTCGGGTTCATCCAAGGTGTTTTCAGGATCCTTTTTCTCGGGTTTCTTTGCTTTTGGCGAAATTCCAAAGGTGTTTTTAAACCAGGCAATCAATCCTTTTTCATCGTCGAATTTGAATTCATTTTCCGGCTCATCATCTTTATTCACTTCCGCTGTTGGCTCAAATCCGAAATTTTCTTTCATGTAAGCTTTCAGTTCATCTTCCGATTTAAACTGCAGCTTCTTTTCGTCTTTTTTATCAGCCATTTTATTTGAAATTAAATGTTTGCGCTTGCTTTCAGGGATTGGATAACCTGATGCAGTGATCATGTTCACCATTTTCGTGTCGAGGAAATTCTCCACCTCTTTGGTTTTGATTATTTCATCAACAAAACCCCACTCTTTGGCTTCTTCAGCCGTTAACCAGGTTTCTTCTTTCATCAGGTCGATGATTTCATTTAAAGTCTTCCCGGTTTTATTGGTGTACATTTTTGCCAGCTGTAAGGTGATCTTGGCCAGCTCCTGTTTTTGTTTCTCAAGCTTGGCAATTACAGCGTCTATATCATCCTCGTTCATGGTTCCCCATTCGTCAACCCAGTGCATGGCCTTATGAATAAGGTAAAATGAGTTTTCATTCATTTTAACAGTTTTGGCACCAAGAGAAAGTAATGTGGCCGAGCTGGCAACAAATGCCGAAAGCTCAACAACAATATTTCCATGCTCAACAAATTGATCGTGGATCCCGAGCGCGTGATCAACGGCCCCGCCAAGACTTGAAACTTTTACCGTTACCTCAGAATTTTTGTGTCCGGAAAGTTCCTGGCGAATAAATTGTTTTGAGAATTGGTAAGCTCCGATGTAGCCATCTATAACGATGATTTTTTTAGCCATTGCATGTATACATTAATGTACTATACAATGCTACAACCGGAACAGGGGCAAACAAAGGACTTATAATTTAGGTAATTTGGTAACTCGACGGTGCCTGGTGATTAATGGTAACCGTGTAGCCGTTCCAGCTTCCTGCACTTCCGTTAATGCCCTGGGTATATTCCAGTCGGGCCGGATAATTGTTATCGCCTACCAGGTGCACCACTCCGTTACCATCGGTAACTCTAAACTGAGCTTTACGGAATAATAAACCATCAAGTAAAGCTGTTTTGCTATTTTCTACACCCGGTATTTTTAAACCAATTGTGGTTTCGTGTACAATTCCGGCATCAGTTTGCGCCGGTTTTTTCGATATGGTACCGGAAAATCCGGTAAACGAAAATTCAGCAAATTCGCCATCGGGCAAAAGGCGGTATTCTATTTTGACGATTATCCCTACATTCATTGTTTTTGTGTCTTTTTTTATGATTATAAAACAGGTGATTTTTGTTTTTACAGCGATTATTTTTTTAACTAACTGGCTAACTGGCCTCTAACAACAATTTTATACGATCTTCCTCCTCTCGTCGCCGGTTTCGGTAGTCGAATTTCTTTACGGTCTCAAAATTTATTGCATTTTTTCGCACATTCAGCAGGCGCAAAATTCCGTTCACAATTTGCTCCTGTTTAAAGTTCCAGCTGTACCCACGTTCAAAAATACGAAGTGTCCATTTATCCATAAGTACTTCCAGGTCGTCGGCAATTTGTTCCTCTCCCATTTTGCTTACGGCATAAAAGCGGTATTTTAAATAGCTTTGATTATTACGGGTAAGGGGCAAAACAAAGGTAACCGGATTTTCACAAAAGGTCCTGCGTTTGGGAAACTCTACCGGCAGCACTTTACTGTAAATGGCTTTACCCTCACGTAATTTTCGGTTAATTACAATTTCATCCTGGTTGGGCGGGGTTTTAAAAATATAGCGGCAATAAGCTTCAAGTACCGGATCGAGGTGGATGGTAACTTTAGGGCGTTTGTCGTTTTCGGGCATCATGAAACAGGTCGGTTTTTACAACCTGAAAAAGCAATCAGTAGCAAATATAACTGATGAAAGTGATTTTTGAAACCAACTTTGAAAAACAACCCCTGTAAGAAACCCGCTTTTTTTTCGTGCAAGTGTGCATTTGTACGCACTTTTATTTAACATACTGATTTTGTGTGAATTACTGTTTTTCGTGCTGTACAAAGTACGAATAGTGCAAATTCGTGCATTTTTTGTGCACTATAACTCATTGATTTTCTGCACATAAAAAAAGTGCGCACGAAAGCACAGTGTTTTATACTGAAATTATAATAGTCTATTTTAAAAAAGATTGTTAAATAAAAAGAAAGAATATATATATACCTCACTTGTTTTCAGCGTTTTACGCTTTTTGTTTTTCTGATTTTGGTACTAATGCACTAAAAATTAAACTAATAAGGAAGGGAAGCGCGCAAAAATGAAAGGTTTCGAGTGAGCTTAAAGAAAGAAAGTGCAGGAAGAAAGCGGTGTTCTCCGTCAGCTGACGGAGAACGATTGTTTATTACCCCTTTGTCCGTCAGCTGACGGACATTTCCCCTTAAAAAGGGGAAAGATATAAGGAGTTCACTACGTTCACGAGTTAAACGCCTGGCGGCGATAGGGCCGGTGGTATTGCGCCTGCAGAAACAACAAAGCCCGGCGTTAATTGCCAGGCTTTGCTCACTGATTGTAATTTAACTCTATTATTCTTCACCTATGTTGGCAATGGCAGCCAAAAGCTTTTGCTTTACTGACTTTGATAATGCACAAGACTCAAACTTTATTTCTCCTACAACTAACGCGGCCTCACAAGCTTCTATAAGCTTTTTATTGTGTGCTCTTAAAATATGCAAGTCTGATTGGTCATTAATAATATAATGGGCGTGATGTTCTCCATCTGAATAGCTAATTCCGATCAGCTCTTTTTTCGGATCATCAATTACAAATTTCTGAATTGTCAATAGATCTCTAGATGAATAGCAATAAAGCATAGTAAAAATTTTAAGATTTATTGGTAAAAATATAAAAACAAACGCTAACAGTCAGCAAATGTCATCACCCTTCGACTTCGCTCAGGATGACGTCACTTGCTTTAGTGTTAGTAGCAAGCGGGGTTCAGTTCTCGTATCAAAGTTTCTGCAAACTTGGAAGAAAAAAGAAAAGCCCCCTCCCGCTTTCGGTTTTTCAAACCGATTAGTGTTTGTTCATCCAATCTTGAACGTACCACAGTTGTCCACAACCGCCTCCAATATCATCTTGCCCAGCAGGGTCAAAAACTCTTACGTTGTATCCACATTCTAAAAAGCTTGCTGAAATATCATTGATTCTGTCTAACTCCTTATAGCCTTTATCTTTCATATTTTCATCAGCAGAACAAATAACGCTAAAAGTAAGGTTAAACACAGCAGGGCTAAATAAGTCCTTTAATCTGTTCATTTCTTCCTCGCTTTGGTTGTGCTCTCCAATGCAGTAATTAATGTAAACAGGTCGCTTTGTAAGTTTATTCCATTCAATACCAGTATCACGTATTTCACGCAATGTAAGCTTGTTTTTAAATGGTATAAGTTCATCTCTTTTAGTTTCGGTTGCTTCGTGTACGCTAAACTGCAATCCTACTTTGTCAATATCATTACTTACTGCAAATAATCTTTCAAAAGCTTTAGGCTTTTTAGCTGCCATTGTGCTTAGTAGTAGTTCCGCATTTGGGTAAAGGTTGTTTAAATCTCTAATTGCTTTCTCTACGTTGTCAAAGTTTAGCATCGGTTCACCCATACTCATAAACATTATCTGAAATCTTTCACCAGCAGAGTTTATATTTTCAATGTTCATGTCCTTCAAACAATGCTTTACTTGGTCAACTATTTCACGGCTTGTAAGGTTTCTAATGAACCTCTTACCAGTTCCACAAAACTTACACCCTACTGGGCATCCACTTTGCACACTTACACATAATACTGTTCGTTTGTAAAAGTCCTCATATTTGTAAAGTACTGCTTCTGCAACTGCATTTTCAAAGTCAAATACATATTTCCAAACATTATTTTCTGAACTATCAAATCTTTTCGTTTTCATAATTATAATCCTAAAATTTCCCCACGCTTCGCTTTTCTTTTTTAGTGCTTCGTAGCATCGGTGGTGGGTTAAAACCGCCAGCTACTAACACGTAATATATTCCACCTCGTTCCTCGGCGATAACATATTACCACCGTTAGCGTTCATTCTTAAGGAGCCGGCAGAGATCTCGAATAAAAACAATTAATAAAAAAATATCTCTGCGGCTCCTGGTTGTTTACTTACTTATTAAGGTCCTTAGTTTTTCAACGTAAGCAGCATACCCCTGCTGTGTTGCCGGCAATGGTTTCCGAGTGCGTTTCTCCTGGTAATCATCTTCTACAACCAGCTCGCCGTTTTTAACGTACTGAATTGGCGTTTCCTGTTTTACCATCTCTACATGGGTAAAAGAATCAATGTTTGCAATGTAACCGGCTTTCAGTATCGAGTCGGATGCTGCAAACTCCTCCGTGGCTTCGTTAAATACTTTCATGGCCTCCTGGTATTTGTCGTAATCAGCAATGGCCGATTCATACATTTTCGTTTCTTCCGGAGTAAAGTTCGGTTGATCTTGTTTCGCCGGATCCTGTGCGTTACCTACCATGGTAGCTGCTACCAGGCAAGTAAAAAGTAAAATCGTGTATTTCATAATATAACTTTCATTCTTTTGAATGTATTTCTGTCATTCTATTAGCGTTTGCTTGCAGTATTAATATTTGTAAATTGCGGCATGTACGATGATTACTTCAAAAACTACATGCGTAAACGATTTAGAGGCGGCTTTTGGCCAATTCTTATTATTGCTGCCATTCTTATTCTAATCGCGTTGCTTGACTCCTATCTGAAGCTGGGATGGTTTTAGTTTGATGAGAACCAATTAGTAAATATTATTTTCTGGTGTTTTAAAATCTTCTCTATTATCCAGCCGGTCGGCTGTTTCGCGCAGCATCTTAACCATATCTTCGCGCCTGGCGTTGCTTATATAGTTCGATACTCCTGGGTTGTTAAACGGAAAGACCAAAATGGCATATCCAAAATCGGAAGGGAGCAGGGCCTTTACCCTTTCTCCCATTTGTTGCATTGCTTTTGCACTCATTTTTCTGTATAGTTTATGGGCAACAAAAACGCATTCCCGAATAAAAACGATCTTGATTAATTGTTTAGCGTTTCTGTTGCCCTGGTTATTATATCTTTTTTAGGTACTGTATTGGAGCCCAATCATCGGCCCCGCATATAAAACACATGCCAGTTACTGGATGGCATTCTCCTGATATACTGCCACATGTCTCACAGAAATAATTTTTATCAATATAAGGCTCGCTAATTCCATCTGCCTCTAACTCCTTTTTATTTTGTTCTATTTTTTCTTTTATATCCATAAAAAGTTATTTGTGTTAACAATTCATTTTCCGGCACCCAGGTTGGCCAGATGTAAGTGTTAACGATTTTTCAGCTGCAGAAGATCCTGCGCAGCTGGATCCGTTCCCGGAGTGTTAACTATCAAGATCTAAAAATTTGGTTAATGCTTGTTTTAAATTTTTTGACCGGGCGTCCTGGTTAGCCAGTTTCATCTGCAGTTCGTGATTTTCTTCTTTTAATTCCTGGTTCTTTAGCCAGGAATTATTAAGTTTTTCACGGTCCTCTAACCAGCGGGTAAGAGCTTCTTTTATGGCTGTTGTAGCAACACTGTTCCCGGTTATGCTCATTATTTTTTCAAACAGCTTGCGGTCATCGTCGCTTATATCGCGAAATAGGATTGCTTTCATTGGGATGTATTAATAATAGATTGCCTCCTGTCCATTATTCATTAATATTCTGTTGGCACAATGGCCACAACAACATTCGTATTCCTTTTTTGCCCCGCGATAAATATTGCAGGGGCTATGATAAAAGGTACTTCCGCATCTACTACAGGTATAAGTTCCGTAGTCGGCCCTAAGGCTTTCAGATAAAAAGTAGAGTGCAATTTGTATTGTTGATTCAAATTGCAAGCGGCGTTCTTTTTTTATATCTAAACGCCACTGTTTCCACTGTTCAGCGGTCTGTTCAAACCACAACCGGCCTTCGCCAAACTTTTTTTTCAATTCAAGATTACGATATAATTGATAAGCCCGGTAGTGGAGATTACGGTAATACTTGTATTTTTTGTAGTGAGCTTCTTTATTCTCATACTTACGGGCCCGCTCCCATTTCTCCCAGTAATGTTTTGCATGGTTATTGAAAGACACAAACAGTGCTTCAGCTCGGTCGTTTTTTGTATCGGTAATTATTTTTTCCATAGCTATCTACTCCATTTTCTTTTGCCCGGAAAATATTTCTTTTTACGCGCTTCGTCGATGTACCGGCCACCACGGGCCACCCGCTGCAATAATTCGGGGGTAACGGTGCTTTGTGGCATTAAATACTCGTACCCGGCAGTTGGGGCGTTGGTGCTGTAAGTGGCACGAACAAAGCCGTTATCGTCCCATAATACAGCCACTTCTTTTAATTTCTCGTTTTCGAATACGCAGTGCGTTTCTAAAATTTTGTAATGCATATTTATTTGTTTTTTAGGTATCGTTTTTTAATCCTGGTAATGGACATTTCCGAAACGCCATATTCTGCAGCTATTTTCCTGCCTACTTCGCCGTTGTTAAGCCGGGCGGCTATTGCTTTTGCTTCTTCGGCACTTATTTTCGACGACCCACGAAATTTTAGGTCGGAGCCACCAATAAGGCCCTGTACCTGTAAATTCTGAACCATCATAGCACGGGTTCCCCAGCTGAGGTTCTTGTGATAGTCGTGAGTGGTTAAACAATCGTTGTGCAGCACAAGCGGGTAATTGTTTGGATTTGGCACCCATGCCAGGGCAACGAGTTTTGAACGGTAAATCTGCGTATTCTCGATGCAAACTGCATAGTGCCCAGCCCGGTGCTTTTTTCCTTTAACCAGGAACTGGTTTACAGGAGCTCCTCGATAGATTATTTCGGTACCGTCGTTATTAACGGTTATTGGGTAGGCTACACCCGGATAATTTACCTTTTTATAGGTTGGTTGTATTTTTAATTTCATTTTTATCTGGTATATGTGTCATATAAAATTCGCTGTAGTCAGCGTTAAAACTTAATCCGCCCTGGTATGGGAAACAACCCATCCAGGTTTTTATGCAGGCAATAAATTTCACCTCGTTTTCCTTCTCACATATTTCGGAGATGAAGTAACGCTGTCCGGGGTTTCATATTATCAAGGAAGTCCCAGACCTTTTTCTTATATGCCTCAAATGGAAGGTCCATGGTGTTAAGTGCTGGATTCTGGATTTTGGCAGCTCGATACCTGTATTGGTTCAGAAAGCCGGTAACTTTGGATTTGAATAATGCTCATTATAAAAACATCATCTATCCCAAACGCCTGCTCACCGCCTACATCCCGGTGGTCGATGTAATGAAACTGCATATCCCGGCATCGGGAATAAAGCTTGTTCACGCGTTCTATTTCGTTGGCCAAATGTTTTTTTATTACCTCCAGCTGAACATCATCAACCAGGTTGTAAATAAAAACACCTGCTATTTCACTAACAACGGCCTGTGCTTTGTTTTTCGGTTGCCAAAACCGAACGTCTAAAAAGTAATGTTTCATATTTATTTGTTTTTAAGTGGTAAATCAAAATGGTTTTGCCCAGCTCTCGCTGGCAATAAGAAAATACTCCAGGCCACCGCTTTTGTGGTCGGTACCTATAAATGTTTGTCCCGGAAGTTCCTTTTTGTAAGTGCCAAAGTCAATGCCTTCGAAATCGGGTTTATGAGGATTAAAATGATAGCCTTTGTAACGACAATAGTTAATCATACGCTTCTTAAAGTTTGTGCTGGTTACATAGCGCAGGGCATGTGGCTTTTCTTTGGCAAAATCGGCCCATAAATCCTTTCTGGGTTCTTCGCGGTTCAATGCGCTGTTTTCGTCAACCGGTTCGCCATCCGTTGTACTGGCAAAAGCAACATCGGCCCATTGCATAAAGTCCTCACCAATTTGCTGGCGCAAGCGGCGTTTATCGAGGCTTTCGAGCGGAGGTTCTACAATACCTTTGTTTTTACCTCCCCACTCTTCGCGCAAACTCTGAAAATAGAGCTGCAGACAAGTGGCCATAAGGTTATAGAAAAGGTTCCACTGGGTTTGTTCCCACTCGCTGAAAAAGTTAACCCCAAAATCATCGATGGGTTTATGCTTATCGTTGTACCAGTCGGAAAATGCAAGTAATGCCTGGCGATCGGAAAACGAACTTCCTTCGCCATTAATGGCATGGTTGGTAGAAATATACACTTTTGGGGTGTCTTCCTGTTCGAGCGAGAACCGGCCGCCTCCTTTAACGTTTACTTTTAGCTTTCCGGTGATGAGTGGGAAGAAAAATTCGAAATCGAGATTGGCACGAACGTCATCTAAAAATATGTTCCTGATTTTATCGGTTACATCGGAAAACAAGAATTGGTCCTCAGTAATTTTTTTGTTTTTGGCGGCAATATATTCCTGCGGAATTACCTGTTCTATGGCCCGGCCAATTAACGATTTTCCGGTACGTCCGTTACTGGCTCCTACCTCGCTTATGCGTCCGTCCATGCCAATAACAGCTTTTAATTCGCTGTCGTTTTTATAATCGTGCAGCAAATAGCCAATGGCAGTAAGTTTATTAACCAGGTGCCGGTTATTTAAAAATATTTCATCGAGTTCCGGAGCGTCGTTCGGATCTCCTGTTTTCTGGAACTTGCGTTCTTTCCTCCAGGTGAAATTGCTGGTGTTTTGCAGGAACTGCAGGAAGTGGCATTTTTCACCTTCAGGGGTAATATCGATAAAAAATTCGCCGTTCTCGATGTGCTTAAATTCGTCGCTCACCTTTTTGCGGATCTCATCGGTCATTCGGGTAGCTTTAAGCAGCGGTTTGGCAGCTTTTACTTTGGCTTTTATTATTTTATCTTCCCACACAAAGCGGCGAAATTCTCCGTAGGTCATTTCCTTAATCCCATCGGCATTTATTTCCCAAATTTTATCGGGGAAGAAAAGGCACTGGCTGTCTTTTGATGCCTTTTCAAAATCGGGCTGAAACTTCTTTAAGTTGCTTAGTTTTTCGTAGCCCAGGTATTGCGGGCCGCCACGGTAAAGCATTTCCAGCACATCAAATTCTTTTATCTCTTCGGTAAACTCAACCACAAAATCTTTGATCTTATAATTGTCAACCAGGTGCACCACCTTATTATCGATGTGAATAAAATCCCAATCCCCCGATTTTCGGTCGGTACGATGAAACCCACGGTTACGAAGAAAGTTAAAGCAGCGCCGGTAATGAAAATGCAGCTCTTCGCGCGGAGCTCCGGTGCGGGATTCTTTAATATCGCGTTCCCAATACTGTTCGCCGGGCATTAACTTTTGCGCCAGCTCCAGTTTGTCATCTTCGTTAAACCGGCGTTTAAATTTCTTCAGGAAAAATTCCTTTATGTCGCCAATTTCTTCGCGGTGATATTTGGCAAATGCGTCGGGATCGTTCAGCAACCAAAAATCGGCCAGCTGATGGTCGTTCATCGTGGTGATCTTGTTCAACTGGATGTATTTTCCAATGCCCTGTTTGTCGTGAATGGCAAATTCAAGATCATCTAACAGCTCTTTTTCTTTGCCAAAAAGCATGGCCACCATTAAATCATCAATTCCTTTGGCCTGTTTTTCGTTTTGCTGTACATGTCCAAAGTATATTTCTACACTCACCCCAACATTAATGAGGGTTTCCATGTATTCTTTATAATTTTTTACGGCATAAAAGAAGTTTTTCGGACGCTGATCGATGTGGTCGCCATTTTTCAAAGATGTTGAGAGATTGTCCCAGTCAGAATCGAGGAGAAAAACTACTTCTTCAACCTCGCATGCCTGGATAATTAGCTGCACTTCCGGAGGCAGGGTTTTGTCTTTCCGCCCCATATTTTGAATCCCCATTATGCCAATGGAAAGAATGCCGTGTTTACAACATTTCTCGGCTTTTTTTTCGCCCTCCTGGATGTACAGTCGCTTTATTTTTTTGCGGAATTTAAAGTACTCGCGAATAATCTGCGGAATATAGATATGAGTTCCAGATCCGGAAGGACTTTGGTACTTAATAGGATCTCCGTTTTTATCGAGATGCTGTTCCGGGTTTTGCCAACGCACCCTTACCAGGGGAAGCAGCTTGTTGCTTTTCTCGGGTTTGTACATCACCGGTTTGCCGTCCAGGTCATGATAATAAATCAGCATATCATCGGCAGCGCCGCCAATGGTGTATTTACCATACTGATCGCGTGTACCCGATACAAAAGCCGGTCGCCGGTGAATGGCTTTGTCGTCGCCTATAAATTCAATCTCAACGTCTTCTGACATTAACCCGGAGTCGCGCAGCTGACGATCGCAAAAGGTCAATATCTTTTTGTTTTTTCGGGTCTGTCGTTCGTATTTCAGTCGTTTTTTGCGGTCGTCGTCGCTTTCAATTTCAATGCTGTGGATCCCGGCCAGGTGTGCCAATGCCTCGGGGTACTTTTTCCCTTCAACTTCCATAAGGTAGGTAACAGCATTATTGGTACCCCATCCGCAGCTAAAGCATTTGCAAATTTGTTTAGAGGTATCAACCATCAGCCCTTTCTTTTTTCGGGTATCTATCTTATCGCATTTGGGGCATTTTGTGTAATATTCTTTTCCCGATTTTTTCAGATCGGAAATAACGTCTTCAAGTTTTGAAAGGGATTTTATTTTATTTGCTATATTTTCTGGAATCACAGGAAGCTAGGGTTTTAATTATCAATTATTGAAAAGAGATTTGGAGCTGCTCATTGCCAGGGGGCGGTATTTTACAGGTGTTTAGCCCGGTTGCATATTTCAACTTGTTTTTTACCGGAGAAATAGCGTAGAGCGTCCCCGGACAGCGAATAGCTGCACCGTTATTGAAGCGCAAAACAAAATATTCTTGACCATCATTTGTAACGACCTTTGTAACCCGTGTTGGCCTTGCTGTTCCAATTTGTTCAGATTCGAGAGGATTATGCTTTCGGAATTGCTGTAAAAAAACAATCTCCACCCTTTGACAAAACAAGGCATAAACCAGGTTCTTTCGCTCGACGGGCAAAAGACGTTTTCCGTGTTCATCTTCCAGGTAGTCGCCAATGTTGGCCAGCTCGCTAAACCTTGCAGGTATCAGCTTTATGTAATGGCCGTTGTGATAATGTTTCATAGTTGGTCGAAACTGGTTTTGTTAAAAAACGGCATAATGCCCTGCATTTCTTCAAGGGAAACCTTGCGGCAAATAACCTCTTCTATGGTAAGTTCAACACTTAATAGCTGCTTGCCGCGGTAGGTAAATTCAAGGGTAAGGAATCCTTTTTGGTAACGGTTTGTAAGATATTCATCGTGGGTGTATTTTTCGCGAAATACAAACCCCATATCGATAGCGTTTTGCTCTGTTAACAGGTTCATTATATTTAATTATTGCTTTTGTAGATTTACCAATTGCAAAAACTCGCAGAAAAAACAACCTGAAAAACCCTCAAGGAAAACAACCTCATGTCCTCCTTTATCAGTGTAACTATCAGTTCTGCAAGTCCATATTTTTCCTTTATATTGAGGCAATGTTGATTCACAACAAGTATGCATTACAACTGTATCGCCTTTTTTAAAATCTTTCATGATTTTGAACCTTTAACTGATTTCGTCAGAATTGCATAATATTTGCCGTCAATTGGATTAGTTGACATTTGAAACGACATTGCTTTAAATTCAACACCAAGGGATTTTAGTATTTCAATAGCAATATTTTTCGCATTAAATGCTAAATGGTTGGAAGATTCGCGCAGGACAAAACCATCTTCGTTATTTGTTTTTTGAATGTACCAATCTGTTGGCCTTTCCTGGTCCTGTAGAATAAGTATTTTTTCTCCTGCCTTTAAATCTATCTGCTCATAGGCTTGTTTAGATAGTTTTAGAACACCTGATTTTTCTACTCTGAAAACCGGAGAACCGGCATATCTGTATTTGCAATCCTCGCGGGAATAAGTTTTTAACTTCATAATTATTCATTTAATGATTTGACAGTAATTTCTTCAGTCTCCTGTACCTCTTCCATCCTCATTCGATAAAAGGGTGTTTGAATCAACAGGTCGAGTTCAATCAGCTCCTCGCGCGAACAGTTGTCCAGGAACTTTTTTATCGAAATATCTATTTTGTCGATATGTACAATTGTTGGCATAGTTATTAAGCGTAAGGTGTTTGTGAGTGAAGTTTTGCTACAATGCCCGAATATTTAGCGGCAAATGTAGCCTGGTCTATTGTTTCGAGCTTTACCATGCTTTCAACCGATTCAACGGCATCTTTACCTGTCCAGATTTTCACGGCCAGGGTTTCGGAATTAGTACTGTCGCCGGCAGCATCTACACAGATTATTACCTGTTTCTTTTCGCGATCAACAGCGCAATAGCTGTCGCCAAGTTTGAAAAAAGCTTTCATACTACCCTCCTTTTCATAAATTTTAGGTACTTCTCTTCAGTTTTAAAAAACCGGATGGTTTTCCCCTCGTTCACCCGGAAGGGCATTGAAGAAAGATCGGGGCTTTTAATGCCTTTTTTCCTGAGCATATCAGCATCGGGGTTGCTTGGGCGGTTTTTTATCCTAATCCGCGCCAATGTTTCTTCGCCGGTACTAAGTGGTGTTTTCTTTTTTCGTGCCATAACTAAAATTTTTTATAGTGCAGGTAAATAATTGGGTTCGATTTTCGGAGTTGTTTTTTCGCGCGCCTATGCCTGGCAATGCGCACCGCTAACCCTATTGTAAAAAGGATTGCGAGTGGTATAATCCCGGCCATGGCTATTCCGGTTCAACTTCGAGCGGAAGTAAATCGGTGTATGTCATTACCTCTGATGGATTTTTGGCCATCATACAAATAGCCACCGGAACCGGTTCGGGCTTGCCGGTATGGTTTTGCATTTCGGCAATTATCTTCACCCGGTCGGGCGACTGGGTGCGTAAATAACTGATTATTGATCGTTGGAAATCGGCCTCGGGTATTTCTACCGGGTTGCCTTTAATGTCGGTGGTAATTACTGTAATCATAATTGGTTGTCTTTAATTCTTAAAAAAAACCTCCCTGACGGTTACTGCCAGGGAGAATTGATTGATTGCTTTTCCAGATTTTGATTAATATTTACGTTTCAATTTCTCTCTTAAAATCTGTTTAAAAAAGGACTAATAGAAAGCAGGCCGGAGCGTTGTAGGAAAATTATAAATGTATCACATCAAATGTTTAACTTAATAGAATAGCTCCGGCCGCTTCTCTCTCCTCTTCACACTGTCTGTATCCCTTCAGACATAATATTTTTCAAAAAAAACTCCCGGAAGCCGGTATTGTGGCCGGAATTACATCTTCCGGGATTCTTATGCATTAGAAGTAATTTCACAGAACGTTATTAAGAAAGGGAGCAGCTCCTTGGACGCTTTCAGCTCACAAACCCCTTTGCTTTTACCGGAGCTACTACCCTGTTTTTTCACGTGGGGAACGCTTATATTCCTATTTCTGTAGCCCGTGCCATAAGACTGGCCATGTTTGGCGCTCCGAGCTTAATTTTCAGATTCTCTACCCTGCTTTTCATACCTGCAGTACTTAGGAATATATCTTCGGCGGTAGCTGCTATGCTCTTCCCTTGTTTTAGTGCGTCGATGGTTTTTACATCATCCGATTTTAAACCGCTGGCCACGCCACATAATTTGCCCCGGTGCGGACAGTCGTAATCCGTGCACATGTTGTTAAAAGCATCGGGCGTAAACCGGCCTTTAAAAAAATCGGGCACTGCATCGAGCCCTCCTACTACACACTTGTACCAGGTATCGAACTCTGCACTTATTCCTTTAATCCCCATTTTATTGTTAATGTAATCGAGGCTGGGTTTATCATCCCGGCAAGCATTGGCAATTAACCGTTGCGTTTTGCCGCTGGTTTCGTGGTACCTAATAAATTCATTTCCATTCATTCGCACCCATTTTTCGTTGTTAAACCAAAAAGGATCGATTCCGTCGATAATGCCAAAAGGAATTAGGGCGATCCGGTTTCTTTTCACTAATTTTGTTTCCATATTTATTTGTATTAAGCCCGGGGAGGTGGTGGTACACCGTTGATCCGGGCTTTTATTTTTTATTGTTCGGTCAAATCTTTTTGAAGCCGCTCGTTAATTGCCATCCTTTTATATGCCGATGGTTTCATTTGTAACTTTTTTGCAGCTCTTTCAATAGCATCTTTCATCGCGTTCGACATTCTTAAATCAGACTTTGTCTCCACTTGCTGAAGATGAAAATTCATACTATCTACTGTTGTTCCGCTCATGCTTTGTTGTTATATTGTCTGACAAGTGTACGACAAATAATTCATTGATACACTATATTTCGAGCGTTATTGTTCGAAATATAGTTTATTTAGAATAATTCCAGATAATGAACTACGATAAAGTTTGGTCTCTTTTCAATTCAGAAAACCTCAGCAAAAGAGGAATGGCGAGAGTTGCAGGTATGTCTCCATCAGGTTTTGAGTCGATGATGGACAAAAAGACAATGACTGTTGAAACACTGGAGAAAATTGCAAAATACTTCAAAAAAGAAGTGCACTATTTTTTTGACACTTCTGATCGATATACATACGTTGGAAGTAATCAAGATATACCAGAAGAGCCTAAAATAACAACATACAGCTGCCCTGATTGCATTAAAAAAGAAAATACAATAAAAGATTTGCGCAAAACAATTGCTCTGCAGGACGAATTACTGGAGCGTTACCGCCCTAAAAAAGAGAAAGGATTAGGTTAGTGTGGCGAAACCCAGAGACGCCGGTAGAGAAAGAGCAGAATCCGTTTAATAAGGTTGATAATCCTTTCCGGCAGGGGTAACACTGGACGAGGGTTCGACTCCCAACGGGAAGAGATACACAAAACGAATACAGATACAATACAAAATACATGTTTATGAGCCAACTACGTGAGATACCACTTTAACATAAACTGATAATTAGAGAGATACAAGGGGCGGCAGTTTCCCGCCAGCTCCACTATTTCACTGTGATGTACCAGATTGAAGTTAATTTCCAACTCGAATGGACAGAGTAGAGATGTATTGTGATCTAATACCAATTTGATTATAAAGGTAAAATTAAGTCATAACCCCAATCTTCAGAGCTGGATATTGATCCTTTAATTACAGAGTTATCCAATCAAATACGCGAACTCGAATCCAGGCTTCTTAATAACGATACCGACAAACGGGCAACCCGCGAAAAAATCAGAGGTAGAATTGAAGGATTAAAATCATCCACAAATGGAGATCTCTCATTTTTTGCAGAACAAAACATGAACAAAGGATAGTGAAAACACCATCATTTTACAAGATACATAGATTTTAATTCTTCTTTTCAAGAAAAATTGAATTGTACCTCTTTCTATATTCCTGTGATATTCCCCGACTAAACAATACTATTCCTGCCAGTCGGAAACCAACTCAACAAACTCGTGTCGATATCCGAATGGATCGAATGAAACCGAATTTTCAAGAAGGTCGAGAACCAATTCTTTCGAGGCGGTTCCTTTGTATTCAGATTGTTTCATGATAAGTCCTAATCCACCAACTGCCGCTGCAAATTTCATGTTCTCCGTTGATGCAGAGATATCCTGTGCTGTGCCATTTACTTCGTGCATAATCAACTGACTTTCGCTTGCGTTTGATTTTTTATACCTAAAATTGAATTGTGCGAATTTTTCATTCGTCGTTCCATCTGTAAGCACAAGTTCATAAAGTGCAGTAATGGTTTGCGACGAACCAATCTCTCCTGCATCGGTTGAATCGTTTTCAAAATCTTCATTTTCCAAACTTCGGTTCTCGTAACCAATAAGCCGGTACGAATCAACCCTATTCTCATTAAACGTCAATTGTATTTTTGAATCCTTTGCGACGGTAAAAAATTTACCGAATTCATGTATAAACACCTTTTGTATCTGGTTCGCATTGTCGATGTATTCGTAATTACCATTTCCTTTATTGGCAATTTGTTCCATCATGTGGTCGTTCAGATTTCCACTTCCAACTCCCAGTACGGTTAAATAGATTCCGGATTCGCGCTTTTCTTCAATTAATTCAACTAACTCATCCGTTGACGACGGACCAACATTAAAATCTCCGTCAGAGCCTAAAATCACCCGGTTATTTCCATCCTGGATGAAGTGTTCTTCTGCAATATCGTAAGCTGTTATTATTCCGGCTGCACCTGCAGTAGAACCACCGGCTCCAAGTTTATTTATTGCTTCTTTAATTTTATCCTTTTCATCTCCATATGTCGAGGGAAGTAATACTCCTGCCTCTCCGGCATAGGTAACTATCGCAATTTTATCCTGGTCTTTGAGGTTATCTGTCATGGTTTTAAATCCCGACTTAAGAATACCTAATTTTTCAGGCGAATTCATCGATCCGGAAACATCGATTAGAAACACATAGTTTGAATTTGGCAACTCATTTTCAGGAATGGTTTTTCCCTTCATTCCTAAACGCATAAGATAATGATCCGTATTCCAGGGGCAACTTGATATTTCCGAATTCAAAGATACATTTTCACCATTTGTCGGCTCAGCGTAATCGAAAGTAAAATAATTGAGGTATTCTTCAATTCGTACCGAAGCTTTAGGTGGCGTTTGGCCCAAATATAAAAAACGTCTCATATTCGCATACGAGCCGCCATCGGCATCAACCGAGAATGTAGATACCGGTTGATCACTAACTTTTATGAAAGGATTTTCTTCATAGTCATTGTAGTTTTCGCGATAGTTATCCTGATAGTTGTCCTGACCGGAATCCATAAAAGCGGCCAGTGACATTTCATTGTATTTGACATCACTAGTATCATCTTCAGTGCAAGCATTAAATAGGAACAAGAGTAAAACTGCGGCGGAGAATAGCTTTGTTTTCATAGTGTTGGTGTTTATTTATAATTGTTAATATAAATTCGAACAATATTTTATCGAAACATAATAGCTACACCAAACGAAAGCCGGTTGAGATCCTCTTTGTGCTCCCACTCATCAAACTGATTATTGTCGTAATCCTTTCGTGCAGTGGATTTTGTTTTCTGATGCCGGTACGCCGCTGTAAATAACAAATCGCTGTTTTCGTTTAACGGCACTTTTACTCCTACCTCGGGATTAAACATTAAGCCTCCATGATTCCGAAGATCGCAATCGGTTAGATAGTAAGGCGACCAATCTAAATTGAGTTCATCGTAGTGTTTGTCTTTAAAACTCCCAAATGAATGTCCTCCTTTGAGTACAATAAACGGAGAAATTTTTTCATCCCAAAATGTGTAACGTAATTCAGCAAAAAGCGGATAAAGATTATGATCGAAAATTTCAAATCCAACTCCTACTCCTGCAGCCCAATGCTCGTTGAACATATACCCATTGGTAATGGTGAATGAAGGAATAACCGTAAGATCGTTGTGGGTATTTGGCTGGGCATACCGCGGTGCAATATCCGTTAAAGGATAAGCATCATAACCATAGGGTTGGTAATAAATTACCTGGTCGGTTACCTGTTTATTACCAAATAAAAGACTGAATTGCATTAGACTATAATATCCTTTTGATTTTCTTTTATTGATAGAACTTTGATTTTCATCGTTTTTCAAGTTCGAATTAAGCTCATTTACAGGTTGAGCAAAATTACTGAGTGTCAACACAAGCGATAAAATAATCAGACAAATCTTTTTCATAACCAGTATTTTATGGGATTAGTTTTATATTTTCAAGATTACTAATATCATACAGAAATAAACCTTGCGTATTTGCCACGGCCAAAATATCTCCTGCTTTCGAATAACAAGTTCCGGAAATATCGGGGTAGTTTGTAACAAGCTGAAGTTCATCTTCAGAAGGGATGTATACCGATAGTTGGTTGCCGAGGGTAATTACATTGTTTCCAACTCTGAATATTGATGTGGCATTCGTTGGTATTTCATAATCGACATATCTTTCCATGTAGGCTGATTCATTGCTTTTGTATCCCCCCCAGATAGATTGACCCGACAAAACGAAAAAAACCTGTATACTAGGTAAATAAGTAATATCTATTGGCCTAAACGTGGGAAAATACAGATGATAACTTACGGGGTAATTTTCATCATAAACCATACAATCCGAATAGCCTCTGGTGCCATTAGTTTCAACACCCAAAATGAAAATAAGACTGTCCTGAAAGAACATTCGTACCGGATAAGCATTTGAATAGTAGTAAGGAGGAGCATAATTTCCCCATGGCTCGGTCCACAAATCTTCTTCCCTTACACTGAAATTTCCCGAGCTGTAACTACAGATAGACCAACTATTGTAACTTCCGTAACTGTGTATTTCATCAAGCCCCAATTTTATCATTCCGATATACGGTTGATCATATTCAGGATGATTGCCGAACCAGGAATCGGGAATGTCTTTCGTCGTAAGATTGTCATAAAGCGAATCCAGCTCATTGAAATTAAGATTGGGCTGCTTGTCGGTTACAGCACCTGATAATTCATGTGTTTCCGTATCCACGATTAGTCCTTTACCTTCTACAAAAGGAATATTCCATCCAGTTTTATAGCTTGTGAAGTGGTTAAAATAATTCTCCTCCCGATGTAAAAGAGTTGCCTGAAGCGGTTCGCTTACATCAAGAATTACCAAGTCTACAAGATTATTACAATAAAGAAGGTTCCCGGCAATTTCAAAGTCTTTTATATACTTGCACTCAATAAAACACTGATAATTTACACTCTCCCCATTCTTTTCATAAACGTGAACTCCTTTGAATATCTCACCTACGAAATAGTAGTTATCATTTGAAACAATTTTAAAAGGTGATTCCTGGGGTGATTCAGCTTTTACCTGTATTTTTCCAACTTCACCCATATCCAGATAAACCGGATAATCTTTCGATTGGGTAATTATTTTCGAGTACCGATAAATATCTTCATACTCATCCTCGCATCCAACTAAAAAAAGAATTAGGAGCAAATAGAAAAACTGTTTCATAAGGTTACGTTATTAGTTGAATTCTGTTGTATGAAAAGATAGATGAATTCTAATTAGTAAAGGTTGCGTACATAATGTCATTTTTTTGAATGGTGCCTGCACTGTTGAATTTCTTTTTATTTTCTAGTTAATGGTTAAAACCCTGCAATTTGATTGCAGCTACTTTAGTATCTATAAACTTTTATTTTATTGGATTTTGATTTGAGTACAGAGCTTTGAGTATTGTGAAGCATATTCGTGTCTATTTTCTTCTCTCACTACTCATTACTTTCTACTCATATCCTATGCTTTGTTCATTTTGAATTTCATTCAATCTTAAACCTATGTACTTTCAGTGCATAGTGGTTTAGTAGAGCTTTAAAATTCACGAAGACTTTGTAGCAAAAAGAAGTGAATGCCCGTAAAAACAAGGCTTAATCCACGTCCTTATATATAGTAATACCGATTGAAATCAAATTTAAGAATTTGGGATTATATCGGCTGAACAAGACTTTTCTAAAAATTAACCTCCAATGCAGTATCATTTAGACACCAGTCTACACAAAAATCCAAAACAGAGTAGTATCCAATATTCAACTTGGGGTTTTCTAGTTCTATTTCCAAGTTGTAATTCATTGATCTTCGGTTATGATTTCACCGTTCATAAATGAAAGAAATTAAAGCCTTGTACAAACATTTCGTTTTGCACTGAAATATAAAAGTATCAACCTCCTGGTATATCGAAAGATTACTCAGCATTATTCAACAGAACAGTTAAGAAACCTGGTTAATATTGAGCCGACCGGTCAGTGCTGCAGGATAATATTACAGGGAAACAGTTAAAGGAAAAGAAGACCTTCCCTGAAAAAGTTATCCCGGATAATTCATTTGATTTTAGCAATAGTCATGTTTCTCCGGGTTAATCCCGACTTAGTTGAGTCCATTTTTGAGTATCAAAAATGGGTACAAAACTTCGTCGCATTAAGCTAATTTACTGTTTGTGATGAATAATGCGGATTATGTTCCTTTAATTGATGAAAAACTTCAGTTTGCAGTATTGGGAAAAGAATCTTCCCGGCATTTAACAATAAACAACCTTCCCGGAACACAGGAATTTTGCCCACTAATCAGAAAAACACCCAAACCGGACATAATTATATTGTCTCCTTGTCAATCGATTTTGGTTGATAACATCGATCGAACTGCAATGAACTTCTCAGCTATTAAAAAATTTATACTTTTACCATTCTAACTATTCTTGAAATTTGGGAAACACCAAACTAAATAGCGAATTGATCGGCCTTCTGAAAAAAGGAGATGTTGCTGCCTTTGATACCATTTACAACATGTATTGCCACAAACTACATCAGTTTGTAATTCGGTATTTAAAGCAGGAAGAAGATGCTGAGGAAATTGTGCAGGAAGTCTTTATAAAGATTTGGGAGTCGAGAGAAAAAATTAAAAATCATGCCTCTTTCGAGTCGTTTCTGTTTACCATCTCGTACAATGCAACAATTAGTTTATTGCGTAAACGATTAAGCGAAAGCAAATCAAAAGAGTACCTGAAATCCATCCAGCAAATACAAAACGCCAATACGGTTGTTGACGAACTACAATTCAACGAATTAAACGAAAAGGTACAAAGGCTGCTTGAACAACTTACACCGCGCCAGAAAGAAATATTTATTCTTAGCCGCGAAGAAGGATTGACACATAAAGAAATTGCTCAACGATTAAAAATTTCGGAAAACACAGTAAAAAACCACCTGGTTACATCATTAAAATTCTTAAAATCAAACATGAACACCACACTGATTACCAGTGCATTATTCTTCCACCTATTCTTTTAATACAAAAAAATTAATTTTTTTCTAGTCCCCTATCTGTTTAGATGCGTAATATTATTACCGATTGATCAGATAGGTTAGTCTAGTTGGATTACACAAAGATCCTCCCGTTCGGCGGGAGGTCTTATATTAAAAAAATGAAAAGAGAACTTCTACATAAATATTTAAACAATTCCTGCACTCCTCAGGAGTTCGGCGAATTTACCGCATGGGTAAATAACGAGGCGCTGGTTGATAACAAGCCGGGACAAGAGGATTGGAATACATTTACACCATCGGACAAAAGTGCCGACGACAAAAAATATTCACATTTACTCGATAAAATCCATCACGGAATAAATCTGAAAGAACGTAAAGCAGCAAAAGGAAAATCCATTTCAATGGCCGCTGTTTCAAAATGGTTCTCGCGGGCAGCGGCAATATTGTTCCTGCCACTTTTGGGTGCACTTATTTATTTTTCGTCTGATCATATCATGCAACCCAATTTAACGGCACAGGTTACTGTTGACACGCTTGAAGTGATTGCCCCAATCGGATCGCGAACTGTGGTTCAGCTAACCGATGGAACTGAAGTGAGCCTGAATTATGGAAGTAGCCTGAAATACCCGCGTGAGTTTATTGGAAATACCCGCGAAATAGAATTGGTTGGCGAAGCATACTTTGATGTTGCACACAACGAAAACAAACCTTTTATTGTTAATGCCGGCAACCTGGATATTAAGGTACTTGGTACTGAGTTTAACGTTAATGCCTACCCCGGCGATAAAAACATATCCACAACACTTGTTGAAGGTAAGGTTGCGCTGGAAGAAAACAACCAGATTGGCCAAGTTATAGCTTTGGGAACAATGATACCCGGGCAGCATGTAAAATACGATAAGCAATCAGGCGAAATAGGCTCAACAGTTGGAAACATCGACAAGTATATTGCCTGGAAAGACGGTAAACTGGTATTCGACAACGAACCAATTGCAATTGTAGCCAAAAAGCTCAGCCGTATGTATAATGTTGAGATTCAGGTTGCAGAAGAAATTAAGGACTTAACCTACACGGTAACCTTTGTTGACGAGCCTTTATTCTTCATCCTCGACCTGATGACGGAAACAACACCTGTAAAATACTCGGTATCAACAAGAACTAAATTACCAGACGGCACATATTCTAAACAGAAAATTTTAATAGAAAAACGACAATAAAACAATAGTATCGAACTTAAAAATTAAAGCTTATGAATTGAACAAAACAACAACTACTTACTGTATTGAAAAAAGTACAGGGATATGCGCCAACACATCCCTGTAAAAAATAAACCACCCTGTAGATTTCTGGTACAGGGCTATTTCTAATTAAAACAAGACAAAAGTATGAAAAAAAATGACGATTGCGTCTGGGGTTGGTATGACCTCAGGTTGCGTAAATTTATTAGGCTAATGAAACTAACAATCTTCTTGATGCTGATTTCTGTTGCAAGCGTTTTTGCAACTAAATCTTATTCACAATCAAAGGTACTCAACCTTAACATGAAGAATTCAACCGTAAAAGAGGTCTTGCAAAATATCGAGGCCCAAAGCGAATTCTATTTCATGTACAGCGAAAAAATTATTGATGTAAACAGAGAAGTATCTGTGAATTTCAATGATGAAAAAATAGACGCGGTTCTTAACGAACTTTTCGAAGGAACCGATGTAGATTACCGTGTTAAAGACCGCTTTATTCTGTTGACAACTCCGGAAGTTGCTGCCGACGGAATTATGGTGCAGCAACAAAACAACGTTTCGGGTAGCGTAAAAGATGAAGATGGCTTGCCATTGCCCGGGGTTGCCGTTGTAGTTAAAGGAACTACACAAGGTACTGTTACCGATTTTGATGGTAATTACTCGATTGAAGACGTACCTGCCGGTGCCGTTCTGGCATTCTCTTTCGTGGGCATGAAAGCTCAGGAAATTGAAGTAGGATCACAAACTACAATCAATATTACCATGCTTCCTGAATCAATTGGTTTGGAAGAAATTGTGGCCGTTGGTTATGGTGTACAGAAAAAAGCTACACTTTCCGGGGCTGTTACCAATGTTGAAGGAGAAAAGCTGATCCAAACCCCGGTAACAAACGTTAGCCAAAGTATTGCCGGACGTTTGCCGGGTGTTGTTGCTATCTCAGATGGAGGTGAGCCCGGAAATGATGGTGTTAAATTACGAATCCGCGGGGTAAATACTTTTGGAAAATCTGATCCTCTTGTAGTGGTTGATGGTGTACCCGGACGTTCACTCGAACGTATCGATCCTAGTACTATCGAAAGCATTTCGGTAATGAAAGATGCTTCGGCTGCAATTTACGGTGCTCAGGCTGCAAACGGTGTAATCCTTATTACCACCAAACGTGGTACGATAGGAAAACCTACCGTTAAAGCATCATATAATCAGGGTTTTGCCAAACCAACAGTTGTTCCTGAAATGGCTGATGCGGCACAATACGCAACTTTATTGAATGAAATTGATTATTACGCCGGAAGACCAAACCGATATACTGCCGAAGAAATTCAAAAGTACCGCGATGGTTCAGACCCCTGGAGATACCCAAATACTGACTGGTATGCCGAAACATTGAAAGATTGGTCCAACCAGATTTATGGTAACGTTTCCATTGACGGAGGAACTGAAAATGTTAAATATTTTGTTAGTGTATCCGGAAAATCTCAGGATGGATTTTACGAAAACAGTGCAACAAAATATAATCAGTACGATTTAAAATCCAATTTTGATATTAAAATTAATCAGTATTTAGATCTGTATATCAATACCACCGGTCGTTTTGAAGATCGTAATTTCCCTACCCGCTCAGGCGAAAATATTTTCAGGATGCTTATGCGGTCAAAACCAAATTCGCCGGCATACTGGCCCAATGGCCTTCCCGGACCAGATATTGAATATGGAGATAACCCTGTAGTTATTACTACAGATGCAACAGGTTATAGTCATGATAAAAGATATATCTTTAATTCAGACTTTGGCCTTAACTTCAAAATCCCCGGAGTAGAAGGATTAACATTCAAAGGAAATGCTTCGCTTGACAAAACATTCCGTTTTGATAAGGCTTGGTATACTCCATGGTACCTTTACAGCTGGGATGGACAATCGATGGACGAAAACAACGAACCACTGCTGGTTAAGGGTAAAAAAGGATACGACGATCCAAGATTAAATGAAGCGATGAACAACTCGCAGGGAATTTTGGTAAGTGGTATTTTAAACTACAGCCATACTTTTGATGATAAGCATACGATAAACTTATTAGCCGGAGTAGAAAGAATAAAAAATAAAGGCGACTTGTTTGAAGCATACAGAAGATACTTTCTTACTCCTGCAATCGATCAGCTGTTTGCCGGAGGCCAGAATGAAATAAATAACTCAGGAACAGAATGGAAACAAGCCCGTTTAAATTATTTTGGAAGAGTAAATTATAATTTTGAAGATAAGTACCTGGCCGAATTTGTATGGAGGTATCAGGGTTCGTATATCTTTGAAGAATCAAGTCGTTTTGGATTTTTCCCTGGTGTTTCGCTGGGTTATGTTATTTCTGAAGAAAATTTCTGGAAAGACAATATTTCCTTTTTCAATTTCTTAAAAATCAGGGCATCATGGGGACAAACCGGTAACGACCTTATCGATCCTTATCAATATTTTGCATCTTATAAGTATCGAAAATATTTCGATGATAATGATGATAATGCCAAGAACTTCCTGTATATCTCTAACGGAGGCGATTCTCAGGAACTGGCACTTCGTGAAGGAGTTATTCCTAACGATGGTGTAACATGGGAAACTGCTACCCAGAAAAACATTGGATTTGATTTACAGTTAATGGACGGTACGATTGCTGTTACTGCCGATTATTTCCATAATGAACGTAAAGATGTTTTATGGGAAAACGCAGCTCCTGTTCCTTACACAACCGGAATGGTAAATAAGCTTCCCCGGGAAAACATTGGAAAAGTAAGAAACAGAGGGGTTGATTTCAGCATTAATTATCAAAAACGCTTCAACGATTTTACACTTGGAGTAGGCTTTAACGGAGTATATTCTAAAAATAAAATTCTTTTCTGGAGTGAAACACCTGGAAATCCTGAATATCAACAATCAACAGGAAGGCCAATTGGCTCAGATTTATATTATAACGCAATTGGAATATTCCAAAATCAGGCAGAAATTGATGCCTACCCACATTGGGATGGTGCCCGTCCGGGTGACGTTATTTTCGAAGATTATACGAAAGACGGCAAAATTGATGCAAACGATCGTGTTCGACATGATAAGAGCAGGACTCCAACATTTACCGGAGGGCTGAATATTGACATGACTTATAAAAACTTCGATCTTTCTGCTCTTTTCCAGGGAGCCGCCGGAGGAATTTTTTATGAAACCACAGAATCGGGTGAATTTGGAAACTATTTAGCCAGCTTCTACGACAAACGCTGGACAGAAGACAACCCGAGCACAACAGACCCACGGACTTATAACAGAAACGATGTTTACTGGCTTAACCAGCGAAACACGTATTGGATACATAAATCAAACTATATAAGGCTAAAAAGTATAGAACTGGGGTATACACTTCCAGCATCTTTAACGAATCGTTATTTAATTGATAATGTACGTTTTTATGTAAGTGCATTTAACCTTTTCACATACAGTCCTGATATGGATGATTTTGACCCTGAAATAGTTGACGATACTCCCGGAGCGGGATATGCCTATCCGTTAAATAAAGTTCTTAATGTTGGTTTAAGTGTAACTTTTTAAACTGAAATACCATGAATAAAATAAAAATATTTATACTGTTTACAGCCATTCTGCTTACAGCATGTAATGAAGATTTTCTTGAAGTGGAACCACTAGACCGCTATTCAGATGCTGCTGTATGGACCGATCCTGCTTTAGTTTCTTCTTTTGTTAATAATATCTACATGGGCGAAATGTATGGCTTTCAACTGGAAATGTTAGCTTCTCTTAGCGACATATCCATGACAAAGCGTGCTGAGGTTAACCCGATATTGAACAGCGAGATAAACAACAGCTACCTGAGTGTATTAGCTCCAACCCATTGGATAACCAGTTATCACAATATAAGCTGGAACTACCTGTACGAGAATATACGGGCATGTAATCTTTTTTTAGAAAAGGTAGAAGAAGGCGCATCCGTAGAGGGTGAAGATATAGACCATCTTATTGGAGAAGTACATTATTTAAGGGCAAATTTCTATTATTGGCTAATGAGTTTCTGGGGCGGAGTTCCTATTATTAAAAACTCATATTCCTTAACTGATGATTTCTCAGTAGCAAGAAACAGCCTGGAAGAAACTGTTAATTTTATTGTTTCCGAATGTGATGCTGCAGCAAATATATTACCGGTATCAGGTGATAAAGCACGCGCAACAAAAGGTGCCGCACTTGCACTAAAATCAAGAGTTCTTTTGTATGCTGCCAGCGATCTTTTTAACTCTAACGCTTCCTGGACTTCAAGCTATGCCACCCCTGAGTTAGTTAGCTATGTTGGTGGAGACAGAACTGCTCGTTGGAGAGCTGCTAAAGAAGCTGCTAAAGCTGTTATGGATTTGGGAGTTTACAGCTTATATGGAGGAACAAATCCCGGATCTCCTGAACAAGCTACAGAAAACTATATCAATTTGTTCTTAAACAACGGGAACGAAGAAGATATTCTCCTGTCTTTTTACGATAATGTGAACAGAGATGATTGGCAATCGCCCGATCCTGGTTTGTTTTACGGCCCTAACGGATATAACTGTTGGGGAAACCACACTCCTACACAACAACTTGTAGACTCTTACGAAATGATAGATGGCAGCAAGTTCGATTGGAATAATCCTGAAGAAAAAGCTGCACCTTACGAAAATCGCGACCCTCGTTTCTATGCCAGCATTTTATATGATGGAGCCAAATGGAGACAACGTCCCGATGATGTTATTGCTGCCGATCCTGAAGGTATTGTTCAAACAGGTTATTTTGAAAATGAAGACGGGACTTTTACGGCCGGGTTGGATACTCGTCAAAGCCCGATTCAGGACTGGAACGGAACTTACACAGGGTATTATTTACGTAAGTTTATCGATCCTTCCCTTAATCATCAGTATGAAAAGCAAAAATATCCCTGGCGCCAGATACGCTATGCCGAAGTGCTGTTGAATTACGTTGAAGCTTGTATCGAGTTGGAAGACTATGATGAAGCAAAAACATACTTAAATATGATTCGTAACCGTGCAGGAATGCCAAATATTCCGGCAGAAGAAACAGGTGACGTGTTAAGAGATCGTTATCGTAACGAACGTAAAGTTGAGTTAGCTTACGAGCAACATCGTTACTTCGACATTCGTCGTTGGATGATCGCGCCTGATGTAATCGAAAACGTTCAGGGCTTAAGAATCGAGTATCCTTATGGAACAGATTCACGTACTTTTGAACTTATTGAAGTGCAACAACGCGGATGGAAAGACAAATCATATTTCCTTCCAATATTACTGGATGAATTAAACAGAAACGAACTGTTGATTCAGAATCCGGACTACTAGTAGATTACTAACAAAAGCTTTCCTGCATTTTTAGCCATCATCAGAGGCTTTCTGCAGGAGAGCTTTTCTTTTTTAAACAAGCAGATATTTGTAATTTTGTGCCCCCTAAAGTTCTTTGATCAATTTTTCGATGCCGTTAATTTTCACACTCCGGCATTCATCAATAAAATTGACAGATCGTGTTCAAGGTCGAGACTAAATGCATTGATGGTTCTCTATTTCGGAAAGTAAATTTCATACTATAAATTTGAATAAATACTGCACAATATCAAAACATTAAAACATCCACATGAAACAATTACTCTTACTCATTTCAATCCCTTTATTTACACTTCTTCAGGGATTTGCCCAAACTACCCAAATCGTTTACCTCTCAGGAACAGATGCAGAAAACACTGTTGAATGGGACTTTTTCTGCACCGACGGCAGAAACAGCGAGGAGTGGACAAAAATACCTGTGCCATCAAACTGGGAACTACAGGGTTTTGGAACCTACAACTACGGGCATGACTGGAGCAAAAAAGAAATAATGATTCCTGTTCCGATGGATCAGGAGTTAAAAGAATCGGCAGCAAATAAACAGGGAAAAGGAGACAAAGGCGGCAAGGGATTAATACTGGGCAAAGAACACGGGCTTTACAAACACGAATTTGAAGTGCCGACTAGTTGGAAAGGAAAAACCATCAACATTGTTTTTGATGGTTCAATGACCGACACAAAAGTAAGGGTTAACGGACAATCGGCCGGAGCTTTACACCAGGGTGCTTTTTACCGTTTTAAATACGACATTACCAGTTTGCTGAAATACGGACAAAACAATGTGCTTGAGGTTGACGTTGCCAAACACTCGGCAAACGAATCGGTAAACCGGGCTGAACGACAAGCCGATTTTTGGCTATACGGAGGTATTTACCGTCCGGTTTTTCTGGAAATCTTGCCTGAAATACATATGAACAGAGTGGCAATCGACCCCAAGGCTGACGGTTCGTGTAAAGTGCTCGTCAACCTGGATAAATCGAAAACAGACTATATAGTCACAGCAGAATTATTCGATCTGCAGGGAAATGAAATTGGAACACCTATTCAGACAAAAATTGAAAAAGGAACTAAAAAAGTCTGGCTATCGGGAAAATTCGAAAATGTAAAAGCCTGGAGTCCCGAATGGCCGACTTTATACAACATGAAAATTTCGCTCAGAACAGACGATGCTGTTTTGCACGAGATAACAGAACGAATTGGTTTCAGAACCGTTGAGCTGCGTAAACATGACGGATTTTATATTAACGGAGAAAAAGTTGTTTTTAAAGGTGCTAACCGGCATTCGTTCTGGCCTACAACCGGCAGGGCACTGAGTGAAAAACAACACATCATGGACATTGAGTTGATGAAAGAAATGAACATGAATGCTGTTCGTTGTTCACATTATCCGCCCGACAAACGTTTTCTGGAGCTTTGCGATTCGATGGGACTTTTTGTGCTCGACGAAGTTACCGGCTGGCAACAAGGCTACGATACCATTGTTGGCCCGAAATTGATTAAAGAAACGATTTTAAAAGACGAGAATCACCCGAGTGTCGTTATTTGGGACCATGGAAACGAAGGTGGATGGGATTTCAGGAACGAAAAGGCATTTCAGGAATACGATATTCAAGAACGACCTGTAATTTACCCGTGGCTGTTGCGCAATGGTGTTGATACGCATCATTACCCCGAATTTGAATATGCCATTGGCCGTTACATTTTTGGTAACGACGTATTTATGCCAACCGAATTCCTGCATGGATTATACGACGGTGGCCACGGTGCCGGGCTCGAAGACTATTGGAGAAATTATCAAACCTCACCTCTTCATGCCGGAGGCTTTTTATGGGCTTTGGTTGACGAAGCTGTGTTGCGCACCGATAAGCCGGGAACTGTTTTGGACGGCGACGGCAACCATGCTCCCGATGGAATCCTGGGGCCACACCGCGAAAAAGAAGGCAGCTTTTATACCATTAAGGAAATTTGGTCGCCGGTGCAGGTTGAGCCGGTGGCAATTACAAAAAACTGGAACGGAAGGTTATTCCTGACCAATAAATTTATTTACACCAACCTTAACCAGTGTTCGTTTAAATGGGAGGCTGTTAAAACCGGTTTCGGGGCGAACGAAGAAAAACGGGTTGGTTCGGGTACAATAAAAAGCCCCGATGCCAAACCCGGCGAAACGGCGCAGGTAGAAATTGATTTGAACAACTCGCTTCAACAAGCCGACTTGTTTATATTTACAGCTATCGATCCGCACGGGGCCAAACTTTACACCTGGAGCTGGCCGGTTATTCAGCCAAAAGACAAAGCAAAAGAACTGTTAGTCGAACTCAACACCGGAAGTTCAGATATCTCGATACAGGAAACTGAAAAAGCAGTAACTGCTTCGGTAGCCGATGTGGCCATTGAATTCAGCAAAGCCGACGGAACATTATTATCAGTGAAAAACGGTAAGGGAAATGTATCGTTTACCGGCGGACCGGTTGCTGCAGGCGTTAAACACGAAGTTACCGGAACAGAATGGAAAATGAATGATGATGGTAATTTCCAATTTGAGATTACCACCAAAACCTATCCGCGCAAAATAACCTGGACACTTGAAAAAAGTGGCTTGCTAAAACTTGTTGCCAACCCGCTTCGTGACGGAGTTTTTGATGTTGATTTTGTGGGTATCTCATTTAACTACCCGGAAACCAAATGTACCGGTGTTAAATGGATGGGACGCGGGCCTTACCGTGTTTGGAAAAATCGTTTAAAAGGCAGCGAAATTGGTGTTTGGGAGAAAGAGTACAACAACACCATTACCGGCGAAAGTTTCGAAAATATGGTTTATCCCGAGTTTAAAGGCTACCATGGAAACCTGTTCTGGGCAACCCTGGAAACTACAGAAAGCCCGATTACCATTATCTCGGAAACGCCAAACTTGTATTTCCAGCTGTTTAAGCCGGGCAAACCACAACAAGTGGCAGGCGGTACTTTCCCTGCATTTCCCGAGGGCGATATTTCGTTCTTGTATGAGATTCCGGCTATTGGCACCAAGTTCTTCCAAATCGACAGATTGGGTCCAACCGCTAAAAAAGGAATGTTCTTCGAACGCAGGGGCGACGACAGTTACCCGATAAAACTGTGGTTCGATTTTAGAGCCGAGTAATACATTTTAGCGATTTGTTTAATTGCAAATCACCTGACTTATAAAAGAGGTTGTTCTTTGTTGTTGCCCAACCTGTTTATATTGAGTTTTAATAGTAATACCAATTATGAAAATGATTAGGCTATTTTGCAATTATTTTCATAATTGGTATAATGCCGATACTGAGAAATTAAATCATTGCAAGTAAACGAAACAATAGCTCACAATTTTTCGTCATCGGTATAACTTAAAATGTGGTTAAAACAGGAAGAACCTCTTTTTCTTTCGAAGTAAACATGATTCTAACTCCCCCTTTTCCACCAAAATGTCTCTGATTTTATACAACTAAATTAAATCAAATGAAAACGACTCTGACCTTCTTGCTTTTATTGACTTTTACCTTAGAAATTAATGCTCAGGAGCAACCAAAACCGGCAATTACGCCGTATTGGGCTTTTGGTCATTGGGTGTGGGAAGATCAAATTCACACCTCGAATACCGTTCGCTACCTTATCGATGGTTATTCAAAATATAACATTCCTGTAAATGCTGTAATCCTCGACAGTCCGTGGCCATCGGCATACAACAACTTTGAACCGGATTCTACCCGTTATCCCGATTTTGAAGACTTAATTGATGAACTGCACAACAAAAATATTAAACTCCTTCTATGGTATACAGGATTTGTAAATAAGGAATCGCGGGAGGTGCCGATAAACCAATCGCCCTTATTCGAACCGGCTCTAAGAAATAACTTCACCGTAAATAATGGCCAGTTAGCTCAATGGCACAAAGGCAAAGGCGCTCATATCGATCTCACAAATCCAGTAGCAAAAAACTGGTGGCATAATCAAGTTGATAAGGTATTAAAACTAGACATTGACGGCTGGAAAGTGGATATCAGTGCAGAGTGGTTGGGCGATTACGTATCGACATCAATTGGCGGGTTATCAAATAAAGCGTTCAGACGATTTCATTATCAGGATGCATTTGAATACGCAAGATCACAGAATCCTGACTTTTTATGCTACACTTATGGTCATATTTATATTAGAGCTTACAATATTGATGGTGAATTTGATATGGCCCATCCAGAGTATTCGCATGCTCAATGGTCGGGCGATTTTGATGGTGATTTTAAGGGATTGAATAATCAGTTAATGGCCATTTACAAAACAGCCTTAAGTGGTTATGGAGCTCCGGCGTGCGAAATAAGTGGCTACTGGGGTAATCCTTCGGATAAAAAATCATTTATTCGATATACTCAACTGGCAAGCATGGTTCCCACAATGGTAAACGGAGGAAACAATGGTGCGCTCGGCTATCATTTGCCGTGGAATTACGACCAACAAACAATAAACATTTACAAAGACTATGTTCTGCTCCACAAAAAGTTTGCTCCATACCTTTTTAGTACTTCTGTCGACGGGCATATAAAGGGGCAATCAATTCTCAAAAACGCTTCATACGAGAATAAAACACATCAATTAGGCGACGCCATTCTCGTAAAACCCATTACATCGGAAAACGATAGTGTAACGATTGTTTTCCCAAATAGAAACAGGTGGATAAACTATTGGGATGTTAAAGAAACATTCGCCTCAAATACCATAATCACAAAACATTACCCGATTAAAAAATACCCCATATTTATAAAAGAAGGAGCAATTATTCCCGTTGATAATAATGAAAACAAAACGGTTGAATTTATGATTTTTCCGAAAGGAGAATCAAAATATATTTTTCACCAGCCAATTGGACAAGGAGTAGAATATTTGGATATAAATGTGAGTGTAAATACTAAAAACGGTCTTATCGAAATTACCTCAAAAGAGGAGAATAAATTTAAACTGCAGCTCATTTGTTTTCATGAACCAAAATCAATTACAGGAGCAGATAACTACTTCTACGACGCCGAAAACTCACAACTAACGATAGAGAAAACCGGGAATAGCTTTAAAATTTATATTAGTGAATTAAAAGGCTACTAGCAGGTAAAACAGCTCTTTTTATAGTTAAATCTCCTTTTTTAATCATCTGATTTCAGAATTCGATTCCGTAATCTTGGTAAGTGGCTCTGTATTTTGGGTAGTTTTTCACCACCTTTTCTTTCCACATTTGTAAAGTAAAATTTAGGGTTCGACACTCCTGCTATATTTTAAGTATCTGATAATAAAGGTCAAGGTAAACAAGAAGTATTTGATTCTTGTTATTTTAAGGCAAAAGTCCGCCAATATTTTTTCGTAAAATTCCGGCGGCTTTAAAAAATTTAAAATAAACAATCATAATTATCGAATAGCATGAAAACATCTGTAAAACAACTTATTACTCCGGCTGTATTTATTTTCAGCCTGCTCATTTCATTAAACGCCAACAGTTCTGTTACCCAGGCTGAATCATTAAGCAAACAAGAGAAAAGTATGGTGGCCATTTCGAGCTACACGGCACAAGGTAAAATTCCGGAGTTAAACAAGGCGTTAAACGACGGTCTGGATGCCGGGTTAACCATTAACGAAATTAACGAAGCCATTGTGCAACTGTATGCCTACTGCGGTTTCCCGCGAAGTTTGAATGGCATCAACGCTTTCAGAAAAGTTTTAGACGAGCGGAAAGCCAAAGGAATTACCGATGAACAAGGCAAGGAAATAAAAATGCACAGCCAAGACGGAGATCGCTACGAAAAAGGACGTAAAGTATTGGAGGAACTGACAAATATGCCACAACAAAAACCGGCTCCCGGATTTGGTGAATTTTCGCCACGTATCGATGCCTTTTTAAAGGAGCATTTATTTGCCGATATTTTTGAAAGCGATGTATTGAACTATCAGCAAAGAGAACTGGTAACCAACGCTGCTTTAGCGTCGATGACCGGCACCGGATCTCAGTTAGGCGCTCACATTCATTTTGGAATGAACGTTGGATTAACTGAAGGGCAACTGAACGACATGTTTACTATTATTGAAAAAACAGTCGGAAAAAAAGAAGCCGAGAACGGACGGGTAATCCTAGCCAACGTACTTAAAATGAGAAACACCAATTAATAAACATTTAAACAATTATATATGAAACGAATTATTTCGAACACCTTTTTAGTATTTAGTATTTTATTCATGGCTTATTCGTGCAATCAGCCAACAAAAAACACGCAGGAAACGGTAACTGTTGAAGAAGCTGCAAAAGCTATCGATCCCATATTTACTCAAAATCCTGCTCCTGAAGAATTTGTTTCAAAATTCTTTACCGGCAAGGTTGGCGTTCGCATGATGTTACAAAACGACAAAAACAATGAATATTCAATCGCGAATGTAATTTTCGATCCTGAATCGCGCACCAACTGGCACTCGCATCCAAAAGGGCAAGTATTGCTCATATTGGCCGGAGAAGGTTTTTACAAAGCAGAAGGAGAACCGGTACAGAAAATTAAAAAAGGCGATGTGGTTAACATTCCTCCAAATGTAAATCACTGGCACGGAGCTGCTGCAAACAGCGAGTTTGTGCATGTTGCATTGACCAATTACAAAGACGGTCAGAATGTTACCTGGGGCGATCCGGTATCCGACGAAGATTACCAAAGTGTATTAGCTGAATAATTGGAATGAAAAATTGCTGCTGTTATTTTTGGTGGTTGTTTTTGCTGGCAACATTTTGGCAAGTGGTAAAAACAAAATAAAAAATCAAAATACAACTACAATGAAGATTAAAATTACTGTTGGCGGTAAAGAACTGACAGCCACAATGGAAAACAACGAAACAGCAAAAGATCTTGTTTCGTTGTTTCCACTCACTGTAACACTGGAAGATTATGCTAATACAGAAAAAATATTTTATCCTGACCAGAAGTTATCTACCGCAAATGCTCCATCCGGCTACAAACCATCGGTTGGTGATATAACTTATTACGCTCCGTGGGGCGACATTGCTATTTTCTACAAGGATTTTGACTTTGCCAGCGGACTGATCAATTTGGGTCAAATTGATGGAGACATCAGTGCTTTAACCGGCTCGAAAAACGTAGAAGCTACTTTTGAGTTGATGGTAGATTAACGAGCTTGTTGATCACAACTCCCCAAAGGGGAAGAATTTACCCTCTTTGGGGGATTAAAGGGGGTACTGATACTAATATAATTATCTACAAATTGTTCGAATACTGAATTGCTACCACTTATTCATACATCAACTGCAGTTAAACACTTTCAATAGTAAACAAATAAGTACTTTTTGTCTCTCCATCCGGAGCTGTTACTATAATATCGATTACCTGACCATTGGAAACTTCAACTTCATTTTCCGAACGGTATTCAACCAACTTTCCATCCAATAAAATCTCCTTAACCTGTGTTGACATGGTTACCGGAGTAATCGAAATTTTGTTGTTCTCGGCAGGTACTTTTATGGTATAATTATACGTCCACGGATCAAACTTATCGGTCAACGAATTGGGGACAGTCAACTTTTTACCGGCCCATTCAAATGATCTTGGGTCGGCCCACTCAACAGTTGTTCCAACCAAATCGCCACCGTCAATCTCAATGTTCGACAAAACTGAATATTTTATGAATCCACCGGCATTGTAATTAGCTGTTGAGTTGCTGGTCAGGTATTCATAATCATCACCCAGCATTCCTCCAATCGACAAAGAGATCCAGTCTGTTCCGTCTTTCCACATATCGCCAATTGTTGTTACCCGGCTTCCACGACCTCTTAATGATGGTGAACATCCGGCTTCTCCTTTATCAATAACTTGCTGCAATGCCTGTTCAAATAAAAGCAGGTTATTATTGCTCAACATTTGTTCGTCGTGACCAGTAAAAAGCATTTTAACATCCCTTCCATCTTTTGTATAATTGCTGTAAGTCTGTTGGGTGAACGACAGAAGTCGGTCAACTTTTAATCCTGACACACCAACATTATCGGCCGATCCGGCTCGTGTACAACTGTAAATATCCGAACCGAAAACCATTCCACTTTGCTTGTCGTTTAAAACAATATTTCCGTTGGCGTGCCCCGGCATAGCATAAACATCAAAAACGCAGCCGCCACCAAGATCAAACGAATCTCCTTCTTCCACGTCCTTAACCAGCTTTTGCTTTTCCGGATCAGTTACAACTGCACCAAAGCCCCCCACTCTGCCAACCGAAGCCCAACCTCGTTTATTCAGATAAGTTTCAATGCCGGCATTCAAAAAGGCAGGCATTTGTGCATCGTGATCGCCATGTTCGTGACCAACCACCAAAATATAAGGTTTAGTCGCTATCTTATCAATGTAATCTTTCAAATTATGCTTATCGACGGTGGTTTGCAAAGCATCGAACACAATTCCTTTTTCCGGCCCTTCAATATACCAACACATGGCTCGCACCGATTCCGAATCGTTATATACACGATAAACTTTTGGCGTTTTTTCATCGCCTTCAACAATTAAATCACTTTGAAACTCATCATCCAATGGTCGATATAGATTCCATTTTAGGATGTGAGTAGCGCTTTTTTCCAAACCGTCTTTTACGGCAAAAGCTTTGTACACAACTTCCCTGAGACCTGTTGACGAACCTGAACCATCACGAAAACCTATCATTTCAGCAATGTGTCCCATTTGTTCCAGGTTATAAACTTCGCTTTCCATGGTTGGCTCAGAACCGTCTCTTGTGAAGTATATGGCAGCGCCTTCTGTTGGGCACCACAATTTTATATAACGACGCGGAGCCACTGCAGTAGTTACCGGAACCGCCTGAACGGGAGCAACTACCGATGTTATTATCTTTTCAAAAACCGCTGCTGCCTCTTCTTTCGATAGCGATGCGTTTGTTTTTCCTTCTTCCATAAAACCTTCAGCAACTAAATCATCCAGCATAAAAGCTACCTGAAGTATTTTTGCTGCTTCACCACGGGTCATTGCTGCATCCGGGTTAAAATTGCCCGAAGCATCTTTTGTTATAATTCCCTGTTCGAGAGCAACTTCAATCTGTTTGCCATAAAGATCAGCGGATGAAACATCATTAAAACCATCAATCGGCATTTTCCAGATATCGTTATAATCATCGGGATGCGGCCACTCAAAATAATCTGAAACCATCGCAACAAACTCAGCTTTTGAGATGCTATCGGAAGTGCCACAAGCGTTTAACAGGAATACAGAAACAATAAGGAGGAAAGTTGTTTTTAGTTTTGGTTTGTTCATTTGATTAGATTTAAGAACAGCAAATTATAAAATATTGTCAAATATCATGTGCTTACAATATATTTAATGCCACTCCCGGTTTCAAATGAAGCTCCTCGCAGCAAGCTGACGAGGTATCACATCGGAAAATCATTATTTTATCCGCACCAAGGTGCGGGGAATAAAACCCATGAGATCCCTCGTCTATCGCCCGGGATCAGTTCGGCTAAATGATTTTGAAAACAAAATCATAGTCTCACTGATTTAATTCAGAATTGAACTTATCTTTGCATTTTCTATCTAATACCGAAAAATCTAACCGAACCTCAGGTTAAACACGCTGAAAAACAAAGCTGGCAGACAATATGTAGAAGTGACACATTTAATTTGTAATACATATTATTTTACACATTATCACAAATAGCATAAATCGGATAAAAAATCAAAAAACGATCATTCTACAAACATTACAAAACCGCCTTTTAGCCCAATACAAAAGCATTTCCATAACATATTGATACCATTAAAATCCAATTACAGATTTTTGTAAAAAATTACAATCTTGTAATTTTATATTTTTTTTGTAATACATATTACAAAAATACCTTATATTTGAAGACCTTCTTTTGAAAAAACAGAAGAAAGTCAACAAACCTGGTTCCTAAAAAACGATTAATGAAAACAGCAAAACGGTATCTGGCTCTTGATGTTCTGCGTGGCTTAACCATAGTCGCCATGATTACGGTTAATAATCCCGGAAGTTGGTCATTTATTTATGCACCGTTAAAACATTCCGAATGGAACGGATGCACACCTACCGACCTGGTTTTTCCTTTTTTCCTGTTTATTGTTGGAGTTTCCATGTACTTTTCATTCTCAAAGTATGGAAATACATTAAATAATGAGTCGTTTAAACGGCTGGCAAAACGAACGATTTTAATCTTTGCCATCGGCTTGTTTCTTAATTCATTTCCGCAATGGGCCAGAGATTTATCAAAACTCCGCATTCTTGGTGTCCTTCAGCGAATAGCTATTGTTTACGGAATAACATCGTTAATCGTACTCTCTGCAAAAAAATCGTGGTTACCGTATATCTCCGGAGCCATACTATTATTGTATTGGGGCATCCTCTTTTATTTTGGCAACGAGGCTCCTTTTAGTTTGGAAGGAAATGCTACAATTCCTTTCGACCGGGCAATTCTTGGCGAAAACCACATGTATCATGGTTTTGGCATTCCGTTCGATCCCGAAGGCCTGCTAAGCACCATTCCGGCAATTGTTACTGCGTTGTTGGGTTATATGGCCGGCGCCCTGATTCATAAATCAGAAGAAACAAAAATTACAAAGCAGCTTTTTCTTGCCGGCCTGGCAGGTATTGCTGCCGGATTGGCCTGGGGGTTGATTTTTCCAATCAATAAACCTTTATGGACAAGCTCTTATGTGTTGTATACAGCGGGCTGGGCTTCGATTGTGCTGGCAGCACTTATTTGGATTATCGACATTAAGTCCTACAAAAGATGGACATCCTTTTTTGTAGTATTCGGCATGAATCCGTTATTCATTTTTGCCCTTTCCGGGTTATGGGCCAATACCCTTACACGTATAATAAAATTCACGAACAGCGAGGGGCAATTAACAAATGGATACAGCTGGCTTTATTACTCGGTATTTGAACCACTGGCCGGGCCACTAAACGGCTCGCTACTATTCGCTCTTACGCATGTTGCCTTTTTCTGGCTGGTTGCCCGAATCCTCTACCAAAAGAAAATATTCATAAAAGTTTAAACCGTCACAAATTCAATTCTTTAACAGCATACAGAAATGATCTGGAACATAAAACAAACTGTCTTACTACTACTTGTATTTTTTGCAATCGGGGGAACCACCACGGCACAAACACAGCTTGCTGAAACCGATGAAACCCACTGGGCAGATTCGGTATTTCAATCATTGTCGGCAGAACAGCGCATAGCACAATTAGTATGGATTAATACGGCAGCCAATAAGAACATTGCCGGCCAATTAAAAGTAGCCAAACTGATCAAAAAATACAATCTCGGAGGTGTGATCTTCTTCACCGGCGATCCGGTAAAACAAGTAGAACTTACCAATTTCTATCAGGCTTCGGCACAAACGCCGCTTTTTGTTGCCATGGATGCTGAATGGGGAACAGGAATGCGACTTCCCGGCGTAATGCCTTTTCCCTACAATATGATGATGGGCGCCTCGCACAACCCGGAATTGATAAAACAGGCCACTACCGAAATGGCCAAACAAATGAAACGTTTAGGCGTTCAGGTTAGCCTCGGCCCGGTTGTCGATATAAATACACAGCCACTAAATCCAATTATCGGGATGCGCTCGTTTGGCGAATCGCCCGAACAAGTTGCTGCGTGCGGTATTGCTTACATGCAGGGCCTGCAGGAAAATAACATTCTCGCAATTGCCAAACATTTCCCCGGACATGGAGATACACAAACTGATTCGCACCTTACTCTTCCAATGGTTCCCTATTCGCGCGAACGCCTGGATTCGGTTGAGTTGTATCCGTTTAAAGAACTAGCACAGAAAGGCGTTTCCGGAGTGATGAGTGCGCATTTGAATGTTCCGCAACTCGACAGCACAAAAGGAATTCCATCAAGTCTGTCGACAAAAATACTTAAAGGGATTCTTCGCGATGAATGGAATTACCAGGGGCTGGTTGTTACCGATGCTATGAATATGGCTGGTGCTAAAAGTTTTGCTGCACCAGGAGAGATTGAAGCGTTGGCGCTAAAAGCCGGTAACGATGTGGTTGAATTTCCAAAAGATGTGGAACAAACAATTGCCGGAATCAAAAAGGCCATTGAATCCGGGTTGCTAACACAAGACGAAATTGATTTTAAATGCCGTAAAGTACTGGCTGCAAAATACCAGGCCGGTTTAAGCAAACTGGCTCCGGTTTCGCGTGTCAACCTTATGGAGGATGTAAACAGTCCTGAAGCAGAGCTTGTAAAAAGAAAACTGATTGAAGCTTCGTTAACACTGCTGGAGAACCAAAACGATTTAATTCCATTAAAGCGTCTTGATACCTTAAAAATAGCTTGCCTGGCCGTTGGAGAAACTTCAGAAACTCCTTTCCAATCTATGCTTTCGAAGTACACAAAAACGGATAACTTTTTCCTTCCTGAACAGTTTACGGAAGAGGAGTTAAATGAGGTAAAAACAAAACTTCAGGATTACAACCTGGTAATTGCAGGTCTGCACTTGTACGAAAGCAAAACCAGACGGTCGATGCAGGTGGGCAGCCTGCAAAAAGTAAAGCCCAAACGGCCTTATGGTTTAAGCAACGAAACCGAAAATCTTCTGCACTATTTATCGAATAACAAAAAGTCGATCGTTGTATTCTTTTCCAGTCCTTATACTTTAACAGAAGTACGCGACTTCACTCCGCCGGCCGGACTGATCATGGCCTACCAAAAAGATTCGTTGGTACAGGAATTAGCTGCTCAGCAAGTTTTTGGCGGCATCGGCGCATCGGGGAAACTTCCCGTCACGCTTGGCAACTACTACAAAATTGGCGACGGGATAAATATCAGCAAGGCCGTTCGTATGAAATACACCATTCCTGAAGAAGTTGGAATGAACAGCACACGTTTGAATCACCGAGTCGACTCTCTTGTTAGCGATGCAATTGCCAGGCGGGCAACACCGGGCTGTAGCGTATTAGCGGCTAAAGATGGTAAAATAGTATTCCGAAAAAACTATGGTTATCACACGTACGACAAACGAATCTCAGTTTCGGAAAACGATCTTTACGATCTGGCTTCGGTAACCAAAGTGTCTGGTGCGCTGGCTGCCGTACTCAAACTTACCGACGAAGGAAAAATCAATATCGACGATAAATTCTCAGACTACTGGCCCGACTGGAAAAAACGTTTGTTCCACTCGTCGGACAAAGAGGATTTAGGCTGGCGCGAAGTTCTGGCACATCAGGCCGGACTGATCCCCTACATCAATTACTGGTCGGAAACTGCAAAAGACGGGCAACTAAAAAACCGTTGGTATTCCGTTCAAAAAACAGACGAATATCAGCTGGAAGTGGCTCCGAATTTGTTTCTAAAAAAAGATTTCAAGAAAAAGATTTACAAGGATATCCGGAAATCGAAGTTGAATCCTCCGGGCAAATATGTGTATAGCGGCTTATCATTTCTTCTTATTCCGCAGATTACTGAAGACCTGTCGGGACAAGCATATACCGATTTTTTAGATGCCAATTATTACCACTCGTTAGGTGCATATAACATTACCTACAATCCACTAAATAAATTTCCGAAAAGCCGCATTGTTCCAACAGAATACGATTCCTACTACCGGAAACAGCAAGTTCAGGGGACGGTACACGACGAAGCTGCTGCCGTTTTTGGTGGCGTAGCTGGTAACGCCGGTCTTTTTGCCAATGCCAACGATCTGGCTAAGCTATTCGAGATGTACATGCAAATGGGAACCTACGGCGGAGAGCAGTATTTGAACCAATCCACTATGAAAGAATTTACTCGTGTTCAGTTTCCGGAAAATAACAACCGCCGGGGATTGGGCTTCGACAAACCACTTCTGAACAACAACGAACTTAGCCCGGAGCAGAGTTATCCGTGTCCGGGAGCGAGCCCCGAAAGTTTCGGGCATTCCGGGTTTACCGGAACATTTGTTTGGGCCGATCCTACTTATAACCTGATTTACATCTTCCTAAGCAATCGTGTTTACCCTACACGCGAAGGAAATCTGCTTGGAAAACTGAATGTTAGAACCAACATTTTACAGGCATTTTATGATGAAATTGATAAAAATTAAAATAAC
This sequence comes from uncultured Draconibacterium sp., assembly GCF_963677575.1. Classification (NCBI taxonomy): domain Bacteria; kingdom Pseudomonadati; phylum Bacteroidota; class Bacteroidia; order Marinilabiliales; family Prolixibacteraceae; genus Draconibacterium; species uncultured Draconibacterium sp. The sequence goes on from NZ_OY782038.1 coordinate 976,288, forward strand.
AATTTGGTAGAAGCAAAAACAGAAAAAACAAATAGTTGACTCGACAAAATTTTAAATGAAGTCTTTTTTTTCAATAGCGCTAATTCTTTTTTCTGGCATGCTTAGTGTTGCCCAGCAAGTGCGTTTTGCCCACATTACCGACACTCATGTTGGCGGGGCTACCGGAGCCGAAGATTTATCAATCACGGTAAATGATATCAATAATCAGAGCGATATCGACTTTGTTATTTTATCGGGCGACATTACAGAATTTGGCTCCGACGAAGAACTAAACGAAGCAAAATCAATCCTATCAAAATTAAAAAAAACCTGGTATGTTATTCCCGGCAATCACGATTCAAAATGGTCGGAAAGCGGTAACAACAGCTTTGTTCGCATTTTCGGGTGCGAGGAATTTTCGTTCGAAGCCGGTGGTTACCTGTTTATCGGGACAGCCAGCGGACCCAACATGCGAATGGCGCCCGGACTGGTTCCACACGAACAAATCGTTTATCTCGATTCGGTTTTGCAGAACATGAAAAACCCGGAACAGCCCATTATTTTTGTTAACCATTATCCGCTCGACAACTCACTGTCGAACTGGTATAAGATCATCGACCTGCTAAAAACACGCAACATTCAGGCTGATTTACTGGGGCACGGACACACCAACAAATTGTTCGATTTTGAGGGAATTCCGGGTGTAATGGGGCGATCAAACCTGAGAGCCAATGCTGAAATTGGTGGGTACAACATCGTTACCATCAAACAAGACACAATGTATTACGCCGAACGCACTCCGGGAGTAGAAACGCACGAAGAATGGTGTAAAATACCACTGGTAAATCATCAGTTCAGTGAAAAAGAAAACGACCACCCACGCCCCGATTATTCGGTAAACCAGGAGCATCCTGAAATAGAAAAAGTATGGGAGCTGCAGGATGTTAGCGATATTGGAACAGGATTAGCCAGTAAAGACGAAATTACCGTATACGGAAATGCTGCCGGAGCTATTGTTGCATTGGATGAAACAAGTGGTGAACACATTTGGCAATTTCAAACAAACGGGAAAATCTATTCCACACCCGCCATTGCAAAAGACAAGGTAGTTTGTGCCTCAACCGATAATAATATCTACTGTCTTGATTTGAAAACCGGCCTGAAAGAATGGAGTTTCGCTACAGGAAAATCGATTGTTGCCTCGCCTGTTATTCACAAAAATTCGGTTTTCATCGGATCGTCCGAAGGGATTTTTCGTTCCATCACATTAAAAACGGGCAAGCTGAACTGGGCTTTCACCGAGGTGAATAATTTTGTGGAAAGCAAACCACTTGTTTATCAGGGCACGGTCTATTTTGGCTCGTGGGGAAATACGTTTTACGCCCTCAACTCCAAAACCGGAAAACTGCAGTGGAAACGCGCAAAATACAGTAACCGGATGTTATCGCCGGCGGCAGTTTGGCCGGTAGCTGCCAATGGGAAAATATTTATTGTAGCTCCCGATAGGTACATGACCGCTCTTGACGCTAAAACCGGAAAAGAGATCTGGCATTCGAAAAAATATTCTTGCCGCGAATCAATTGGCATTTCGGACGACGGAAAACTGGTGTACATTAAAAATATGACCGAAGGAAATGTAGATGCTTTTTATACTTCTGCCGACGAACAAAAGCTGGCATGGGAATGCAATGCAGAACTGGATTATGAAATCGCCCCCTCTCCGATTACCGAGGCCGGAAATCTGGTTTTTGTACCTACCACCGAAGGAATTGTTTGTGGCACCAACAAAACAACGCACCAGGTAGCCTGGAAATACAAACTATCAAATGCGCTGGTAAACCACATTCTTCCGATCGATAACCAACGCGTGCTGGTTTCATTGCTCGACGGAAAAGTTGTGTGCTTAAAATACAATTAAGCTGATTGTGATTATAAAGTAATCCACAGCATTTATACAATAAAAAAACGGTAGTTCCGATTAAATTTCAGAACTACCGTTTTTATTTCAGGTAAATCATTACCTGGTATTTTTATTGAAAGATTTATACCATTTTACCTGCCAATTTGCCCAATAAAAATGCCCCTTTTTGCTTTATGCTTCAAAATAAAATTCATTAATAACGCTGCTATTGCTGGATTTTCTTTTTCGCCTAAAACAAAAATCATTCATTTTTCTTATGTGTAAATTAACACGTAAAATGGTATTACTTAAAAAGCTGGCTGGCGTAATCCACCAAACAAATGCGCCAGTAACTCCATTCATGCGAATATCCCTGAGTGTCGATATCTACAAAATTGATTTTTTCTTCTTTTAGCCAGTCTTTAAACTGACGGTTGGCTTCAAATAAAAAGTCGTCCTTACCAATAGCAATATAGAAAAGTTCGAGTTCAGAATTCACCGATGAATTTAAATCAGGAAAAACTGTATTTTCAACAGCTTCCAAACTAAGCAATTGCGGACCGCGACCAGGACCATTTGCACCACCTTCTGATACTGCTCGTGCATTTGGCCACAAAACAAAAGCTCCGCTAAACGAACCAACCCAGGCAAATTTATCGAGATTGTTCAGCGCGGCATACGTTGTTTGCGCGCCGCCCATCGACAAACCTGCAATGGCGCGGTTGTCGCGATCTGTTAAAGTACGATAGTTGCTGTCAATGTACGGAATTACATCGTCGATAATACTTTGTTCAAATTTACCGGCACTGCCAAATCCTCTCATTCCGCCATCGGTTTGTTCCACTGGATAATCAACCCGTGCTGCTGCCTGGTTGGCATTTCCGTTAGTCATTACAACGATCATCGGCTCGGCTTTTCCAGCAGCAATCAGGTTGTCCATAATCTGAACTGCACGCCCCATACTCGACCAAGCATCTTCATCGCCACCGGCACCATGCAATAAATAGAATACCGGATACTTTTTCGTCCCCTCGTTATAACCGGCCGGAGTGTAAACATACATTCTGCGGGTTAAATCGAGCGTTGGCGATTTATACCAAACTTTCTCCAAATCGCCATGAGCGATGGTTACATCAGCGGCATACATTCCCGACTCGGCACCGGGAATGATAAAAATACTCATGTATCTCGATCCGTCGCGAATAGTTTGCTGAGGATTTGTCGGATCGATCATACCCACACCGTCAACAGAAAATGTATAATTATACAACTCAGGAGCTAATCCGGAAACAGTAGCTGACCAAACACCGGCTGTGTCTTTTTCCATCGCTACTGATCTGTCAGCAGATTTCCAGCTACCGGAAACGGATACCGACGATGCATTTGGAGCTCTTAAACGAAAGGTTACGCTATTTCCACTAATTTCGGGAGATACAACTCTTGGGGCTCCTCTAAAATTGGCCCACTCTTGTGCGTTTGCAGTAAAAACAACCATTAACAGGATAAATAAACCTGAAATGTTTTTAGTAAATTGATTTTTCATAATTCTAAATTTGAATAAGGTTTAGTGTATAGACTACTATTCGGCAAAAAATTTTAATCGGCAAAGTAACTTTTTCTCAGCAAACTGATTTTAAGACCCATAAGACAATGCAAGAATCAGAAATCCGGATAGATCTATCAACAAAAAACGGATAAATGCAATTTTCATAAAATAAATAAAAGTCCCGTTGAACTTGCTTTTATTTCCAGTTGTTCTATTTTCGTAAAAAGCAAAAGAATGAGTGAATTTATAAATAAGCTAAACTCAACTTCGCCGCTAACCAATGACGCGGTTGATGAGCTATTAAATTGTATTCAAACAACCAGTTACGAAAAGGGAGAGCTTATTCATTCTGAGGGGAAAGTGAACAAAAACCTGTTTTTTGTTGAATCGGGATTAGTAAAACATTTTTACTACCACGATGGCAACCAATACGTATTCCGCTTTTTTGAGGAAAACAATTTCTTTATTGCAACCGACTGTTTTTTTAATAATCTACCTGCCGAATATTCTACACTTGCCCTTGAACATACTATAATTAGTCATTTGGAATACGATGATTTTGAACGTCTTTGTAACAAATATCACTCGTTTGAAAGCTTTGCCCGCAAGTTTGTTTCCATTGTTGCTTACACTGCCATTTCAAATATTAAAGGCCTCCTCTACCTCGATGCCACCGCACGTTATGCCAAGTTTATTAAAGAATACGGACATCTTCAGCAGCGTATTAGTTTGGGCGACACAGCTGCCTTTTTGGGCATTTCGCAGGTGCAGTTAAGCCGTATCCGATCAAAAAAGTAGGATTTTAACATTTGTAAAAAGTTTTCTCCTGCCCCGCGAATACATTTGCATCATAGTCTTTTCAAAATTTGATATCGATTGACAAAAAGACTTTAAAGGTCGATTTGTAACAAAGCTGAATATTCATGCTTTAATGGGATTTGTATACCACAAAAATTCATCTTACAATCGGTTTTTATTCAGAAAAGAGGGAGAAAATATTTGAATTTTAACAATCAACTAACAAATTAAAAAAACAACAACGATGAGCAAAGTATTGTACATTAAAGCTAACGCCAAACCCGAAGGAGAATCAAGAACATTTCGTATTTCAGACAGTTTGATTCACAAGTACATGGAATTACATCCTGAAGATGAAATTACTGTACTTGATTTGTATGAAGAGAACCTGCAGTTTTTACCCAAAGGAAAGTTGCAGGAACTGCGCAACGTAACAGGAGACGAGGGCAGAAATCATCCGATTTTAAAGTATGCCTACCAGTTTTTGGAAGCCGACAAATACATTATTTCGGAGCCAATCTGGAACCTCGGAATTCCGGCTATTCTGAAAGCTTACATCGATTATGTAGCAGTTGGCGGTATTACTTTTACTTACACTGCACACGGCCCCGTGGGAATGTGCCACAACAAAAAAGCAGTAAATATTATCACCCGTGGCGGCGACTATTCGTCGGAGCCGATGGAGTCGCTTGAGATGGCCGATAAATACCTGCGCAACATTTTCCGTTTTATGGGAATTACTGATTTTACTACTGTTGCAGCCGATCGGCTTGATGTGATTACAGAAAACACAGAGGAAATTCTACATAATGCTATTGAAGAAGCTGAAGAACTTGCATTGGCATTCTAAAAGCTATTCAAATGCCTCAAAGTCATGATTTTTAATTTTTAAAGAAAACAAAATGAAAAGAAAAATTTTTAGCCTGGTAATATTTACGTTTTCCATTTTAACCTCAACGGGGGTATGTGCACAGCCTGGAGAAGCTCCGGCTCATCATTCGGCACCAATTCCGTTAGAAGTTGTGTTTACTGGCGACGGATGGAGATCACAAATGATTATCGACAAAAAAATTACACCCGCAAGTAAGTTTGGATTTTTTGGTTTGTCATACTTAAATGCCAATTACGACAACGATGACTATTTAAGAGAGTCCATCAACCTGGCATTTTTGAAATACGATCTATTTAAAGGAGTGAGTTTGGTATCCGGTGCTATTGTGAATTCTCAGTGGGGATTCAGACCTTATGCAGGAGCCCAATACGGTTATCACAGCAAAAGGTTTATGGGTGTTATCAGTTCCGGTTTTCATCTTACTGAGACACAAAATTTCGAATCGCTTGCAATCCTTGAGTACCGCCAGCCAATTAAAGGAGCATGGTCCTTATACTCGCACGCACAAGGGCTTTACAGCTATAACTCTGAGATTGATGCACACGATAGAAGTCATTTTTACGCACGACTTGGCCTTAGCTACAAAACCTTTTCGTTTGGAGGCGCTTACAATTATGACTGTTATAGCCCACACAAACTTACCGAAAATCAGGTTGGTATTTTCTTAGGTGTATTATTACAATAGTTTTTTTCGAGGAATATTTACGTCGATAAATAAGAAGAATGGAGCATACAAAAAATACAAAACTACTTGAGCTGACACTGTTATTGGCAAGCATGCTCACAATTTTGGCAAATGCTATTATAGCGCCGTCGCTGCCACTAATCAGCAGTACATTTAAAGACGTAAATAACGTTGAAATATTAACCAAACTAATGCTGACACTTCCGGCACTTACCATCGCCATTGTTGCACCGTTAACGGGCCGTTTACTGGATAAAATCGGACGAATTAAAGTGTTATATATTTCGTTACTGATTTATTTCCTGGCCGGAACATCGGGATTTTGGTTAGGCAGCCTCTTCTCTATTTTGGTTGGTCGTGTGGTCTTCGGGCTTGGTGTTGCAGGAATAATGACCGTTTCAACAACATTGATCGGCGACTATTTTACCGGTGCCAAACGCGAACATTTTATGGGCCTGCAGGGAGCATTTGTAGCGCTCGGAGGGTTAATTTTTATCACTGCTGCTGGTGTTTTAACGGATATCAACTGGCGACTGGCATTCTTAATTTACGGTTTTTCATCCATTGTTATGGTGCTGGTTCCTTTTGCTTTACACGAGCCTAAAATCATGCATCACGAAACAAAGGCTCAAACGCAAAACAGGATTGCAGTTCCGCCCGTTGTTTGGCTGGTTTTTATAAGTGCTTTTATCACTACGGTTAGTTTTTATATGATTCCCGTTCAGTTGCCTTTTTTCTTGCAAAAACTGGAAGGTATTAATGGTAATAAAATGGGACTGGCATTGGGAAGTATGCCTTTTGCACAGGCAATAGCCTCATATTTTTACAAACAAGTAAAAAGAAAGTTCGATTTTGTAAGCATCTACAGCCTGGGATTTATACCAATGGCAATCGGTTCTCTGGTGATCGGTTTTAGCCACACCTACGTGCAAACCGTTGCAGGAGTTTTACTCATCGGACTTGGCGTAGGAGTTTTAATTCCAAACGGTAACTTATGGATGATTAATCTGGTTCCGGTTCAGGTGCGCGGAAAATATGTTGGTTTTTTGACCACAGCTACCTTTTTAGGCATGTTTAGCTCTCCTATTATTATTCAGCCCATTCAGAATTTAGTAGGAATTAATTCAAGCTTTATTGTACTTGGTGTGGCACTGGCCGTTCTTTCGGTATTGTATTTTTTCATTCGAAAAAGAGTGGCAGCGTTAAATTAAAAATCATAAAACGTAAAATTTGAGAACAATGAAAAACTTTTTAAAACAAGGACTTATTGGTGGAATTATGGGATTTATCATGAGTTTCATTATGAACTACCTGATGACACCACTACCGGAAAGCTTAATGGATCACGCCATTGCAAATGGTATTAGCGGTGCCATAAGTGGTTTTATGGGAGGTTTTATGGGCATTGTCGGTTATTTAATGCTGCAAAAAAGAAATAGAGCTCAAGGCTGAGTATAACCGTATGTTGGCCAACTAGCTTTGTAATTGTGACCGACTCACTGTAATACATTTAACCTGAGTTTGATTTTAAAATATTTTCACAGAAAATCATAATCATGTCAGAGTTGCATTTTAAATTATGCAGGAATAGGGGGGGATATTTCAAAGAATTCATTTTAAAGCCGAACTCCGGTTACTACATATCTACAAAAATTCCATTTAGTGGTTGCTCACAAAATATTATTATTTTGGTTCATGGATTTCATCAGTTAAAAGATGGAATCCATTTTTGTTCAGAACAATTTCGTTAGATTTAAAGTCCTAAAATTTAAGCAGCGTTACGCAACCTTGAAGGACTGATTATCAAACAAAAAACCTGGTATATGAATAGCGAACTAATTAAAGCACTGAAACTTAAAATGCAACCGGTTGCGATAATACTAACCGACGATAAACCGGAAGATGGTCTACACTTTAAAGAAGGAAACACACGCGGATGTGTTGCTTCCATGTTGGTTTCTTCGAGCAAGAAAAACCGCATAGCCTATTTTGATCGTAAAACTTTTGGTTGTCCGGGTGGCGGTGTTGGCCTTGGATTTGGCGACTGTTACGGAAAATTTCCTATAGAATGTCTTCTTTCAACCGGCAATAAAGAGATAGCCGCCCAAATGGGCCCGGCGGGAGATTTTATGCGTGATGGAGAACGGTTTTACAAAAGCCCGGAGCAGACAAGGAAATGGGTCGATTCGTTACCAATAACCGATGTACCTGCCGAATATGTAGTTTTTAAACCATGGGAAATGCTTACAGAAAACGACAAACCCGAATTGCTGGTCTTTTTTACTAATGCTGATCAGTTATCGGCGCTGGTGGTAATGTCCGATTTTAATCGGGGAACAAATCAGAGTGTTACAGCGCCTTTTGGTGCAGCCTGTCAACCCATACTTTATGGTTTTGCAGAGGCAAAAAAGGAAAATCCAAAGGGTGTAATTGGCTTTTTCGATATTTCAAAACGTTCCATTGTCGACCGGGAAATATTGTCGTTCACCGTTCCATTCAAAATGTACCAGGAAATGGAAGGCAGTGTTGACGAAAGTTTTCTGAGGATGCATGTTTGGGAAAAGTTGCAGGAACGCCAGTAATTTTCTAATGGCAAAAGCATGGATTATAAAAGCATTGCCAATAAATTAATCGAGCTGAAAAATGCAGATCTGGAATTTCGACAGAAACTTGTTCAATCCGGGCAACTTGGCGAAGGTTATAACAAGGAAATGGAAGTACTGCATATTAGCAATGCAGAGCAATTAAGTGAGATAATCGACACAATAGGTTATCCAACAATCGACAAAGTTGGTAAAGAAGCTAATGAAGCCAGCTGGTTAATCATACAACATTCCATCAGTCGTCCTGCGTTTATGAAAAAGTGCGCGCAATTGCTAAAGTTAGCCGTTGCAGAAAAGAAAGCAAACTCAATAGATTTGGTTTACCTGACTGACAGAATAGCTGTATTTGAGGAACAACCGCAATTATATGGAACTCAGTTTGACTGGGATGAAAATGGAGTTTTGTGTCCAAATCCGTTTGACGACTTAACAAAGGTAAACGAAAGAAGAAAATCACTTGGGCTTAACACGCTTGAAGAACAAACCGAAAAAATCAGAGAACAAGCAAAAACTGAGAATCATTTACCACCACCCGATTTTGAGAAAAGACAACAAGAACTGAAAGACTGGAAAAGAAAGGTTGGTTGGATAAAATAAACAATGATAGAATTAATCACTGCTCGCCTCTTCCACCACCAAGCGCTCAAATCCCATGTGGTGCATTATTTCGCGAATAATTAGCAAATAAGCAGCAAACTGATTACTGTCCGGGAGAACATCCTGACTGGCCGGTAGTCCGTTTACAATTTCGGATAATCGGTAAAAAATATTCTCCAATTCAATTACCGGTACGCTGGTTTGATTGCCCGATTTTTGGGTATTAAATGCCAGTATGGCAATTTGAGCAGCCATTGAGTCGCTGGTATATAAATCAGTTTCTTTTTCGAATAAATCCTGAATAGGAGCAAGTGTTTCTTCGGTAAAATTTATCGCGTGGTCGATTTCATCGTTTGTTGGTGGAAATTCGCTAAAAAACCGGTCGGCAATCAACAGGTTGCCCAGCTCCAAAATAGTTTCAGACTGTCTCTCTTCAACAGACTTTAAATGGGTAGTATTTCCGGCAATTGTTAAGTGAATCATCTTCGTTTAATCTTGCTTGTTTTCATTTGATTTTAATATGCAAACTATATCAATCCCTTTTCCGCCAATTGCTTTTTCAGGAGTTCATGTTGCCGCCAAAACCGATCTTTTATCTTTTGTCGCGTTTTCCGGTACTCCGGACTGTTTTTCAAGGGTTTCAAAATCGGGTCTATATCCTGGAACACTAAAATCCAATACTGGTAATTATCCTGTGTTGCAAAAATTTTCAGCTGCTCTATAGCTTCGTTGTATTTCCCCTCATAAGCATACATTACCGCCATGCTCGCACTTTTATAAATCGATTCATCGTTGTTGCAATACTCCTTATAATTATCGAAAAACTTAGAGGCCTGCTCCTGCAAACCCATTTTTTGATATACCCAGGCAATTTTCACATCCTCTTGCGGGTAAATATCCAGTCCATATTTGTCGCGGGCATCAACAAACTTTTCGAAATAATAAAAGGCACTGTCATAGTCTTCCTCGAAATAATAAACTTTTGCCACTTCCTGCAAAAGGTCCAGGCGGGCAGTATCCTTGCGCCACTCGTTAAGCATTAATTTTTTGGTTCGCTCTGCATCGCCGTCTTTTGCGTACAAAATATAAGTTTTAACCAACGGCGAATAATAATTTTCAGGATTATAATCCAGCGATTTATTGATATAATTAGCCGCCTCATCAACAAAACCGTTTTGAATGAGCGCATTACTCAGGTGCAAGTAGATGAAACTTTTGCCGATAGAATCGTTCGCTGCAATATCGAGCTGAATACCTTTTAGTGCATACTCTAAATATTTAGCGGTGTTCGGAATTACGCGGGCATATAAATCGGCAAGCATCTGCACCACCGCCGACGAGTTGGGATTGTATTCAAGCGCTTTCTCCAAATGCGGTAAAGCCAGATTGCACTCCTCCATTTGCATATAATAAAGCGCCTTGGCAATCAGGCTTTCAGCGGAACGCGAATCGTAAAGCAGCGCCTTATCAGCAAAATTATTGATCTGCCCGGTGTATTGTTTTTCTTTTTGGTTGACATCAAGAAAATAATATGAAATAGCCACATTTGCATAAGCCAGTGCAAACTGATCGTCCTCTTCAATCGCCTTCTCAAACAAGGAAATCGCCTTCTCTAAATTCTCCTGTGTTCGGTTATAATACAAATTAAGCGCCTGAAGATAATAGTCGTAAGCCTCTAAATTTTCTGTCGGTATTTTCTCAATCTGTTTTAATTCGGCAGGCGTTACAACAGCTTCAATGGCACTGGCAATTTTTCGGGCCACTTCATTCTGAAGCGCAAATACATCATCCACTTCGCGGCTGTATTGTTCGCCCCAAATCGGCCGGTCGGTAGCCGCTTCAATCAACTGAATATTCAGCAAAACCTGGTTTCCAAAACGTTGTCCACTCCCCTCCACCAGATAATTCACATTCAACTCTTCAGCAATTTCAGGAATACCTAAATCCGTATCCCGATATTTAGCTACGGAAGTTCGGCTAACAACACGCAGATCACCAATTTTCTGCAAGTTATTTAATGTCGATTCCATTAACCCGTTTACAAAATACAGGTTCAGCGAATCGCTGCTTTCGTTTACAAAAGGTAACACGGCAATCGATTTCTCTAACTCAACGGGAGTTTCTTTTTCCCTATTAAGAAGCAAAACAAACAGCACAATTACGACGATAGCCAGTGCCCCAATTCCATACCATTTGTATTTTTTGAAACCACTTTCCTTTTCCGCAACTTCCTCTTCCGGGATTACTCCTTTCCGCACTTCGCCTGGTGAATAACCATATTGTTCGCGAAAACATTTAATAAAGTATGACGTGTTTCCAAAACCTACCTGGTACGAAATCTCGGCAACCGTTAGCGAGGTTTTCTTTAACATTTCCAGCCCTTTTGTTACGCGCACCTGGCGGATAAACTGACTTGCTGAAAGTTCTGTATGTGTTTTAATTTTTCGGAGCAAACTGGAACGACTCATATTCATGAGATCGGCCAGTTCGGAAACGCCAAATTGTTCATTCGAGATATTCTCCAGAATGATGGCTTCCGCTTTTTCGATAAAATCTGCTCCAAAAATTGATGTGTCCGACATGTTAATTCTTATTGACCCGAAAGTAGGAAAATTTACAAAAATGCAGGCGTAAAAAAGTCCACTTGCTTCAAATGTGGCATTATTGCATCATAATTTTCATACCTGATTCAAACTTAACACATATCGCTGCATATGGTTTAAATCAGGCGTTTGCAATTAGCCCATCTTTGTACAAACAATTTTCAAAATCAAAAACATTAAAATTTAAAACGATGAAAACATTAAAAAGAGATTCAGTAAAAACAGTAGTAAACTTTTCGTTCATTTTACTATTAATCTTAACCGCGTGCGCTAATTCAGGAACTACAAACACTGAAAATGGTACAAAAGTAAAATCAACAGTTGAGAAACCCAAAATCGGTATGCAAGCGGCAATTATGTCGAACAACCTTGAAGCCATAAAACAACACATTGAAGCCGGAAGCGACATTAATTTAAAAGATCAGATGAGTGGTTCAACACCGTTAATTTCGGCGGTATCGTTTGGCCGAAAAGAAATTACAAAAGCCTTGATTGATGCCGGTGCCGATCTGAACCTGAAAAACAACGACGGATCTACAGCATTACACTCAGCAGCATTCTTTTGCCACCTGGAAATCGTACAAATGCTGATTGATGCAAAAGCCGACAAGACCTTAAAAAATAACTACGGTGCAACCGCCCGCGAATCAGTTTTGGCTCCATTTGCCGATATGAAACCCATTTACGAAATGATGCAGCAACAACTGGAGCCACTTGGTATTAAAATCGATCTGGCAGAAGTGGAAAAGAACCGCCCCGTAGTTGCCATGATGTTGCAGTAGTCAGATGAAAACAAATACGACAATGAAAACAGAAAGAAGATACGATATCGATTGGTTACGCGTTTTGGCAATCGGGTTATTGCTGATCTACCATATTGCCATTGTTTTTCAACCGTGGGCCATGTTTGTTGGCTTTATAAAAAGCAACGAAAGCCTTGAAAATTTATGGAAGCCAATGACGCTTTTAAACGTTTGGCGTATTCCGCTTTTGTTCTACGTATCGGGAATGGGCTTATATTTTGCTATGCGAAAACGCAATTATGCACAATTGCTTGGCGAACGTACCCGCCGGATTCTGATCCCACTTATTTTTGGGGTGCTGGCCATTGCACCGCTTCATTTTATCATTTTTCAGAAATTCTACAATTTGCCTTTAGGTTATTACCCGCACATGGGACATTTATGGTTCCTCGGAAACATATTTATTTACGTGTTGGTATTAACTCCGCTGTTTTTTTACCTGATGAAAAATAACGAAGGTAAATTCAGAAAAGGGCTGTCTGTTTTAATGAAAAATCCATTTGGTCCACTGGCGATATCGGTATTTTTTATTGCTGAAACACTGGTGGTTAAACCACAAATATTTTCCGTTTACGCCGAAACATGGCATGGCTTTTTCCTCGGTCTGCTAGCCTTCTTTTTTGGTTTTCTGTTTGTTTACAGCGGACAGCGATTCTGGCAAACCGTATCGAAAAGGAAATGGTTATACCTAGGTTTTGCGGTGATTTTATATACCATACGTTTACTGGTCTACGAAACCAATTCGCCGGTCTACCTTATGGCCATCGAATCAAATTGCTGGATCTTTGGCATTTTCGGGCTGGGGTATCAATACCTCAACAAACCAAGCTCCGCGCTCAGTTATTTAAGTCAGGCAGCTTATCCTGTTTACATTATTCATATGTTTGCGCTATATGCAGGCTCGCTTATAATTTTGCCAATGCAACTACCGCCAGTGGCTAAATTTGTTGCAGTAACCGCATTTACATTTGCCACTTGTTTTATCATTTATGAATTCATTATCAGAAGAATTGGTTTTATGAGACCGCTGTTTGGATTAAAATGGGGTTTCAACAAAGTTGATAATAGGCTGTTACAGAAAACAGTAAGAACAACTTAACTCAGAGAAATTGCGAAAAATGAAAAGGAAACACACAAAACTAATAATCAGAATAATGCTATTTACCGGAACCGCCATCTCAATGTTTTTTGTGCCATGGTTATTACTCAAAATCATGCTCACTCCACTACCTGATACCGTTCAGGGACAACTCGACAAGAGCATAAAATACGGATTGGATGGAATAATCGTATACGTTGACGAAGCCGGAAAGGAACCCGCATTTTATGCAGCCGGATACAAAAACCGGGAGAACAAAATACCGGCCGATCCGCATTCATTATTCAAAATTGCCAGCATCAGTAAGTTGTACGATGCAGTTGCCATTACGAAACTGGTTGGCGACGGACGTTTGTCGCTGGACAAAACACTGGCCGATTACTTCCCTGAGTTGGTAGGAAGAATTGAAAATGCCGACAAAATTACCCTGAGAATGATGGTGCAACACCGAAGCGGAATTCCGAATGTAACCGACACGCCAAACTTTTGGGTAACACCACCAGAAAGCAACGAGGAAGCGCTTGAGCGTGTACTTGATTTACCGGCCGATTTTGAACCCGACAAAAAGTACCGATATTCGAATACCAACTATTTGTTGATTTCGATGCTGATTGAAAAAGTAACAGGAGAAGATGTTTTTCAGACCATTAAAAAGGAAATTCTGGATCCGCTGGGGCTGAAAAACACTTATGGTGGGATAACCGAGGAAAACATCGACGATGTGATGAGTGGATATTACGTTGGAATAGAAGAGGATATTAAAGCCGGTGATTACGGAACAAAGCTTACCTCGATGGTTGCAAGTGCTGAAGATGTTGGCATTTTTCTTCGTGCGTTAAACGATGGTTCGGTTTTTAATGATGGCGAACAGGAAATCTATTCCTCAATTTACGTTTACGAACACACGGGATTGATGCCGGGTTATATGAGCATTGCCAAATACCACAAAGACATCGACACAGTGGTTGTTCAATTTGTAAATACCACCGATTTTCAAGGATTACACTGGAGTACAATGGAAATTGTGTACAGGCGGGTTGTGAAAATAGTAAAGAAACATCATAATGCCCGCTGATGACTATTCACCGACAACACTCTATTTATACACCATATTTAAAGCAGCACCAATAATACCGGCATTGTTTTGCATTTCAGCAGGAACAACCGGTGTTTCGAGTTTGATACAATCCTCAAACTTGTCCATCTTTTTGCTTACGCCGCCACCGATGATAAACAGGTTCGGATTAAACATCTTATCGTAATAATCCAGAGCATTGTTAAAGCGAGTGCCCCACTCTTCCCACGAGAGGTCTTTTCTTTTACGCACCGAATCAGCCGAGTAGCGTTCAATGGTTTTGCCTTTGAATTCAAGATGTCCCAATTCAAGGTTCGGAACCAGGTGCTTGTCGATAAAAATAACGGTGCCAATTCCGGTGCCCACAGTAAGTAGAAATACCATGCCTTTTTCTTTGGCTCCGGCACCAAAATGAATTTCGGCAATTCCGGCGGCGTCTGCGTCGTTTACACACTCCACTTCGCAACCGGTTTTTTCTGATAGTTGCTTGTTGACTTTCTGCCCGATCCAACTTTTATCGATGTTTGCTGCGGTCAGCATCACGCCGTTTTTTACTACGGCAGGAACTCCCACACCTACTTTTCCTTTCCAGTTAAAATGATCGGTAAGTTGAGCCATCACTTCAGCCACAGCATCAGGAGTTGCAGGTTGCGGTGTTTCAATACGGTGTCGTTCCGTAACCAGTTCTCCGGTTTTGGTATCCACAATTGCTCCTTTAATTCCCGATCCGCCAAAATCAATTCCAAGTACTTCCATTTTTTATTGTTTTTGATCCCCTAATTTACAATAATCATTTAGTTACATAACAATGATTTTTAATTTAGCTTGAATCAGGAAACAGATACGCACAAAAAAAGCGGATCCCCTTTCGGAAAACCGCTCTTATATTTTTTATCGATTGTTAACTACAACTGATACAATTCATCAGCTCCCAACAACTCGGTTTTATGTTTTTGCAGCATTTCAACGCAACGCTCAACACGCGTTGGACGAATTACGGTTACTGCTCCTTCGTCGTTCATCGAAAAAGCGTACATGTATTCGATAAACACTTCTTCTATTTGCAAAACATCCAACAGCTTGCTCAAACTACCCGGCTGATTCGGTGTTTTAGCCAAAACAACATCGGTGGTTTTTACCGAAAACTCATTTTCTTTCAACACCGTGCATGCCTTATCCGGATCGGAAACGATCATGCGTAGAATCCCAAAATCAGAGGTATCGGCAATGGTAAACGCCGACAGGTTTATTTCTGCATCGGCCAGTATTTTTGTCACTTCGTTTAATCGTCCTGACTTGTTCTCTAAAAAAACAGATACTTGTTTAATGATCATAGCTTTAGATTTTACGGTTATCGATTACACGTTTTGCTTTTCCTGCAGTACGCTCAATGGTTTTTGGTTCCACCAGTTTTACATCCACTGAAATACCCAGCGTACTTTGAATATTGTGCGTGATCTTCTTTTTCAGTTTCTCCAGTTCCCGTACTTCATCCGAGAAAAATTGCTCCTGCACTTCTACCATCAGTTTCAGAACATCGAGTGTTCCTTCACGCTCCACAATTAGCAGGTAGTGCGGTTCAGTTTCGCTCATTTCCAGTAATACACTTTCAATTTGCGACGGGAATACATTCACCCCGCGAATGATTAGCATATCATCCGAGCGGCCTTTACATTTTTCCATACGCACCAGTGTTCGTCCACACTCGCATTTATCGTAGATCAAACGGGTAAGATCGCGTGTACGGTAGCGCAAAATTGGAATACCCTCTTTTGTGATAGTTGAAAATACCAACTCTCCCACTTCGCCCGGCGCAACAGGTTGCAGCGTTTCCGTATCAAGAATTTCAGGAATAAAATGGTCTTCGTTAACGTGCATGCCCACCTGGTGTTCGCACTCACACGAAACTCCGGGGCCAATCACTTCACTCAAACCATAAATATCGATGGCTTTCAACTTCAGTTTGGCTTCAATTTCTTTTCGCATGCTTTCGCTCCATGGCTCGGCACCAAAGATACCAACACGTAGTTTCAGCTCTTCCGGATCGATGCCCATTTCCTGCATCACTTCGGCTAAAAACAAAGCGTACGATGGCGTACAGGCAATTACCGACGAGCCAAAATCCTGCATCAGCTGAATTTGCTTTTTGGTATTTCCACCCGAAATAGGAATTACAGTGGCACCAAGGTTTTCTGTTCCGTAGTGCAATCCCAAACCACCGGTAAACAGTCCGTAACCATAAGCCACCTGCACAATGTCGTTACGTGTTACGCCCGACATACACAACGAGCGGGTTACCACTTCGGCCCACATGCTCAGGTCGTTTCGGGTGTAACCAACAACGGTTGGTTTTCCGGTAGTTCCCGAGCTGGCGTGTACCCGCACTATTTCGCTCATGGGCACGGTAAACATGCCAAACGGATAATTATCGCGCAGGTCGGTTTTATTAGTAAACGGCAGATTTTTTAAATCTTCTACCGAACGTACATCACCGGGTAGCATGCCAATTTCCTGCATTTTTGCGCGGTAGCTCGGTATATTGTGGTAAATACGCTGAACGGTTTGTTTCAGTCGCTCGCTTTGAACAGCCGCCATCTCGTCGCGAGAGGCGCATTCTATCTTTTCATTCCAAATCATAAAATTTAGTTGATCTTAGTAACTGTTAGGAATTTATAATTTCATTTTATTATTCGTCTTTTCCACTTATACTTCGGAATAATTTCCTTAAATAGATGGTGTTATTCGCGTCAATTATTCCTTGTTTAAGTTAAAAATCCTTCATAATAATTCTAAAAAATAATTTCCTAACAGCTACTTTGGTTTTACATGTTGTTTTTTGTTCTACAATCGGGCACTTCTGTGAACGCTATTTCCCATAAACCACTTTGTCTTCAAGAATTCTTACATGGTTGATCTTCAAACGGCGAATGGCCTCCAATACATCGGGTACTTCAAGTAGTAGCACTGCAAGATTACTCTCGGCAATAAGGCGCGTGTACGCACTTTCAATGTGGATTCCGGCACGTGCTATCTTCACCAATATTTCATCCAAACCACCTGCTTCATCTTTCATTTCAAGTGCAATTACTTCTTTCATTGCTACCGAATTTCCATGATCGGCAAGAATTTTATAGGCTTCATCAGGCTGGTCGACCAGCAAACTTAATACGCCCCATCCGTGTGCCATATTGTTTAAAGTAAGCGTTCGGATGTTGATTCCCTCCTTTTTTAACAGCGCAGTAATCGCCTCAAAATGGGTGATCTTGTTCTCGAGAAAAACAGATATTTCAAATGCCATAATTGTAGTTTTTTAGTTTATTCAACATGGTTTCCGTAAAAATAAAGTTTATTAGGTAAACATTCCACAACGGAAATCATATTTAAATCCAATTAACTCCTATTCCACTATTTTAGTCTGTGTTTACAAGTTACTATTAAGCCTAAGCTCAAATATTTTCTATCGTTTATTCAATCGTGCAACCTGCTATTTCTGCAAATTTTTCTTCCCCTGAGTCTCAAACTCCTCCTGTCAGAATTCCGGCATCATCCTCTAAAAATTATAAGTCAGCATTAACAAAATTCGGTGGTTGGTGGCGTTTACTGTATCATCGTAAAGTCCGTCGGAGAAATCGAATGTTCCGGTTCCGTAATCAGCCGAATCGATTTCGTATTCTGCTACAAAACGAAGGTTCTTGTAGTTGTAGGCATAATACGGAGCTATGCGAAATACCTGTTTCATGGTTGGCATCAAACCTTTTGTTTGTGCTGCTCCATCAAAATTATAAAGGGCATCTTTTGTACCGAAATTAGTTGTTAATCCGGCAAAAAAGCCCAGCTGTTTTTGGGTTCCGTAAACCACATTCACCAAAGTAGATGAAGTTGTATAATTAGTGTAAGTCATTCCCCCGGTTGCTGCATCGTACGTTTTTACACCGTAACCACCGATCATCAACATATTCGTCAGGTTCTGTCCCACCATTTCTTTTACCAAAAAGAACCACTTATCTTTTTTGTAACCCGCGTAACTCATAACTGCATAACTGGTATGCAGCTCATCGCTCTGAAATTTTCCGGCTGTACCTTCGGTAACATCGATAGGTTTTATGGCATTAAACTGACCTGCAATTCCGAGGCTCATACCGTTGTCGTTGTAATACAAGCCGGCCACCAATTCAGGAATTCCGGCATTACGTTTCGGCAGGTTTTTGTCGTTCGTATCATCTACCTGGTAAAAACCCGCTGAACAATATTGTTGCTCGTACAAGGCGGTTAACGACAGTGTCGTTTTTGCGCCCAGTTTATAATCAAAATCAACCTGTGGTGAACGGTTAAACGGGTTGTACGGACTACCGGTATTCAAACCGCCAACCTGCGGAAAGAATGAACCGCTGCCATTCCACAACGGATGCCAGGTTTGGCCGATGAGTAATGATGATCTTTCCCAATCGAGTTTTACATACGCTTTTCGCAAACGCAATACCTCGGGATACTCGCTTACAATTCCGGCAAAATCGGTTTCGAAATTCGCGGATGTTTTCGCTCCTAAAATCTCAGGCCCGGTAATGTTAAAACCAAAACGGGTTGCCATAGCCGTAAAACCATGAATTCCTTGTTGGTTCAGATCGTTTCCTTCAGCATCTTGTCCTTTGTAAAGCGGAAAAAGATAGAAGTTGTCCTGCGCGGCGTTAAGTCCTTTATACGAATCGTAATAATACTCGCTTCGGATAAAACCGTAAAGCTCGATCGATGATTTTTTTGCCGAGACTTTGTTGTCGTCCTGTGCCATGACAAAAATGGAAATAAGACACAGAATCGCTGTTAGTGATAAATATTTTTTCATTGTGGAAATGATTAGTTGTTTTTAGTTGATTGAAGAATGATTGTATACCCGAAGAAAGCGAATTAGCCCTTCGGGTAAAAACAGAAGTAAACTAATAAGTAATAATATGTTGCTGTCTTAAACACGAGATTCAAAATTAGCAATTTTACAGGCCTTCCCAAGGTTGTACTTACAATTTGAATCCTAAAAGGGCTTATTTATTTTGATTTCAAACTACACATAAAAAAAATCCATTCGCGAACACTTGTCCGGAACAGATTTCTTATTGATGGTTATGAATTTTCTAATTACATTATTTTCAGAAAAGCTATCGTATAAATGGAGCTATACCACTTTCCATACAATATTTCAAATTGTCTTTCCAGACAGGAAATCCTTTTTCCTTTAGCTGAAAAAGGATTCAAAAAAGCCACCGCTAACGATAAAAAGCTAAAATTTAGTTACACTTAGATCTGAACCGTCCTTCTATTTTTATCAATTTCAGTTAGAACGATCCTAAAACTTTATTTGTTTGCCATAGCAAATTCCAAACCGGCTTTAAAAGCTTTTAGGTTCATTTCTACCACTGCTTCTCCTTTTCTACTGAAAATATGTGCAATTCCGGCTTCTATTTTTTTCGGTTCAATATTCAGGAAAGGAGTGGCTGCACCGAGCATCACCACATTCATAGCGCGCTTATTACCAATTTCTGCTGCAATTTTATCAGCGTTGATGGCCACAAAACGTGGTTGTTTTTCAATTTCTGCCAAAACAACATCTACATCCGGGTAATTCGGTATGTTAATAAATGGTGTGGTGTTGGTTACCACATAACCTTCGGGCGAAAGAAACGGCAGGTAGCGCAACGCTTCCATCGGCTCCACCGACAAAATGAGATCGGCTTTCCCCATCGGGATAAGATCGGCAGCAATTTCGCTGTCGGAAATACGCAGGTGCGACTGCACTGCTCCACCTCGCTGGCTCATTCCATGTGTTTCGGCCTGCTTTAAAAACAAATTCTCGTTAATGGCTGCATCGCCAATTATCGATGCGATTGAAAGAATTCCCTGTCCGCCAACTCCGGCTAATATTATATCTGTCTTCATTTCTACTTATTTATTGGGGTTATCTTTCATTTTCTTTGCCTTGCGCAGTCGTTTTGCTGCGGCCTGAATACACTCGCGACGGAAAACAATTACCGAAACACCATCGTAAGCAATTTCCTCTTCGAAAGTCTGTACCATCATGTCGTGGTATTTTTTCAGCGGTGTCAACACACGAATATGATTTGGATCAACACCAACACCGGTACAAATGCTTTCGATCTTTCCGAGTGCAGAAGAGTCCTGTCCTCCGGTCATCGATACCGATTCGTTATCGGAAATAACAACCACAATATTCGCCTCATCGTTAACGGCATCCAACAATCCTGTAATTCCCGAGTGCGTAAATGTTGAATCGCCGATAACAGCCACAGCCGGAATCAAACCTGCATCGGACGCACCTTTTGCCATGGTTACCGAAGCTCCCATGTCAACACACGAGTAAATACTTTTGTATGGCGGCAAGGCACCCAGCGTATAACAACCAATATCGGAGAATACGCGACCTTTGGTGTATTTATCCAGCGCCTGGTTTAATGCTTTGTACATGTCCTGGTGGCCACATCCCTGGCACAATGCCGGCGGACGGTTCACTACCAGGTCCGGCACATCGGCACCAAGCCGCGTTTCTTTTCCCAGTGCTTTTGCTACCAGGTCGGCATTCAATTCACCGTCGCGCGGCAAAGCACCACTTAAACGGCCCGAAACCTGAATATCCTTTTTAAACGCTGCTTTAATGTGCTCTTCCACCACCGGATAACCTTCTTCCAGTATCAACACCTCTTCGCAATGTTTGGCCATTTTATCCAAAAACTTTTGCGGAACCGGGTATTGTGAAAGTTTTAGCACCGTATACGGACAGTCGTTTTTCGGATAATTCTCTTTTAAATAGTTATAAGCGATACCGCAGGCAATAATTCCAAAACTTTTGTCTTCCCCTTTAATGTATTCGTTGTATTTCGATTTTTTAGCGGTCTTCTCAAACTCTTCCTGTTTTTCAAGCAGGCCCTTGTATCTTCTTCGGGCAATGGCAGGTAATAAAACAAACTGACTTGGATCAGTTGGCAGAACCATTGCGTTTTGGGGAAGTCCTTCGCTGCGAACAACACCGGCACGCGAATGCGCCAAACGGGTTGTAATACGCACCATTACCGGAACTTCCAGTTTTTCTGACAGTCCAAAACCTTCGCGAACCATGTCGTAAGCTTCCTGCTGGTTGCTTGGCTCCAAAATCGGAATCATGGCAAACTTGCCATAAAAACGCGAGTCCTGCTCGTTTTGCGACGAGTGCATCGACGGATCGTCGGCAACGGTAATGATCAAACCACCATTTATCCCTGTAATTGCTGAGTTAATAAATGCATCGGCAGCCACGTTCAAGCCCACATGTTTCATACAAACCATGCTACGTTTTCCGGCGTACGACATTCCCAAAGCAGCTTCGTATGCTGTTTTTTCGTTGGCCGACCATTTGCTGCGAACACCTTTTTGATGTGCCAGTTCATTTTCCTGAATAAACTCGGTTATTTCTGTTGAAGGAGTTCCGGGATAAGCATATACTCCCGATATTCCACCATCAATAGCACCTTGCCCAATGGCTTCAACTCCTAAGAATAGATTTTTTTGCATCTTGGTTTAATTTTCGAAGCTAACAAAAGTATTATTCTGAGGTTTTTATACAATTAGGATTGTCATGTTTTGTCTTTTAATCAATTTAAATTAGCTATAATCTTGATTTTATTCTGCAAAATGGTACGATTCCTCGTTTGTAACAAGGAAGAATTGGAGATTGCTTCGTCGTACCTCCTCGCAGCAATAACACAATCATAAAAAAGATCTGCGCGGACCGTAAGTAATTATGCCTAAATGAACTTTCTCGTGGTCCGGGGCTAAGCACACCCCAAAAGCTATAATCGTTGCAATCCCAATTTATCGGGAGAACCAAACCTCGGCTAAAATACGCGAAAGAATTAGCAGTAGCTACGTTTCTCTACTTTGTACCATTTGTTACAAAATGAATTAGAAATGTTAAACATATTTGTGCCACTAAAGCAACCGTATGACCCGAAAAAAACGGATAAAAACATTCAAAAAACTACATAAATGGCCGGCAATCGTTATTGCCTTTATTGCCATTCTTTTTTCTGCATCAGGAATTGTTATGAACCACCGGCAGCTGTTTCTCGGTGTTGATGTTTCCCGAAACCTGCTGCCCAAAAACTATCGTTATAAAAACTGGAACCAGGCAGCAGTTCGTGGTTCTGTTCAGTTGGAACATTCCAATTTAATGTACGGGAATATCGGCGTTTGGAAAACGGATGACAATTTTCAACAGTTTGAAGATTTTAACCAGGGATTTCCTAAGGGAATTGATAACCGAAAAATATATTCCATCATACAATTTAAAGATGCACTTTTTGCCGGAACACACATGGGATTATACAAACGAGCGCTAGCAGAAGACTCGTGGAACAAACTACAAATTCCGGTTGAAAAAAAACGAATTGCCGACCTGGAAATAAAAGAGAACAAGTTGCTGGTGCTTACCCGTAATTATTTGCTGGAAAGTAGTGACGGGCAAAATTTCAAAAAAATACAATTGCCCGAACCGGTAAATTACCAACATAAAACAGGCCTTTTTAATACCTTTTGGGAATTGCACAGCGGCGAGTTATTCGGACTGGCAGGAAAACTGTTTGTCGATTTACTGGGACTGGTAACCATTCTGCTTTCCGTAACAGGTTTGCTTCATTTTTTCTTTCCGAAATGGATAAAGTGGCTGAAGAAAAGAATCGCGTCTCAAACAGGAAAAGTTGGTCACCCCCTTCCCCCGCAAGGGGCTAACCGAAATCAGAAAGATACCGGTAAAAAAACTGCATCCATCGATAAGTTGGTAAGAACGAGGAAGAAAAACCTGCACTGGCATAACGTTGTGGGCTACATTTTTGCGCTGTTCCTGCTAATCAATACCTTTTCGGGAATGCACCTGCGGCCACCGTTGTTGATTGCGATTGCCAACAAACAGATAGGTATTATTCCGGGCACGCACCTTGACAGCCCAAACCCGTGGTTCAACAAACTACGTCGTATTCACTGGGACGCCGCCCATCGACGTTATATATTTTCTACTGTTGACGGTTTTTACTCTGCTGATGAAAACCTGAGCGAGAAACTCATTCCTGCTCCAATTCAGCCCCCCGTAAGTGTTATGGGCTGTAATGTGCTGGAGCCAATTGGAGAGGATTTTTTGATGGTGGGTTCGTTTAGCGGGATGTTTGTGTGGAACCCGCAAACCGGTATGGTCGCCGACTTTTTTACCAGCCACCCCTACCATGCACCGCAGGGAATGGCGCGCCCCATTGGCGCCAATACCGTTGCCGGGTTTGTACATTCGGGCAACAAAAGCTGGTGGTTCGATTACAGTGAAGGAGCTATCGAACTCAATGCACAAAACGAAAAAAACACGTTTCCTGCCATGCCCGAAGAAGTTCGCGATACTTCGCTCATGTCGTTATGGAATGTGGCACTTGAAATACATACCGGACGTATTTTCGAACATCTTACAGGTAGCTTTTATATTTTGTTCGTGCCGCTGGCCGGAATTTGTTTTATGGTAGTAATCATCAGCGGATTCTTCCTGTGGTGGATGGTCTTTCGTAAGAAAGACAGGCAAACAAAATAATATCCTATCTTAGCGTGCAGTAGAAATATGCTCAAAGTGGCATCACAACACAAGCGCTAAAAAATGGATTATATCAACATCAATAAAAAACTTTGGGACGAGAAGACCGACATTCATTTTAAATCGGATTTTTACGATGTTGACGCCTTTGTAAAAGGAAAGGATTCATTGAATTCCATTGAACTTGAGTTGTTGGGAAATATCGAGGGGAAAAACATCCTTCACCTGCAATGCCATTTTGGGCAGGACACCATTTCGCTGGCACGGCACGGCGCAGTAGCTACCGGAGTTGATTTTTCGGAGAAAGCCATTGAAAAAGCCCGGCAACTCAACGATCAACTCGGCACCAAGGCACGGTTTATTCAAAGCGATGTGTACAAATTGCCCGAAGTTCTGGACGAAAAATTTGATATCGTTTATACTTCGTACGGTGTAATTGGCTGGCTCCCCGACATGAAAAAGTGGGCTGCAGTTATCGAACACTTTTTAAAACCCGGCGGGCAATTGGTGTTTGTGGAGTTTCACCCCATTGTATGGATGTTTAGCTACGATTTTAAACGAATTGAATATGACTATATGGAATCAGAAGCGATTATTGAAGAACTGGAAGGCACCTACACCGATAAAGATGCACCGGTTAAGGGAAAATCGGTGTGCTGGAACCACGGACTGAGCACCGTGATCGATTCGCTGATAAAAGCGGGACTTACACTTACCGACTGTAAAGAATACAATTACTCGCCCTACGATTGCCTCGATAATTTAGTTGAAGTTGAGAAAGGGAAATACAAAATTAAAGGGCTGGAAAATAAGTTTCCTTTGGTGTATTCGCTTGTAGCGCTTAAAAGCTAAGTTTCACCAGGTCTCGTGATAGACCTATTTTCCCGATTTTATTAACCTCCTTTGGTTTACATAGTATTTATTTATATTTTTATTCAACATTTTCACCCGGCGACACAGGATAAAGATTAAGCAGCAGTGGAACGCGCCCCGAAATAATTACAACGATTGTTTTTCGTTTGCAACTGATTATAAACACATACAACACTGATAATATAGCATTTATGGATTATATCAAACGACGCAATATGCGACATAAGTGTAATACGTTTTGTAAAATCGTTAGCTACATAATGCATCGCCCCATCCATTCATTTATAAGATAAGTCGAATTTCAAAATGCGGAAGCCGAAAAGCAATAATAGAGTAGGCACTATTTATTATACATTTATTATGATTAAATTAAAAAATTTAATTTGGACGTTTTTATTGATTATTCTCTTTTCATGTACGAATGACGATCTTGAAAAAATTCATTTAGACCATGAGTCTGATAGTAATGTTCTGAATCGAATTGTAGGTTTAGGATTTTCAGAAAGTGACATTGTTGAGTATGATGACTACTATCTTGTGGAAGGTGATATTGTTTTTTTAAAAAGCGACACAATATCAAGTAGTACTCAATTAAAGCAAGCGAGAACATATAATATAGTGACAAATTCTCTTATAAAAGTTTACTTAGACTTAAATTTTAGCACATTAAATAGTATAATGAGCAGTGCTTTGGATGAAGCAATCAGTTCGTATAATGCTGTAGGTTCTAATCTAACTTTTGTGCGTACAACTGATCAGAACAAAGCTAATATTATTATTTCTCGCGATAATAATCTAGGAGCAGGTGTTTGTGGTCGAGGTGGTTTTCCTTTTGTTGATGGACGACCTTATAATTCGGTTCTCATTTCTGAAACAACACTTGTCACATACGATTTAGCATCATATGATCAATTAGTATTTTTGTTAGTTCATGAAATGGGTCACAACATTGGCCTTCGACACACTAACTGGTCTGAGCTCGGTGAGAGTGCTGGCTCCACCGGAGCAATTCAAATTCCAGGTACCCCATCCAATGATGCCAATTCAGTTATGACTGGCTATAGTTGTGGCTTTGCATGGAATGGTTTTTCAGGCTTTGACAGAATTGCACTCTTGACGATGTATCCAAGAACAGGAGCTTACGGAGGAGCAGATGCTCATCCTTTATCGGCAGATTTTGATGGTGACGCGATTTCCGATGTTTGCTTAAAATTAGATGATGGTTGTTGGTTAATAGATTATGCCACAAATGGATTTGGAAGCTGGGATTGGACAGGTCATCAATACGTTGGCACAAACACCCATCCTCTATCGGCAGATTTTGATGGTGACGGCAAATCTGACATCAGCATAAAAGTGGATGATGGTCGTTGGTTAATTGATTATGCCTCAAATGGGTTTGGAGCCTGGGACTGGACTGGTTATCAATACGGGAATACAGATACTCACCCTTTATCGGCAGATTATGATGGTGATGGCAAATCTGATATCAGTGTAAAAGTAGACGATGGTCGTTGGTTAATTGATTATGCCTCAAATGGATTTACAGGCTGGGACTGGGCTGCTTCTCAATACGGTAATGCAGATGCACATCCTTTATCGGCAGATTTTGACGGTGACGGCAAATCTGATATTTGTATAAAAGTAAACGATGGTCGTTGGTTAATAAATTATGCCTCAAATGGATTTGGAGCCTGGGACTGGGCACGTTATTATCAATACGTTGGAACAGACAGTTATCCTTTATCGGCAGATTTTGATGGTGACGGCAAATCTGATATCAGTATAAAATTAGACGATGGTCGTTGGTTAATTGATTATGCCTCAAATGGATTTGCAGGATGGGACTGGACTGGTTCTCAATACGGTAATGCAGAAGTACATCCTTTATCGGCAGATTTTGATGGTGATGGCAAATCGGACATTTGTGTGAAAGTAGACGATGGTCGTTGGTTGATTGATTATGCCTCAAATGGATTTGCAGGATGGGATGCAAGTCTCTAGATTAAACAGTTACTATTACTAACAAGCGGTATTCGCCTTAGGGGAATTGATGATATATCGAGCGTTTCTACTCGCATCATTTTTTTTGCAGTTGATGAGTTAGTTGCCCGAAATCCCCGTACAGCGAATACCGCATATTGTTGACAACACCAATAATCTATGCCAAAATCCAAACTCACATATATGCACATTGTAATAGCTTCTTTAAGTCATTGAGACTAATAAATCCCCCGTTATCCAACCTTTCAGGAGTTTTTTGCAACCTCAAAGAATGAGAGCATAGCCATTCTACCCGGTGGAATAATCCTTCTCCCCTAAGGAATCATAGATATTCCCTATGGAATTACTCCTATCCCCTTGGTAATATCTATTATACCCAAGGGAATTATGTCATTAACCAATGGAACCATAGATATTACCTTAGGGATTGCTTCTGTTACTTAGAGAATATCTATAATGGACAAGGGAATTGTTCTTCTTACCAGGGGAATAATCGTGCTCCCCAAGGGGATTGTCCTGGTTTACTATTCTTTTGCTAAAACCGCTTTAATTTCCGCTACAGTTTTTGCGGCATTACCCACAAAAAGTTTTCCATCGATTTCAAACACCGGGCGTTTCAGGAAGGTGTAATCCATCAGCAACAGTTTTTTGTAATCGGCATCGGTTGTTACCGGATTGGCTTCAAGCGCAGCTTTTAATTTCCGGGCACGTTTATTTATCAGTGCTTCGTAGCTTTTGGTGTGTGCATAAAAGCTTTCAACCTGCTCTTCGGTAATTGGCTCCGTTTTAATATCCTGCTGAACAAAACTATCGTCAACATTCACTTCTTTCATTATTCGTTTGCAGGTATCGCAGGTAGATAGGTAATATACTTTTCGTGTCATGCTCTTTCTTTTAGTGGTCGAAAGATAATTATTTGCTGTTGTCTTTCCAGACAGGAAATCCTTTTTTCTATAGCTAAAAAAGGATTCAAAAAAGCCTTTCGCCCTATCGGGCAGATTTTACTATTTGTCTTAACACAAATAGTAAACACAAAGGTCAAGGCTGCGTCCGCTTCACTCGGAAAAGCTACGCGATGCCAGCTAAAATTCCTGAAACTTCCCGATGCTACGATCGGGACAGGCTGTCGTACCTCCTCAAACAGCAGTAATTTTTTAACGCTGTCACCACTTGTTTTCCGGTTCACCGCCCGAGGCCGTTTGATGCAACTTACACTACATTTAAGGATAGCCTCCGGCAGGAGATTTATGGTGCGTAAAACTTAAACGACTTGGAAAGCGAAAAACTACTTCTCACAACTCACCACTAAAGGCAAATGTTTTCCGCCGAAAGCATCCTGTTTAAAGTTGGCATAAAACTGAATGTTTCGGAAACCGGCTTTTCCCAACAGCGTTTTTAACGCTTCACTTTTTAAAGCCAACAAAGGTGTTTCGTTCGACACCACTCGGTTTATAGCTTTTATCTCCAGGTCGGTTTGAAAACCGATCAGCTCCGAGTCGTCAGAGAAAATATAACGGCGTATAAACT
Organism: uncultured Draconibacterium sp.; assembly: GCF_963677575.1. Lineage (NCBI taxonomy): Bacteria > Pseudomonadati > Bacteroidota > Bacteroidia > Marinilabiliales > Prolixibacteraceae > Draconibacterium > uncultured Draconibacterium sp. Next base: position 1,004,876 of record NZ_OY782038.1, read on the forward strand.
TTATGTTTTCGGTGTCGATTACGGGAAGTGTTTCAACCGGCTCGCTGCAAATGTAGTCGTAGTTCAGCAGCTGGATCAGTAATTGCCCGCCTGGTTTTAAAACGTTTTGAGCTCCTTCCAGCATTTGTAAAACAAGTGTCTCGGAGTTAAGGTGCACCAAGGTATTTCCAAAACACAAAACAGCATCAAATTGCTGCGCTTTAAAATCCTGTGTTAATTCCAGCATATTTCCCTGCTGAAAAGTCAGTGTTTCGTGCATCTTCTTGCTGGTGGCCTGTTGCAACAGATCTTCGTTCAGGTCTATTCCTGTAACATTTGCCCCACCCGTTGCCAGTTGATAAGCCAACTCGCCGGTGGCACAACCAATATCCAGAATACGTTTTCCGGGCAACTCGCCAAGCTTGTTTTTCACAAACTTCAGTTGCATGGGGTTAAACGGAAAAATCTCGGAGTAATACTTTGATATGGAGGTGTAGAAAATATTTTGTGAATCGTGCATGTACAAATTTACAAATATTGCTCGACAATACTTTTTACTTCGCGCGCAGGTCGCACCCCCATCCCACTCCACTTTAACTCGCCGTCTTTAAACAGCATCAGCGTTGGAATGCTTCGTATCTGGTATTTCGAGGCAATATTCGGGTTGCGGTCAACATCCACTTTAATGATTTTGATATTCTCTTTCAGCTCGGCTTTCACCTGCTTCAGAATGGCCGGCATTTGTTTACACGGCCCACACCAGTCGGCATAAAAGTCGACCAAAACCGGACGTTTGCAATTGATAATATTTTTGAATTTAGCTATCATTCTGTTCTTCTCTTTTTTTGCGCTTAACAATAAAATCGTTTATGGCATCGCCCACAAGGTAACCAACCGCAGCGCCCCATAAAGTACTCCAGTACCACACCGATTTAATGGGGCAGGTACCGCTTAAACAGCCCACGTATTTCCAGTAAAAGAAACCTCCAATGGCACCAACTACCAATAAAATCAGGGCCAGCTGCTTTTGTTTTATAATCTTTTTCATTTTTACTTACAACTTTGAAACAACGACAAGCACTTTTAGTTTTTAAATAAACATTGAAAAAAATGATTGCAAATAGATTTCGCCGAAATCATAACTTTTAGGAAATATTCGGTTCGTAATATTCAGCTACTTTTGCCCGCTTTAGAAAACATTATGTGGGCACTACTTGGATTGGCATCGGCCTTATTTCTGGGCATTTACGACATTTTTAAAAAGCAATCGGTTAACGGCAACGCGGTAATGCCCGTATTATTTTTTTCAACGGTTGCCAGCACTTTGCTGTTTACCCCGTTTATTATTTTATCGTTTAAATCGCCCGAGCTGTTGGCCAACACCGGCTTGTATGTTCCACAACTCACCGCTACTGAACATCTTCAGGTGTTGCTAAAATCGGCCATTGTGGTGTCGAGTTGGGTGCTTGCCTTTTTTGCGCTAAAACACCTGCCCATTACCATTGTAGCTCCGATCCGGGCAACCGGTCCACTTTGGACACTCATCGGCGCTATCATCATTTTTCACGAGCACCTGAATGTTTACCAGTGGATTGGAATTGCCATTACGCTGGTATTTTTCTACCTCTTCTCCACCGCCGGAAAAGCAGAGGGCATTCATTTTAAACGCAATAAGTGGATTTATTTTATTGTTGCCGGCACGCTACTTGGTGCCTGCAGCGGTTTATACGATAAGTTTATTCTACAACGAATAGACAGAGTGGCAGTGCAGGCATGGTTTTCGGTTTACCAGGTGGTAATTCTGCTGCCTTTTGTTTTGCTGAACGAAAAAATAAGAAAACGTAAAAACATCCGTTTCGAATGGCGGTGGACCATTCCGCTCATCGGCTTGTTTTTGGTAATTGCCGACTACCTGTATTTTTACGCCCTTAGCAACGAAGATGCTCTAATTTCAGTAATTTCTGCCTTGCGCCGTGGAAGTGTTTTGGTAGCCTTTGTAATTGGCGGGTTACTGTTTAAAGAACAAAACCTGAAAAAGAAAGGTGCCTACCTTGTAGGGATTCTTACCGGAATTTTACTGATTACTTTGGGAACGGTATTGTAGGAGAAGCTGCGAGACGCTAGTTGCGAGCAAAAAGATTGATAGGAGATTGAGAAACTGATAAATTGTAAAATTGTAGTTCTTAACAAACTGTTTTTTTACTCCTTTTGAAACTCTGTGGTAAAAACAGATTGATGTGTGTAGTCAAAATTCACTTAAGAAATTCTTGCTCGTAGCTAGTAAAATCAAAAAAAGCTTCCCACAAATTGCAGAAAGCTTTTTCCATTTTATGTAGTATTCAATTAGAATTTAAACGTCAATCCTACTCCGAACGATTCCATAAACTGCAAAGCCGGCGATGGAGGCATGGTTTCATCGTCGCCTTGAATTTTTACATCATTATCGTAAATCATTTGAGTGATCAGGTTAGCCGACAGGTAATCGTTCACTTTCATAATGATTTTAAATGTCCAGTCGATATCAATGTTTTTAGGCTGATCCAGATAATTCGAGAAAAGATCCACTTTGGTATCTAAAGTTACGTTTTCCCAAATGTCCTTTTTAAACTGTGCTTTAACCGTTGCTCCAAGTTCGGCACGCATTGTTTTTCCTTCCTCAACACCAAAAGCACCTTCATCCGAAAGATCGTTGTCGGTAACAAAAGTGAATTTACCCGACATAGGAGCCATCATTAATGAAAAATTATCGGTCTTATAATCCGCGCCTAAACCTAAATTAACGTAACCAGGAGCCATAAACTTCGAAATAGCATTATCGGTATCCGGATAATTATAGCCCGATGCAAACTGCGACTTAAAGTTTAGCAATCCGGAATAGAACCAGTTTTTACCAGCTTCAATTCCTAGTTTCGAACTAATATCAATTTTATCATCTGATTTACGTAAATTCTGGTCTTCTTCTTTTAAGAAACCATATCGAAAATCGAAAGTATTATCCCAGCTTATCTTATCTTTTTTGTAGTTGGCAGCGTAATTCAACATAAACACCCCCGACATTGAGCTTTTTCCTCCGGCAGCCCAGTTACTCAGAGAAACCTGCGAGAAATTAATAGTAGTGTTTCCACTTGTTGTCCAAAGTGAATCTTTTTTTTCTTGTGCAAAAGCAAATGTAGGAAACAATAGTAATAGAATCAATAATTTTTTCATTGTCAAATTTTGTTTGGTAACTAAAGTCATTCCATCAGGAATTTGGAACAAAGGTCATAAAAAAAAGTTAATAAACATCAAAATCCCTTGTAGCAGTTAACAAAATACTAACCGTACAAGGGATCATTTTACCCAATCTAATTCAGTTAAAACTGAAGCTTACTTTCTATTTCTATCATTTCATCTTTACTAATGCCGGGCATGGAAACGATTAATAAGATCATACTTTGCGAGGGATATTCAACAACCAATGCTGTTCCATCTTCCTCGGAGAGCTTACCATAACGACAGTTTTTTCCGTTTTTACGAAATGTTTTAAACGATTGAAATTCGGCATCATTTGTATCAATATTTCGGTCGGACTGCATGGTTATTGCAATGGTTTGCATACCTTTTATAAACGTAGCTACATAAACTCCATCGGAATTAGCAGCTCCAAACGACCGATAACCATCCAAATCGCAGTTTTCAATTACTTCTGTAAATTCATCGAAGTCATAATTTACATGTAATAGATCATCGCCGTCTTCCTCCATATCTTCCATATCGCCCATTTCGCCAAAAGCCGACATTAATCCGCCGAGTCTTTGTTGTTGCTGTTGTTCAGAGATGATTTCGAAATCAACACCTGTAGGTGGGTTAAATTTCGACGAAGCAACTTTTGCGTTAGGATCAAAATCAACAAATTTCTCATTGGTTACAATACCCATTATTGTTGCTTCGGTTTTTAAACTAATACCTTTGTAAATCCACGACTTTGCTCCCATTAATTTAATTACTTCGCACGAGAAGTCACCAAGTTTTTCCCTCCCCTGTTTCTTTCCCCCCAGTTGCTCCAGCAATTCATCGGCAAAATCCTGTTGCTCTTGCTCGGTCATATTACCGACAAGATCCTGGGCATCCTGGTAATACGGCATTGCACCGCTTGTTCCGGTGCCTTCAATATAATCGGCCACCCAAAACCTGTCTCTCACCAAAACAGTACACATATTCTTTTCTTCGGTATTTTTTATACCTAACATTTTTGTGGTGGTTGTTGACTTTTCTATTTCACAACTTTTTTGGCCATAGTCGTCCCACCACAGTTCTTTTGTTCCATTGGTATTTCCGGAAAGTTCGTATTTTATGTAGCCCGATTTTATGGCATACTTTTTTGCTTCCTGTGCAAAACCATTTAAACTAATAATAGCCAAAACCAGGATAATTATCTTATTCATTTTATATTATTTAGTGCAGGTTGTATTAATGCTGGGACTAAAGGTGTCAAGTTGATTAAATGAAGAGGTTATTCAGGAATGTTCCCTTCAAACCTCTTCCAATCATTCTACATTACATTCTATAATCCGAATAAAATTTTAGCACCGATGCGCAGATAGCCACCATCGCTAACCGTATATTTTATTTCGGGAGCAATGGCCAGCTTTTCTGATGCGGCAATATTTAAACCTAATCCAAGATTTAAGCCGACGTCAGAACCGGAGGCATCTACATCAAGATCATACGAGCCAAACTCGCCCATATCAATGGTTCCTCCATCGTAATCGAAGCTCCAAAAAGTAATGTTTAATCCGCCAATTGCATAAAGGCTTCCAATGTTTTCCAATTCGGTAAGGTTGTAGTTGGCATCAAAATCAAGTGCCGACCATTTTACATAGTCCTTTTCGAAGAAATAGGTGAACGAGGGTGCCGCACTCCATTTTTCATCAAAAGAATAGTGACCGTTTGCACTGATACCAATGGTGTTAATATCGCTTCCGTACCAAAGACCGCCGCCAACGCTAATTTGCGCCTGCGATTTAGTAACTACAAAAAACAGAGAAACAATTAAAAGTGTTCTTAAGAGTGTTTTCATTTTAAAAAATTAAATGGTTAATAATAATTTTGTTTTATTAAAATTTGAATTTGAGGCAATTAAGCTTCAAAAGCTGTTTACTGTATTTAGTTTTTATCCTTCCAGCAAATTTTCGAGCAATCCGCCACGCTCACCTTTATTTGCATTCGAACCTCCGGGAGAGAGCTGATCGATTAATTTGCTGATTGGCATTGATTGTAACCAAACTTTTCCGGTGCCCCGAAGCGTAGCCAAAAATAAACCTTCGCCACCAAACACCATCGATTTCAATCCACCTGCCTGCTCGATACTAAAGTCAATTCCTTCCTGAAAACCAACCACACAACCGGTATCAATACGTAATGTTTCTCCTTTCAGTTCGTGTTCAATCAGTGTTCCGCCGGCATGAATAAATGCCCGTCCATCGCCTTGCAGTTTTTGCAGAATAAATCCTTCGCCACCAAAAAAACCGGCTCCTAAACGACGGTTAAAATGCATGCTTATTTTTGTTCCCAATGCGGCACATAAAAAAGCATCGCGTTGCACAATTACTTTTCCTCCCAACTCATTCAACTCAAGCGGAACAATGGTTCCGGGATACGGAGCGGCAAAAGCTACATGGCTTTTTCCTATTCCGCGATGTGTGAAATGAGTGATAAAGATTGATTCGCCGGCGATTTTTCGCGAAGCTGCCGATAACAGCTTTCCAAAAAGTCCTTTATCTGGTTCTGAACCATCGCCCATTTTTGTCTGAAAGTCGATTCCTTCTTTCATGTATAACATTGCTCCGGCTTCGGCAATTACGGTTTCATTCGGATCCAATTCAATTTCTACATATTGAATATCGTGACCACCAATTTTGTAATCTACTTCATGTGAATTCATAATATTTATATTATTGATTAATAATGTGTTACTCGCGGAGTTTATTACCTGCCAAACAAAAGTCTTTTAAACAGGTTTACAACTATTAAAACAGAAACAATACAAAAAAGCAATGGTAGTTTTAATAAAATCCCCAACACAAAACCTGTTCCGGGTTCAAGTACTGCAGTTTCCGGAAATTCAGGGTCGTAATGCACCAGCACAGTTTTGCCTTCGGTATACTTTCTCAATGTCTTTTTTACGCTGCTCTTCGAACTGGTCGATCCATCAAGGGTTCTAATACCTGAACAATTGTATATTTTCCCGTCAACGGTATAATCGTACTGCACACTTGCTGAATACATATCTTTCCCTTCATTATTACGGGTTTTGTTCAATTTTGCAAGTGTAATAGTTCCTTGTGTTGTTGGCCATTCTTTGGCCTCCTCAGCTTCTTCGGCAATTGGCTGCGTCAGGTATTGCCAACTCAAAAGTCCGCCAGCAAAAAATACGATGGCAAAAATCAATGTTCCTATGGGTGATTGAGTTTTTCGCATTTCGGCTGTTTATTTATTTTCTAGTTAATGGTTAAAACCCTGCAATTTGGTTGCAGCTACTTTAGTTTCTATAAACTTTTATTTTATAGGATTTTGATTTGAGTACAGAGATTTGAGTATTGAGAATCTTATTCGTGTCTATTTTCTTCTCTCACTACTCATTACTTTCTACTCAGATCCTATGCTTTGTTCATTTTGAATTTCATTCAATCTTAAACCTATGTACTTTCAGTGCATAGTGGTTTAGTTTTAGGATTTGTGCCATACTCATTGCTTTCGGGAGTACCTTCGGTGGCAAACAGGATGATAAGCCAAATTGCTCCAATTACAGGAATAAGAACAACAAATAACATCCAGCCACTTTTACCAATGTCGTGCAAACGTCTTGCACTTACGGCTAAACCTGGAATTAAGATTGCCAACCCATAAAGTCCGGCTATTGCGCCCCATGTTCCGAAGATAGAATCCAAAACTGTTGCAACTATCGAAAAAATAATGTTGACAAGGACAAACATCCAATACTCCTGTCTTCGTGCACGACCATTAAAGTCGGCATACTGTTTTAATACTTTTAAATACCAATACATTGATTAAATTTTTATTTGATTTTAGTTTTTGGTTACTAAATCTAGAATTTCACAAACTCAACCCGGCGGTTATTTGCTTTTCCTTCAGGAGTAGAATTATTATCGACAGGGACTGACTCGCCAAAACCTTTGCTAACTAACCGATCGGAAGCAATACCCATTTCAATAAGTTTGTTCATTACCGACTCTGCACGTTGCTCCGACAGTGTTTGGTTTTTTGTTTCATCTCCATCAGCATCTGTGTGTCCTTCTACACTAAATTTCAGATCTGTCTGTTTCTGCATCAATTCAAAAATAGTATTGATTGGCCCCATACTTTCGGGTTTCAATGTAGCTTTGTTTACGTCGAACCGAATACCGTTACAAACGATTTTTCCTTCGTTAAGCACACGGTCGTAATATTTTACTCCTCCCTGAGCAATGCGTACATTTTTTACATAGAAAGCTTTGTCGTCAGAAGCATTCGCAAAATACGGATACAGGGTTAATCCACTCGGATTATGCTCGTAATGAGGAATATTAATCAAACGGGTATCATCAAGGTAAACTTTTAATTTTCCTTTTGTATAGGCTACCGAAACGTGTGTCCAGCAACCATTCTGGCAATAGGTGTAATCCCGGCCTGAATGCTCAACATAATTCCCATCGGGAGTTGAAACCCTTATAGGAGTAACTTCAAACTCTTGTGAATCAGCTGGTCGCTGATGTTTTGCATCGGTTAAGTAAAAGGAAAATCGGTTACCGTCTTTTGGTGTATAATAATCGAATTCGATAGTAAATACATCGGGTAAATAATCTTCGTTCGAATTTTCGAGATAGGGCATAATTTTTCCGCCATCAAGAAATATCATCACTGTTTCGCCATTTACCTCTGCAATTTCAACCTGCCCTTGTTCCAAATCCCAACGACTAGGAAACTCGCCATTTTCTTCCATAATGTCGGGGCCGTCTTCAAAAATAACTTCATCGCCTGGTACAAAATCAAATTTACTCCACTGAACATCCATTTTGGAAGTAGCAGGTTCAACAGAAGTATTTTCTCTGCTCATATCCGTGTTCTGGTTCTGATTTTCTGATGAACTATCATTGTCTTTCTTTTTCTTCTTCTTTTTGCTAAAAAGACTTCCAATTCCTTCTTCAATTTTGTCGAACCCTTTATCAATTCCTTTATCGATTTTACGATTAGCTCGTTGAGTTCCCTTGCGTTCAGCTTCTTCCTGAACATTCTTAACCTGTGCCGTTGTGCAAAGCGCACTAAAAACCAGCATTAATGCGAATAGAATAGTAAAACTTCGTGTCATGGTAGAATGATTTTTTGTTTTGTTTTTCAAATTTATACCTAGTGTTTTAAGCAGTTTATAGTTAAAGTGAATTTGCTGTGTTCAGATTTGAATTCGTGTTATTTTCTCCAAAAAGTGCAAAACCTCTTGTTCTCGTTTGGAGCTGATTGAGAAAACCTGACCGTTACCCAAAAAGATTTCAGAGCCTTCAATGCGTTGCAGTTTTCTTACATATTGCCCGTTTACAAGGCAATCATCCTGAGGTTGAAAAAAATCTGCACGATTAATTTTATTGCGGATACTGTCAATAGAAAAATCGATACTAAGCTTCTCTCCACTCTGCAAACTTATAATGGTTTCCGAGTCAGATTGTTGGCAAAACACAATATCATCAATCTCAACCAGGTAAAAGTTATTGGGTGTTGACAGTACGATTTTTGAGTCGTGTGATTGCATTGTTCCTTACATTAAAATCAATGCAAGGAAGGGCTTAATCATTATAAAATTTGATAAAACTTGAAAGTGCCGGGAATAACTTTGAAAACGCATGAAATAACAGAAATACGTTTACAATTTTTCAAGCTGATCGAAGATTAATTGTTTACGGCGCGTTGAGATAGGAATTTCAGCACCATTGGTCATAATCATAAATCCACCATCTGTTTTGTCAATTTTTGTGATTGAATTTAAATTAACCAAAAACGATTGATGTGGTCGTAAAAAATCATGATCGGAAAATAATTCTGCAAACTCTTTAATACTTTTTGAAACAGTAATTTCCTTTTTATCGTGAAGAAAGAAAGTAGTGTAACTATTATCGCTTTTACAATAAATAATTTCTTCAATAGCAACCAGGTGCATAGCATCGGAAGTACGTAAAACAACTTTTTTACAACTGTTACTATAATTGGTGTGTGCCAACAGGTTTTCGGTTTGCATGCCGGAATTGTTCTCGCCTAAATGCTCAATTGCCGTTTGAATTGCCGCGCAAAATTCGTACTCGTTTACCGGTTTCAGAATATAATCGATAGCACTAAACTTAATGGCTTTAATGGCATATTGGTTAAATGCAGTTATAAATACCGGCCTGAAATTATAGGGTTTACACTTTTGAAGTACCTGAAAACAATTGCCATCTTCCAGTTCAATATCGCATAAAACCAGGTCGGGTTTTTCTGTTTTAATTAAAGTAACAGCCTCCTCAACACGCCCTGCTTCGCCAACTATTTCCACATCTGGAAAATTATCGACCAACAACATGCGGTTTATCTCTCTTAAATTAAGTTCATCTTCAATAATTACAGTACGTACCATGCTTACAAGGGTATAATAATTTTTACTTGTGTTCCGTTTTGTGCGGAATCTGTTTCGCTTAAATCTGTAATAAAAAAGCGTATCTCTTTTTTGTACTTTTTTGATAACACAACCTGCCGTTCTTTAAAAATTTCCATCGACATAGAACGATGAGCTTTCGACTCTTTTTTATTTTTTATTTGCCGTTTAATTCCACTACCATTATCTCGCACCACCACATACAAATCATCTTCCACTTCGTTAAAACTGAGCAATAATTCTCCGGCATAATCAATATTACGCAGCCCGTGTTTTACTGCGTTTTCAACAAAAGGCTGTACCAACATTGGTGGTATTTTTACAAATTCAGTATCAATATTTTCGTCTACTTCAATAGTGTATGCGAAATTATTTTTCCCACGTATTTGTTCTAACTCAAGGTAATTCTTCAATAAGTCCAATTCATCCGAAAGCAGAATAAATTCTTCGGCTGATTGTTCAAGAATCGAACGTGTTAAACGGGCAAAATTCCCCAGATAAGCAGCTGCCTTTTTAGTTTCGTTTTTGTACATAAAATTCTGAATACTGCCGAGCGCATTAAACAAAAAATGCGGGTTCATTTGCGAACGCAGCAATTGTTGACGTAGCTGAATAAGATGCCAATCGTTTTCGCGTTTGTTTTTAAAATACAACAAAGCGCCAACAGCAAACAATAACAACAATACCACCGATACAGCGAGGTAAACAATGCGCTCTTGTTGCCGAATCATATTTTCGGCCTGAAGCAAAGCTATCTGCTGTTCCTTTTTCTCAGTTTGGTACTGCATTTCTAAATCGGCGATTGCAGTTCGAACATCCTCACTTCGTATTGAGTCCTGATAAACATATAACAAATCATTCCAACGATAAGCTTCATCAAAATTCTTCAATCGAAAATTTGCCTCATATAAAAATTTTAAACTTTTTAATCGCTCGGCACTGTAATGATCCAGTTCCTTTCGGTTGATATTTTTCTCTGCCAGATTTAAAGCCATCATTGGCTCGTTAAGACTAAGGTATAAATCGGCTTTACAATTATCACTAAAAATGCTATCGTACATTGTTTGATCGGCATAAGCATCCGACTCCACTACCATTTCAAGTGCGGTTGCATACTCACCGTTTTCCTGGTAAATTAGAGCACTGTTAATTAGTGCAGTATTTATTCCCTGGTTAAAACCATTTTCTTCGCAAAAGGTTTTTAATGTATCGTAATATGCCAGCGCTTTATCGTATTGTAATCGCTGTTGAGCCACTCCACCTAAACCATTGTATATCTTTGCAATATCACTTATCGAAGCACATCCTTCTTCATCCTTCTTTGCATAAGCCAAGTTAATGTACTCCTCGCGCTTTGCCAGATCCTCAGTTTCTTTAAAAATGTTGCTCATTGCCATATAATGATAGCAAATGCGAATCCAGTCGCCTTCCGATTCCTTTATTTTTAGTGAATTTAGCCCGTATTTTATGGCATTTTTGTAGTCCCCTGAGAAATTGTAGTTTTCTGCCAGGTTCATACTTATTTTTGCAATTTGTGAATAATCGTTGGTAAGTTCGGCGTGGTCCAGGGCCAATTTGTAGGTTTTTGTTGAACGATCCATATCGCCCTGTATCAGAAAATTTGTAGCCACATAATTTCCAATCCTGCCAATTCGTTCATGATCATTTACATTTATCGCAATCCGCAAAGCCTTTTCCATCTGATCTGTTGATCCGTCAAGATCATCATTCTCATCCAGATACACCCCAAGATCATAAATTGCATCAATCTTGCTAATACTATCTGTTGCCTCTTCAACCAGCATTTTGTAGTGCACTTTGAGCGAATCAGTGTTTCGAGACAACAACACTTCAGTCTGTTGTCCCAGACAACTATATGTTAAAAAGAAACAAAAAATGGATAATTCTAAGCGCAAAAAGAAAAAAGATCTGAAGTTTTTATCCACTTGGGATATCACATTAATTGGGTGTCTCACTTAAGTTTTAATTGTTCTTTGATTCTACGTCAACGAATATACGACTTTAATCTTTATCAAAAATAAGTTAAATGATATAATGAAAGTTAACTATAGGAATTTGACTGATCTATTATTGATTACCTCAAAAAACGAACTAAATCAACTTCCGAATTTATCGGAAATTTTGGATCATTGCAGAGATTCTTCATTTGTTTGGCAAAATAAGGTGCCAGCATCACTCCTTTTGTTCCCAGTCCGTTAAATAAATAGATATGATCGAACTCAGGATGTTTTCCTAAAACAGGCCGCCGGTCGATAACTGTTGGACGCACGCCTGCCCAATGTTGCTCAATCGTAAAATCAACATGAATAAGATCTTTCAAACGATCGACGATAGAGTTTTTTCCCTCTTCGGTTGGAGTGTCTGAAAGATCTTTCCACTCGTAAGTTGAGCCAACTTTAAAACGATGATCGCCGATTGGCAAAACGAAAACACGTCGGTTAATGATATATTCTTCCGAAAGGTCGGGTGCATAAAACTGCAGCACCTCCCCTTTTGCGGGTTGCAAACGCACAAAATCAAACAGCGGATGTGATTTGAGGTAGTGCCCTTCGCAAAACACAATTTTATCATACTGAATCTCTTGAAAAATATGATCTTCAACTTTGCTTTTATCTGCCGAATAATCTGCTTCAATCAGCATGTCATTCTTTTGAAAGAAGCGCTTTGCGGCATCCAGAAAAAGACCTGTTTTTAGATAGCCAGATCCCTTTACAATTCCATAAGCATGCGAGTTAAAAACGTGTTCAACCGGATTTGTTTCACTGATTTCCTGAATAAACGGCGCAAAGTTTTCGTCGGTTTTTCGTTTGTGCCAAAGTTCTGTTTCCTGCTCCGACAATGGTTTTATCATGGGTAAATCGAAATAAAAATGCTCTCCCAGTAATTCTTCCAGTTTGCGGTATTGTTTTTTCATTACCGGCAGCAAATCGTCTACCATCCAGCTTTTGGTCATGCGTTTAAACACCAGCGGATTTACCATACCGGCGGCCACGCGCGTTGCCGTACTTTTTTGCGGATTGTTAACGATACACACATCCACTCCGGCAGAATGCAACTCAAAAGCCAGCAACGTTCCGGCCAGCCCCTGACCAACAATCAATACCTCTTTCCGTATCATTGTACGCTAATCTTTTTGGCTGCTTCTTCTACCTCTTCAACCGGTAATTCGCACGAACCGTTTTTGCATACATAAATCAAATCGGCAGTATGACTAAAACGATCTTTTAACAATGGCACCTCGCTCTCTTTTTCGGTAAATGCCCACATCACATGCGGCTGAAAACCGTTTTGCAATTTTTTGAGCATCAGGCGCGAGTTTATTCCACAGACAGCTACTTCGTAATACGGTGCCGTTAATTTCAACAGCAGCGAGCCCCAATTGGCATAAGCCATCGGGTAATTGGTAAAATGTGGCGTAATATATTTCAACATCTTCTTCGCTATTTCCAGATACTCGGGATTTCCATGGATTAAATACAAACGATGCAAGTTGTTGGCCATAACCGAATTGGCTGCCGGAATTACATTATCCTCTTTCTGAAAATGGTTGGTGATAACCGCATCAACATTGAACCTGTTGAAATAAAAAAGTTGTTTCTGTTTGTCGTAAAAATGGGCAAATACATACTCCATCAATTTATCAGATAAGCCTAGCCATTTCTCATCTCCTGAAACTTCATATAACACCAGAAATGCTTCAATTAACAAGGCATAATCTTCCAGAAATCCATCGATGGATGTGATGTCGTTTTTCCAGCTATGATACAGTTGACCGTCTTCTTTCAAGAAATTATTTTCAATGAATCTGGCATTCCTTATCGCCAGACTCAAAAACTCCTCGTTTCGAAAAGCCTTGTAGGCATCAGCCAGCCCTTTTAGCATGAGTGCATTCCACGAGGTCAGTGTTTTATCGTCAAGCCCTGGACGCACTCGTCTGTCTCTCGCTTTCAGTAAAGCGTATTTCCATTTCCCAACTTTTACCTGAAGTTGATGTAAACTCAGTCCGTGTTTTTCCACAAATTCTTCATTGGAGATATCGCGAAGAAGAATATAATTGTTATGCTCCCAAAAACCTTTGCCATTTACATTATAATATTCTTCAACCAACGGGAATTCATTGCCCAAAACTTCCTGAAGTTCGTCCTTTTTCCATACATAAAACTTTCCTTCTTCGCCTTCGCTGTCGGCATCCAACGACGAATAAAAAGCCCCACTTTCGTCCATCAGTTCCCGCTCAACAAAAGCAATGGTTTCGTATACAACCGTTTTAAACTCTTCATTTTTAAAATGCTGCCAGGCCTTTGAATAGACACTTATCAGTTGCCCGTTATCGTACAACATTTTTTCGAAATGCGGTACTTTCCATTTCTCATCTACCGAATAACGTGCAAAACCTCCGCCCACCTGATCATAAATACCTCCGCGAGCCATTTTTAGCAACGTTGTTTCGACGAATTCGAGTACCGAATTATCGGAATTCATAAAACCGTAGTAAAGCAAAAAATCAAGATTTACCGGCATTGGAAATTTCGGAGCACCGGTTCTTCCGCCTTCCTCGTAATCAAAGTATTTTTTCCAGCCATCAACACCGTTTTGCAACAATTCTTTGCTGGCTGTTACCTTCGTTTCCACCTCGGGCATTAACGAAACCTGATGAATTCCCTGCTGCAAACGAGTAGCGAACTCTTCTGCCTGACTTCGTTTTCCCTTGTAAAAAGCAGCAATTGTTTTCAGATTTTCCACCCACGTTTCTTTTGGGAAATACGTTCCGCCCCAAATTGGCCGCCCGTCGGGTAAAGCAATTACATTTAAAGGCCAGCCGCCCTGCTGCCCCATCAACTGAACGGCACTCATATAATAATGATCCACATCGGGGCGCTCTTCACGGTCGACCTTGATACAAACAAAATTTTCATTCATCACGGCAGCCACCTTTTCATCCTCAAAACTTTCGTGCTCCATTACGTGGCACCAGTGGCAGGCAGCATAACCGATGCTTACCAAAATAAGTTTGTCTTCGGCTTTTGCCTCTTCAATAAGTTCTACGCTCCAGGCCTGCCAGTTTACAGGATTATGGGCATGTTGCAAAAGATACAGCGATGTGGCATTTATCAGAGCATTTGTATGTGGCATAATCAAAATAATTGTTTTTAAACAAACTGTTATCAGCCTGATTCTGTTCTGAAACGACTGTTTTCAGAAGAACAATAAAACAGGAAATTGGTTTCGGGCACTTAGTTTTTTGACCACCTTCGCATGACAAAGGTCATTTTGACTTTTTAAATGACAGCTACTTTTGTAGACACAAATCCACCTAAGAAATTAGGACACAACATCAAACAAAAAATAAAATCCCGGACTGGACGCCGGGATTTTTTTTATTTTGTCTTTTCGGACAGAAAATACTTTTTCCTTTAGCTGAAAAAGTATTCAAAAAAGCCACCGCTGACGATAAAAAGCTAAAAATAAATTCCATTCACTAAAATCAAGAAACTCCTCCTTATAGACCTTCATTCTTCAGGTCTAACGAGCGTCAAACAGACTTGATTTTTTGACATTCTCTCCATTAATTTTCTTAACGCTTTTTCTCGTAGGCGGACTTAAAGGCAAACCTTGCGCGGGCTCGTCAAAAATCCGTCAGTCGGGCTAATTGGTTACATTGAAAAAACGCAAAGGTTATTTTTTGACAAGATTTTTGCTTCCTTTTCATCGAATGGAAAAGGAAGAGCCGGTCTGGCTTGAAGACAAAAGCAACCAATGAGAACAAGGCCGTAGAATTTGAGAAGGCTGGAAGCCTTAAACTATTGAGACAACAATTATATAAGTGCTTTAAATGCAATTCACCTCACGCTCCAAAGTCATGCCAAACTTTTCTTCCACCGATTTACAAACGGCTTCAGAAAGCTCGTAGATTTCCTTTCCAGTGGCATTGCCGTAATTTACCAGCACCAAAGCCTGTTGTTCGTGAACACCGGCATCGCCAATGCGTTTGCCTTTCCAACCGGCCTGTTCGATAAGCCAGCCCGCAGCAAGCTTAATTTTGCCCGCTCCTCCGGGATAAACAGGAACCTCGGGGTATTTTGATTTGATTTGCTCAGCAAGAGCAACCTCCACAACAGGATTTTTAAAAAAACTACCGGCATTTCCCAAATCTTTTACATCGGGTAATTTTGAGGAGCGGATTTCAATAACTGCTTCGCGAATATTGTGGAGATTTGCTTCTCCTTTTTCTTTTACTTTTTCTTCAAGCTGACCATAACCAAGATTAAACTCAGGAAATTTGTCCAAACGAAAAATCACAGAAGTAATGATAAAACGATTTTTTAGGTAGCTTTTAAAGACACTATTGCGGTAGGCAAATCCGCATTCGGTAGCCGGATACTCAACCGCACAACCTTTTTCCAGATCGAAACCTTTTACTTTTTCAACCAACCGGCAAACTTCCTGTCCGTAAGCGCCAATATTTTGCACCGGGGTAGCGCCTACTTTTCCGGGTATCAACGAAAGATTTTCTGCTCCGCCCAATCCCTGATTTACTACGAATTCTACAAATTCGTCCCAAACTTCGCCGGCACCCACTTCAAACCATTCATGATTGCGGTCTTCCCAAACCGAATTCATCCCGGGCACATTAGGATGAATTACCAGCCCGTCGAAATCATTCATAAACAAAATATTACTGCCCTCTCCCAAAACGATTAGCTTTTCCTCTTTCCAGCTTTTATTGGAATTCAGAAAAACATCCAGGTCTTCCAGTTCGGTAAATTCGAAATAATATTTTGCCTTGGCATCGATGCCAAATGTATTGTGTGCCTTTAGCGAATGATTTTCAGAAAAGCGGATCATAGAATAAATTTTGCGCAAAGATAAAAGCTCCATTGATTAATGATGAAGGATTAAGGATTAATTTGCCTGCAATGCTTTAATGCGAGAATGCTTAAATTACAAAATTGCGAAACTGATAAATTGTAAAATTGTATGTAAAGAACACCTCCAACTCATACCCACTTTTGCCATTGCATTTTGCCAACTGCCTATCAAACCACTTAACATCAGTCCTTCCGTTCTTTGTGAGACTCTGTATCTTCTCTGTGTAACTCTGTGGTAAAATATATTGAAAGAAGATTGACCCCACAAGAAGAATCTTCCGTCTTCGGACTTCCTGCTTCTTACCTTTTTCTATCTTTACAACAAAATCATTTCATTCACTTGAAGCGCAAAAAACAAATAATTGTTTCTGTTACCAACGACCTGGTTGCCGACAACCGGGCGCACAAAGTATGCACATCGCTGGAAGAAATGGGATTCGATGTTTTGCTGGTTGGCCGGAAACTAAAAAACAGTCAACCGCTCACCCGAATTTACCAGACTCACCGAATGCGTTTGCTTTTTTCAAAAGGTGCATGTTTTTACGCCGAATACAATTTCCGATTGTTTCTGTTATTACTTTTCCGAAAAGCCGATGTTTTGCTGGCGAACGATCTGGATGCGCTTGCTGCCAATTACCTGGCTTCAAAAATCAAACGAACGGAGCTTGTTTACGATAGCCACGAATATTTTACTGAAGTTCCGGAATTAATCGGCCGCCCGCGAATAAAGCACATTTGGGAGTGGCTGGAAAGTAAAATGCTTCCGAATTTAAAACACTGTTATACGGTTTGTGATTCGATTGCGGCTGTCTACCACAAAAAATACGGGGTGCCATTTCGAGTTGTCAGAAATATTCCTGCCTCAAAAAATACGGTTCAGTCTAACGAAAAAGAAAACCAGCAAAAAATCATTCTTTATCAGGGAGCTGTAAATATTGGTCGCGGACTTGAGCAAGCCATAAAAGCCATGCATTTTATTGAAGGCGCACAAATTGTAATTGCCGGCGACGGAGATATTAAAGAACAGCTTGAAGAATTGGTACGCACAGAAAAACTGGAAGATAAAGTCCATTTTACAGGCCGTCTTTCCATTGAAGAACTGGCTAAACTAACGCCCACTGCCGATGTTGGGTTATCGATTGAAGAAGATTTGGGACTGAACTATCGTTTCGCCCTGCCGAATAAATTGTTTGACTACATCAGAGCCGGAGTTCCGGTGTTGATTAGTGATTTGCCGGAGATGAAAGCCATTGTTGAAAAATACAATATTGGCGCTATCAGTAATTCGCACGATCCAAAAGAACTGGCTGACGCGATCAATGAAGCCTTGAATAATTCAGCCAAACGAAAAACCTGGAAAACCAACCTTGTTCAGGCATCGAAAGAACTAACATGGGAAAATGAAGCGGAAGTTTTGAAAGGTATTTTTTCTGAATTTCTGTAAAGCTCGAAAACAGTATTACACATTTTTCTCCAGCAAATTTTCAAACTCAATTTCATCGGTATTCTTTGCCGAATCATTCAATTTGCCATTGGCACAAACCAGCGTTCGCGCAGGTTTTTTGGCTATAGCGGCATAATCGTGCGTGGCCATCAAAATGGTTTTCCCATCGTTATTCAACTGGATAAACAGGTCCAGAATATCTTCCGAAGTTTCAGGATCGAGGTTTCCGGTTGGCTCGTCGGCCAAAATAATATCGGCATGATTTAAAATGGCACGCGCAATAACAACACGCTGCTGTTCGCCACCACTTAACTGATGTGGCATTTTTTCTTTTTTGTGCAACATTCCAACGCGCTCGAGTACTTCATCAACGCGGTTTTCAATTTCCAGCTTGTTTTTCCATCCGGTCGCTTTCAACACAAAAGACAGGTTGGCATACACATTCCGATCGGTAAGCAAACGAAAATCCTGAAAAACAACGCCCAGTCTTCTTCTCAAGAGAGGAATATTTCGCTTTTTCAGTCCAACCAAATCAAAATCCAACACAGTTCCCGATCCAAACTCCAGTGGCAATTCAGCGTTCAGTGTTTTTATCAGGCTGGTTTTTCCGGTTCCCACTTTTCCTACCACATAAATAAACTCGCCTTCCTGCACCTCAACATCAACCCCCGAAAGAATCAGGTTATCATACTGGTAAATGCTGGCATCGAGCAACTTTATGACTGTTTTTTTGTCCATAAAAAATGTGTTGCAACTAAAATAGTTCGAAATTTCTTACCCACATATATAATAAAGGAAAGAAATAAACAGTTTTTTGTTAAGAATTACAAGTATCAACAGCAGTTTGGCATACAGGGAATAGCTATTTTAGTTGGTCAATTGTAAAAGGTAAGCCAGCTAATGGTTTGAAACAATTAATTCATTTAAAACAAAGAGAATAAAGCATGAGAACGATACAAATTTTGTTATCTCTTTTTATCATTATTGGTTATTTTCAGCAAGTAGGGGCACAGGAAACGGCTTATTTCGATGATGTGAGAAAGGATATCGACATCGCAAAAGAACTCTACAACAAAGGAAAATACATTTCAACTTACCGGCAATTTGAGAAAATTCAGAAACGTGTTGAGCCCAAATCGGAACTGTATTCTGAGGCCGAATATTTCAAAGCAGTTTCAGCACTTCACTCCGGTTACCGCTCGGGCGACAAGTTGATCCGCACTTTTGTTGAAACTTATCCTGATAGTCCGTACATGAACAGTGCACAGTTCAACCTGGGTAAAAACCAGTTTGAAAAACGACAATATTCGCTGGCCGTTCGCACCTTTGCAAAAGTCGATCGCAAGGACCTGTCGGAAAACGAACGTATTGAGTTGCAGTACCAGAATGGATTTGCCAACCTTGAGGAAGGTAACACCGATGTGGCCTACCGCGAGTTTATGGCCATCCGAAACACCAATAATCTATACAGCAAACCTGCCACTTACTACTGTGCGCATATTTTGTATTTAAGAGAAGATTACGACGCCTCGGTTGAAGCTTTTAGGGCACTAAACAACGATCCGGCTTATTCGCCGGTAATTCCGTTGTATGTTAGCCACATATACTACAAACAAGAGAAATACAATGAGGTAGTAAACTACACCACTACGATTATCGATGACGTGCAGGAAGAGCACCAAACCGAACTGGCAAAAATTGTTGGCGATTCATATTTTCATTTAGGTCAGTATGAAAATGCCATTCCTTACCTTGAGAGATATTTTAAAACATCGGGTACTAAAACACGGGAAGAAAATTACATTCTTGGATTTTGTTACTACCACACCAATAAATTTACCGAGGCGGCCGAATTGTTACAAAAAGCAGCTACGGGGGAAGATGAAATGACACAAAACGCGTACTATCATCTGGCCGATTGTTTTATCAAACTCGACGATAAAGAGAAAGCAAAAACAGCCTACAACGCAGCTTCGGAATTTGATTTCAACCCGGATATTAAAGAAGACGCTCTGTTCAGTTATGCCAAATTAACTTACGAGCTTTCGTACTCTCCTTTTAACGAAACCATAAAAGCTTTCGACCGCTACATTGCAGAATATCCCAATTCGCCCAAAAACGCCGAAGCATACGAAATTCTGGGCGAAGTTTACATGGTAACTAAAAACTATAAAGACGCGATCGAGTCGATTGAGAAGATACAAAACAAAACACCTGATATAAGGAAAGCCTACCAGCGGGTAACATTTTACCGCGGTTTGGAGCTCTTCAATAACCTTATGTACAACGAGGCAATCGAGAATTTCGACCTGTCGCTGGCCAACGGAAGCTACAGCAAAGAGATAAAAGCACGAGCCCTTTACTGGAAGTCGGAAGCCCTGTACCGTGTGGGCGATTACGACAATTCAATCGCGTCGTACAACCAGTTCGCACGCAGTTCGTCATCAGCAAACGACGCCGAAGCTTTGAGTGCCGACTACAACATGGGTTACGCTTACCTGAAAACCGATAACAAAGAAGTGGCGCAACAACATTTCAGTCAGTATGTACAGAAAATGCAAGGGAAACGGACTCCTAAAATTGCCGATGCCTACAACCGCATTGGCGACTATTATTTCCTGAAAACAAATTATGCGCAGGCCATCGATAACTACGAGCGTGCCTACAACATAAAAATGCTGGAAGCTGATTACGCACTACTGCAAATTGCATTTTGCCAGGGACTTCAACGCAAACAACAAGACAAAATTAACAACCTGAACCTGTTGTTACGCGAGTTTCCGGAGTCGGATTACTACGATGATGCTTTATACGAACTGGGGCGCGCGAACGAACGACTGGGCAACAATTTCGAGGCCGTTCGCCAATATCAGGAGATCGTTGAAAATCATCCGAACAGCAATTATTACCGCAATGCGCTGTTGCAGCTCGGGTTGGTAAATTACAACAACGGAGACTTTAACAAAGCACTGAGCCAGTATAAAGAAGTGGCCGAAAACTACAAAGGAACGCCTGAAGCCAATTCAGCGTTGCAGGGAATAAAAAACTGTTACGTCGAGTTAAATGATGTAGATGCTTATTTCGCCTACGTAAAACGTTTGGGTGGCGATGTTAGCGTTAGCGCTTCGGAACAAGACCAGCTGACTTATTCGGCTGCAGAGCGTGTTTACATGGCAGGAAACGAAGATGCCGATGTGCAATTGCAACAATACCTGAATCAATATCCGAACGGAGCCTACGTAACAAATGCGCATTTCTACCTGGCAGAAACGAAATACAAAGAAGGCAACTACGAGGAAGCCAATTCGCACTACTCGTTTGTGGCCAACCAACCCGACAATCTTTTTACAGAACAGGCGCTTGCACGTGCATCGGAACTGACATACAACGCCGGCGACTACAATGCCGCACTCAATCTGTTTAATCGTCTGGAAGAAAAATCAACCGGAAAATGGAATTCGCTTCGTGCAAATACCGGCCAGATGCGCTGCCAGCTTATCAATCAAAATTATCAGGCGGTAATTGTGGCTGCCGAAAAAGTAAATAAATCGGATGTAGCCAACGAAGCACTCAAAAAGGAAACCGATTATGCCATTGGTAAATCGAATTACGAACTGGGCAATTTAAGTTCAGCAATTAGTCCGTTGCGCGATGTGGCTAAAGATACCAAATTGGAACAAGGTGCAGAAGCCAAATACCTGTTAGCAGAAATTTATTACCGCGACAATAACAGGGCAAAAGCCGAGGAGGAAATTGTTGATTTTATCGACAAGGGAACGCCATATACCTATTGGTTGGGCAAAGCCTTTTTGTTGCTGGCCAGTATTTACGAAGATGGTGGCGACCAGTTTCAGGCAAAACATACCTTGAAAAGCCTTGCTGAAAATTATAATAACGACAACGATGGAATAAAATCCGAAGCACAACAACGCCTCGATATTATCCTGGCAAAAGAAGCACAGCAGCAGCAAAACGCGGTCGACAGCTCGTTCCAAATGGAAATTAAACAAAACTAAAAATGCACAACATGTTCAAAACAGCTCGATATATTTTCACACTACTATTTATTGGCACTGCCGTTTTTGCACAGGCGCAGCAAGATACTACGCTAACGAAGGAAGTTGAGGTTACCAAAGCTTACAAGCCAACGATTTCGGATGCGAACAAATTAAACAGCATGCCAACAATTGACGAAACGGAACACCAAAAACCAACCTTTAATTACAGCATTAACAGTCAGCCAGTTTTTAGCACCTTTTCGGTAAATCCGTTAAAAGCGGCTATTGTTGAAACTTCAAAAAATGAAGACAATGGCTACGGTTTGGTACGTGCCGGTTTAGGAACAACTTTCCGTCCGTATGGCGAGGTTTTCTTTAACAATCAAAACTCCAGAAATTCGTTGTTTGGCATTCATGCCATGCACCTGTCGTCGTTCGACGATATTGAACTGGAAGGTGGCAATAAAGTGGATGCACCGTTTATGAAAAACGAAGTTGACTTATTTGTAAAACACCTTGTTCAGGATAATGTACTTTCGGTGAATCTCAACTTTAAACACGATGGATTTAACTACTACGGTTATCCTGTAACTGCTGTTCCTGATCCGCTGCTTGAAGACGGTCAGACCATAAATTATTTCGACACCAAACAGTCGTTTGCAAAAGGCAGCATTAACATCGGGCTAAAAAACCCGACAGCCGAATACGACGATGCAACTATCGGATTTGATTTTACCTACCATTATTTTGGCACTAAAACCGATCAGCGCGAACATTACGCCAACTTTGTTCTAAATGTGCAACAACCAATGGTTGCCGGCGTTGGATTGCTCGAAGGCGGCGTTTTATACACACAGGCCAGCGATATTTACCTGCAGGCCGCCTCAACCTCCGGAGACCGCTCGCAAATTATAATACACGCCAAACCGGCCTGGTTTGTTGGCGACGAAACAGCAAATATTACACTTGGTGTAAATACCTGGTTTATTATGGTTTCGGATGAAGATACAGAAGCGAAGATCTCACCAAATGTACGAGCAAATTGGGTACCGGTTCCGGAGCTAATAAATCTTTACGCCGGAGTTGACGGCGACTTCATTAGCAATCACTATTCAAAAATAGCGTACGAAAATCCGTTTGTAGATCCGGAGCACGATGTAATGAATTCGTTCCAAAAGTTTCGTTTTTATGGTGGTTTCGATGGTAAGTTTTCGAAAAAGACCAACTTTAAAATTTCGGCAGAATATGCCATGATCGACAACCAGCCGTTTTACTACCTGAGTGAAGCTTTATATCTTGATCCTGACTATAATCCTGCCTCATCTATTGTCGACAATACTTTTAAAGTTTTATACGACAATATCGACCGCTTAAAATTAAATGCGGAAGTATTTCACGCCTCGTCAGATAAAGTTGACTTAACAGCATCGGTAAATTACTACAACTATAAACTCGATGAACAGGAAGAAGCGTGGAACTTGCCAACCTGGGATGCCAATTTCAATATTGGATACAAAGTAAGCGAGCAGCTTAGTTTGTCGGCCGATATCTTTTTAATGGGCGAAAGAAAAGCTTTGATTATTGAACAACCTATCCCTAGCTATTTAACAGATGTACCTCCTCCAACCTATAAATCTAACAACCTGGAAACAGCTTTCGACCTGAACGTAAAAGGCAACTACCAGATCACCAATAAATTTTCAGTATTTGCACAACTTAACAACTTTGGTTTTCAAAAATATCAACGCTGGTTCGGATACCCGGTACAAAGCTTTAATATGCTGGCCGGTATAAGTTATTCGTTCTAAAAAATAGGAACAACTCAATTCGATAAAAGGGAGGCAAAAGCTTCCCTTTTTTTGTGGAAAAATCACACAACATTTCACCGTTTTTTCATGCCGCTTTTCTCCGAAATAAAAACTCACTCCTTCGCGCTCATTTTGAGGTTAATATCTTGTTGAAAAATATGGTCTTTTAACACATTAGAAACAGCAGTTTTCTGCCTATTTTTTATATATTTGTGGCGTGATTATCAGATCATTTTTAAAGCAAGATAAGAACTTGAAAATCAACTAGTTTTCTTCGAGAAGTTTTAAAGAATTTTTTGCGGGGGAAACTATTTTATTTTAGAGGATTTAATTTTAACAAAGAGAGATGAGCGAAATTGAAAAAAATGAAGTCCAAAGCAACGGCAACGGAAACTATGGAGCAGATAGTATCCAGGTGCTTGAAGGTTTGGAAGCAGTAAGGAAGCGCCCTGCCATGTATATTGGCGACGTGAACGAAAAAGGTTTGCACCACTTAGTTTACGAGGTAGTTGACAACTCGATCGACGAGGCGCTGGCTGGTTACTGTAACAACATCGAAGTTATAATTCATGAAGATAATTCCATCACTGTAAAAGATGATGGACGCGGTATTCCCACCGAAAAACACTCAAAAGAAAATAAATCGGCACTGGAGGTTGTAATGACCGTATTGCACGCCGGTGGTAAATTCGATAAAGATTCATACAAAGTTTCCGGTGGTTTACACGGCGTAGGAGTATCGTGTGTTAACGCACTTTCTACCTACCTGAAAGCCGAAGTGCACCGCGATGGAAAAATCCACGTACAGGAATACGCTATCGGAAAACCAAAAGGTGATGTTCAAATTACTGGCGAAACCGACAAAACAGGAACCTATGTAACTTTTGTTCCCGATAATAGCATTTTCCTTACAACGGAATACAAATACGAAATTTTGGCAGCACGTTTGCGCGAGCTGGCTTTCCTGAATGCAGGAATCAAATTGAAGATCATTGACAAACGCGTTGTTGAAGAAGACGGATCTTACAAATCTGAAGATTATTTCTCGGAAGAAGGATTGAAAGAATTTGTAGAATTCCTTGACGGAACACGCGAAAAATTAATCGAAGAGGTGGTACATATTACTACCGAAAAGAATGATATACCAGTAGAAATTGCATTACAATACAATACCTCTTTTTCCGAAAACATTCACTCTTACGTGAATAATATCAACACGATTGAAGGAGGTACGCATTTAACAGGTTTCCGACGAGGTTTAACACGTACCCTTAAAAACTATGCCGACCAAAGCGGAATGCTACAGAAGCTGAAATTTGACATCAGTGGAGACGATTTCCGTGAAGGGTTGACAGCAATTATTTCTGTTAAGGTTCAGGAGCCACAGTTTGAAGGTCAGACAAAAACTAAATTGGGTAACTCCGAAGTTAGTTTATCGGTTGACCAAGCTACCAGCGAAGCTTTACAGAATTACCTGGAAGAAAATCCAAAGGCAGCCAAACAAATTGTACAAAAAGTGATTTTGGCAGCTCAGGCCCGTCATGCGGCGCGTAAAGCACGTGAAATGGTGCAGCGTAAAAATGCCCTTTCAGGTGGTGGTTTACCTGGGAAACTGAGCGACTGCTCAGAAAAAGATCCTGCTCAATGTGAAGTATTCCTTGTCGAGGGAGACTCGGCAGGTGGTACAGCCAAACAAGGCCGCGATCGCAGAACACAAGCAATCCTGCCGTTGCGTGGTAAAATTCTGAACGTGGAAAAAGCCATGCAACACAAAATCTTTGAAAACGAAGAGATCAAAAATATTTTCACGGCTCTTGGAGTTACAATTGGTACTGAAGAAGATTCAAAAGCATTAAACCTGGAAAAACTGAGGTACCACAAGATTGTAATCATGACCGATGCCGACGTGGACGGTAGCCACATTGCAACATTGATTATGACTTTCTTTTTCCGTTATATGAACGACCTGATTAAAAACGGACATCTTTATATTGCGGCTCCCCCACTTTATTTAATAAAAAAAGGGAAAAGAGAGTCGTATGCATGGAGCGAAAAACAACGTCTGCAACTTATTGAAGAATGGGCAGACGGTAACGAAAGCGGAGTACACACACAGCGTTACAAAGGTTTGGGAGAGATGAATGCCGAGCAACTTTGGGAAACGACCATGAATCCTGAGCAACGTACATTACAACAGGTAACTATTGATAACGCTGCTGAAGCCGATCATATTTTCTCAATGCTTATGGGCGACGATGTACCACCTCGCCGTAAGTTTATTGAAGACCACGCTACCTACGCAAATATTGATGCGTAACAACAGAAATGAGACATTGAGATTTGAGTAATGAGATAAAAACTCAAGGCACTCAACTCACCATCTCTTTTAAACAAGACTTTTATTTCACTATTATACAACAGAAAAGCCGGGAATCCCCGGTTTTTCTGTCTCAGTACTCAAATCTATTAATCTAAGCATTTAAAAAAATGAAAATCTGTGTCTTCTGCTCATCGAGCAATGCCATAAACGATAAGTACTTCGAAGCCGCACAAAACCTGGGCGAGCTAATTGGTAAAGGCGGCCATAGTTTAATAAATGGTGGTGCCAATGTTGGACTTATGGAAGCAGCTACCATTGCTGCCAGCAAAGCAGGTGCAAAAACGGTGGGTATTATTCCCGAACGGATGATAGGTCGCTCGCTGGCCTCCAACAACTCGCACAAGGTAATAGTTACCAACGACATGATGGAGCGGAAAGCACAAATGCGCGACATGTCGGATGCTTTTATTGCATTGCCGGGAGGTTTTGGTACACTCGAAGAAATACTGGAGGTAATTACGCTTCGGCAACTCTCCTACCACCACAAATCCATTGTTTTTGTAAACACGAATAATTTTTTTGACTACCTCTTTAAACAATTTGAGGTTTCGTATGTCGAACTATTTGCAAAAGATATTTACCGACAATTATATTTTGTGGCCGAAACGCCTGAAGAAGCGATGGAATACATCGAAAATTACGAGGAAGTAGAACTCGACTCAAAATGGTTTAAGGTTCCCGAAAAATAATTGTCAGTATCTGTAATTATTAATACGATAAATTGTCGTATTATTTGCAAGTTCTGTCAAGATATACTGACATACTTTCAGTATACACCGTTTTTATTTTCACTTTTTAACACTAGAGCCAATTGCGTGTTAAATTATGCAAAATAGCGGCAATCAGCGGCAGACAAGCAAAACAGTGGCAATAAATTTGCGTTCTTAATTCCCTGAGAAAACAAGAACGTTTTAAAAATTTTAAGTTATGAAAAAAGTAGGAAGAATTTCGCTGACATTTTTACTTGTTATAGCAGGTGCATTTGTAGGAGTTTGGGCTTACAGCACCTTTTTCGATAAGCCACAGGTTGTAACCGTAAAAGAAGAACAAGCAGCACGATTTGTTAATTACCCCGCAGACAGCGAACAACAGTTACCCGATTTAACTTTTGCTGCAGAAAAATCAATTCATGCGGTTGTACATATTGCCACACAATCTGTTCGAACCGGTCAATGGTCGAGCGGAAATCCATATTTGGATGAGTTTTTTGGTTTGCGCAGAGGCGAACCTCAGGTACAACAAGGTTTTGGTTCGGGGGTAATCATGTCGGAAGATGGCTATATTGTAACCAACAACCACGTAATTGAAGACGCACAGAACATTAAAGTAATTTTAAACGACAAGCGCGAGTTTGAAGCTCGTTTGGTAGGTACCGATCCATCAACCGATATCGCCTTATTAAAAATTGATGCCAAAGATTTGTCCTATTTAACTTATGGCAATTCTGATAACCTTCGGCTTGGTGAATGGGTTTTGGCCGTTGGTAACCCGTTTAACCTTACTTCAACGGTAACTGCAGGTATTATAAGTTCGCAAGGCCGAAATCTGGGAATTAACCAGGACCGCTACAGAATCGAGTCATTTATTCAAACCGATGCGGCAGTAAATCCCGGAAACAGCGGTGGTGCACTGGTAAACCAACAAGGTAACCTGGTTGGAATTAACACTGCAATTGCCTCACGCACCGGATCATACACCGGATACTCTTTTGCAGTACCTGTTTCAATCGTAAAAAAAGTTGTTAAAGACTTAAAAGAATTTGGAGAGGTACAACGCGCACTACTAGGTGTAAACATTGGCGATGTAAATGCAGAAATTGCTGAAGAACTGAACCTTGATAAGGTTGAAGGTGTTTATATAGGTGGAGTCGTTGCTAACGGAGCTGCCAACGAAGCCGGCATAAAAGAGGAGGATGTAATCATTAGTGTTGACGGAGATAAAGTAAAAACAGCAGCCGAGCTACAGGAAAAAGTTAGTCAGTACCGTCCGGGCGACAATGTAGATATTGTTGTAATTAGAGACAATGAAAAGAAACAATTTACCGTTACCTTGCGTAACAAACATGGCGACACCGAAATTGTACGCGATAATATAAGTGTATTAGGTGCCGAGTTTGAAACAGTTAGTAACAGTGTTAAACAGGATTTGGGAATCAATAATGGCATCATGATCACCAGCCTGAACAAAGGAAAACTAAAAGATGCCGGTCTCGAAAAAGGTTTTATTATTACCTCGGTAAACAAAAAACCTATTTACGAGGTATCAGATTTTAAGAGAGAAGTTGGAAATGCGAGAGGAGGAATCTTGGTTGAAGGTGTTTATCCGAATGGAGAATCAGCATACTATGTTTTTGGCGTTGAACGTTAACATTCAAAGAACATAACCTTTAACTTTGTATTAATTACAAAATACGATGATCTTTCTCCTTGACCATTAGATATTAATGTTCTATATTTGCACGATTTTTTAAGGATTATATATGAGACAACTAAAGATCACAAAGTCAATCACTAACCGTGAAAGTGCCTCTTTAGATAAGTATTTGCAGGAAATTGGTAAAGAAGAGCTGATTACTGTAGAGGAGGAAGTGGAGTTAGCACAGCGGATTAAAAAAGGCGATCAGGCGGCTTTGGAGAAATTAACAAGAGCAAACCTTCGATTTGTAGTATCGGTGGCAAAGCAGTACCAAAATCAGGGACTCAGCTTACCCGATTTAATTAACGAAGGAAACCTTGGTTTGATTAAAGCAGCCGAAAAGTTCGACGAAACCCGCGGTTTTAAGTTCATTTCTTACGCAGTATGGTGGATTCGCCAATCTATTCTTCAAGCGCTTGCTGAGCAGTCGCGTATCGTTCGTTTGCCCCTGAACCAGGTAGGTTCCCTGAATAAGATCAATAAGGCTTATTCAAAATTTGAGCAAGAACACGAACGTAAACCGTCGCCTGAAGAGTTAGCTGAAACATTAGAGCTGCCTGCAGATAAGGTTTCTGATACATTAAGAGTATCGGGAAGACATGTATCGGTTGATGCACCATTTGTTGATGGTGAAGATAACAGTCTGTTGGACGTATTGGTGAACAACGATTCGCCAAATGCCGACAAAAGCCTTATCAACGAATCTTTGGCTAGAGAAATTTTCCGCGCATTAGCTACTTTGACTGAGCGAGAAAGTGACATCATTAAACTATTTTTTGGCATAGGGTGCCAGGAAATGACATTGGAGGAAATCGGTGAACGATTTGGATTAACCCGCGAAAGGGTAAGGCAGATAAAAGAAAAGGCTATCAGACGATTAAGACATACATCGCGTAGCAAATTATTAAAATCATATCTGGGCTAAGAAGAAAAAGAAAAGGTTGTCATTACAAAATGGCAACCTTTTTTATTTTAGTCAATTGGCATCTCTATAAAATCAGGCTTTTCTCCCTTATCACTCCCCTCAGTTTCTTCATCTCCCCCATCTTTTGTATTCTTACTTTTGGTAGCAATTAAAGCCCACGCCATAATTAAACTGGTGGCAATAATTACAACAAACAATACAGCACCTTCAAATTTCTCGGCTTTTAACGATTCGGGAATAGCAAAAAACAAAAGTACCGTAATTAATCCCTTTGGTGCGATAAAGGTTTGTGGCAGCGTATCTTTTCGTTCGATTACGTAGAATAAGCCAAATCGTAAAACGTAAGTAACAGCCAGGAAGATTACGCTGATCAGCCAAACTTTCCAGCTAAATAACGAAGCCAGTGGCAAAGTCATTCCAAAAACTACAAAGAAGAAGGTGCGTACCAAAAAGGCTGTTTCTTTGGTAATCATTTTAAACTGATCGAAAAGACCATCGATTTTAGAGTCGCTTAACCACTCCCGTAGTCTTCCGAAAAGCAAAACTTTATAATTACGCAGCAGTAAACCGAACATCAAAATTATTATCAATGATGACAAGTGAAACATTTTTCCAACGGCATAAAGCAAAACCAGCACTGCCAGAAACAAAAAGAATTTTGCGTCGCCTTTAATATTTTGGATGATGTAAAGCAAACCGTAACATAGCACCACCGAAATCACCAGCGTAAGCACAATATTGCTTCCAATAGCAAAACTAAGCTGGCGCATGCCTTCAACATTCAGGTTTTCAACAATCATGTAAAAAACCATAATGCCCAGAATATCAGAGAAAGTACTTTCGTAAATCAGAAACTCCCGCTTGTATTTTGTAAGATTGGCAACACTTGGAATAATGATCGCACTGCTCATTATAGATAGTGGCAGCGCATAAACCAGTGCCGGCAGGAAATTGATTTCTGGAATAAAAAACTGGATAAGAAATGCGATAGAAACCGCTGTTAACCCCAACGATAAAGAAGCAATGGTAAACGATTTCCATATTATTGGCCAGTTCTCTTTCTTTAGTTCAAGATCGAGAGCAGCTTCAAGCACGATCATAATCAACCCAACAATTCCCAATACTTCGAGCGCCCAGAAATAATCAGGCTCCATTTCAAAGTAGGTCATTAATTCCTGCACACCAACACCCAGCAGTATTAAAATCAACACACTAGGCACGTTGGTTTTCCGCGAAAACATATTTGTGAAAAAGGAAAATATGATAATGACACAGAGGCCAATCAAAAAGAGGTATGCACTCATAGAGAAATCTTTGTTTTAAGATACACAAACAGTTGGATAATGCAATTGTTTTTACGAAAAACAGTGGCTTTTATCTTTCATTTAGAAGCTCGTCATACTCAGTAAATACTGATGATTCAGCTACAAAAATTAATTTCCCAATTTATAAATTCGCTCCATTAATTGCCATTTTTCATCAGCCGTTGCCGTTTCGGAAGTTTGCTGAAATTGCGACACATAAGCTTCCCATTCGGCCTGACGCGGTTTGTTGGCCAACTCACTCATTGCGGCATCATGGTCAAAATCAGGAACCGTATCCATAATCATAAACAACTGGTTCCCCAACAGGTAGATTTCCATATCAATAATTCCAACATCACGCATGCTTTGAGTAACCTCCGGCCAAACCGCACCCGGTGCATGAACTTGTTTATACTGCTCAATCAATTCCTGATTGTCTTCCAATTTCAACGTTTTACAGTAACGTTTGTACTTCATTTTATTGTGCCTTTTTAAATGCGTTATAAGTTCGTTTGCCATAAATTGCGATTACAACAAAACAAATAAAGGGCAACACAAACGAAAAATTCACCGCCGGAAGTGGCCCGATAGTTCCCTGGTCTATTATATACCCCTGAAGTGGTGGCATTAACGCTCCACCAACAATGGCCATTACTAAACCTGCAGCTCCGAGTGTTGCATCGTCGCCAACGTCTTCCAGTGCAATTCCGTAAATGGTTGGAAACATCAGCGACATAAAGGCCGACGTGGCGATCAGTAAATACAATCCCATCATTCCCTGAATAAGAATTACACCTGCGGTTGTACACATTCCCCCGATGGCAAAAAGCAACAACATATAACGGGCATTCAGATATTTCATTAAAAAGGTGCTGATGAAACGACTGCTTATAAAAATCGCCATCGCAATAATATTGTAATTCTGAGCCTGTGCTTTTGGAATTCCGAGGTTATCGGCATACTGAATAATGAACGTCCAGCACATAATTTGCGTTCCCACGTAAAATACCTGTGCGATTACACCTTCCCGGTATATTTTATTCCGGAATAACCGTTTTGCCGAATGCCACGGATGAATTTCATGATCGGCACTTTCACGTTTGGGCATTTTTGAAACTGCAATTACTATTAGCATAACAATTACCACAAATCCAAGGATTACATACGGATCGCGTATTACTGTCAGGTCGTTGGTACGAATTGCAGCTTTTTCCGATGCATTCAATGTGTCGAAAATCAGGTTCCCGGCAGCGTCTCGTTTATCCGATTCTAACGACGACAGAATGAGTTTTGAAGCCACAGTCATCCCCAAAATCGATCCCATAGGATTAAACGATTGTGCCAGATTTAAACGACGTGTTGCGGTTTTGGGGTCGCCCATCGATAAAATATACGGATTGGAAGTGGTTTCCAGAAAAGCTAAACCAAAAGTTAGTATGTATAGCGACACCAGGAAAAACCCAAAAATCTCGAATTGAGCAGCCGGAAAGAATAACAAAGCACCAACAGCATATAAAGCCAGACCAATAATAATTCCGGTTTTATAGGAATATCGTTTAATAATTAGTGCTGCCGGAATGGCCATAGTAGCGTATCCGCCATAAAATGCAAACTGCACCATAGCCGCTTTTGCATTGGAAATTTCCATAACCGTTTGAAATGCGGCCACCATCGGATTCGTCAGATCATTAGCAAATCCCCAAAGTGCAAATAAACTGGTTATAAGTATAAACGGAACAAGAATTTTCTTGTCCACCACAATTGATTTAGTTTTGTTCATTGGTTTAATAGTTTTACCAAACTACCAATAGAATGGCAGTTAGTACAGGTTTAGTAACCTGCCCGGCAACACACCGGGCACGGTCTTTATAGGTACTTCAACTTATTCTCAGCTTTTAATTGTTCAACAATTTTTTTAATGTCCTCGGCATTATCGCGCTTACAAACCAAAGTGGTATTTCCGTCGCGCACAACAATTACATCGTCGAGGCCAACCACGGCAACCAAACCGTCGTCGGTAGAAACGTAGGAATTTTTAGAATCCAAAAAGATCGCCTCTCCCATTCCGGCATTGCCATTTTCATCTTTTTTATCGGTCTGATAAACCGACTCCCAACTGCCGAGGTCATTCCAGTCGAAATTTCCTTCAACCAGGTAAATATTTTTGGCGTGCTCCATAATGCCATAATCAACCGAAATACTTTCAACAGCGCGGTAAATGGTATCCAAAGTCTCAGGATAATTCGGATTGCCAAAATCAGCCTGAATTTTACGCAAATCAGCATATAACTCCGGGGCAAACTCTTCAACCGCTTTCAGAAAAACTGATACTTTGAAAACAAATAATCCGCTGTTCCAGTAAAAACCACCTTGTTTCAGGTAATCTGTTGCAGTAGTTTCATCCGGTTTTTCCACAAAACGTTCAACTTTAAACTGCTTTATCTTTTCGTCGCCGGTAATATCCTCGGCCGTTTTTACATAACCGTAACCTGTTGCCGGATAGGTCGGCGTAATTCCAAGCGTAATAATACCATCGCGTTCGTTAGCAATTTTAGCAGCAGCCAAAACGGTATCCTCAAACAGAGCATTATTGGTAATCAAATGATCCGATGGAGAAACAACCATCACGCCATCCGGATTCTCGCGCTCGGCATACATTGCCGCCAAACCAATACATGGCAAAGTATTTCTGCCAATTGGCTCGTAAATCAGGTTTTCTTTGGGTAACATCGGAGTTTGTTCCTCCAGCACTTTTGCCTGGGTTGCACTTGAAACGATGTAGATATTTTCCTCTTTTGTAAAAGTAGCGAATCGCTCAATTGTGTCCTGAAGAAGCGATTGATCACCAAATATATTCAGGTATTGTTTTGGTTTTACTGTTTTACTGCGCGGCCAGAATCGTGTTCCCGAGCCTCCCGCCATGATTAGGGTATACAGATTTTTCATATAACTTCAATTGTAAGTTTATCAAATTGCCGGATAAAATGAGCCGAGTATTTTTACGAGTGTTGACGCATACTTCCGCTCATTTTATGCTTAAATTTATTTTTGATTTGCAATGTAATAAATTGCCCCGACAAGCCACGGCAAGATGGAGGTTTAAATTTCAGAAAATATTCACGGATTTGCGATGACTACTTATTCCCGGACCGGATTGTATTCTTTGGCCTCAATTTCGCCATTGGCAACACGAAGTGCATTCTTCGCCAGTGCTTCCAGTTCATCTTCTCCCGGGTAAACAAACACTTCTGAAATAAAACCTGCTTTATTCCGAATGTAAGCCTCCAGTTGTTTGTTATAAGCCAAACCACCGGTTAATAAAATACCGTCAACTTTTCCTTCGAGTACAACCGCCATTTCTCCGATCATTTTTGATACCTGGTAGAATAGCGCTTCCTGAACGAGCTTTGCTTTTTCATCACCTTTTTCCACGCGTTTTTCCACTTCCAAAGCGTCGTTTGTGCCCAGGTAGGCTACAAAACCACCTTCGCCAACAACCATTCTGCGCATTTGCTCCTGCGAAGATTTGCCGTTAAGACACAGATCAATTACTTGACCGACTGGCAGCGTTCCCGAGCGTTCGGGGCTAAAAGCACCTTCCCCGTCGAGCGCATTATTGACGTCTACAACACGACCGTTTTTGTGCGCTCCAACTGAAATTCCACCTCCTAGGTGTGCAACAATCAAACGCATGTCGTTGTAGTTTTTTACCATTTTTTTGGCGTGCAAACGCGCCGTTGCTTTTTGGTTTAAAGCATGAAAAATCGACTGCCGTTCAAAACGCGGATGTCCGGCAAAACGTGCCACATCATCCATTTCATCGGTTACCACCGGATCAGCAATAAAAGCTTTTGCATTTGGAATTTGCAAAGCAATATAATCGGCCAGCATACCGCCTAAATTACTGGCATGATGTCCCATTATACCTTCGCGTAAATGATCGAGCATCAAATTATTAACGCGGTAAACGCCCGATTCCAAAGGATAAGTCAGACCACCGCGGCCAATGATGAATTTTATGGCATCCACTTCAATTCCCTCTTCTACCAAAGCTTCAATGATTACCCCTTTTCGGAAAGCAAACTGATCGACAATATTCTTATATCGTAACAGTTGCTCGAGCGGATGCCGAATGTTTTTGGTAAAAACACATTCCTTTTCGTTATAAACAGCAAATTTAGTGGAGGTAGAACCCGGATTTATGGCAAGAACCTGGTGCATAAAATGATTTAGGTATTACTAATCTGGTAACTTACAATTGATGCAAGTGCCACAGAATTCAACTTTGTTTTTCTACTATCGCCGCGCGATGATACCACAGCAGGGACTTTCGCTCCGGCAATAATTCCCGACATTTCGGCTTTAGCCAGTTTTGAGTTTGTTTTGTAAAAAACATTGGCCGCATCAATATTCGGGAAAAGCAAACAATCAGCATCGCCGGCAACCGGCGAGGTAAAACCTTTTACTTCGGCCGACTCGGCATTAATAGCAACATCAAGTGCCATGGGGCCATCAACCAAACCTCCTTCGATTTGGCCGTGCTCCGACATTTTGGCTATTGTAGCGCCATCCATACACGATTGAATAGAAATAATAATTTGCTCGGTAGGTGCAATTACCGCCACTTTTGGCTGCTCAACACCCAACGATTTTGCTGCACAAATGAGGTAATTGGTCATTAAAATCTTTTGCTTAAGATCGGGGTAAGGCAACACAGCCGCATCGCTAAAAACAAGTAATTTGTGGTAATTTGGATTATCCATCACCGAAACATGGCTCAATGTTCCTTTTGTTGGAACCAGGTTGTTTTCCTTTCGTAGCAAAGCACGCATAAATTTATCGGTCGAAACCATTCCTTTCATCAACACATCGGCTTTGTCTTCATGAATAAGTTCTACAGCTTTGTCGGTAGCTTCGCGGATGGATTTTGCATCGTAGATCTGATAATCCGAAATATCGATACCCAACTTTTTGCACGACTCTTCAATAATCGTCCGGTCGCCGGTTATTATAGGAATTACAAACCCCAGTTCAACCGCATCGTGCATAGCTTCCAACGTACTTACATCAACACCGTTTACCGCTACAACGCGTTTCGGAGGTTGCTTTTTTACAACTTCAAGAAGTTCTGCAAAATTGTTTATACTCATTGTGTAGCAATTTTAGCCCGAAGTTACGACGCCCAAGGTTCACATCCGATAACTTTTCTCAGCAATTTTTATGTTGTAAACCACCTCTAAAAATTTTAAACTTAGAATTAGTATTCAGCAACTTACGATTTGCTAAGAATCTGAAATATTTTACCCCGCAAAACTTGGGTTTTGCCATTTTTCAATATTCCAAGAAATCTGTGCGCATTACCATTTTGAATTCAGCTGTACGTGAACCTTACAAAATATAAATGTGTTTAAACAGAGTAGATTCTTTTAAAATTAGGAAAAATACTTGTCTTAATCAAATGTAAATCAATGTTTTTCAAACAGTAATATGGTGTTTTACAATATATCAAAATCTTTCTATCAAAAGAGATTTTATACTATTTTCAAACGTTGTAATATTAAGTTGTTTATCCATGTTCAACTTGATTTCAAATCGACCATACTTCGCATATCCGATTTTCTTCGACAAGTCATCCGAAGTAAATCTTCCTGCAAAAAGCAAAAACACCTTTTTACCGGGAAAATACCGTGCACAAGGCATTTTTTAAGGGCTCCTGTAGTTTCTACGGGGCCGTCATTATACTCGAATCATTTTATTAATTAACCAAAAGATAGCTGCGATGGAAAATAAGATCACAAGTTTAGCCGAGTACTTTCAGAAGTACAAAGAGAGTGTGGCTGACCCCGACAATTTTTGGGGAAAAATAGCCGAAAGCCATTATTGGCGCAAGAAATGGGACCAGGTTCTCGATTACAAATTTGACGGAGATGATGCCCCCGATGTAAATTGGTTTGTGAACGGCAAACTAAACATCACCGAGAATATTTTTGAGCGTAACATGTTTTTGCGAAAAGACCAGGTTGCGATTATTTGGGAACCCAACGACCCAAAAGAACCGGAAATTAAATTGACCTATGGCGAGTTGTTCGAGAAAGTAAAACAATTTGCCAACGGATTAAAAAAAATCGGCGTTGAAAAAGGCGACCGTGTTGCTCTGTATTTGCCAATGGTGCCCGAACTGGCCATTGCAATGTTGGCCTGTGCCCGGATTGGAGCAATTCACTCCATTGTTTTTGCAGGATTCTCGGCAACCGCGCTGGCCGACCGTATTAACGATGCCGAGGCCAAAGTTGTAATTACTTCCGACGGTGGATTCCGCGGTACAAAATCAATCCCCTTAAAAAGTATTGCCGACGAAGCCGTAGAAAAATGTCCATCGGTACAAACAACGGTTGTTTTAAAACGCACCGAGGAAGAAATACAATGGGTGGACGGAAGAGACATTTGGTGGCACGATTTGATTGCTGATGTTGATAGCGAAAACGAAGCAGAAACAATGGATTCTGAGGATGTACTTTTTATCCTTTACACTTCGGGCTCTACCGGTAAACCAAAAGGAGTTGTGCACACTACTGCGGGCTACATGGTTTATGCCGAATACACCTTTAAAAATGTATTCCAGTACAACGATGGCGATGTTTACTGGTGCACGGCCGATATTGGCTGGGTAACCGGCCACTCATATATTGTTTATGGTCCGCTGTTAACCGGAGCTACCTCGGTTATGTTCGAAGGTGTTCCAACCTGGCCTGACGCAGGGCGCTTCTGGGAAATTGTTGATAAATACAAAATCAACCAGTTTTACACCGCACCAACTGCAATTCGTGCACTTGTGGCGCAAGGCGACGAATGGGTAACCAAATACGATTTGAGCTCACTAAAGGTTTTAGGAACTGTTGGAGAACCCATTAACGAAGAAGCCTGGCGTTGGTACCACGACCTAGTTGGAAAAGGCCGTTGCCCGATTGTAGATACCTGGTGGCAAACCGAAACCGGTGGAATAATGATTACGCCACTGGCAGGAATTACACCAACAAAACCTTCGCTGGCAACCTTACCGTTACCGGGAATTCAGCCGGTGCTGCTCGATCATGAAGGGAACGAATTGAAAGGCAACAGCGTTGAAGGAATTCTTTGTATGAAACACCCGTGGCCGGGTATGTTGCGTACCACCTGGGGCGATCATCAGCGATGCTACCAAACTTACTTTGCATCCTTCCCCGGCTATTACCTAACCGGTGATGGCGCCAAGCGCGACGAAGAAGGTTATTACCGCATAATCGGCCGTATCGACGATGTTATAAATGTTTCAGGGCACCGTATTGGTACAGCCGAAGTGGAAGATGCCATTAACCAACACCCGAAAGTTGTTGAGTCGGCTGTGGTTGGTTATCCGCACGATATTAAAGGAGCCGGTATTTACGCCTATGTTATTTGCGAAGATATGACCGATGCAGAACTGGATAATATTGAAGCAGAAATAAAGGCTACCGTAAATAAATTTATCGGGCCAATTGCGAAACCCGATAAAATTCAGATCGTTAGTGGTCTGCCAAAAACAAGGTCGGGAAAAATTATGCGACGTATTCTGCGTAAGATCGGAGAAGGCGATGCAACCAACCTTGGCGACACATCTACTCTACTCGATCCGGGCGTAGTTGAAGAAATTATCGACGGAGCAAAAGTTGCAGTAAAAAGATAAGCACACACAAACAGACATCTTCTCACGGAGGTGTCTGTTTTCTTTTTAATCAACCTTTAATTAAATAGTTATATCAACCTGACGACTATAAAAATGCTCATTTCCAAGCAAAAGCATTTTAAGATTTATTGCTTGTTCTCCAAAAATAAAATTATGTAAACCAAAAAAAAATGAAAGGACTAAAAATTGCTAACCGATGGATAGTAGTGATTGGAGCCATACTTATACAATTGGCTCTTGGCGCTATTTATGCCTGGTCGGTATTTACCGCATTATTAACCGAACCCAATGGCGATTATGGCTTCTCGGCCACACAAACCGCCTGGGTATTTTCTATTGGCCTGGCCACATTTGCCGTGGTTATGGTTTTCGCCGGAAAATGGCAAGCCAAATCAGGGCCCACAATTGTTGCATTAACCGGCGGCCTTGTTCTGGGTGCCGGATATATTTTAGGTGGAATATTTGGAAGCTCATTTCTAGCTCAATTACTGTTTATTGGCGTACTGGGAGGTGCAGGAATCGGACTCGCCTACGTTGTTCCAATCGCTGTTGGCGTAAAATGGTTCCCCGATAAAAAAGGACTTATAACCGGGTTGGCCGTAGCCGGATTTGGATTTGGTGCAACCATTTGGGTTAAGCTTGCAGGCTCGTGGTTTGGAGGCCTGTTAAATACCAGCAGCGCTTTTGGTTTGCCAAGCGTTCAAAGTGTATTTGTTATTTACGGAATTGTATTCGCCATCATGGTCGTTTTAGGTTCTCTGGTAATGGTCAATCCACCAGCAGGCTACAAACCCGAAGGTTATGAACCACCAGTTAACCACACTGCCAAAACATCGGGTGGTGTTGAATTCGATTCCAGCCACATGCTTCGTACAAAACAGTTTTATGCCATTTGGGTGGTGTTTATTTTTTCTGCACTTGCCGGCCTAATGGTAATTTACTGCATAAAACTTTTTGGAATCGACGCCTTGGAATATAACGGAATTGCAAACGCCGGAGTAATAACGGGAACAGCAATGGCATGGTACGCGATATTTAACGGGCTGGGACGAATAGTTTGGGGTATGCTATCCGACAAACTGGGCCGAAAAAGAGCCATATTTTTTATGACCCTTTTTCAAGGTGTGATCATGCTGATGATTTACCACGTGTTTATTCGCTTTGGCGTAACATCAGGATTTATTGCCTGTGCTTGTATAATCGGCTTCAATTTCGGCGGAAACTTTGCTCTTTTCCCGGCCATTACTGCCGACTTTTTTGGGAATAATACCGTTGGTAAAAACTATGGATGGATGTTTACAGCCTATGGTTTTGCTGGAATTGCCGGCCCGCAACTTGCTGGTCATTTTAAAGATTCGGCAACAGCTTCATCCGGACCGATAGTTTGGATGGCTCCATTTATTATTGCCGGTGTTGCCTGTTTAATTGGCAGTGTTATCATTTTGCTTACTAAACCACCAAAATAAGGATTCTGGAAAAGCGTCTGCAAAGGCGCTTTTTTTGCTTACAAATACTGGTTTTTGCCGATGTATGCTTTAAAACACGGCATTTTCGTATTGTTTTACAGCATAGTTTGTCGCTACCTTTTACAATCAAAATTTGTAACTAGCTAATTCAATTACCATTACATCTCTTAGAAAAAGAAAAGCCCGTTTCCTGAATATTTTAGAACTTGATATTTTTTCATGAAATTTATAACCCAAATCAGTCATCCTTACGGATCAACCAAATACTGATGCCCGATATAAACCAAAAAACGATGAAACATGGCTATAAAAAAACTCGATAGTATTTTCCGACCAAAACGAATTGCCCTGGTTGGAGTTTCAAATAATCCCGATAGCGTTGGCGGGATCACCTTACGAAATTTAGTGGGAGGAGGATTTAACGGCGTTGTATACCCGGTAAATCCGCGGCGCGAAGCTGTTTTTGGAATTCCATGTTACCCGGACGTAAAAAGCCTGCCCAAAACACCAGACCTCGCGGTTATTATGACAGCTGCAGAAGCTGTTCCGCAATTGGTACAAGATTGTGGTGAGGCCGGAATTCACGGCGTTATTATCATGTCGGCAGGTTTTAAGGAATCGGGAGACGAAGGTAAAAAGCTGGAAGAGCAAGTAAAAGCTGAAAAAGCCAAATTCCCTGATATGCGGATTGTTGGTCCTAACTGCCTGGGTATTTTGGTTCCGGGACTGAATATGAATGTAAGTTTCGCTCAAACAATGCCTAAAAAAGGGCACGTCGCATTTATTTCGCAATCGGGTGCGCTTTGTACTTCTGTTCTCGACTGGGCCTACGAGTCCAACATCGGTTTTTCCAACTTCGTTTCAATCGGTAATTCCATGGACGTAAGTTTTGGCGACCTGATCGATTATTTCGGACAGGACCCGAACACCAAATCCATCGTTCTTTATGTTGAATCCATCGCAAATGCACGCACATTTATGTCGGCAGCACGGGCATTTTCGCGCGAAAAACCGATTATTGTTTACAAATCAGGACGTTATCCTGAATCAGCTGCCGCTGCAGCATCGCATACGGGAGCAATGGCTTCTGAAGATTCGGTTTACGATGCAGTATTCCGCAGAGCAGGTTTGGCGAGGGTTTTCGAATTTGGAAATATCTTTGATTTTACAGACTTGGTAGGTCGCAAACGCATTCCAAAAGGTAACCGATTGGCAATTATTACAAATGCCGGTGGTCCGGGTGTAATGGCTACCGACTCGCTACTTTCAATGGGTGGAAGCCTGGTAAAATTATCGGAGGAAACCATGCAGAAACTGAACGATTACCTGCCTTCATATTGGTCGCATGGCAACCCGGTTGATGTATTGGGAGATGCTACACCACAACGTTTTGCACGAGCTGCAGAGATTGTTCTGGAAGATAAAGAAGTGGATGCCGTTTTAGTGCTGCTCACTCCACAGGCAATGACTGATCCAACAGCCACAGCACAGGCCATTGCCAACATGTCGAAAAACACCACAAAGTCGATTATGACATCTTGGTTGGGAGGAGCCGCAATGCACGAAGGCATTCAAATCCTCAACCAAAACGGCATTTCGAAT
Source organism: uncultured Draconibacterium sp. (assembly GCF_963677575.1). Taxonomy (NCBI): domain Bacteria; kingdom Pseudomonadati; phylum Bacteroidota; class Bacteroidia; order Marinilabiliales; family Prolixibacteraceae; genus Draconibacterium; species uncultured Draconibacterium sp. Next base: position 1,046,447 of record NZ_OY782038.1, read on the forward strand.
TACCCGGCACCGGAGCAGGCCATCCGTGCATTTATGACACTTTCTGATTATTCCGAAAATCAGCAAATTTTATACGAAACGCCACGCGAGGTTCCGGTTTCGTTTCAGTACGACCGTAACGAGCTTCGCCAAAAATACCTGACTCAGGTATTCCCGAAAGCCAAAGTACTGAATGAGGACGATTCGAAAATGCTGGTTAACGATTATGGAATCGACACCACTCACCCCACCCCGGCAGCTACCGAAGATGAAGCCGTAAAAATTGCCGAAGAAAAAGGTTATCCGGTGGTGTTGAAAATATACTCGCCTGATATCATCCACAAATCGGATGTTGGCGGTGTTGCACTGAATATTGAAAATGAAGAAATGGTGCGGGCAACTTTCCGTAATATGGTAAAAACGGCAGTTGAAAAACGCCCCGAGGCCAAAATTGAGGGTATTACCGTACAAAAAATGGTGGATACAAGAGACGGTATCGAACTGATTGTTGGAACAAAAAAAGACCCGGTTTTTGGAACAGTGATGTTGGTAGGCATGGGAGGTACAACCGCCGAATTGTTTAAAGACCAACGTTTGGAATTCCCGCCGTTAAACGAGCATCTTGCACGTCAAATGTTACGGTCGCTAAAAATTTACCCGCTGCTGAAAGGCTGGCGTGGCGACGCTCCTAAAAACATCGATAAATTGATTGAGGTACTCATCCGCATGTCATACCTGGCAGCTGATTACCCCGAGATTGAAGAGCTGGATATTAATCCGCTTATCGTTACGCCAAAGGATGTAATTGCACTTGATGCACGAATAGTCGTTGATGAAGAATTGTTGACAACTCCGGCAAAAGAATACTCGCACCTGATAATGCGCCCGTACCCGGAAAGCCTCATAAAAGAAGCTACTTTACGCGATGAAACGCCAATAACGCTGCGCCCTATTCGGCCCGAAGACGAACCAATGTGGCTTGAATTACTGGGAAGTTGTTCGAAAGAATCCATCTATCATCGTTTCCGTTACGACTTCTATTTTGATTCGCACGAAGTGGCCTCTCAGTTCTGTTTTATCGACTACGACCGCGAAATAGCCATTGTTGCCGAGCACGAAAAAGAAGATGACACTAAAGAGTTGATCGGCGTTGGACGTTTGATTGCTGACCCCGATGTGGAAATTATGGAATATGCGGTTTTAATTACTGATAAATGGCAAAAAAAGGAGCTTGGATTTGCATTGACCAGCTACTGCCTCGAAATTGCCAAATCGCGTGGAATTAAAAGGCTTGCCGCTGAAACCACCCGCGACAATAAACCGATGATCTCGGTTTTCCGGAAACTGAATTTTAAGATCCGTTTTAACGAAGACACCACTGTATCGGTAAATAAGGATCTGGAGCAAGAATAAAAACCTTTTACTATAAATATTGTTATCTCCCGGTAAACAGCAACGTTTCCGGGAATTTTAACCCGGATAATTCATTTGATTATATTAATAGTCATGTTTTCCGGGTTAATCCCGACATAGTTGAGTCCATTTTTTGAAACTCAAAAAATGGGTACGAAACTTAAGTCGTTTTGAACGAATTGGGTATTTGACTGAATAGTACGGATTAAATTCTATGAGTTCTACGAAACTAACAAAATCACTGGTCGATAAACTCTGGCAGGCTTCGCACCTTATCCGAAAATCGAGATATGCCGTGGCGTTTACCGGTGCCGGCATTTCTGTTGAGAGTGGAATTCCACCGTTCCGTGGCGAAAATGGTTTATGGAATACGACCCACCCTATTTTCCTTGAAATTGAATATTTTCAGAAAAAACCGCTGCATTCGTGGAAAAAAATAAAGGAGATATTTTACGATAGTTTGGGCGATGCCGAACCCAACATTGCGCATATTATGCTTGCCAAAATGGAAGAACGCAGTTTTGTTGAAACCGTTATAACACAAAACATCGATCACCTTCATCAAAAAGCCGGCAGCAAATATGTTTACGAACTTCATGGTACCTACAAACAGTTAATCTGTACCGAATGCAGCTCGGAATACGACATGAGTTTTGCCGACCTGAATTACCTCCCTCCCACGTGTTTTGTTTGCAAAGGCATATTAAAACCCGATATGGTTTTCTTTAACGAACCGATTCCGGCTTTTGCAAAAAAACGATCGTTTGAAGAGGCCGCAAAAGCTGATGTTTTGCTGATAATCGGCACCAATGCTGAAGTTTTACCGGCCGCAGAAATCCCGATAGTAGCTAAAAATCACGGAGCAAAAATCATCGAGATAAATATTCAGCCATCGCATTTCACAAATACTGTTACCGATATTTTCCTGCAAATGAAGGCCACCGAAGCCATGGGCGAATTGGGGAAGTTACTGTACCTTTAATTTTGGTTTGCCTGCAATAGAAACACTCAAAATTCTATATTTGCCCCAATAAACTGTTATTATACCAAAATGAATAGACCATACCTTTTATTACTACTTCTCCCACTCGTATTATTTTCATGTTCGTCAGGTAAAAAAGCGCTGCAACGTGGCGATTATTACGACGCTATCTCAAAAGCTGTTGAGCGTTTAAAATCAAACCCAACCAACGACAAAGCTATAGAAGTGTTAAAGGAAGGTTATCCGATGGCCGTTGAGTGGTCGCAGGAAGAAATTGACCAGACGCTGACATCCAACGAAGCATTTAAATGGGAACGCACCATTGCAATTATGAACCGTGTGAATGGGATGAGCGACCAGATTAGAAGTACTCCGGCAGCCCGCAAACTATTTCCCGATCCAAAGTCGTACAATTCGGAATTGAACATGGCACACGAAAAAGCGGCCGAAGACCGTTACCACGCCGGACAGCATTTTATGGAACAGGAAACACGCGAAAGTGCACGAACAGCCTTCGATCATTTTGCAAGAGCTGATCAGTGGATTCCGGGCTATAAAGATACACATGAAAAAATGGCCATTGCCAAAGAACTGGCAACCGTTAATGTAGTTGTGGAGGCGGTTACCGTTCGAACAAAAACCTACCAGCTAAGTTCTGAGTTCTTTTACAACCAGGTGTTTGAATATGTGAATAATCAGTTCCCATCAAGCGGATTTGTAAACTTTTTTTCACCTCAACAAGCGGAGAATTTTGAGTTAAATCCTGACTTTGTTGTGCGCATGGAATTTTACGATTTTTCGGTGGGCAACCTGGTACGCAACGAAAAAGAAGAGAGTTTGACAAAACGGGTAAAAGTACCGCTTACCGATACTACTTTTGTTAATAAAACCTACCGTGCAAAACTAAAAACATATACCGACGAGGTAATTTCGGGTGGCCGTTTGAATTACCGGATTGTAGATTTCCAGAACGATAAATTGCTACGCGACAACCTGATTCCCGGATCTTTTACCTGGGTAAACCAATATGCTATTTTTGCCGGCGACGAAGAGGCTTTAAGCGATGAGCAATATGCGCTTACCAAACAAAAAGCTGTGCCTTTGCCTGCACACCAGGATCTGTTCATCGAGTTTACACGACCAATTTACAAACAACTTACCGACGAATTATATAGCTTTTTCAGGCGGTATCGGTAAACATACGCTTCAGTCTGCCGGATAAAATCATTACCTGGCATTTTTTTCACGGAAATTGGTTCGGAGGGCAGTAAACCCGATTCTAACATATGGAGAAGGTCTTCAGAGAACCCGCAAAGCAGATCGAAGTACCGTACGATTAATGCATTTAACTCAACGGAGAGTTCGATGTACTTCGGGGCTAATACATTTAATTCAACAAGCAATTCGAAGTGCTACGGGCTTATTGCATTTAACTCAGCAAATAATTCGAAGTACTCCGACGTTAATACATAAGACTACCAGACCAATGTAAAGAACACCCAATCAGCATATTACAAACCTTTCAACATCACGTAAAAAAGCAAACGATTCGGGCTAATAATTTTCAAAGTCAGTTTTTTTAATACTTCAATCAAACCAGTATACATATTTGAAAACCACGTTTTGTCTTTTGGAAAAAATAGCTGGTTCTTTTTCAGAAAAAAAGGGCGCCCTCTTTAGGCACCCTTTAACTTATATTGGAACTGCAAAATTTATTTCTCTAGCGGAATCCAAAACTAATGCCGCCATTATAACTTACATAATTAGCTTTGCTAATGGAGCCAAACAAGCTAAAAAATGCCAACTTCAATCGAAATCCTGCATCAATTCCTATGTAATTATCTTTATAACTTAAAGCAATCGGATCTTCTTCCTCGGTCATGGCATTAACCAATAAATCGTCTATGTTTGTTAAATTCGTTCCCAACTTCTCCGGATCCGGAACCGGGTATTTTCCCAAAATATCAAATGTAGTTTTACTGGAGTTACCGGTAACTGAGGTGAAAAATGTAATTACCGCAATCTTTTTCGAAACAATTAAGCCATACTTCATATTCTTGGATTTAAACTCTCCTTTTTGATTCGGGTCCTGCACATATCCGGCAGGGTTTGGAACACCGTAAACAGTATAGTCGAAATCGATTCCGGACTCACCACTAAGATTCGAATACGCCCCAAAAAGAGCGATATCTATTGGTAAATGCTTGATAACCGGTAGCGACTCGCGAATATTATGCTTCAAACCCAGGCCCCAAAGACCGGCCTTTGCATCTTCGTTATCAATCTTAAACTTTACTTTAGGCACATAACGTAATATTACATCGGTATTAGGCAATAAACCGAATGTAGCCTGAACAACCGGAACCGGAATAATATCTCCGCCACCACCATTAGGAGTAGAAAAATACGGAATAGTAGTGGTCTCACCATTAATTTCAACGTCAGAATACAAAGTAACACCATCACCACCTCCGGCAGCGGTGGATGCCATACTCTGCCCCTCCTGCGCATACAGATATTGCAATCCCAACTCATTTACGTCGAAGGTTTTATCCGATCCGGGAACGTTAAACGCACTCACCGAAAAAGCCAGGTCAAATCCCCACAACTTGTGTGTTTCGGCCGTATAGTACCACGAATTATTCATCCCGACACCAAGACCTTTCGCATAAGGCTCGATGTATGCCTCAATCAACAGATTGGCATCATGCGTACCAAAACGTAACATATCTGCTACATCCGATTGAGCATGAGAAAATTTAAAGCCTGCCAGGGCTATCAGTGCAATAAGAAATATTTTTTTCATAACAATTGTGATAGATTACTAAGTCGGTAAATTAATATTAGATACATGCAAGTAAACAAAAATATCGTTAAACCTAAATACTAACTTTTAGTATAAACAGAGAATTTTCTGAAATCGTATCAATTACCTTTTTTTTATTAAGAAAATAATGCATAAGTTCATCTGGTTCATTATCCTGATTGTATGATTTGGGGGAAAATGTCATTTCTGCTTTTTTCCTGAGTCAAAAATCTTCCAACTCATTTGTTGAGCCATTTTCCTTTTCCTTTATCTTTGAGAAGACAAAAACCGAACAAGATGAAAGCAGCAGTTCTTACAAAATACAACCAGGTTGAATGGAAAGATGTTGAAAAACCGGCCTGTAAACCGGGTGAAGTTTTAGTAAAAGTAAACTTTGGCTGTATCTGCGGCAGCGATCAGCACATTCACACCGGCGAATTCCATCCGCGTACTACCCTTCCGTTGATAATGGGACACGAATTTGGCGGCATTGTAACCGAAGTTGGACAAGGTGTTAGCGGCTGGCAAGTGGGCGATAAAGTTGCCCCCGACCCCATAATATGGTGCGGTAAATGCCCGGCCTGTTTAAAAGGTCATTTTCCGGCATGTACAAGCTTAAAACTTATCGGTATTGATATGGACGGTGGGTTTTGCGAATACGTTTCGCTGCCAACCTCGATGTTGTACAAAGTGCCCGCCAATATTCCCGATGAACACGTAGCATTGGTCGAAGTTTTAAGTATTGGTTGCCACGCCAAAAACCGCGCAAACGTTCAGAAAAACGACAGCATTGTTATTTGGGGATCGGGGAAAATTGGATTGTGCATTTTACAAGCCATTCGCACCGTTACCGACAATACGGTTTTTATGGTCGACATTCTGGATGAGAGACTGGCAATCGGGCCAAAATACTACGATAATGTTATTGCTATAAATGCTAAAAAACAAGATCCGGTAGAACGTATAAAAAAGGAAACTGACGGGAAAGGCGTTGACATTGCTTTTGAAGCAGTTGGTCACCCCGCAGAAATTGAGAATGGCGTAAATCCAATTACCGGCTGCATCCGCTCGATTGTTGGTGGAGGAAAAGTTTGTGTTTTAGGTTTAAGTGCTGAACCAACTGATGTGGTTTTTCGCGAACTAATCTGGAAAGAAGGAACCATTGTTACTTCGCGCGTTAGCCACGGCGAATTTGCCGAAGCAATTGAACTTCTGAAAAATAACCAATTAAAACCGGAGGCACTTATTTCTCAAATTCTTCATGGCTCAGAAACACAAAAAGGTTTTGAGCTATTAAAGGAAAATCCGGCTGAAAACATAAAAATACTGCTTGATTTCAACGCGGTTGAATAAAAATTCCTTCGGAAATTTTAATATACAGAACTCACAAAATTTGTATGACATATTATAAACTATTACTAAATTTGTGCTTTTCGAACTGCTATGACAACTACAAATAAATTCAACCAACTAAAAGCCCAACTCGAGGGCGATCTTTTTTTCGATAACGTACAACGCGTGCTCTACTCAACCGATGCATCGCAATACAAAGAAATGCCGCTGGCCGTTACCAAGCCTAAAAATAAGGACGACATTAAAAAGATCATCGCTTTTGCGAGCGAGAACAACACCAACATTATTCCACGCGGAGCAGGTACTTCATTGGCCGGGCAGGTAGTTGGAAATGGAATTGTGGTTGACGTTTCGAAATACATGAATCAAATTCTGGAATTCAATAAAAAGGAGAATTATGTAATTGTTGAACCCGGTGTTGTTTTGGCAGAGCTGAACCAGTTTTTAGCTGAACACGGTATGCAGTTCGGTCCCGAAACCTCAACAGCCAACCGCTGTGTTATTGGCGGAATGCTGGGAAACAATTCCTGTGGTCTGCATTCGCTGGTTTATGGAAGTGTGCGCGAGCACGTTTTAGAAGTTGATGCGCTGTTAAGCGACGGCTCTGAAACAACTTTCAAAGAATTAAGCAAAGAAGAATTTCTGGAGAAACTAAACGGTAATCCTAAGCATCAGGAAAAAGCGATTTATTCGAATATTAATGATTTGCTTTCCGATGAAAAGAACAGGGAAGAAATTCGGAAAAATTTCCCTGAGCCCAAATTAACCCGTCGAAATATGGGTTATGCCATTGATGAACTGATGTATGCCGATCCGTTTACCGAAGGTGGTGGAAAATTCAATTTCTGCAAACTTTTGGCCGGCTCCGAAGGAACTTTGGCTTTTTCAACCCGAATTAAGTTGAATGTAATTCCTTTGCCTCCAAAATACAAAGGATTGCTTTGTGCGCATTTTGAAACGCTGGAAGAATCGTTGCACGCCAACCTTATTGCCTTAAAATACAAACCAACGGCCATTGAATTAATGGACGATCCGGTAATGCAGGCAGCCAAGCAAAACATAGAACAGGCTAAAAACCGTTTTTTTGTGAAAGGAGATCCGGGCGCGATGTTAATGATCGAATTTTCGTTTGAAACCGAAAAAGAATTAACCGATACAGCAGCAGCTCTTGAAAAAGAATTAAAAGACGCCGGTTTAGGTTACCATTATCCACTGGTAACCGGCGCTGATAAAATAAAACGCGTGTGGTCGTTGCGTACGGCCGGCCTTGGATTACTGGCCAATATTCCGGGCGACAGAAAAGGAGTACCCGGAATTGAGGACACCGCAGTACATCCTGAATTCCTGCCGGATTATGTTGCCGACATAAAAGTAGTTTTGAAAAAACTAGGATTAGACAGCGTATTTTACGCCCACATTGCCACCGGCGAAATTCACTTCCGTCCGCTTATCAATTTTAAAGATCCTAAAGATGTTGAGCTGTTTAACACCCTGATGAATGAAGTAGCGGCACTGGTAAAAAAATACCGTGGATCGATGAGTGGCGAACATGGCGATGGAAGAGCACGTGGTAAATTCATCCCGTTTATGCTGGGCGACCAGTGCTACGAAATGGTAAAATCGGTGAAAAAAGCCTGGGACCCGGATAACATTTTTAATCCGGGGAAAATTGTTGATACACCCCCAATTACCGAAAACCTACGTGTAATTCCGGGCAAAGCCATTCCCGAAACGGAAACCCATTTTGATTTCTCGAAAAACAAAGGCTATTTCCGCAGCATTGAAAAATGCAACGGATCGGGCGATTGTCGGAAAAGTGAAGTGATTGGCGGCACACTCTGCCCTACTTTTATGGCTACCCGCGACGAGGATAAAAGTACCCGCGGACGTGCCAATATTCTACGCGAATTTCTGTACAATAACGATAAAAAGAACCTTTTCGATCACCAGGAGATTTACGATATTTTAAGTCTGTGTATCTCGTGTAAGGCCTGTAAAAGCGAGTGCCCGAGTAATGTAGACATGGCTAAACTAAAAGCTGAATTCCTGCAAAATTACTATGATCTTCACGGAGTTCCCATGCGCTCCCGGTTAATTGGCTACCTGCCACGATTAAACAAACTGGCGGTGGTGTTCCGTCCAATCTCGAACTTTATGATGAGCACTTCTCTATTGAAAAGTAGCATCGGTTTTTCCACAAAACGTACACTTCCGGCACTGTCGAAAATTACCTTAATCCGTTGGGTTGAAAATGGAGTACCAAAACCTGAGGCTGCAACAAAAGGCAAAATTTATCTTTTTAACGATGAGTTTACCAATTACAACGAAAGCGATATTGGAATTAAAGCGATACTCCTGTTAACGAAACTGGGTTATGAAGTTAAAATTCCGCAAACCAAAGAAAGCGGACGGACTTTCCTTTCGAAAGGAATGGTGCGTACTTCGAAAAAAGTGGCTACCAAAAATATCAATTTACTAAAGGATATTATTACCGACGAAACACCGCTGGTTGGAATTGAACCATCTGCAATTCTTGCTTTCCGCGATGAATACCCGGAATTGGTAGAAAAAACCCTGCAACCGGTTGCTGAAAAGCTGGCGAAAAACGCACTTCTTTTCGAAGAATTTATAGCCGCCGAAATTGAAAAAGGAAATATTACAGAAGCAGATTTTATTGCCGAAGAACAACATATTTTATTACACGGACATTGCCAGCAAAAAGCTGTGGCCTCAACCGAACCTTCAAAAAAAATGTTGTCGCTACCAAAAAACTATTTTGTAAAAGAAATTCCTTCAGGCTGTTGTGGAATGGCAGGTTCGTTTGGTTACGAAAAAGAGCATTACGAACTCTCGATGCAGATTGGCGAGTTGGTTCTCTTCCCTGCTGTTCGCAAAGCAGAAGACGATTACATCATTTCTGCTCCGGGAACTTCGTGTCGCCATCATATAAAAGACGGCACCGGCAAAACAGCTTTGCATCCGGTGGAAGTGTTATATAATGCACTCAAATAATAATTGAACATATCATAAAAAAGCAAACAATATTCTAGTATATATGTTCTTTCTCTTAAAATTAGAACAATGAACAATTTTTGGAACGAAAGATATAGCGCATCAGAATACGCATACGGAGAAGCACCAAACGAATTTTTAAAAGAGCAATTACCACAATTTAAGCCGGGGAAAGTTCTGTTTCCGGCAGAAGGCGAAGGACGAAATGCAGTTTTTGCAGCAACATTAGGTTGGGATGTAACTGCTTTCGATCCAAGCAGTGAAGGAAAAAGAAAAGCACAGCTTCTGGCAGATAAACATAATACCTCAATCAACTACGAGGTAACTGATTATGAAAATGTAAATTTCAAAAAAGAGTATTTTGATTGTATTTGTTTGACATATACTCATATGCCTGGAAGTATACGTAACGCAGTACACCAAAAATTAGCCTCGTTTTTAAAACCCGGAGGTACATTAATTTTAGAAGGTTTTTCGAAAGAACAAATAAACAGAAATACCGGGGGCCCTAAAGAAATCAGCTTCCTTTTCGATGAAGAAGAATTAGAAAATGACTTCAAAAACTTCAGCAGTATAATCACACAAAAGACTGAAATTGTATTAGATGAAGGCCTTTATCATCGAGGTCTTGCATCAGTTATCAGGTTAAAAGGAATCAAGTAGCCTGTTCTATTTTTAGGCTCATTATCAACCGTTAAAGAAAACTCCTTCAAATAAGTTAAACAATTTAGCCCGATTAAACGTATAGTATTTACAATCAGAACTTTCGACTGAGCAAATTGAATCATTTTTTGGAAATTTATTTTTACGAACGAACCAAAAATTTTAATTTTACTTAAAAATAAGAAAGAGGAAGAAAAAAAAGAGTTTCAATTTTTTGTTTACAAGCAGGTATTTCTTTATACTTGCACACGATTTCAAATGAAAATCACCCTCCTCGTCAATTGTTCCAAAAATTTTTCAACAATTATTAATCGAGAAAAGTTATAACAATAGTATAATGTATGATATTTTAGAACTGAACAAGAAACTTGTTCCTGAATTAAAAGAGATCGCTAAAGAGCTCAAAATTAAACGTGTAGAATCCTACAAGAAACAGGATCTTATTTATAAAATTTTAGATACCCAGGCTGTTCTTGAAGCTGAAAACAAAGGCCAAAAGAATTCTCCTAAAGATGAAAAAGAAGGAGCTGGTAATCGAAAAAAACAATCCGACAGAAACGTCCCAAATACTGATGAACCGCGCCGTTCGAAACGTCCTCGCCAAAGAGTGGAGACTGTAAAACGTGAAAAAGTGGGATCAGGTCCGAAAAAGAAACAAGGCGACAAAATTGACGATAAGGTTCAAACGCGTCAGGACCAGATAAAAGCAATAATAAAAGGTTTTACCAAGGAAAAAGCTCATGAGGCACCAAAACCACAAAATGTTGAGGCAAATGCTAAACCCGAGGAGATAAAAGCAGCTGCTCAGCCACAACAACAAAAGGAACCAGCTCAGGAAAAGAAACAAGAGCAACAAAAACCTGAAGTGAAAATTCAGCAACTGAAAGAGCAACCCCAACAACGTAGTGGTCAACAAAGACATCAACAGAATCAGCAAAATCAGCAAAGACAGAATATCGGCGGAAAAGATGACCGTCAGAGACAACAAAACAGAAACCAACAACAAAACCAACAGCAGGGAAATCGCCCAAAACAGCGCCAGTTCGAGTTTGAAGGTATTATTACCAACACCGGCGTTTTAGAAATTCTGGCAGACGGTTATGGTTTCTTACGTTCGTCGGATTACAATTATTTAAATTCTCCTGACGATATTTATGTATCGCAATCGCAGATCAAACTTTTTGGTTTGAAAACCGGTGATACAGTAAAAGGAACAGTTCGCCCGCCAAAAGAAGGTGAAAAATATTTCCCATTAATTAAAGTGCTGGAGATTAACGGACGCAGCCCGGAATATATTCGCGACCGCGTACCTTTTGATCACCTGACGCCTTTATTCCCTGATGAGAAATTCAACCTTACCGGAAATGGTCATGACAACATCTCGACACGCGTTGTTGATATGTTTGCGCCAATTGGTAAAGGGCAACGTGGATTGATTGTCGCCCAGCCAAAAACCGGTAAAACAGTATTGCTAAAAGAGATTGCAAACGCAATCGCAGCCAACCATCCCGAAGTTTATATGATCGTGTTATTGATCGATGAACGTCCGGAAGAGGTTACAGATATGGCACGCAGCGTTCATGCCGAAGTAATTGCATCAACGTTTGATGAGCCGGCAGACAAACACGTAAAAGTGGCCAACATTGTACTGGAAAAAGCAAAACGTTTAACCGAATGTGGCCACGATGTGGTTATTCTGCTTGACTCGATTACACGTTTGGCACGTGCCTACAACACTGTTCAGCCTGCATCGGGTAAAGTACTTTCGGGTGGTGTTGACGCCAATGCTTTACATAAACCAAAACGTTTCTTTGGTGCTGCACGAAACATTGAAGAAGGTGGATCATTAACGATTATGGCAACGGCACTTACCGAAACCGGATCGAAAATGGATGAAGTTATTTTTGAAGAGTTTAAAGGTACAGGTAACATGGAGCTGCAACTCGACAGAAAATTGTCGAACAAGCGTATTTTCCCTTCTGTGGATATTCCAACATCCAGTACCCGTCGCGAAGACCTTTTATTCTCAAAAGATGTTCTCGACAAACTTTGGATTTTACGCAACTACCTTGGCGATATGAACGCTCTGGAAGCAATGGAGTTTATGAAAACAAGACTGATGCGTACTTCAAGTATCGAAGAATTCCTTGCTTCGATGAACGACGGATAGAAAGTAAAAACAACATAAAAAAAGCAGGTTCAGTTTTCGAACCTGCTTTTTTATTATCTGAAGAATTCTAATCTCCAGGTCTTTAAAAACAGATGGATAAAATTCAATTGAGAGTAATTTTCCTTGGCAGAAAAACCAATGTTCTTACATAACTTCTTTTTATACTTTACAGAATCAGAAAAACTTATTTAATAATTGTTAAAACACCACTATTCAAGGGCTTTATCCGAACATTTCGCCCAGCTTTTTGTGGTAAATACTGAAATGGATAATTTGAAGATCCAAACAGAATATATTAAAGCATAAGAATATGAAAAAAGTAACAATTAAGAACACAGAACTGGAAGTGGCCCCAATCAATTTTGGTGGTAATGTTTTTGGATGGACATTAGACGAGAAACAATCGTTTGATGTACTTGACAAATTTAGCGCCGGAGGTTTCAACTTTATCGATACCGCTGATACCTACTCGTGGTGGGTAAATGGTAAAGGAGGACAATCGGAAACCATCATCGGAAACTGGATGAGAGCACGTGGCAACCGCGAAAATATGGTGATTGCCACAAAGGTAGGTTCAGAAACAAAAGAGCACGGTTTCGACATTAGCAAAAAGCACATCCTGAAATCGGTTGATGAATCGTTACAACGTTTACAAACCGATTATATCGACTTGTACTACACCCATTTTGATGATGAAAAAACACCGGTTGAAGAAACACTGTCGGCTTACAACCAAATCGTAAAGTCTGGCAAAGTGCGCTATATTGCAGCATCGAATGTTTCACCAGAGCGCCTGGCCGAATCGATGAAAGTGGCCGAAGAAAATAATTTCCCGAAATATGTAGCCCTGCAGCCACATTACAATTTATTGGTTCGCGAGAAGTTTGAGCAAGAATTGGCACCCCTGGTTGAAAAATACGATTGGAACGTTTTTCCATACTGGGCACTGGAATCGGGCTTTTTAACCGGGAAATATAAAACCGAAGCTGACTTTGATAAAACAGCCCGCGGCGGTATGGTTAAAAAGCATTTTAACACCAAAGGAAAAGCTGTATTGAAAGCATTGGACAAAATAGCAAAAAAGCACAATACACTTCCGGCCACTGTGGCTTTGGCGTGGTTGCTGGCAAAACCACTGGTAACTGCTCCTATTGTTAGTGCCACCAAAGAAAGTCAGCTAAAAACATTATTCGATGCCCCCGAATTGGTTTTAGATGATGAAGATATGGATTTATTAAATCAATCAGGAAAATAACACCATTAGTAAACCCTTGTAATTTTATAGTTTCACTTAAGGATCACTCTGAAAAACAATTAGAATAAGTTAATTCTATAGAATTTGAGAGATAGTTATCTCACTTTTCACGTGTTTGAAGCCCCGTTCTGAATATAGATTTTCAACACAGAACGGGGCTTTGTCAGAGAATAAAATCATTACCCAAACACCTACCGATAAAGCATCTTTATACTCAGGCCTTTTTGAATGGACCACCCCTCTTCATCAGTAAGAATGATAAAGAAATGATAGTCTCCTTCGTCGAATAAACCGATGCTATTGTCTGCCGGAACAGAAATTGACATACTTGTTGTATATTCCGTCAAACCATTCGGAATGGAGTAATTATCAATAAAAACAAAAGGATTTACGGGGTCCTTCTTCGGGTTAAGAGAGCACTCTGTTACTTCGGTACTGTGCGAATGATGGTCGAAATTATTATGGATATCGATACTGTATCCACCTAATTCAACATTATCAGCGTACAATACTTTCAGTTCAAATGGTTCACCAAAATAAATGGTATCACAATTTGTCGGAAATGCATCCGTAAAACTGATATCGATTGTTGGTTTTTCCTGGTCTGTTTCTTCGCTGTCGCTGCAAGCGCCCAAAAACAAAAGCAGCATAAAAAGGCTAAAAAGCAAATTTATTCTTCTCATAATAACTCATTTTATGCTATCCAAGAAGTATTCCTTAATGTCACCCAAACCTGCCTGCCGTGAGACCGGGAATCTTTTAGATCGAAAATGAAATATTCCGACTACACTTAACATGACATAGGATTAACTTTACTTCACTTTTGAATAGCCTCATATATTTTCAATAATTTATGACAATTGGATAATGATCAGAGAAAGTCCAGTTTCCACCAAATGCATCTTTACATTTTACCACAATGTAGTAATTGGCTGACTGCCAAGCGATATCTCCGGTAATATCTTTCGGTGTTATGTTGTTATCCTGTGCAATCCCCACAGTTATACTCGATGAAAAATTATGAGATAAATAACTATCAAAGTCATGAGTATGTAAAATGGTAATTGTGTTGGCTGCATCTACCTCGGCATCAGTAAGGTTTTGGCTTTCGCGAACCAAACCAATATACAACCCGCCGAGTGCCTTATTGTCGGTTACTAAACCCGAAATACTTATTGTTTCACCATCGTTAAAAGTCTGGTTACTGGTTGGTGCTGAAGCAATAGTAATCTCCGGCACAACAGCATCGTCGGGCAAAATAATTTCAAGGTCTGCCTCGGCGCTCGACTGGTTACCTTCCATGTCTGTTACGACAATATCAAAATGGTATTCGCCTGGTTCAGCAGAAATATCAATATCAACATGCTCGTGGAAGGTCGTGTTTTTCAAGCCAGAGAATTTGGTGTATGTAGTATCCAATTCCCACTCATCCTCTTGTATTGCCGATTTATGCTCACCTTCGGGGTGAATAAGAACCTGTACCAAATCAATTGTCCCCTCGGCAACAATTTCCGCTTCTATGTGTAAATCACTACCAACAATTGCGGTGTGGTCATTGCCATGTGTTTCCCCAACACCTAATTCCATTATTGTAACTTCCGGTGGTGCAACATCGTCGTCGTCACATGCCATAAAAATTGTTGATATTCCTAAAATTATTGCAATTAAAAATACTTTCTTGTTCATAATATTAACTTTTATAATGTTTTGTACTAGATTTTTCCTGAAAAAGGCACTGAGACATTCATCACAATATTTCTTCCCGGTTCAGGTACGTTTATCAGCCTGTAAAAGCTGGTATGTTTAAAATATTTGGTATTAAACAGGTTTTGCACCTGCATCGATACGTTTATTTTTTGATTAAAAATTTCTATTTCACCCCCGGCACCAATGTTAACCACCTGGTAACCGTCGGTAGTTACTTCCGGTGGAACAATGTTATTTTGAGGTGCTGTAATTCGGTAGTCTAAAGAAGCATAGGCATTTTCTGTAAATGCGATCTTTTTCTTCTGATATTTTAGATTGATAATGGCCGAAAACGGTGGCGAGAAAGGCAAGGTGTAGCCTTTCTTCTCTCCCGACAACTGTTCCGAATAAACATATTCAGCCATAGCTCCCAACTGTAAATGAGGTAACAATTCGTAATGGACATGAAGCTCTGCACCGTAGCGTAACACTCTACTTTCGGTATAATAAAATACCTGGTTGCCATTTCCGTAAAGCCGATCGAAATCAGAACTCGGATTCAGGTAAATGTAGTTGTCAAAGTAATTCAGAAAAGGCGTTGTTCCCACTGCCAATCGTTTTGTTTGGTACTCCACGCCCAGGTCTAACTGGTAAGAAATCTCAGGCGAAAGATCAGGATCGCCAACTTCGTAACTAAAACGATGATAGTTTACCCCATTTGCAGCCAGCTCTTTTGCTATTGGCATGCGGAAACTTTTACCAACATTAGCTTTTAACGACCAATGATCCATATCGAAATTGTAGCCCAACGACCAGGTTAAACTGGCGAAAGTACGGTCGATATTTCCGGCGCGCTGAAGGTATTCAAAATCCGAATTCTCGTCTTCACCCACCGGAGATGGATACCAGTCGTAATACTCGTCGGTCTCAATATTCCCGAAATCGTAGCGAGCCCCCAATTGCAAACGGCTTCGTTCCGAGAAGTTGTATTTTGCAATAACAAATCCTCCCAGGCTGAACTGTTCGTAGGCCGGGATTATAAATCCGCGACCGTCAATACGGTTGTCCTGAAACTCGCTGTTTATACCAGTCTCCAACTGGTTTCTGTCGCTTATCTGATGCGAAAATCTTAGGTTTCCCGAGTACACATATTTTTCAAACTCGCGCTCCAAATCCGGATCGAATGACAAACTATCAGGGAAAACCGGCGGCATATAACCGTGACTTACATACGCGCTCCATTCCTGCCTAAAATTACGTTGAAAGCCCAAATCCAATTCAAGCGTTGATGCATCCCATTTGTAATGTGTGGTATTTACCACTTTAAAATGACTAGCATTCTGGTACGGATAGTTGATATCCCGGCTTGATTTATCGTGTAAATCGGTATCCACATTACGGGGCTCTAAACCATGTGCATTGGCAAAAAAGCCACTTTTGCTATTTACCGTGCTCACAAATAGTTTACTCTGAAATCCGTTATGAATAATGCCAAGCGTAAGGTGCAGGTTCTTCTCGTTACCTGCCGTATTTCGCAAGTAATTGTTATACAAAGCTGCACGGTACGAATAAATATCAACACTATCGGTCGGGACTTTGTAGTCGCCATAATCGATATAAGTGGCACGAAGGTTGGCAAAAAACCAGTCTTTCCGTCCATACAACGATATGGAGGTTCCCAGTAAACTGTTGTTTGTTTTTCCGGTCAGATCAACATTTCCGCCAAACGTATTCGGGGCCGGCAGCTCTCTGCTGTTCATGTCGATCACTCCGCCAATAGCATCCGATCCGTACCTCAACGAAGCCGGACCTTTAATCACCTCTACATTATCAACCGCATACTGGTCAATTTCCAATCCATGATCGCTTCCCCATTGCTGAGCTTCATGTTTAATATTATTTTCCACCACAACAACACGGTTAAACCCAAGTCCACGAATGACCGGTTTTGATTGTCCGGAGCCAATATCGATGGTGGTAACGCCAGGTAATCTTTCCAGCGAACTCATCAGGCTACCACCCAAATTCTGTTTCAGGAAATCATCATTAACAACTTCAATGTTAAGCGATTCTTCCCTTTTTCGGGTCTCCACATAATTATCAGTCACTACCACTTCCTGCAAACTTAAATTGGCAACTTCCAGCTGAGTTTTGTAAGAAGTATTACTGTCTACCAAAACAGTATCAACAACACTCTTATAACCAATAAATGATATGTCGAGAATATAGCTTCCCTGAGACAACTTATCAAAAACAAATTGCCCATTGGAATTGGTAACCGTTCCTTTTTCATTTGGCAACAACAATACCGATGCACCGGGCAAAGATTGGTTATTTTCATCAACCACCAGCCCGTTAAGCACATAGGCTGATTGACCAAACAAGTGGCCATACAAAAAGAGCATGCACACAAAAAGCATGACAAACTTTCTCATATAAAATATTTGAGATTAATTCACCTAAAAAATAAAACACTGATATGTTAGGTGTTTGCAGGAGGAGCGCGCGGTGTTTTTGAGGAGATGACCTGTTTACAGGCCCGTTTTATTTCTATTTCGACAAGTGAATTCTGTACAATTGGAATTACAGGCGTATAAAATAATGGTCGGGGTAAGTCGTTAACCGGAAAATGATAATCGCAAATAGGACAACTTTCGTAACCGTCAGTGTTGATATCAAGAACTAAACCATCCGGCTTTTCATATTTCAAATGACAAGATGGATGATGACAATCCGTCTTTTCGGAATGATGCCTGACAATATGATAAGGCTGATAAGCAATTGGGAAAACGAAAATTCCCAAAAGCAGAAAGGCTATATGTATTTTTAAACTTTTCACTTATCAAGCATGGTCTTTACAACCAGAACAGGTTCCTTTTATTAAAACTTCGGTTTCATCTTCAGAATAACCATCCGGAAGGTTGTAGTGTTGCACAGGTACACTATCCATACATTTCACGGTGTTACATGTGTTGCAATAAAAGTGCGCATGAGCGTATTTATGTGTCACCTGGTTATCCAATGCATATTTCACCAGTTGATTATCGATAACGATTTTGTGAATGATATGATGCTCCACCAACGTTTTAAATGAACGGTAAAAAGTGGTGCGATCGTAGTTACCTACAAGCCGTTCTCTGATTTCATTTTCAGAAAGCGCCTGGCCAGCTTCCATTACAATGTCAATTATTCCCTCACGACAACTGGTTCTCTTGAGCTTATGACTATTTAATATTTCAATCGCCTTCATATATGCAATGTCACGTCAAATGCAACAGTGTTGCAAAAATAGAATAATAAATCAAACAAATGAGAAAAAGACTAATAATTATTTTATTGGTTATGCTAATATTTCGCTAAAATCATAAAAAACCGTTCGGAATTTTGAATACAGAACGGTTTTTCTATTTCAAGATAGCACCCAAAGGGACGAAGCAGAACCACTATTCTTCCATCGGATAAGTAAAAGTATAAGTCCCCGATCCCACCGAGACAGTTACATCCGCACCAGTTTGTTTGGAGCTTGATTTTAGTTCGTCTGCCATTGTAACTTCGCCAGCTTTCGCTTTTGGTAGCACCACCTCGGCAGAAGTATTGGCAGGAACTTCAACCTTGTAAGTCATTTGTCCGTCGCTGATCTTCCAATCTGATTTAATCGGGCCATATATCGAATTAAAGGTTGCATCAACATTGGTTAAACCTCCACCCGGATTCGGTGCCAGGAAGAATTTCTTGTAGCCCGCATTGTTCTCATCCACTTTTATACCGGCCACATGATCGTATAGCCACTCGCCAATGGCGCCATAAGCATAATGGTTAAAGCTGTTCATGCCCACATCCTGGAACGATCCGTCGGGCTTTTGTCCATCCCAGCGCTCCCAAATTGTTGTTGCCCCTTGCGTAACCGGGTACAACCACGAAGGGTATTCTTTGCGGTTCAGCAGCATAAAGGCCAGATCATCACGGCCAATTGCAGAAAGTGTCGGACACAAAATCGGCGTTCCCAAAAAGCCGGTGGTCAGGTGTTTGAATTTCGCCACATCTTTTGCCAGGTAATCGGCAGCTTTATCAATCATATTATCCGGTAGAATACCAAATGTAAGCGCAATAACATAAGCTGTTTGTGTATGCGAAACAAGTCGTCCGTTAGGCGTTACAAACTCCGCGATAAAAGCTTCTTTAATGTTTGCTGCCAATTGTTTATACTTTTCAGCGTCTTGTGGTTTGCCAATTAGCTGTGCAATTTTAGCCGTCAAAGTAGTTGTGTAATAAAAGTAAGCCGTTGCCAGCAGGTCTTTTTCGGTGGTAGCTCCCGGGTAATCTGAGTTTGTAGTAGCAAACGCCAGCCAGTCGCCAAAATGGGTATCTCCCGTCCACAGGTAATCGTCGCCTGCCCGTTCGTTCATATAGCCTACCCACTTGGTAATGGCGGGATAACTTTCTTCCAGAATTCGGGTGTCGCCATAAATTTTATACACCGACCACGGAATTACAGCCACCACATCGGCCCAGCCGGTAGCGCCTCCCTGACCGTTCAACACATCAGGAATAACATGCGGAATAACACCGTTGTCCAACTGATCGACAACTACATCTTTCATCCATTTGGTGTAGAAAGCTGCCACATTAAAATTGTATCCGGCAGTCATACTAAATACCTGCGCATCGCCGGTCCAGCCCAAACGCTCATCGCGCTGCGGACAGTCGGTAGGTACATCTAGGAAATTGCCTTTCTGTCCCCACTGAATATTGTGCTGCAGTTGATTGATCATTTCATCGTTGCAAGCAAATGTACCCGTTGGTTCCATATCCGAATAAATCACCACACCGGTAATATCTTCTATCTCCGGGATTTCATCGAAGCCAATCAATTGCAAATAACGAAATCCGTGAAAGGTGAATTTCGGTTCGTAAACCGCTTCGCCATCCTTCCCGAAAATATAAGTATCGGTACATTCGGCAGCCCGTAAATTAGCGGTATAAAAATTGCCTTCCTTATCGAGTACTTCAGCGAATTTCAGTTGCACTTTCTGCCCTGCTTTTCCTTTCATTTTAATACGTACCCAACCAACCATATTCTGGCCCATATCGAATACCTTTTCTCCGTTTGGTGTGGAAAAAAACTCAACTGGTTTCAACTCTTCAACTGCTCTTACAGAAACGCCCTGTGGTGCTATTAACACATCTTTTGGTTGATCAATTTCTTCAACACCTTTCCAATCAGCAGCATTATAATTGGCAGCAGCCCATCCGTCTAATTCCAAACGGGCATCGTAGGTTTCGCCATTGTAGATATCCGATTTTTGAATAGCGCCGTTATTTACTTTCCAGTTTTTATCACTCAATATCCACTCACTTGTTCCGTCTGTGTAATCAATTCTTAATTGGAATATCAACGCCAGCTTTTTTCCATAATACCCATTGGCACTCACCCAACCAATATTTCCACGGTACCAGCCGTCACCCAAAACAACACCAACTGCATTCTCTTTTTGTAACATGCCAGTAACGTCGTATGTCTGGTACTGTAATCGTTTATTATAGCTAGTCCAGCCCGGAGTAAACAGTTGGTCGCCCACTTTTTCTCCATTTAA
Organism: uncultured Draconibacterium sp.; assembly: GCF_963677575.1. Taxonomy (NCBI): domain Bacteria; kingdom Pseudomonadati; phylum Bacteroidota; class Bacteroidia; order Marinilabiliales; family Prolixibacteraceae; genus Draconibacterium; species uncultured Draconibacterium sp. The sequence continues at coordinate 1,067,360 of NZ_OY782038.1, forward strand.
AAACAGCTGATAAAGCCCATGCGAAGTAACATAAGCGCGTGCCGATTTTATAGTTTTCAAAGTTGAAAACTCATTGCGGTAATACTGCGCCGGTTTTGAATCTTCCGATTCCGGTTCGTTGGGCAAAGTAATCCACGAAGCTTTCCACAACTCCGGCTCCAGAATTCCCATTTCCCAGTACGCCGGTTCGCTCCATTTGCTGGCTTTTCCGTTGTTATCCCACACTCGAACCTGCCAATAAACACGTTGCATCGACTCGGGTTGCGGTCCGCTGTAAACAACATTCACCGACTGATCGGATTCCACTTTTCCTGAGTTCCAGATTTGTTTCACCTTTTTCGACAAATCTGCTTCGGTTTCGGCCACCCTGATTTCGTAAGCCGTTTGTTTAACGTTCTGCTCATCCGATAACAGATGCCAACTTAAACGTGGTTGCAACACATCTATCCCCACCGGGTTGGTGTGGTATTCGCAAACCAAGTTGGTAATTTCCGTTTTGGCTAACACCATAAATGAAAACGCCGAAAAGATGAACACAAAAAATAAGGACCGGAGTAAAGACACTGTCTGCTTCATTTTATTCGATTTATTGGTTTAGTAATGCTTGTAAAGTTATGTTTATTAAACAGGAATAACAATACTGAGGTCAACAGATTTTCTATTTATTACAATAATTCTCCTTGTATTAATTCCTGACATTTGTCTTCTGAACAAAATGTAAATCCATATTTTGTCGCAGAAACAATTCTTTTTTAATAAAAAAGTGTAATTTTCAGCAAAATACCAGAACAGATTTCTAATACTCTGGCAAATCAACCATCGTTGAATAAACTAGAATTTTAACTGCATTATATATTAAAGAAAAACACATTTATTATGGTCAAAAAACTACTTTACGTGTGCTTTTCCGGGATGCTTACTTTTATGAGTTCCGGCCTAAAAGCGCAGTCTGACACCGGGTTTGGGAAATACCATACCAACCGGGAGATTCAGCAAATATTAAAAGAATTTTCTTCAGGAAATGCAAAACTGCACACCATTGCCGAAAGTCCGGGTGGCGCACCAATTACCGTATTGGAAATTGGCGCAAACCTCAGCGATGTTCCGGCAATTTTTGTGGGTGCTAATTTCGAAGGAAACGTACCACTGTCATCAGAAGGTGCGTTGTACCTGGCAAAAATGCTGATGGATTCAACAACTTATACCAAAGATGTAAAATGGTACATCATGCCGCAGCCCAACCCTGATGCTGCTGCCGTTTATTTTTCGGCGTTAAAAACCGGACAGGCTACCAATCTTTTTAAAATAAACAACGATGGCGACGAGGCAACCGACGAAGATGGTCCGGATGATTTGAACGGCGACGGGCTGATTACCCAGATGCGGATTAAAAGCCTTGAAGGCAGTTATATTGTTTCGGATAAAGACGCGCGGCTGATGAAAAAAGCTGATAAAACAAAAGGCGAACGAGGCGAATATAAAGTGCTTACAGAAGGCATTGACAACGACAAAGACGGGAAATACAACGAAGACGCTATCGGTGGAATTAACATAGGAATTAGCTTCCCTCATCTTTTCCCTTACGATAAGAAAGAGGCCGGTTTGTATTCTGGACAAACTCCTGAAGCGTATGGAATAATGCGTTTTATTTCTGATCACCCGGAAATTTCGATGGTGTATACATTGGGTACATCAAACTTCTGCCTGGTTCCGCCAAAAGGTGGACGTAAAGGTGATGATAACCTTAAGCAAATAAAAATTCCGCGCCGTTATGCCAGCATGCTTAATGCCGATGCCAGCAAAACCTACACTATGGAAGAAGCAATAGAACTGTTTAAAGCGGTTGTTCCTCCCGGTACCGATGTTAATTCGGCACTGGTGGCCAGTTACCTGAATTTGGGACCGGCACTGAATCCTTTGGAAGACGATCTTGTTTTTTATAAAAAATATGCCGGGGATTATAAAAAATACCTGAAAGCAAAAGATTTCAGTACCGAAACTCTGGATCCTACTCCGGCAAAAAATGGTTCGTTTGAATTGTGGGCGTATTACCACCTCGGAGTGCCATCGTTTAGTATGCAACTATTCTCTGTTCCGAAAGTAAAAGAAGCAGAAAAAGAAGATGAGAAGGGTGAACCGGATGACAAAAAAAAGAAAGAAGAAAAGCCGGAGAAAAAAGACGAATTGAGTGAAAAAGATAAAGCGCTGCTGGCTTATTCTGATGCAGAATTGGATGGAGCCGGATTTGTTGCATGGAAAAAAGTGGATCATCCCGATTTTGATGAAGTAGAAGTTGGTGGTTATGCACCGTACCTGGAAACCACTCCAAAAGCAGAGAAAATTGAATCCTTACTGGCAACTCAATTGCCCTGGTTGCTTCAATTGTCAAACGAGCTTCCTGAGTTTGCCATTGCCGACAAAAAAGTAACTGACATGGGTGGTGGCATCTACAAACTGGAATTGTTTGTGGCCAACAACGGGGCTCTTCCCTACCCAATCTCTATGGGACAACGAAATGGTCAGCCGGCTCCTGTAATTATAACGCTCGATGGCGATATGGAGCTACTGGAAGGAAAACTGCGCACTCCCGTTGGAGCGATTGGTGCTAACCAGGTAAAAAAATACACGTGGCTGGTAAAATCAAGCAAAAACAAAAGTATTACTGCCGGAATTGAGTCGACAGTTTTTACCGATGTAGTTGAACAAATTAAAATTGGAGGTTAATCATGATACGCAAGATATTTTCATTATTAGCAATATTTTCGTTGGCTGTAACGGTATTTGCCGCCAACAAACCAAAGATTGAAGTACCACTCCGTTTCGACCGTTATTACGATTATGATGATGTGGTGAAAGCTCTGGAAGTTCTTCATGCGGCCTACCCCTATCTAACGAAGCTGGAATCGGTTGGAGAAAGTGAAGAAGGATTAAAAATCTACGCACTTACCATCAACAATGAAGAAACCGGAGCCGAACACGATAAACCGGGTGTTTGGGTTGACGGAAACATTCATGGTAACGAAATTCAGGCCGGAGAAGTATGCCTGTATTACGCCAATATGCTGCTTACCAAATATGGCGAAAACGAAAAAGTAACCAAAGCTGTTGATAGCAACGTTCACTACATTATTCCGGTAGTAAATGTCGATGGTCGTAACCACTTTTTTAAAGATGCACATACACCTAGTTCGAGCCGAAGTATTCGTATTCCAAAAGATGATGACGGCGACGGATTATTTGATGAAGATGCACCGGATGATCTGGATGGCGACGGCAGCATTTGCCAGATGCGTATAAAAGATCCGAACGGAAATTATAAACCTGATCCGGAAGATCCACGGATTATGGTTCGTGTAAAACCCGGTGAGAAAGGAGAATACACGATTTTAGGCTCGGAAGGCATTGATAACGATGGCGACGGCAGATTTAACGAAGATGCAGAAGGTTATCTCGACCCAAACCGAAACTGGGGTTACCACTGGAAGCCACCATACGTTCAGCGCGGGGCCGGTAACTTTCCGTTTTCAGGTGTTGGAATAAAAGCTGTTGATGAATTTGCCGCCAAACACCCCAATATTATTGTTAACTTTTCATTCCATAACACAGGCGGTATGTGGCTGCGCATGCCGGCTGATAAAACAACAAAACTTATGGCCTCGGATATTGCCGCTTATGATGTAATTGGCAAAGAAGCAATTAAAATAACTCCGGGTTATGTTTATATGGCATCGCACGAACTTTACCCAACTTTTGGTGACTCTGACGGGCAAATGTTTTTTGTACATGGTTCATATACTTTTACTGGCGAACTTTTTATGCGCGAACAGGAAACATACAAAAAGAAAAGCGATAAATCTACAGGAACGGGGAGTTCTGAAGACCGCACTGAACACAACCGCGAACAACTAAAATTTAACGACAATGTAGCACAGGGTGAATTATACAAAGAATGGCATCCATATAATCACCCGGTTTATGGTGAAATTGAAATTGGTGGCTGGGTGAAAATGAGCTCTCGTTTGCCACATCCGTTTATGTTGCCCGATTTGGTTCACCGCAATGCATCGGTTGTATTACTGGCAGCCAACGAAACTCCAAAAGTTGAAATGGAAGTTTTTGAAGTAAAAGAGCTGGATAGTAACCTAAAACGAATTCGAATTCGCTTAAAAAACAAAAACGGCTTGTCGACCATGACTGCCCAGGCTGTAAAAGATAAATTGTATACCATCGATCACCTGAAAGTTTCGGGCGCCAAAGTAATTGCCGGTGGAAAAATAAACGATTATCGTCTTGACCAGGTTTCGTACAAAGAATACAAACCTGAGGTTCAGTTCTTTGCCATTCCGGGACACAGCTCGGCTGAATATGAATTTATAGTTCAGGGGAAAGGGGAAATTAAACTGGAATACATCTCTCAAAAAGCAGGAAACACCAGTACTTCGGTGAGTTTATAAAAATAAAAAGAGTGCTCGCGTCTGTGAGCACTCTTTTTTTTACAGAATTTAGTCACCTAAACAAAAAAAATCCCGGCGTCCACTCCAAGATTTTTTAATCCAGTCTTTTAAATAACTAAATGAATTTTAATAATTCTCCTCCTCTATTTCTAGTGGGGTTTGTTTACAACGAATATAGAAAAGCAGAAGCAAAATGTATTGGTTGAGATTCTTAAAAACGAATAGTCAAAATACTGAATTCTTATCTCCAAAATACTTAAAATGTACTATCTTAAATCAAATACCGAAAAACATCTTCCTTTCTAAGTCCGTCGTAAACGAAAACCGTTTCAACACCCAATTTTCCAACCTCATGAATGTTACGGTGTTCGTCGTCGAAAAAAACCATGTCGGGATAATTGAGACCCAAATGCTTTCTGATTTTTGAGAAATGTTGCGTTTTGCTGCCGGGGTAGATCTCTTTCAGATCGAAATACTTATCGATATCGAACAGATGAAGTAACTCTTGTGCCCAGGTCGGCTCGAAAGTTCTTGAAGCCGCTGCAATTTTTCTATTGTTCTTTTTAAGTTCCTCTAAAACCGGAATTACATCCGGATATAATTCGATTACGCTGTTCGACTGATCAAGCAGTGCTCCATCTCTCCAATAGTATGGCGGATTGGTGGCATCGCACCAGGTTCCTCCGGCATCCCACAGGGTAAAATCCAAATCAAAAACGAATAACTTCATGGAGGTGAAAATAGCGAAAGTATGGAGATTTGTGTTTTATATCAACTCCTCAGAGCCAATATAAAACACAAATTTTAAGTCTTTAGAATCCCAGGCTTTTGGGCAGCCACATCGAGATTTCAGGAATATAAGTTACCAGCAACAAACAAACGATCATTGCTATAAACATCGGAATAAGTGGTTTTATTACCGTTTCAATCTTCACCTGGCTTACGCTACACCCGATGAATAACAGCGATCCAACAGGAGGTGTTCCCAAACCTACACTCAGGTTCAGAACCATTATAATTCCAAAATGAACAGGTTCCAATCCTAAATTGGTTACGATGGGTAAAAATATCGGTGTAAAGATCAGCACTGCCGGAGTCATGTCCATAAACACACCCACAAACAGCAAAATCATATTGATGATCAATAGAATTACAAATTTATTATCGCTTAATGCCAATAAAGCTTCACTTACGTTTTGCGGAATATTTTCGTACGCCATAATCCACGACAAACCAATACAGGTTGCAACCAGTAATAATACAAATGCTGTGGTTTTTACCGAGCGTAGAATTACATCAGGAAGATCCTTCCAACTCATTTCGCGATAAATAAACGCCAAAATCAGCGCATATAAAACAGCCACAGCCGAAGCTTCGGTTGCAGTGAAGAAACCGGCCACAATACCACCGATAACGATCACCAACATCATCAAACTCGGGAAAGCACGCCAGAATGTTTTTAACGCATTTAAAGCTCCTTTTTTGTGCTTGCTGCCGTAGTATCCAATTCCGCCCAGAAATAAAGCACCAATTCCGCCATAAATGGCAGTGGCAACTCCTGCTGAGAATGCACTGTTTACTTTTATCAATCCAACAATTACCAAAGCAAGCGATGCAATTACGGCAAAGAATTTACCGAGGTTACGCACCATTCCTTTAAATCCAAAATGTTTGTACGAGAACATTCCCATAGCCACGGCCATAATCGCCAAACCGGTTAAAATACCCGGAGCATATCCGGCAAGGAAAAGTGCGGTAATGGAAACACCACCACTGGCCAGTGAGTATACAATGAGAATATTACTTGGCGGAATAGACAAGCCTGTTGTTGCGGATGTGATATTAACCGCAGCACTAAAGTTTTTGTCATAGCCTTCTTTGTTCATTTCGGGCATCATAATACTACCGATTGCTGAAGCTGATGCAGCTGCAGAACCGGAAATGGCGCCAAAAAGCATATTTGCAAATACATTTACAAAAGCGAGTCCGGCAGGCCAGCGACCAACCAAAACGCGTGCAAAATTAATAAGCCGGATGGCTATCCCGCCCTTGTTCATTATATTCCCGGCCAGTATAAAAAAAGGAATCGCCAACAGTGCAAAACTATCCAGCCCCGTTGCCATTCGCTGCGCAAATGTTGTTGCTGCAGGCAATGGCATTATGGTTACCAGCATGGTTAAAATCCCTGAAATTCCAATACTGATCGCAATGGGAACTCCAATTACAAGTAAAATTATAAAGCTTACTACAAGTACAATTACTCCTAAAAATTCCATTACTCTTCAATATTTTGGTTCAGTGAATTATCAATAGCATAATAAATAATAAGCAATCCGCTAAGCGGGACAATGAGGTAAACATACCCCAACGGCAGGGCCAGTGCAGCAGATTTTACCTGAAGGTAAAATCGCGTGTATACGAGCCACGAGCCGCCAAATACCATAACAAATAAGGCAAACAATCCAACCAGTGTATTAATAAAAGTTTGCATACGACGTTTTTTTGCACCTTTCATTTTTTGCAACATCAGGTCGATGGCCAGGTGTTCGTTTTTACCGGCCACATAAGCAGCCCCCAACATACCTACCCAAATTAAAAGAAACCCGGCCAACTCATCGGTAAACGAACTTGGTGCGGCCAAAACATAGCGGCTAAATACCTGCCAGAGCACATCGAGTACCAATATGCTCATAATCGAAACCAATATGATCTCGATTACTTTATCTATTTTTTCTCTGATAGTCATAATCTTTTTCTTATCGGTTTCTATTTAACGGCTTCGATGCGGCGCAGAATATCGCCCAAAACTTCGTCCTGTCTGTATTTATCCAATAACGGGGCAACTTTTTTTGCAAATAGTTCTTTGTCGGGATAATTGATCTTAACACCATTCTCCTGAACAATTCGTAACGATTCTTCTACCGATTCGGCCCAGTATTTCCGCTCCACAGGCACCGATTCGTCGGCAGCTTCCTGCAACCATTTTTGTTCCTGCTCGGTTAATGTATTCCATACTTTTGTACTGATGATCAGCACATCGGGCACGCAGGTATGTTCATCCAATGAGTACTGTTTACACACCTCGTAGTGGTGTGAAGTATATAAACTTGGCTCGTTGTTTTCGGCGCCATCCACTACTCCACTTTGTAATGCGGTGTACAATTCGCCCCAAGAAATTGGAGTTGGTGAACCACCTAAAGCACGCACCATTTCCATGGCCGACTGACTTTTCATCACCCTGATCTTTAAACCTTTTAAATCGTCAGGAGTGTTTATAGGTTTGTCGATGGTATAAAAACTACGGAAACCGGCATCGTAAAAACACAAACCACGAATCCAGTATTCTTCGGTACCCAACAACAATTCTTTGCCAATTTCACCATCGAAAACTTTAAACGAATGTTCTTTCGAGCGAAAAACATAAGGCAGACCCAGCGCTTTGAATTTTGGAGTAAAACTTTCCATTACTGCCGCAGAAACTTTGGTAATTGCCAAACTCCCGATCTGTAACAACTCTACACATTGCTGCTCGGATCCCAACTGTCCGCTGGGATAAATATCGATGGTCAGTTTCCCGCCAGATTTTTCTGCCAGTCGCTCGGCCATAAACTCCATTCCCTTATGTACAGGGTGAGTCGGGTCGAGACCGTGGGCCAGTTTTAAGACTTTATGTTGTTTGGTTTCGGTACATCCCAAAAGGAATACCACCACAAAAACCAAAGAAAAAGCTTTAAGAATTTTAGTTCTCATTAGATAAAATTGATTTAGTGTTTCGCCAATTCAGGCGTAAGTTTTATGTTGTCAGGTCACTGATTATTTTCAGTGCCTCCGCACATTTATCGGTAATATATGCATAATTTTTCTCGGCCAAAACTTCTTTCGGGAACAACTGCGAGCCCATTCCCACGCAGGTTACACCGGCATCAAACCATTGTTTCAGATTGTCTTCGGTTGGTGAAACGCCTCCTGTTGGCATTATGCTGGCATAAGGCATTGGTCCTTTTACGGCTTTTACAAAGCTTGGTCCTCCCACTTGCGATCCGGGGAAGATTTTGACCACCTCAGCACCCAGCTCGTGTGCGCGGCCAATTTCAGTTACCGAACCACAACCCGGACTCCAGGCTATTTTACGCTTGTTGCAAACTTTTGCAGTAGCTTCGTCGATTAGCGGTGCAACTACAAAGTTGGTTCCCAAAGCAATGTACATGGCAGCTGTGGCTTCGTCAACTATAGAGCCAACTCCCATTATCATTTCCGGGCATTCTGTAATGGCCCATTTATTTAGTTCAGCAAAAACCAGCGTAGCAAAATCGCCACGGTTGGTAAATTCGAACAAACGCACACCGCCATCGTAACAGGCTTTTACCACTGCTTTACAAACTTCTACATCCTGATGATAGAACACCGGCACCATTCCGGTTTCTTTCATTTTTAATGCTACTTCTATTCTTGAAAATCTTGCCATAATTATTAAGTCAAAAGGAAAAAGTTGAAAGTCAAAAGTTAAAAATGAATGACAATAATGGCGCTATCGCTCATCAACGGCTATTACACTTTTGCCTTTTTACTTTGAGTACTTTTTACTTGTTATTTTTTTTAGCGGTCAACACGGGCACTTCCGCCACCAATTATTTTTTCTACTTCTGATAAGGTTGCCATGGTTGTGTCGCCCGGCGTGGTCATAGCCAATACACCGTGTGCTGCTCCATATTCCACAGCTTTAGCACCGTCGTTAAACTCAAGGAAACCATAAATTAAACCCGATGCAAAACTATCGCCACCACCAACACGATCCATAATTTCAAGATCTTCACGGTGCTGGGCTTCATGAATTACACCTTCGGAGTAACAAATTGCACCCCAGGAATTTACTGTTGCCGTTTTAACGGTACGCAATGTTGTAGCTATAACCTTGAAATTTGGAAATTCTGCAACTGCATTTTCGATCATACTTTTGTAACCGGCCAAATCCAGTTCTTTCAGATTTTCTTCATTACCGGCCACTTCGAGCCCCAAACACGCAGTAAAATCTTCTTCGTTACCAATCATTACATCCACATATCTGGCAATCTCACGGTTTACTTCCTGTGCTTTTGCTTCGCCGCCAATGGCTTTCCAAAGCGATGGACGGTAGTTCAAATCGTAGGAAACAATGGTACCGTACTTCTTCGCAATTTTTACGGCTTCGATAACTGTTTCTGCTGCAGTTTCCGATAATGCGGCGAAAATTCCACCGGTGTGCATCCAGCGAACGCCCAACGTTCCAAAAATGTATTCCCAGTCGATATCGCCGGGTTTTAATTGCGACGCTGCCGTATTACCACGGTCAGAAACACCTTTCGCACCACGAATACCAAATCCTCTTTCTGTAAAATTTAATCCGTTACGAACTGTACGACCGCAACCATCGTAATCTACCCATTTTACGAACTGGGTATCCAGTCCACCCTGAAGCATAAAATCTTCAATCAGGGCACCAACTTCATTATCGGCAAGTGCGGTTATAATCGCTGTTTTCTTTCCAAAACACCTTCTCAGACCACGGGATACGTTATATTCGCCACCGCCTTCCCAGGCCCGGAACTGACGAGTTGTTCTTATTCTGCCTTCTCCGGGATCAAGCCTAAGCATTACTTCACCAAGAGAAATACAGTCGTATGTACATTCGGATTTTGATTTAATGTCCAATTTTGCCATGATTTAGTTATTATTTATGCAATCGATTGCAAAAATACTATTCTTTCATAGAAACTTGCATGATCGCCTAAAAATCAACATGTTTTTACTAAAAATTAAAATAAGCTTTTGCGTTATTGAAACAGATATTTTCAATCATGCTTCCCAACAGCTCCATATCGTATGGAATCTCGCCATTTTCAACATCGTTACCCAGCAAATTACATAAGGTACGGCGGAAATATTCATGACGAGTGTAAGACAAATAACTGCGTGAATCTGTCAACATTCCAACAAAGCGACTCAATAAACCGAGACTCGAAAGTGCCTGCATTTGCTTTTCCATTCCATCTTTTTGATCGAGGAACCACCAGCCAGAACCATATTGCATTTTTCCGGGAACAGAACCATCCTGAAAGTTTCCGATCATCGTTGCCATCAGTTCATTGTCGCGTGGATTCAGGTTGTATAAAATTGTTTTCGATAATTTATTTTCCATATCCAGTCGATCCAGTAATCTTGATAGCGGACGTGCAATGTCAAAATCGCCGATCGAGTCAAAACCGGTATCCGGTCCAAGTTTCTTGAATAAGCGTGTATTGTTATTTCGCAAAGCGCCGATATGAAATTGTTGAGTCCAACTACGCGAATGATCCATAATTCCAAATTCGTACAACATGCACGACTGGAATTTAACCACTTCTTCTTTTGTAAGCGTACCGCCTTTTCGAACTTTGCTGAATATCTTCTCAATTTCTGCTTCCGTGTAATCTTCTGCCAAAACTGTTTCAACTCCATGGTCGCTCAAACGACAACCATTAAGGTGGAAAAACTCGTGACGATCGTCTAACGCATCCATCAAATCGCCGAAGCTGTTAATATTTAGGTTGGCTGCCTCTTCCAACTCACTCAGATACTCGTTATACGATGCGGCATTCTCCACGGCCATCGCTTTATCAGGGCGCCAGGCAGGAAGTACATTTGTTTCAAAGCCATCAGCTTTTATGGCACGGTGATATTCCAGCGAATCAACCGGATCGTCGGTAGTACAAATAGTATGAACATTGGCCATTTTAATAATTCCGCGGCATGAATATTCAGGTGTTTGCAATTTGGCATTACATTCTTCCCAAATCTCTCTTGCCGTGGCCGGGCTCAAAACTTTATCGATTCCAAAGAATTTTTTTAATTCCAAATGCGTCCAGTGAAACAGCGGATTTCGCAAAGTATGTGGCACTGTTTCGGCCCATTTTTCAAATTTCTCCCAATCGCTGGCATTTCCGGTGCAGTATTTTTCGTCAACACCGTTGGTACGCATTCCGCGCCATTTGTAATGGTCGCCATACAACCAAAGCTGTGTGATGTTCTCATATTCTTTATCCTCAGCAATCTCCTGCGGATTGATATGACAGTGGTAATCAAAAATCGGCATTTTAGCCGCATGATTGTGATATAATTCCTTTGCAACATCGGTTTGCAGAAGGAAATCTTTGTCCATAAATTGTTTCATAATGAATAAAAAAGCGGGAAGTCAAAGCCTGAAGACCGAAGTTTTCAAATACCGCTCTACCTTCCTAAGTTATATTATAAATCGAATAATCTTTCTAAGTGTCGATCGTAAATATTTTCTTCAACACAACCGCCAACCACATCTGCATATTTTTCCAGCAGTCCGGTATAGCGTTCTCCCATTTCGGCAGCTACTTTATAGCCAACATGAATTAACTGACGGAAGTTTGGATTATAATCAGCATGTCCGGGAATATGACGCAAAGTATTTCCGAATTTTTCACCCGACCAACTTTTAACCTCTTCTGCCGACGGAAGTTTTGAGTCATCAATATCAATAACATCTGCGTACGGACCACAAAGTTCTTCTTTTCGATCCAGCGCTTTGGCATAAATTTCTTTGGCTGCTGCCAAACCTTCGTCACCAGAAATAGCTAAACCAATCACTTCTTCCAACCAGGTTGTTCCGGCAGTTTTTACATGAATTCCCTTATCGTACTTTTTAATGATATCGGCCATTATCGGGTAGATTGTAAATTTATCAGATCCCGAGTGAACGCTAAGTTTCAGATCAGCCGGTAATCCAAATTCTTTAACGGCATAATCAATAACCAACACATCCTGCTCAAATTCTTTTGTAAACTGCTGAACATCGCCCACATAATCCACACCTTTATTAAAACGCCCAGTGAATTTCGGAGCAATGGTTTGTGCAGGAATATTTTCGTTGGCAATCATTTTCAGGATAAAGAACATATCAACCGGAGTTTGCGGCTCTTCAACTTCGTCCATCGAAACTTCGGTAACAAAATTGCCTTTGCCTTTTACGGTCTCAATATGACGATATATTTTGCCTGCTTCTTTAATAGCTGCCAGGTATTTTGACGCCACCTCTTCCAATAATTCGTTGGTAATTTCAATAGATTCCTCAATGCCGGGAATAGTAACCTTATCTCCAAGCAACCTGCAGGTTTCTTTAAAAGCCGCTACATCTTCAACCGACGCCTCGTTACCAATATACATGGCCACATCAAGCGTAAAAAAGTTACTTGGTTCGATAAAACGGTCTACATTTCCAAGATTGATATGGTCGGCATCAACAAAATAGGGATTCTCCCAGGCCAGTGCTTTTACTGCAGCATCGGCTTCAATTCGTGTGCCCGATGGCTCGGAGTGCACAATATCGTGTTCGCGATTTGATTTATTCCAAACCGGAGTTACTGCAATACCTTTTTTATTCGCTTTAATTAAGGCACGTAGCTGTGCCTCTCCTTCGTGGTTGAAGCGGTCTCCCACTCCAAAACTATATTTTCCAAATTCCATGGTACAAGTTTAGTTTTAAAATTTTCGAAAATCAATCTTCCGTGTACGTGCACGAAAGTAGAATTATATTTTAAATCTTACAAATTTTTAATGTATTTTAAAATTATTCTACGCTAATCAATCCATCTCATATACCACTATATATTAACGACTTAAATACTTTTGTATTAATTTTATCAGCTCCGGCAATTTACAAAACGATGTACATTTTGTTACTCGATCAAAATATTCTGAAAATCATAGCCGATTTATACGATCAAAAAAATGTATCTTTGAAAATTATTAACTTAGACCAATTCCACTTTGTGATATTTTTAACAACCATGAAGTATTTCAGTGTTCTTTTTGCCCTCCTTATCTTCTCCAAATTCCTTTTTGCTCAAAATCAACCAGCCGACTGGGAAAATCCGGCCATCTTTAACATCAACAAAGAAAAGCCACATGCCAGTCTAATGCCTTTTGGCACGGTTGAAGATGCTTTAACACAAAAGCCACATCAATCGGTTTACTATAAAACCTTGAGCGGAACCTGGAAATTTAACTGGTCCAAAAAGCCGACCGACCGACCTGTTGATTTTTACAAACCGGATTACGATGTTTCCAATTGGAATGATATCCCCGTTCCGGCCAACTGGGAAGTGGAAGGTTATGGTGTGCCGATATACGTGAATCATCAATATGAATTTTCGGATTATAAACATCCGGTCTCTCCTGAAATGAAATTTGTGAATGACATTTATCCGGCCGAACCGGGCAAAGTACCACACGATTATAATCCGGTAGGTTCTTACCGCAGAACATTCACTGTTCCTGAAAGCTGGAGCGGCCGACAGATTTTTATACAATTTGGAGCGGTTAAATCAGCTTTTTATTTATGGATAAACGGACAAAAAGTAGGTTACTCGCAAGGAAGTAAAACTCCGGCCGAGTGGGACATTACTTCTTATTTAAAGGAAGGTAAAAATGTTGTGGCGGCAGAAGTGTATCGCTGGTCAGACGGTTCGTACCTTGAGGCACAGGATTTTTGGCGCATCAGTGGAATTGAACGCGATGTGTATCTTCATTCTACACCTAAAGTTCGCATCCGTGACTTTTTTGCCAAACCCGATCTGGATGCTGAATACACAAACGGGCTGTTTAGCCTGGATGTTGATTTAAGTAATCACACATCAAAACTTAGATCGGGAAACTACACCGTTAAATACAATATTTTTGATAAAGGAGGATATTCTTTATCGAGCCGCGAAGAAGAGGTAAAGATCAATAAAAAGGAAAATGCGACTGTTCATTTCACGGATGGTAAAATTCAAAATGTAAATAAATGGACTGCAGAAACACCATATTTATACACACTGATAATTAGTTTGATTGACGCTAACGGCAAAACTGTTGAAGCTGTAAGTTCGAAAATAGGTTTCCGCAAGATTGAGATCATCGATGCAGTATTTCATATAAACGGTGTTCCGGTTACAATAAAAGGTGTAAACCGACACGAGCACGACCAATACAAAGGTCATGTGCTGAGCGAGGAGGCGATGATAAAGGAAATTGCGTTAATGAGACAGTTCAACATTAATTCAGTGCGCACCAGTCACTACCCTAACGACGAACGTTTTTACGATTTGTGCGACAAATATGGTTTATATGTTACTAACGAAGCCAATATCGAATCGCACGGAATGTATTACGGAGAGCATTCGCTGGCCAAGAAACCGGAATGGACTCCTGTGCATGTTGACCGGAATATGCGAATGGTTGAGCGCGATAAAAACCACCCCTGCGTAGTTGTATGGTCAATGGGAAATGAAGCCGGCGACGGTGAAGTTTTTTCAGCAGTTTACAAAGCCATAAAAGAACGCGATCCATCTCGTCCTGTTCATTATGAGCGTGCCATTATGGGCGACAATACCGATATTTTTTGTCCGCAATATCCAAGCGTTCAGGCACTGGAAAATTACGGATCGAAACATCAAACCAAACCTTATATTTCGAGTGAATACTCGCACGCCATGGGAAACAGCAACGGTAACCTGGTTGATTTGTGGAAAGTATTTAACCGCGACCGTAACGACCAGTTACAAGGCGGTTACATTTGGGACTGGATCGATCAGGCACTGGTAAAAAAAGCCGACGACGGTACAGAATTCTGGGCGTACGGTGGCGATTACGGCGAAAATATGCCAACCGACTACAACTTTGTTTGCAACGGAATTATCTCGGCTGATTACACGCCGCATCCTGCAATATGGGAAGTTAAATACGCTTACCAGAATGTGAAATTCGAACAACTTGACAAAGGTTACAGAATTACCAACATGTTTGATTTTATTGATCTGAGTGATTACGAATTCAGCTGGACATGCACTCGTGATGGAGAATATTACAGCTCCGGTGTTTTGAAAAACATCAACCTAAAACCGGGAGAATCTACCGATCTTGATTTTGATTCCAAAATAAAGATTGACTTTAACGATTCGCAATCTCATGAATTCTTTATCGATTTTTCGGTAAAATTGAAGAAAGATGAACCATTCAGAAAAGCAGGTTTTGAAGTGGCACACGAACAGTTCCCTATCAAAATAGAGATGGTAAGTGCAAGTGAAAAACAAGCAGCCACGCCGGAATTAAAACTGGAAGAAAACGATAATAATTATACGATTAACGGATTGCAATTCATTATCACCTTTGACAAAAAAACAGGTACTATTTCATCTTACAATATGAATGGCACAGAATTAATTCAAAAAGGTCCACAAGTGAATTTCTGGCGCCCTGCAAACGACAACGACAAAGGCAACAACATGATAGGCCGACTGGGCGTTTGGCGTGAAGTTTCAAGAAACCTTAAACCGGAAAGCGTTACAGCTGTAAAAACAGAAGACAACAAAATTTACCTGACAACAAAATATAATTTTGGAAAGATTGAAGCGACACAGTCAGTCGTTCAGGTTGTTGATGGCAATGGCAAAATCGAGGTTACAAGTACTTTTGAAACATCGAACACCGAGCTCCCCAACATACCCAGGATTGGTATGCGTTGGGAAATGCCTGTGAATTTCGATAACCTGAAATACTTTGGTCGCGGGCCACATGAAAATTACATCGACCGCAACCACAGTGCTTTTGTTGGTATTTATAATGGCAAAGTGGCCGATCAGTATTTTAAATACGTTCGTCCTCAGGAGAATGGCTACAAAACCGATGTGCGATGGTTTGAGTTGAGAAATGAAAATGGTTTGGGTTTAAAAATATCGGGCGATCCTATAGTTGGATTTTCAGCACTTCATAATCTTATTGAAGATTTTGATATGGAAGATAGTAACGACTACCGCCACACGAACGATATTATAAAAAAAGACGGAGTATTTATTTGTACCGACCTGATACAAATGGGAGTAGGTGGCGATAATTCGTGGGGTGCACAACCCATGCAGAAATACCAAATTCCGGCAAAAGATTACCAGTATAGTTTCACGATAGAGCCGATATTTTAATTCACAGAAATCAAATAAAAAATACAATAATGAAGCGACTAACTATTTTACTCGTAGCGATGACAATCAGTTTAGGGATTTTTGCCCAGTCTGCCTACATCGTACCAAAACCGGTTTCGGTGGCAAAAAAAGAGGGTGTATTTAAAATTACCGACAACACCAAAGTTCTATTCGATGCATCGAATGAAATTGAAGAAGATTTCGCCGTACTGGCAAAAGATCTGTTAAAAAGTGCAACAGGCACCACTCCTGACTTTGTTGCGCCAACAACCCAAAAAGAAGGCAATATTCTTATCCAGCTTAACAATCCACTCGATACCAAAATCGGCAACGAAGGTTACACGCTTTCCATTCAAAACGACCGTGTGTTTCTGAATGCGAATACAACTGCCGGCTTATTTTATGGCATGCAAAGCATTTGGCAATTGTTAACAGCAACCGATGGCACTACCCTGCCCTGCATGGAAATCACGGACTATCCACGTTTTGGCTGGCGTGGTTTGCATCTTGATGTGTCGCGCCATTTTATACCTGTTGAGTTTATTTACAAATACATCGACTACATCGCATTGCACAAAATGAATGTTTTCCACTGGCATTTGGTGGACGACCAGGGCTGGCGCATTGAAATAAAAAAATATCCAAAACTCACCGAAGTTGGTGCCTGGCGTGCCGACCGCGAAGACAGGGATTGGAATTCGAGAAAAGAACCGGTAAAAGAAAACGAACCTAAATATGGCGGCTTTTATTCGCAGAAGGATGTAAAAGCCATTGTTGAATATGCCCGGAAAAAACATGTAACGGTAATTCCTGAAATTGAAATGCCGGCTCACGTTATGTCGGCGCTGGCAGCTTATCCGGAGTTTTCGTGTACCGGAGAATATAAACCGGTTCCTCCCGGCGGAGTTTGGCCGATCACCCATATTTTCTGTGCTGGAAAAGAAGAAACGTTTAACTTTTTGGAAGATGTATTGACAGAAGTTATGGAACTTTTCCCGTCAACATACATCCATATTGGCGGCGACGAAGCCACAAAAACAGAATGGGAAAAATGTGAGCTCTGCCAAAAACGGATGGCCGATGAAGGTTTAAAAGACGAGCATGAATTGCAGGCTTATTTTATTAAACGAATCGAGAAATTCCTTAATAAAAACGGTCGTCAGTTAATTGGCTGGGACGAAATTCTGGAAGGCGGACTTGATCCAACTGCAACCGTTATGTCGTGGCGTGGTTCCGATCCCGGTACCAGAGCCGCAAAAGCCGGTCACGATGTGGTAATGTCGCCAACATCATACTGCTACTTCGATTATTACCAGGGCGATCCATCATTGGAGCCAAAAGCTTTTGGAGGAAATATAACCTTGAAGAAAGTATATAATTTCGAACCAGTTCCTGCAGAATTGAGCGCTGAAGAAGCCAAGCATATAATTGGTGCACAAGCTAACATCTGGACAGAATATATGCCCAACGGACGTCATGTTGAATACATGATCATGCCGCGAATGAGTGCACTTTCTGAAGTATTATGGTCGCCAAAAGATGCGAAAGACTGGGGCGATTTCTCGAAAAGAATGGAAAGCCAGTACAAACGTTTCGACAAACTGGGAATTAACTATGCAAGCAGTGCTTTTCAGGTTTCGGCCAAACCGGAACTTGATCCGGAAAACAGAGCCATAAAAGTTTCATTAAGTACCGATGCCTGGGAGCCGGATATTTATTACACCACAGACCGATCGGAGCCAAGTGAGCATTCGAGCAAATATACAGAGCCGTTTACCATCAGTAAATCGGGAACCATAAAAGCAGTAGTTATTCAGGATGGTAAACAAAAATCGCAACCACTGGCCACCAATTTTATTATTCACAAAGCCATTGCCTGCAAAGTGGACCAGAAATACCCGAACAGTAAAAACTACGAATCTACCGGAGAATTTGCATTGGTAAACGGAATTAAAGGTTCCAAAGACCACCACGACGGAAACTGGAAAGGGTTTAATGGCAAAGACCTGGTTGCTACAATCGATTTAGACCGGTCGCAATCGTTTTCAAAAGTAAGCACCGGTGTGCTTCAGGATAACGGCGCATGGATTTTTTACCCTACACATGTTACCGTTGAAATTTCGGAAGACGGTGAAAATTTCAAAAAACTGGGGACGGTAAAAAACAAAGTAAGCGCAAAAGATGGTGAACGGCAAATTCAGGACCTGGTGCTAAATAAAAAAGGCAAAGGACGCTTTGTTCGTGTTACGGCAGCACACTTAACAAGTTGCCTGAAAGGGCATGCCGGCGAGGGCAAACCCGGCTGGTTATTTGTTGATGAAATAGTTGTAGAATAAACTATAAAAAACCTTTTATCTGAGGGATTGCCAGCCTCACGGGAAAGGCGGTTTAACCGCCTTTCTGCCGACCTGCAATACCAGTTATGAAAATAATTGGTATTACTTTTTCAACATAGGAAATAAAAGGACAAGAATAATTCCGAATAATGCAACTATGCCGGTAAAAACAAACGCAAAATTTTGGGAATAATTCCAGATACTCCCCGTTACAGCAGCTCCAAGGAAAGATCCCAGATATTGCAGACTAACAATAATCCCGTTTCCTTTTCCTCGTTGTTTATTATCAAGGCCTTTATTAGCCAGCATAGGAACAATAGTTGAAATTGCAAAAGCCCCGGTTAATAACAGAATTGTTCCCAGAACAATTGTTACTATTGTTTCGGTATACATCAGGGCAAAGCCAGTTCCCTCGGCAAAAAATAAAAGCAAAAGCAGGATGCATGTTTTCCCTTTTGAAGCAATCTTTGAGAAAAATGGCAAAAAAACAATAGCTACTAAAATAGCCGGCGAAAGGATCATCCACATTTGATTGGTTCCCATTATTGCACTAAGCAACATGGGAAGCATAAAAAAGAAAGCCATCATGAGTATATTATTCATGCCGAGAATCAACCCCATTATTACATTCTCACGGTTAAAAACAGATTTGGGCGATAATGTATCCGCACTTTTCTGTCTTCGCATTTCGGGATCAACCTGACGGGTAAAAAATAAAACAACAAAGAAACATAGTAATATCATTATGGCCGAAAAAACAAACATTTGGCTTACACTCAGAAATATGTGCAACAAGGGACCAATCATATACGACAACATCGTAAAAGTTGCCAACACTGCCCCTAACCGGGTAAGTTGCCGGTCTCGTTCATCGTCGTGGGCAACAGATGAAATCCACGAATACCCTACAGTAACAATAGCCCCGCTTCCCTGCAAAGCCCGGGCAAAAATCAGCCAGTAAATGCTTGCAGCATAAGCAGCTGTTAAAAGGCCAATTATTAGCATCAACAATCCGGCAAGCATCATTCTTTTGTATCCTATCCGGTCACTTAATATCCCAAAAGGAATTTGCAAAACTGCCTGGGTTAAACCAAAAATACCTAGTGCAAAACCGGTTAACCAGGGCGAACCTCCTTCTAAATTCAAAGCATAAACCGACAGAAAGGGAATAATAATCAACATAGAAAATAGTCGTGTTCCCAACGTAACAGATAGAATATCCACCAAATAACGGGTTGTTTTTCTCATAATAAATTTGTTATGAAAGAATCAGTATTTATTGGAAAGCTGAACAAAATTAGGAAACAATAAATGCCTGCTAACATTTTAACAACAAAACCTATTAATTACTATTTAGAAATAAGATTGGAAATATTTTAGCGGCGAGATACCTTTTCTCTCAATCAAATTCATAAAAAAAGGACTGCTAAATCCATAACTTCCCCAATTAACCAATTCTGCCGAATCCTTTTATATTTGTAAAAAATATCCACAATGAATCAACTAAAAACAACAAGTAAACTAATTCTAATTATTGTATCAGTAGTTCTTGCTACCACAAAAAGTGATGCCCAAAACCTACTCTCTCCTATATGGAAAATCAGTACAAATAACCAGGAATTTGCCAATGTTCCGGTAATTAAAACCGCAAATTGGGATGAGATTAATCTCTCTCTTTCCTGGGAAAGACAGGGCTACAGTGGAATTGACGGAGATTGTGCAATAACTAATTCATTTTTTGTAAAGGAAAATAATCCGCCACTTCTGCTCGAACTTAATTTGCAATGCCTGGTAAAAGCGGTTTACATTAACCAACAATTGCTTTCTGACGAAGAAATTAATTTTTCGGGAAGAGGCAAAGGAACAATTCTCACAATTCCCAATTCAATGCTTCAAAACAACCAGGAAAATCAAATTCTTCTATTCGTATCAAATCTTGCTTACACCGGAGGGTTAAGTAATAATACCTGTTCTGTTTATGCCGAAGGGGACAGCCAGAAGCAACATGTAGAGATATTATTTCCGACAGATAATCATCTGTATTTAAAAGATACCCGGAAATCTTTCACGATAAAAACAGATCTGTCCAATAACGGCGCCTTAAATCTTATGGTAAAAGATGATTTTCACAAAACATGGATCAATAAAAATATTCCTGTAAAAAAAGGTGCAAACGAATATGTATTCGACTGGTCTTCTTACAATCTTCAGCCCGGATTTTACGAGTGTGTTGCAATTGTTGATGATGGTTCTTTTCAAAATACTGTTCAATGGTTTACATTACAACCTGAAGATATTAATTGCACAAACACTACTGTTAACGATTTCGACGGGTACTGGAAAGAAGCTCTTAACGAATTAAAAGCTGTTACCCCTAATTTCAGAATGCACAAAGTTGACAGTTTATGCTCAGAAACCAGGAATGGCTACGTAGTAGAAATGCAATCGTTAGATGACCTCACTATTCGCGGATATTATTTTGTCCCTAAAACAGGAAATAAGCATCCGGTTGTACTACACTTACCTCCCTATGGATTTGGTTTTGAATTTTTTATGGATAACTATATAAACAGAAAAGGTAATACTGCTGAACTTGCGCTGTGCGTAAGGGGCCACGGAATAAGTGCCGATGTTTTTAACCCATGGGCTGAAATGCCTCTTTGGGCAGTAAATATTTGCAGTAAAAAGAATAATATTTACCGTTCTATTTATATGGACTGCGTGAGAGGGGTTGATTTCCTGTTAAACCGTCCGGAAATTGATCATAGTAAAATAGGTGTTGACGGCGGAAGCCAGGGCGGAGGTCTTGCGTTAGCAACTGCCGGATTATGTGGTTCAAATATTGCAGCCTGTGCCTATTTCGATCCTTTCCCTTGTGATACCAGGGATCAAATAAAAATCAGGACAATGATAAAAAAAGAGTTCAAATCGTTCCTTCAATTTACCGGAAATGATTGCGATACTGATCAAATTTTAGTTGTTCAGGATTACGTTGATTCTAAAGGATTCGCACCTAAAATAAAATGTCCTGTTTACTTTGCCACATCATTATTTGATGATGATTGTCCTTCTCATTGTGGATTTTCGGCATACAATAGCATTACAACCCAAAAAGAATTCGAAATTTTCCCTAATGATAGTCATATGGGACAATCGGGACAATTTCTGAATTTATTTTACGAAGCTGAAAAAATATTAACAGCAGATTAAGGATCACCTGAAAAATCCGGTGGATTAATTTAGAAATTGACAATAATTTCATGCCTGCCGGCGGCCTTCATTTTTGTCTTACCCCAAAAACGAAGCAAAAAACGCAAGGCTGCTTTTGGTCACTACCCTGCGTTTTTATAAAACCCAAGTTCGGACGGGTGATCTCCTCGCCTACTCGGAGCTTCCCGCTCTCACTACAGTTTTTTTTAAACTCCGGGCAACGACCAAAAGAGGCCGTCCTCTTATGCAACGTCACTGCATCGGAGCAGGGCCTCGGCCGGTGAGCCGGAAAACAAGTGGTGACGACGTAAAAAATTACTGCTGTTTGAGGAGGTACGACTGCCTGTCCCGATCGTAGCATCGGGAAGTTTCAGTAATTTTAGTCGGCATCGCGTAGCTTTTCCGAGAGAGGCGGGCGCAGCCTTGGGTTTTCTGTCTATCTCTTTGGGCTAAGCCAAAGAGTAGAATCCGGCTGATAAGCCAAAAGAATGTTGCTTATTTCTGGTAGCTTTTATTCAATATTGAAACTTCCGGGTGAGATATTTTTTCTTCTCCACCTACTTTTTAATGTGATCCCAGATTAAATTGGTTTATTTTCAAATTGCATAAAAAAAGCCATCCGTTAGTTGACGGATGGCTTTCCGGGATAATCCCGAATTGATATTCAAATCCTCAACAAGTGAGGTTTTAATTTCTTCTAAAGTTTTACGCTTTCGGCACGCTTAAGTACTTTACTACCAATTGTTGCATAGAAGAACAGGTATGCTAATCCGAGGAACGGTACCCAGTACGAAGGTTGGAATCCAATACCGTCGGCAACAGCATTCTGTACCAAAGGAAGCAATCCACCACCTACTACAAGTGTCATAAAGATACCTGAAGCAGCAGCAACATATTTACCCAAACCTTCAACAGCAAGGTTAAAGATACCACCCCACATAATTGAAGTACAAAGTCCTACTAAAACAAGGAACATTGCATTAATCGGAACTTGTGCAAAAGCAAATGACATTGAACTGCCTTGTGCCTGGAATACTGGCATGCTTACAACGGTAGATGTAGGTAAAATAATTGCCAAAAGAACGAATATCATACCAACAAATGAAGCAACCGTCAACATGGTTTTACTTGAAACCGTGCTACCAATAGATGCTCCAACCAAACGGCCAACAAGCATTAGCAACCAATAAGTTCCGGCTACGGAACCCGCGGTACCGGCATCAATAGCAATAGATGCACTTGGATCAGTCAACCAGAAAATAAGTGTTCCCGGGACTCCTACTTCAACACCTACATAAACAAAAATTCCGATAGCACCGAGAATAAAATGACGGAACTGCATAGCACCTGCCATGAGACTTTTAATTGATTCTGAAGCTGCACTTACGTGAGGCTCAGGAATGTTAACTGCTAACAATACAAAGAAAGCTAAAGCAAAAATCCCCAGAGCAATGTACATTACAGGGAAAATATCGGTAATACGGGCATTAGCAACTTGCGATCCAATTAGAATACCTACAAAGGCAGGAGTAAAAGTAGCCATTACTGAGTTGAAAGAACCTCCAACCTGAATTAACTGGTTTCCTTTATTACCTTCACCTCCAAGGGTATTAAGCATTGGGTTTACAACGGTGTTTAACAGCGTCATTGAGAAACCCGCAACAAATGCACCAATCAGGTAAACAGTAAATGCCATTGACTCACTTGAATGCCCTGAGAGATATTGAATTCCAACACCGATAAATCCAACTGCAATTGCAATCAAAGCAGTCTTTTTATAACCAATTCGCTGAAGCAAAAGACCTCCAGGAATTCCCATTACGGCATATGCAATAAAGTTTGCGGCATTCCCCATCATTCCCTGAAAATTACTCGCCCCGAATTGTGATTTTAGCACAACACCCATTGGAGCTGCCAGATTGGTAACGAATGCAATCATACCAAACAGCAGAATCATCATGATAATAGGCACTGTGTAATTTTGTTTTTTAGCTTCCATAATAATTTTATTGATTTAAGTAATTAATAATTAATTCTTTTTAAAATGAGTCTTAGGTAAATCACGTAACCTTTTGGCAGCTCCTTCAGCCGTAATATCACGTTGCGGGGTTCCGAGCATTTCGTAACCAACCATAAACTTTTTAACGCTTGCCGAGCGCAATAATGGAGGATAAAAATGCATGTGTAAATGCCATTCCGGATGGTCTTCACCATCGGTTGGTGCCTGGTGCAAACCGGCAGAATAAGCAAACGATGTTTCAAATAAATTATCGTACATTACAGTTAGCTTTTTGTAGATATCTGCCAAATCAGTACGCTCTGCATCCGTCAGCTCCAAAATGTTCTGAACCGGTCGTTTACTGATGATCATTGCTTCGAACGGCCAAACCGCCCAAAACGGAATCAATGCCGCAAACGATTCGTTCTGATCGAGCAAGCGCTCTTTCTTATCCAGTTCTGCATTTACATAGTCGAGCAACATGGTTTTTCCATGCTTTTCGAAATATTCTTTTTGTGTTTTACACTCTTTTGATGGTTCGGTAGGAATTCCTTTCGACGACCAGATCTGTCCGTGCGGGTGCGGATTTGAACAGCCCATAATAGCGCCTTTATTCTCAAATATCTGAACGTAATTGATACTTGGATTTTCGCCCAACTCGGCATATTGCTCACACCACAGATCAACTACTTTACGAATATCGGCCACTTCCATTTCCGGAATTGTAAGGCTGTGATCTTCGCTAAAGCAAATCACTTTACAAATTCCGCTTTCGCTTTGCGCCTGAAACAGTTCGCCATCATCAATACCTCCTTCTGGAGTATCGGTTAGTAAAGCACTAAAATCGTTGGTAAATACAAAGGTACCTTTATAATCGGGATTAACTTTTCCTCCGGCTCTTTCGTTACCTGCACACAGGTAACAATTCGGATCATACTTTGGTCGTTCTTCAACAACCGGTTTTTCAACCTGTCCCTGCCAAGGCCTTTTTGCCCTGTGTGGCGACACAAGAATCCAATCGCCATTTAATGGGTTATATCTTTTGTGAGGATGGTCTTCTATGTTAAAACTCATCGGATAATGTCAGTTATAATTTAGGTCGAAAAACTAACTTATCCCGACTCAAAAATCGGGATAAGTCAAATATTCGGCCTCAAAGTTAAAATATCAATTGAAATAGTGAGCAATTAAGAAGATTTTTTTCTAACTATCTTTTTGTCACTAACAGAGATGTGAGATGGTCTACAAGTCAAGTTTTATCGAACCTTTAGAGCGGATAAACAATTTATGACAAGTACCTTTTCCGTAAATATGTTCTAAAACTGTTACATATTCATCCAGTTTTTCCTGTGGTACAAATGCTTGAATAGTACCACCAAAACCACCACCGTGAACACGCCATGCGCCGCTGCCTTTCAGCACCATCTCGCTTAATGCCAGTCCGAGCGAAACCACTTGTTCGTCTTTATGTACGATATCATAAATATTCTGATTGTACATGTACGAGCTGTAACCCGACTCAACAACCATATCGAGGAAAGCTTTGAAATCATTGTTCTCTAAAGCCTCAACCTGCTTTACAACACGCGCATTGTCGCCCTGAAAGTGATACGCACGAAGAATCGCACGATCGCCTGTTTTCTCTCTGATTTCAGGAATTTTTTCAACGATCTGCTCCAAAGTAACTTCGCGAAGTACTTCGGCTCCCAACTCAGCAGCAACCGATTTCATTTCGGTAGGAAGCGATGCATACTCAGCTTGTGATGCAGGATCGTCGTGACCACCGCCAACATCGGTAATTACCAATGAAAAACCGGTTGATACAAAATCAAAATCAACTTCTTTTACAACCGGGTTGGCCGGATCTTTAAAATCGATAGTAATCAATCCACCAACCGAACAAGCTGTTTGATCCATCAGACCACATGGCTTTCCGAAATAGTTGTTCTCACTCCACTGACCGATGATTGCATTCTCTACTGCATCCATTTTCCCGTCATTGAAAAGCTCACTAAAAATAGCTCCGATCAACACTTCGAATGATGCAGAAGAACTTAATCCCGATCCTTTTGGAACACGCCCCTCGATACATGCGTCGAAACCACCAATTTCGTAGCCATTCTCTTTCATTTTAGCAGCAATACCTTTCACCAGCGAAGTTGATGTGTAAAATTCATCTTCTTTGGGTTGGAAATCGCTTAGCTCTACTTCGAATGCAGGATAACCAGCTGATTTAATACGAACAGTATTTGTTCCGTTTTTAGCTGCTACTGCAATGTTGTCGAGGTTTACGGCACCTGCTAAAACACGTCCGTAGTTGTGGTCGGTGTGGTTACCACCAATTTCTGTACGTCCGGGAGAACTAAACAACGAAACATCATCAGCTCCATATGTCTTTTCAAACTCTCCCATCAGGTCCGCATAACGATCTGCCTGAACTTTTAATTCGGCAACATCGCTGCCGTATAGCTCTTTAAATAACGGGTTATCTCCTCCGTTAATTTTTTCATTTAATGTGTTAATCTTAGTCATAATCTGTTATTGATTTATATACTTCAATTTCTATTTCCCAACTGGTAGGTACTGGTGGGTACAAATATAGTTTTTAAAGCCAGCTGCAGACTCATCGAAAAGATGTTACACAACAGATTTAACATTTATAAACTATTTCTGACAATCATTCGCGCTTTGTTACGAACCTGAGACTTGTCGCGCGTTACAACCATGTTGGCCAGTGTTTTCCCCATTTCGGTAAAATCGGTTGAGATGGTTGTAATACCACCAGAAACCACTTCTTTTAACATGGTATCGTTAAAGGAAACTATGCCGAATTTTTTGCCCAACTTAAACTTGCAGTATTTTGCAATCTTCACCATTTCCACCAGGTCGCGGTCCGATATCAGGAAGTAAGCTTCCCACAACAGTGGCTTTACTCCGCTTAGCGATTTTACAATTTCGTACCTAAAATTATTTTCCTCACAAAAACGTCGAAATCCTTCCGACCGTTCTGCCGGTTCTTTTCCACCCGGATTTACAAACACCAGCTTTCTGTATTTCTCAATCATCTCCTTCCCTTCTACCAATGCATCATAAAAATCCTGTTCAAAATCCTGGTAAACCACCGGGTATTTTGATAATTCCGGCTTTAAACGGTCGATAATATAAACCCGGTCTTGCGGCAGTTTCGACAATAAATGTCCGGTATTATCAAAAGTAGCCGGCATAATTAAATACGATGTGTAATTTCCGATACTCTCTGTAATCAGATTCTTAAAAACTTTGTAATTAAAATGATGAAAATACACTTCAACCGTGGCCTTGCCTTTTAGCGAATTGATTAGCGAATTATAAAGATCTTCCTTAAAAGCATTCAACTCGTCGAACAACACAAAAACGCGCTCTTCAACTTTTATTTCGGTGCTGGCAATGTAATAGCCTTTTCCGGGCTGACTTTTTAAAATGCCTTTCGATTTTAGCTCGTTAAAGGCAAACATTACTGTGTCGCGACTAAGATTAAATTCTGAACATATCTGATTTATCGACGGGACTTTATCTCTCTTTTTCAAATGTCGCTTTTCAATTGATTTTAGCACCGAATCAATTATCTGACGATATTTCGGCACCGATGATTTGGCGTTGATTGAAATTACTCTTCTTCTTGGCATTTAGTTAAGCTTTACACAAAAATAGTAGTTTTTTATTACAAAATGATGTTTTAAAACACCACCAGTACCTACCAGTTAAATAATTGATTTTTGCATTTTTGTTGCTTCAAAATTTTTAGTTAGTAGTTGTACAAGGTACTGAATCTGTATAGAACACGTTACAATTGTTACAAGACTTTAAAACGGCTATTTTACCAAAACTAAAATATAATCCCCGGCTTTACTAACTTTGAATGAAAATTCAGGAAAAAAGAGTAAAATAGCGCTCGGTATTACATTGAAAAAATTACATAATAGCAGCCCGAAAATAACCCTGGCTGCTCAAAATTGAAAAAAAAGTTAATATGAAAATAACTGCAACACCATTCGGAACGTTAAAAGATGGACGTAAAGTCCAACTTTTCACCCTTAGCAACGATAGCATTAAAATAAAAATAACCAACTACGGCGCCATTATTACAGCAATAGATATGCCCAATAAAAATGGCTCTATCGATAATATTGTTTGTGGTTTCGAGAAACTGGAAACTTACCAAAGCGATGAGTATTTGGGAGGCTGCCCATATTTCGGAGCAATTATCGGAAGGTTTGGAAACCGCATTGCAAAAGGCAATTTGGAAATTGAAGGAAAAACCTACGAAATGGCCATCAACAATGGTCCAAACCATTTACATGGAGGTTTGGAAGGTTTTGACAAAAAGTTATTTGACGCCGAAATTATTGAATCGGAAAACGAGGTTGGTGTTAAATTAAGCTACCTCAGCCCCGATGGCGAGGAAAATTATCCGGGAAATCTAAAAGTTACATGTATTTATACACTAAACGAAGAAAACGATCTGGGCATTCAGTATTATGCCGAAACAGATAAAACAACCGTGGTTAACCTGACAAACCACACTTACTTCAACTTAACCGGCGGAAAAGAAACCATTTTAAACCACGAGTTGGAATTAAATGCTACCAAAATAACCGATATGGTAGAGCAAATTCCAACAGGTAAAATTCTTCCGGTAGTAGGAACTGCTTTTGATTTTACCACACCTAAAAAGATTAATGCAGACGGGCTGGAAATGGGCTACGACGACAACTTTGTTTTTGACAACGAAGATGGCGACCTGATTATGGCCGGAACGCTGAGTGAAGCAAAAAGCGGACGACAAGTAGAAGTTTATACCACCCAACCGGGAATGCAGGTTTATTCAGGTTACTGGATACCGGAATTTACCATCGACGGGAAAAAGAAATTCGGAAGCTATTCGGGTATTGCTTTGGAAACGCAACATTATCCGGATTCGGTGCATCACCCAAAATTTCCAACTACAATTTTAAAGGCGGGAGAACTTTACGATCAGAAAACAATTTACAAATTTATTACCGAATAAAAGAAATGCCCGAAAGGGCATTTTTTTATGAGAACAATAAAAAAAATGAACTAAAAGTATTTTTTCTATTTTTGAACAAGAAGAAATTGTGCATTTATTAGTAAAAAATCTGATCAAGATCTTTTTTATACAATTATAAACTTATGAAAACCATTGTTGCGCTATTTGAAACCGCTGTTGCCAACTACCCTGACAATCCGTATCTCTGGGAAAAATCAAAAGGTGAATACAGGCCTACTACCTATAAAGAAACCCGCGAAAAAGTACTAAATCTGGCAGCAGGACTGATTCAATTGGGCTTCAAAAAAAGCGACCGGGCTGCATTAGTTGCAGATGGCCGCAACGATTGGATTATTAGCGAATTGGGTATGTTGTACGCCGGAGGAATAAATGTTCCGCTTTCCATTCGGTTACAAAATAACGAGCTGGCATTCCGCATAAAACACAGCGGAAGTAAATACATTTTTGTATCGAAATTACATGCCGAAAAAGTAGAAGCAATTCGCAACGAACTACCTGAACTGGAAAAAGTAATTTACATTGATGGCAAAGAAAATCCGGGAGAAAATGACATTAACTATGAGGAGTTGGTTGCTGCCGGAGCTAAATTCAGAAAAGAAAATACTGAGCTGACAGAACAAATATGGAAAGGAATTGAGCCAAACGATGTAGCCAACATTTCTTACACTTCGGGAACTACAGCCGATCCGAAGGGGATTATGCTAACACACCTGAATTATGCAGCAAATGTTGTACAATCGAACTCACTTCTTGATTTACAATCCGACTGGATAACGCTCGCTATTTTGCCGTGGGATCACGCATTTGCGCACACAACCTGTTTGTACGTATTTATGTACAAAGGTGCCAGTATTGCATCTGTTGAGATTGGAAATTCGCCAATGGAAACCCTTCGAAATATTCCCAAAAACATCCAGGAGATTAAGCCGACACTAATGATGAGTGTACCTGCTTACTCAAAAACATTCAGGAAAAATATTGAAGCGGGTATTCGCAAAAAAGGTGAATTCCTGTATAAAATATTCCAGTTTGCATTGAAAGTAGCATACGCACACAACGGCTATGGCAATAACCGTGGCAAGGGTTGGCGATTCTTTCTTAAACCACTTTATTGGCTTTTCGATCAGATTCTGTTTGCAAAAGTACGCGATGGTTTTGGTGGCAACCTGAAATTCTTTATCGGCGGCGGTGCTTTATTAGATGTGGAGCTACAACGATTCTTTTATGCTGTTGGATTGCCCATTTGCCAGGGTTATGGTCTTACCGAGGCTGCTCCCGTAATTTCATCAAATGTGCCGCACGACGTTGTTTTTGGTTCTTCAGGAAAATTGGTAAAAAACCTTGAAATCAAGATCATCGATGATGATGGAAACGAAATGCCAACCGGGCAGAAAGGCGAAATTGCCGTAAAAGGCGATAATGTAATGTTAGGTTACTGGAACAATCCAACGGCAACTAACGACACCCTTATTGACGGCTGGTTACACACCGGCGATATGGGCTACATGGGAAAAGATGGTTTCCTTTATGTACTCGGGCGTTTTAAGAGCCTGCTGATTGGCAATGATGGTGAAAAATATAGTCCTGAAGGTATTGAAGAGGCACTCGTTGATCAATCGCCATACATTCAGCAGATAATGTTGTATAACAACCAAAATCCATACACTATTGGAATGGTAGTTCCCGATATGGAAGCCATTAACCGCGAGCTAAAAAACCGTGATATCGAAAAAAGCAGCGACGAAGCGGCAATAGTAGCAATTGAGATTATTCAGAAAGAAATCAATGAATACAAAAAAGGAGGAAAGTACGAAGGAGAATTCCCTGAGCGTTGGCTACCGACAACGATATCAATTTTACCAGAGGCATTTACCACCGAAAACAAAATGCTGAATGCCACCATGAAAATGGTACGCGACAAGGTAACGGCTTACTTTGCCAAGGAGCTGGAGTTTTTATATACGACTGAAGCCAAAAACAACGTTAACCCAATGAATATTGAGGCTGTAAAAAACTGGCTGAAATAGATCGATAACACAAAGACACCAGGCCACAAAGGCTGAGCAATGTTTTGAGTTTATTGAAAGCTGCGTTTAGTAATCAGTCGCAGTTTTCAGTGAACACTACTACGATTTACAATTTAACAGTTTTTCAATTTAACCATTCTTTCTGCTGCAGAGAAGAAAAATCTGATTTGCAGTTTGCAATCTCAAAATCTCAGTGCTCAATTTGTCCCGCTATTCTTCCACAAAATACCGCAGCTGATCGAGCATTATCGGCACATCATCTTTATCAATTCCCAACTCAATTAAGTAAGGTAAATCTTCGTGGAAAACCTCGAAAAACTCGCGCTCAGTAAATTCTGTTTTTACAATCGACTGTTTATAATAATCAAGCGCCACTTTTCTATTACCCAAGCACCATTGCACGTGCCCCATATTCATCAGGTCGTGTTTGTTCGGACTATCGTCAATCAGTTTTGAAAAGTATTTCTCTGCCTGCTCAAATTTGCCTGCCACCAACGAACACCAGCCAATAGGTTTCCACACCTTTTTATTCTCCGGCATCAGGTATTCCACCTTAAAATAGGTTTTTAGCGCCTCATCAAAACGTTCCAATTCAAGCAAACAGTGGCCAATATTCAACTGAACATTTAAATTATCTTCATCCAGTACTTCCACCTCGCGGTAATATTCCAGTGCTTTTTGAGGCTGTTTTAAATTGCGGTAACACAATGCAATTTTGTTCAGGTTCCATTTCCTATTCAGTTCAAAAAGTTCAGCACTTTTGTATGCTTTTAGCGCCTGCTCAAAATCGCCCAACTTCTGATAGCAATAACCCAGTTTTTGGAACAACTCCCCGCTCTTTTCCTCGCTTAGCAGGTAATTAAAAACCTCGGCGGCCTCGTTGTAATAGTTTTTCGAAAAATAATATTCGGCAATATTCCGAGCAATAGTTGCATCTTCTTTAAGTATTTCACCAAGTGTCTGTTTATTATGGAAATCGAAACGCCAACTAAATATATCTTCAAAATCGTTTTTTCGCGGATGCAGTTTAAAAAAGCGGTACAAATCCTGAATATAAAGATTTGAAACATAAGCCGCTTTTTTTCCCGGGTCAGTTAACGCCTCATCGTTTTGCAGTTCATCGAACTGCTGCATTTCAGCCTTTAATCCTTCGGCCATAAACTCGCGATTTTCGGCCGGAATATTTTGCAAACTAAAGCAAAACGAATATTTATCGGAGTTACACAATACCGGAGCCACAGCAATGGCTTTCAGAAACTGATCGGTAACCGAATCGGCACGATTAACCACAAAATCAATCTCAGGGTTTTTCGTAAAAAACGGCATAAACCAGTTTGCAAATTCGCTAAAGAACGGGAACATTTTTAGCATGGCAAACGAGCTCATAAAAACATCGGCTCCTTCCATTTGGAGCTCCGAAAACTCTTCCATTTTATTCATCAGTCCCGGCGAATCCTCAAATATCTTTTCCCATTCCGGGTTTTCATCGTCTCCAAGCGAATCGTCCATCAAACTGTCGAGGTTGATCTTGTCCTTTAAATTAGGACTTATCTTTATCATCTCAGGAATGATTTCATCAGTAATTTTCTTCTGAATTTTCTCCGTCTCCTTACTCCT
Organism: uncultured Draconibacterium sp.; assembly: GCF_963677575.1. Classification (NCBI taxonomy): domain Bacteria; kingdom Pseudomonadati; phylum Bacteroidota; class Bacteroidia; order Marinilabiliales; family Prolixibacteraceae; genus Draconibacterium; species uncultured Draconibacterium sp. Next base: position 1,100,073 of record NZ_OY782038.1, read on the forward strand.
GATAAGTTGAATAATAACCTGCTCCAGATTTTGTTTGAAATCAGGATTTTCATTTAGCAATTTCAGTCGGCCGGTAATCGATGGATAGTACGGCAAGCGACTGTCGTAGCGGTAAAAACCAATGAGTAAACCAACAATCGCCCGTTGGTTTATCTCCATTTCCTCGTGTTCATAAGCATTAAAAAGTACCGAAAATTTAGCCTCATCGAAGTAACGCAACAAACTCAACAATACTGCCGATATGATGAATGACTTATACGATTTTTCAATTAGTTCGCTGTTTAAAAAGGCTTTTAGAAATTTGCGGTGTTCATCGTTTAATTCGTTCTGAAACCATAAAGAATTAAACAAAATTACCATTTTTTGCTGATGATCGCGCGCGCTGATCCGATTAGAAGACTGTTGCACATCGGCATCGTCAACCAACGAAACCAGTTGTTCCTGCAGATAAAAATCTTCCAGCTCGTTTAAAAGTGTATTAAATTGTTCCGACGATTTGAATCCACGTTTTTTCTCATATGCAACCGACGAAGACATTTTTAACCTAACCTCATCATAAATTTTGTCGCATAGCTCAAAAACAGAAACAATCAGCTTCCGATATACTTTTTGGCGCTCAGGATCCTGAATTCCTTCAACCGTATACTTTAACATGTAGCTGTAGTTCTGCTCCAGGTTGCGCCATTCATCGAGGTGAATAAGCAAGCCGCTTTCGTGGATAAGATTCTCCAGCAAATCAAAGGCAGGTTTTAGTTTCCGCTCAGCCAGATGCTGACAGATGGTATCGTATTTTATTTTAAGGTCTTTGTCGTTCATTGCTTATCAAAGTTACTTGAAAGACGATAGATAATCAAAAAGCTTTCCAAGAATTGTTTTCGGCGGATTTGTCGTAAAATGAGCTTGGGGGCTGACAAAGTTTCAAAAAAAGGCGTCCTGCGAACTTTTCTTTCGTCCTGCAGCGCTTTTGCAGAATCCTACAGCCTATTCAGGCGTCCTGCGGCTGTTTTATGAAAACCTGCAACACTTTTGGGCGTCCTGCAATACCATTTAGCTCTCCTGCGCCGCAGGAAAGGGTAAAACTGATGCAGGACGATACAAATCTCTGCAGGGTGGTCAGAAAGTCCGCAGGATTAGTAAAATCCTTGCAGGAAGGGTAAATTCATTACAGGAATAAAGAAGCTATGCCCTTAGCGGCTTGGAACCGCTTAGGGCTCAAAAATTCCAATTCACAGAACATATGTAACAAAATAAACTTATCATTTTCCAACAACTATAGAATTGCTTACCTTACTACCAATTATTCTTTAACCAATTGAACATGTTTCTTTTCTCTCCCTTTGGACCAAAACCAGCCCACGTTCCTTCTCCTTCTTTCATCTGAAAAATCATATTATACTTATTATCAAAACATTCCTTAACTTTATCGCGAATATCAGTGACATTTGATTTTCCATTAGTATCAATAAGTAACCATGTATTTTTCAAATAATGCCACCATGCAAACTCTTTAGACTTAATATATTTGATAAAATTCTCGTCTTGTTCTTCTGTTGAATCATCAATACATACGATATATCTCTTCTCCATTACTTATCCTCCTTTTTACTAGATACACCAAGCATGGAATCTTCGGACCTTGTGCTACTTCCTAATATTCCAGCATTACTGTCTCCATAAACCCCTTTTTCTATAGCCATTTTTTGGATAGAAAACTTTTCGCTTCTTATCGCATCCTTATCTGTAAACAAACAATAAATATATGTTGCCAAGTATAAAAGAATACATATACCTACACAAATTGCTCCTGCAGCAATTGACCAGCGAGGACCTTGAACCTGAACCAGTAAAACAATACCAATAATCAAAATCGAAATAATCCAAGACAGTGGTTTTAAAATGGTAGATTTAGCACCACTTGCACCAGTTTGTAACAGTAATTCTTTAAGCAAAACATTAACAGGCAGGCATAAGAGAATTATAAATTATGATAGTTTAACTATTCAAAAATAAAAAACTTCTTGTAAAGTTTTCACAACAACCGGGCTGAATGCCCAATTTATATCAACCTAACGGCAAAGCGAATGCGGCGCCCTGGGAAACCAACAGCCGGTTCTCCCATTGCCCTGAAAGGCAATGGTATTAAGTTAATACCAATTTGAATATATAATGTTGCATTGGAAGCACCTTTATTTTTCGTTTAATTGAGGCGAAAAATTTTAACATAGCCAAAGTTACGTTACAATTTTTCAACGATGAGAAAACGGAAAAGAACAAGCTTATATGTGGCATTATGTGTTCAATTTGGTATAAGATCATCTATCCCGACGCTTTCAGGTGCTTTGCACGCTGAAAGGTCTTATCTGAACAGAAACCTGACAGCGTCGGCAGACCTGTCAGCGTTTAAAAAAGCTCAACTAAAACCTGAAAATTATTCTTTCTCCTTAATCCCAAACTTCGGATCAACCTTTACAAACGGCAGTACCAAAAAGATTGGGATGGTACAGATCATCACCCAAACAAAGAAACTTTGGTAACCTATTATTTCCTGTAACCAGCCGCTTAACATTCCCGGAATCATCATTCCCAGCGCCATAAAACCGGTTGTAATAGCGTAATGTGCGGTTTTATGCTTTCCTTCCGAAACGTAAATAGAGAAGAGCATATAAGCCGTAAATCCAAAGCCGTAACCAAACTGCTCAATAACCACAGCAGCCGAAATCCACCACAAGGATGTTGGATTAAACCACGACAGCAACAAATAACAAAGATTAGGCAGGTTAATGGCCAGCGCCATCCACCACAGCCAGTGTTTTAGTCCTTTGCGTGAAGCCACAATTCCTCCTAAAATACCGCCAATCGTGAGCGAAATCATTCCGGCTGTTCCGTACACCAAACCCAAATCGCCGGTAGTAATTCCCAGTCCTCCGGCTTCGCGGGCATCAAGCAAAAACGGCGAGGCCATCTTTACCAGTTGCGATTCGGCCAATCGGTATAACAAAAGGAACAACATAATCGATACGATTTCCTTTTTGCGGAAAAAAGCTGCAAAGGTTTCGAAGAACTCGCCCATCACACTTTTGCCTTCGGTTTTGTTGGCAACATCGCTGGCAGGATGCGGCAATGCAAAACGGTGATACAACGAAAAGACCACAAACAACACGGCAATACAAGCCATAACTACCAGCCAGGCAAAGCGTATATTCCCCGAGCGGCCAACAAAAGTTGCCTGCGTGGCTTTCTTCAGTTTCGGATCGAGCTGAACCACGGCAAAAGCAGGTTTGTCCCAGTTCGTTTCGTTGAACACATAACGGTAAGTTTTTACCAGTTTTATGCTGGCATCGCCTTTTTCGTAACCAAAATTCAGCACCACCTCTTCGCCGGCTTCTGGTTTGGTTGAAAGCTGAATGGGAATGATAGCCAGGTTGCCAACTTCCGAACTCGGGTCAACCGTTTCTTTATTGAATTTTTCTTTTAGTGTTTCTTTTAAAGGTGTAGCCACCTTCCTTTTCCACCAACCTTCATCTTCCTCCACCGGAATTTCGCTGGCATAAAAGTTATTGTTAATGTTCCAGTCATCCACACTTTTCTTTATGTCAGCCGCCTGGTCTTTTGTTACCAAACCAATGGGGACTTTCACCTCGTTTTCCGAAACAAAATAAATATCGCCAGCTTCGTGCAACTGCTGATAGCTTTCAGGATTAAAAGAAATTTTCTGAACAGCAATATTCTGAGCAGTTACATTCACTTCGAGCGGTTCCAATCCTGTCGCGGTTTCCAAAGCTCCGGCAAGAATAACCAAAAGCCCCTGCCCGGTTAGCATGGCAAAACGATAAAAGGTACTTCTGATGCCCACAAAAAACGACTGATCGCCCTGGCTCAATCCCAGCATATAAAAACCATCGGCGGCAATATCGTGTGTTGCCGAGCTAAAAGCCAGCAACCAGAAAAACGCGAGCGTATACTGAAAAAAATTACTGACAGGAATGGTAAACGCCACACCCGCCAGCCCAACGCCAACCACCAACTGCATAATTACAATCCAAAAGCGCTTGGTTTTCAGGATATCGACAATCGGACTCCACAACGGTTTAATCACCCATGGCAAATACAACCAGCTGGTGTATAAAGCAATGTCGGTATTTGAAATTCCCAGTCGTTTGTACATAATCACCGAGAGGGTCATTACAATTACGTAGGGTAATCCTTCTGCAAAATAAAGTGTTGGAATCCAAAACCAGGGATTGCGTTGTGTTTTTGTTTTAGCCATGTTGGTTTATCGGTTTTAGTTGTTGAATTCTATGGTAATCGTTTAAAATTATATCCTTCTGCCTGCAATCGTTCAATCAATTCTTCCAAACGAAGATAAAATTTATCTGCTCTTTTTTCTTCCGTTCCGGGATGAATCAGCGCAATCGCCCCGTTTAATCCTTGTTCCTCCTCTACCTGAAAAATACTTTTTATGATTTGTTCGGAAGACATATAATTCGCCATATCGTGTGTTGTATAATCGGCGTTGCTTCGTATTCCGGGCGTAAAGTTAATCGTCGCCAATCCAAGCGCATCAGCCCAATTTACGGTTGCCGAATTATACCATTCATAAGGCGGCAGAAACCAGCTTGCCTTTTCGCTGTTGATTCCAAATTGCTGCAAAGCCTTGTAATTTTCTTTCAAATCCTGTTCAAAAGTATTTCGGTCAACCAGCAACGAATCTCTTTTCGACCAGCCGCAATACAACAGGTGTTTATCAGAGTGTGCCCCCAAATAATGTCCGTCATTTATTACTTTTTTTACGGTAGATTGAAATTGTTTGTCGCGCAAAAAATCGCCGGTAAAAAAGAACGAAGCTTTACAATCCTTTTTGTCGAGCACCTTTAAAATATGCCCAGCGCCTTCGGCTTTATCGTGTGCCGAAAACACCAGGTAAATATTCTTTTCTGCAGGGTGAATGCGTCGGATAGCTCCCTGTGCATCTTCTTCATATTCGTTCTGCTGATCGATTCCCATTTTTTCCAGCGACGACAAATAATAGCTCAGACTTGCCGTGCCGTCCATGGTTGGTTCGTTCGATGAATAATCGCCCAGATCATCGTGATAAACTGCTTTGCCTTTATTAAAAGCTTCAAACGGGTCGGGTTGCTGAATCTGAATACCAATAAGCCCGGAAAAAATTGAATAATAAACCGGTCCGTCAACCAATCCGCCAGTTGTTGTTTCACCCAGAATTTTTTTAATGGACGAATGTGGCGCCTCCGGATTATTGCCTCCTGCCGGCAATCCACAAATCATACTTGTTCCCCACGGGTTACAACCAAAAAGCCAGTCGCGCAAGGCGGCTTCCATTTCGGCAAACGAACGATCACCGGTGATTTTTTCGTAAGCACGCGCCTGCGTAATCGCTGCCGCCACTAAATTATTCGAGCACCAGATAAAGGGAATGCCATTCAGGAAAGGATCATCTTTTCCACGATCGTAAAGATGCGTTAATCCCTGTTTCAGATAAGTTGCAAAGTTTTCATCCTTTTCAGCCAGCTTAACATGCCCCAGATTCACAAAAGGGTAAAACTGGTAATGACGTGCAAAACCTGCCGACATCCATGGCGTTACGTTTTCAACACTGCCCCATTTTTTGGCTTCTGTTAAATAATAAGCGTCACCGGTTAACTGGTATAAAGTTGTGGCAGCCAGTTCAAGGTCGTCCACATAATTGGCTTCCTCGTAAAAATACGGCGACACGTTACAAGCCGTTTGACAAGCCCCCAAATCGCTCAAAGCAAACGTGTAGGCTTCAGTAGCTTTCGCTGCTATTTGTTTGGCAAACTCAGGGTAATGATCCTTAACCATCATCGCTCCCAAAGCAAATGCCGATGCATATTTTGCAGCACTCGACGAAACGCCGGTTGTGCGGTTTTTATGCTCAGCAAGCCCCTGTGGTTTTCCGGTGATAAAATACACGGGGCGGTAAATTCCTTCCAGTCCATAGCTCACCGTATCTTTATTGGGCAAACGGTAACCGCGGTGATCTCTGTCGTCGGCAATCTGGTTATACATTTCTCCTGCCGAAGGATTCATTTTTACCATCCAGTCGAGGCCCCATTTTGCTTCATCCAGAATATCGGGAATTCCATTTGCTCCCGACGTACCATTCTCCCGGTACTCATCTTTAAACACCGTCGGATTTTGCTCGTATGCATACAGTAACTGATAAGTTGCATTTGCCGATGTTGTAAGGTATTGCAGGTAATCCGAGGCATCGTGCCAACCTCCGGTAACATTAATTTTCTGTCCCGATTTTATTGGATGATCGACAATAATTCCATCGTGCAAATGACAGGAATCCTGCAAATACGGATTGTAGCCACAACGTTGCTGGCGCATGTAGTTTAACAGGAAATCTGCTGTTCCTTCGTAAACATCCGAAGCAATTTGAAAAGCCGGAGATTGAGTTTCTCCATATTTTAGGTAATAACCGCCGGGGCTTGTCACCGCGGAAAAATCAAGCCGTAAAGCGGTCTTCATTCCCCAATCTTTGCCGTTGACCGGGTTTACTTTGGCTTCGTAAACCTGCTTATCGTTTAAGGCATTAAATACCTGAAACTGTTCAGCATTTTCCTCTTCCGTAGAAAGAAAAACAGCCACCTTTACCGACTGTGGCAAGTAGCCCAACTGATTGATACGAATAACTTTCTGCTGTGCAAAAACACATATAGCAACAAGCATCAGAACAAATGAGAGAAACGCCCGTTTGATCATGTTAGTATCGTTTTTCGAGGTTTATATTTTTAAAATAGTGATTCAGAATTTCATCGTACTTATAGCCTTTATGGCCCATTACGGCAGCACCTATCTGGCATAGGCCAACACCATGTCCCCAGCCTCCCCCGTGCAAAATAATTTTGCCGGGAACACCATCAACAACATCCTGTTTTTCAACAAAAAATGCCGAACTATATAAATGTGATTCACTTAACCAACGACGGATTTCCAGCTCTTTTCCAACTGTTAAAGTCTTTTTCGAGCCAACTATTCTAAGTTTTATCAATCGTCCTGAAACGCCACGTTCAACCGGGATCATATCCAGTATCTTTCCAAAATCATGTCCTGAGCGTTTCAAAATCAATGCAGAAAGCTCGTCTTGTTTGTATTCAACTGTCCAACGGTAAAAATCTTTGGCGGTCCAGTCGTACTCGTTCAGCACCTGTTTCAGCACTTCTTCATCATCGGTATTACAAAACGCTTCCGGCGCATTTTTTAACCACAGAACTGCATTTGTCTCCACCGTAAGATCTGTCTCTAAACCTTTTGGAGCATCAGGATTATCGATAACTGCAGTTAGATACGGATGATTTACAGGTTCCCAGCAATTCTCAAAAAGCTCGGCAATTCCTCCACAACATTTCGAGAAACGCGCATCGCAAATCACACCTTTATAGGAAAGTACCACGCCAGCCGTTTCGTTTACCGCCTTCACCACATTAGGGTTATGCGAACGCGTTGTTCCCTGGTAACGCTGACAATGATCGTCGGCACAAACATGGAAATTCGTGTGATCTTCGCGGTCGTACCACTTTATATATTCATCGTCGGATTTAAAAGTGCCCTCATAAGTTTCTGCCGCTTCAGTAAGTTTATCTTGCTTTTCAGTTTGCGCAATTAACCAGCTGCGCGAAATTATGGCGTGTGCCTTCAGCAAATCAAGCGAACTTTTGGCACTCATTTCCGACGAAATTACGCTGATCAGGTAATCTTCAATCGACAAAATATTTACCGCTGTAATTTTACCCTCTTCAACAATAAATTTCAAAGCCCCCTGAAATTTCTGGTCCTCCTTTTGCTCCCAGTGAAAGTTTACACCGATGGTAACATCTTTTAATTCAAATTCCGATTTTTTCTTATCAAGTGGCATAAAATACAATTTATCGCCACTTATTTTGGAGCCGGTAAGCTGCAGGTTTCCATTTTCGAAACGTACTGATCTATCGCCCGAAAAAGTATGTTTTGTTCCCAACAGCTGGTATTCGCCGTGAAGTTTAAAATCAATTTTATCGGCACTCATTATGCCTACATGAATATTTGGACTGCTCATTGTTTAAGTTTTGTAGTTAGTTTATCAAATTGATTGTCAGGCCATAAAACCTGTTTAAGTATACTTTCGATATCGTTTTTGGTGATCTTCAAAAAGTTTTTCTCCTGAGGTGTGATCAACACACCGCCCATATCAACCGAGGCAGGACTGATTAGAATATTCTCCTCTTCTTCGGCAAAATACTGCGCCGGACGATGCAGCGCACGCGGAAAAACCTGGATTCTCCAGCCTCCATCGTCATAACGGGTAAGAATATTTAACATCGGTTCCTCATCACTTTCCTCATCTTCAAGCTCTGTGTAGATGTTTGCAAAGGCATTAATCATGGCCATTTTATCGGCCGTTTCCAACACCAAAAAGTTTCGAAGGCCATCTTTTATGGCGCTGTAATTCACATTGTCTTTTTCCCACTTATCACCATATTTCTCTTTTAATACAGTTATTTCATTATCCAGGGGCATAAAACCCGCATTCCCTGCCTGGAAATGAAAATGATCGGGTGCAGAAGCGCCACATTTTGGTCCGTTATAAAACAAGGTAAAACCGTCCATCGCCTGCGCCAGATCGAGCATATTGCCAAAGTTTCCTTTTATTTGCTGCGGTGTGTGGGCAAAAGCAGGAATAGTAAAATGCTCGGGAAATATCGGAAATGGATTTACTAAAACCTCGTAATCGCCAAATGTTACGCCACGCTGCTCTGCCGGACGGTTTGCAGCACATAAAAAGCACGGGCGCGCTTCAATCGATTTTTTATCTACTTTGGCTGCCGACGACACAATTCGGCCCGGATTAAACTGAACTTTTATTGTAAATCCGTCAAACTGAAATTCGCGCACTTGTACATTTTGCAATCCGGCGAAGCTTTTTCCCACCAGTTCCCATTCTATTTTCTGGTCGGCAAGCAGTTGCTTTATTTCTTTTGAAATTGTATTCATTTTTTTTGTTCACGCAGAGTTCGCTAAGATTATCGCAAAGCCCACAAAGGATGAAGACTAGAAATGAAACTTAGCGCACTTTGCGCTTCTTTCTTCCTTTGCGTGAAACTTATATTTTACCCTCTGTTTTTCCTTTGACGGGCTTTTAACTCGATGGTACGAATCCTGTCTTTGTAGGTATTATGTGCATTCATTTTCACAATGTCCAGCGCTGCATCCGAATTATCATCCCAACGGCGGCAGAGGTATAGATTCTCATAAATACGGCCAATTTGGTAATCTCTTGAAATTGCCAAACCAACTGCATAATCTTCTCCGTAGCTTGTATTCGGAATTTTTACATCACGCAAAACGGGTGTGTAAAAAGCGCGCGGCGCACCTAAACCATTAATGCGCAGAGCGTTGTTTTTACCGTTGTCGGGAGTCCACTCTTTGTGGTCGATAATGCCCGGTGGTATCTCTTCCAAGTCGAAATTCACCAGCTGATATGTTCCCACAACCATGGCACATTTTTCCGATTCGAAAACATCAATCACTTTTTGCAATGTATTTTCGTCTTTGTAAATATCGTCGCTGTCAAGCTGCATCGCAATCATTCCGCAGCGCGAATCGTGAACTCCAAGGTTCCAGCAACCGCCAATTCCAAGATCTTCGCGAACCGGGATAATGTGTACAACACGATCGTCTTTTTCAGCAAAAGATTGGATAATTGAAGTGGTTTTATCCGTTGAATGATTATCGATAACGATCAGGTTAAACTCAAAATCCGTTTTTTGCATCAACACCGACTCCATAGCATCGGCAATGGTTTTTTCGCGGTTTCGCACCGGAATAACCACCGAAGCTTTTTTGTCAAAAACCTTTTCATCCAGTTCCACCGGCGTAAAATCAGGACTAATCCACGCGCCTACATCTTTTAAATGTTCGGTTGCCGCCTGTTCCATTTCAACCTGCACCTGCCGGTTTTTCGGATCTACGTAATCAAATATTTTCTGTCCGCTTTTGCGGTTATCGGTTTCATCAATGGTATATAAAAATTCAGGAATACGGAATATCCCGCCCTGTTGCGCCACTTTTAAACGCAGGTAATACAGCCCGGCATGTTCAAAATCCTGTGTCATATTTTTTACAGCCGCCAGAAATGCATCGGCTTTGTATAATACGAGAGGACCAAAATTAAAGTCGTCGCGCAAACTGCCTTCCTGGTAATCAATCACCGGATGTGTTGTCAGCTTACCTTCTTTCACCTCGTAATAATCGGAATACACCTTTACAGCACCGGTTAATTCTGCTACATCTATCAAACGTTCAACGGCAAACTGTCCCAGTTCCACAGCAGTTACTTTTGTCAACAATAGAATGTAGTCCACATCCTCCGACAAGGCTGCTATTTGTTTTACCGTTGTAGTAGAAGTTAATCCATCAAAAGAAAATACCTGTGCCTTTTCCCCGGCTTCTTTTGCAACACTCTCAGGTAAGAATATTTTATTTACTGAATGATTGGCTTGTAATTCGCCAATCATTTCCGCCACTTGCGACCAGGCTGCAGCGGGTACGAAACAGTTAATTTTAGTCATTATCGATTGTTTTTTCTTAATCATTTAACATTTTTAGTATTTCGCGCATTAACGCATCGCGCTTATTCTGCCCTTTTACGCTTTCAAAAGGAAATCCCAACACAAGCGATTTGTGATTGTTTTCAAAATAAACACCTGCACTAATTCCATTTTCACCATAGCGAAAAATCGTTTTCCCATTTTTATAAAACGCTTCGATTCCATCGGGCGCTTCAACCGGGTATTGCTCCAGCGTGTAATCGGTATTGAACGCTCCTGTAAAGTTACTATTTGAATTCACGGAATAAAACTGTCCGTTTTTTACCGCATGATCCGTTCGCCACTTAAAACCAAACAAATTTCCAATCCGCTCCTTTTGCGTTTTATCTTCTGGAATTTCAGTACCAACATAAGCACCTGACATAAAAATGTTTCCGCCATTTTCCGCATATTCCGAAAGCACATTTACCATCTTTTCGGTGTAGATTTCGAAGTACGAAACAGAATCGTTACCCGGCAGAAAAGTTTGTTTTTCTTCGCCATAAAGCAAGTCAATCAACTTGTAATTATTGAGATCTGTTAAACCGTCCTCTACAGCTTCATCGCTCGACGTTACAAAACTGTAACCGTTGGCCAGCAAACTTTTTCCGTGTATCATTGAAAAATCAAAGGTATTACCACGAAAAATGATAGTTTCCAGATCGGCATAACTTGCGCCAAAACCGGGGCTGTCATCATCCAACCAAACTGATTCACGCTCAAAATCGTACTGATCGCCTGTAGTTGACACATCGTATCCATAAGCCACTCCATGATCAAGGAAACGCATAACTCCTGCCAGCGAATCGGTTTCGAAAATAGCCGGACCATCAATGCGATCGAAACCATTTACGATCAACACTTTGCCTTTGCTGTTTTCAGCAATACCTACCGCTGCTGTTTCTGAAGGAAAGCTTTCGCCGCCCGCATTTACAGCAGTTACCCGAAATCCATAAACTTTTCCGGGCTCCAAATCAGCAATTGTTATTTCAGGTTCTGTCACCAACGTTCCGTTATCAAAACCGTTATCGCCAACTCGTTTATACACCATATATTTATCAGGCACGGCTGTAGGTTCCAGTTCATCGAGTACCGGTTCCCATGATAATTTTACGGTATTTTCGTTGGTAAAACGGGCGTTTAAATGATCAACCGGCAAAGGCTGCACCACGTAATCCAGTCCATTTTGTGTGGTAATAAAACGTAACATTCCTTTATAAATGGCGCGCGATACATCAAAACGAAATTGTGGATTCAGCACATATTTTGCATCCTCCAAATTTTGATGCGACAATAACTCCAGCAGCATCGTTGGCACCTGCGGACGATAAGCTTCGCTGTATTGCGAGTTCCACATTCCGCGGCGTGTCCAGTTGCATTTATAAACGGCATTTATATCGCTTACAATCTGCGTTTGTATCAAATCAGTTAAATCGCGCGAAGCATATTTTGATTGTCCGTCGGGAAAAACGGAAGTGTCCCTGTCGGTTGAATAGATTCCAAGTGTTCCTACAATTTGATTATCGGGCAGAATTCCGGCATCGGTATGAAATGCAAAAGCCAGATCGATAGGGATTTCCAAGCCCGGAGCCATTCGTTTTTTTGTTGGCCCAAAAGGTGCTCCCATTAACCAGTCTACCCATTCGCCACGACTCATATAATCATCTTTATAATCATCCTCACCGTTGTGCAGGTTCCACACCAGCGTGTCGGGCGCACCGGAATATTGCAGATTATAGCGGGCACCTTCAAAAAACCTTGCTAAACCACCAGACCTGCCATTACGAACTATATTTCCCATTCCACCGCCAAACCGAACAGCATCAGCCGAAAATGTTTTTCCTTCACCTTCCGGTGCTATCAACTCTACTTTAGCTACCTTTTTATCTTTTCCTGTATTGAAATAAAACTTATCGAGATAAATCCAGGTTCCGTAGCCCATTCTTTGGTCAACCCAAAAATTAGTCACACCACCAGAATGAGTTACACGATAAGTCACCGGCCCATCGCCTTTGGCGTACGAAACATATACACCATATTCTCCCGCCTCCGGGAAATCAGGAATATAAGTAGCTACATTTGGATTATTCCGGCTTTCAAACCTAACTGCAGTTCCTTCCAGAAATGGATTTGTAGTTCCCTGTATGAATTCAGAATAAGCAAATCCTTTATCCTCATCGTTGCGTTTTCGCGGTTTTTTGAATTTGCTTTTACCGGTCGATTGGTCGTTATCAACAACCACCTCGTGAATCTGCCAGTCGCGTTCGCGTGCATTAAAAACATTGGCGCCGGCATTTTCCAGCATCGGAATAATAAACGGGATTACAAATGAACCCGGCGAAATATCTTCGAGGTTGGTAAACAAACGAGCTCGTTGCCACTCCCAACGATCACGCGCAGGTTCATAGTACCAGCCGTGACTGTTCCACATCGCAATATTTGCTCCGTCCAACCCTTCCGATATTGAATAAGGACGAATCTTCTGAACTACATTTTTTCGGTTTCGGGCTGACGGTGTTAATCTGTTTTCATCAACAGATATTTCGTTTCTGTAATAATTCGGCACCAATTCTTCTAAAGACAACTGATTGGCCCAAATTTTCAAAGGGATCTCTTTTAAAGAATCAGGCAAAATATTTCGAATTGAGTCGCGAACTGCCGACAAACTACTTTCTCTGAAAGGCATTTCGGCCAGCGCTTTATTGAAGTACAGATACAACGTATCATTGTCCAGCGTAAAGTACGCAGTGTCAAGCGCAACTCGTTTTCCGTTAATGTAATTTTCGTTACCGACATAGAATGCGGAACTGCTTTTTTGCTTAAGCACTTTGTTTAACTGCTCTTTCAGCGATTCTTTTTGCTGAGCACTTACAGAAGTAGAAAAGAGAATAAAGAACAAGAAAAACAGGTAATTCACCTTTTTCTTGCTTACTTTTAGGATTTTTGATTTAGCCAGGTTTAAGATCTTCATAATTTTTTCCGACTAAGGTTGTGGCAACAAATGTAGGCAAAATTTGTATTACATATTACCAATTCAAAAAGATTTTGTACATTTGCACTAGAAAATTTCTGAAAATAAACCAATAGTATCAGAATGATTGTAATAGCAGACAGTGGCTCGTCGAAAACCGATTGGTTATTCATGAGTCTTGAAAAAGAATTCATTATCAACACTCAAGGGATCAATCCCTTTTTCCAGCAAACAGAAGAAATTTTTGCCACTCTTTCAAACACATTTACAATCGACCAAAAAGAAGAGGTTAGCGAAGTACATTTCTATGGTGCGGGATGTATAAAAGGCAAAACCGACCACGTTGTATCGGATGCACTCACTAAAGTATTTCCAAATGCGTCGATAGCTGTTGAAGACGATATTTTAGGTGCAGCACGTGCACTGCTTGGAAAATCATCGGGCATTGCCTGTATACTGGGTACCGGAACCAATTCGTGCCTTTACAACGGTTCAGAGATTGTAGACAAAGTTCCTACGCTGGGATTTATTTTGGGAGACGAAGGAAGTGGTGCCTATTTGGGTAAACTTCTCATGAACGACTATTTTAAACGTGCCGTTCCTGAAGACATGAAACAGAAAATGGAAAGCGAACTGCACCTTGAAATGGCAGATGTTTTAAACTCGGTTTATCGCCAAGAATATCCGAGTCGCTACCTGGCTAAATTTTCAGAATTTCTTAGCGAAAACAGAAATCATATTTACGTTCAGAACCTGATAAAAAGGAGTTTTACCGATTTCTTTTTTCGGAACATTGAACGCTATAACGACTACCAAAACTACACGGTAAACTTTGTGGGCTCTATTGCGTACCATTATTCAGATTTACTTAAGGAAGTCGCATTCAATCGAAAAATTGAGATCGGAAATATTATTGAAAAACCTATAAACGGACTTAAAAAGTTTCATTACAATTTATAAGAAAATGAGGGTCACAGAATCATCATCTTTATACGACAACCTCGACCAGATGACAGTTGAAGAGCTGTTAACAGGAATAAACAACGAGGATGCAAAAATTCATATTGCCGTACAAAAAGAAATTCCACAGATAGAAAAATTAGTTACCCAACTGGTAGACCGCCTAAAAGCAGGCGGTCGTTTGTTTTATTTGGGCGCAGGCACCAGCGGACGACTGGGCATCCTCGATGCATCGGAAATACCGCCAACTTATGGCATGCCCGATGGTGTTGTAATCGGCCTTATTGCCGGTGGCGACCGTGCCATCCGAAAAGCTGTTGAGGCAGCCGAAGACAACATTCACGGTGGTTGGGAAGACCTGCAGAAGTTTCAGGTGAATGATCGCGATACTATTGTTGGAATTGCAGCTTCGGGAGGTACACCTTACGTAATTGGTGCTTTGCAAGACGGAAACAACAACGGATTACTCACCGCCTGTATAACCTGCAACCCAAACTCGGAAATTGCCAAAGTGGCAAAAATCGCTATCGAACCAATTGTAGGCCCCGAGTTTGTAACCGGAAGTACGCGAATGAAAGCCGGAACAGCGCAGAAAATGGTACTGAATATGATTACCACTTCGCTGATGATAAAACTGGGTCGGGTAAAAGGCAACAAAATGGTTGATATGCAACTTACCAACAAAAAATTGGTTGAACGCGGATCGAAAATGATCGTTGACGAATTGAGCATTGAGTTTGAAGAAGCTAAACGGCTTCTACTCTTGCACGGATCAGTTCGGGCAGTACTCGATAATTACAAGAAAAAAGGACAGCAATCTGTTTAGGACAGATTAAAGTCTATGCGAAAGATAAAGAATCGAATAGAACTGAGCAATCAGTTTTTCGGTTCTTTTTTATGCTTTATGCGCTTAGTGGTTCCAAACCGCTTATCGCTTAACCACACCGATCCCCGGAATATCGAATAGAGTAACTTTCCCGTCAATCACTTTCATTCCATCAAATACATCGTTGGTAATTAGCAAAGCTCCATCCAGATCAGCCCAATCGCATAGTGGTGACAATTGCGAAGCTGCGGAAATGGCACACGAGGTTTCGGTCATACACCCGATCATAACCTTCATATCGAGTGCACGCGCCACATCAATCATTTTCTTTGCCTCGCGCATACCGGTGCTTTTCATCAGCTTAATGTTTATTCCGGAGTAAACATCTTTAAACTTCGGAATATCGTGAATTCGCTGAAAAGCTTCGTCGGCAATAGTTGGCAGCGGACTGTGTGCTGTTAGCCAGGCCATATCGTCCAGCTGCTCTTTGGGCATGGGCTGCTCCACAAAAACAATCCCTTTCTCATCCATCCAGTGGATCATTTCCAGCGCTTCATGCTTGTCTTTCCAGCCCTGATTTACATCCACACACAAAGGCACATCGGTAACCAAGCGGATTGTTTCAATCAGCTCTTTATCGTTATCGCGCCCCATTTTAACCTTTAGCATTTTAAACTCGGCGGCTTCTTTGGTTTTTTCAATTACCACTTCGCGTGTGTCAATACCAATGGTATAGGTTGTGTAAGGCGTATTTTCGGGTTTTAATCCCCATATTTTATACCAGGGCTGCCCTAAAATTTTCCCCACCAAATCATGCAAAGCAATATCGATACAGGCTTTTGCCGCGCGGTTTCCCGGTTCCAGCTGATCCACATATTCCAGAATTTCATCCATACGGAACGGATCGTTAAATCCCGACAAGTCCACTTTCTTCAGAAAGCGGGTAACAGTTTCGTGCGATTCGCCTAAATACGGCGGCATTGAAGCTTCGCCATATCCAATAAGTCCGTCGTGTTCCAGTTCAACCAACATTACAGGCGTGGTTGTACGCGAGCTGGTTGCCAGCGTAAAAGTATGTTTTAACTGAAGTTCAAATGGTTTAAAACGTAGTTGCATGTGTTCTGATTCTTAATGTTATTCCGGTAAAACCTGTTTAAAAAATGCGTTGTCAACCACCCACTCTATTCCATTGCCATCAATGTTATCGATAATTCGGCGGGCACGTACAAAGCCTTTTTCGTAATGTTCGGTATATCTTTCACTGTCGCGGTTCAAGCTATTTACCCGAACCTTTCCCGATGCATGAATAAACTCCTGATCGCCCAAACACAAACCAACATGCGTTACTCTTTCGCGCTGATCAGCGGTAGCCTTTCGCCCAAAAAACACGAGGTCGCCGGCCTCTAAAGTATCGTATCCGTTTTCGGTGTCAATCAACTCTCCGTATAACGTTTGCTGCGATGCATCGCGTTGCAGAATTACTCCGTGATTGTAATAAGCCGATTTTACAAAACCGCTGCAATCGACCATCTTTGCCGATGTGCCACCCCACAAATACGGAACGCCTTTAAATTTTTTAGCTGTTGCCAAAACATCGCTTGCTGCAACACTTTTGTTGTACCAAATATCAAGGCCAATACATTCGTCCTTTTTTACAAAAGCTTCACGCCCGTCAGCCAAAGCTGTTTTATAAAACCCAGCTGTTTCATCCACCACACTTAGCAGGTTATCAAGTACCAGGTCGGTTGCAATGCCCGATTTCGCATCCGCTTCGGCATATGCAAAACCGTATTGATTTTTGTAAAGAACTTTCTTAAATGTTTTCCATTCAGCCACTTCCACATTACTCTTCAGAGCAATTCCGGCACCATCAACCCAACCAAAATAACGGTCAGGTGTTTGAATTAAATACCAACCATCCTCTTTCCGGTATACCTTCACAGGAGTTCCCATAATCGACTGTGTTAACATCTCGGCCGAATGCCTTGAGTTACTGCGAATATTACAAACCGAAATAGTTACAACACCCCACGGATTTTCACTAAAAGTGTTATCAGGTAACAGGTCAACAGAAAAATCACATCCCTTTTCCGATGCAAAAGTTTTTAACGCCTCAAAGGTGGTTTTCGAAACGGTGGCCCCAGTTATTGCCTGTTTCCCATCGTTAACAGAAACACTTACCTTACAGTATTCTACGCGTTTATCTTTAATTTGCTGATCGATCAACTGATCAACTTGTTGTTCAATATCAGAAGATTGCTGCTGTTGCGTACAAGATGCCATAACCAAAAAGAATAGAAAAATAATGTGAGTAAATTTCATCGCTTTACAAAATTTGTATTACATATTACAAATATAAATTTTAAAGTAATTTTTAACGAGAATCACCCCATTAAAAATTTATACTTAACATCAAGATACGATTAGTTTTCGGTAAGCGGCAAATATTCGAAATCAAGGCGATAGTCCCATGTATCGAAATACAAGTTACCACCCTCCCACTCCAGCTCTCCACGCTGAAAGTCAAAAGGTTCACTTCGATAATACTTTTTAGGTGGTACCAGCTCGCAGGCAAAATCGTCGTTTACCACCAACCGGTAACAATCCAGCCCGTTCAGGTAAAACTCTTTTATGCGCTGGTCTTCCGAATCGATAAGTTTAAACGATGGATCAACCGGGACCCAACCAACTCCTTCGTAATACACTTCGGCCCAGTCGTGCAGGTTTTTGGTTTGCGGTAATAAATACCACCCGCTTTGCCATTTACATGGAATGCCGAGACTGCGTGCCATACTCAAAAACAAAAAGGTTTGCATACCGCAATCGCCGTGCATATTTTCGAGCACGTAACAAGGAATACAAGGCATAACCGAATATTCGAGTGCACCGGCCCACGGAATGTTATCGTTTATCCAATAATACAAAAGTTCAACCTGCTTTACCGGATTTTCTTCTTCGCCGACAATATTTTTAGCTAATGATTTTACCTGGTTGTTAAACACAATATGTGGTAAACGCACGGCTGTATAATTTTTATAAAGTTCCGAAGTTTTATCATATGCCTGAACATCTTCCGGTTTAATATCAAACCACTGTGCTGCAGTTTCAAAAATATAGGAGATTTGAAAAACCGTCTCCTCATCTTGCACGGCTTTTTTCTCCATATACACAGTGCGTTGCATGGTTTCGTTCGGAGCAATGATGAAATCCTCCTGACTGGCCTCCAAAAATTCCACTTTGGGCAAACGCTGCGATCCGGTTCGCGGATAAGGCAACCAACATTTTACCAGTTCGCCTGCCGGCACTGCATTGGCATCCAATGTATTCGTATAATTTACTTTTATTCGTTGCGGAGCAAAAGGTTTGCGTGGTTCAATCGGTTTTTCAAACCACTTAGGAATAACAGTTAACTGAAAATCGTCAACACCATCGTAGGCTTTCCCATTCTTTTCCTCTTTAACTTTTCCGGCAGCTTCGTTTAAACGAAAGAAATTACTAACCGACCTAGAGAAATAACGCTTCTCGCCATCGATAATACGCATCTCCAGCTGTCTGGCATTTTCCCATTGATTCAGGTCATCGTCTGTTAAATCCGGGAAATATTTGCGCAACTGTTCTGTTACATCTGTCCGTGTGTAAGGGAATTCCTTTCGCAAACGGCGAATGGTTTCCAGCTGAATAGCTAATTGTTCATTCTGAGGATCATCAGAAAGTTGCTCATTCAACCTGCTTTCGGCTTCTTTGAATTTTCCCTGAGATAAATAATTGTGATAATCGAACACTTCTTCTTTTTTATTTTGACAGGCAAAAACAAACAATGCCAGACCAATAAAAAATACGCCTTGTAAAAATTTCATAAAACCGTTGTATGCTAATAAGAGTTGTGCAGGTATTTCTGATAGATTTCCATTGTTCGATGCAAATGCACTCTCATCAGCTCAGCTGCCTCTTCCCTTTTTTGTTTGTTTATTACATCAAATATTTTCAGGTGATACTCGAAGGTAATGTCTTTTTCGCCCTCTACATTTGCGTAAATCAGGTTTCGCATACGTGGCAACAGCGAATAAATGGGCTCCATCGAAATCTGCACGATCGGATTATGCGTTGCTTTAGCAATTAATAAATGAAATTTATTATCCAGGTCGGCTTCCATTTGAATGTTGTCGGGATTACATGCTTTAAAAGCCTCAATGTTATCCTGAATATCACTTAAGTCGTTTTGTGTTCGCTGTTTGGCAGCCAGGCCGGCAATCTCGGGTTCAAACAACCTTCGCACTTCAATAATTTGTGCAATCAGGTTATGATCGAACTGCATGTCGTAATACAAGTTCAGGTTTTCAATAGCGTCGTCAATCTTTAACCCGGTAACTGTCATACCACTACCTTTTGTAATTTCGATGAGGCCTCGCGCACTTAACCGACGCAGTGCTTCGCGCAATGCTGTTCGGCTAACACCAAACGATTCGCACAATTCTCTTTCGGTTGGCAATCTTGATCCTACCGGCAATTTTTTTTCACGAATTGCAGCTTCAATTCTACGTTCAATTTTTTGGCTCAGCGTTAACTTGCTCCCGATTTTTCTAAAGACTTCATCCATTATCGTAAATTTTGGTCAGTGGTAAATACGTTTAAATGTACTACATATTACAAATGTAGCATTTTAATAGAAAAAATGTATTTACACAATCATTATGGTCGAATTTCCGTGCACAAAAATCGTATAGTCCTGATTTGTAAAACATTGTATTTTTCAATAAAAATATGACCATTTATACAACTTGCACCCCAGCTATTTTTTAGTACTTTAACAGTCCTTAAAACATCAATCTTTCTTGCTATGATAAAATCATTCATAACATTTCTGCTACTAACATTCTCGGTAGCATTGTGGGCGCAAACAACGAACAACGAAGTATTAAACATGAACAAACCCGAGCGTGTAGAATGGTTTCGTGATCTCGGGTTCGGTATGTTCATTCATTTTAGTTTCGACAGCCAGTTGGGAATTGTAATCAGCCACTCGATGGTGGGTGCGTCGGAAGATTATCAGAACCGCTACATTAAGGAGCTTCCAAAAACGTTTAACCCGAAAGATTTTGATGCAAAAGAAATTGCAACGCTGGCCAAATTGGCCGGAATGAAATACATTGTCTTCACCACAAAACACCACTCTGGCTTTTGTATGTGGGACACCGAAACCACCGACTTTAACATTACCAACACTCCTTATAAAAAAGACTTGTTGGAAGAATTTGTTGAAGCTACACGCGAAGCAGGACTGGCAGTTGGATTTTATTTCTCTCCCGAGGATTTTCATTTTTTGCATGAAAACGGGCTCGAAATTCGGCGAACAAATATTAACAACATTCCACCACATATTATGAATAAATATGTGGAATTGAACGAACTTCAAACGATTGAGTTGATGGCCAAATACGGCGACATCGATATTCTTTTTTACGATGGTGGAGAAGGACCTTTACTCGAAAAATGTAAACAAGTGGCTTGGGAACTTCACCCCGACGTGGTGATAACACGCGGTGCCATGGCAACTCCGGAGCAAACTGTACCCGGCACCACGCTTACCGATCCTTGGGAAGCATGTTTAACCATGGGAACGCAGTGGGCTTACAAACCGGCTAACGAAGCGTATAAAACCGGTACTCAGTTAATTGAGATATTAATTGAAACACGTGCGAAAGGAGGCAACCAACTACTCAATATCGGACCAAAACCAAATGGTGCTGTTGCCGAAGAACAGGAAAACCTATTGCGAGAAATTGCCGCGTGGAACTTTGTAAACGGCGAAGCAATTGAGGCTACCAAACCATGGATTATTCCGAACGAAGAAAATGTATGGTTTACCTGGAAACCGGAAGAAAAAACACTTTATGCCATTCTTACCAAACAACCGGAATGGCCACGTGGCGAACGTCGTGAGTTTGTGTTAAAATCAGTTAGCGCTACAGAAAATACCAACGTTGAAGTATTGGGGCAATCGGGGAAATGTGTTGAATACATGCCGGAGACAAATGCTACCACTTTTTTTAAACAGGAAGAAGATGCTTTACATATTTCATGTGTGCGTGCACAACGTTTATACAATAATCATAAATGGAATTATCCCCTTGTTTTAAAAATTACCAATGCTCAGCCTGCATTTACTCCACCCGTTGTGGTAACCGAAGAAGCCGAAATTATCCAATCCGGCGGAATAAGCTACATCCAATTTAACGGCAGAATTGTTAAGCAAGGCGACCAGGAAAATCCTAAAGTTTGTTTTCAGTATCGCCCACTTCCCGACTTAGCTAATGAACTTATTTCGAACGAATGGTCCGAAACAAAAAATTTGGAAATAGAGAACAACTTCTTTATGTTCAGGCTTCCAGTAAAGAATAAAAAAATTACCTACCAGTACCGAACGGTTGCAAAACACCCAAAAGCCACTGTTTATGGAAATTACAGAACAATTTCGATAAATTAGCGAAATCATTTTATATAAAAATCCTTTTTTTTTACATCTAGGTTCATTACCTTTATTTTCATTAAACTAAACTAAAGTGTATCTCTTTTAAAACAGAGCTGCACAACTTGCTGAAACTAGATGCTAAACGACCAAAAAACGAAACTGTTAATTGCCGAAGGAAATACCAGACGCTTTCAGCTACTTATGGAAGTTACCTCTGATGAATTACTTCATTACGCGTTAAGTTTTGTACGCAATCAGGAAATTGCAGAAGAACTGATAAGCGATGTTTATGTTAAAATATGGCATAAAAGATCCGAACTCCCCAATATCCAAAATATCAGATCCTATCTTTTTATTGCAGTTAAAAATAGCTGCCTGTCGCATCTCCGGAAAATGAAAAACGAGAAAATTGTATTTATCGACGAATACAACGATTTTTTATTTCCCGCTATAGAAAGCAATGATGACGAGACGATTGAAAAGGAAAAGCTAAATAAAATTTACGAAGCTATTGGGGAACTTCCTCCAAAATGCAAAGAAGCATTTTCTCTTGCTAAAATAAATGGCTTCAAACACCGTGAAATTGCAGACATAATGAGCATTTCGGAAAAAACGGTAAACAACCACCTGGTTACCGCACTGAAGAAAATAACAGAAACATTAGGCATCGATAAGAAAAAGAAAGCAAAAAAATCGCCATTAAAGCAAGCCAGTTTATTCTCTTTCACCTGGTAAAAACCACTCAACGAAAAAGCTACCATCCCCTTCCATTTTCTTTAGAATCTAATAATTATTGATTTTTTTATTGTTGAATTAGGTATAGTAGATGTTACGAACGTCTTTTTAGGTAGAAAGACAAAAGATGACGAAGAAAGACAATACCTACGAGCTCATTGTTAAGAAACTAACAGAATCCATCAGCGAGGAAGAAGATGGACTTCTCATCAATGAGCTGGACAAACATGAATACGCAGCACGAAGTTATTCTGTACTTAATACCTTCTGGAGGAAATATTTCCCGAGAGCAAAAAAACACTCTATAATCCAGCAAACTGAAAAAAAGCTCGGATTCACATATCACCAAAATCCGAAAACCAATAAATGGAAATGGATCGGAATTGCAGCTTCTATATTATTAATAATATCAATGGTATTTTCAATAAACTATATTATAGAAAAAAAGCAGGCACCAACACTAAACCAGTACAGTTGTAAAGCCAAAGAAATTAAGACCGTAACCTTAAGCGATGGAACCAAGGTATGGTTAAACTCTTCATCGTTGCTAATTGCCAGCGAGCCATTTATTGGCGACAAAAGAGAAGTAACCCTGTTTGGCGAAGCTTATTTTGAAGTTGCCCCAAATGCCGAAAAGCCTTTTATAATAGAGACCTCGAACCTAAAAACAAAAGTACTGGGAACCCATTTTAATGTTGTAGCCTACCCCACCGACGATATTCATGAGATCTCATTATACGAAGGAAAGGTTCAGCTCAATCCGAACACGAATAACAATACTGCTATTCTAAATCCGGGAGATCGCGCTTATTACAACACTAACACCGGAAGGATGAAGCTATTACATACCGACCTCGGCAAACCGGCACAGTGGCGCGATGGAATATTACGCTTTTATGATGAAGATTTGTTTAGCATCTCGAAAAAACTGGAACGCCATTTTGAAACACGGATTTTCATTGCCGACTCAGTTACTGGCAACTATAAATATTCAGGAGAATTTGAAGAAGAATCGCTGGAACGGATACTCGAATTACTGAGCGTTGCCAAAACATTTGAATACAAATTAAACAACAACGGAATTATTATAGAATCAAAAAAACAAAACAAGATTAGAAATGATGTGAATTAAGAACAAAAAAGAAAATCTTCTTGTGAGTCTGATCAACTCTTTAGAATGGAGATTTAAATGAACTAAATTTTATTGTTTAACAAACTAAACTATTATTGTATGGAAAAATGCATTAATGCTAAGCTTTCCTGTTCATCGGGATGGCTAACAAAATTTCGTCGTGTAGCAGGTGTCACTATGGCATTGCTACTGGCGATAGTTGTTAGCGTACAGGCCAGCACTTATTCTGAATCGGTTAAGTTCGATTTAAAAATGAAAAAGGCCAGCCTGAAAGAAGTATTTCAAACCATCGCTGACCAAAGCGAGTTCAAGTTTGTTTACAACAACGACGTTGTAAACGACAATCAAAAAGTGTCGGTAACATCCGAAGATGCACGTGTTGAAGAAATTCTAGATGAAATTTTACCACAACACCATCTTGCTTACCAGGTAATTGACCGACAAGTTATTGTTTACCCGGCAGCAAATACCGGTAAATCAGCAACTAGGGCAGCTAATCCACAAGAAAAAAGTATCTCGGGTACTGTTGTAGATCAAGAAGGGCTACCTCTTCCCGGAGTGTCGGTTATTGTAAAAGAAACAACCATTGGAATTGTAACCGATGTTGACGGGCACTACAATTTATCGGGGATACCTTCGGATGCCAAAGTTTTGGTTTTTTCATTCGTTGGAATGAGAAGCCAGGAAATAAACATTGGAAACCAAACAACTATTAATATTACCCTTGAAGCTGAAGCAATCGGGCTGGAAGAGGTAATTGCTGTAGGTTATGCCACACAGAAGAAAGCAAACATTGTTGGTTCGGTAACGTCTGTTAGTGGTGAAAAAATTATGTCTATCCCATCAGCCGATGTGTCGAATGCTATTTCTGGCCGTATGCCCGGATCGGTTGTTATTCAGGGAAGTGGAGAACCAGGACAAAATGAGGCAAGAATTTTAGTTCGTGGACGTTCAACCCTTGGAGATCCGGACGACGAGGACAGAGATACTGAACTATCTGCTCCGTTAGTTGTAGTAGATGGGATTCCTGGCCGCTCTTTAGGCGAGGTTGATCCTGTAGATATTGAAAGCATCTCCATATTGAAGGATGCATCGGCAGCTATTTATGGAGCAAGTGCAGCAAACGGGGTAATTCTGGTTACAACCAAACAGGGGCAAACAGGAAAACCAACCATGAACTATCAGTTCTATCAAGGTTTTATGACCCCTACTATTCTTCCTAAGGCCCTGAATGCCGGTGATTATGCCACCATGTTAAGTGAGTACCAGGATTACGAAGGGAAAACACGTACTTATTCCGATGAAGACATTGCCTTGTTCTACAGCGGCCGCGACCCATGGGAACACCCAAACAGCGACTGGATGGGTGATCT
Source organism: uncultured Draconibacterium sp. (assembly GCF_963677575.1). Classification (NCBI taxonomy): domain Bacteria; kingdom Pseudomonadati; phylum Bacteroidota; class Bacteroidia; order Marinilabiliales; family Prolixibacteraceae; genus Draconibacterium; species uncultured Draconibacterium sp. Next base: position 1,125,152 of record NZ_OY782038.1, read on the forward strand.
GGTTAGCGACTGGACAACCACAAGTAAACATAACTTCTCTATTTCCGGAGGTACTACTAATGGAATGAACTATTTTGTCTCATTGGGCTACAAAAACGAAGAAGCCATTTATAAACAGGAATCAACCAATTATCAACAGTATAACATTCGTGCAAAACTGAGTTTACCGATTAACGACTGGTTAACCACGGCCATTGATTATGCAGGTTTCTTAAACAAAAAGAAGTATCCAACAAAAGGCGCAGATGCCATATACGGACAATCAACCCGTTTGGTACCTACCCAGTGGTCATTCTGGCCATCGGGCGAACCGGGACCGGATATTGAGTACGGTGATAACCCTGTTGTAACTTCTACTTTCGAAGGTGGTTACGACGATCAGAACACCTACAAAAACCAATTTACTTTTAAAGCAATTATAGCTCCACCATTTGTAAAAGGATTGACCTTAAACGGACAATATACATTCGATGTTGATAATGAATATCGTAAACGCTTCAGAAAACCTTGGTATCTATACTTTGCCGACTGGAACTCAGCAGTAAGAGACTCTGAAGGATTCGTTACCAGCGTAGATCTGCTGCCTAAAGCTCGAGGATATTCCAGTCCGGAATTAGCTGAAGACTATTATCGTACGATAAAAAAAGTGGGTATGTTCAGCTTTAACTACGACCGCCAGTTTGGAGACCATTCTATAGGTATATTCGGTGCATATGAACAGATGACCGAAGATTACAACGACTTTGGTGCTTTCCGTAAATACTATATCTCGGATGTGGTTCAAACACAAGATGCAGGTGCCGATGCAGAAAAAGACAACTGGGGTGAGATGACTATCTATGCACGCAAATCTCTTATAGGTCGTTTAAACTATAATTACAAAGGAAAATACCTTGCAGAAGTAGTATTCCGTCGTGATGGTTCGCTAAAATTCCCTCCTGACAGTCGTTGGGGTAATTTCCCCGGATTCCTTTTGGGATGGCGTGCATCAGAAGAAAGCTTCTGGCAAAATAACCTGCCCTTTATTAATTACTTCAAACTACGAGCCTCGTACGGTAAAATGGGTATGGACCCAGGTGATGCTTTCCAGTACATGAACAAATACCAGCTATCAACAGGTATGACCCTGGGCTCTGGCAAAGTGGTTGAGACGATTGTCGAGCAAGCCGGAATTGCCAATCCATTTATTACCTGGGAAAAACAAACTACCTATAACTTTGGTTTCGATTCACAGATTTTGAACAACATGTTCTCTTTAAATACTGAATTCTTCTATAGCAAACGTTCTGATATTCTGGCACCAAGAGATGCTTCTGTTCCCGGGTTCACTGGTCTGGAATTACCTGACGAAAACATTGCTGAAGTAGATAACCGTGGTTTTGAAATTGAAGCCGGATATCACAAAGAAATCAACAACGATTTTAGATTAGATGTTTCAGGTAACATTGCTTACAACCATAACGAAGTGGTATTTATGGACGAACCTGAAAGGGCTGTTCCATGGCAACAGCGTACCGGACACCCTTATGGGGCAGAATTACTATATAAAGCAATAGGCATATTCGAAGACGAAGCTCAGGTAAATTCTCTACCCAGCTGGCCGGATGCCAAACCCGGTGATGTAATCTTCGAAGATGTTAGCGGTGACGGACAAATTACCAGTGATGACCGAATTTTACTGGATAAAACCGATGCCCCCGAGATTTTCTATGGTATTAGTGTAGACCTTACCTACAAAAACTGGAGTCTGTCAGTACTTGCACAAGGCCAGGGAACCTACTACCGAATGAACATTGCTGACGGACGTCGGGGTGAAGCAGGTAATTATATGCAATGGCAGTTTGACAATCGCTGGACTCCAACCAATACTAAGACCGACGTAGCAAGGGCATATAACCGTGACGACCTGTACTGGGCATTTGATGTAAACAACAGTACTTACCATTACGACAATATGGCTTATTGCCGTCTGAAAAACGCTGTATTAACTTATAATATTCCTGCCACTTATGTTCAAAAAGTAGGATTATCGCGTGCCAGCGTTTATTTTGCAGGCAACAACCTGTTCCTGATCTACGCAGCTCAGAAAAATTTCGACCCTGAAATTGGAGCGCCTATGACATATCCTGCTGTAAAAACTTTTGCAGTTGGTGTAAGGGTAACATTTTAATGAGTTAAACTGAATTTTGAAAAATGAAAAATATGAAAAATATATTAAGATATTCAATGATGATGTTAATGCTCATATTCATAGCAACATCATGCGAGGATGTACTCGACCAAAAAGCGGTTGACTCTTTTACTGAAGAATCCGTATTCGAGGACATTAACCTTACCGAAGCATACCTCGGTAAATGTTACGATTATATTGGAGGCCAGGGAGGTTGGTGGAACACCACCAACTCCGGAACACTCGGCCTTCGCGAAGACTTACTTTCATCCGGAACAGATGAATGTTTGTGTATTCACCGTCCGAGTGAATATACCAACGTAAAAGGAACAATGAGTCCCGACCAGTTAGGTCACTTCGGGAATCCCCGCCTTGACTGGATTCGTTGGGAGGCTTTGTATTCAAATATAAAGAACGTGAATGTTTTCCTTGCCAATATTGATAATGTTCCGGTAGGTGATGATGATGAAACAACCTGGATTGAAAGAATGAAAGGCGAAGCCTATTTCATCCGCGCGTTCGACTATACCAACCTAATGCGTTCGTACGGAGGTGTGGTACTGGTTAGCGATCCTTTCGAGCTGGATGGTGATTTTTCAACTATGACCCGTTCTTCTCTGGATGAAACACTTGATTTTATTCTGGCCGACGTTGACAAAGCCATTTCTATGTTACCTGAAAAAGATGACATTGAATTAGGAAGAGCCACTAAAGGTGCGGCAGCAGCTCTAAAATCACGTTTGTTAAGCTGGAGTACAGGAGAACTTATGCATGGCGGATATTCATCAAACGAACTGGTTTCTTTCTCATCACACAGCAGAAGTTCCTTACTGGAATCGGCAAGAACCATTGCCAAAGACATTATGGACGGAACCTACGGAACGTATGCTTTAACCGGATCTACTGAAGATCCTCCATCACCACTTACCGAAGAAGATGTAACAGCTTATGCTGATAATTTCACAAGTATCTTCATTCAAACTGGCGATTGGGATGATGAAACCATATGGGCCGTTATGCACAACCAGGCCGATGGTAACCGTATTCGCCAAAACCAGTGGTGGGGACCAAACGGATACCACAACTGGGGTAACAATAACCCGTTGGAACCGGTAGTCCGTCAATTTGAAATGGCTGATGGTGCTACTTTTGAATGGGATAAATACAATCCTGGCGATCTTAATTTCAGGTCTGCATCCAATAATGATCTGGCGAGTGATCCGGAAATGAATCCTTATAATGGAAGAGAGCCTCGCTTTTACGCATCAATTCTGTATGATGAATCTGACTGGCAGGCCAGAGGTGAATCAGATAATAAAGTTCAAACCGGATACTATCTGAAAACCAGTATGGCAGAATATACAGGTTTAGACCAATCTGCCTTTACAGAGAAGGTTGATAACTTTATCAACAACGCAACTGATGAATACACCGCAGGGTTAGATACACGCCAGGCAGATGTAGAAGCATGGAACGGAACGAAAAACGGGTACTATATCAGAAAGTACCAGGAACCTGATATTGAAGGCCAATTCTATCAAAACCGCAACCATTGGGTTGAATTCCGTTTTGCAGAAGTTATTTTGGACTACGCTGAAGCATGTATTGAGTTAGGTGCAGATGAACTACAAAATGGTATTAATGCGTTAAATATGGTTCGTAACCGTGCCGGATTACCCGACCGTGTTACTACAGATCAGGCTGAAGCCCTTGAATTTTATCGTCACGAACGTTTAATCGAATTCTTTGGCGAAGGCGACCGCTACTACATGATGCGTAAATGGATGATTGCAACGGATGTAATTGAAGACGTTCACCCAATGAGGATCTATCATTTCGATGACGGTACTATTTGGAACTACGACGAATCTTCTACTGAAGATGCTCGTTCCATGAATGAAAATGCATATTGGCAACCTCTGTCTCGAACCGAAATAAATAAAGCTACTCAGTTGCAACAAAATCCTGGTTACAACTAGTCATGTTTAGTTAGTTATAAAAAAGACCGGCTGTGGGAGCCGGTCTTTTTAATTTTACCTCGTTCAATTGGTATTTTCTACAATAAGAAAAATGAAAAAGCAAATTTCATTAACTGATCTTGTGTAAAATACGATCTGAATTTCACAAAACATTTTACAAATCTTGGCTGAACCTGAAGCGGTTACCGGTTCTTCAAATTAACATTATTGCTTAAACCAAAGCATTGGCATTTGCCCATTGCCTAAAATCCTATTGTCATGATTAGAATAAAGCTGTCTTTAATGATGTTCCTCCAATATATGATGTATGCTGTATGGTGGGTACCCCTTGCTGCCTATTTAACCAATCTTGAGGTGAGCAGTTTCGAAAAATCGATGATACTAAGTTCGATGGCTATCGGATGCCTGTTTTCACCTGTCGTTGGTATGTTGGCCGATCGCTTTTTCCCCGGACAAAAAGTTTTGTCCACATTAAATCTTATTAACGCAGCCATGCTCTTTCTGGCCGGCACTACCAGCAATCCCAATTTTCTGTTTATTTGCCTTCTAATAGCCATGTTAGGTTATATGCCAAGTTGGAGTCTAACCAGTTCAATAGCAATGGTACATCTTGATTCGGAACAATTTCCCAAAGTTCGGGTTTTCGGGTCAATTGGCTGGGTAGCGTCCGGCATTTTCAGCATTTTTTTTATTCGTTTTCTGAATATTGATTTCGATGGAACCAACATACCGTTTTACTGCGGTGCAGGGGTTAGTTTAGTAGCCGTATTTATCAACCTTACTTTACCAAATACTCCTCCACCGGCAAAAGGGCAGAAAGGCTCGCTGATTGATGCATTCGGATTACGAACTATCGAATTAATGAAGGACCGGAATTTTGCTGTTTTTATTATTTTCTCTTTCCTCTCACTCATTCCCTTTGCCATGTACTATTCATTCTTTTCCGAGTTCCTGCTAAACATTAACACCAAATACATTTCAGTAACTATGAACTGGGGAGTACTGGCCGAGATGGGATTTCTGCTTCTGGTACCACCTGCTATTAAAAAATTAGGATTGCGTAAAGTAATGATACTAGGACTTGTAGCACTAACTATACGCTATCTGTCATTCTATGCCGGAGGCGTAATTAGTCAAAGCTGGATGTACTACATTGGGATTTTAATTCACGGTGTAATTTTTGGTTTTTTTTATGTAGGCGGCCAAATTTATATCGATAAAAAAGCACCCGCTCAACTTCGGTCGCAGGCACAGGGTTTTATTTTCCTGGTTACATTTGGAGCAGGCCTCTTAATTGGAAATATGATCTGCAGTAAAATAATAGAACAATATAAAAATGAAGCGGGCTATAATTGGGATGCCATCTGGGGAATTATAACACTGTCGTCGATAGCCATTTTGCTTTTATTTACTGTACTCTTCAAAAATGATAAAGTCTAAAACCCAATGGATTAATTGCATTACTACATATAAGATTTGTACCGAAAACAGTATCCATATTTATAAAAGTAACTGGCTATTTTTTATATCTTTCAGTTTCTAAACTAAACGTATAATGAAGATGAAATGTGTACCACTTTTTACTTTGTTTTCCCTATTTATATCGTTCATATTTTTTGCAGGATGTTCCAATAACAATTCAGACGGGAACCTAAGCATCACCTATCCGCAAAAAATACGCTGTTCCCAAACGATATAATAGCACCAACTTTTACATGGGAAGAACCCAACGATAAAGTAAAAAAATGGGATATTCTTGTTTCATCAGATGAGACTGACTTAATAAAAAAAGAAGGCATTACTGATAAATTCTGGAGACCATCTGCTGAAGAATGGAACCTTCTGAAAGAGAATGCTGAACAGGATATTCAAATTAAAGTTCAGGGTATTGGAGGCAAAGTTCCGGCAGAAGATATGACTACTTTTCATATTTCGAAAGACAAGGTTGACGCTCCCATTTTTTACCGGGCTGTTCCACTACCCTTTAAATTTGCCCGTGAAAACCTGAAACGCATCCGTTGGCATTTCGGGCATGTAAACAACGAAAATCAGCCACATGCAGTACTCGAAAATATTCCGGTTTGTGCCAATTGCCACTCCTTTACACCCGATGGATCGACACTGGTCATGGACGTAGACGCCCGCGACGACAAAGGGGCATACACGCTCACCTCTTTCGAGAAAGCTACACATGTGGATGAAGACAGCCTGATACACTGGAGTGATTACCAGAATGGGAAATTTACTTACGGACTACTTTCGCAAATATCACCCGACGGAAGATACGTTGTGAGTACCTTAAAGGACTGCGAAATTTTTGTCGACCGCAACGATTTGGCTTATTCCCAGTTGTTTTTCCCGGTTAAAGGAATTTTGGTTGTTTACGACCGTCTTAATAAAAAATATTTTGAGCTGGAAGGTGCCAACGACACCACCTTTATTCAAAGTAATCCCTGTTGGACTCCCGACGGGAAATACATTTACTTTTCCAAAGCACCTGCGGAACAATATGAGGAGAGCGGATTAAAAAACGGATCTGTCCCAAAAGATGAAGACATTCCCCACTACAAAATTTTTGAAGAACATTTCCTAAAACGCGATTCCCTAAAAAAATTCAACATCTATAAAATACCTTTTAACAATGGTAAAGGAGGAAAAGCGGTTCCGGTAGAAGGAGCCTCACACAATGGTTTCAGCAACTATTTTCCCAAAATATCGCCCGATGGGAAATGGCTGGTATTTTGCCAGGCCGAAAGTTTTATGCTATTACAAAAAGACAGTAAACTGAATATTGTGCCTGCCAATGGAGGAGAAGCGAGAGAACTTACCTGCAACAGCGATAATATGAATTCGTGGCATTCATGGTCGCCCAACAGCAAATGGCTGGTTTATTCGTCGAAACAAGGAGGCCCATACACACAACTCTACCTTACCCACATTGATGAAAACGGACTGGATACACCTCCCGTATTTCTTGAAAACTTCTCGTTTGATAAATATGCCAATAATATTCCGGAGTTTGTTAACACCACTTACGACGATGAATTAAAAATTGACCCGGCCTTTTTATCTGAAAATGATTTTATTGTAAGAATTGGCGAAATCAAACAACGGAAAGGTGATTTGAACGGTGCTTTTGCCGAATTCGACAAGGCCGTTAAAAAATTCCCAAATCAATCGGAGCCCTATTTTAAGAGAGGTGTGGTTTACTTCATTAAAGGCGAAATGATTAATGCCATCGCAGATATCACCAGGGCTATTGAAATAGATGAAATGGAAGATTATTTCACCTATCGTGGTCTTGCCTACCTGAAACTGGGTAAAAATGAGCAAGTTGTTAATGATTTAAAAAGAGCTTTGAAACTCGACCCGCGTTCTTTTACTGCCTGTTCTTATATGGGTGTAGCTTATGTTCGACAGGGAAATTACAACGCGGCCATCGAAATACTGGAAAGGGCAAATACCCTGTTCAACGAAGATGCACTCACCTATTTCTATCTGGGTCTATCTTATTTTAACACCGAAAACTGGAAAAAATCGGAAGATAGTTTAACCGCTGCGATCAACCTGGGAATTAAAAACTCTGCACAAAATCCGGTATATTCATTGCGTGGTGAAGCTCGCTTCTACCAAAACAATTATGATGAGGCTGTTAAAGATTTGCAAATTGCAGTAACAACTTCACCCAACGACCATCAACTATTTTATCTGCTTGGTAAAGCTCAGTTGGAAACCGGTAAAAAAAGAGAAGCCCGCCAGAATCTTTTAAAAGCCAAACAACTTGGATCAGTGCAGGCAGGCGACCTGTTAAATACGATGAATGTTTAAACAAATGAAGCTCCTCGTAGTAAGCTGACGAGGTATCACATCAGAAAATCATTATTTTATTCGCACCAAGGCGCGGGGAATAAAACCCATAAGATCCCTCGTCTACCGCTCGGGATCAGTTCGGCTAAATGATTTTGAAAACAAAATCATAGTCTCACTGATTTAATTGAAGAAAACATAATACCAGTAAGTATCCCGGAAATTCTCAGCCAAAGCCTGTTGTGCCATTTGTTTACTCCCCTGGTTTTGTTGAAAAATTCGGTAATACTGCTGAAACTGTCGTTCGGTTTGCGGATTAATATGAAGAATACTTAATTCAGGCATAGGTCCTGCGCTTAAGAGTTTGTAGGTCACCACTGCTTCTTCTACATTTTTTGGTAATCTTTTATAACCCGCTTTCTCCATAAGCGGCAACATTTCAACAATGCCCTGCATATCTTTTTGCAGCATGAGCCATGCTAACTTATACTCGATAGCCGGAACATTGGCCGGATCGGACTGAATAATAAAATCGAGATTTGCAGGCGGATTATCTGATTGAACAAAAAAATCAGCCTTTGTGTCCAATGCTTTCTTTTTACCCAACTCCGGGTGAGTAGTTATTGCCACATCGTTATATAACAAGGCCCGAAATGCACTGGCTTCTTTCCGGTAAAACAACGACCTTTCAAGCATTGATATATATTTCTCAGCAACTTTATAATTCCCTTTTATTAGTTCTGTTTTAATCAGCATTTTCATCACTTCAGGCGAATTCCCCTTCATTACCATATATTCGTAAGCCCAGCGCTGCGCTTCGTTTACAACGCCAATAGCATAATAGTAATAACCACCAAACCGTAAATACTGACCAATATTTTCCCACTTCAAAAACAGTGTACTTCCATCGTTACTCTGCCTGAATTTAAAAAACGAATCTCCCAAACGTCCGGTTTCGGCCAAAGCCACATTATCTAAAAACAGCGTTAATTTGTTGTTTGTGGGCTCGTAAAAATTATAACGAATCAGTTCATCGTATTTTTGCTCGTAAAATAATTTCTCAGCATGAAAGTAGTATTTACTCTTCTCATCAATATTCTGAAAGGCAGCAACAACAAGCAACACCAAAATCAGATATGGAGAAAGTCCGGCCAACTTTATCTGCCTGATTTCTATCTGCTCGATTACTTTAAACCTAATTTTCGCAAATAATGGAACAAACAACAATATCAAAGCCGCCAAATCAAACAGAATAACTTGTCCCCCGATAGCGGTTACTGAAAACGGAAATACCAGAAGTGAATCTGTAGTATAAAAAAACAAGAACTCTTTACCGATCCAAAAGAAAATCGCAAGACCAAACCAACTCAACGCCAGCTTCAACCAACTTTTTTGTAACAGGAAGTAAATGGTTGACAATCCGAACAACAGGAATGAGAAACTACCAAACAAAAAATAAACAACGGGAAGTAATATTACCACCAACCATTGATACTTAGGTTTGCTATTTATTAGCCCCAAAAAGAAAAGAAGCTGAACTAAAATCCCAAGGTTGTTGATTGCCTGATACTGGTAATTTGTTTGCAGATAAAAAAGTAAGGTTCCCGCTAAAAATGGCACAAAAAGAAAATATTCTGCACCTAACTGTTTACCTATTTGGGAGATCAACCAAACGATGAGAAAGATCTGCAAACTCACAATAAGAGCTCCAACCAAAGGATAATAATAGAATGCAATTTGCAACCGCCCCAGGTACTCCAGGAAACCGCCCGGTTGATCAAGATGTTGTTTCAGGAAAGAAAAAGATACTTGAAATAAAGATGATTTCTCTTGATAAAAGAAAATATAATCGGTAAAACGGTAAAGAAAAAGAGTCGTAAATAAAAACAACAACGCAGCAGGAAGAAAGCGGGTTATTATTTTAGTTTTATGCAGAATTAAATTCATTTCATTTGATTTAGTTAGTTGCCCATTGGGCTTGCAAAGCTTCTTTTTCTGCAGCTTCTCTGATTTCGCCAGGCGAAAAATCCACATCAGTTTTCGCGAATTCAGGGATGTTAAATGTTTTTACAAACTCCCTGTAAAATCCGGGATTTTCCTGAGGCAGAACAAATGGTTTGCTGGTAACGCCGTTTTCATCAACAAAAGAAATATAAGGCCGTGCTGTCAATCCATCGCCACGTTTGCTGCTAAATACAAGCCATTTACTATTCGACGACCAACTGTGGTAGCTCTCTGTAAAATCGCTGTTGTTTTCACATTTTTCAATCTGTTGATTCGCCAAATCAATCGAATACAGATCAGCCTCTTTATGCCAGATCGAGAAGCAACCGTAATTGTGCAAGGTAAAGATCAACACATTTCCTGCCGGCGATATCCGTGGAAAGGAAACACTCTTTCCTGTGGCCGCAGCGTCGAATACCAACTCAGGTTCTGAAAATTTTCGCTGCTCCGGATCAAACGCTACCCGGTACAAATCATATTTGATATCCCGGTAATCGTAGTTCTCTTCAATTTGGGCAGCACGACAGAAATACAAAAACTCTCCATCCGGCGACCATTCAGGATAGGTATCCATAAACAGCTTTCCCGGATCAACAGGCACTTGCATCATTTCATTTTTTTCAACGTCGTACATCACCAACGAAGAGTTCAAATCAGAAACCTCGATCTTTTTGTTTTCCATGGAATGAAATTGCTGAACCACTTTATTGGATGAAAAAGCTACATATTTCCCCGACGGATGCCAGCGCGGATAAACAGCACCATTTTTCATTTCTTTCGTTTTCAGGTTCACTTTCTTCAAATCACCATCTTCTACAAAATAAGTCCCGCCTAAATTACCCCGCATGTGGAACATAAAATTATCCGCATTCTGGTTATTAAAAGCATGACAGTTGACACAATTCTGCCCAACAACATTATTTTGAATAACCGTTTTTTCCTTAAAACTTTCGAGACTTCGTTGTACAATACTCAATTCGGTCCAGCTTTCATAACCGGGATATAACAAGCGGTAATACAAAAACGGATCCACCTCTTCGGAAGAAACAGTATTACTAAACTCTGGATATTGAATCCACTTGCTATCCTTTTCAATTGAGATTTGATAGTTAATTTTCGCTCCAGAATTCTGTGCAAGAAGATTTTTCCATTTCTTTTCCGATAATCGAAACTTACCATCACGCGACGAAACAACTAAGCTTTCCCCTTTTTCACCCGAAATATTCAAATAATAAGCATCACCTTCTTCTTCTACCAAAAAATTCAGGGGAGCAATATTAACCGGAATTATTACTTCTGTATAGTCGGGATATATTTTCACCGGGTCATTATTTTTAAGAATATCTCCGTTTGGCTTTGATACACAAGAGAATAAAAATAGTAAACCGATAACGTATATTGAATGGTATCGTAGGCTCATTGTTAGTTTTATGTTTGCGTTTGTTGCAAAGCCTGAAATTAATAAAATCATTCAAAATACACCCCTTAAATACGCGGGAAAAATTGACAGATTTGCAATCAAACCAATTACAATTCAGAAGTAAATCTTCAAATATCTTTAAAATTCGTTCAATTTCTGAGATTTTGATTTCAATTCGTTTTGAGAATAAATTTTAATTTTTACATTTGCTTCATCGTTATAAAAATTATGAAAGTTTTATCTATCAATATTATTGTCCTACTCGTTGTCATTCTTGGAAGTTCTGAGAAAGGTCATTAATTTGTATAGATACTAAAGATATTTATAAGCCTTTCTCAAAACAGAGAAAGGCTTTTTTAATGCTATAACAGACAGTAAAAGACAAAAAAGTATGCATAACACATTACGAAGCAACACAACCACACAGGGCCGTAGAATGGCTGGGGCACGCAGCCTCTGGAGAGCTAACGGAATGAAAGAAGAACACTTTGGGAAACCGGTGATCGCTATTGTAAACTCGTTCACCCAGTTTGTTCCGGGGCATGTTCATTTACACGAAATTGGCCAGTATGTAAAAAGTTTAATTGAAAAAGAAGGCTATTTTGCTGCTGAATTTAACACCATTGCCATCGACGATGGTATTGCAATGGGCCACGACGGAATGTTATATTCACTTCCATCGCGCGATGTTATTGCCGATAGTGTGGAATACATGTGTAATGCACACAAAGTAGATGCAATGGTTTGTATCTCGAACTGCGATAAAATTACCCCGGGAATGATGATGGCCGCTATGCGCCTGAATATTCCGGCGGTATTTGTTTCGGGTGGACCGATGGAAGCCGGCGAAGTTGACGATAAATTCCTTGACCTTGTTGACGCCATGGTTATGGCTGCCGACACAAAAATTGAAGATTCGTATGTGCAACAGGTGGAAGAAAACGCTTGTCCTACCTGCGGATCGTGCTCAGGAATGTTCACCGCAAACTCGATGAACTGTCTGGCCGAAGCGATTGGTTTGGCACTTCCCGGGAATGGCACGATTGTAGCCACACACGCCAACAGAAAGAAACTATTTGAAGAAGCTGCACAACGAATTATTGCAGCAACAAAAGCCCATTATTTCGAAGGTGATGATTCGGTACTTCCAAGAAGTATCGGTACACGCGATGCCTTTTTAAATGCAATGAAACTGGATATTGCCATGGGAGGATCAACCAACACGGTTCTTCACCTGCTGGCCATTGCACACGAAGCCGGAGTTAGCTTTACCATGCAGGATATTGACCAGCTTTCGCGCATTACTCCGAACTTGTGTAAAGTTGCGCCAAACGGTCATTACCATATTCAGGATGTAAACCGCGCCGGAGGAATCCTTGGTATTTTGGGCGAATTGGAAAAAGGTGGTTTAATGGAAACCAACGTTTCGCGTATCGACGGGAGAACATTGGCAGAAGCCATTGCCGAATATGATATCAAACGTGATACGGTTACCGAGGATGCCATAAACCGATATAAATCGGCTCCGGGCGGAGGCCGCAACCTGGTTATGGGATCGCAGCAAAGTGCCTACAAAGAATTGGATGATGACCGTGCCAACGGCTGTATCCGCAATTTTGAAAATGCCTATAACAAAGACGGCGGATTGGCTGTTCTTTTCGGTAACATCGCTGAAAAAGGATGTATCGTAAAAACGGCAGGTGTTGATGCGTCGATCTTTAAATTCACGGGAACGGCAAAAGTTTTCGATTCGCAGGAAGATGCAGTTAACGGTATTCTTGGCGATAACGTTCAAAAAGGAGATGTAATCGTTATTCGTTTTGAAGGACCAAAAGGAGGACCGGGAATGCAGGAAATGCTCTACCCTACTTCGTACCTGAAATCGATGCAACTGGATAAACACTGTGCTCTGATTACCGACGGACGTTTCTCGGGTGGAACCTCTGGTTTATCTATCGGCCACGTGTCTCCTGAAGCTGCTGGAGGTGGTGCAATCGGACTTATTCGCAACAACGATAAAATTGCAATCGACATTACCGAACGTTCGATCAACCTTGTAATTTCTGACGAAGAATTGCAAAAACGTCGCGACGAAGAAGAAGCCAAAGGAGCAAAAGCGTGGAAACCTGCAACACGAGTCCGTAATGTTTCGAAAGCGCTAAAAGCTTATGCTAGCCTCGTTTCATCGGCCGATATGGGAGCCGTAAGATTAATTGACTAATTGAGATAAATAGAGAATAAAACAAAGAACAAACAGATAGCCGGAAACAGCACCGGCATTAAAAAGTAAACAATATGACAGCAAAAAAAGTTACCGGTTCACAAGCATTGATCCTGTCGCTTATGGAAGAAGGGGTGGATACCATTTTTGGGTATCCGGGCGGTGCAATTATGCCCGTTTACGATGCGTTGTATGATTTTGACAAAGAGGTAAAACATATTTTAACCCGCCACGAACAGGGAGCCATTCACGGTGCCCAGGGTTATGCCCGCGTCAGCGGCAAACCTGGAATTGTTTTTGCAACCTCAGGCCCTGGTGCCACTAACCTGATGACTGGAATCGCCGATGCAATGATTGATTCAACACCACTTGTGTGTATTACCGGACAAGTAGCCGAGCCGTTGCTCGGAACCGATGCATTTCAGGAATCTGACATCGTGGGTATGTCAATTCCTGTTACTAAATGGAATTACCAGATTACCACCTCCGAAGAAATTCCGAAAGTAATTGCACAGGCTTTTTATATTGCAACAACAGGACGTCCGGGCCCCGTTTTAATTGATGTTACAAAAGATGCACAATTTGGAGAACTGGAATACGAATACGAGAAATGCAAAAAGATTCGCAGTTATGTTCCGGAAACCAGCATTGATCCGCATCAGATTAAAGCTGCTGCCGATTTAATAAACGAGGCAAAAAAACCACTGCTGTTTGTAGGCCAGGGAATTATTATCAGCCATGCTGAAGAAGAAGTAAAAGCTTTTATTGAAAAGACCGGAATTCCAGCAGCCTGGACTCTACTGGGACTTTCTGCACTGCCAACCGATCATCCACTGAATGTTGGAATGTTGGGAATGCACGGAAACTACGGCCCGAATAAACTTACCAACGAGGCCGACCTGATTATTGCTGTGGGAATGCGTTTTGACGACCGCGTTACCGGTAAGGTTAGCGAATACGCCAAAAAGGCCAAGATCATTCACATAGAGATTGATCCGGCAGAAATTGATAAGATCGTAAAAACCGACGTTAGTGTGTTGGGTGATGCAAAAAAAGCATTAAAGATGCTTATCGACAATGTAAATCCTAACAATCACGAAAACTGGCGCAACGAATTTAAAAAATGCGATGCCATTGAAAACGAAAAGGTTATACAGAAGGACCTGTACCCAACAAAACAGGGATTAACAATGGGTGAAGCTGTTAGAATAGTTTCAGAAAAAACAAATAATGAGGCTGTTCTTGTTACTGATGTTGGTCAGCACCAAATGATTGCACAACGTTATTTTGGATTCAAAAAATCGAGAAGCAATGTAACCTCGGGAGGTTTAGGAACAATGGGATTTTGTTTGCCGGCAGCGATGGGAGCGCAACTTGGAGCGCCCAACCGTACTGTTGTTGGTGTGGTTGGCGATGGTGGTTTCCAAATGACAGTTCAGGAATTGGGAACAATTGCACAGAACAAATTACCGGTTAAAATCATGTTGCTGAATAACAACTTCCTTGGAATGGTACGTCAGTGGCAGCAATTATTCTTCGAGAAACGCTATTCGTTTACCGAACTTCACAATCCTGATTTTATTACAATCGGTAAAGGATTTGGTATTGATGGGCACACCGTTGATAAACGCGAGGATCTGGATACAAGTATCCAAAAAATGCTCGACCACGATGGTCCATATTTACTGGAGGTAAAAATTGAGAAAGAAGACAATGTGTTCCCAATGGTTCCAACGGGAGCATCAGTTTCCGACGTAATTTTAGAGCCTTAAATTCGGATTTTGAATAACGAAAAAAGTTGAAAAAATGAGAAAAGAATATATCCTTACAGTTTATTCTGAAAACCACATTGGTCTTTTAACCAGGATCACAAACGTTTTCACACGCAGAAAAACAAATATCGACAGTCTTACCGTATCAGAGTCGGCATTACAGGGCATTTACAAATTTACAATAGTGGTACACTGCACCGATGCCATGGCGGTAAAACTGGTTAGCCAGATTGAAAAGCAAATCGATGTATTGAAAGCTTTTTATCACACTAACGAAGAAATGATCTTCCAGGAAATTGCTTTATATAAAGTTCCGATCGATCCTATTTACGAGAGTGACACTATTGAGACGATCGTTCGCAAAGCAGGCGCCCGTATTCTTGAAATTACCAAAGATTATGTGGTAATTGAAAAGACAGGTCACAAAGAAGATACACAAGCACTGTTCGAGAAATTAAACCAATTTAAGGTGATGCAGTTTATTCGCTCGGGAAGAGTAGCGATAACACGTGACCCTATTGAGCGTTTATCTGAATTCCTGAAAGAACGTGATGCTTTTTTAACAAGTTTAGATTAAAAAAATCTATAGTCCAAAACTACCTGCCCGTCAGAAAAACTGACGGGCTTTTTCATTTTCAGTGATCCCATTTTTAATTCGTCGACCAATGTCCCTCAATCTTAAGTCTTTTGTTAAACAATCAACTTATATCATTTGTCATACAAATTCATGAAAAAGATTTATCAACTTTGTAAAAAACTGCACTTTTACAATGAACCTTATAATCGACAGGATTGATATCTACCAATCTCCCATCAAATTAAAAGAACCTTTTATTATTTCATTAGGCCCCATGTATCACGCACAAAATGTGATCGTTGTTATTCGCACAAACCAAGGTATTACTGGCTTTGGCGAATGCAGTCCGTTTATGACCATTAACGGAGAAAGTATGGAAACCTGTTTTATTGTAGGGCAGTATCTGGCTCAGGTTTTAAAAGATAAAAACCCGGAAGACATTGAGGCATGTACACACGAAATGGACAAAACTATTTATGGTAATTCGAGCATAAAAAGTGCTTTCGACATGGCGTTGTATGATATCTCGGCACAAAAGGCAGGTGTACCGCTTTACCAATTCCTGGGAGGGCAAAACGACAAGGAAATGCAAATTGATTACACGGTAAGTCTCTCCAACCCGGAAAAGATGGCTGCCGACGCCAAACGTATTGTCGATAATGGTTTTGAGATTGTAAAAGTTAAACTTGGCCATTCGAAAGAACAGGATGTGGAAAGCATAAAAAAAATACGCGAAGCAATTGGTCCGAAAATCCCGATTCGTTTAGATGCTAACCAGGGATGGAAAACCGAAGAAGCGCTCGATATTTTAAAAGCGCTTACACCTTATAAAATACAACATTGCGAGGAGCCTATTCCGCGTTGGGATTACATGGCACTGCCTGAAATCAGGCGATTCAGCCCTATTCCTATTATGGCAGATGAAACCTGTTGCGACCATATCGATGCAAAACGCCTGATCGATTTATATGCCTGCGACCTGATCAATATTAAACTGAGTAAATCAGGAGGTATTTTCAAAGCGCTTAAAATTGTAAAATTTGCCAAAACCGCAAAAATGGAAATTCAGGTCGGTGGGTTCCTTGAAACGCGCTTAGGATTTACCGCTGCAGCCCATTTTGCCCTATCATCAAAAAACATTGTTTATTACGATTTTGATACGCCGTTAATGATGGAGGAAGATCCGGTTGAAGGTGGTATTATTTATGGCGAAAAAGGCAAAATTACCATTACCGAAACGCCCGGGCTAGGCGCCAGCATTAATGAAGATTTTCTGTTGGGACTAAAAAAAGTGACCGTTTAAACGAATCGAAAGACCAGAAAAGACACAAAATTCGTCATTCCGTTTTCGCACATTTTTACGGCTCAAAAATATTCCCTACTTTTCATTAACTTTGGTTAGAGAACAAAAAAGCGTGTGATGAAAACGAGATGGTTTACATTTCTGGTCTTCCTGATCATTTCAGGGTTTATTCCTTCAGGTGTACTGTATGCGCAATTACCATTCACTCGCCAGGATACAACACCGCTAAGTGATCAGATAGAAGAAATTACCATTACAGCATTTCGTTCGCCGTACAATATTTTTAATACGCCGGCGCCGGTTAATTTACTGCAACCCGAGCAACTCGAATCGGGCGATGCACTCACACCAATCGATGCATTAAACCGCATTCCAGGAATTTTGATGCACCACGGCACATTTAACACAAATCGTTTGACCATTCGCGGAATTGGCTCGCGAACGCCATACGGCACCAACAAAATTAAGGCTTACTTTGGCGAAATACCCTTAACAACCGGCGATGGCGAAACCGTTTTGGAAGACCTTGAAAATTCGGCAATTCAGCGCGTTGAAATTATCAAAGGACCTTCATCGAGTTTATACGGTGCCGGACTGGCCGGCGTACTGCTATTTCACCCAAAAACAGTGGTAAAGGATTTTGTGCAGAACAAAACTACAGTTGCGTCATTCGGAACATTTAAAAACACGCTATCGGCAGGAGTTACTACAAATAAATTACAGATCTACACACTTGGAGCGCTGCTTTCGAGCGATGGCTACCGCGAAAATAATTCAACGAGCCGGAGCAACCTGCTCATTAATTCGATCTATAATTTTTCGGAAAAATCGAACCTTCAGTTTTTACTAAAAGCCACAAAAATGAAAGGCTATATTCCGAGTTCGCTGGATTTGGATACCTACAATAACGATCCTAAAAGTGCTGCTCATAACTGGGCTTCGATAAAAGGATTTGAAGAGTATACCAACTCTCAGTTTGGTGCTTCATTTAACCGGTTTACGCTTAACGACGGCAAAATTTCAGTAGGTATTTTTGGGAGTATACGCGACCTTGAAGAACTACGTCCGTTTAATCGCCTGAAAGAATCATCAGATTACATCGGTTGGCGCGCTTACATTCAAAAAGTTGTTGCTACAGAAGAATTCCGTATGGTGATGACGACCGGCCTGGAAATGTTTCGCGAAACTTACGACTGGCAAACTTTCGACAATGATAACGACCAGCTTTTGTCGGATAACAATGAGAAACGACAATACGAGAACCTCTTCGTTCAGCTGGAATCGAACATTAAAGAGCGGGTATTTATTTCTGCCGGCTTGAATGGTAACCTTACGCGTTTTAAATACACCGATCATTATACCGAAAACGGCGACCAGTCGGGCAACCGAAATTACAAACCGGTTTTATCACCACGTTTGGGTGTTAACGTTCTTTTGAATCATGAGAATTCTGTTTTTGCAAATATCAGTCATGGTTTTTCAACGCCAACTTTCGAAGAAACGCTGATGCCCGAAGGCAGCATAAATCCTGATATAAAACCGGAATCGGGATGGAGTTTTGAAACAGGATTCAGAACCCAAATTACCAACCGCTTTAAACTATCGGCAAGTTACTACCGCATTTATATCGACAATTTGCTTGTGGCGCACCGCACCGGCGAAGATGCCTATGTGGGAGTAAATGCAGGACAATCGGTGCATCCGGGTTTTGAAACCGAGTTTACCTGGGTAACCATTACACACCACAGAAATCCCCTTCTGACTCTGTACGGAAGCGCTACATTGGCCAACTATCATTTTAACGATTTTGTGAATTTGGGAAACGATTATTCCGGCAATCTTCTTCCCGGAACTACAAAAGAAACTTTTAGTATAGGCACCACCCTGATCCCCATTAAAAATCTATCGCTTAACGGCTGGTACCGTTATAACGGAGAAATGCCTGTTGACGATGCCAATTCCACTTTCTCAGATACTTTTGGACTAACCAATTTTGAAATCAGGTTCCAGGGAAAAAAAGACAAATTCAAATTTGATATACGCGGGGGCGTTCAAAATATTTTTGATATTCATTATGCCTCAATGCTGGCTGTTAATGCCCCATCATTTGGCGGAAATCCTCCACGTTACTACTATCCGGGAAATCCGCGAAACTTTTATATCAGCATATTAATCGGTCTCATCGGAAATAACACTCCGTGAATTGATCCGTTGAATAAATCTTCCTGCTATTTATCTCCTATGGCAATCACCGATTTTTGCGTTCTGAAATACAAAACATCGCCACTTATTGCCGGTGACGCCATAACCACATCATTCATTTTATTGTGCTTAATGATCTCAAACTCGGGGCCGGCTTTAACAACAAAAACATCACCTTGCTCGGAACATAAATATACTTTTTCATTCGCGGCAACACCCGATGCTGTAAAACCTCCTACCGATCCAAGACTCTCTTTATACATCAATTCGCCGGTAGTTGCGTTAAATACACTTAACGAACCATTTCCCCGCAGGTTGTATAAATAATCGCCATAAATCAGAGGTGTTTGCATATACGCGCCGCCACGTTTTATGCTCCATACAATGCTTTCATTCTCTGTTTCATCTTTCCCTAATGTAATGTCGCCGGTAGCATCTGTTTTAACAGCATAAATTGGCGAATACCGACCATGTGCATTATTTATAAATATCAAATCGTTGGCAACAACCGGTGTTGGCGTAGGAATATCTCCACCTCCACTCATTTGCCAAATCTCATCCCCGGTTTCAAAATCGTAACCACCCATGTGTTTCCAGCCGTTTACTACCACCTGCGTTTTTCCATCTTTCTCAAACACGGTTGGAGAACTCCAGGTTGAAACTTCCTCGCGCGGAGTCTCCCATATTTTTTCACCGGTATTAACATCGTAGGACGCCAAAAAACAGTCGCCCAAATAATCGCATTGAATAATTACTTTGTCGTTATGAATTATTGGAGAACTTGAAAATCCCCATTCCAACTCGGGCACATCGTAAGGTCCGGCATTCATTTTATCGAAATCCTTTTGCCAGACTAATTCGCCATCCATAGAGTAGCAGAAAAGCCCGTTTGAGCCAAAGAATACAACCACATGTTTTCCATCAGTTGCAGGTGTACCATCAGCATGCGATGCTTTTGTATGACGTTTTACTTTGGGAACGCGTTTAGTGGCCAGTTTTTCCCAGACGATCTCGCCTGTGTTTTTGTCGAGGCAATACAATTTAAATTCATGAACAGATTCGTCTTCCACGGCATCACCATCGCCGTATAAACCGATTTTCACTTCATTATCGCCCGAACTGCTAACAGCTGTAGAAATAAACATTTTGTCGTCCCAAATTGCCGGGCTGGAATGCCCTAAGCCGGGAATCGCAGTTTTCCAGAGCACATTTTCTCCGGTTTCGATATTCCAGCTACTGACCGTTTTTGCATTTTCAATAAAACCTTTAGCAAACGGCCCCCGAAAAGATGGCCACTGATTAAGATAATTTTCTTGCGACGATGTGGTTAAAACAAGACACAGCAATAAGCATGCAGTACTAAGCAGTTGTTTCATTTATCTGATTTTTGGTACAAACCATAAAATTAGACAAATGAAACAACTAACAAAGTTAGCTTACCATAAATCTTTATTTCGCGATGATTTTAATCGTTGTTCTACGATTTAACCGACGTCCTTCAACCGTTTCGTTGGTAGCTACAGGTTTTGTATCGCCATAACCTTCTGATTGCAAACGACTGCTTGTAATGCCATTCTCAACGAGGTAATCAACCACTGATTTTGCCCTGAGTTTCGAAAGCTCAAGGTTACTTTCCGGGGTACCCGAACTATCGGTATGTCCCTGAATCTCCACTTTTAAACCACTGTTATTTTTCAAAAAGCTAACCAGTTTCTGCAGTTCCGGTTCTGACTCGGTAAGAATAGCAAACGAATCGGTTTCGTAATAAATATTGTGAAGATCCATTTCGGCTCCAACTTCTATTGGCTCCAATTCAATGTTCAGAATAAACGGATCAGTTAAGGAATTCTCATCGGCCAGCCGCATGGATTGTGAGTAAAACATAAATCCATCTTCCGAAACATTAAATGCATAATCGCGGCCAACAGGCAATGCCAGCATAATCTGTCCGTTTTCGTCAGCCTTTTCAACGCGTGGTTCACTAGCTGATGAATTCAGGTTAACCAGCTCGATATCGGCCATAACCGGCGCTGTTGTTGCTTTGTTTGTAACTTTTGCCTTGATATAAGTAACAGGACGCGGCTGCAAACCACGATCGAGATTAAACGAAAAAATATCAAGCCCGTTATCCGATTCCCTTGCCGACGAAAAATACGCAATATCACCAATCGAACTGATGGTCAATCCCATGTCATCTTTGTAAGTATTTATCGGGTAACCCATATTTTTCAGGTTCTTTACTTCTCCATATTCCGTTATTTCCGCTGTAAACAAATCGAGCCCTCCCATACCAACATGCGTATCGGAAGCAAAGTAAAAGTTGTGGTTATTAGCATGAATGAAAGGCGAAATCTCGTCTCCCGAAGTATTCAATGCTTTCATATTTTCCGGCTTACCCCATTGCGGTTTTCCATCGTCTGAAAATCCGTTAAAAGTAATTCGCCAAATATCTTTTTGTCCCATTCCTCCGGGCCGGTTACTCGAGAAATAGAGATAACGATTATCCGACGACAGCGAAGGTTGTCCTTCCCACGACGAAGTGTTTAACGGCGCTCCTGCATTTTGCGGTTCGGTCCATTTTCCTTCCACCAATTGCGAGAAATAAATATCGCAACTTCCCAAACCATCTCCGCGGTTGCAAGCGGTAAAAAACAGAATTTTTGCATCGGCCGATAATGTTTGTGCCCCTTCGTTATCCGAAGTGTTTACTTCGCTCATCGGAACGGCGTTGTCCCAGTTGAACGAGTCGATCTCGGCCATAAAAAAATCTTCCTGTGGTCGTCCGCCGTCTTTCATCAAACGGGTAAAAACCAAATGTTTACCATCAAGCGACGGCGTTGGCCAGTATTCATCATTAGGAGTATTTATTTCATCACCTAAATTAGTAGGTTCAAATGCTACCGGATTCTCGATACTGTTCAGAGCAAAACGGCAACTGGCAATTTTACAGGCCAAAAGAAACTGCCGCTTCTCCGGAATATTCTTGTTCTCCTTATATTTTTTGTAGAAACTAAGCGCCTCGGAATACATGCCCAGCTTATAAAACGATTCTCCTAAACGAAAATCGATCAGTGGGTTATCATCCAACTCAACTGCTTTTGTCAGGTGTTTTATTTCCAGGCGAGTTGAATCCAAATCTTTATAGATTTCAGCCAACAGAAGATGCGCACTTGCGTAATCCGGATCCTTCTCTAAAAGCTTATCTGCCGTTTCAATAGCTGCCGGGTAATTATCTTCGACATAATACTTTCGGGCTTCTTCAAACAACTTGTCTGATCGTTTTGAATCCTGTGCCTGAACGCCAATACAAAGCATAGTGAGAAATAGAATCAGAGCTATATTTTTAAATCTTTTCATGAATAACATATTACGAACACTTGCATATAACATTACAATTTTATAAAAATAATAAACGAGAGATTTGTTTTATTTATTTTTTTTCTATTTTGCCTGCGTAAATTTATTTATTCTAACTATTTAATTTTTAATTACATTGGTTTGCTGACGTGATGAAAAAGAAAGTAAACAAAACCAGACACCCCGAATTAGACAAATTTGACCGAAAACAAAACAAACACACCGGATCGCGTGATAAAAGTTCTAAACAAAGATTTTCTATTTACGACGAGTTCGATGAAGATGATGATATGCCAGGCTATACTTCCGAATTCGACGACGAGGAAGAATAAATCAGATCACCATATCATTTTATTTGTCTGCAAGCAGAGACTGCAGATCGGTTAATCGTAAAATGCCTCATAACCGGGGTATTGGTAACGTGCTTTGGCAATTTTCTCAGGAAAAACAAAGTACGAAACTTCTGCTTTTGCACACTCCTCACCAGCACCATCATAAAGCGATGCACTTATTTTTGCTGTTCGCCCCTCGTGCGATTCCAGCTTTCCTTTTATGGTAACCTCGCCTTTTGAGACTTTCACTGCTTTTAAATAACTCACCTGCATATCGGTGGTGACACCGGCAGTTTTTAGCTTCAACATAACTACCCAACCACCTATTTCATCGAGCAAGGTAGCTTGAATTCCGCCATGCAAAACACCAATCCAGCCTTCGTAACTCCGCTCCGGTTTCCATTTTGAGATAATCTCATCACCATCTTCCCAAAACTCGAGCTGCAGGCCCGCACTGTTGTATGGCGAACAGGCAAAACAATTGTATTCGCCAATGTTCTTTGGATCTTTCCAGGGATTTTTGATTTTTTTCATGCTTAATATATTAACCTTTAACCTCACCCCCTGTCGCTTCTTCGGCGCTCCTGTCCCCCAAAAGGGGACAATCGGAACGAAGTTACGATAGGGGTTAACAAGTTAGCTATGATAAAATTTCCTTAACCAAAACGAGCCGGTAAATACCAGCTCGCTCTTTCAATATTTTAAACTTCTAATTATTTCCTAAAATAATAGGCAGCCCGTCTTTGCCGCTGCCAATAACAACAACTTTCGAATTAGGTGACTCAGCCAGCGATGTTGTTGCCTCAATACCTCGCTGTGTTAGAATTTTATCTGTTAAACTGGCATTGATAATACGGTTGTAATTGGCAATACCTTCGGCCTCAATTCTTCTACGTTCTGCTTCCGACTCTTCACGTTTTAAACGGAATTCATAAGCCAAAGCTTCCTGTTCCTGCTGCAGTTTATTTTCAATAGCGCCTTTTATCTGAGCAGGTAAATTTATCGAACGGATTAACAAAGCACGCATATCGATAAAATTCTCACTCAATACTTTTTTTGTTTCCGTAATTATGGTCTGCTCAACTTCTGCCCTCTTTGTAGAATAAATCTCCTCGGCAGTGTAACGACCGGCAACCTGACGAACAGATGAACGAACTTCAGGAATAACCAATACATTAATAAAGTTTACTCCAAACTGCTCATGCAAAAATCCAATTTTGCTATACGATGGATTAAAACGTACTGTAACATCAACATTCACCGAAAGACCGTTTTTATCCAGAACGTCCATTGTTTCATCGCGCTGCTGCTCGCGTACATTATATATTTCCAGCTCATTCCAGGGAGCGATTACGTGAAATCCTTCACCAAAAATATTCTCTTTATCCAAACCGGTGGTGTAAGGCTTAAAAATTACCGCCTTTTCACCAGGCTTTAATATTTTAAACATGCGGCCGCCAAAAAGCAGCAGAATAATTAATACAACAGCCCCCAGTACCAGGTAAGATGATTTAAAATTGAACTTCATAACCTTTTTCTTTTTATATGATTAGACAAATGTACAAAGTTTATAGAATGTGTACTGCCTAAATTATGTTTTATTTAGTCTTTGTAAGAAAACGCCAAATGCTGCGTTACTCTCGGTTTGAAAACAGTCGATTACGAAAGTAAACTCCCTGATTTCCAAACCTTCGAAAGCCTTGCCTTTGACGCTTTCTTATCAAAGACAAAGAAATTGCTGAGTTTTCTGGCAGACACTATTTAAATACCGCAATCAATGCATTGTTGGAAGCACTAATCTTTTAACTTTGGTGTTGAAAACTCTGGTCAAAAAAAACAAATTAATATTATTTCATGAAAAAGCTGCTTTTACTTCTGGTTGCGTTTCTGTTGATTAGTAACGCGTTCGCCCAACATTTTTTCGACACTGATTTTAACACCCGCAAAAAGTACATTATTCTTTGCGATCCCTCGGTGCATAGAATAAAAACCATCCAATACCTCACCGACAATAACATTTTGAAAGTGAAGAAGAACAAGGTAAAATTTGTTGGTGTTTATTACGAGGGACAGAAAACCGATTACACAAAAACGCAAGACTACATAAATAAAAACGGGCTCGATAACTTTTTTCTGCACGAAATTACCGGAGAGCTTAACGAAACGAATTTATACCAGGAAAATGATGTTACCGATCAGTTGAAAAAGGTTTTCGACAACTCAATCGGGATAATCTTTTTTGGTGGAGCGGATATTCCGCCAGCTATTTATGGCGAGGAAAATACAAAATCGGGAGTGTACACTCCTGCCCGCCACTATTACGAAGCCACTTTTATGTTTCACTTGCTGGGAGGCTGCCAGAACGAATCGTTTAAACCTTTCCTTGCCGAGCGCCCCTATTATGTGGTAACCGGTTTTTGCCTGGGCATGCAAACCATGAATGTGGGAACCGGCGGAACTCTGATACAGGATATTCCGGCTGAAATTTACAACGCCGAAACACCTGAAGAAACCGTTGCCATTGGCCGCGCAAATATGCATCGCAATTACTGGCAGTTAATCGAGGAAGATTCGCTTTTTATGGGCATTAACCTGCATACGATACAATTTACCGACAACCCGTTTTTTGGCGAAACCATAAAAATGTCGAAAAAAGCTACTCCGCGCATTTACAGCAGTCACCACCAGGCCATTGAAAAATTGGGAAAAGGACTGGAGGTAACCTGTTTATCGCCCGACGGTAAAATTATTGAAGGTGTTGCGCACAGCACTTACCCGCATGTTTTTGCCGTTCAGTTTCACCCTGAAGTTTCAGCCTTATACGAAGATATGGGACTTAAAATCTTCCACCCGGATGATGAGCCAAAAACGTATCACGATATCCTTGGAAAATCTGATGTGAAATTTCATAAAGATTACTGGAAACACATTTCCGAATCGTTTAAAGACGTGAAAAAGCCCAAGCACTAATATTCAAATAACGCTTTAAATCTTTTTCCAAACAGATATTTCGACCACAGACACATCAATATTTCGGGTAGAAATATGGGTTGCTGCAGGCTTATTTTTGGGTTCTTCAACTAATTCAAAATTATCCTGCAGCAATGCTTTTATACCTTCAAACGAGGTAACCGGCTCGCCATCTTTTTTAAATGCACCTGGCCAGTTTTCGCGTTTTATTTTGTTTTTCTCCCAATCATATGTCGATCCTAAAATTAGAATACCTCCGGCGTTTAATCGCTCGTGAATTGTCGCCAAAAACTGTTTCGGGTTATACAGTTCCTCCAATAAATTAATAGCCAAAATAACATCGTAGCCGCTGTAAATTGGTTTCAGATTATTGGCATCGGCTTGCATAAATTGCAGGTTATCGTTAGGACTCAGCCCAAGTTCCGACAACTGTACATCGTGATAATGCACCAGCTCGCCTTCGTCTTTGGTTATGTAACGAATAAAACCTTGTTCCTGCAACTGAATCGCCATTCGGATAAAACGCGCGGAGAAATCAATTCCGGTAATTTGTTTAAAGGAGTCGGACAATTCGAAAACAGTTCTTCCGGTATCGCAATTTAAATCGAGCAGTTTCAGAGAGTTTTGGTTGCCTGCGTATTGTTTGCAGATTTCAGCGATGGTTTTCGGAAAATTTTCGAATCCCAAAACCGGCTCTCCATAATTAAACTCACACGACTGTGCCACTTCCGAATCAGTTTCATACGAGTCGTTGCGAATAATCAGTGGATTTTCAGATTCCACCAAACGAAATCCTGCATGCTGATAAAAATGCCGGCGAAAAGCGTAGCGTGCATGCCACGTTGCTTCATTTCCGGTTGAAATCCACGATCCTCCTTTGATCATATTGTGTTTACCATCAAAAGTAGGTGTTGAGAAATCGTCATACAACGGGTGCACTTTAAAGCCTGGATAACCCGTAACCGGCGTTTCTGTCCATTGCCACACATTTCCGACGATATCGTAAAAATCTCCTTGCTTGAATTGACTCACCGGACATGGCGAAACAAACTTTTCCAGTCCAATATTTGCTTGAACAGTGTTAAAATTGCCATCGTTTATGCCATTTTGTTCCGCCAGTCGATACCACTCCGCTTCGGTTGGCAAACGAAATGTTTTGCCTTCTTTTTTGGTCTTCCAGTTGGCAAATGCTTTTGTTTCCAAGCAATTCAGTTCAACAGGCCAGTTCCAGGGCATTTCAATTTCCTGATCAAAAAGTCGCAAGAAATATTTATCGTCGCTTTTTCTCCAAAACAACGGAAATTCAGTCTTTTGATATTGTTTCCAATTCCAGCCTTCTTCAGTCCAGTATTCCTCTGTTTTATAACCTTCGTCTTCAACAAATTCAAGAAATTCGCCATTTGAAATCAAATATTCCGACGCCTTAAAACTTTCAATCTCAACCTTATGCTCACCGTATTCAACATCCCAGCCGTAGAAACGATGATCGTATGGTTTTCCCAGAACCACTTCTCCTCCTTCAACGTCCAGCATTTTATTTTTAGGTACGTCACCCGACTCTTTACACGGCACATCGAAAACATTCGGTTTTAAAAATTCCAGCGGCAATTGCCGTATCAGCACCGAAGAAGTTTCGATATGAATGCGTTCATGTTCAATTCCCATCATGATAATCCAAAACGGATTCTCCCAGTTAATGGGCAAAGTCAGCAGAGTTGAGTCGATTACATCCAGCACTACTTCTTTAACTTTCTGACGGTATTCGAGAACCTCTTTTACGGTAGGCCAGTCATAGTTCGATTCATTTAAATCGTCCCAACTCATTTCGTCCACTCCAATTGCAAACACCGATTCAAAATGGGAATTTATACGATGATCGATAATTTTAGCCAACACCAGTTTATTAATAAAAAACACGGCGGTATGTCCGAAATAAAAAATGAGCGGATGCCGCAGCGGATCGGCCCGTTGATAAAAAGCTCTATCGTTTTTTAGGTGCTCATAAAGTTTTTCATCAAGTGTATATGTTTTCAAAAAGTAATCGCGGATTTCCGCCTTTTTTTCTTCGGCATTTCCGTTAATCAAATCGGTTGTATGGGCTATCAAATTGTTCATAATCTACTCTATCCTTGCAAATCGGGTTTCAAAATATTAACGAATATAATCAGCATATAGCAATTCAAAGATTGAAATTGTTTAAGATATTGATAAATATTGAGACGGAAAGTCAACTAAGCTTCTGATGAAGATAGATCTTTTCGAAATCGAAAGTTTCACTTTTATCGGCCAGCAATTTAGGTTGCACTATGCTGGCACATGGCTCGAATCCCATATTTTTGTATAAACCAATCGCAGCTTTGTTTTCTACCCAAACCCGTATAAAAGCATTATCGAACTTGTCTCGGTCAGCAGTTCCTTCAAGAAAAAAGTTCAGTAACTTTTTGCCGATCCCCTGCCCTTGTTTTGATTTTTCAACCATCATTTCAGCCACATAAACCGAGCGATTCACATCAAAATTTTCCGCAATTTCTTTTGGCAACAACTGATCAAAACTTAACGGAGTCAACAGAATTGCAGCGTCCAGCTCATTCTCTTCCATGGCGAAAATTCCGGAACCAACTGCAAAAAGAGATTTAAGGTAGGCAGCCGTTTCTTCTTCAGTATAATACTGAAAACTTTCTCCCGCCGAAAATGTATCGATATACAATTTTACCAGGTCGTTTTTGTAGGCTTCAAATTTCCGTTCGTCTACATTAATAAATATCATGTTACCGTTGCTTATCCATTTTTTAGATTTAACACCAAACAGCTCTTTCGGTTTTCTTGAATCGAATTAAAATATCTTTTCTATTTTTGCGGCCGCATTACATATACGATAGCAAATGAGTTTTTTAGAAGAGATACAACGTCGTCGCACTTTTGGAATTGTTAGTCACCCGGATGCCGGAAAAACCACCTTAACCGAGAAACTGCTTCTTTTTGGTGGAGCAATTCGCGTGGCCGGAGCTGTAAAAAGCAATAAAATTAAAAAAGGCGCCACTTCCGATTTTATGGAAATCGAGCGTCAGCGTGGTATTTCTGTTGCTACGTCGGTAATGGGTTTCGAGTACAATGGCTACAAAGTAAATATTCTGGACACCCCGGGTCACCAGGATTTCCAGGAAGATACTTTCCGTACACTTACCGCGGTCGACAGTGTAATTATCGTTATTGATGCAGCAAAAGGGGTTGAGCCGCAAACCGAGAAACTGATGAATGTTTGCCGGATGCGCAAAACGCCGGTTATCGTTTTTGTAAATAAAATGGACCGCCCGGCACAAGATCCGTTTACCTTGATGGACGAAATTGAGGACCAGCTGAAAATTAAGGTTCGCCCGCTGAGTTGGCCAATTAACAACGGCCCCGACTTTAAAGGTGTTTACAATATTTTTAATCGTAGCCTGAAACTTTTTACGCCCGATATTCAGGAAATTGAGGAGCGTATTAAGTTTGAAGACGTTTCGGATCCGACTTTGGAAGACCACATTGGCGAAGATGCCGATGTATTGCGCGAAGAACTGGAATTGGTTGAAGGAATTTACCCGGAGTTTAAAAACGAAGACTACCTGTCGGGGGAACTGGCACCTGTATTTTTTGGTAGTGCACTGTATAATTTCGGAGTACAGGAATTGCTCGATTCGTTCGTAAAAATTTCTCCTATCCCACAACCAAGTACTACCGAAGAACGTGTTGTAAAACCCGAGGAAAAAGGATTTACTGGTTTTGTATTTAAAATTCACGCCAATATCGATCCGAACCACCGCAGCCGGATTGCCTTTGTAAAAATCTGCTCAGGTAAATTCGAGAGAAATAAGATGTACAAAAATGTTCGGTTGGGAAAATCCTTCCGAATTTCGAGTCCAACAGCTTTTATGGCTTCGCAAAAAGAAATTGTTGAAGAGGCTTTCCCGGGGGATATTATAGGTGTGCCTGATACCGGAAACTACATCATTGGTGACACGGTAACCGATGGAGAAGATATCCATTTCAAAGGACTTCCGAGCTTTTCGCCAGAGATGTTCCGTTTTGTTGAAAATGCCGATCCGATGAAATCGAAACAGTTGGCAAAAGGTGTTGACCAGTTAATGGACGAAGGTGTTGCACAGCTTTTTACCAGTGCTTTTAACGGACGTAAAATTATTGGAACGGTTGGTCAACTGCAATTCGAAGTTATCCAGTATCGATTGGAACATGAGTACGGTGCAAAATGTCGTTTCGAGCCACTGTCGATGCACAAAGCCTGCTGGATTGAGTGTGACGATGAAAAAGTGCTGACCGAATTCAAAAAGCGTAAGCACCAGAAAATGGCAAAAGATAAACTTGGTCGCGATGTTTTTATGGCCGATTCAGCCTTTATCCTGCAAATGGCACAAGACGAATTCAAGGATATTAAGTTCCATTTTACTTCGGAGTTCTAGGAGAACAAGGCAAAAGGAAAAGTTGAGAACAGCTTTGCTGGTCGAATTGAAAATCGGCCATAGCCAAATCCCGACCAAAGCGTCGGAAGAAAAAGTAAGTCTACTATCATTTCAAAAAAAGAGATAAACCGCTAACTTTGAAGACACTATTTAGCATTTTTCCGGCTTCGAAATAATGTAAAAATTCATACATTTACTTCTATGGAAACAAGTTTTTACGATAGTGCATTATTCACCTACGCGCTACTTCCTGCACTGATCTTCTTTTCGCGCGTAATGGATGTTACCATTGGTACTATCCGCATTGTAATGGTTTCAAAAGGGCACAAATTATGGGCTCCAATTCTGGGATTTTTCGAGATTCTGATCTGGCTGATCGCTATCTCAAAAATCTTTCAGAACCTCGACAACTGGTTTT
The DNA here is from genome assembly GCF_963677575.1 of uncultured Draconibacterium sp. Taxonomy (NCBI): domain Bacteria; kingdom Pseudomonadati; phylum Bacteroidota; class Bacteroidia; order Marinilabiliales; family Prolixibacteraceae; genus Draconibacterium; species uncultured Draconibacterium sp. The sequence goes on from NZ_OY782038.1 coordinate 1,156,141, forward strand.
GTTACATAGCTTATGCAGCAGGTTTCGCATGTGGAAACTATGTAGGTCTTCGTATTGAAGAAAAACTGGCTGTAGGTATCGTAAAAATCCAGATCATCACCCGAATGAATGCCGAAAAACTGATCAACAATTTAAAGGAGGCAGGATATGGCATCACCCATCACGAAGCCAAAGGCAGCACAGAAAGTGTGAGTATTATTTATTCCATTATCAATCGCATTGAGATTAAAAAAGTGGAAGAGATTGTAAAAGCTTCCAATCCAAAAGCATTCTATTCAGTTGAAGATGTAAAATTTGTCAAAGAAGGCGTATTCCCCGTACGAACAGCCACTAACTGGCGTATTCGTAAAGGGAAGTAAAAGTATTTAGTCTCTGTTGGCAGTTGGCAAAATTGCATTAGGCAAAATTTAAATTGCCAATATCGAATTCCCAATATCCAATATTCAAATAGTAAAGTCAATTACTGTATTTCCTGAAAAAAGTTGTTCTCTGAATTTAATCATTGAAGCATTCACGCATTTCAGCATTAAATTCCTCAATCAATCCTTCAGTCCTTCAACCTTAATCCACCTTTTCCAATAGCTCAATAGTAGGCAAATCACCACCGGCTTTCACAGTTGACATGCCATGAATGGTAATTTCTGATTTGATAAAATCGTCCTCATTGGCCTTGTAAATATTGTCGACATATTTTTGCGGATTGCGGTCGATATAAGGAAACCATGTACTGTGAATCTGAATCATAATGCGATGGCCTTTTTTGAAAGTGTGCAACACATCCTGAAGCGGAACAGTAACATTAGTTGGCACTCCCAGCTCAAAAGGTTTCGGATCGGAATAACTGTCGCGGAAACGGCCACGGAACACTTCGTGACGCACCAACTGCTGGTAGCCACCCATTTTAATATTTTTAGGATTATGCTCGTAATTTGGGAAATCATCCGGATAAACATCAATCAATTTCACCACAAAATCGGCATCAGTACCGGTCATTGAAACCACCAACTGCGCCAGAATTTCGCCGGCAATAGTTACATCTTTATCCAGAATATCGGTTTTGAAAGTCAATACATCAGGACGATATGAAGCATGTCGCTGGTCATCGGTCATAAACAGACGAGGCGTAAAAGTTAAACCTTCAATCTCTGATCGGTAAGGAACCGGTTTTGAAGGATCGCTAACATAGCTGAATTCAGCATCTGCATCCGCATCCTTGTTCATCAGCAATTTACCATTTTCACCAAACGAAAAAGTAACAGGCGCCACATCTTTTGGTGGCCACTCGTCGTATTTTTTCCACTCTTTTAGTCCTGTATCGAACATATAAGCTTCCGGCAACGTCATTTTTCCATCATCTTTCAGGTAATAATCAAAGAATGGTTTCTCCATTTCACGCTGAAAGAAAGTAGAAATACTGTCGCCAAAGTAAATATGATTTATGGTTTGCTGTCCACGTTCGCGCGACCAGCCACCATGTGTCCACGGCCCCATCACAATGGTGCTTTTTGCATCCGGATCGTTATGCTGAATGGTTTTATAAATGTTTATCGGCCCGAACAGGTCTTCAGCATCAAACCAACCACCAACAGTTAGTACCGCAGGATTAATATCTTTCAGATGTGGCAGAATAGAACGTTTTTGCCAAAACTCGTCGTAGTTAGGATGTTCCACTACCTGATTCCAGAAAAAGTTATCGTAATGGTATTTTTTTGTAATATTTTTTAGCGGTCCCAGTGCCAGGTTAAATTCATAACCATTCGCAGGACGATCTTTGTATAAACGCATCATTTTATCGCCGTACCAGGCTTTGTTGGTCAACGAATCTTTCTGGTAACCAAACACCGGAAAAGCTGCCATGTACGACTGCAAAAATGCCCCCTGGTGATGGAAGTCGTCGAAAAAGAAATCAGAAATTGGTGCCTGTGGCGACGCAGCTTTTAAAGCCGGATGTGCATCAAGTAATGCCGCTGCACTGTAATGCCCGGGGTACGAAATACCGTAAATCCCTACCCTGCCGTTATTACCTTTAATATTTTTTATCAACCAGTCGATGGTGTCGTAAGTATCCGAACTTTCATCAATGTCCTTTTTGTTCTTTACATCGTTTCCCGGAATATTGGGGCGCATGTTATCGAAAGTTCCGCCCGACATGTAACGACCGCGAACATCCTGGTAAACCAGAATATATCCGCCACGAATCAGGTAACCCGATGGCGCTCTGAGTTTGTTATTTCGTGTCCCGTCAACATTGTAACACGTACGGTTCATCAACATCGGATAAGTTTTCGATTCGTCTTTTGGAGTATAAACCACCGTAAATAATTTCACTCCGTCGCGCATTTCAATAAAGTATTCCGATTCGTTGTAATGCGTAGCCACATAAAGAGAATCGGCATCTTCAGCCTTAACATGAACAGAAATTAATAACAGGGAAACTACCAGAAATAACAAATAATTACGCTTCATAAAATGATTCAAAATTTACGGTATCGAACGACAACCAGATTTTTAATGCAGCCAAATATAAACAGATTATCATTTCACGTTACTGTTTTTTGTCATAATTACAATTTAAAACCTAAATTAATTTCAAATTGATTACAAACAAAAAGGCCTTCAAGGTTTTCGAAACCTTGAAGGCCTGAATCAGCTGAATATCTTTTCAATTTTACATCAAACCACAACTGCGCAGAAAATACCACTTTCGGCGGCTGGCTGAATATCTTTTCAATTTTACATCAAACCACAACCCGGACGTTGGGCTTTTCCGATGAAGAGACGCTGAATATCTTTTCAATTTTACATCAAACCACAACGGGACCTTTCGTTCCCTCATGCGTACCCCTGCTGAATATCTTTTCAATTTTACATCAAACCACAACTGTATGGCCGCCGCCGGTGCCGCCGTTGGGGCTGAATATCTTTTCAATTTTACATCAAACCACAACCAAGCGGCCGACACCCCCTGTTTTTACTGGTATTTCCGGTAAAAATACAGTTGTAATAATGTCCTGTTTCCTGCAAAGAAGTGGAATGATGCATGTTTTTTTTAATTCTATCGTGGTAAAACTGATATTCTTTTTCAAGATATCAAAGAACGGTTTACGAATTTACTATTTTCTCTTTTAATTTAAACACTTTCGGGTCTGTTAGACACCGAAAGGTTGTGAAAGATATTAGAACATTTCGAGTTGTTTGGGGCCTTCGGGCATTGGGCTCGATTTGTTGCCCCATACGTTTATTATATTCCCGTATTGTTTATCGGTAACGGTAAGGATGCTTACCTGCCCTCGTTCGGGAATAAAACTTTTCACACGTTTAATGTGCACCTCGGCGCTTTCTTTACTGGCACAATGCCGGTTATATACCGAAAACTGCATCATCGAGAAACCATCTTTCATCAAATCTTTCCGGAAACGGGTTGCCAGCCGGCGCTCCTTTTTGGTAGTAACCGGGAGGTCGAAAAAAACAAATAACCACATAATATGATAGGCGTTAAGCCGGGTTTGTTGCATTGTTTTTATTTTAAACACTTTCGGGTCTGCAAGACTCCGAAAGGTTTGATTATATTACGACGCCAAAGTGTCTTACAGTCTATAGAAACACTTATTCAAAAACCGGGTATTGAATTTTACGTTGCTCGCCTGCAAAACAGCGGGCCAGAGAGGCGGTTGTTTGCGACAAGGCAATCATTAAAGGGCGTTTGTTTTCGCCTATTTTAACGTCGGCGGTCATTAGTTGTAACAACTCAGCTTTATGCTCTTTTTCCAGTGCAAATGTCCCCGGATATTTTTGATCCAAATCATAAGCAATTTCATCTACATAAGGGCGATAGGGCTCCATAATATCGTCGGCCAAGCAAAAAGCATTGTAGCGGTTGCGGTGATGAATACCCAATGTTGCCAGCAAGCCCGATCCGGCCAGTGCACGTGCAACAGCAGACCGAAGCAGTATATATCCGTAATTCAAAAAATTATTGGGAGGTTCGCCGTAACGGTCGCGAATAAAGTCTTTTCCCAGCAGGGCAGTCCAGTAAATCCGTGCAGCAAAACCTTCGCGGTTATCACTATCGCCACTTTTAATTGTTTTCGCAATATTTTTAAGCTGTAAACTTTTCTTTCCCAGTTTATCAAGTAAGCGGGCCTGATTTTTCACCTTAGCTTCAATGGTTTGTTTCCACAGATTCTTTTTTAAGGGCTCTGATGCAACAATTTGCGCTCTGAACAATTCGTTTTGAATATGATGCGCATCAAGCGGAAGCAACATCGACGATGGCATGTGTTTGCTATCGCAAAAAACCGTAGCCACATTAAATTCGCTTAGTTCTTCCACCAGTTTCATGGAAAACGATATTTGCGGATGGTCGAGTACCAGGAACCCTATGTCTTCTACCGGTGCGTTTTTTATTACCATCCCGCCACGTTCGCTTACCTGCAGTTGTTTGTTTTTTAACGACAGGTAATAGGGGTTTGAAATGAATAGTGTACGTTTTATCATGGTTTTATAAGTTTTGGTTTTTATTTTTAAACACTTTCGGGTCTTTTAGGCTCCGAAAGGTTTTTCTCTAACCCCGAAGAGTCTTAAAGACCTTCGGGTGTTTTATCTCATTCATCCCCCACAAAATCAATATTCAGTTCATTAAATCGTTTAGTTTCTTCCGACGAATGGAAGCTTAAAAAATTATTTTTATCACGATACCATTCCAAGACCTCCGCTCTTTTCAGCTTTGTTCTTTTAGGCGACAATATGGTTAGGTACGAACTCCACGGATAATCGAGGAAATGTTCACAAAATTCATGATGGATTGGATTATGATGGATATAGTAAACCAGGTACTTTAAATGCGCATCAGATTCAACTTTTATTCTTCTGAAGGGATGTTCGAACAGGCTGCCGGTACGATGGTAACGTTTGTTTATGGCTTTGGTATAGGCGTTAAAAAGATGTGAAAACTGGTTTGTTGGCTTATACTTTTTTGAAACACTTTCGGGTCTGGCAGACGCCGAAAGGTTTTTTACTGACCCCGAAGTGTCTTTAAGACCTTCGGGTGTCGGCATGTACGAAATTTCATCCTCTTTTTTTATCCGTACCAGCAAATGAAAATGGTTCCGCATCAGCACCCACGCAAATGTATCGGCTACCAACGAGATATATTTGTCGTACAGGTGCAGAAAATATTCGTAGTTTTCGTTTTCGCGAAACAGGTTACAACCGTTAATTCCACGATTGTAGATGTGATAGAAATTTCCGTATTCGAGCGGAGTGGTTTTCATTACTATTTGTTTTAAACGCTTTCGGGTCTGTCAGACTCCGAAAGGTTTGATTAAAGGATTATAAAAACAGGTAGACTCCCGAAGTATCTTCCAGGCCTTCGGGAGTCAAAGAATACTTTCCATTTACCCTTTCACCACAATGCCCAGTTTTTCGAGCAGTTGGGGTTTATCGGCCAGGGCAATGCGGGCAATTACCTCGTAATCGGACACCCAATCGACAAGTTCCTCTATTTTTTCGTCGCGTTCCTGGGTGGCATTCTGGGCATCGCCCATTTCTTTTTTCGTGGCTTCCGATGCTTCGGCAACAGCGTCAATGGCAGCCAATTGTCCGGTTAATATATCCTCGGTTTGACCATAATTAGCCAAAGCGGTTTTCCACTCCTCGTTTGCCAAAATGGCGTGATAAAAATTCCGGGTTTGTTTTAACCAGCCACTTAAAGTTGTTGCCCGTCTCCCGGTTAAATCGAGGGTTGAAATTGCTTTTACATCGTTTTTAAACGCAATTTTACAAATGGCCAGAATTACCATATAACTTTTGTGCGCTTTCTTCCGCTGCATTTCGTACGCTTCCTGTGCCGCATCAACCTCGCCGTATTCCCTTTTCTGGGTTTCAACAAGGTCGTTAGCAGCATTAATCAGGGTTGCCCCTTCATTGAGTTTGGCTTCAGTATAGCCTAACGGAGATACCGCATTTAACACTTTTGCATCGCTTAAACTGTTGTTAATGCGTAATCCCGATTCATAAATAATTTCTTCAATCGTCAAATCAGACGTGTTCATAATAAAAGGTTTTGATTTTTTTTGAAAAATTAACATCGTATTCTGCACTATTGGCAGCTTAAGGGCGAACAAGGAGAAAAACTGTTAGCAGGAAAGAAATTAACTAATACTAATCAGTTCTTCGGCTGTTCAGGGTCGTTAAACAATATTTTGCCGCGTGATTTATGTTTTCTTTTAGCTGAATTCCGGCGGAAATGAAAAATACGCGGCGGAAATGAGACTTAACGCCGTTGTGAGGCATTTCCGCCCGGTTTTTGGCATTTCCGGGCCGTTTTTTGTGTTTCCGGGCGGTGTTATAGCTTTCCCGTGTGGTTGGTAGCCATTTCCGGATGGTTTTTGGCATTTCCGGATGGTTGGAGTGAAAGCCGGATGGTTTTTGACTGTTTCTTTTTGGTTTTTAACATGATGTGTTGTTTTTGTGATTTATTTTAAACGCTTTCGGGTCTATTAGACTCCGAAAGGTTTGCTCCTGCCCCCGAAGTGTTTTATAAACCTTCGGGTGTTTAACAGCTATAACTTTTACTTTTTATTACATTTTTTTTGGTTTGTAATCCTTCAAGGATTTGGAGACCTTAAAGGGTTGGTGTTATAATTTAGTTATTTTTCCAATTGGAGATATCTTAAAGTCGATGCCTTCGACAAGAGCATTAAACTTACTAACACGTAAACAAAGTTGTTCGATGTAATGATTAGCCTCATAATTATACTCTTCCTTTAATTCCCCTGCTGGACGAGCTTCTATATGTGGTCTAAAAAACAGTCTCCCATTTCGATCCATTTTTACAAGCTTATACAAATGCTTACTCAACTCCTCATTTTTATGAAATGGTAATTTGTCTTTACTCTCTTTATACAGCAGAAACATCATACCTGCTTTTAGAAGATATTTAAACGGATATTTTGTTTTTGGATGAAGTTCAGGTATTGGATTTTCCTTACTCTTTCCAATAAAAAACTTCCCTGCATTTAAATTATTAATAATTACGAAATCCCGCTTTAAATTTCCCCGTTTATCCAATCCCTCATAAATTGCCATTCCATAATTTCCATCGTTAGCAACATTATACTGTTGTTTATACTCTTTGTCAGACAAATCGCGGTGTTTCTTAAAATTTTCAAGCGGATTTGTGACCATCGGAGCAACACAACGTACTTTTTTTACAGGAGTAAAACTACCATCCTTGTTTTCAATCATATATAAACGAGATATTTGCTCCTTCAGGCTATCAATCAAAATCTGAGCATTGGTAATTTCTTCCTGTTCCTCTGCATCTTTAAGCTTCTTTTCTGCTGTTGCCAATTCTTTTTTTAACCGAACTTCTTCTTTCTTCCCCTTCTCTATTATTTTACGGATTGCATCATCTACAATATTCTTAACATCTGCAGAAGTTAGCGAATCAACTGGTTTTCTAGCAGCATAAACCAATTTATCTTCCAGTTCTCCTTGTTTATTCAACACTGGTCTTTTTATTGCCCCGTAGTTTGTCTCTTTATGCAAACTTCCGCGAACAGTATCTCCATTCTGATATATGGGCTCTCCTTGTTTATTGTACTGAATCTTACCACGTTTCCGTAATTTCTTTTTACTCTGTTTCGGAAGAACATCGGGCGTATAATGCGAAACCAGTACTTCTTTCTCAATGGCTTTTACCTCTTCTGTAAATGTTGCCCAGGGTTTCTCTACCGGTGGTAAATGGTCAACTCCCTGAACATGCAAATCTTCCCAATCATGATAAAATTTTGCCAGGTTCTCGTACTGCTCTTTTGTAATACAGGCAATGGCAACCGCATCAATACAGTGGTGTATATGGTTAACACGTTCTTTCTTTTCGTACTCGTCCTGAATTCCCCATAATCTCCTAAAATCGGCAACGGTATTGCCTTTTACGGTATACACTTTATCGAAATAGGTTTTAAGATACATTCGCGAATACTTGGTAATTATTCCGGTATCTACCAATTGGCTGTTTTTAAAACCTTCCGGCACATCTTCCATCGTAAAACGCTGGTATTTATCGCGCCAGTAATTACGTTCGTAAGCTAATTTATGCCGTTTCTGAATGGCCCGGTCTTTCGAGTCCTTATCTTGTGCTCCCCTCGACTGCCTTACTGCAATATTTATCTGTTTATCCAACTCTTCATATTTCTCTTTCCAGAACTCAATCCGTTCCAGAATTTCAGCATGATTTGCTAACTGTGATGGAATTTTATTTCTTTTCACTGAGCGGTTAAATGCATTTTCGCAGAGTGTTTTATTGGCTTGCGAATTATCGAACGACACACTTCGCGGAATGGTATGCTCAATATCAAAGCGAGGATTGGCCCCCAGGAAATCACTTATACGAATTTCCTGCCCGGTGTAAAGACATTTGTGCCGTTGCTCTTCCCAAAGCTGATACTTCAGTATTTCTTCTTCCGATGGTTCTCCCCCATCCAGGAACTCTTTTATTTTTGCTGCATATTCTTTTCTGCGGGCTTCATTTTCGCGTTGCCAGTTCTGGGTAGCTTTGCGTTCATTGGCATTTAACAAGCCCCTCGACATTTCGATATGAATCCGGGTATTCGCATCAATTATATCTTCTTTTATCAGCTCGTTAATCACTTTTCGCAATTGGTGCATGGCGCGCATGGCCATCGGGTTCCGAATGGATGAAACCATTGGGCTTCCCAAATAGTAGCGTCCGTCTTTGCCTTTTACCGGTGGTTTATAAACATCAATAGCTGAAGGATGATAAATTTTCGACAAATTTTCTCCGTCAACCTCAAAATTATCGGTAATAAAAGTTAATACCCTGTCGTCTATCCGATGCACTTTGGCAAATTCGCCCCGCCCCATATTTTTTTGCATTTGCTTTTTCAGTAAATCAAATGCTTTTGTTTCAATTCTTGCTTTTTTCTCTTCCTCAAATCCGGCATAGCGCTTTGGGCCAAAATGGGCGTTTATTTTCTTCTTTAAACCATTGCGAAATAATTCTTCAGCCTCGTTACTCCAAACAAAGCTGTTTTCATCATTCCGGGCATTTTTAATACTACCATTTACAATGTCAATTATTTGTTTTTCTTCATTTTGGGTGTCGATTAAGAGCTTTATTTCATCGCGTATATAATCCCGGTTAGCTTTATTCTTCCAAATTTCTGCCGGAATTATTTCCTCCATATTTGCCAGAAATACTGCATGAGAGTATATCAGCCCTTTTCTCAGGTATGGCAATATTTTCCGAATTGCTTTCAGGCTTAACGACGCGTAATCTTGTTTTAGCTTTATTTTTAAAAACTCTTTAACCTCATCTTCATTAAAACCAAGACGTTTACGGGCAAAACCGGCAAGTTTTTCTTCCGAGTCAAACGAATACAATACATGCCAAACATCGTTAATATCGATAAAAGCTTTTGCACCATCGCTTTCACGGGTATATTCCTGCCGGATATCCATAAAATTGTCGCCAAATAAATCTTTTAACCGTGCAGAAACAGGGCAGCCACTTACAGTCGTTTTCATACTAAAGTTTAACAACCAGTCTTCAGGATTAATATCGCGGGCCTTAAAATACTTGTATTGGTTTTTAGGTGCCAGCTGTTTGGCTAAGTCTTCAAAATCAAAATGTTCTTTGCTTTTACGATAAAACTGAGGCATTACTTTTTCCTTTTCTGCGGCAGTAAGGAAACGTAACTTTTCATCGTCAGGCGTTTTCATCTTAATATTATTCAGGAAACACAACATCCGGTATTCCTCAAATTCAGGACGCGATACGGCACAACGAGGTTTGTTTGGTTCGAAAACACATTTCCCAATCAATCCTTTTTGCGATTTTAACGGACGTTGGTAGAAAATCGCTTTACGCAGCTTTTCAACAAAATCGGCAGGAAGCTCCTGGAATGCAGAAATTCGTTCAAATTCTTCCAAGTAATGCTCATTTCTATGTGTGTAAGTATCTCTTATTTTTTCGCCTTTGTGGTATTTTTCATAGAAATACTGTCCCAGGGTTTTATTGCCTTTAGCCTTACTAATTTCAGCTATTGATTTTTTTACGGCCCCCTCACTCTCTTTTGTTCCTTCAAGCCGGTTACTCAGGAATCCACGCCGCTGGGCCATATGATAAAATGCACGGCCAATGGCAAAGCGGTTTTCTTCTTCTGATAAATCCAGTTTTTCAGTAATCGCAAGATTTCGAAAATAATACGGGTTCTTATTTGCCTTATCATCTGTTTTCCACCAGTTTTTAAATAATTCATTTTGTGGATATATCTTTTTATAAAGCCAATTCTTTAATTCTTCTTTATCCAGCTCAGGACAATAACCGTAATCTGATAAAACTTTTAAAGTATTTACCTTACGAACTTTTCGCCGGTATTTTATTCTACGCGCACTTCTAAAGGCTGTGCGCTCAGCAGCTTTCGAGCCTTCTACTCCTTTCTCTATTTTCACTCCTTCCTGAAAAATACGCACACCTTTTTCCCGGAGTTTAAAGTCCTCTCTTCTTTCTTTTTCTACAACTGCCCAACCAACACTGTTTGTTCCGAGATCTAATCATAAAATTTTTGCCATTTTGAATGCGTTTTTACAGGTTATACCAATTGTATTTCAGAGTGAGCCTTAAGCGAAACTGTGAAATTACAATAGCTTGTCCCGAAAATTTTCGGGAGTTAATGCCGATACTTAAGCAAAATGACTTTGGGAATATATGAACCAAAGGCTCAATTTGATTTCTAATCGGTATTATTCAAGAATTATGTTGTTAAATATAAAAAATATGAATAAGATTGTTTTATATTAGCATTGTATTTATAAAAACATCTGTTCAATAACATAAGAATTCAATTTTACATCTTATCACAATAAGGCTATATGCCGAAGGAAAAAAATTCCTGTACTCCCGCTTCGGTGGGAGTTTTTTTATGCCAACTTTTAAAACACTTTCGGGTCTGCCAGACTTCGAAAGGTTTGTCCTAACCCCGAAGAGTCTTTACGACCTTCGGGTGTTTCAAGCCGGAATACAAAAAAAGCGGAACCCAAACCAATGAATCCCGCTTTTATATTGTAATGTGAAAACAATTACAAATCCACGTTCAGAACTGAATATTTCTGAACCAGCTTTTCCAATTCCAGAACAACATCCTTTTTCTTCTCTTCAAAAAGGTTTTTATAATAGTCGATTCCGTCCATTAAATTCTTTTTGAATTTTACCAGGTTACGCTTTTCTTTCACGTCATCTGTATTCTTTTGAAAAGCTTCCATTCGTTCTTTAAAAATATCGAGGTACATCCCCAGCTCCTTCAAAAACATGTGTGGACGATAACCTTTATCCAACAAATTGATACGCCCGTAAATATGATCAACCATCTCTTTCAGCGAAGAGATTTTTGAGAAATAGGCCAGGTTGGGTCCCGGACACACGGTTACTTTCTCATTTTCCTTAACAGCAATACCTTTCGATTGCAGCATAGAAATTCCAAGCCCGATGCACAAACACTCCGGTTCAATAATTTTATCGTATGCTTTCTTGTATTCTTCTTCCGGCAAATTCATTTCTTCCAGTTCCTTTAACTTTTTACTTTGGTACTGGCGCGACGAGGTACAAATTGGTTTTTCGGTGTATTCGGTATTATACCTCAAAAATCCTTTCGAACAGGGCATCCCTGCTTTTCCTTCGGCAGCCATTGCCAGGCGCAGTTTGCTCATCGATGCCCATTTAATGCTGTTAAACGGAACCCCCAGCGGCGACAAACCACTGTAGAAATAATCTTTCTCCTTGCCTTTTGCCAACAGCTCCATGGTTTCGGTATCAATGCTGATCACCTCGGGCACCAATAAAAAAGGTGATCCCCAGCCAACGCTGTCCATATTGTAATGCTCAAGCAGCAGGTTATGTTCTTCAGTATTCCCAACACCGCCTTGTGCCGTAATTTTCATTCCCGGTTCTTCTGCCGGTTGCGAAAGCTCTTTTTTCTGCAAAGCTGTTTTATAAATCTCAACACAGGTATCGAATAACTTCTGGCGGTTCAGCCTGAATTCGTCAAGAATTGGCCCAAACAAAACACCGTTTGTTGGGAAAGCGTGTCCACCACAGTTTACACCCGATTCAATACGGTATTCCGAAACCCACAGTCCTTTTGCAGCCAACATTTTGCCCTGTACCAGTGCCGAACGAAAATCGCTGACTTTAAGGATAATTTTTTTCTTAATCGATCCTGTAATATCGGGAAAGAAGTCCTTGAAATTTTCGATGTAGCTGTACAAACGCGGGCTCATTCCGGCAGAAAGTACCAGCGACGAACTCAGGTTACTGTTGGCAAAACCACGCAATGCCGCATGTGCATCGTTATACTCGATGGGAAGTTCTTCACCATTTTTTTTGTTAACCTGATCAAGCTTGGTCATAATGTTTACATCAATCGATCCCACCGGCAATTTTTCATTCACCCATTTCTTTAGCTCTTCAGTAACCGATTTCTTAAATCCAAGGTTGCTGAATTTTGCCTTCAGCTCCGACGCCTCGGGAAGCATATCGTAATATTTCTCCAATTCGCTTCCAACATTCGACAAAGAAGCTTTTAATCCATCCACCTTTTTATTAACCACTTCTTCCATGGTATTCAGGTACGATGTTATACGTTTTGCCCTGCAATCGTCAGCCTTTCTCGAGATGGCTGTAAACGGCAAATCAAACTTTTTACAGTAAAATTCGCGAATACTTTCCATCAGTGCATCGTCAACCAACGAAATCACCGACGAAATACCAAAAGGAGCAACGTTAGCAGGAGTGTCCATTGAATATCCTACACCCAGAACGGGTATATGAAAAGAATGTCCTTCAAATATCTTCATTTACTTAATTTATATCAAATCGGGGTTAATTACGCCCCGGTTATGTTTAAACAATTGGGCGCAAAGAAAGCAAGTTATTTTACATTTGCTTGCAACTATTGGTGCAATGACAAAATTGTTTAGTTATTTCCTGTTAATTTTCAAACACAAACTTCTAATTTGAACTATTTCGTCTATTATTCCATATTTAGAATGACCACCCGGTCAATTAATCCAATTTTTTCTTGGAATTTCAAAATACAACATTTACCTTTGACCGACCGTTCAATCAATAAATAAAAAAGATGCCAAGAAGTCCGGAACAATTTGATGATATCAGAAAACAAAAGAAACACCTGATTATGGAAACTGCACTTGGATTATTTGCAGAAAATGGCTATCACGCCACTTCCATAAGCCAGATTGCAGCCAAAGCAAAAATATCGAAAGGCTTAACATACAACTATTTCAAAAGTAAAAAAGAGATTCTCGATGAACTGATGGAGCATGGTTTTAATGAGATTTACGACAACCTTGATATTAACCATGACGGCATACTCACTCAGGAAGAATTTATATACTTTATCCGACAAAATTTTAAACTGCTACGCGAAAACATACAACACTGGAAGTTGTTTTTCTCGCTGTTGCTACAACCGCAAATCTCACAAACTTTTGCCAAAACCTACGAAGAAAAGGCCGGCCCTATTTTCAACCTGTTTTATGGATTTATAAAAGCCCAGGGAAGTAAAAATCCCGAAAGCGACCTGATGGCTATCGCCTCGTTAATAGAAGGTGCATTTTTATATTGTGTTGCCGCCCCCGATGTTTTCCCTATGGAGAAACTGGAAGAGGCCGTAATTGCTGCATCGTTTAAAATCGTTAACAATCAATAATTACCAAAATGAAACACATACAACTTACACTAACTTTTATGCTTCTGGGCCTTGCTGTATTTGCCCAGGATATGACTGCGATTATAAAACAAGCCGACGAAAAATTCAGAGGAGAATCCAGTCGTGGCGAAATGACTATGATAATTGAACGCCCGGGTTGGAGCCGAACCGTATCGATGAAAAACTGGACGATGGGCAACGACTATTCACTTATATATATTACTGCGCCGGCCAAAGAAAAAGGCCAGGTTTTTCTGAAACGCGACAAAGAAATGTGGAACTGGGTGCCCAACATCGAACGGATGATAAAAATTCCGCCATCAATGATGATGCAATCGTGGATGGGATCGGACTTTACCAACGACGACCTGGTTAAAGAATCGCAAATGGCAAAAGACTATTCGAACAAACTACTTGGCGAGGAAGAAGTTGACGGTTATACCTGCTATAAAATTGAATTGATACCACACGAAGATGCGCCTGTAGTTTGGGGAAAAGTAATTATGTGGATTTCGAAAGAAGAACTGCACTGGCTAAAAGCTGAGTTTTATGATGAAGATGGCTACCTGGTAAATACAGAAATTCTCACCGACGTAAAAATGATGGACGACCGCGAAATGCCTACACGCCTTGAAATGATTCCGGCCGATGAAGAAGGCAACAAAACGGTTATGATCTTTGATAAAATTGAGTTCGATGTCGATCTGAAAGAGAGCTTTTTCTCGCAGCAGAATATGAAGAGGATCAGATGACAATGATTGAATGCGGAAATGATTGAATGCTTAAATTATAAGTCAACCAATAAAATAATGCTATGAATACTAAGGAAAAATTTATTGAAGAGATGAAACAACGAACGAAAAAGTTTGCTGTGGATGTAATTCTTTTCTGCGAAACCCTGAAGAGTTCTAAAGCCAGTTCTGTAATTACCTATCAACTTATTAAATCAGCCACATCCACAGGAGCCAATTACCGGGCAGCTTGCCGGGGACGTTCCAAATCAGAATTCTTTAGCAAAATGTGCATTGTAGTTGAAGAATCAGACGAATCAATTTACTGGCTTGAAGTTATTGAAGAAGCAAACTTATCTAATGATACAAAAGAGCTTGACCGGTTAACAAAAGAGGCTATTGAGATTTCGAAGATCATGACAAAAGCAAAGGATACAACCTACAAAAACATCAATGGTAAATAGTATCTATTCAAATCAGGTGTCACAAAAAACGAACATTTAAGCATTTCTGCATTAACGCAATAAAGCATTTACAAATGAAAACAAACATAAAACTCGCCTGGCGGAACCTCTGGCGGAACAAACGCCGAACCATTATTGCCATATCGTCTATTGTGTTCAGTGTGTTACTGGCTTCGTATATGCGGGCAATGCAGGAAGGTTCGTACGATAGTATGATCGATAATTCGGTAAAATTTTACACCGGTTATTTGCAGGTGCAGGACACGGCTTACTGGGACGAACGCACACTTGACAACAGTTTTGAAGTAGATTCTGAAGTGCAAAAACAGATTAAAAGTATAAAAGATGTTTCACTGGTTTCCAACCGTCTGGAATCATTCTCTTTGGCTGCCGACCAGATGAAAAGCAAACCGGCAATGGTGATGGGAATTGAACCCGAAGCCGAGGACCAGATCACAAACCTCTCGAAAAAGATGCAGTCGGGAGAATTTATAAGATCAGGTGATAAAGAAGTGGTGCTCAGCAGCGGCTTGGCCAAATATCTGGAACTGGATGTTGGCGATACACTGGTAATGATCTCGCAGGGTTATCACGGGATTAGTGCAAGTGGTTTGTTCCCGATTAAAGGAATTATAAAACACCCGAATGCCGAGTTTAACAAACGGCTTGTTTATATGGACATTGAAACCGCCCGCGAGTTTTATTCGGCTTATGGTTTATCAACATCGCTGGTTGTAATGACCGATGATCACTACAGTGTAAATCATATAAAAAAAGAAATCGAGCAAATTCTGCCGGAACAAAACACTGTAATGACATGGACAGAAATGACGCCTGAATTATTACAGATAATTCAAAGTGACCGTGGCGGTGGAATTATCATGCTGGGTATACTTTACCTGGTTATTGCATTTGGCATGTTTAGCGTAGTGATTATGATGGTGAAAGAGCGCCAACGTGAATTTGGAGTTACTCACGCCATCGGAATGCAAAAGCGTAAATTATCCTCGCTGGTTTTTATCGAAACACTTTTTATCGGATTTATTGGTTGTGCAGTAGGATTAATAATCAGTTACTTTTTCTGTCTCTACTTTTTCTACAATCCTATTCCGCTTACCGGCGATATGGCAAAAGCTACCGAAATTTATGGCATGGAACCGTACATATTCGTTTCCATGAAAGCCTCGCTCTTTTACAACCAGATTGTGGTGGTTTTCCTCATCAGCATTTTTATAGCGATTTTCCCGATAACCAATGTTAACCGGTTAAAGATAACAAAAGCAATGCGGGCTTAATTAGTTTACAGTCACAGATCTCAGTTATCAGAAATATTAAAATGAGTAATAATAAGGAATACAACAATTTGGATTTGGAACGGAATACTTCGCACATCCAACTTCGTACTTCCGGCTTAAATAAAACAAAATGATACTTTCAATAGCATGGCGAAACGTTTGGCGAAGCAAAACCCGCAGTTTAGTAATGATTGCGGCCATTGCACTGGGCCTTTTTGCAGGCATATTCATGATGGCATTTATGAATGGCATGTACAATTCGCGTATTGAATCGGCTACCAGGTCGGAGTTATCGCACATACAGGTGCACGCTCCGCATTTTCTGGATAACACCGAATCGGAATATTTCATTTCCGATGGCTTTACACTGGCCGAACGAATTGCAGCGCTCGATTCAGTGGAAGCTGCCTCTCCCCGACTGATTGCTGAACCTTTTATAATGGCTGCACACGGAACGGGCGGCGGTAAAATGTTGGGAATCGACCCTGAAAAAGAAAAGCAGGTTACCGATATTTGGAAACATCTGGTTGATGGTACTTACCTTGAAAAAACCAGCCGGATGCCACCGGTTTTGGTGGGACAAAAACTGGCTGAAAAACTGCGTCTAAAAATCGGAACAAAAATAAATGTACAACTGGTTGATTTTAATGGCGACTTATCATCTAAAGGATACCGCGTGGCAGGCATTTACAAAACAGTGAACACCGGTTTTGATGAAATGCATTTGTTTGTCAATATCAACGACCTGCGTTCGCAAATTGGCATTCAACCCGATGCTGTGCATGAAATTGCCATCCTGTTAAAAGACAACAGTTATGCGCCATTGGTAAAACCGGCTGTACAAAAAACTGCATCCGGCATGGACGTGCAAACCTGGAAAGAATTGAGTCCTGAAATGTCGCTTATTACCGATTCAATGGATCAATACATGTACATTTTTGTGCTAATCATCCTCATTGCATTGTGTTTTGGTATTATCAACACCATGCTGATGGCTGTTCTTGAACGTGTAAAAGAAATTGGAATGCTCATGGCAGTTGGAATGAACAAACGAAAGATCTTTAACATGATCATCCTTGAATCTATTATGCTGACACTCACAGGTGGTGCAGTCGGGATTCTGTTAGGAATCGGAATTTCGAGAATTTTTGAAAAACATCCAATTAACTTATCAGCATTTGCACAGGGATTGGAACAATACGGAATGTCAACCGAAATTGCCACTGTTTTTCCAGCTCACTCATTAGGAATATTAATTACGCTGGTGGTTTTAACTGGATTGATTTCTGCCATTTACCCGGCACGAAAAGCACTGAAGTTAAATCCGGCAGAAGCCACGAGAACGGATTAAAGAAGATTGGAATATTGGAGAAATAGAATATTAGAATAAAAAATTATGCAATTTAAGTTATTAGTGCATTTAGGCATTAAAGCATTGTTATGAAACGAGCATGAAAAATAATTACACCCGAAAGGATAATTAAAACAATTGCGAGTTACATACTATACCATAGTAATAAACAATTTCAATAGTATGAAAATAATAGAAATCAAAAACCTGCACAAAATTTACAACGGCAGCTCCGTTTCGGTACATGCAGTTAACGGAATAAATATGTCGATTGAAGAAGGTGAATTTACCGCCATTGTTGGTCCATCCGGCTCTGGAAAAACCACTTTGCTTAATATCATTGGCGGTTTGGATGATGCCACAGAAGGATCGGTAGAAATTGACGGTGTTAAAATCAATGATTTATCGTCCCGAAAACTGACTGATTTCAGGATGCAAAACATTGGCTTTGTTTTTCAGGCTTACAACCTGATCCCTGTTTTAACGGCCAAAGAAAACGTGGAATTTATTATGCACTTGCAGGGCAGGAAAAAAGCAGACCGCGATGCACGTACCAGCGAACTTCTAAAAGCTGTTGGATTGGGAGAAATGATGGACCGCCGTCCATCGAAATTGTCGGGCGGCCAGCAACAGCGGGTGGCTGTAGCACGGGCTTTGGCATCGAAACCAAAATTCGTATTGGCCGATGAGCCTACTGCCAACCTCGATTCGCACTCCACCGAAAATCTGCTCGATATTATGGAGCAACTTAATAAAGAGGAAAAAATAACGTTTATATTTTCAACACACGACCAGCGGGTGGTAAACAAAGCCCGGCGTGTAGTTACCATCGAGGATGGAAAAATAATCAGCGACATCAGCAAATAACAACATGCTGTTTGTTTAAAAAGATGTCATTTAAAACAAGCATAAACGTGAAAATCCGGATAGTCCTGTTTCTAATCGCTTTGAGCCTGACAGTTTCAGCCAAAGAAGCTACTAAAGAACGCACACTTAACACTGCTGCCGATGTCAATTACTTATCGGAGTTGGAGAAGGAAGTGATTTACGAAATCAATTTGTTCCGGTCGAATCCATCGGCGTACGCTCAGAAATATATTGCTCCCCTCGCCCAATATTACGACAAAAAAATATTGCACTATCCGGGCGATCAATCAATTATGACGAAGGAAGGAATAAGCGCTTTGCGCGAATGTGTACGCGCTCTTAAGAATGCGGCTCCGGCTCCGGTTTTATATCCCGACAAGTTACTGACAAAAGCGGCCAATGATCACCAAAAAGACCAGGCCAAAACCGGAAGAACAGGACATATTGGGAAAGATCGTTCAAACTCAAAAGAACGGATAGAGCGTTATGGGAAATGGCAGGTTCGCATTGCAGAGAACATTGCTTACGGAAATACTTCGGCACAGCAGATTGTAATTTTTCTTTTAATCGACGATGGTGTAAAAAGCCGCGGTCACCGGGCAAACCTCCTTCAGCCTGATTTTAAAAACGTTGGAGTAGCATGCGGCACACATCCGCGATACAACACCATGTGTGTAATGGATTTTGCAGGTGGAATGGAAAACAAATGATGAATTACGAATATCGATTAACGATTGTAAAAAACACAAACAAGCGATGTTGAAATGCACTTCTTCATTCAAAATTCATTGATCATCATTCGATATTCATAGGATTTGGAAATTAAATAATAGCTGATCAAACAGGATTCAAATATGAAACGAGCATATAAAAAGCCTTTTTATACTCAGGAGTATGATTATGCGAGTTCCATGAGTTACCATAAAAAATAAACAATTATTAACGAATGAAAAGAACTCTACTCATACTATCATTAATACTTTTTAGCTTTGGAATACAAGCACAATCCAACTTCGCTTTTTACGGCTATGTAAAAGATTTAGGCATGTATTATCATCCCGTTGAACCGATTCCCATATCAACAGATAAATCGCTGGATTACCTTTTTCTGAATGAGATTCACAACCGCTTAAATTTTAGGTGGTATGCGTCGGAAAAACTGACCTTTGCACTGGAAGCCCGCAACCGCATATACATGGGCCAAATGATTCGTGAATTTCCGAATTATGAAGATTTTGTAGATGCCAACAACGGATACCTCGACTTGGGAACGGTTTTAATTTCCTCTGATAACTGGTTTTTACACACCATGCTCGACCGCGCGTGGGTTGATTACACCAGCGGGAAATTACAAGTAAGACTGGGCCGACAACGCATAAACTGGGGCACCAACCTGGTTTGGAATCCCAACGATGTATTTAACACCTTTTCATATTTCGATTTTGATTATGAAGAACGCCCCGGAACCGACGGAATTCGGTTACAATACTACACCAGTGTAACATCTTCTGCTGAATTGGTTTACAAAATAGGACACAACAACGATGAAACTGCCATTGCCGGGATGTACCGGTTTTCGAAATTTAATTACGACATACAATTTTTAGGTGGTTGGGTTGGTAAAGACTATGTTTTAGGTGGCGGTTGGGCAGGCGATATCAAAGGTGCCGGATTCCGGGGAGAAGCGACCTGGTTCCGTCCGCGCGACAAAGAAGACACGGAGAACTTTGAAACATTTGTAGCCTCAGTATCGGCAGATTATACCTTCCCGAACAGCTTTTACCTGCATTTCGGAACTTTATTCAACAGCTACGGAACAACAGGCGATGCAGGCGGCCGCAGTTTTTTTGCTCCCGATATTTCTGCAAAAATGCTTTCATTGGGAAAATACCAGTTGTTTGGGCAAGTTAGTTTTCCATTTACACCTCTGCTTTCGGGAAACTTTACAAGCATGTTAAACCCTTGCGACGGATCATCGTTTATTGGTCCGGCCTTAACCTACTCGTTGGGCGATAACTGGGAATTAATGTTGAATGGCCAGTTATTCTTTGGACGTGAAGGAACAGAATACGGCGATTACGGCCAGGCTGTTTATGCGCGGATTAAGTGGGCATTCTAAATTGAAAAGGATAGGAATTGGCAACTATAAACCGGTAGGCAAAAGAAGATATGACTCATCATCGTTTCGTCTTTAAACGGAAGCTTTAAAGCACTGTCAACCTTGCAATTTAAGTGAAATACTTTCTCCCACACACTTAACTTTCGAATCACTGTGCTCATTAACCTCCTGAGACTATTTACTCCATTAATTTATATAAAATACCACTACTGTCCGACTAACATTGAACAGATTCCTCGCTTCGCTCGGAATGACAAGTTTTTGGCGGCTTTTGCTTCGGGGTGGGGGGTGGTTTACGGCAGAGCCGTAAACCACCCCCCACCCCGAAGCTCTCTCAATCGTAATATTCTGTCATTCTGAGCGTAATAAAATGAAGCGAAAGAATCTTTTTCTTAATTGCTTTTTAGTCGGACAGTAGTGATAAAATACGAGTAAATCTTTCCTCAAGAGAATAACGAAACTGATAATTGTATAAATTTGATTTCCAAATCAAATGGAAGATTGATTTGCGGTAATCCTGAGAACTTAGAATTCTACCGGATGATATAACAATACTTTTGCGGGAGTAGCTCAGTGGTAGAGCATCAGCTTCCCAAGCTGAGGGTCGCGGGTTCGATCCCCGTTTCCCGCTCATTAGGAATAAAGGTTTTAAGTTAATCCCTGAATATTTCTAATCTCAAAGTGTACTATTCAGTTCAGCGTGCCTCTACTTATCCAGTGTTTGGATTGATCCTTTTCTGAATTTAAAGAAGGAACACACTTTTTATGAATAATTTCATGGTTGTATATAACACCTTTCTGCACATAAATATGAAGCTCCGTTTTTTGAGGATCGTCGTCTCCATCGGGATTCGAAATATCGGAATCGATAGGAATCCGAAGTGTTCCATTGTACCAATCTGCGACCATTTTAGGGCTGGAAAGAACGTCTCGGGGATTGATAACGACAGTGGGACTCACCTGCTGAAAGCCTGTCAGAAAAAGCACATTATTTCTGATGCGCCAGGAGGCCATATAACCTTTCCGGCATTCCGGCATTTTTCCTCTGAAAAAAGGGATATCAGTATGCGCTTTAAAAAAAGACTTTAAAGGCGATGACAACAGCTCGTATAACTCCCCGTCAAGGTAAATTCTATCATTTTGTTGAATAGCCATATCCTCTGGTTTAATTAGTCAAATATTCACTTCGTTAATAGTCTGTAGCTCGGTCTGGCACTATGAGCGTTGCCAACCAATTATAAAAATATATCACATTTTCCAAATTTGGTAATCCATGCATATGTTTTCAAACAAGTTTATTGGCGCTGATGAGAGCCATTTACAAATCCAAAAAACCGATAAAAGCCCCGCCTCATAAAAAACACCTATTTGTCTTTTAATTGTTTAATCCTTAACTTGTATTGAAACATTTAATCAAAAACGACATGGGAGCACCAACAGAACAAAGCCTTTACGAACGACTTGGAGGCATCGAAGGAATTACGTCGATTGTTGACGACATTGTAGAAAACCACATGACCAACCCGGCTGTAAATGCCCGTTTTTTACCCTTAAAAGAAGATCCGGATCATTTTGCAGAAGTGCGTCAACACCTCATTAATTTTTTAGCTGCAGGAAGTGGAGGCCCGCAGGAATACACCGGAAAAGATATGTTGGCGTCGCACAAAGGGATGAACATTGGACAGGGTGAATATATGCATGTTATCGACGATATTATGAAAGCTTTGGCAAAGAATAATATCGACGAGCAAACACAAAAAGACGTGCTGGCAATTGCCTATTCTCTAAAAGGTGACATTGCAGGTGTTTGAACCTTGCTTTATACAAAGCAAAAAACAGTAGCATAACAATGAAGTACACTACTGCTTTTTTGTGGATCAAGGTTTGTTGCAATGATTAATTTGCAGCTTTATCCAACATTAGTAACGAGTTTATAACGACTTCTGTAGTATATTGCTTTTCGCCATTTTTATCTTCCCACTGGCGGTTGGTCAGTTTCCCTTCAATGGCAATTTCTTTTCCTTTTTTCAGGTACTTTTCAGCAACTTCGGCATTTTTGCCCCAGGCTACCAAACGGTGCCATGTGGTTTCGGTTTGTTTGTTCCCGTTGCTGTCGCGGTAAATTTCGTTGGTTGCGATATTAAAATTGGCAACAACTTTTCCACTCTCTAATCTTCTTACTTTTGGATCTTCTCCCAGGTGACCTAACAATCGTACGCTGTTTCTTAATGCATTCATGATAGTTAATTTTTTTTGTTAATACTGTAGAGCTGTGTCTTATGCGAGCTCCGTAACGCAATTGTTGAAACAAAGGTAAAGTGGCCTGTAAAGCTTATCCGGTTTTTAAACGTTTGTAGTCGACAATAAACGTTTGCAAACGTTTACAAACGGATATATTTTTGTATATTAGCATTTTATAAACCTTCTTCCTGTATATAAAAAATAATAGAGATATTATACCGACTAGTTAGCGGTTATTTAAACGCACTATACAACAATTAGTTAAACTTGAAAAAGATTCTTAAAATATCTGGATTAGGAATAATTGCTTTGATAATTCTGTATTTGATATGGATAAAGCTTCCTTTTACCATAAATCGTCATTCCGATATTAAATTGGGAAATAGAATCATTGACCAGATTGAATCATACAGAGAAACAAATGGATTACCAGAATCAACGGATTGGGAAACATTAAAAAAATTTGGATTTATTGACCATCTCGACTTTTTAGAACCAGAGTATCAAAAACTAAATGACGATGATTATCAACTGGTATTTATTGAAGGATTTGATGGTCCCTATTTGATGTGGACTTCAAAAGACAAGAAATGGAAAATTGACCAACCACTATTCCCTGACAATTGGACGGAAGATAAATCAGATAACAGAGAAGTGAAAAAAAATTGGTCAGTAGAATTTGATACAGTATCATCAAATTTCTTTATGAAGGAAGCAAATAGTTTGAAGCCGCAGACAGTAAAACAAATTATCGAGAGATTAAACGAAGAAAATCCAAAAATTCAAATTAAACTAAATAGAGTATCAATGATACCGCATTTGTACAAATTAATGACAGTGAGTTCTTGACTCAACAATGCGGGACAGCAGGGGCTGATTCATATTTAGCTTCGGTGATTTATAATTTGACAGAATTTGAAAATATTGATTATGTAACCTTTGACTTTGAATCGGGAGACCATGCGACTCCTGGTACATATTCGAGGACAGATTTTATAAAATTCTAAAATGGATGAAAAATAAAAACAACCGCTAACACTTTATATATTGCATAGCGGTTTCTGTGGTATGCGTAGCCCGGATTCCCGCCTGATTGTCTTAGTCCGTGCCGGACAGACAATCACCCGCAATCCGCTACGACAACATATAATTTACCGTTAAACGTAAATGATAATTTAATTAAATAACTGCCGCTAACAAAGAACTGAGCTTCAAAACAAACAACTATGGAAACACGAACCTGCCTCGAATGTGGAGAACCGTTAAAAGGACGAGCCGACCAGAAATTTTGCAACGATAGTTGCCGCAATGCCTACAACAATAAAAAAGCCAGCGGATCGACCAATTTTATGCGAAAAATCAACCGTATTCTGAAAAACAATCACTCGATTTTAGAAGGGCTGAATCCGGAGGAAAAAACAACTACTTATAAAAACACACTCGACAAACAGGGCTTTCACTTTAGCTATTTCACAAATATTTACACTACCAAAACCGGACGTGTTTACTACTTTGTTTACGATCAGGGGTATTCAGAACTGGAAGGCAACAAACTAATGCTGGTTAAAAAAGAGCAGTAATTTTTTATATAGAAATGAGCAACAACCACAATCACACTAAAACAATTCAGAAACAAAACATGAGCAACTACTATTTCGAAAAAATAAAGCGCCTGCATGCACTTGCAGAAATCGGGCTGGAATACAACGACGTACCATACGACATTGAACGCTACCAGGAAATAAGAGACATTTGTCTGGAAATGCTGGAGAAAATCACCCGTCTTCCGGTTGCAGAAATTGTTCCGGTTATTGAAGAACGCAACGGTTACCGAACTCCCAAAGTAGATGTAAGAGCGGTCGTTTTTAACGATAACGATGAAATATTATTGGTGCAGGAAAAGGTAGACAAATGCTGGGCGCTGCCCGGTGGCTGGACCGATATTGCCTACAGTCCGGGCGAAGTGGCGGAAAAGGAATGTTTGGAAGAAGCAGGATTGAAAGTAAAAGCAACACGTCTGCTGGCCATTATGGACAAGCAAAAACAAAACATGCCTCCGGCCTTTGAATACGTCTACAAGATTTTTCTTCTCTGCGAAAAAGAAAGTGACAGCATTTCTCCGGGATCGGAAACTTGTGATGTGGGCTGGTTTAACGAAAATGAACTGCCGGAACTTTCACTTCCCCGAAACAATGAGGCACAAATACAAATGATGTATGAATACAAGCGGGGAGAAAGAACTGAGCCCTATTTTGATTAAACTACTTAAGCTTGCAGCGCATTAAAACAGGATTGTCGGTTGCCGCAATATGCAACTGTACTTTCTCGAATTCCTGATGACGTTTATCCGAAATTTTGTGACCACTCACTTTATAGGCCGTAATTGGAATATAGAGTTCATTATTCTGCGAAAGAAATGTTGGATTGTCCCAGATTCCTCCGTCAATATTATTAACAGCTGCAGCAAAATACATGGTTTCCCAACTGTTCTTTTTAATTAATGCAGTGGTTTGATGCGATCCCAGCCAATAAGTCAGAAAAATATAATTATTGTTTTCGAAGTAGGTTTTAATTTTCGAGTGGTGCGTGTTATGTAAATATTTTAGCGTCTCAATATTATCCTTGTCGCCAGTGCTTCGCCACATCTCGGCAAACGAAGGATAACCATCGCTTTTAATTAAATATTCAGGTTTAAAAGATGCTTTATTATAAGCAAAAATCGTGTCGCTGTACGACGATACCAAGGAAATATTTTTTACTCCCGAAGCTGCCAGATTCGAGCGTCCCAGATCTTTAAGGCGCTCCTCAGGAAAGTCTACTTTTTTTACTTTTCCTTTTTGCGAATACACAGTGTACAAGCCACAATCGGGCACATCGTTCACCACATAAAACTGATTTTTCGATTCGAAGAATTTTGTTCCGGGCATTTTCGCAGCAACCAGTTTGGTTTTGTATTTTCCGTCTTTTCCAACAATATAAATTCCGTCTTCGGCCAACACCGCAAAATCTTTCTGGTAAGTAATAATATCCAATGGATTTTTAATTCTGCCACTCCCCTCTTTATTACTCACAATGGTATTTAAAAAATCGCCATTTTGTGTAAACCGGATAAAACTGATCTCGCGTGCCCGGCGTTGAAGAATGATCAAATCGCCATCTAATTCTTTAACATCCAAAATGTCGCCCAGCTCAACATGGGCTTCGTTTACTTTTAACTCCAGATAATCCAAATTTTCAACAAAACTTGAAATAGGTAAAATATCCTGCGATTTTTTCAGTAGTATTTCCGGCAAACCGCTTCTTTCAGCCGGTTTCTCGGTACACGACGTAAAAAACAGCGATACGAATAATAGAATATTAATTGTATGTTTCACGACTTTAATCTTTCTGTAAATGTTTAATTATGTTCTATTCCGACAAATACCATGCCTTTGAGCACAAAGCAATAAATATTATTTGGGAATCGACCACAAGAGAATAATTAAAATGTTTTTTTGAAATTATGAAGCAAACATTTAATATTGACAAATAAACAGCCAGACTTTGAACCTAAAAGTTTTGAATAACAGTTTCAGTTTGCTCGACCGCAAAAAAGACAGGTATCTTCTTGTTATTATTGTTCTGGTTTTCAGCATTTTCTTCATCAATGTATTTAAACCATGGAATATTGGCCGTTGGTACTCCGATTCACCAATTATTCAATTTCTCCGGCTTTCGAGTTATGGTTTTGTTTCGTCGCTGGTACTCCTGTTCACGCAATTTCCGCTTCGAAAATTTCTGCATCAACAAACTTTCAAAGTAAAATACTACTTGTTGTGGATTCTCATTGAGATTGTATTGATCAGCCTGGTATACATTTTCCTTTATGGTAATCCTATTGGCAACTTTATAAACGATTTCCTTTTTTCGTTAAAATATACCGTGCTTGGAATTCTGATTCCCTACACTTTTGCGCTTCTTCTGATTTATTATAAAAAGCACAGCGAAGAGATTGAACAGCTAAAAAACCAGCTTTCCGGCACCGATACTAACCAGCTTTTAACTTTTACAGATGAAAAAGGCAAACCTAGGTTTTCTGTTAGAAGTAAGGACTTTCTTTACATTGAGTCAACCGACAACTATGTAACCGTAAACTTTATGCTGGAAGGAAAATTGCAACGAAAGCTTTTGCGCAATACAATGAAAAATATGGAGAGCCAGCTGGGATCTGAAACGATTTTACGCTGTCATCGTTCGTTCATGGTTAATACACAAAATGTCGACTTTGTTGAGAAAGAAAACAAAAAACTCAATCTTCATCTCCATTCTTCAGAAGCAACTGTTCCGGTGTCCGAAAAATATTCGCCCCTACTTTTAACCGTTTTATCCTAGCCACCAAAAATTCGTCCCTAAATAGCGAATTTCGTCCCTTTAATTTGCAAAAACAAATGTTGCTACTAATCTTTGTAACACACTAAATAAGTGCAATTTAAAATCACATATAAATTTTTATACAATGAAAAAATTAATGTTTTTTGTTTTTGTCCTCTTTGTTGCAACCATTACGGTTAATGCAAGCAATTCTTCGAACAACAAAGAAGTTATTGGAGAATGGAAATATGAAGTTCCGAATGCACCTTACGGTTACAATGCCGGAAATCTAGTATTTGAAGAAAAAGAAGGTAACCTGACCGGTCACGTAAAACTGGAAGACGGGTACAAGATTGATCTGAAAGATATAACTTATGAAGATGGAGTGTTAAAATTTGGTTTATACGTTGATTACGATTACGTAACACTGAAGATTACCATTGAAGGAGAGGAAATGAAAGGAATTGTAAACAGCCCCGAAGGTGAAATTCCGATTACTGCCAAAAAGGTAAAATAGTTTCACTACGATATGTAAAAAGGCCGCTGCAACCAATTTTGCAGCGGCCTTTTATAGGCTAAAATTCGATAGATTAATACAGCTTTATCACCTCGCTGCCAGCCAGTAAAAAGGCTCCTGTTCCGTATACTTCCCAACTGTCAGCTTCGAAGTTTTTTCGTGGATCGGCACCAATTGGCTGACACCAACCTACATGTCCATCGGGCTGAATCAAACCATTCAAACCTACCCATGCTTTTTCAACTGCCGGCAAATAAGTGGCTTTATCTAAAATGCCATTATTGATTCCCCAAGCCAAAGCGTAACAGTAAAAACCTGATCCACTGGCTTCTCCACCGGGATATGATTCCGGATCGAGCAAACTTGCTCGCCACAAACCATCTTCCTGTTGCAGAGAAAGAATTTTTGCTGCCACTTCTTTGTAATTCTGAATATAAAAATCACGGTTCGGATAATCTTCAGGTAATTCTGAAAGTACACGAACCAAACCTCCCATAACCCAGCCGTTTCCACGCGACCAGAAAATCTTCTTTCCATTAGCTTCGTGCTTTTCTTCTATTCCGGGTTCATTCCACTTGTAACCCATGTCGCGTGCATATAAATGGTATTCTTTATCCCAAAGCAGGTCGTAAGTTTCTTTCCACAGTTTATCCGAACGTTTCAGGTATTTGTCGTCGTCGAGGGTAATTCCCAGCTTTACAAATGCCGGAGGCGCCATAAACAATGCATCGCACCACCACCATGTTTTTTGGTAAATACCATCGGCTTCGTATGGTGTTTTCATAAATTCATCCATGGTAGATATAAACGGTTCTATCATTTTCTTTTCGCCCGAAACCCGGTACATATCAATGTACGTCTGGCAGATAACATGGTCGTCGGCATGATGCAAACGCGGCCCCGGTTTCCACTCGTTGGTCTCTCCCATTTCGTACATGGCCTTCCATATTTTTTTCGAACCGATTGTTTCATAAGCTGCAAATACTCCGGCGTAAAAAGCACCGTTGGTCCAGTCATACAATTCGTGTTTTGGATGATCCAATTGCCAGTCCAAAGCCTTTTTCATTGTTTTTTTAATGGTTCTGTCTTTAAAAAGCTTTTCATTACCAGCTTTTTGTGCCATCGTTGTTCCGCATAGCAGAATAGTGGCAAGAAGAGTAAGAATCGTTCTATTCATGTTGATTTAAGTTTGACACAAACTTATGCAATCGATTGCAATTCACAAAATACTATGGTGATTTTCTTTTTCAATTAAAAATGCAACCCCATACATAAGATCATAACAAATGTTCCTCTTAACTTTAATTTTAAATTAACACCACAGTCGCTTGCTGAATTCAATATTATAATTATACTTGCAACAAAATAACTGATATGACAGCAAGAACAATACATCACGGCCATCATTGGAAAAACCAACCATCGGGTAGGCTGTAATTGTTTTGTTCAAACTCAACGATATTAATTTATAAAGGCTTGCCATTAAAGGCAGGCCTTTTTTTATATAAACAGACATGGAAAAACTCAAAATTGCTATTCAGACAAAAGGAAGGTTAAACGAAGACTCAATGGGGCTGATAAACGAGGCCGGAATAGGATTGAGCGTTGGTAGACGTAAATTGGTATCGGAAGCTAAAAACTTCCCAATGGATGCCTTGTTTTTGCGCGACGATGATATTCCGCAAACCGTTGCCGACGGGGTTGCCGATATTGGTGTTGTTGGCGAAAACGAAATGGCCGAAAAAAATGAGAATGTGGTCATTGCAAAACGTCTTGGCTTTTCGAAATGCCGCCTGTCGCTGGCCATTCCAAAGTCGATAGACTATCCGGGTGTTGAATTCTTTAACGGCAAAAAAATTGCTACCTCTTACCCCGTTATTCTGAAAAAGTTTTTAGACGAGAACAACATTAAAGCTGACATTCATGTGATTACCGGATCGGTAGAAATTGCTCCCGGAATTGGTTTGGCCGATGCTATTTTCGATATCGTAAGTTCGGGATCTACGTTGGTAAGTAACCGCCTGAAAGAGGTTGAGGTTGTGATGAAATCGGAAGCGGTACTGATTGCCAATCCAAACCTTTCGGCTGAAAAGCAGGAAATTCTCGACGAACTCATTTTCAGAATTGAGTCGGTACAGCGTGCCGAAGGCAAAAAGTACATTCTTTTGAATGTTCCTAACGAAAAAATTGAAGAAGTTACAGCATTGCTTCCGGGAATGAAAGCACCAACACTGGTTCCGTTGGCAAAAGAAGGATGGAGCTCGATGCATTCGGTAATTGAGGAAGATGATTTCTGGGAAGTAATTGGCAAATTGAAAAAAGCCGGTGCCGAAGGAATCCTTGTTGTTCCTATTGAAAAAATGATTTTTTAGGAGTCAAAAACTTAAAACCATTGTTACCTCATGCTAAATAATATTCAAAATAAATGACAACAAGACAGTACATATTATTTGCTATTCCATCACTGATCTGGGGATCGACCTGGTATGCGATTAAGTTTCAACTGGGAACGGTTGATCCGCTGTTATCGGTTGCCTATCGTTTTTTGGCAGCCGGCATTCTGCTCATTTTATTTTGTGTGTTTACGGGAAGAAAAATGAAATTCTCCCTGCGCGAACACTTGATGATGTTGCTTTTAGGACTCTGTCTTTTCGGTATCAATTATTGGTTTGTATACGAAGCAGAAACCAAATTAACCAGCGGCATAGTGGCAGTAATATTTTCCTTGATCATATTCTTTAATATATTTTTTAATGCAGTTTTGCTGAAAGGGAAAATAAAACCGGATGTAATTCTGGCAGCAGTACTCGGTGTTGGCGGCACAGCACTGTTATTTAAGAATGAGCTTAAAACGTTTGATGCAGGCGGTAGTAACTGGATCGTGTTCTTGCTTTGTTTGGGAGGATTGACTTTCGCTTCGTTAGGAAACATTATATCGGCTTACAAGCAAAAGAAAAACATGCCGGTTCTGCAGGCCAACGCCTACGGAATGTTGTACGGAGGATTGGCCATGTTTGCAGTTGTTTTAATGACGGGCAAACCGCTTAACTTTGAAGCTTCGCTGAATTATTCGGTGTCGTTATTGTATCTCACAATGTTCGGGTCGATTGTCGCGTTTTCCACGTATTTAAAGCTACTCGGCGAAATTGGCCCCGACCGATCGATTTACGTTACGCTTATTACACCGGCCATTGCTTTGTTAATTTCTACTTTTTTCGAAGGTTACCGATGGGATGTATTCGCCGTGTTGGGAATACTTTTGCTATTTTCGGGCAACATTCTGGCTTTACGATTTAAAACAAAAAAAACAGTTTCATGAAGACTTATATAAATCCGGATAGAAATACCTGGACCGACATTTTAAAACGTCCACTTTTCGATGTTTCGGAGTTGTACGGTCGCGTACAAAATATATTAACCGAAATTAGAGAGCAGGGTGACGAAAAACTTCGTGAATACACCGAACGTTTCGACGGTGTAAAAGTCGATAATTTTGAAGTTTCAGCGGAAGAAATCGCCAAAGCAGAAGCCTCCATCAGTCAGGATTTGAAAGAGGCAATTGCTTTAGCTGCCGAAAACATTAAGGCTTTTCACAGCGCCCAAATGCCCGAGGTAAGGAAAATGGAAACCAAACCTGGCGTAATCTGCTGGCAAAAACCGGTAGCTATAGAAAAGGTTGGTTTATACATTCCGGGTGGAACTGCACCACTTTTTTCAACCGTATTGATGTTGGCGCTTCCGGCAAAAATAGCGGGCTGCAAACAAATTGTTCTCTGTTCGCCACCCAACAAAAATGGAGAAATTCATCCGGCGATTTTATATGCGGCAAAAGTTGCGGGCGTAACACAGATTTACAAACTGGGAGGTGTGCAGGCCATTGGAGCAATGGCTTACGGTACCGAAACAGTTCCAAAAACCTACAAAATATTTGGTCCGGGAAATCAATATGTGACGGCAGCCAAGCAGTTGGTTAGCATGAACGAAGTTTCGATTGATATGCCGGCCGGTCCGTCAGAAGTTCTGGTAGTTGCCGACGAAACATCAAACCCGGCTTTTGTAGCTTCCGATCTATTATCGCAGGCAGAACACGGTGCCGACAGCCAGGTTGTTTTGGTTGCCAATAATGAAAATACGTTGAATAAAGTAGTAGCCGAAGTTGACACTCAACTGGCTCAACTGCCACGAAAAGAGCTGGCCGAAAAAGCGCTTTCAAACAGTGTTTTGATTGTCGTTTCGGATGATGAAGAGCGAGTTGATTTGATCAATGAATACGCACCGGAACACTTAATCATTAGCACTAAAAAGTATGTGCAACTGGCGGATCAAATCACCAACGCTGGTTCGGTATTTTTGGGTGAATTCACTCCTGAAAGTGCAGGCGATTATGCTTCGGGAACAAATCACACATTGCCAACCAACGGCTGGGCACGATCGTACAGTGGAGTTAATTTGGATAGTTTCCTGAAAAAGATAACATTCCAGGAGATTGATAAACAAGGACTCCTAACAATTGGCCCCGCTATTGAAAAAATGGCAGCCACCGAAGAGCTTGAAGCGCACAAAAATGCTGTAACTTTACGCCTTAAACAGATCGAAAAAGATGGAACTAAATAATCTACTCCGCGAGAACATAAAAAACCTGAAGCCCTATTCTTCTGCGCGAGACGAATACAGTGGGGACGCAATGGTTTTTCTCGATGCAAACGAAAATCCGTTTAACGAGCCATACAACCGCTACCCCGATCCTTTGCAGCGAATTGTAAAAGAGAAAATTGCGGTGATAAAAAAAGTAGGATCGGAAAATATTTTTTTGGGAAATGGTAGCGATGAACCAATCGATTTGCTGATTCGCGCATTTTGCGAACCCGGTAAGGACAACGTAGTTACCATTGACCCAACTTACGGAATGTACAAGGTAGCCGCCGATATTTCGGGAGTTGAACTTCGGAAAGTTTCATTAACTGAAGATTTTCAGTTGAACATCAACGACATGCTTGGCGAAACCGACAAAAATACCAAGCTGATATTTTTATGCTCGCCCAACAATCCAACCGGCAACAGCCTGAAAAAAGAGGCGATGCTGGAACTGTCCAATCAATTTGAAGGGCTGGTAATTATCGACGAAGCATACATCGATTTTGCTCCCGGCCAAACCCTTTTAGGAGAACTGGAGCACTACCCCAACTTGATAATTCTGCAAACATTTTCGAAAGCATGGGGAATGGCTGGAATTCGTTTGGGAATGGCCTTTGCAAGTAAAGAATTGATTAGTGTTCTGAATAAAATTAAGTACCCATACAACCTGAATATTCTTACACAGGAAAAAGCACTGGAATTACTTGATAAAAAAGTAACCGTTCAGAAATGGGTAAAACTATTGATTGCCGAGCGCGAAAAAATGGAAAAACTGCTGGTTGAGTTTCCTTTTGTGGTTAAAGTTTATCCATCTGATGCCAACTTCCTTTTAGTAAAAATGCACGATGCACGTGGAATTTACAACTACCTGGTTGATGAAGGAATAATTGTTCGCGACCGTTCGAAAGTACATTTGTGCGACGAAAGTTTACGCATTACAATTGGCAGCTCGGAAGAGAACGAAAAACTACTGAGCTCCCTAAAAAACCTAATTTAAAGACGATGAAGAAAGTACTATTTATAGACAGAGACGGAACCTTAAACTACGAAACTGCCGATGAGCAAATCGATGCTTTTGAGAAATTGGAGTTTCTTCCAAAGGTTTTCCGCAATATGCATTACATCCGAAAAAACCTGGATTACGAATTGGTGATGGTTACCAACCAGGATGGATTGGGAACGGATTCGTTTCCGGAGGATACATTCTGGCCGGTACATAACTTCATTCTGAAAGCATTTGAAAACGAAGGTGTTGTTTTTGATGACATATGTATTGACCGTCACTTTCCAGAGGATAACTCCACAACCCGCAAACCGGCAACCGGAATGCTTACAAAGTATTTGGAAGGTGATTACGATTTGGCAAACAGTTTTGTTATCGGCGACAGAAAGACTGATATAATGCTAGCCAAAAATCTTGGAGCAAAAGGTATATTTATTAATAACGGCGACCTGGTTGAAGAGCTGGAAAAGGAAGGACTGGCTGATATTTGTGCGTTAATTTCCGACGACTGGGACGATATTTACGCTTGTGTTGCTGCTCCTCAACGAACCGCAAAAGTGGTTCGCACAACTAAAGAAACCAATATTTCAATTTCGCTAAATCTGGATGGTTCAGGCGTGTGCAATATATCGACCGGGTTGGGATTCTTCGACCATATGCTGGAACAAATTGGCCGACACAGTGGCGTTGACCTTGATATACAGGTAAAAGGCGATTTACAGGTCGACGAACATCATACCATTGAAGATACGGCCTTGGCATTGGGTGAAGCATTTAAAAATGCTGTTGGCAATAAACTGGGCATGGAACGCTACGGTTTTTGCCTGCCAATGGACGAGTGTCTGGTAATGGCGGCTATTGACTTTGGTGGGCGTCCGTGGTTGGTTTGGGATGCCGAATTTAAACGCGAAATGGTTGGCGACATGCCCACCGAAATGTTTATGCATTTCTTTAAATCGTTCTCCGACGCTGCTTTATGCAATTTGAATATTAAAGCCGAAGGTGCTAACGAACACCATAAAATTGAAGCGATTTTTAAAGCCTTGGCAAAATCAATAAAAATGGCCATTCGCCGCGATGTATTTAACTTTGATTTGCCATCAACTAAAGGTACATTATAAAAAAATTCCGCAGTATTCTGTGCAACTCTCTGTTTACTCTGCGGTTAAAACAATATGAAGACAATAAAAACACTACACGAAAAAAAGGACACCGCAATACTTTTGATCCACTGTCCTGATAAACAAGGAATTCTTGCTACAGTAACTGAATTTCTGAACAAGAATAAAGGAAATATTCTTTACCTCGATCAGCATGTTGATCGCCAGGAAAAGATATTTTACATGCGGGTAGAATGGGAACTGGAAAATTTTGCGATTCCTGCAGATAAAATTGGTGAGTATTTTGACACCTTAATTGGCAGTCCGCTGCAAATGAACTGGAAGATCTATTTCTCCAATTCAGTTCCGCGAATGGCGCTGTTTGTATCGAAAATGCCGCATTGTTTATTCGATATTTTGGCGCGTTACACAGCCGGTGAGTGGGATGTGGAGATACCGATGATTATTAGTAATCACGAAACACTGCGTCCGGTTGCTGAACGTTTCGATATTGATTTCCACTATTTCCCGATAAATAAAGAGAACAAAGCCGAACAAGAGGCTGCAGAGCTAAAATTATTGAAGGAAAATAACATTGATTTTGTGGTGCTGGCGCGCTACATGCAAATTCTTTCGGAAGATTTTGTGAAGAATTATCCGAATAAAGTGATCAATATTCACCATTCATTTTTGCCGGCATTTGCGGGCGCAAAACCTTATCATGCTGCACACACGCGTGGAGTTAAAATTATTGGTGCAACCAGTCATTATGTAACTTCCGATCTTGATGCCGGCCCAATTATTGAACAAGACGTTACCCGCTGCAGTCATGTTGACACGGTACAAAAACTAATTCGTAAAGGTCGCGATCTGGAAAAGATTGTCCTGTCAAAAGCCGTTTACAAGCACCTTCAGCGCAAAGTGCTGGTTTATAAAAACCGCACGGTTGTGTTTAATTAAGAACAAAGTTGCAAGTTACAAGTTGCAGGTTTTAGTCAATCATAAAAATCAACTAAAATAAAAGCTTATGAAAAGTTATAGAGATTTGGAAATTTATCAGTCTGCCTATCAACTAGCTATAAAAGTTCATAAAATGACCTTAACTTTACCTGCTTACGAACTGTATGAACAAGGAAGTCAGGTTAGACACTCAACAAAAAGTATAAAAGATAATATTGTTGAGGGCTATGGCAGAAACAGGTACAAACAGGACTTTATCCGGTTTCTGGTTTATGCGCAGGCTTCGTGTGATGAAGCCAACTCACAACTAACAATGATCAATGAACTTCATTTTGAATCGAAAGGCTTAAACGATTTGATAGCAGATTATGAACTTTTAGGAAGAAAACTTAATAAATTTATTGACTATGTTGAAAGGCACAGGAATGAAAAAAATTAACCAGTAACTTGAAACAAGTAACCTGTAACAAAAGATTATGAAAAAACTACTATCCATCCTCAGCATAACATTTTTAGCCATGACTTCATTTGCCCAACTAAACACAATTCCAGAAAAAGAAATACCAGCCGATTACGGTTACATCGTAAAAATCGGGGAACAAATGCCCGATGTTACAATGGAACTCACCGACGGTACAAAAGTTTCAACAGCCGATTTAAAAGGCAAAGTTACCATGTTGCAATTTACTGCCAGCTGGTGTTCGGTGTGCCGCAAAGAAATGCCACATATTGAAAAAGAGATCTGGAAAAAACACAAAAACAACGATGATTTTGTACTGATTGGTGTTGATATGGACGAGCCGCTCAACAAGGTAAAAGATTTTAAGGAAACCATGGAAATTACTTATCCGTTGGCCCTTGATCCGGGAGCTGACATTTTTTACACTTTTGCCGCAAAAGGTGCCGGTGTTACCCGTAACGTGATTGTCGACAAAACGGGAAAAATCGTATATATGACCCGACTTTTTAAAAAAGACGAATTCAATGAAATGGTGGAAGTTATCGACTTATTATTGAAAAAATAAAATACAGGAACAACATGAATATTGTAATAATAAAATACAATGCCGGAAACATTGAGTCGGTAAACAATGCACTGAACCGATTGGGTGTGAATGCTGAGATCACGGCCGATCACGATAAGATCAGAAATGCAGACAAAGTGATCTTTCCGGGAGTTGGCGAGGCCAGCACAACAATGTCCTACCTGCGCGAAAACAAACTCGATGAACTGATCATTTCGCTGAAACAACCGGTTTTGGGAATTTGCCTCGGACTTCAGTTAATGTGTTCGCACTCGGAAGAAAACGATACCAAATGCCTGGGAATTTTTGATGAGAAGGTAAAACGCTTTATTCCAAAGCCCGGCGAAGAATTTGTCACCAAAGTTCCGCACATGGGATGGAATGCCATAAAAGACCTGAAAAGCGACCTTTTTACGGCCGACCTGGAAAATGAATACGTTTATTTCGTTCACTCGTATTACGCCGAAAAAAGCGAGCATACCATTGCCACCTGCGATTATATTCTTCCGTTTAGTGCAGCTTTACACCGCGATAATTTCTATGCCACACAGTTTCACCCGGAAAAAAGTGGAACTATTGGCGCAAAAATATTGGAGAACTTTCTAAAACTCTAAGCACACTAACGTAACTTTGTACTAACAATTTTAAACCGGAATCGACGTTCTTCAAACGAAACAAACAATAAATAAAAAGTAATCAGCAAAATCATGGATAGGCTAACAATCATAAAAGTAGGTGGAAAAGTAGTTGAAGAACCGGAATCACTAAATGCTCTACTCGATCAATTCAGCAAGATCTCAGGAAACAAATTGCTTGTTCATGGAGGAGGCCGAACTGCCACTGAAATGGCAAAACGCCTTGGAATTGAGACAAAAATGGTTGATGGCCGCCGCATTACCGATGCCGACATGCTTGAAGTAGTTACCATGGTTTACGGCGGTTTGGTAAACAAGAAGATAGTTGCCGGGTTGCAGGCGCGAGACATGAATGCAGTGGGACTTACCGGAGCCGACCTAGGTTTAATAAAGGCCCACAAACGACCTATACAGGAAGTTGATTACGGTTTTGTTGGCGATGTTGACGACGTAAATGCCCGCGAACTGCGCATGCTTATCGATGAAAATGTTATTCCGGTTGTTGCGCCACTAACTCACGACGCAAAAGGCCAGTTACTAAATACCAATGCTGATACAATTGCCTCAGAGTTAGCCATCGAATTATCGAATTACTTTAAGGTTTACCTTTTCTATTGTTTCGAGAAACGTGGTGTTTTGCGCGATCCAAACGATGAAGCTTCGGTGATTTACGATCTCAACTATAAATTATTTGATGAATACAAAACCGACGGCACCATCAGCGAAGGAATGATTCCGAAGCTGGACAACGGTTTCAGGGCAAAAGCAAAAGGTGTGCAGGAAATCCTGATCACCAACCCCGAAAATATTGCAACCGGCCGCGGTACACGACTTACCTAAAATAAGTTTAAATAACTCCCCCATTTTTCCTCGTGTATTCTTAAATTCTACACGTACTTATATTAATATGTAAATAACTCCAACCTGCCGGATAACAGAAAAGTCAAGCGCTGTTTTTCCATTGCATCTTCATTTATTCCCGTTTTTTATTAGTAATTTTCACATTGGTTCAAATTAAATTAGAAGTAATCTACACTTTTAAATATTGAAATATTTTACTATGTTGAGGTTCAAAAATAGAATTGTGCTAAATATTATGAGAAGAGAAACCTAATAACTATAATTAACTAAATACCAAAACTTTAGAATGGCGCACAACAGTACCGAAAATTGTAACAATGGCAGTAAGCTTCATGGAGGAGGTTGCAAATCGTGTATAAAAGAGCATAAAAACAACATCTTTTCACCCCTCAACCAGGAAGAAGTTGAATTTCTTATTGACAAAAAACGACAAATTGTATATAACATCGGTGAGACGATCACCAAACAAAATACAGCATCAACTTCGGTGATTTGTATTAACGAAGGGCTGGCTAAATTTTATGTTGAAAGTGCAAACGGTAAAAACGTAAT
Organism: uncultured Draconibacterium sp.; assembly: GCF_963677575.1. Taxonomy (NCBI): domain Bacteria; kingdom Pseudomonadati; phylum Bacteroidota; class Bacteroidia; order Marinilabiliales; family Prolixibacteraceae; genus Draconibacterium; species uncultured Draconibacterium sp. Next base: position 1,194,601 of record NZ_OY782038.1, read on the forward strand.
TGTTCGCATTGCCAAAGCCGGTGACTTTATCAGCGGCGGTGGTCTTTTTAACGGAAACTTCCAGCATTTTAGTGTTTCAGCAATTACTAAAGTCAGGTGTTGTATGATTGACTCTGCCAACCTAACCAGCATTTTTGCAAAGAACAACGAATTTGCCGTTAAATTACTGCGAAACCATACCAAACAAAACAATTACCTGCTAAAAAAACTGGTCGACCATACACAGAAATATATGCCGGGAAGAGTAGCCGATACTTTACTGTATTTAAAGAATGAAATTTTCAACTCCGATGAATTTTCTGTGCCTCTTACGCGGCAGGAATTAGCAGAGATGTCGAACATGACAAAAGAAAGCTTTGTACGGATTCTTCACCAATTTAAAGACTCCAATTACATTAATACCAAGGGAAATACAATAAGCATATTAGACGAAAGTTCACTAGTTTCAATTAGCGAAAATGGATAATTGATATACATCAACTTTAAGCTTGCTTATTATCAACTTCGCGATTCTGTTATATCACTCTACCCCCTATAGTTCATAATAGTTATCCTACTACTTTTATATTCCAAAGAGTAATAACAAATATAAATTACCTAATATACTACGTTATGAACTACAAATCTATCTCAAAATTATTCATGCTGGGTTTTATTCTGGCATTCATGTTTTCTTCATGTACAAAAGAAGGGCCTATGGGACTTCCTGGTGCCGACGGAACTGATGGAACCGATGGAGCCGATGGTATGGACGGGAATCAAACCTGTTTAGTATGTCATACACAATCCAATATGGATGCCATTACCGCTGCATTTACAGAACACCCACATGCAGCTGGTACTTCATTTGCTTATGCTGGTACCAGAACAGGCTGTGCTCAATGTCACTCTGATGAAGGTTACGTAACTTATATTACAACTGGCGCTGAAATCGCTCCTGCAGTTGGTGCTCCGCTTGAGTGTTCAACATGTCATAACAACCACAGAAGTTTGGAAGAAGGTATAAGCGCACCACTTTACAGTATTGAAGAGGTTGCATCAGCTGCAATTGATGGAAAAACATATAACTTTGAAGCTTCAAACCTTTGTGCCTCTTGTCACCAAGCCAGATCTACTCCAGCTTCTTATTATCCATCAGATGCAGAAACATATACGCGTACATTCACTGGTGACGATATTGTGGCTTACCAAGCCCACGGTGCTGTAGGACCTAATGGATCAAAAACTTTAAATGCTACCGAAGATACATTAACTGTCGTTTTTGATGTTCCTTTGACTCACGTTTACACCAGCAGTACACATGCCGGACCACACCACGGACCTCAGGCTAATATGATTGCTGCTGATATGGGTTCTCAAATTGGTACTCCATTCGAACAAGCTCACCATACTTGTATTAATTGCCACATGCATGGTGAAGATGGCGCTAGTGGTCACTCTTATGTTGCTGATCTAGATATGTGTAATAACTGCCATGGTGATGCAGTTGATATTGAAGGTATCCAAACTGATATCGCTACAAGAATGGCTGCTGTTGAAGCTGCTTTAGAAGACCTTGGTGCGATCCATGTTGCTGAAGACGGAGTACATCCAATGTACGCATCTTTACCTAAAGATCAGTGGGATGCATTTTTTAATTACATGTGCTTATGGGAAGATAAGAGTCACGGAGCACATAACCCAGGTTACGCAAGACAATTGCTAAACCAGGCTGAAGCTGCCTTAGGTTTATAGCAAGCAGCTCTACAGTTTTTACAATAATTTGAAAAAATAACAAAGTCGGATATCTTTTTAAATTATATCCGACTTTTTAAAAACCAATACTCATGAGGACATTGAAAACTCTTTTATCACTGATCGTATTAGCGATAATAATGAGTGGTTGCGCGTACAATTGGATAGTTGAAGAAGAAGTGATCGATCCGGGAGATCCCGATGCACCTGATGTATCGTTTTCTGCGGAAATCGCGCCAATTTTCGACTCAAAATGTACTACGTGCCATTACACCGGAAATCAAAATCCAGACCTCACTCCTGCAAATGCGTATAATTCGATCAATAGCAACCGATATGTAAATACTTCAGATCCTGAATCGAGCTTGATTTATACCAAGCCTTTGTCTTCTCATTCACAGACATATTCTACAGCTGAAGCTGCACTGGTACTTACCTGGATAACGCAAGGAGCTCAAAATAATTAAAAACCTAAACTGATAATGATGAAAAAATACATATTGATTCTGATTATTTTAGGAGTGACTTTTTCCAGTTCATTTGCCCAGGAAGAGACAGCTGATCCGGTATACGCCTTTAACAGCGGAATATTGATCGATGCACAAACATCTTACATTCCTGATGCACGTACCCTGGAGTTTGTTATTCAACACAAATTCGGTTCAATGGAAAACGGAAAATCCGACTTGTGGGGAATTTATGGGAGTTCTAATGTAAGGTTAGGATTAAATTATGTTCCTGTAAAAAATTTCCAGATCGGGGCAGGTATTACCAAAAGATTCATGTACACCGATCTTAATGCAAAGTGGAAAGTACTTCAACAAAAAACCAGCGGCATGCCTGTATCTTTTACCCTATTTGGTAATGTAGCCATTGATGGAAGGGATGCCGATATTATAGGAACCGGAAAAACTGTTGATACAAAAGGCCAGACAATGCCGAATTATATTGACCTTAACGACCGGCTTTCTTATTTTTCGCAAGCTATGGTTACCCGTAAATTTTGTGAAGGATTTACATTACAGGCCGGTGCAAGTTTTACCCACTATAATATGGTAGGATGGGATTACGACCATGATGTAATTGGGGTTCATCTTAGTGGAAAAATTAAATTCTCTCCACAGGGATCATTTATTTTTAACTACGACAAACCACTAAAAATAAAAGACATTACAGAGCAATACACCTGGGATACTCATGCTAAGGAAAACGTAGCAATTGGTGTTGAATTCTTTACGTTCACTCACGCGTTCCAGATTTATGTGGGAACTGCACAGGGTATTCTTCCTCAGGATATGATGATGTATAACCAAAAAGACTGGACAAACAAAGGTCTTGCCTTTGGTTTTACCATAACACGTATCTGGATGTTCTAGACCCAAAAAACATTATATAAATGAAGATGGTAATATCAGTAAAAGCGATATTACCATTTTTCATTACTTTAAAGTACTGAAAGATTTGAGACATTTATTTACTAATTTATCCATGAAATATTTCATATCATTACAAGTTCTGATGCTTTTTACGCTTTCCTTACGAAGCTTCGGACAGTTCTACGATGATCCAAAAAATCACGATTGTTTAAAGTGTCACTCCAAGCAAACCTATTCCTTCCATAACGACATGATGGATACTGAGGAGAAACGGCTGATGAATCCGTACCTGATTATTGATACCTTGAGGTTACATACAGGTGTTCATCAAAATTTCGACTGTACGGATTGTCACTCATTCGACTACATGACCTATCCGCATGCTGCATCGTTAAAGCTGGAACCAATGATGACATGTCTGGATTGCCACGCCGGCGATGAGTCGTTTGCAAAATACGAGTTTGAAAAGATAGACGAAGAAGTAAATAAGAGTATTCACCGTCAGAGTTTTGGAGATAACTTTACGTGTTCAAAATGCCATAACCAACACTACTACTCTACTACTGCCCGCACAAGTAGCAGTATTGTTGAGATTGTTGAAAACAGCAATAACATGTGTTTATCATGTCATAACGATATGAAAAAATTCAGTTTGATATCCGGTGATCTTAAATCTGCTGTTGTTGAGATTCACGACTGGCTGCCAAACCAGGAGCTCCATTTTAAACATGTACGTTGTATCGAGTGCCATACCGCTGTTGAAGACGATTTGATGGTTTCGCACAACATTCTTTCTAAAGATCAGGCAGTGCGCCGTTGTGCCGAATGCCACTCGGCAAATTCATTGCTAAAAGCGTCGTTATACAAATACCAAAATCTGCAGGAAAGAGCCGAAGACGGATCTGCACTTGGAGTACTCTCGAATGAAAATTACGTGATTGGATCACACCAAATTCCAATTTTGAAAACAATTAGCTTGATCATCTTTTTTGCAGCATTTGCAGGAATTATCATCCACGTAATATTTAGAATCATCATCAAAAAGAAATAACAATGAGCTCAGAGAACAAAATATATTTCTACCCGCTTTGGTTACGCATTTGGCATGGTATTAACGCCTTGGGTATCATTCTTCTTATCATTACCGGAATTAGTATGAATTCGGGTTTTGAAGAATCGCTAATAAGCTTTAAACTAATCATTACCGTGCACAATTATGCAGGAGTAATCGTTACTTTAAACTACCTGTTGTTTTTAATAGGCAACATGGTAACCTCGAATAAAAAGTTTTACATTGTTAAACCAAAGAACTTTCTGAAACGCCCAATGAAACAGGCTTACTATTATGCATGGGGAATGTTTCATGGAATGAAAGCTCCATACCCACTTTCGGAAAAACGGAAATTCAATCCTTTGCAAAAATATACTTACCTAATAGTAATGTACATTATTGTTCCGTTGGTAATAATTTCTGGTATTGGATTAATGTTTCCCGAACTGATATTCAACAAGGTATACAACATCAGCGGTGTTCTTATCACAGCGGTAACGCATTCAGCAATGGGATTCTTTATTTCCATATTCCTGATCATTCACCTTTACATTGCATCAATTGGCAAATCGCCTCTTGATAATTTCAGAAGTATTGTAAATGGGTGGCACCACGTATAAATTGAACAAAAGAAAAAAGCAAGTCATAAATAAACAATAAAGCGAAGTAGGGAGAAGGAAGAAAACAGAACAGAAATAGCAGCACACAAATATTGCATGGTTCGCTCGCAAGGTTGGCTGAGAAGAGGTATTTAGTAATTATATTAAAGACGGCTTAGCATGAAGTACTTGAGCAAAACTTTAACCAAAAATCTGTTCGATGTAGGCACCGGAGCAAGTTCAGGGCTGGTTAAAATATCTTTAATAGTCGGGTTGTTTCTGTTGCCCGGATTAAAACTTATGGCGCAATCCAACGATGATTGTGCCATGTGTCACGACGACCCGGAACTTTTTACCATTGTAAATGGCCGGGAAGTATCGAGGTATATTCCTGCCGGTATTCTCGATAAATCAGTACATAGCTATCTCGAATGTATTTCGTGCCACACCGATGCCGACGTAGAAGAATTTCCGCATGCCGATAAGTTGCAACCTGTAAATTGTGGCGACTGCCACGATGAAGCCATGACCAAATACATGGACGGGGTTCATGGAATTGCATTTGAAGAGGGCGATAAAAATTCGCCCAACTGTGCCGAATGTCATGGAACACACGAGATATTGAGTTCAGCCGATCCGC